>JBCBMU010000004.1:0-277623 GCA_039822145.1 Pseudomonadota bacterium | reverse complement strand
ATGCCAATGAGTACTGACATTTTGGTCGTTGATGACGAACCCGACATTCGAGATCTAATCGCAGGTGTGCTCGAGGATGATGGGCACGGGGTTCGCACCGCGTCGACAGCAGAAGCGGCGATCGAAGAAGTTCGGGCACGTACCCCAAGTTTGGTCGTGCTTGATGTTTGGCTTCAAGGCAGCGACATGGACGGTCTGTCGGTGCTTAAATATTTGAAGGCGATTGATCCACTCCTGCCTGTGATTGTGATCAGTGGCCATGGCAACGTTGAAACTGCGGTCGCCGCCATTCGCCGCGGCGCGTATGATTTTATTGAGAAACCATTCAAAGCAGATCGGTTGCTTCACTTGGTGGCGCGGGCCATTGAATCGGCTAAGCTTAAACGCGAAAACGAAGCGCTCCGCGCCCACAATTTCTCAGTTTCGGAATGGATCGGAGCGAGTGGTGCGGCGCAATCCTTGCGCGCCCAAATCGAAAAAGTCGCGCCAACCAATTCGCGGGTTTTGGTAACGGGAGAAGCCGGGGTTGGCAAAGAGCTGTGTGCCAAACTCATTCATGATCATTCTCGCCGCGTAGGTGGGCCCTTCGTCGCAGTTAATGCTGCGAATATTGCGCCCGAGCAAATGGAACGGGAGCTCTTTGGAGAAGAAGACTCGACCGGCATGCCGGTTAAAATAGGTGTTTTCGAACAGTCGCATGGCGGTACACTTCTGCTCGACGAGGTCGGCGATATGCCGCTCGGCACGCAGAGCAAAATACTTCGGGTGTTGACCGAGCAGCGGTTTCAACGCGTTGGCGGGCGGTCAGATGTGAGCGTCGATGTCCGCGTGATGTCTTCGTCGACGCGAGATCTGGAAAAAGCGATTGAAAATTCGGGGTTTCGAAAAGACCTCTACTATCGCTTGAATGTCGTGCCGCTGAGCGTTCCGTCCCTGGCCGAGCGGCGTGACGATATTCCAGCATTGGTTGAATATTTTAGCGCCCGTATCGCTGATTCCTCGGGGCTAACGCCGCGGACCTTTAGCAAAGAAGCGATTGCTGTGCTGCAATCAATGAATTGGCCCGGCAATGTGCGCCAATTGCGGAATGTCGTAGAACGCGTTTTGATCCTGTCGCGAGACAGTGCGAGCCAAATCGTCACCGTGGAAGAGCTTCCTCTGGATCGCGGGTCCGAAGAGAGCGGCGATGCCATGGGTGTCTCGGCTGATTTTGTCGGCCTCTCCTTACGCGATGCGCGCGAGCAGTTTGAGCGCGATTATCTGACGCTGCAAATTACGCGATTTGATGGCAATATCTCGCGGACGGCAGAGTTTATCGGCATGGAGCGCTCTGCATTACACCGAAAATTAAAGGCCCTAGGGGTAAACGCATCAGCGAGTCGTACGGATAGCCGATAAATGCGTGTCATTATTTGCGGAGCTGGCCGGGTCGGGCAGGGCATTGCCCGTCACTTGGCGCAAGAGCACCACGACATCATTATGATTGATGAAAATCATTCTCTGATCGAGCAAGTTCAGATTGATTTTGATGTGCGCGGCGTTGTTGGTCACGCCGCCCATCCTGATGTCTTGCGCGCAGCCGGCGCTGATGCAGCAGACATGCTTATCGCGGTGACCCACTTTGACGAGATCAATATGGTGATCTGCCAAGTGGCTGACACCTTATTCTCTGTGCCGACAAAAATCGCACGGGTGCGCGCGCAGGCTTATCTTGATGACCGCAACGCAGAATTGTTCTCGAAGTCAGCCCTTCCCATTGATTTGATTATTTCGCCAGAGATCGAAGTTGGCGAAGCGATTTTGCGCCGAATTCGAGCGCCGAGCGCGGTTTCAAGCATCGCGTTTGAAGATGGCGAACTGCAAGTTCTTGGCATGAAAGTGCAGCCTGAAAGCCCGCTGCTCGAAACAGCGCTTGATCAGATTGCGGGATTGTTCCCTGATCTTGGCGCACGTGTGGTTGGGATCAAACGGGGGAACTCGGTTTTTGCGCCAAAAGGGAATGACCAATTGCAACCCGGTGACATTGCTTATGTCGCTGTAACCAGACGATCGACGCCGCGGCTCAATAAATTGTTCAATCGGGATGTCGAAGAACATAAGCGCGTCGTGATTGTTGGCGGCGGTAATGTCGGGACCTTTGTCGCCAGCCAACTTGAAAAAGATGGCCGGGTGCGCGTTCGGATCATTGAGGCCGATGCGGCGAAAGCGGATCTGGCGGTATCATCCTTAAAGCAGACAATTGTTATTCACGGCGATGGGCTGGCCAGAGATGTTTTAGAGGAAGCCGGCGCGGATCAAGCTGATATCGTGATCGCGGTGACCAATGACGACAAAACCAATATGCTCATTGGTAAGCTGGCTAAACAACTCGGGGCGAAACGCTCGCACGCTTTGGTCAATGCTTATGAGCTTGTCGCAATCTCTCAGGATTTAGACATTGATGCCGTGCTCGACCCGCGGGCGTTGAGCGTGTCGAAAATTCTCACAAAGCTTCGTCGCGGGCGAATTCTCTCCGTTCAATCCCTTGAAGATGGTGTTGCCGAGATTGCTGAGGGTGTGACCTTGGAGTCTTCACCGCTGATTGGCAAACCCATCGACTACGCGCACTTGCCAGACGGTGTGACCTCAGCAGCGATTATTCGGGAAGACGAGATTATTTTCCCAACCAGTAAAACGCTGGTTAAAACCGATGACCGGCTTCTGCTATTCTACGAGACCAGTGCGACGCGCAAAGTCGAGCAATTCTTCCGGGTTAGTGCCGACTTTTTCTAGGGGAGGCAAAAGACGTGAACCATCTCGCAATCGTTCGAGTCATGTCCTTCATCGCGATTGGATTTGCAGTCCTGTTTGCCGTGTGTTTCCTCGTTGCGTTCGCCACAGGAGAACGTCAGCAATTGCTGGTGTTCGCAGGAACCGCCTCGGCCGTGGCAGCGTTGGGGGGCACAGTCATCCTGTTGACCGATAAGCCGGTGCGCCGGGCGCAAGCCAAAGATGGTCTTGCCGTCGCCATTCTGTTCTGGGTTGTGGGTGGCCTGATATCAGCAATCCCTTTCGTCGATTACATAGGCGCGGCCGATTTAGCTGCCGCATTTTATGAGAGCGTTTCGAACCTAACCACGACTGGACATAGCAGGATCGACACCACATCCGACCCTATGCCGACCAGTATCTTTGTCTGGCGCGCTATGCTTCACATTATTGGCGCGGTCGGGAGTATAACCATTGCCGCAACGGTTTTTTCGGGCATGAATTTGGGGGGGCCAGGCGTGCATCGAAATCGCTTTTTCAGCGACCCAGAAGGCAGCTTCTTCGATCCTTTGGTGCGTGTTATCCGGGTCAGTGCAGCGCTCGTGATCGGGGCCTCGATTGTTTTGTCAGCGATATTATTGGCCTTAAACTTAGCGCCGAGAGATGCTTTGGCAGGCGCAGTGAGCGCCATCACGACGGGGATGGTCGATCCAACTGCATCTGAAATGGCGCCGCAAGCGGGACGCCTTCATGCCTTTGCCCTGTGGCTCGGATTAATTGCTGGCACGCTTGGCCTCGTGGCCGTCGATGGCGCAGGGCAAGGGCGGGTTAGATCGGCTATATTTGATCCAGAATCACTCGCTTGGGTCGGGTTTCTCGGCCTGATCACGATATTAGCGGTGTTTGCCGGATTGCCATTGATTGAAAGTATCGGCTGGGCAACATCTTCGATCGCGACCAGTGGTATAGCGCTGACTGATCCGCAGCAGTTTTCGCGGCTCCCCATCGTGCTCGTTCTCTTTCCGGTTTTGATTGGGGGGTCTGCGCTCTCCGCAGCCGGAGGCTTTAAACTTGCTCGGTTGATTGTTCTGAGTCGGCGCGTGGCGCTGGAATTTGTTCAGCTCGGATATCGTGGAAGCATCAAACACTTCAGCTTCCGCGGACGGCGGCAATCTGATCGCACAGTAATGGGCGTGTGGGTCTATTTGGTCGGCTATATCGTCGCCTGTACGATTGGAACGTTGCTATTGAGTGCGGCTGGCCTGTCATTTGACGACGCCGTTCGCGCCGGAATAGGTAGTCTGTCGAATGCAGGTCATATCCTCGAAGGCATGAGTAGTGAGCTTGTCGGAACCGCTCAAATTTGTGTCATACTCGGCATGATTCTTGGGCGACTAGAGGTCATTGCGCTACTTCCGGCCCTAAATCCTGGCTTTTGGCGAAGATAAAGCCCGGATCGCTTGCTATTTGCGGGCAATCGTTATAGCCGCTCCAGTATTAAACAAGGGCAGGCAAACAATGTCTTCAGATAAAAAGCAAAACCTCCAGGACACTTTCTTAAACGCAGTCCGTAAGTCGAAAACACCATTGACGATTTTCCTCGTTAACGGTGTAAAATTGCAGGGCGTCGTCACTTGGTTTGATAACTTTTGTGTGTTGTTGCGCGGCGATGGCCGTCCTCCGCAACTGGTTTACAAGCATGCAATATCGACCATTGCACCGGGCGCTCATGTCCAACTCTTCGATGAAGATGATACTTAGGTCACTTGAAGCAAAAACAGATCGAGCTTGAGCAACCGCCTGAAAAGGCTGGTATTATTTTGCCATGGACGCTTCCACCAGAACGTCCAAGCGCGGATCGAATAGATGAATCGGCGGGTTTGGTCGAAGCGCTCGGCTGTGAGCTTGAGTTTTTGCGACCTGAGCAAGTGCGCAATCCGACGCCGGGATATCTACTTTCCGGCGGTCTGCTTGAGCGTCTAGAGGCGGACGTCCAATCACACCAGTGTTCGATCGTCATCATTGACGCGGCGCTGACACCGATTCAGCAACGCAATCTTGAGAGCCGCTTAAAAGTCAAAGTGATCGATCGGACAGGTCTGATCCTAGAGATATTTGGGCTCCGCGCGCGGACAAAAGAAGGGCGGTTGCAAGTTGAGCTGGCGCGCTTGCTTTATGAGCGCTCGCGATTGGTTCGCACGTGGACCCACCTGGAACGCCAACGCGGCGGGCGCGGCTTTCTCGGCGGGCCGGGCGAAACCCAATTAGAAGCCGATAAACGGATGATTGATCGCGCCGTCGGGCGTTTGCGGCGAGACTTGCGTGACGTCCAGCGCACACGCCGTGTGCAGAGAGAGGGACGGCGCCGGCGTGACAATCGCATGATCGCGCTTGTCGGTTATACCAATGCTGGGAAGTCGACCTTGTTTAATCGATTGACCGGCGCCGACGTGATGGCGAAAGACATGCCTTTTGCGACGCTGGATACAACGATCCGGAAACTAGACTTGCCGACTTTGGGCGATGCCAACTTAATTGATACGGTCGGTTTCATTTCAGATCTTCCCACCCATTTGGTCGATAGTTTTAAAGCGACTCTTGAAGAAGCCTTGGAGGCAGACCTTCTCGTGCACGTGCGCGACCGTTCGAGCGATTCTGATGCTGAGCAGAAACAAGACGTTATCAAAGTCCTCATGCAATTGTCCGACCTGACCTCCACGCCCTTGCCGCCAATGATTGAGGTTTGGAATAAGATCGATCTCGTCGCGCCAACCATTCGCGGCGGTTTGGACGCCGAGTTACAGCGTGTGGCCGCAGAAATGTATGCGGTTCCAGTCTCCGCGGTGACAGGGGAAGGTATAGACGAGCTCTTGCATGTCATTGAGACGGTACTGGATGCGGGTAGGGTCGCCTTCCAAGCGCGTCTGACGCATGCTGACGGAGCATTGCGCGCCTGGCTTCATGAACATACGCAAGTCGATGAGGAAACCTATTTGGAGACCGGTGATATCGAACTTGTCGTCCAGTTAAGTCAAGACGAATACGGTCGTCTCGTGGCCCGCTATCCGGAAGCCGCGAAGCGGCAATTTCAGCGAATGAGTGAATAATGCAGCGCGATATTTTGTTCCTTTTGCCGCCGGGGTTTGAAGACAATGCCCGCCGCGAGTATTGTCCGGAATGCGCAGAAATGTGGGGTGTGCTCAGCTATTATCCGGCCATCAAAGAGTCGCTCGACATTCGCTATGTTGGAATTCGCCATCCCCGCACGCCGATTTGCGATCTCTTGGGAGATGGAAAGTGGAATGCGCCAACGCTGGTGCTCGCTCCAGATACCCATCCGGCAGACAAGGTGCGTTCAAAATCAGAGAATGGTCACATTTTTTACGATTCTGCGCGCACCATCGCCCAATACTTCGCTTACAAATATGGGATCGCCATGCCGCGCGGGAGTTAGCCATTGAAGCTTGCCATATTTTGGTTGTCCTATTTGTGGGTGCCATTCATCCTAATTTGCGCGGTGTTTGTATGGCGACTAAGAGGCGGGCGCCGGTTAGCTGTTGTAGGCCTTATGATGGCCTCGCTGCCATTCGCCTGGGCACGTTTCGTAGAGCCCCGTATCCTTGTCGTGCATCATGAAGCCATTTCGCTCGCAGGGTTTGCGCCGAACCAGATGCGCGATGTGAAAGTTGCGCTGTTGGCGGATATGCATATCGGCCTTTTCTCAAATGCCCCGTCGACACGCCGTATTGTTGATGAAATTAACCGGCAATCGGTCGATTTGGTGCTGATCGCTGGGGACTTCACATATGAGCTAGAGCCAGAGCGCGTGCGAGAAGCGTTCGGCGCTTTCAAAGACGTCAGCGTGCCCATCTTTGCGGTGCTGGGCAATCATGATGTTGGGTTTCCGGGGCAAATCTACGGTGAGGCGCTATATGGCCCGCTGCGCGACCTCGGCATCACGTTCGTCGAAAACAGAAGCGTTGAATGGTCGAACGGTGATCAGAGGCTGATTGTTTCTGGGACGTCCGATCTTTGGCAGCGGTCCTATGACTTCGATTTTGCTGTGGACTTTCCGGACGAAGTGCCTGTGCTCATGCTCACGCACAATCCGGATATGGCGCTCATCGTCCCGGCTGAGGTGCGGTATGATCTTATGCTTGCCGGGCATACTCACGGCGGACAAATTAGACTGCCGCTGCCGGGCGTGACCCGTTCGGTGATTCCAACTCAGTATCCTTTTGATTATGGCCTGCATCAAATCAAAACGCCGAATCGGGGGCGGAGCGATCTGGTCTATGTCACGCCCGGAACGGGGATGATCGGCCTACCCATGCGGTTTCGCAGGCCACCGCGCATCGATATTCTGACTCTGACCGCAGAACAAAGCGGTTAAGCGACATCCACACCTTGCATCACAGCGCGAATGGACAAATATGTCTGCCTCTGCCAAACCATGGCCCATTCTATTCCGACTAAAGGTTATATTATGTTCGATCCGCGCCCGACTGATGTAAATCTCGTCCCAACCGTAATTGAGCAAACCAGTCGGGGCGAACGCGCTTTCGACATCTTCTCGCGCCTGCTCAAAGAGCGCCTGATTTTCATCACTGGCGCGATTGACGACACCACGGCTTCGCTCGTTTGTGCGCAATTGCTGTTCCTGGAATCGGAAAACCCGAAAAAAGATATCGGCATCTATATCAACAGCCCCGGCGGCTATGTCACTGCGGGCCTCGCGATTTACGACACGATGCAATACATTCGATGCCCGATTTCAACCCTCTGCATTGGTCAAGCCGCGAGCATGGGATCGCTCCTGCTCGCAGCGGGGGACAAGGGTAATCGCATCGCTCTGCCGAATTCGCGCGTCATGGTTCACCAGCCCTCAGGCGGTTATCGCGGCGTCGCGACAGATATTGAGCGCCACGCTGAGGAGATCCTCGACCTGAAGCGGCGTTTGAATGAAATTTATGTCAAACATACCGGTCAGGACTATGAAACGATTGAGAAAAAGCTCGATCGCGATACGTTTATGACGGCCGAAGACGCAAAAGCGTTCGGTATTGTTGACACAGTGTATGAAAGACGCGCTGAAACCAGCGACGATTAAGTGCGTATTAATCGGCATTCTTCATGCATTGAGAATGAGAGCTAACACTTGCGTCCGCTCGTAAGCGTTTTAAAGTTAGAGTAATTGATTGGGATTCGTCCCGATAAATCGCATGTTAAGGCATGCGGGTTATAGAGGTTGCCCATGGCAAAGCAAAACGGTTCGAACGGCGATTCCAAGAATACGCTCTATTGCTCATTCTGCGGGAAGAGCCAGCACGAAGTGAAGAAATTGATCGCGGGTCCGACCGTTTTCATCTGCGATGAATGCGTCGAACTCTGCATGGATATCATTCGTGAAGAGAACAAAGCGTCTGGCTTCAAGGCCAAAGAAGGCGTTCCGACGCCGCAAGAAATTTGCGATGTGCTCGATGATTATGTCATCGGCCAGTCCTACGCTAAACGCATCCTCTCTGTCGCGGTCCATAACCATTATAAGCGCCTGGCCAATCCGGCCGGCGCCGATGGCGTAGAGCTGGCAAAATCAAACATCATGCTGATCGGCCCGACAGGTTGCGGTAAAACTCTGCTCGCGCAAACGCTCGCGCGGGTATTGGATGTGCCATTCACTATGGCCGATGCGACGACGCTCACCGAAGCCGGTTACGTTGGCGAAGATGTCGAAAACATCGTTCTAAAACTTCTGCAGGCATCAGATTATAATGTAGAACGCGCGCAGCGCGGGATCGTCTACATTGACGAAATTGATAAGATCTCTCGCAAATCCGACAATCCATCGATCACCCGCGATGTGTCCGGGGAAGGGGTGCAGCAAGCCCTCCTTAAATTGATGGAAGGCACAGTGGCGGCGGTTCCTCCTCAAGGTGGCCGGAAACATCCTCAGCAAGAATTCTTGCAGGTCGACACGACGAATATTCTATTCATCTGTGGCGGCGCGTTTGCTGGCCTGGATAAGATTATTTCGTCTCGTGGTGAACCAACTTCGATTGGTTTCGGGGCTGATGTGCAGGACCCTGAGGCGCGCCGCGTTGGCGAGATTTTGCGGACGGTTGAGCCAGAAGACCTTCAACGCTACGGCTTGATTCCAGAATTCATCGGTCGTTTGCCGGTATTGGCGACTCTTGAAGACCTCGATGAAGATGCCCTGATTACCATTCTGACCGCGCCAAAGAATGCCTTGATCAAACAGTATCAAAAACTGTTCGAGATGGAGAGTGTGAACCTGACTTTCACGCCTGACGCAATGACCGCTGTGGCGAAGAAGGCTATCGTTCGGAAGACCGGTGCGCGTGGATTGCGTTCGATTATGGAATCGATCCTGCTCGATACGATGTTCGAGCTGCCGGGTCTGCGCGGCGTTGACGAAGTTGTGATCAATGCTGAAGTCGTCGACGGCAATGCGAAGCCCCTTTACGTGCACGCAAAGCAGGTCCAGCCGAACGAAGCGTCGTAATTCCGGCGCCTTAGGTAAAAAATCAGACATTTCCACCGCTATTTAGTGGTTGAACTGACATGTCTTGGTTATCAAATAAGACGGACGCCAGAATCATCCGACAACGGGGTGAAGGTAATGGTCGCCGCTGAGCGGGGCCAGGAACAAAGGAGTCAATAATGACGACGAAAACCCTCCCAGTTCTTCCACTGCGGGACATTGTTGTATTTCCAGACATGGTGGCGCCGCTTTTTGTGGGCCGAGACAAGTCTGTACGCGCCCTCGAAATGGTCGATGAAAACCAGAATGAGATTATGCTGGTCGCGCAGAAGGACCCAACGACGGATGTGCCTGATGCCGAAGCGCTACATTCTGTCGGGACGACCGCAACCATATTGCAGCTTTTAAAACTGCCTGACGGCACAGTTAAAGTGCTGGTCGAAGGTGGCAGCCGCGCCCGGCTGACAAAGCTCGACGATCGCGGTGACCACTATGTCGCCGAGGTTGGCATTATCGAACCGATGGACGTCAGTAGCGGCGAGTTAGAGGCTCTGATGCGCGCGGTGACCGAACAATTTGAAAGCTACGCGAAACTGAACCGGAAAATACCGCCGGAGTCTGTCTCGACGATTTCTGATATCGTCGACCCTGGAAAGCTTGCCGATGCTGTCGCGTCGCAGCTGCAAGTCAAGCTGTCAGAAAAGCAGGGACTGTTGGAACTTTCCGACGTGAAAGACCGCCTCGAAAAAGTCTTGTCTTTGATGGAAGGCGAGATGGGCATGATGCAAATGGAGCGGAAAATTAAAAACCGCGTCAAGCGTCAGATGGAAAAGTCTCAGCGTGAGTATTATCTCAACGAACAAATGAAAGCGATTCAGCGCGAACTTGGCGATCAAGGCGAAGGTGAGCGTGATGAAGTTGCTGAATTAGAGGACAAAATTCGCGAAACGGGGCTATCTGAAGAGGCTCGTACCAAAGCCGAGCAAGAGGTCAAAAAGCTTCGCCAGATGAGCCCAATGTCGGCCGAATCGACTGTCGTCCGAAACTATTTGGACTGGCTGTTGGCGCTGCCATGGGATGAACGCAAGGACATCTCAACTGACTTGTCGACGGCAGAGACGCAACTCAATGACGACCATTACGGTCTCGAAAAAGTCAAAGAGCGGATCCTCGAATATCTCGCGGTGCAAAAACGCACAAACAAATTGCGGGGCCCGATTCTGTGTCTCGTCGGACCGCCCGGCGTCGGCAAAACCTCTCTGGGTAAGTCGATCGCCGAAGCGACCGGACGTGACTTCGTGCGCGTATCACTTGGCGGTGTCCGAGACGAGAGTGAAATTCGCGGCCACCGGCGGACTTATATTGGGTCTATGCCCGGGCGCATCATTCAAAGCTTGAAAAAAGCCAAAACGGGTAATCCGCTCTTCTTGCTCGACGAGATTGACAAGATGGGCATGGACCATCGCGGCGATCCGTCAGCAGCGCTGCTGGAAGTCCTAGATCCGGCGCAAAACTCGACGTTCAACGATCATTATCTCGAAGTTGATTACGATCTCTCCGATGTCATGTTCGTGACGACGGCAAACAGCTTGAACATGCCGCAGCCTCTTCTTGACCGGATGGAGATTATTCGGATTGCCGGATATACCGAAGACGAGAAATTGGAGATTGCCGAACGGCATCTATTGCCAAAAATTCGCGCCGATCACGGTCTGGATGAGGCCGAATGGGTCGTTCAATCAGATTCAATCCGCGATTTGCTGCGCTATTATACGCGTGAAGCGGGTGTGCGTTCGCTTGAACGAGAGCTTGCGAAACTGGCGCGTAAAGCGGTTCGTGAGCTTGGGAATGACGGCGTGACACAAGTCACTGTAACGCCCGATAACTTGGCTGATTATTCTGGTGTTCGGAAATTCCGCTTCGGACTGGCCGATGAAGAAGATCAAATCGGCGCTGTTACTGGGCTCGCCTGGACAGAGGTTGGCGGTGATTTGCTGACCATTGAAGCGGTCTCGATGCCGGGACGCGGAAATACAAAAGTGACCGGCAACTTGCGAGATGTGATGAAAGAATCGATCTCGGCGGCGCAATCTTTGGTGCGGTCTCGAGCCGTGCGATTGGGGATCAAGCCGAGCGCGTTTAACACGACGGATATCCACGTCCACGTACCTGATGGTGCAACGCCAAAAGATGGCCCAAGTGCCGGGATCGCAATGACCACGGCGATGGTCTCGTTATTGACGGAGACACCTGTCCATCGCGACATTGCAATGACCGGTGAAATTTCATTGCGAGGCCGGATCTTGCCGATTGGCGGATTAAAAGAAAAGCTTCTGGCCGCCCTTCGTGGTGGCATCAAGACAGTGCTTATCCCAGAGGAAAATGAGAAGGATCTCGCTGACATTCCAGAGAATGTTAAAGAGAGCCTCAGCATCATTCCTGTGTCTGATATTAATGAAGTTCTGGCGCGCGCCTTGGTGCGTCCGTTGGCGCCGATTGAATGGTCAGAAGAGGATGAAGAGGCACTTGCAGCAACGCTAGCAGGTCGTCCAAGTCCGAGCGGTGATGGCGCGTCCGTGCGCCACTAAAAGCCTAAGCTAAAACATCAGCGGCCCCTGTTTTTTCTGACAGGGGCCGTCTTGCTTTTCTCGCCAAGACAAGGCAAAGGAAGCGTCCCGGAAGGGCGGTTAGCTCAGTTGGTAGAGCATCTCGTTTACACCGAGAGGGTCAGCGGTTCGAGCCCGTTACCGCCCACCATTTTCCAGACTTCAATATATCGAATTATTTGTCTTCCAGCCCCGATACGACCAGTTCGGCGACGCGGCGGGCGCTATAGTGGATTTTCTCCAATTCCTCGGCGATCCTGCGCCCATCTTCTGGATCGGTCTTTGCATTGGCTATGTTTTCGGAGCTCAGGGAATGATACTTGTCCAAAAGCTCAATAATTTCGCTGCCGCGGTCGGATTGCGCGTAAAGACGCGTAATGATCGCGACCAAATTAGAATTAAACAGCCGCATCGCGATCATATTGGCTTCTAAAGCCTTCAGCCGATCTTCGGTCATAATCGTAGGCCTCTCGCGCAGCTAAAACTTAGGCGACAAGGAGCAGGCTAGGGGATTCGGGAAAGGCTGTCTTGTTTCGGCTAAGTTAGCGCGATAATTGGCGCCTAAAGCACCTTTGTTTCAAGCGCCTGCCCGCGTTCGAGCAAAACGGGATTGCCGCCGGAATTATCCAGTTTGGTTATGCTGCAATAGTTCGGACGAAACACAGTGACCGCATCATTGCCTTCCAGATGGCCAACGATCGCATTGATGGCGACAAAATGCGTGAAAACGACTGAATGTTCTGGTAATTCCTGAATCCGGGAGAGCAGCTTGGAATGCCAAGCTTGAACGATGTCTGGAGCATCCACCCAGGAGCCGCCCATCAATCCCCGCAGCCACGACACGCGATCTTCGATATCAGATGGTGTCGGAATCTCCGTTACATCCGGCTCGCGTGTAAGCGCCAGTTTTGATCGCTCCGCAAAGGCCGCCCCGGTTTCCTGGCAGCGCTGCATCGGGCTGGAGAACGCGTGAGTGATACCGAGATCAGATAAACTGATGGCGGCGCTATTTGCTTGCGCTTTTCCAGTTTCTGAAAGGCCGGGATCAGGATGCGCGCCCCAGCTCGCTGCGGCTTCGCCATGACGTACGAGATATATCATGCGGCGACCAGAAATGGATCCTGATCATAGCTTCTAAACACGTCCATAGCGCGCCGATAAAGGACGGGCTTAGCAATATTCAGACGCTCGCGCACCTCATCAATCGGCTGGTCTAGAAGTGCTTCTATGTCTTGATCGACAATGCGTTTGGCTTGCTTACCGTTGCGCCGCCCCTCAGCCAGGACGTCGCGCACGCGCGCTTCAGGCGGCGCTTCTTTTGCGATTTGTCGATTGCCCATGAAAGCAATGAAGTTCACGCCGAGGCCGCCATGTTGACTGTGCGTATAGCCGAGCAAGGCATCCTCGCCCAAAGCATCTCGGCCATAGCCGGTAAGGACATGATACATATCGTGTGTGTCCCGCAGGCGATTCACATACCAATGAAGGTCGTCATCAAATTGCTCGTGATGCTTGCGCTGGGCTTGGCTTTCTTCGACCAAACCATGAGCGGAAAGGCCTTCGCGCTCCATGAAGTCGACATAGGTGCGACCCAGCGTGCCTTTGGGTAAAGCTTTCAGCGGGGCGTGATTGTCGAGCAAATCGGGAAGGAACGTTGCGCGTTTCAGCAATGCTTCGCCATTGGCCGTTTTCATAAACCTTAAAAAGTCTTTGCGCGTCGAGTTTCCGTTCAAAGCCTCGATAATATGGAATACTTGCGCCGTATCCTCTTTATCAGCGATGAGCTTCTGCATGTGGCGCCAAGCTTTCAATGGCCGGCGCTTGGGCTTCGGTCGCGCAGGATCAATGTATGGGATGGCTCGGCTCATGACAGTCTCCTTCGCTGACTTCCGTCCAGCTTAGCAGAGAAGGGTGAATAAAACAATGACGCAGGCGTCATGTTTTGGGAATATACGCTGCTTGATCTTTCATCATAACTGGCGCGCCTTTGGGCATCACTGTTCTGGTTAAAGCTTGGCATGAAACCGACTATCGCCCTGCGTGTGTACGGTGATTATGCGAGTTCCAATTATTAGCTATCGAAGGGTTGCGGGAATGAAGAAGATTGAAGCCATCATTAAGCCATTCAAACTGGATGATGTAAAAGAAGCGCTCCACGAAGTTGGCGTGCAGGGTATGACAGTGGTCGAAGCAAAAGGCTTTGGCCGCCAGCGTGGACACACTGAGCTTTATCGCGGCGCCGAATATGTCGTTGACTTTCTGCCCAAACTCAAAGTTGAAGCCGTCGTTGCGGATGCCGGCGTTTCGGGCGCCATTGAAGCAATCACGAAAGCCGCGCAAACCGGCAAAATTGGTGATGGTAAGATCTTCGTTTCAGAGGTAGGTGAAGCCGTGCGCATCCGGACGGGTGAAACAGGTGATGGCGCCCTTTAGCGCTACAAACGAACTCAAGACAGGAAGAATTGGAGGGCGATATGGCCGAAAATATATTGAAAATGATGAAGGAAAACGACGTTGAGTTCGTAGACCTTCGATTTACCGACCCGCGCGGGAAACTGCAGCACGTCACGTTCGATAAGGGCATGGTCGACGCAGACTTTTTCGCGGATGGTCAGATGTTTGATGGCTCTTCGGTTGCCGGCTGGAAAGCGATCAACGAGTCGGACATGACGCTCATGCCAGACCTGGCGACAGCGAAGGTCGACCCCTTCTTCCAACAAACCACACTCGCTGTAATGTGTGATGTCCTCGATCCAATCACCGGTCAGGCCTACAATCGCGACCCACGTATGACGGCAAAGAAAGCTGAAGCCTATTTGCAGTCTACGGGCGTCGGCGATACCGCATATTTCGGTCCAGAAGCGGAATTCTTCGTCTTCGACGACGTGCGCTGGAACACGGAGCCACATTCAACCGGTTACTCATTCGACTCTACGGAATTGCCAGCGAATACCGGCAAATCCTACGAAATGGGCAATATGGGTCACCGCCCAGGTCCAAAAGGCGGCTATTTCCCTGTCCCGCCGGTCGATTCTGAGCAGGACATGCGGTCTGAAATGCTCTCTGTCATGGGTGAGCTAGGTCTTGAGCCAGAGAAGCACCACCACGAAGTCGCGCCAGCGCAACACGAGCTGGGCATGAAGTTCAACACGCTCGTCACCATGGCGGACAATCTTCAGCTGTATAAGTACGTGATCCACAATGTGGCCGCGAGCTATGGCAAGACAGCGACCTTTATGCCGAAGCCATATTTCAATGATAACGGCTCTGGTATGCACGTGCACCAGTCAATTTGGGCCGGCGGCAAGCCAACCTTTGCGGGCGACCTTTATGCGGGTCTGTCAGAAACCTGCCTTCACTATATTGGCGGTATCATCAAACACGCCCGCGCTCTGAACGCGCTGACCAATGCCTCGACCAACTCTTATAAGCGTCTGGTTCCTGGCTTCGAAGCGCCTGTCATGCTGGCTTATTCAGCCCGCAACCGCTCGGCCTCGATCCGTATTCCTTTCGGAACCGGAGAGAAGGCCAAGCGGATTGAAACACGCTTCCCAGATCCAACCGCGAACCCATATCTTGCCTTCGCGGCGCTCTTGATGGCCGGCCTCGACGGCATTGAGAACAAGATCCATCCAGGCGATGCCATGGACAAAGACTTGTACGACCTGCCACCAGCTGAAGCCGCAGCGATCCCACAAGTCTGTGGTTCGCTGGGTGAGGCGTTGGCGGCGCTTGATGCCGACCGTGACTTCCTAAAGAAGGGCGGCGTTTTCGATGATGATCAGATCGACGCCTATATCGAGCTGAAGCAGGAAGAAGTTGAGCGTTTACAGCTCCACCCACACCCAGTTGAATTCGACATGTACTATAAGGTCTAAGTCCAACCCATTACGTCTGGGGGAACAGACGCATTCGGAGAGCGCCGAGGCTTGTTGAGCCTCGGCGTTTTTTGTTTGCCGGGAGGCAAGCCTATTTTCGAGCTCCAGGCTGCTGCAACAGCCAATAAGTGATGGCCGCCGAAATCAGCAATACCACTCCGTACAAACCTAGACGCCAGGTTGTTGATACTTCATCAGCGAAATGATTTATGACTTTCGGTCCAATCATGCTTAGCGCTATGGCGGGCACAAAAGACCACCATTTAAACTCGATGACTTCATTTTGATCGTCGCTATTGATTCCGGAATAAGAATCCTTGCGCGCCGGCGTCATATCCGGCGTATTGATAACCGTACCGTTTTCGCCAAACTCAGCAGGCTGTTTCGCTGTCATGACAGTTATTTAGCACGCGCACAAAAGCGCTCGCAACGTTAGATTTAGCCCGATGGGCTTACTCTTCCGCTTTGACCGCCTGCCAAAGCATTTCCTGATCCTCCAGGCTAAGCGCCGCAAATCCCGCTTCCTGTCCCTCGGCGCGCGTCTCCATCGCCCGAAAGCGGCGTTCGAACTTACTATTGGCTTTGCGAAGCGCAATTTCCGGATCGACGTTTAAGCGGCGCGCGAGATTGACGGCGACAAAGATCAAGTCGCCAACCTCTTCTTCGATATGTTCAGCGTCGGCTTCTGTGATCGCGTCTTCAACTTCCGCCATCTCTTCTTCGAGCTTATCGAATATGTCCTTGGGGTCGGTCCAATCGAAACCCGTTCGAGCTGCGCGTTTTTGGAGTTTTTCCGACCGCATCAAAGCGGGCAGGGCCTGCGCGACACCGGCCAGCGCACTTGGATCACTCGCTTTCGATTTGTCGCGCTCTGCTGCTTTAATCTCTTCCCAGGCGGCCGTTTGCGCGTCTGCAGAGCGTTGGTCGGCTGCTCCAAAAACATGTGGGTGACGCCGGATCATTTTCTCGCTGATCGCTTGGGTGACATCGGCGATAGAGAAATGACCTTCATCTTTCGCAATCTGTGCATGAAACACGACTTGTAAGAGCAGATCACCGAGTTCGTCACTGAGGTCCGTCATATCGCCGCGCTCGATCGCGTCTGCAACTTCGTAAGCTTCCTCAATTGTGTAAGGCGCGATGGTTTCAAAGCTTTGTTCGAGGTCCCAAGCGCACCCAGTATCCGGCGTCCGCAGCTGTTTCATGATTTCTAGCAAGTCGTCAAAATCGTAAGGTGGGGTGGGGGATTCAGCCATGTCTGCGCGCTCTCATCCATTGCGGGTTATACGACGTACTCTGTTTGAACAGAGTCGACACTCGAATGCGACACAAAGTTCACAAAAACCTTCTTGAATTCCCTAGAAAAAATTATTACTGACTGGTCAGTCATTATTTATGGAGCGTCGAATGGGCGTCATGGATGAGAATTCGGAACCTAAGGGTCGAAGCAATTTAGCGGTTGGTATCATTCAATTGGTATTTGTGATTGGCGTCATTGGTGCCGCTGTCGGACTGTCGCAAGCGTTGAAGATTCAGGTCAATTCGAACGCACCGGCGCTGAGCGATCTACGCTCTGAAAGCGAGATCAGTGTTCGCGTCGCACCGCTGCAAGCGTTGAGTTACACGCCAGTGATCAAGGTCAATGGAACGGTGCAATCAAGCGCCGAAGTTTCGGTGACGCCGCAAGTATCTGGCGAAATTCGAAACGTCAGCGCCAATTTCAGATCCGGCGCGACAGTAGAGCAGGGCGACTTGTTATTCGAAATCGACCGCGCGGATTTCATCCTCGCCGTTCAGCGCGCCGATGCCGAAATCGCCTCGG
This sequence comes from Pseudomonadota bacterium, assembly GCA_039822145.1. Lineage (GTDB taxonomy): Bacteria > Pseudomonadota > Alphaproteobacteria > Caulobacterales > Hyphomonadaceae > Henriciella. The sequence continues at coordinate 260,067 of JBCBMU010000004.1, read as the reverse complement.
CCAAATCTGATCTCAAACAATTAGAGGCTGAAGCCGCGCTCGCTATTCAAGAATGGGAAGAATTGTTTCCAGGCCGAGACGTAAATGATTTGGCTGCACGTGTGCCGCAAATCGAGGCCGCGCAGGCGCGATTGATTAGCGCAGAAGCAAATAAGCGGACCGCGGAACTGTCATTGGAGCGTACACGGGTTTACGCACCGGTCGATGCACGGGTCATGAGTTCCTCACTGGATATTGGCCAAATTGTCTCGCCTGGGCAGGCGATCGGTCGTTTGGTCGGATTGGACAGTATCGAATTTGTCGTCCCGGTCTCGCTCGACCAATTGAACCTTCTTTCGCCAGCTTTGGGCCGTTCTGCACGGATAGAGCGAAAAGGCTCTATGGATGATCAATTGATGGCGAATGTTGTGCGGGTGGATGCCAGTCTCGATCCCCGTACGCGTCTGACAAATCTCTACCTGGCCCCAGCGCGACAGGCGGATCTGAGGATTGGCGACTTTGTCGTCGCAACGCTCGAAACGGAAACCGTGACAAATGCGCTGCGCCTTCCTGCAACAGCGTTGAGTGGCCAGTCGCAAGTTTGGGTGGTCGAGGACGGAGTATTGATGCCGCGCGCCGTCGCAATTCTAGGTGAAGATCCAAGCGGTGCCTCGGTCATTGCGGCGCCATTTGATGTTGCAGATGGCATAGTTGCTCTGCCTCCTCTAGAGGCAGAACCAGGGCAACCGGTCGCTATTCGGCAAATCAACGCCGCCACAGCTTCTGTTGGTGGAGGCGACGTTGGCAGCGAGTGATCCCAAATCCATAGGTGGCGGCCTGATCGGATGGTTTGTTCGCAACCCAGTCGCCGCGAACTTGTTGATGGTGGTGTTATTGATCGGCGGTATGATGTCGGCGGGCAGTCTTCGCACGCAAGTTTTCCCGACCATTCAACCCGGCATCGTGACAGTGTCTGTCCCTTATCCGGGCGCAACCCCTGCAGAAGTTGAAGAAGGGGTGACACGCCGCGTTGAAGAAGCGGTGCTTGGCATTGATGGGGTCGAACGCGTGTCGTCAACAGCCGCCGAAAACGTTGGAACTGTCACGATTGAGCTTGCCGACTTTGCGGATACTCAAATCGTCAAGGATGACGTTCAGACGGCGGTCGAGCGTTTGGCCGACTTCCCGCCTGAAAACGCTGAGAGAGAAACGGTTTCTGCCCCCAAGCCGGTCGGGAGTGTTATCTCATTGGTTGTGACCGGCAGTGTTACACCGCTTGAATTGCGGCGAGCGGCCGAAGAGCTCGAGCGAGAATTACTGACCCAAAAAGGCGTCTCGCTGGTCAGCCTATCTGGCGACCGCGATTATGAAATTTCTATCGAGGTCAGCGAGGCCAATTTGCAAAAATTCGGCCTTTCAATCGAAGATGTTTCTCGCGCCGTTCGGGCCGGATCATTAGACCTCGCCGGCGGCTCAATCAGAACTCAATCCGGTGAGTATTTGTTGCGCACCAATCAGCGCCGCCTGACTGGGACCGGCTTTGAAAGTATTGTCGTTCGAAATTTACAGGATGGATCGCAGATTCTTCTGAGTGATATCGCGACGGTCCGTGATGGCTTCGCGCGTGATGCATTGGAAAGTACCTATAATGGTGCACCTGCCATCTTTGTCGACGTGTCGCGGGCCGAGGCCGAAGACGTGATAAAAGTAAAAGACGCCGTCGACGCATTTATGGCGACATACACACCTCCTGATGGCATCGAGATTGTCGAGTTTCGCGATCAAACCCAGCTGCTTGAAGAACGGATCAATTTGCTGCTCCGCAATGCGCTGTTTGGCTTCGCGCTGGTCTTCCTATTCCTTGTGTTGATGCTTGATCTAAAGCTCGCCTTTTGGGTCTGTATCGGCATCGCCACCGCATTCATGGGTGGTTTTCTTTTATTCGGCGCGGTTGGCGTCACGATTACGATGATCTCGCTGTTCGGGTTGATTATTGTGCTCGGGCTCGTGGTCGACGACGCCATTGTTATTGGCGAGAATATAGATGCTGAGATCGCGGCCGGAAAGAGTGGCCCGCGCGCGGCATTAGACGGCGTGCGCGGCGTACTGGCGCCCGTCACTGTCGGCGTGATGACGACGGTTGCAGCATTTTCACCGCTGCTCTTCGTGGGCGGGAACTTTGGCGATATCACCAAAGCGATCCCGTTGGTTGTGATTTGTGTCTTGATCGTCTCTTTGGTTGAAGCCTTCTTCATATTGCCCAGTCACCTCAGCCATGGTCGACCATGGTCCACCGGACCGGTTTTGGCGGTCCAAAGCCGTGTCGCAAAGCGGATTGCATGGGTCAGCGACAGTATTGTTCGCAAAGGCGTGCGCTTCGTCGGAAAATGGCGATATGCCACGCTTGGCGCCGCCACAGCCTTCTTCATTTTGTGCATCGGCTTGGTATCGAGTGGGCTGGTCAAATTCGTCTTCTTCCCGAATATTGAAAGTAATGACATTTCCGCATCGATTGTGATGCCGGAAGGCACGCCTTTTGAGCGGACCGATGCGGCGATGGACCAATTGCTAGATGCGGCGTTTGAAGTTGCCAAAACTGTCAAAGAGGAACGTGGCGAAGATCTGTTCTTATCCGTCGCCAAGACGGTCGGGGGCAATACTGCTCAAGGGGGCGGGCCCACTGGAAACGCTGGATTTTCCGCGGCCGAAAATATTGGCCAAATTCAAATCGAATTAATGCCGTTTGGGACCCGTCGTATGTCTGCCGCTGAAATTGAGCGCGCGTGGCGGGAACAGCTCGGTGACGTTGAAGGCGTCGAACGCTTAAGCTTTGCCGCATCGATTGGCGGTTTTGGCTCCGATATTGAGTTTGAGCTGGCGCATGCGGATGAAGCAACGCTCATCGCTGCGGCGGATGCTCTGAAAGATCAAATTGCCCGTTTGCCAGGGTCAAACCAAATTGAAGACAGTTTTGACCTCGGTAAGCGTCAATTATTATTCGAGCTCACGGATACGGGCCGAGCTGCCGGACTGACGCCAAATGACGTTGCCCGACAAGTCCGGCAGACCTTTTTTGGAGAAGAAGTGCAACGCATTCAACGCGGGCGTGAAGAGGTTCGCGTTTTCGTACGCTATCCAGAAGCCGAGCGGGATTCTCTTCAAGCGTTAGACAATATGCGTATTCGTTTGCCCGACGGAAGCAGCGTGCCGCTCTACACCGTCGCGTTTACGACAGAGAGCCGCGCCTATTCGTCGATTGATCGTATCGATGGCCGCCGGATCGTAACGGTGTCGGCTGATATTGATGAAGCCGTCAGCACCCCTTCAATTGCAAATGAAGAGATTTTGACGCGTATCCTTCCAGAACTCGACACCGCTTATCCTGGATTGCGTTGGGCGCAAGCGGGCGCGAGCCGCGATCAGCAAGAGGATCTCGGCAGCTTGGGGCAGGCCTTTATAATTGTGTTGCTGATCATTTTCGCCTTGGTCGCCACACAGCTGCGATCTTACATTCAGCCGATTGCGATCATTATCGCTATCCCACTGGGTGTGGCAGGTGCGATTTTGGGCCATTACGTTCTCGGCTATCCGTTGTCTTTTGTCTCTATTTTCGGAATTGTTGCCCTAGCTGGGGTGGCCGTGAACGCCTCAGTCGTTTTGGTCGATCTTTACAATCAATACCGTGAAGCGGGGGTAGATGCGCTGACAGCCGCTGCGGATGCGTCGGCTCGTCGGTTTCGTCCGATCCTGCTGACAACGCTGACCACGGCCTTAGGATTGGGGCCGCTTCTCTTAGAAACCTCTCCGCAAGCGCAATTCCTCATTCCGATGGGCGTAAGTTTGGGCTTTGGAATTGTGATTTCAGGGATTATGGTCTTGTTCGTGACGCCGGCAATGGTCCTCGTGATCGAAGATATAAGACAGTTGCCGACGACCCTGCGAGGCTTAATGACCCGTATGGAGGACCTGGGAGGGCCCGCTGAGTGACGGAAGTCGTAGATACACCCAAAGATGTGCCGGCGATCGGCCGCCGGGAGCAACAAAAGGAAGCCAAACGTTTGGCGCTTGTTGATGCCGCCTTGGCGGTTTTCTCACGGGTTGGCTTCGCCGCGGCAAAAATCGATGATGTCGCTGAAGAAGCCGGGGTCTCTAAAGGAACCGTTTATCTCTATTTTGACAGCAAAGAGCAGCTCTTCGAAGGCATGGTCAAAGCCAAGATGATCCCTCTGCTCAGTAATATGGCCGAGATTGCGGGAGACCCCCAAGATTCCGCCAGCGATCGTCTAAGAGCTCATATGCGGTTTTTCTATTCGAAGATCCTCAATTCAGACCGTCGTCAAATCATGCGGCTGATTATGGCGGAGGGACCGAACTTTCCGCATTTGGCTGAGTTTTATCACAAGAATGTTCTATCGCGCGGACAAGCCTTGATCGGCGCTATCATTCAGCAAGGCGTCGATGCTGGCGAATTTCGCAACCTTGAAGGTCATGGGCTGACCCAGAACATTGCCGCCGGCGCGCTCGTCGCGGCCATTTGGAAACTGGTGTTTGACCCGTTTCAACCGATCGACCTTGAGGCCTATTTTGAGACCCATATCGATCTCGTGCTAAATGGCCTCAAGGCTTAGCGCGTGACGAATTGACAAGCGCGGCGTCTCCGTTGAGATCGCACACGAACCGGCATCAGGAGAATCAGCGTGAGTGAATGGGTTTGTGTCGCGCCGACCGGATGCGTGCTCGGCGAGGGGCCATTATGGAGCCCTTCAGAAGGGTTTCTTTGGTGGGTCGACATTAAACGGGCCAAGCTTCACCGGTTCAATCCGAAGACGGGAAACACCCGCCGCTATGACCTGCCATTGCGCGCCAGCGCCTTGGCGCTCGCCGATGGCGGCCTGATTATGGTCGGGGATCAAGAAATTGGTCGTTATGACACTGCGACTGAGAGTTATGAGAAAATTGCCAGCCTGAACGAGCCGACGGGGTTCCGATCGAATGATGGCGGGGTCGCCCCAGATGGCAGCTTTTGGTTCGGGACAATGGATGATGCGGAGACCCTCGCTGAGGGACAATATTACCGCCTCGCCCCAGACTTAACGCTCGAGCGAATCGGGTTGCCTGAGGTTTTGGTCACAAACACGATGCAATTCTCCCCCGATGGCCAGATCTTTTACACCTGCGACAGCGCAGAGCAGACCATTTTGGCGTTTGATTATGGCGCCGGAACAGGGGCCCTTTCAAATCGCCGAGTTTTTGCCTCTACCTATGATGCGGGGTGCTATCCGGATGGCAGTGCAATCGATTGCGAGGGCTATCTGTGGAACGCCCAATGGGCAGGCTCGCGGGTCGTGCGCTATGCGCCGGATGGCAGCATTGACCGCATTGTCAAACTCCCGGTTTCGCGTCCCACGAGCTGCGCCTTTGGCGGCGCTGATCTGAAGACACTCTACATCACCACAGCGCGGGTTGGCCTTAGCGACGCCGCCATAGATCGCCAACCCATGGCTGGCAGCCTGTTCGCCGTGGACGTCGAAACGCCAGGATTGCCAACCGGTGAGTTCGGCATCTCACGGCTTTGAAAACTTGCGTTTCGCATCCTTTGCACCCAAGTGACTTCACAAGTTTAGAAATGCACAGTATGCAGCCGGATTACCCCAAAAGTCAGGAACATTAGAGAATGGCCGACAAGGACAAAAAGAACAGCGTTGGTCCAATTACCTTCGCCCGCCAAGTCGAAGCGGAAGGCCGCAAGGTGACTTGGACATCGACCCCTGAAACCATTCAGGCCACAATCATGGTTGTGGTCATGTCGATCATTGTCGCCCTTTTCCTGTTTATGTCAGATCAATTCATCGCCATGGTCATCCGCTGGATTACCGGTCTCGGCGCTTAAAGAATAATTATAAGGAGCGCTTCGCCCATGGCTGAGGCTAAATGGTATATCGTCCACGCCTATTCCAACTTCGAAAAGAAAGTTGCACAGGCCATCCGTGATCAAGCCACGATGAAGGGGCTTGAAGAGATGATTGAGGACTTGGAAGTTCCCACTGAAGAAGTGGTTGAAGTCGTCCGCGGCAAAAAGAAAACCATCGAGAAACGCTTCTTTCCGGGCTATGTCCTGATGAAAGCACGCCTGACCGATGACGTTTATCACTTGGTCAAAGATACCCCGAAAGTCACCGGCTTTTTAGGCGCAGATGGCGGCAAAAAGCCGTTGCCAGTGCCCCAGCGCGAGGTTGACCGCATTCTCGGCACCTCTGAGGATCCGATCGAGGAACGTCCAAAGCCAACCGTCGTGTACGAAATTGGCCAAGAAGTACGCGTCAACGAAGGCGCCTTCCAGGGCTTCGAAGGCACGGTCGAAGAGTTCGATCCGGAATCAGGCCGGATGAAAGTGAACGTGTCGATTTTCGGTCGCGCCACGCCGGTCGATTTGGACTTCACGCAAGTCGATAAAATCGCCTAGACGGCGTTTCGGTCGAGGATAGAGTCCGGCTCTATCTTCGAAAACGCTTTATCGTATTACCAGCTTAAGCTGGTACCCATGGCGATCGGCTGTGATTGTCGCGCGTGGGTCTAGCTCCTTATGGTCCCCGGCAGCCGTCAGCACCGCGACGGTCGCATAAGATCTCGGCGCTGAAAAAGTCGTCTTCTTTGGGTCAGGAGGAGACATGAGACCAATCCCTTCGCCGAAACGTTTCTGTTGTTGGCTCCTACTCGATCGCGTTATTTAACCAAGTCAGTATAGCTGTTGCAATCTCATCCGGCTTTTCGGGCAGCAAGGCGTGGCCTGCATCCGCGATCCTTACAGCCGAAACCCGTTCAGAAAACTCACGTTCTAGAATGTCGATGGTGTCTTGTGGGGGAGCAATAGAATCATCCATCGCGGCAATCACGAGCATAGGTTTCCCGCCAGCTCCCCACCAATCCTCGGCACGAACCGCACGTGTCGCGCGACTTTGAATGTCAGCCGATTGTTGATGCCATCCGCGTAACCAATAATCTGGAATAGAGTTGTCTTTCGCAAAGAAGCCAAAGCGGACAGCCGATTGGTGTTCTTCGGCTGAGAGGTCATCGTTGAAGCAGTTCAGGAGCGCGTCGACGGCTTTGGCTTCGATTGGCTTCAATCCGCCTGCAGCAATGAGGATCACCCCCTCCACCCGGTCAGGGTGGGTTGAGGCGACCGCGCGTGCAAGCCTGTTTCCAAAAGCGTGGCCCAAGACGAAAACCGGTCGGGTGCAGGTGGTAAGATACGCGCCGACATCTTCCGCCAACTCAAACAAGGATGGTGCTTCGCTGCTCGGCACTGCGCCGTTGATGAAAGGAGCTTCGATTAAACTGACCGCGAAGCCATTCTCCGAAAGGGTCACCGCAAGCTCATTGAAGTCACTGCTTTCTCGTCCGAGGCTCGCGAACAACAAGACTTCCGCGCGTGACTGGTACGAATGGCCAATTTGATGAACAACTAGCCTCCCGCTATTTTCGAGACGAAGCAAAATGCGTTTTCCAACGGCTTCACGCGCGGTGGCGCCTACGCGAGTAGGTTCATTCTTCATAATTTTCTGATAGCTAAATTGATCAGAGCTGGGAAGCTAAAGTATCCACCGTCGAAGTCAGCTCTGACGCCGAAAGCAGACACTAGCTCAGAGGCTTAAGTCGCCCTAAGAAGGTCGCTGAGGAATTCTGAAATTTGAGCAAGATGAGATTTTGGAAGACTGCTCTGAGTTTGAGTTAGAGAGTATAGAGCTTCAAGCGAAGCAAATTAAGCGACTGAAGGAGAACTTAGGCCGCGTGTTGTGCCGTCTCCCAGTAGCTTGCGTCAGGTCTCCGGTTTTGTGGTTCAAACTGCACTCGGTTGTCGGAACAACTGCACGCCAAAAATGGCTATGACGATGAATCCGATGATGCCGAACGGACCGCCAATCATGAAACTGCTCATCAGGCCAAAGTGGAGAAGCAGAAAAACTAATCCGGCGATGGCGTTCGCGATGGCGCCCAGTCCGAGCAGCCACGTGGGCAAGATACGGTCAGTCACTGAGACCTCCAATAGCAGTACCAACGCAAATCCGAGCATCATCAATCCTTGTCCAATATAGAAAACAACCGATGCAATGCCTCGTAATACCGCAAACATCTGCACGTCTATCTCAGGACTATTCAAGACGGGGCTATAACCACCTAGCATGACCGGATACATTGGCATCGTCACCAATGCACCGACCACCGCTAAGGCCCAACCTGCACGGCTCTTTCGTTCCATAAAGATCAAGCCTGCTGTTGCGATGAATGCAATCGCGAGTGATTCGAAGAGCCACCCGCGGCAGGCCGCCGGGAGGATTCCGCTGGCATATTCAGCACGAAGCGCCATCGGCGCGTCAGGACCACCCTCGAACCCTGACATAATCCGAATGTAATCAATTATGATGATCGGAAGCGCCACGCAGGCGAAAAATAATAATCCGGCTCCAATTCGGTTGGTCATGCGGGTCTGCTCCAAGTGTTTAGTCTAAGGAATGTAATGGTGTGTGCAGTCCCCACCGGAAGTCTGGTGAGGATCGAAAGCTGCCAATTTATTCGCCCGTGAGCGCCTGTGCAAAAGCGTTTAAGATGCATCGGAAACTCCCGGATTCGGATGATGATACGACAGGGTTCCTTCTGCCTGAGCCATCCAAAGGCTGCGCACAATGGCGGTAATCGCTTTGTCAGGCTTATGACCGCTTTTGACCGCACTTGGCCGGCTAGAAGACTTGAGCTAGCGTTCACGTATCAAAGATTTGCGCACGTATTGCGCACAGGGCTATGGAGTTTCATTTGCGATCTTCCGGGGAATCTCGTCTCGTAGGCTGGAAACGGATTGCGTCGCATTTGAATTGCAGTGAACGAACAGCGCGGCGCTGGGAGACCGAAGAAAACCTTCCCGTGCACCGCCAGCAGCATGCCTCTAAGTCGACAGTTTTTGCACTCCCTAACGAATTAGATACCTGGCTCGCGTCCCGAGTACATTCAAATCATAATACTTCAGCAAGTTCTGGCTTGCGTGGATATAAAAAGGGCCTGCTGGTTGGCGCACTAATCGCGATTGGCTTTTTCAGCGTATTGGGCTTCAGGGCCCTTTATTTCGACCTACCGGACGATACCGTCGGATCGGAAAATACTATCGCTGTTGACTTGTATGAACGAGGTCGCACGCTCTGGTTGGAACGTGGAGAAGGGCCAAATACACGTGCCGTTAAGCTCCTCGAAGAAGCCATTGCGCTCGATGCAGACTATGCAGAGGCCTGGCAAGCGCTTGCGTCGGCATGGATGACATTGCCGAGCTATTCAAGTGACGTGGACCCAAGCCGAGCTTTCGCCGAGGCTTTATATGCGGCAGACCGGGCGCTCAAGCTCGATGATAACCTCGTGGAGGCCAATTCTGTAATGGCCAGGGTTGCCAAAATGCGAGGCGATTGGATTGAGGCAAGGCGCATCTATGATAAAGCTATCGCTAAAACGCCGGACAATACGATGCTTCTTCTGTGGCGGGCCGAGCTTTACAGAGATCTTGGGTACATAAAAGAAAACAGAGCGCAGCTTGAAAGCGCGCTCGAGCGAAATCCAAATTCGCCTCCAATCCAAATAGCTCTAGCAATGAACCAACATATCACGGACGATTTTGAAGCGGGTCAAAAGACGCTCCAGTATTTATGGCATGAGAAGGGTATTCAAACGCCAATAGCGTGGTTCGGGATTTGGCATATTCATGTCCGAAAAGGTGAGTTCGATGCTGCTGAGGCTTGGCTCGATAAGTCAACAATACCTATGGATAAAGACCTTTTGAAAGGCTTTTTGGCGGCGATGCGCAACGGTAGCTCAACCGCAAAAAATGCGATGGCCTCGGGCGTTTTGACTGCCTATTCAAACGACTTTCCAGGTTGGTTTGCTTACGTGTTGCTCGATCACCTTGAAGCGGTAGACCTGGCGATAGAAGTTGCATCCCGTGAATCCGAAACCGGTCAATTTGGTCTTTCCATTGTTATGTTCGACCCATACTTTCCGGGGCCGCGTCACACCAGAGCATTTGAGCAAATAGTCCGTCGCTTGGGCTACGTAGACTACTGGCGGGTGCACGGCGCACCGGATTTTTGCGCTGAAACGCCGATGCCAACCATTTGCCAAGCACTTTAGAGCATTCCGGGGCGCCAATTAAAGTCAAACATGCCGCCTTGGCGAGACAATTGAGATGGAATCTAAGCGGCTTAAAATCGCCCCACTACGGTCGCTCACGACACTCGTTTCCGCCAGCCGATTGCAAGCAACCAGATCATGAATACGAGCTCGCCCAAGGCCAGCAAGAGCACCCAGCCCAGATCTAAGCCTGGCGCGAAGTATTTTGCGATGAACAAGACGACATAAGACGATCCTGCAAGACCAACGGTGAAGGCGAGCCAGCGGGGCAGATGGGCCGACTTCCAAATTAACACACTCAAGATCCAAAGGTGGACCCCGAAGAAAAAGAGCGCGATCGACTCCATTGTCTTGGAAGCGGATACATTAAACAAAACCTCCGTTTGTAATGCGGCGCTCGCCACGATATTCGAGATCGGTTCGCTGACGGCCAAATCATAAGCGCTCAGGCCCATCCACAGACCCACGAAAGCAAGCGCTGTGTAGACCAGCCGCGCCCACGCCACTAATTGTGCCAAAGCTCTCTGTCCGGGCCGTAAATACCAATACAAAGCCCAGGCCACGAAGACATCCATGACATAGGTAATAAAAAGCAAAAGCGTGCCGATCAGGTAAGGCGTGCCATTGGTTCGAAGGTTTTCCACGGTCGCTGCGGGGTCGCCCGGGACGATACTTTGCCCCATGAAATGAAAATGAGCCAAGGGTGCGCTGAGAGTCATAATCAACAATCCAAAACCTGCGATCAGGGCTGCGCTTTTAAGCGACAATGATCCCGGCGTTTCAGATTTTTTCAAAGCGTTCATGAAAAAGCCTTTCCGTTTATCAATAAATATTGGTCGCATTGAATTCGGATTGCAAGAACAAATTCTGCGTGGCGCAGACGACATGATTTCACTATTGAGTGTGCGGGAAAGGAAGGACCAGGTGCGCTTCCGGAATGCATTCATCCCGGCCTGCGCCGGGATGCGCGACCGGAGAGTTACGAAAAATCGCTTTGATGGCGGGATGAGGTATTAGTTCAGAGTGTTAAACTCGCCCCAGAACAGTCGCTCGTAACTTCTGAAACGCGAGCAATAGAAGACATAAATTCAGCTACTTAAGCACTCTACTAATGGACGCTACAGATCCGTACCAAGCATACTCAAACATAAAATGTATCGCACAATCCAGATTTGGCCGAATAACCGGCGTTAAAAATTATCCGAGATCGAATTCGAACACCTGGTTGCCCACTAAGTCATCGTCTTCGGCATCGACATCGGAAAACGCTTGGACTGAAATGTAGAACTTATCGCGCGAGGCAGTCATGCCGTCCGCAAACGCGGTTCCACTCGAACCTTCCAAGAGTTGCGTCCCTATACCGCTGGCAGATACGCGCAGAAGGGCAACGCTTTGGCTCGCCGTCACATCCAAAGCATATTCGCCAGATGCAAGATCAGCGGCGCTCAGCGTCGTCGCATTGGTTAAATCCTTGAAGCTGCCACTGCTTCCTGATGGCGTGAGCCCTACCGTGAACGTTACCGGAGTGCGGCCGCTCGTATCCGGTGATGAGCCGAGCTGTTCACCCCCGGTGGGGTCTTCAATGGTTCTGCTCGCGAGATTCAAGTTCGCACGAGTGTCGATCAGCACGGTCACGCCAGAGTGGAGAGCGTTATTATAGGTCGCGCCCGGCTGAGGCCATAAATACCCGCGCGCCATTTCAGCCACCAGTTTAATGTGAACATCGCCGCTCACTGTGTCTCGATAGATGGCGGTTGTCGCCGAGGCTTCGAGCATGGCAAGGCTTGAAACCTCACGCACGGCGCGTGCTGCGCTGGTATAAGGATTGTCTAGTGTAAAGGCAGAGTCTGTTGGCACAGGCCCGAGATTAAGCGTGAAACTCTGCCCCCAATCCGCGTCATGCAAGTAAAGACGCAAGAGATTGGAGTCTGAGCGACGATAATCGAGCTCATATTCATATCCCTCAAACAATGGGATTTGGTCAGAAATACCGCCGGCGGTCAGACCGTCAGAGCGCGTCATGAAAACCTCTTCCAAAGGGTTTCCGACGCTGGCGCCATCGTTCAGTTCATCCGTACCGCGATCGTCAATGCGCAAGGTCGCACTTTGCTGCCCGCGGGTGATGACCGCGTCCCAAGCTTCATCGACTTCAAAATCGGCTCCAGCGTTAAACTCTGTAGAACCGTCCCGATCGCTACTCTTTTGATAGATCATGGCCCCCGCGGTGCCCGTCACACTGCCATCTACATCAACAATCGCACGCGCCCAAGCATCTGTCCCAATCGCGTTATTGCCGCCATTAATGCGAAGCTTTGCATCGTGCGTGACATTGTCTCCCCAAGTGATCCCTTTGAGCGCGAAGGACGCAGATTTGTGAACGGCGTTGGATAAACCAATGGCTTCGTCACCTGAAATGAAGCCGTCAAAATGTACGTCGACGAGGCTGCCCGGACCATCATAAAGCTGAAACCCTTGGAAGCCATCATCACCGCCCGGCAAAGAGCGCCCAGCCGCGAGTTCTTCGGGCGTCACGGGCGTACCCATATTGGCGGAGCGACCGACAATCAAACTATCGCGAATGGTTTGATTGAGGCGGAAGCGAGCATTGCTCTGCATTTCAGCGAAGACCGAATCTGTAAACTCGCCCTCGACGCCACGGACATAAACACCATCCGACTTATAGGTCGTAAAACGCTTCACTTCCCAAGGTGCGACTTCTTGTGGGCGTTCCGCCGTTGCGATCGGATCGCCATCTTGGATTCTGCCGCCATGATTGAGATAGAAGCCACGGCCATCGGTTGAATGTGCTGTATTACCGATAAACGCGGTAAGGCCGATGGAGTCTCCTCGAGCGTCTGTCCAAAAGCCTTTGTCTTCCGAACCGGCCGCATGATTATCGATGAATGTATTGTCTGGGTTTTTAATCCAGAAAGTGGTCGGCTCGCTAAAGTCAGAGTCAACGGCAGCGGCTGCCTGCGAAGCCGCGCCACGTGTATTAATCCCGAGATTGCCGACCAGAATATTCCCCGTTTCATCGCCATCTTCGAGATAGTAGCTGTGGCCGATTGTTTCATAAGTCACATTGTCAGAGACATCGGTATTGCGTGTATTGTGGATGGTCAGGCCCTTATTATAGGTCCGATGGAAGGATGAGTTTCGAATATACTGACCTTCTGAATTGCCGTTCTCATGCCAATGCGCGGCATACTTTCCGAGGAGGCCAGACTGACCCATCCGTGTGAACTCGGCGCCTGAGATATACATCTCTGCGCCATTCATAATCATCGTATGCCCGCCATACAGAGTTGTGGCAGCTTCAGACGGGCCTTGGAACGTAACATCACGCGACAGCAAACCCACTTCAGCACGCATATCGAGGTCCCAGCTTCGCGTGCCATTGCTATGGGTCTCAACTTCGCCGAAATGCATATATTCGAGCGGTGCGTTCAACGTCACGGTCAAGCCGTCATCAGAGATCGCTTGAATGGTTCGTTGCTCGGCCTGATTGAGGTCAAAATCGGTCGATGCAATCGCGATGGCGTCGCCAACTTCCCAACCCGTCGCGTCTGCTAACACTAAACTTGTATCGCCGACATTGGCGGTGCGATTGATTTGGGTCCAGCTACGCTTGGAGGCATCATCACCAAAAACCGATAAAGCCGAGCCTTCGCCCATCACCATCAAGAATGCGTCATGGTTTTCGATGCGCATGGAACTAGAGATATAATCAGACAGGATAATGTCTTGCTCAGGATCATCGCCGGATAGCGTGATCGTGAGTTCGCCTTGATAGAGAGACTCTTCCCATCCAATATTGAATGACCCGCCATTCATAACGACGGACCATCCGAGCGTTAGATCAAGCGGAGGGGTATCAACACCTTTATCCTCAGCAAAGAATTCACCCATCACGATGAGGCCTTCGACCTCGGCGCTGACATCTAGGATCAAGCGGGTATCCGGCATCACTGTGACAACGTCACCTGGCCCCGGGGCTTCGCCATCTTCCATGGTTAGGTCTGACCAATAGAGTTCGGTCATCCCAACGGCTAGAGGCGGTAAAGTTGGTTCACTCGCTTGCGAGGCGGGCGGGGGTGGCGGTGGCGACGGTGGTGGCGGAGGAGATGCGGGCGGTGTCGAGCCTGTGCCGCCGCCGGCAATTGGAGCGATGGCACTGCTGTTATCATCGCCGCCACCGGAACAACCGGCGAGGGCGACCGCGAACGCAAAACTTGAAGCTACCACGCGAACAGAAGTCATGATTTGTCCCTCGAGCTCTGATCTTTTCCGAAAAGAACGCTGCCGCGTGATAGCTTGTTCAACTTGCCAAAAACCAAACCAAGAACGCGAAACTGAATAGGTTTTGTAAGTGTTCTGTTTGCCACTACAGCCGGTGCAAAATGGAGCCAGTTACACTTCGCTAAAATTCGAAACTTTCATGTTCTCAATTCTAAAGCATGTGCCACACCGGGCGGGTCAAGAACGCGCTCTAAAGCAATACTGAATTTGCTCTAAATCGACAGCTATGCGAGCTTTAGCAGACATAAACTCAGAGGCTTAAGTCGCCCTAAAGCATCCAGTAGTTTGTTTTTGAGCAACTCGCTCGGCGCGGCTTGATGCAAAACTGACCGGCGGCTGTTTTAGGGCGGTTTACGACGCTCGCCGGCAACCGCTCTGACGCCGCGAGCAGGCGCTTGACGAGCGGGCGGGGGCGTAATGCTGTACCGCTGGAAGACGATCAAGGGCCGCTCCCTAAACGCTTCGACGATGGTCGCAGCCGAGACGGTAAATACGATGCTGCTTCAGTCTCGACGCACCAAGACAACCCAATCACTGTTCGGTTGAACGGGCGGCGTCCCGAGCGCACGAAAATCACCACCTGAAACGCTGCTTACCGATCCAATCTGTAAGGCGCCTCCCTCAACAGGATGGTACCATGCGACAGAATATGTGCCGGCTTGCCCGGTCAAATCGAGCACTTGTTCACCGGCATTGTCGGCCACATAGGCGACGTAGATTTCACCCGGTTCAGCGAACAAATAATTGTCTGAATCAGATGCCCCAGGCGTGACCGTTGACGTCGTGCCGCTGACTGAGCCATCGGCGATCGTCGTTCCCGTCGTGTCGGTCGAGCGACTGGT
Source organism: Pseudomonadota bacterium (assembly GCA_039822145.1). Taxonomy (GTDB): domain Bacteria; phylum Pseudomonadota; class Alphaproteobacteria; order Caulobacterales; family Hyphomonadaceae; genus Henriciella. The sequence continues at coordinate 244,783 of JBCBMU010000004.1, read as the reverse complement.
GCCCTGGTTCAAAGTCATTCGGTCGAGATGAAATTCAGTCGACCGGCCAGAGATTTCGATCCGGTGGCGACCAGATGACAGGTTGTAGATCGCGGGTAATTTGACGCCATCTTGACGGTCGAGACTGTTCGACCAGACCCAATTTGTCAGGCTGCCACTGAAGAACATTTTCCACCAAGTCTGCGGCCCTTCACCATTGGGTTGCACCTCCTCCCCGCTTGCGTCATTGATGATGCGCATCCAGATATCATTGTTCAAATCCGTCCGGCCATCGGTGCGAGAGATGCGGCGCGCGCGAAACGCGAACCGGTAATCGCCTTCTTCGCCAACTGGAATGTTCACGATGTAACTGAGGGTGCCGCTGCCGGCGCCATTAATGTTAAACAGGTCCGGGCCCGTCCAGCGCAGGTAGCCGGCGCCCGTAAACCCGGCTTTGTCATTTTCGAAGACCCAGTCTGCGGGTGGATTGGTGCCGATATCCTCGGCCTCAATCGCAAAAGTCTTGGGGCTGGCGGGGAGATCATAGACGCCAATTTGAGCTTGCGATTCAGCGTCAGCCTGCGTCGTCAACAACGCATCGGATGCAACCATAGACAGCGCACGGGCGCCGATATGTTGATCAAAGAAATCTACCGCAATCGTCGCGTCCTGCCATTTTGACAGGCGCGTCGTGTGGTCTTGGCACATCAAGTCGTCACAGCCGGTTTGATAGCCGTAGTAATACTCGACGCCAGCTCCGCCTGCGGTCAGCGTGTTCCACAACACACGGCCACGTACGGCCTGTCTATTATCGCTCTGATTCCGGCTTTGCGGGAGTTGTGCCGTCGGATAGCTTGCATCGGCGGCAACGCCGCGGCTGGCGCTACCGGGTTCATCCAGCGCGACGACCCAGGGCTTATCTTGCGCTTTCGATCGCGACACCCACTCCGTCATTGCGTCGCGAACTTCATTAAAGTTCTGATTGCTGGTTTGGACAGACGCGCCGGTTAACTCTGATTGGCTGCCGAGCAGCGGCCCGTATCGTTGCTCACGTTCGCCCGGATAAGTATGCAAGACGCGCAAGTGACCATAAGGGTCAATTTCTTCGAGATAGGCCAGTGTTTGGCGCGCTGTCTCGCTGGTCAGCGTGTACTCTTCGCCAAGATTCCAGTTCAAAGCGAGGTGATGGCCAAACCGGGCAATCAGTTCGCGATAGTAGAGTTGGCGTTCGCGGCCAAAGGCGCCACTGTCCATGAGTTGGTCGTTTTCCGTTTCCATAGTCTTGAAATGCAGGAACAAGCCGAGCTGATCGGCATATGAAAACACCCGATCCCATTGATCGAGTTTCGAGACGTCAAAACGATCATGATGGACACCATTATTCCACTGCCCATTGCGGCCCATGCCATTGTATTCGGTCTCTGAGACGCGCAGCAGGTGCGGGAAAATATTTTCATCATCGCCGCCAAGACTAAAGGTCAGGAATGAGACAGCGTTGACGCCTTGATCGGCGAGGTAAGACCACGCACCAAGCAATTCCTGCCCCTTGCTGTCTTGCCATAGATAGTCCTGAGCGCCGTCGGCGCTGCTGAAATCGTCTAAGTGCGGCCACCAGTCTTTACGACGATCTCCGCGATTGGGCGTGGCATCAAAGTCTTTATAAGCGAGTGTATTCTCCGGCGAGTCTGCGCCCACTTTGAAGAACGGATCGCCATTGTCGAATTGCAGATAGTGGGCTCCCTTATAAGAGAGACGCCCGCGATTGGGCGCGCGTAAATCATTCCCGGTTTTACTGCTCGCGCCAATTTGAAAATCGCCTGACACTCCGTCCAAAGCTGCGACCGCTGTACCGCCGCCATTCAGGGCAACATTACTGCCTTCGCGAAACGAAATCTCATAGTCCCATTGGCCAGTCCCATTTGGCGTGAAATGCACCCGCCATTTATCTCCGGATGTGCAACTGGTCTCGGCCGCGTCGCCACATGCTGCAAAATAGCCTGGTACCGTGTAAGTCGCGCCGGACTGGCTGAACGTGACCTGCAATGCGAAGTCTGTGAACGGATTGATCGCGCCGCTCTCATCGGCTTCAGGGCCGTCAATTGTCAGCGTGATTGGGTGCCAGATCTCTGTTTCACCAGCGAAAGTAACAGATTGCGGCGTACTTGGCGGCGGCGGCGGCGGAGATGCGGGCGGCGGCGGCGCGGGCGGGCTCCCCGCCGACGGAACATCGCCGGCGCCATCATCACTATTGCTGCTGGAGCAGCTCACTGCAATGAGCGCCAAAGCGAGGCTTGAAATACTGGTGCGAACAAAACTCATGGCGTCCCCCATGATTGAATCGGAATAGATTTCTATGAGCTCAGCGCTAACCGCTTCACCTTTCACGACCGGAAAGACTCGGCACAAGGCTTGATGGTTTCGCTCAACTATTCGTTGACCATGATGGGATCGCATCACGGATACGAGTTACGCTTTCTTAAATGGCGAAAACGTAAGAAAACCGCGCCGCAGAAACACGATTTTGACGTCACAATTAAACGAGGAGCGTCGCGAATGTTCAGATTATTCTCTGGGCGCCCGTGAAACGCCGAGAGCAGAAATAGGCCGATTGCCGACCTAAGACAGCTGTCCCAAAATCCGCTGCGTCGCCGCATCAGCGGCCTCAGCCTCGCCTCGCAGCGCCGGTTTCAGCCGCGTCGCCATCGTCTTGCCGCGCTCGACGCCCCATTGATCGAAACTGTTAATCTGCCAGAGCACGCCGGCCAAATAGGTCCGGTGCTCATATAGAGCAATCAGCCCGCCGAGGCGTTCTGGCGTCAGTTCTGGCGTGCTCATAAAGGTTGACGGCCGCCCCCCAGGATGAACCTTTTGCCGGGCAATATGCTCCGGCAAGTCAGGCTCTTCCAATTGCACTTCAGCCAAGGTCCGGCCATTGGCGAGGACTTCTGCCTGCGCCAGGGCGTGCGCGGTCAAGGCCTCGACGCCGGTTGTGTCGCTCAGGCTGCCTGGGGCGAGAATAAATTCAGCCGGGACAATATGCGTGCCCTGATGCAGCCATTGGTGATAAGAGTGTTGACCAACAGAGCCTTCACCGCCCCATAGCAACGGCGCTGTGTCAAACGGCGCAGCTTTGCCCTCAGGTCCGACGGACTTGCCGTTCGATTCCATTTCCAATTGCTGCAAATAGGTTGGCAACATGCGGAGCCGGCGGGAATAGGCCAGCACCGCCCGCGACGCGAAACCGAGGAAGCTGGTATTCCAGACATCGAGCAAAGCCAGGCGTGCCGCGAGATTGTGCTCAATCGGCGTTGCCTTCACATGCTCATCCATGGCTGCGGCGCCGGCCAAAAAGGCTTTGAACGTATCCGGTCCGAAACTGGTCATCACAGCGACGGAGGCCGCGGACCAAATCGAATAGCGCCCGCCCACACTGATCGGCATGCCAAGAGTGGTCGCAGGGATGCCATCGAGCCACGCGGTGGCGCGATCTGGGTTTGCGGTGACGAGCAGGAGGTGGTTTGCGGCCGCTTCGGCGCCGAGCTCAGCTTCAAGCCAAGCCCGCGCGCGCGCAAGATTGTACAAAGTCTCTTCTGTGCCAAAGGATTTCGAAATCCCAATGATCAACGTGTCTTTTGGTGCAAGGCCGGACAGTGCCAGGTCTAAATCTAAAGGATCGACATTAGCGCAAAAGCGCAAGTCAATGTCCTTGAGTTGCCGATCGCCAAAGGCATCAGCATAAAGACGCGGACCAAAGTCAGAGCCGCCAATACCAATATGAACAATTGCGGAGTATTGTCCGGACTGTGCCAATTCAGACGCTTTCGCCAAGGCTTGTACAGTCGTGTCATGTTCGGACTTTGTCAGATCGCTTTCGGGCGCCATGCGCAGCGCCCAGTGCAGGGCAGGGCGGTCCTCAGACGGATTGACAATCTCGGCGCCGAACAAGTCGTCAATGGCTTTGCTCAAGCCTTCACGCTCGGCATGTGTCAACAGTTCGGTTTCAATCTCTGGCGTCATGAATTGACGTGACAAATCAGCGGTCCAACCTGCCGCCGATAAAACCGGCGCAGTTGAAGCGGTCGCGAGATCCACCAAGGCCTGCTGTTTAACAGATTGGGCTAAAGAGCGAAGCGTCTCTATCGTCATCGCAAAACCTCCTAATCGCAGTAAAAGACAGTTAGCGCGTCACCGGCGGCGCGTTTCATGAGGCTCACTGGGGCGTCGTGCGCGGCAGTTTCAAACACGTTGCGTTTGTCGGCGCCAGTAATGATCAACAAGACGTTGCGGGCATAGGCCACGCAGGGCTGCGTCAAGGTCATCCGCAAGAGATTCGGTCCGGTCACGTCGCTTTCGATAGCTTCGATTGCGGTCACGACAGAGGTCGCATCTGGATCAACAGCGGCGTCATATCCCTTAGCGCCGGCAAACCAAGATAGCGTGTGGGCATCTGGGCCCATGCCGAGCAACATGACATCGGTGAGAGACGCATCCAAATAGAGCTCATTGAGATCCTGCGCAGCGGTGAAGGGGTCATCTCCTGGCGTCTTCATCGGAATATAGTCGGCAGCGCGGGCTTTGTTTTGAAGGAGGGTACGCTCCATCATCGCGCCATTCGAGGCCGGGTGGTCAGTATCGACCCAACGCTCATCGCAGAGACCGATTTGCACTTGAGCCCAATCTAGATCGGCCTGCGAAAGCTGTTCATAGACGGGCCCTGGCGTTCTACCGCCGGAGCCCATGAATACGGCGCTTCCGCGGCGAGCTATGGCGTCTTGTAAAGCAGTGGCAATCCACTCAGCAGCAGCGGCTTGCAGAGCGGCTTTTGTCTCGAAGGTTTTGAAACTCTGTCCTTGCGTCATGGCTGCAGGCTAGGGCCTGGATTGGCTGGCTTTGTCAAGCGCTTTTCAATTGTCTGCATACGTCAGCAGTAATGGTGCTTGAAACCTGTCGCGGGCATGTGTATGTGGCGCGCTTCAACGGGACTCTTCTGGCCCGCTTTGAGAAAGGACAACGTCCGGTGGGCCGGACACTGAGAAAAGGAGGCCTGGCATGGCCAAAGAAAAGTTTGAGCGTAATAAGCCGCACGTGAACATCGGAACGATTGGACACGTGGACCACGGCAAGACGACGCTGACCGCAGCGATCACAATGGTGCTGGCTGATGTTACCGGTGCTGAGAAGCGCTCTTATGAAGACATCGATTCTGCGCCAGAAGAAAAAGCGCGCGGCATCACCATCAACACCGCTCACGTTGAGTATGAGACGGAAAACCGTCACTACGCTCACGTCGATTGCCCTGGACACGCTGACTATGTGAAAAACATGATCACCGGTGCGGCGCAAATGGACGGCGCGATCCTGGTTGTGAATGCGGCGGACGGCCCAATGCCGCAGACCCGTGAGCACATCCTGCTGGCCCGTCAGGTCGGTGTGCCGGCGCTCGTCGTGTTCATGAACAAAGTCGACCAAGTCGATGATGAAGAGCTGCTTGAGCTGGTTGAAATGGAAATCCGTGAGCTGCTCAGCTCTTACGAATTCCCAGGCGACGATATTCCAATCACCGCCGGCTCTGCGCTTGCCGCTGTTGAAGGCCGCGACGATAATATCGGTAAAGACAAGATCATCGACCTGATGGCCTCTGTCGACGATTATATCCCAACCCCAGATCGCCCAATCGATCAGCCTTTCCTGATGCCAGTTGAGGACGTGTTCTCAATTTCTGGTCGCGGTACGGTTGTCACCGGCCGGGTTGAGACGGGCATCGTCAAAGTTGGCGAAGAAGTTGAGATTGTTGGTATCCGTGACACCCAGAAAACGACTGTTACCGGTGTTGAAATGTTCCGTAAGCTGCTCGACCAAGGTCAAGCGGGCGACAATATCGGCGCATTGATCCGCGGCATCGATCGTGAAGGCGTTGAGCGCGGCCAGGTTCTGTGTAAGCCCGGCTCAATCACACCGCACACGACGTTTGAAGCCGAAGCCTATATCCTGACCAAGGAAGAGGGTGGCCGTCACACGCCATTCTTCACCAATTATCGTCCACAATTCTACTTCCGGACGACGGACGTGACCGGAGTTGTCACGCTGCCAGCGGACAAGGAAATGGTTCTGCCAGGCGACAATGTGAAGATGAGCGTTGAGCTGATCCAGCCGATCGCCATGGACCAAGGCCTGCGCTTCGCGATCCGCGAAGGTGGCCGCACCGTCGGCGCCGGTGTTGTGGCCTCCGTCTCTAAGTAAGAGACGGCCCTCACGCCAAAGCAAAATTGAGAAACCCCGTTGCCTGAGGCAGCGGGGTTTTTTTGTGCGTGTCGAAGCTGCCCGGTAAAACAACAATCCTCAACTCAGCCCTCTCAGTCGCAGTTTATGCCTTGAGTGCGCGCGGGCGCCATGGTTGTGTCTGAGTCACATCCTGCAAATGCAGATCCATGACGAAGGCCGGGGAGGCTTTATTGACTGACACCACCGTCGCGAAAGCGCGAGACACGAGTTTTTTCGGGCATCCAAAAGGGCTCGCCATTCTATTCTTCACTGAAATGTGGGAGCGTTTCTCGTATTATGGCATGCGTGGCTTGTTGGTTCTGTATCTGACCCAACACTTCCTGTTCTCCGATGAAAAGTCTTCCATTATGTATGGCGCCTATACGGCGCTGGTCTATGTGATGACGATTATTGGGGGCACGCTGGCAGACCGCTATTTGGGACAACGCAAAGCTGTTACATTTGGTGCGATATTGCTCTGTATTGGGCATTTCGGAATGGCGTTCGAAGGCACCGGGTCAAAAGAATATGTCATCACGGACAGTTCTGAGATCGAAATGCTCTATGAGGGCCGCGGCGATAATCGCATGTTGTTCATGGAATATGATGGCGCTGAGAGGCGCATTACGTTCGATCTCGAAACCGGTGACTTGCAGATTCTTGAAACCGCAGATCGCGAGCGCGACCCCACAGCCGAGATCTATGCCACAATCGCAACCGAGGACTTCTCAACGCGGGTCGAGCAGCAGACGCTTTATACCAATATCTTGTTTTTATCACTGGCTTTCATCATTGCCGGTGTTGGGTATCTAAAAGCCAATATTTCAACCATCGTTGGGGCGCTGTATGAGTTTGACGATCCGCGCCGAGATTCAGGTTTCAGTTTGTTCTATATGGGCATCAACCTTGGTTCGCTCCTGTCCTCTTTGACGTGCGGTATTATCGGCATCGTTTGGGGCTGGAAATACGGATTTGGGCTCGCGGGAATAGGTATGTTCCTAGGACTTTTGGTCTTCATGTGGGGACAGAAATACCTGGACGGCAAAGCAGAGCCGCCAAATCCAGAAGTGCTGAAGAAGTCCTTCCTCGGACCTATCACAGTTGAATTGGCATGTTATCTCGCTGGATTGGCGGTGATTGCGGTATCGATGCTGCTGGTGATGAATTCTGAGCTTATTCCGGAATGGTTTGTCGGATCGCTAGGCATCGCAGTCTTTATCGGATTGGGAGGCTATGCTTTCATCAAACTAAGGGATACAGAACGCAAAAGAATGTTTGCGGCGATCTACTTCGTCCTCGCCCAGATCCCATTTTGGGCGCTGTTTGAGCAAGCTGGGTCATCGTTGACCTTATTCACAGACCGTCTTGTCGACAAAGAAATGTTTGGTTGGAATGTCCCGACGCCGGTCTTTCAATTCTTGAATGCGGGTTACATCGTCATCTTCGCGCCTATATTCGCGTGGATGTGGATCAGTCTCGGCAAGCGCGGCTTGGAGCCCTCAACGCCGGTGAAGTTCGCGATTGGCGTATTCTTGGCCGGGCTCGGATTCTTGTCTCTCGTTGGTGGTATGGGCATTTCAGGCACGACCGGAATGACGGCAGTATATTTCATCTTCTTGATCTATTGGGTGCACACAATGGGTGAATTGATGGTATCCCCGGTCGGTCTGTCCGCGGTGACGAAATTGGCACCAGCTCGTGTTGTCGGTATGACGATGGGTGCTTGGTTTCTGTATTCGGGGCTGTCAAACTTTCTCGCAGGCGTCATCGCCCGGAGCACCGGCGCGGAGACGATTGGCGGCCAGGTGACAAATATCGCGGAGGCGAAAGCAACCTATGTCAGCGTCTATTCGAATGTCGGCTATGTCGCGATGGGGATTGGTGTTGTGATGCTCTTAATTTCGCCCATCATCAAAAGCTGGATGCAAACGGATGTTGGCGCCGTCGATTCGGTCGATGATGAGCTTCGCGCGTCTGGAGAAAAGCCAGTTTGATCGCGGCCGCCCGACTAAGGCGCATATTGATTGCCCTGAGCGGCGGCGCCGCGCTCTTTGCCTTTATGGGCAATGGATTTGCGCTCGGGAAACAGAGTAATGAGGCTCGCGAGCTTAAAGGACCGCGAGCCAATTACCCTTTGATTGCGTCTTGGTTCAATCTAGAAGGGTATTGCGAGGTTCAATTTAGTGTCGACGAAGACGGGTTCCCATTCGCAGTGACGCCGTCTTGCACCCGCCGAATCTTCTGTTCCGAAGCGAAACGTGCGGTGACGGATGCGCAATTCGCACCGAAACGCGTCAACGGCATGGCTCAGATTAGAACCAATGTTGTTTACCCGATGGTATTTTTTATCGACGGCTCTGGATATAACAAAGACGAAGATCCAAGACAGCTGGAACTCTGCGAACCAAAGGCCGTCGCTTAGCCCGCTCCGCCGACCGTTAGACCGCCGACTTTCAACGTCGATTGGCCGACGCCGACAGGCACAGATTGTCCGGCTTTGCCGCAGGTTCCGACGCCGTCATCCATGGCGAAATCATTGCCAATCATTTCGACTTGGCTGAGCGCGGTCGGGCCATGACCGATAAGGGTCGCATTCTTCACAGGCGCGACGATTTTGCCGTTCTCGACGAGATAGGCTTCGGTGCATTGAAACACGAAATTGCCAGACGTGATATCAACTTGGCCACCGCCAAAGTCGACCGCCCAAAGACCTTTCTTGATCGAGGAGACAATCTCATCCGGATCATCTTGACCGCCGAGCATGATCGTATTGGTCATGCGCGGCATAATCGTCGCGTCATAGGATTCGCGGCGGCCATTTCCCGTTGGCGCAACGCCCATCAGGCGGGCATTTTGTCGATCTTGCATATAGCCTTTGAGAATGCCGTCTTCGATCAACACCGTGCGATTCGTTTGCGTGCCTTCGTCATCAATGGAGAGGGATCCGCGGCGCGCATCGATTGTGCCATCATCAATCACCGTAACGCCTTTTGAAGCGACTTGCTCGCCGACGCGTCCGGAGTAAACACTCGTGCCTTTGCGATTAAAATCCCCTTCAAGCCCATGACCTACGGCCTCATGCAGCAAGACTGCGGGCCAGCCCGGCCCAAGCACAACTTCCATTTCACCGGCTGGAGCGGGGATTGAGTCCAAATTAATCTCTGCTTTGCGCAACGCCCGCTTGGCCAGGCCTTGCCAGCGGTCTGGGGCAATCCATTCATCATAGGCAGCGCGGCCACCGGCGCCCGCAGAGGCTGATTCGCGGCGCCCATTTTGTTCGAGCGTGACTGAAACATTTAAACGGACGAGAGGCCGAACATCGTGGAAGCTCTCGCCGCCAGGCCGGATGATGTCGATCAATTCGTGCGAACCGGCGAGCGACACCGACACTTGGACAACCCGCGGGTCCTTGGCGCGCACCCAGGCGTCAATCTCCGCCAGCAAACCGGTTTTGACAGTAAAATCTGGGGCTTCTGTGGGATCAATTGGTTGGTAGAGGCGGCGATTGGTGGGCACCGGGCCAGTATCAAGCTTGCCGGAATATCCGCGTTTGGCTTGTCGCGCCGTCTCAGCAGCGCGGCGAATCGCGGACAATGACAATTCTCCTGAATGGGCATTGCCGCTCGCTTCTCCTGCGACAACGCGCAGGCCAAAGCCTTGGGTCGTGTCATAGGTCGCAGATTTCAATCGTCCGTCATCGAAGACAAAGCCTTCGGACCTTGAGCGCTGCACATAGATGTCGCCGTCATCGGCGTCTGAAGCAGCGTCAGCGAGAATTTGGGAAGCCGCTTGGGCGTCGAATGGCAGATCGGTATATGTCATACCGACTATTTGACGCTGCTGGGGCGCCGGATCAAGCGCCCCAGTGCGTTGTTCTGGTGATTATCCAGCGCTGTCGATTGAAAAACGGGTGAGTTGACGTTCGGCCAATTCCCAACCGGGCTTCAATTCGAGCGACTTTTGGAAATCATAATATGCGCCGGCAACATCGCCAGTATTCTCTCGTGCGATCGCGCGGTTATAGTATGCCGCAAACAAATCGTTTGAATCCAGAGCGATGGCTTGATCCAACGGCGCAATCGCTGAGGCGAAATCGCGCTGATAAATGAACGCCGCGCCTTTATTTAGAAAGGCCGCTCCGAGATCGGGATTGAGCTTTATGGCGTCGGCATAGTCGGCCAAGGATGCATCATATTTTCCCTGGCGCATGCGGAGCACGCCGCGATTGACATAGGTGGCCGCACGATTGGTGCGGGTCATGGCCTGTTCGCGCAGGGCGCGACTGCAGACTTGGTCGGCGTCACGGAAATTGGTGTAACGGCTTTTGGTCTTTTGGTAGCAATCGCCGCCAAGGCCATTACCGATTACAAAGACTTGGGCGGATGCCGTTTCAGCCACTAGAGCAGTGGCGGCTGCGGCAATCATTAGCTTGAGCTTCATAGCTTTGCCTCCTGGTTTATCCGTTTACTATACACTAAGAAGCGCAATTTATCGAGCGAGTGCGACATTTTATTAGACGCGGTTGTAATGGCTGGACCTCTGCGTCGGACGAATATATGGCTGCAGCCAAGATTGGATGGAGTGACTCGTGCGTTACGTCTTTGCATGTATTTCCGCGCTGCTGATGACAGGATCAGCGTTTGCACAAGAATTGGTCGGGCAACCGACCCCCGGCGCGCTCGGCTTTCAGCCGGCCGCGACCCGCATTATGGAGCGGGTGACTGATTTCCATAATTATCTTTTGATCATCGTCACGTTGATCACCGTGTTCGTATTGGCGCTGCTGATTTGGGTTTGCATTCGTTATAATCGCAAAGCCAATCCGACGCCCTCAAAGTTCAGCCATAACACAACTATTGAGGTCATTTGGACAGCCGTGCCTGTATTGATCTTGGTCGCAATTGCTGGACCGTCTTTCTCAAATCTCTTCTACCAAGAGAATGAGCCAGATTTGGAAATGATTGCGCAAAGCGGTGATCTCGAAGATCCAAACGTTTTCGTCGAGGCGGCGAAGCAAGGCTGGATTACGGTCAAGGCTGAAGGCATGGGGAATTGGGCCTGGACCTATTACTATGTTGATGAGCTCGATGCGGACGGTTACCCGGTGCAATATGTCTCTAACGGCATTCACTATGGCCTGCCGACAGATCCGCCAGCGACACCAGAGAAGCCGAAATATTTGGCGACGGATTACCCAATGGTGGTGCCAGCGAACCGCTACATCCGCTACCAGACCACGTCTGACCGCGTTATCCACTCTTGGACCGTGCCAGCCTTTGGCGTGAAAACTGACGCCGTACCAGGTCGCCTCAATGAAGGCTGGTTCTTGGTCGAAGAGCCAGGTGTCTATTATGGCCAGTGTTCAGAACTGTGCGGAAAGAACCACGCCTTTATGCCAATTGAAGTTCGAGTTGTTCCTCAGGACCAATACGACCGTTGGTTAGAAGTTATGAAAACAGGCGACATCGATGCCGCCACCGAATTAGTTCAAACTATTGACCCGATGGGCGAGTCGACACGTCTCGCGTCGGTCGAGTAAGAGAGGGATTAGATCATGCCTATGGATCAAGTTGCTGCTCACGGCCACGATGCCCACGATCACAAGCCAGGGTTCTTCGTGCGTTGGTTCTATTCAACCAACCATAAAGACATTGGTACACTTTATCTCGTTTTCGCCCTGATTGCGGGTATCGTCGGATACTCACTCTCAGGTCTCATTCGCCTGGAATTGGCGGAGCCAGGCATTGGCCCGCTAACAAGCGTCATGGAGTTCCTTTACGGGACGTCCGGGCCGCAGGCGATTGAGCAGGCGAAGAGCTTCTACAATGTCGTCATCACTTATCACGGCCTGATCATGATCTTCTTCATGGTTATGCCCGCTTTGATTGGTGGCTTCGGGAACTGGTTTGTGCCGCTCATGATTGGCGCGCCAGACATGGCTTTCCCGCGGATGAATAATATTTCGTTCTGGTTGACCGTTGTGGCTTTCATCATCGCGATGATTTCATTCCTGGTGCCAGGCGGGAATGGTGTGAACGGGTTTGGCGGCGGATGGGTACTGTATCCACCATTGTCGAGTACGGCAGGACATGCGGGCCCATCAATGGATTTGCTTATCTTGTCGCTGCACACAGCCGGTATCGCCTCTATTCTCGGTGCCATCAACTTCATCGTGACCATTCTGAATATGCGTGCCCCAGGCATGACGCTGCATAAAATGCCGCTCTTTGCCTGGTCTATGCTGGTAACGGCCGTCTTGCTGTTGCTCGCGCTGCCAGTCCTCGCAGGCGCGCTGACCATGCTGTTGACCGATCGAAACTTCGGGTCGCAATTCTTTGACCCATCCGGCGGCGGCGACCCGGTCATGTTCCAGCACTTGTTCTGGTTCTTCGGTCACCCTGAAGTTTACATCATGATCCTGCCAGCGTTCGGCATTGTCTCGCACATCGTCTCAACGTTCTCGAAAAAGCCAATCTTTGGCTATCTCGGCATGGCCTATGCGATGGTATCGATTGGCGCGATTGGGTTCATCGTGTGGGCTCACCATATGTACACCGTTGGCATGCCATCAGACATGAAAGCCTACTTTGTGGCCGCGACCATGGTGATTGCGGTGCCGACAGGGATTAAGATCTTCTCATGGATCGCAACCATGTGGGGCGGATCAATTGAATTCTCCGTGCCGATGGTTTGGGCGATCGGGTTCATCTTCTTATTCACCCTCGGCGGTGTCACTGGCGTCGTCTTGGCCAATGCTGGCATCGACCATGCGCTTCACGATACCTATTACGTGGTTGCGCACTTCCACTATGTGTTGTCACTCGGCGCTGTGTTCGGCCTGTTTGCCGGATGGTATTACTGGTACGAGAAAATGTTCGGGATCAAGTACAATGCCTTCCTCGGCCACTTGCACTTCTGGGTGATGTTCATTGCATCGAACCTGATCTTCTTCCCGCAGCACTTCCTCGGCTTGAACGGTATGCCGCGGCGCTATGTCGACTATCCGGATGCGTTTGCAACTTGGAATGCGGTTTCCTCTATGGGCTACGCGCTCTCAATGGTCGCGACCCTGATCTTCTTCGGCAGCATGATCGAATCAATGATCCGCCGCCGTAAAGGGGAAGCCAATCCATGGGGCGAGGGCGCCACAACACTTGAGTGGACCCTGCCTAGCCCACCACCATTCCACCAGTTCAACGAACTACCAGTGGTGAAAACGGAGGGCGGCCACTAAGCCCGCCTCTAAATAAAATTAGAGCGGCCCTTTGCGTAAAAACAGCGCAGAGGGCCGTTTTCATAGGATAAAGAGAGAAAAAGCCCTATGTCCGTGGACATGACTGCACAACCGACCACACCAAAGCTCGCCACCGCTCGAGATTATGTCGAGCTGCTGAAACCGCGCATCATGATGCTTGTTGTGTTTACCGCGCTGGCCGGCTTGGTCGCAGCCATTGGTGTCACGGGGCAGGGGCTTAATCCTATTCTCGCGACCGTCGCAATCCTAGCGGTTGCACTGGGCTCCGGCGCGGCTGGCGCAATCAATATGTGGTACGACGCTGATATCGATGCGGTGATGACGCGGACGTCGACGCGGCCTGTACCGTCCGGAGCAATCCCAAAGGACGAAGCCCTGACCATGGGCCTGATCATGTCGGCCGTGTCTGTGCTATTGATGTGGATCGCCACGAATGTTTTAGCCGCCGGCCTATTAGCTCTCTCCATCGTCTATTATGGTTGGTTTTACACGATGGTGCTAAAGCGCCGGACCGCCCAAAACATCGTTATTGGCGGCGCGGCCGGAGCGTTCCCTCCTGTGATTGGTTGGGCCGCCGTCACCGGAAATACGCCGCTTGATGCTTGGATCTTGTTCGCAATTATTTTCTTTTGGACGCCGCCGCATTTTTGGGCGCTCAGCCTGGTCGCGCACAAAGAGTATGAAAAAGCCGGCGTGCCAATGCTGCCGGTCACAAGCGGCGCAAAATCCACCCGATACCATATTCTTGGATACAGCATCTTACTAGCACCAATTGGTTTGGCGCCGTTGCTGACAGATCTCGGCGGAATGATTTATGCGGCCATTGCAGGTCTGTTGACGGCGATATTCCTGTATCTGGCCGTCAAAGTGTGGCGCAGTAAGGCCGGAGATGCAGAAGCCGGCGACTCTGAACGAAAACTTGCCATGGGCATGTTCGCATTTTCAATTCTCTATCTTTTCGGTCTGTTTGCCGCACTCATCATTGAGCACGGATTCGGGTTATACTTCCCAATTGGAGGCCTATGATGACAGAACCAACCGAAGCGCGTGAAATTGATCCTGCGATGCGCTTGCAGGCACAGAAGCGCCGCAATATGTGGCTCGCGCTCGCGCTTATCGCTTTTGTTGTGACTGTCGGTGTGTCGACCGCCGTTCGTATCCAAGAAACAGATTTTAGTGGCACAGACCGGCTTTATTTTTCGGGTTATTTAGACGAGGCCGCTACGGAAAAAGCTAATCGTGAGGCGCAGGAGCGCGCCGAGGCCCGCAAAGCAGAAATCATGGCCACTGAACCGCAAGCGCAGCCCGCAGAAGCGACTGAGGCCTCTGATGAATAATACCAAGATCGCGCTGACTGCGGGAGTTGCCGCTGTGGCCATGCTCGGCCTCGCTTTCGCGTCTAAGCCGCTTTACGACACGTTTTGCCGGGTGACAGGGTTTGGCGGAACCACTCAAATTGCCGACAAAGCGCCGGAACGGATTAGCGAGCGCGAAGTGACCGTTCGCTTCGACGCGAATGTTGCCAATGCGCCGCTGAAATTTCGGGCCATACAAACAAATCTTCCCGTGCAGGTTGGCGCGCACAGTCTGGCATTTTATGAAGTGACAAATACATCTGCCAAAGATGTTAGCGTCATCGCCAGTTACAATGTGACCCCGCACAAAGTTGGCCGGTTTTTCAATAAGCTCGAATGCTTCTGCTTTGAGGAGCGAATCATCAAAGCTGGGGAAACCAAAAAGCTGCCGGTAATCTTCTTCGTCGATCCGGCGATGGAAGAAGAGCGCAATGTCGACGATGTGCGGACGATTACCCTCTCTTATACTTTCTTCAATACGAACGAGTTCCAGGGTGCGGCGAAAACGGCATCCCTAAATTGAGTGGTTGCAGAATCCGTGATCAGCGGTCTAAAAGCGCCTGAGAATGTAATAACTATTGCCTAAAGGGACTCCCCATCATGGCCGAAGACGTCAAACACGACTATCACCTCGTCAACCCATCGCCATGGCCACTGATTGGCTCAATCGCTGTATTGGTCCTCGCCCTCGGCGGCGTTACGTACATGAAAGGCCTGTTCGGTATTGAAGCCGGCCAATTATGGACACTTGTCCCAGGCTTCTTGATGGTGATCTGGGTGATGGCTGGTTGGTGGCGCGAAGTCGTCAAAGAGGGCCGTACCGGCGATCACACACCCGTCGTTGAGATTGGCCTGAAATACGGCATGGTGCTGTTCATCGTCTCAGAGATCATGTTCTTTGCTGCATGGTTCTGGAGTTTCTTCGAGCTCGCCATCTTCTATCCCGCCCGTGTTGGCGCCACCTTTGATGCTGCCAGCCCTGTTTGGGAAGGCCTCAACGCGTTTGCGCAATGGCCGCCAACCGGGGTCACGACATTTGACCCGTTCCACTTGCCGTTGATCAACACATTGATCCTTTTGCTGTCAGGCACGACGGTCACAGCTGCGCACCACGCCCTTCAGCATGATAAGATGGACAATGCCAAATTCATGCTCCTGCTGACGATCATTCTCGGCGTCGCCTTCACCTGTTTGCAGGTCTACGAATATTCTGAGGCGCAGTTCACGTTTGATGGCACGCTCTATGGGTCAGCCTTCTTCATGGCGACCGGCTTCCACGGCGCACACGTTGTCATCGGAACAATTTTCCTCGCAGTCTGCCTGGTGCGTTTGTATGCGAACAATATGACGGCCAAAAAGCATCTCGGCTTCGAGTTTGCGGCCTGGTATTGGCACTTTGTCGATGTCGTGTGGTTATTCCTCTTTGCGTTTGTTTACGTGCTGCCGCATCTAATCCTAGGACATTAAGGCGATGAGCCATGGGGTCTCGCCGATCAAGGCAGGCCTCGGCTGCCGTTGCCCACAGTGCGGCAAAGGGAAAGTCTTTGCCTCTTACCTAGGAC
The DNA here is from genome assembly GCA_039822145.1 of Pseudomonadota bacterium. Taxonomy (GTDB): domain Bacteria; phylum Pseudomonadota; class Alphaproteobacteria; order Caulobacterales; family Hyphomonadaceae; genus Henriciella. Next base: position 228,371 of record JBCBMU010000004.1, on the reverse strand, counting down.
TGGCTGAATCGTGCGCCGTGTGCAGCGCTGATTTTAGCAAAGCAGATTCGGGCGACGGCCCAGCATTCTTTGTGATGTTCCTGGTCGGCATCATCGTGACACCGCCAGTTCTCTTGATGCAAGTGGCGTTTGATCCGCCCGTATGGGTTCATATTTTGGTCTGGGGCCCGGTCATATTTGGCCTGAGCATCTGGCTCTTGCGGCCATTCAAGTCGCTTCTATTCGCCCTGCAGTGGAAGAATTTCGCCGAAGAGGCGCAATGGGCATCGATTGGAAAGCATGGCGAATGACCTTCCGTCCAATGCCCCTCTTAACAGCGCTCACAATGGCGAGCCTGGTGATCCTGTTCTTGCTCGGCAATTGGCAATATAGCCGCTATGCTGAGAAAATCGCGAACCCGACAGCCGTTGAAGAAGCTGAGACGAGCTTACGCTTGCGAATTATCCTCGACCGCAACCACGCCGGCAATGCGCAACAAGTCTATGGTTTTGCCAGTGGTGAACCAATTTGGCGGCGATATGTGCCTGGGACAATTGAAGCGACGGGTGAGCCGGTGCTTGCAATGGTGGAAGCAACGGGGGGGGCGAACCCGCTTCCAGTGCTCATTTCTAGCTTACCTGAGACCGCAACCTTTGATGGTCTTATAAACCAAAAAGAGCCTTCAAATTCACGGTTTGCGGCGGACGACGATCCTGAAGCCGATACTTGGTACGCCCTAAATCCCCAGGAAATGGCAAAACGTCTTGGTCTCGAAGAGACTATTCGCGTGGCGGAACCGGTAATGATGACGGTTCGGAATGCAGCAAACCTGGAGCAGACTCGTCAAACGCTAAATCCGTATGCGTTCGCGAAACCTGTCGATCCTCTGCCGCCAGAACGTCATTTCGGCTATGCTTTAACATGGTGGGGGATGGCGCTGGGGCTCATAGGTGTGTATTTGGGCCTGCATTATTCCCAAGGCCGATTGAAATTTAAAAAGACCTGAAGTCGATGAAATACATCTCTACGCGCGGACAGGCGGATCCTGTTGATTTTGTCGAAGCCTGTTTAACCGGCCTAGCGCCAGATGGCGGGCTCTATGTGCCGGAGTCATGGCCCAAGGTTGCACCAGCGTCTTCAGACGAATCATATGTTTCTATTGCCACGCGCGTGATGAAGGCTTTTGCCGGCGACGCCCTCAGCGATGCCGACATTGAAGGCCTTTGCCAGCGCGCTTATGCGAGCTTCTCTCATCATTCCGTCGCGCCATTGGTCCAGACCGGTCCAAACGCTTATATGATGGAGCTTCATCACGGCCCGACCTTGGCGTTTAAAGATGTCGCCATGCAATTTATTGCGCAGCTTTATGACTTGGTCTTAAGCCGGCGCGGAGAGCGCATGAGTGTGGTCTGTGCGACGTCAGGCGATACAGGCGGCGCCGCGGCGGCGGCATTCGCAGAGGCCCAGCAAGTCGATCTACACATCCTGCACCCGCATCAGCGCGTGTCGCCGGTTCAGCGCCTGTTTATGACGACGACGGGCGCGCCAAACGTCCACAATCTAGCGGTGGACGGCGATTTTGACGATTGCCAAGCGCTCGTCAAAGCGATGTTTGCGGACAAGAATTTTGCGGCAGATGTGCGCCTGTCAGGGGTAAACTCCATCAACTGGGCACGGATTGCGGCTCAATCTGTCTATTACGCAGCGGCGCAAGCCGCGATCGGCCCTGACCGTCCTATTCGCTTCATTGTGCCGAGCGGCAATATGGGCGACGCGCTCGCCGGTTATGTTGCGGCGCGCTGCGGCCTCCTAAACGGATTTGACCTAGTTTGCGCGGTCAATGAGAACAAAACGCTGGCAACCCTGCTGAGCGATGGTGTTATGCAACGCGCCCGAGCGGTGTCGACGCCGAGCCCGGCCATGGATATTTCTGTGCCAAGCAATTTTGAGCGGCTATTATTTGAAACCGCTCAGCGCGATGGCGATATGGTTCGCCGGATATATGAAACCTATCAGCAATCAGGCATTTCAGAGCTCCCTGATCAAGTCCGCGGGCCGTTATCCTGTACAGGCCTTAGATCTGATGTGGTTACCAATGCGGACACGCTTGAGGAAATGCGGATTTTTAAAGCCGAGACAGGCGCCGCGATCTGCCCGCATACTGCTGTCGGAACAGCCGTCGCACGTCGTCTCGGGCTGAGTTCGGACGCGACAAATGTGGTCTTGTCGACCGCGCATGCAGCCAAGTTTCCAGAAACCGTATTTGAAGCGACGGGCGATGACGCGCCGCTTCCGACGCGGTGCAGCGTTCTGCGGGAACGGGGTGAAGTGTTTGAAATGGTTGCGAATGATCTCACCGCAATCAAAGACTTTGTCCGCAAGCACGTGACGGCTGAGGCCTGACACGATGAGCATTCCAGTGGGCGAGTGGCTGTGGAATCAAGAGACCCAACGTCTTTCGCTAACCCTTCGGCCGCCTGCACTCAGACGTGCGCTGGCTGGGGATTGGACGCTGGAAGACCTCAGCCATGTTTTAGACGGGTTGAGCCGACAACGCCTTCGCCAAGGCCTCGAAACCGCCAAAGGCGATGTCGCCCTCGAACTGATGACACCAGAAGGCTATACGGTACATCTTGCCGGCGGGCGGGCGGAGGAAGGCACCTCACGCGGCGTGATTCTCTCTGAAGACCAATTTGACTCTGAAGCGGACGCCGAACGCATCGGATTATTGCCCGTGTTTCAGCCCATCATTTGCCTGCGTAGCCGACGTATTGAAGGCTTCGAGGCGCTCGCGCGATGGGAAGATGATTCTGGCTCACGCGCGCCCGTTGGTGACACCAAAGGCTTGGCCTCCTCAATGCTTATCAATGCCGCGGAAGCCTTGAACGCGTTTCGCCAAGCTACGCACAATCCAGGTCTGTTCATACAGGTCAACATTACCAGCCTCGACTTGCAGGATGATGGTTTAACAGATTTGCTGACGGCGCTGCGCAGCGGTCATGATTTAGAGCCGCGCGCGATACGGCTCGAGCTAACCGAGCAGGATGCCTTGCGTGATACCGCGCGAACGCTGCAACGGCTCAACGATTTGCGTGAGGCGGGCGCTGGTATTGTCCTAGATGATTTCGGGTCGGGTCATTCTTCATTTCAGTGGCTCGCGGAGCTGCCTGCAGATGCGCTTAAAATCGACGCCAGCTTGATCCAGCAAATCTCCAATCCCCGCGTCGAGACGATTCTTGAAGCGCTGACGCTCATGGCGCGGCGATTGGGCATGACATCGACCGCCGAAGGGGTTGAGGATGACAGTCTGCTAACGCAATTGCGAACGCTAGGATTTGATCACGCCCAAGGGTTCGCCCTGGGACGGCCTATGGGCATCAATCAAGCCTTGCAATTTCTGACGCCTTAAACGCCTAAATCGACCTCTAAGTGTGCAATAGCATGCACAAAATTGTTTGGTGCCAAGGCGCCATTGCCGGTCCATTTGATGTTTGGGAACCGGCCAAGAATATTTTTATACGCCGTTTCAAGCTGCATAATCGCGACACGCTTGCCGAGACAGACATGCGGTCCGTTGCCAAAGGCCAAGTTTTCATTGGCGTTAGCGCGTTCGATATCAAACCTATTTGGATCTTCGAATTTGCCGGGGTCACGATTGGCGGCGGCATAATACATTACTACTTTATCGCCTTCACTAAGCGGCTGGCCTCCTAGCTCTGTGTCTTTTGTGACCGTCCGTCGCATGTAGGTCACTGGGCTGACCATGCGGATCGACTCATTGACGAAATTTGGAAACAGATCCGGATTTGCCATCAATTTCTCACGTTGATCGCGAAACTCCGTGAGCAGTTTCATTGTGCCTGACAGTGAATTGCGCGTCGTGTCATTGCCCGCGAAGACGATTAGCAACCATGATCCATCGAGAAATTCCTCAGACAAGAGTTCTCCATCAATCTTCGCATTTGCAATGGCGCTCAGCAGGTCATTTTGTGGGTTCTTGCGGCGCTCCAGCAATTGATGACGACCATAATCAAACAGCGCTTGGATCTGGTTCATAAATTCCATGATCTGCTCGGGCGAGACGTTGCCGAGCCCTTCTTGCTGTGCCTGATATTGCGATATTTCGAGGAAATGCATCCAGTGTACGAGTTTTGGACGGTCGGCTTCCGGAACCCCGAGAATTTCGCAGAGGGTATAAAGCGGCAATTCTGCGGAGAACATTTCGACCATGTCAACGACAGGCTCTTTCGCCTGCATCTCATCGAGGAGGGCATTGACCTTCGCATCAACTTTTTTCTTCAATTCCGCAACATAGTCCGGTCGGAACCAGGCCATATGCTCCATCCGAAGCGGCGTATGATACGGGCGGTCTAAATTGATCAGAGAGTTAAGTGATGACGAATGGAGCAGGGGGTGACGCGGTGTATCCGGCATCCCGTAACTCATCAAAATCCCACCTCGTTGGGATGAGTAAGTTTGCGGATCGAGCTCTACCGATTTGATCAGATCATAGCTGGAAAGCGCCCAAAAGCCTCGGCCCACCTGCTCGGGGTGCCACATAATTGGCGCTTCTGTTCGCATTTGGTCGAAGGCTTCAAACGTGTAACCGCCATGGCGTGAAAACACTTCCGGATCATTGAGCGGAACCGGCGGCTCCAAATCATATATAGGCGGATTAGAGGGCGGGCCAGGGGGCGAATCTTCTTGATAAGTCTCAGTGACGTTCTGAAAGCCCATAACGCGCTCCTCGTGCAAATCTAGACAAGTTGACGTGCACGTTACCCTATCGTTTGCGTCTGTGAACCCTTCCCCCGACGGGAGGTTTTCGACGTGCCGGCCTTGGCTCTGGCGGCAAAGGCAGGAGCTTTTCATCGACAAAATCTATCAACGCTGCGCGCAAAACATCGGACGGAATTTCTTCCACCGCCCCCGGCCGCAAGTCAGCGAGCTCGAACGGTCCATATTGCGTGCGGATGAGGCGATTGACCTGCAATTTTAGATGTTCAAGCGCTTTACGAACTTCGCGGTTCTTGCCTTCGCTCAAACGCACATTGATCCAGTTATTGGTGCCCGTTTCGCGCTCTAACTCTGCTTCAATCGATGTGTATCGGGTGCCATCGTCGAGCGTGATGCCGCCTTGTAGCGTATCGAGTTCGGCTTGCGTAATCTTGCCATGCGCACGAGCGCGGTAATGGCGGATGAAGCCGGTTTTTGGCAGTTCCATCGCCCGCGCCAAACTGCCATCATTGGTGAGCAATAAGATGCCTTCTGTGGTCAGATCCAAACGGCCAATCGTGATTGTTCGGGGCAGGGCTTTGGGCAATTCTTCAAAAATCGTCCGCCGCCCTTCAGGATCAGACGTCGTTGTGATCAGGCCAGACGGTTTATGGTATCGCCACACCCGGACCGGCTCATGCGCTTTGACGCGCTTGCCTTTCACGACAATGTCCTCACGCCCAGTGACTTTGAATGCTGGCGTCGTCAGCTTGCGGCCGTCGACCCGGACTTCGCCGCGTTCAATCATTGCTTCGGCTTCGCGGCGTGAGGCGATGCCAGCGCGGGCGAGATATTTGGCGATCCGCTCGCCTTCGCTCCAATCGCGTTCTACAGAATTAGGTTTTGACTTGCCCGGTTGCCGCCTTGGCGACTTGCGGTTCGTCTCTCGACGGTCCGGCATGGAACAGCTCCGTTTATGCGGTAACCCCAAAGACTGGGGCAAGGATCATTAGTCCTAGAGCAAGCTCCATCGGAATCCAAACGGGAATGAGACCATTCTCTCGATTGTGCTCCTTATCGAGCAGTAAAGAGAGCAAACGGCCAAGGCCAGCGCCGATCCACCCCATAGCTACCGGGAAGAGGGCAAAGATTTTATATGTCAGCTCCAAAGATGGCTGCAGTAAAATGATGAGTACCGACAAATGGATCAGTAAGAGCAGTCCGCCATACGTCGCGCGAAACTCTGAAAAACCACCCGGTTTATCCGGATTTGGGTCTGCGACCAGGCGCACCACGCCAGCCGCCCATGAAGGAACGAGCAAGGCGCCGAGCCCTAGGGCCGCACAGAAACCCAGCGCGATGATGGCGATTGAATCGAGCACGGTTTGCATGTTCCGCTCCAGCTTGCTTGAAAGAAGAGTATAGGGCGCGCCGGTGTTCCGGACAGGGGGCTACATCACTCCCGCCGCTTTCCACGCGTCTTTTGGCCATCGCCGGTGTTGCCAAAACCATTGTTCCGGATTGCCGCGAACTTCATCTTCGATAAAGCGTGTGATCCGCTCAACACAGGTTTTGAGATCGGCTTCATCGTCGCCCGTCTTCTCTGGGATAAAAGGCGGAAAGACGGTGACTTTAAACCGCGCTGGTCCGGTTCGGCGCGTTGAAATCGGGACGATTGGGACGTCATATTTAAGCGCCAATCGTGATGGGCCAGGCGCGGTCATGGCGTCATGTCCAAAAAACGAAATGGGCATGCCTTGATTGAATTTTTGATCATTCATCAGAGCGGCGCAGCGGCCTTTCTTCAGCGCTCGCATCAATTCGCGCGTGCCTAAACCTTTTGGAGTCAGAACGCCAATCCCATAATCATGGCGAACGCGATTGAGCTTTCGATCAATATGCGGATTGTTGAGCGCGCGATAGGTAATCAAGCAATCAACTGGCCGCTGGCAGACAACGGCTGCCATGACTTCCCAATTGGCAAAATGACCGGACGCGATAATGGCGCCTTTGTTGGATGCCTCAATCGCATCCAAGTGTTCGCCGCCGACAATTTCGACACGGTCCCCTTTATAAGGGTCAATTTTCGGCAAATGAGGCAGTTCACCGGCTGTGCGCCCGACGCTTTCCCACGAGGCTAGGGCAATACGCTCTCGCTCTTGCTCTGACAGGTCTGGGAACGCCATAGCCAGATTGCGCTTCACCGTTTTGTTTTGCGACAAGAGAGGCGCGAGGCGTTTGAAAAACCAGCCAAGAAAATTCGACGCTCGGTCTGGTCCCAGAGCCTTCATTGGCCACCAATAGATGACGTCCCAAGCAATCGCTTCGAAACGCCATTGCAGGCGTTGCCCATATGTCGACCGATTATCAATGTCTTTAGGGCGGATATATTGTTCAGGCTTATCGTTCATGGTCTGACGCAGATAGAGTGCCGGACAGCAACTCTTCTAAGAGCTCTACTGGTTTAAATCTAACCTCAATCGGTAGCGTTTGAACACCGACCCGCCAAGCCTCTGGTAACCGTTCAAAGTCTTTTTCTGTTGTGATCAGTGTTGCCCCATGATCATCCGCAAGTCGCTGGAGATAGCGCCGGTCTGAATCGCTAAAGGCATGGTGGTCGGGGAATGGAACAGCGTCTCTGACATCCAGGTCTAAACGCTCTAACGTATCGAAAAACTTCTCCGGGCGCCCAATACCTGCGAACGCCACATAAGGCCGAGGCGGGGGCTGCGTGGTGGGCGCAATGACGCCCTCTATCACCACGCACGCGCTGTCGGTGAGTTCAACTGGGCGGCCGCCATCGCCAACAAGTATGACTGCGTCGGCTCGGCTAAGACCCTCAGCGACGGGTTCTCGCAAGGGGCCTTTCGGAATCACATAGCCATTCCCAAACCCGGTTTGGGCATCCACCACAATAAGCGACAAATCCTTAGATAGACCCGGATTTTGATGACCATCGTCCATCAGAATGACGTCTACACCCGCTGCAGACATGGCGATACCAGCGGCGGCACGGTTGGCGCCAATCCAGCTTTCTCCGCCGCGTGACAGCATTAGCGGCTCATCGCCAACATCGCTCGCTTGATGTTGGCTCGGGTCAACTTGCAACGGCCCTTTCAATTTGCCGCCATAACCTCGGCTGAGCGTTGCGACGCGAAGCCCATACTTGTCAGAGATGTGTCGGCGCAAAGCTGCGACCACGGGGCTCTTGCCGACACCGCCCGCTGTGAGGTTGCCAATGCAGATGACGGTCGCTTCTACCTGGCGCGGCGATGCAGATCGAATTTTGTGAGCGGTAATCTCTGCATAAAGCCAAGCCAATGGGGTCAACAAAGCGCGCAACAGCGGCGCCGCCTCGCGCGACTTTGGATCAATATCTCCCGACCAGAAACGCGGCTCCCTCATTGCAATAGACCTGCTGCCTTCAAGGCGTCCAAAGTTTGCGTCATCGGCCCGACAGCGTCTGCTTCGAGTAGATCTAAAAGGGCCTGAGAAACAGGGGCAGGGGGGAATGACTTTGCCAGCATTTCTGCATCCTCGATGATTTCATAGCCATCATAGGATTTGATCCGCTCGGAAAGGTCTCGAAAGTTAAACACGCTCGGGCCGCTCAAAATCGGCTTCGACAAACGCAGCGCTTCGATCGGGTTATGCCCGCCAACCCCAGGCGCGTGTCCGCCGCCCAAATAGACCGCGTCGGCGATACGATACCATAATCCCATTTCGCCCATCGTATCGGCGAGTAGAATATCGGTTTGCTCGGTTACCGTCTGATCTTCAGAGCGTTGTGCTATCTCGAAGTCGCTACAGGTGAGCAGCGCCATGATGTCGTCGGCCCGTTCGGGATGACGGGGCGCGATGATCAAAAACGGCTTGGGATCCATTTGCATCAGCGCATCGAGGGCGAGGGCTTCTTCGCCAGGGTGCGTTGACGCCGCAACCAAAATCGGGCGCGGTCCAATTTGCGCCTCGATGGTTTTGACTTCGTCGGGAGACGCTCCCGGGATCGGAAGCGCAGATTTCAAATTGCCGGGATGCAGCACATTTTGACCTGAAAGCGCCTCCAGTCCTGTCTTGGTCTGAAGGTCTGCGGCGCTCAACAGATCGAAGCTTGAGAATACTGATTTTGCCGTTCGCGGCCAACGCAGCCAACCGGTGATTGAGCGCTCCGTCATACGGGCATTTATCAAGGCTGTTTTGGTGCCGGAAGCGCGCAAGTTGCGAAGCAAGTTTGGCCAAACCTCACCTTCGGCGAATATCGCCGCATCCGGGGCCCAATGGGCCAAAAATCGTTTAGCGGCGCGCGGCGTATCGACCGGTGCCATGCGGTGCAGGAGCGTGACGCTCTTTGGTCGTTCAAGCGTCGCAATTGCACGTGCGAGCAAATTGGCTGCGGTCTCGGTTTGGCAGGTGAACAGCAGGGTCGTGTCGGTGAGTCCCTCAAGGATCAACCGGCGCCCAAGCTCCAAGAGGATTTGCGACTCGCCGACACTCGCCGCATGCAGCCAAATTAAGCGACCCGCTGGGCGAGGGGAGGGCGCGTATGTAAACCGTTCAGAAATCCGCGCAGCATTTTCTTTTCCGGCGCGAGCACGCCGACGAAATATCGCGCCAGCAAAGGGCGCGATTAAGAACATGAGGATTTTGTATAGCGTTAAACCGACCGGCATGATCGCCTTATAAACAGATTAAGGGCGCAGCGCCCATCCTCTGAATCAGCCTGGCAAAAAACCGATCATGCTGCTGTTTGGTGCCGTCGCTGTGTCTTCGCCGCGATCATCCTTATCCGGCGCAACAGAAAAACCCATCCAAGCAAGCAAAACCGCGATCGTAACGTTACGAATGGTTTCGAGCACACTAATCATTGATAACCCCAATCAAAACTTATCGAATATCATTAAACCAGAATCGCCCTAAAAGAAACCCTAAAGCCACGCGTAAAACCAATCCTATTGGCAATTTAATGTTTCTGCGTGGCGCAAGAGGCTCTGAATGAAAATCGATCTCGATCACTTAATGACCATGACGGGCGGCGATGTTGATCTCGCAGATGAAGTCTTAGATATCTTCCGCACACAAGCGGATACCTGGGGACGCATGCTCGATCCAGACATCGGCCAAAACGAATGGGCTGACGCCGCTCATGCGTTAAAAGGCGCAGCTTTGAGCATCGGCGCCAAAGACTTCGGCGAAGCCTGCGCACGTGTCGAGCAGCGAGGTCGCAGTGCAGATGACGTCGCACGGGTCGAAGCCGCGACCATCCTATCGTCTCTCAAAGACGGATTATCTCAGGTGATCGAAGCCTGCGCCCACGCGAGCTATGAATTGTCCAAGCCTGGCTTGAGACGATCAAACGATTCAAACTCATAAGCGATACAGCGGTCAATTAAGGTCCGCCAAACCGGTTCTGCAATCGCTGGAGAAAGCCCTTGCGATTCAGCCTCGGCTTTGACTTTGCTGACGACATCCTCAATGCGCGGCCGATCGAGGACAGCGTGCCGGTTGCCTTTAATGCGCGCTGCTGCATCCATAAAGGATTGGCGTTCCACCAAAAGCGCAACCAGCAGACGATCTAGCCGATCCACTTCGTGCCGCACGTCCGCCATGGTCTCCGCCGTTTCGCTCGTGTGGTACTTTTGTGTCCGGTCTTTGGTCATTTGAGACATAGTGAATGGCCTTTTCTTATCCGCATATATGGACCGGATGTGTCAGATGGCGATGCGGTGCGGCGCCGCGGCTCATTTTAACGCCCTAAATGATTAGGCCTCCCGACGAGGGGTCGGAAGGCCTGATATGCAATTAGTTTAAAGCGTTGGGCGTTTAACGCTCAATAAAGCTTGGAATACGGGCTTGAATGCGGCTGCTACGCGCCGTTTCGACTTCTTGGATCAAAGCTTGGACTTCTGGGTCATTAAGCATGTCGGCGAACTGTCCAATCGCTTGGAGTTGCTCCGCTGACGCTCCCGCAGAAGCGCTAAACAATGGGAAGGTCGCATCACCCGCATATGGGTAAGACTTCAACCGCACCGTAGTGTCGCCATCAATTGCTGCGAGTTCACGGGCTTTGGCAATTGCGGTGTTCAAACCGCCAAGCTCATCAACAAGACCGCGCGACAAGGCGTCTTCGCCGCTCCAAACGCGCCCGCGTGCCACACCGTCAACTTGGTCCAGTGTCAGGCCGCGACCTTCTGAAACCAATTCGGTGAAGCGATCATAGCCTCTCGTCAGCCAGTCGCGGATGCTCACGCGCTGCGCATCCGTAAACCCTTCAGTTGTCGAGAACGCGCCCGTAAACTCGCCGCCGACTTTGATCGACTCGGCGTTGATGCCGATCCGAGCGAGGCCTTCAGAAATTGCGAACTTACCGCCAAAAATCCCGATTGAACCGGTAATTGTTGTGCGATTGGCAACAATCCAATCGGCACCGGTCGAGACATAATATCCGCCCGAGGCTGCGACGGAGGCCATGGAAACAATGACGGGTTTCTGTTCTTCGTCTTGGATCCGCTCAATCGCGCGCCAGATCTGGTCCGACGCCGTGGGCGAACCGCCAGGGCTGTCGACCCGGAAGACAATTGCTTCGACATCTTCGTCGCGGCCGGCCTCGAGAATGGCCGCGGCGATTGCATCAGATGCGAAGCCGTTGCCTTCTTGGAAGAAGCTTCCGCCGGCGGCGCCGCTCACAATGGGGCCTTGGCCACCAACGATCGCAATCACAGGCGCGCCAAAAGGTGTTTCCGGGGCGGTGTAGCTGGTAACGTCGATTGAGATCGCATCTTCACCGGCACGCTCCAAAGCCGCATCACGGGCGTCTTCGGGCCAACCCAGTTGAGTGGCGAAACCCGCGCTCACCATTTGATCAGCGCTGATCGGGCTCGCCTCTAAAGTTGCTTGCGCTTGTTCTACTGAGAGGCCGCGATCCGCTGCGATATCGCTCAAAGAAATGGTCCAAAGTGATTCGGCCAGTTCCGTCATCGCGCGGCGGTGCGGCTCCGTATATGTTTCTTCTTCATATGTATTTGGCGCGTTTTTAAACTCATACAGCGCTTCGAACTCGGGCGTGATCGAGAGATTGTCGAACAGGCCTTTCATGAACAAGGTTTCGAGCGCCAATCCGCTGGCAATCATATCGCTGCCGGGCTGCACCCAAATCTCATCTGAAGACGCAATCGCGCGATAGCCAGACGGGCCGCCGCCATAAGATCCTTGGCTGTGCGTAATGATGAATTTATCCGCGGCTTTGAAGTTTAAGAAAGCGTCTCGATACTCTTCAGCGCGCGCAGAACCGATACCATATTCACTGGCACGAATGTAAAGGCCTTTGACTTGGTCATCCTTCGCCGCCGCGTCCAAAGTCGTAATCACGTCCACGAAACCAACTGAGCCAAATAGAGCCTCTGGCCCCGTCGTCGCCGCTTGATCGGAAAAGCCGCTGCGCAAATCCAACGTCAATACAATCGGGTTGCCATCATCTTGGCCTGTCTCAGGGCCTGATGCAGATTGAACGAGACCATTTACCGTCGACTGAATGATCGCCATGCCGATGAAAAAGAGCAGGAATAGACCTACTATTGATCCGACGACTGCCCCGCCGAGTGACGCAAAGAATGTTTTCATAAGGTGGATGCTCCACAAACCAATTTATCGGATAACGATATGGGCGTTAATATGGAGTTTGTCAAAACACAAAGAACATCACGGTTTTTTCAGACCGCAAAACTTTTCATCGAAGAGGCTGACGCGGAGAAAATTGCAGTTGGTTTTCAAGGCGCGGCGATTTGGGTGTTGCAACCGGAAAACGTATTGGCTATGTCCGCCGCTCAGTTGGGGTGTCGCCAAGTGGTAAGGCACCGGTTTTTGGTATCGGCATTCCCAGGTTCGAATCCTGGCACCCCAGCCACTCTTTTCCGAGTTTTTTGAACAATCATCCACCAGGGGGTTGATTTGTTTTTGGCCTTCGATGTAATAATATTTCAAATATGCCATGCAACTGCCTCAATTGTGAATGAAAGTTTGACAAGCAGTTGAGCATTTTGCAGAGGTGAGGACGTACGCGAAGATGACCTGCGGGTAATCCCGTTCGCTGCGTAGATTAGAAAGACGAAAAGTCTCGAGGTCACAAATTGGGAGGAGGTGGGCGTTGCCCGTTTTCCTTTTGTGCAACTTGGCGGATGTGTTTGTCCCGCCGATAGATGCTTTGGCATGAGCCACGGCAAACAAAAGTTTTCAGCGACGTCATCCGGCGACGCAACATTTGGAGAGTGAGAGGCAGACTTCATGAAGAATGTTCTGACACCGGCTCGCGGAGCCATTCTAGCAACTTTAGTCGTCGGCATGACCGCGCCTGCAGTTGCACAAGGACTGGATCGCGCGATCGCGACCGGCGAGCAGGCGACACGCCGCGCCGAACAAGTTCAGCAACAAATCAACCAATTGGACGATGAGCGTTCCGACATGGTTGGTGAATTCCGGACACTGTTGCAGCGTAAAGATGCTGCGGAATTGTACGCTAAGCAGCAGGCTGCTGCTGTCGAAAGTCAGGAGCGCGAGATTGCCTCTTTGACCGACCAATTGAGCCGCGTGGACGAGATCACCTCTCAGACCGTTCCAATGCTGGAGACTTTGGTCGACGATTTGGAAGCCTTTATCGAGGCGGACCTGCCTTTCCGCTTGACCGATCGTAAAGACCGCATCGCGCGCTTGCGCGAGTATTTGGTTGACCCGAACATCTCAGTGACTGAGCGCTATCGTCAAATCATGGACGCTTACACAGCTGAAATGGAAGTCGGCCGCAAGACCGACACTTGGAAAGAAACCATCGACGTAGACGGCAAAGACGTCACTGTTGATATGGTTCTGTTTGGCCGTGTCGCGCTTGTCTATATGGATCCAACCGGTCGTTACGCGAAACGCTATGACCGCGAGACCTCATCGTGGGTTGATCTTGAAAGCAAATACAAAGCCGAGATCGATAAAGCCATTCGCATCATCCAGGGTAAGCGTACTCAGGATGTTATGTACGTACCCGCCACTAAGCTTGCTGTTCAGTAAGCCCCAATGGAGTTGAGGAAAGAACACATGAAACCGTTCACAAAATCACTTAAGACCATTGGGATCGCGGCAGCTTTTGCTGGCGCTTCTATGGTTGCGGCGCTGCCAGCGGCAGCTCAAAACTCACTTTCTGACATTCTGGCAAAAGTCCAACAGGACAGCCAAACAATGTCGGCTGAGAATCAGCAGCGTCTTCGCGACTTCCAAACCGCCGCGGATGACCAAGAAAACCAAATGCGCGTTGCGCAGGGTGAGCTTGCAGCTGCGAATGCACGCGGCAACGCCCTGAGCAATCAGTTTGATGTCTACCAAGCTGAAATCGACACACTGGCAGCTGAGCTCGATGTTCAAGCCGGTGACTTCGCCCAACTCGTCGGTGAATTCCGCGCTGTTGTTGGTGAAGTTCAGCCTCTGATGCGCGAAAGCCTTGCGAGCTTTGACTATCCTGGTCGGTTTGAAGGTCTGTCAGAAGTTGCGGAAGCAACCTCGCTGCCAACCCGTAGCGAACTCGACCGTCTGCCAAAAGCAATCCTCCAAGAGATGATTGCTCAGTCAGAAGTCAAAACCTTCATGTCACCGGTATCTATGGGCGGCTCTGACGAGTCTGTTCAAGACGTAGAAGTGACACGCGTTGGAACGTTCATCGCAGCGACCAATAATGATGCGGGCTTCGTGACTATCGAACGCGCTGGCTCTGGCGACTACTTCCTTGAGAAGCTTGAGCGTCAGCCAGGCGGTCGCTTCCGGAGTTCGTTCAAATCCTTGATCAGCAGCGATGAAGGCACAACAATGACTGTGCCGTTCGACCCGAACCGCGGCGAATTGTTCAAAATCGAAGGCGACAAGCCAGGTCTTGGCGAGCGCGTAAACCAGGGTGGTATCGTTGGTTACATCGTTCTTGGCCTGCTCGTCATCGGTCTGACCGTCGCGCTGTTCAAAATCATCACGCTCTTTTTCATGGGCAACGCGATCCGTGCGACCGCGAAAACCAAGCAAGCTGGTGATGGCAACCCACTCGCTCGCGTGTTTGAAGCTTATGAGACCAATAAGAACGCTGATCTTGAAACGCTCGAACTGAAACTCGACGAACAAATCCTTCGCGAATCGCCAAAAATCGAGCGCTATAATGACATCGTCAAAGTGCTTGCCGCTGTGGCCCCACTGATGGGTCTGCTTGGTACCGTTATCGGTATGATCATTACCTTTACCGCGATTACAAACTTCGGTGCCGGTGATCCGAAACTGATGGCTGGCGGTATTTCAGTTGCGCTTATGACCACAGTGCTTGGTCTGGTTGCAGCGATCCCGCTTCTGCTGACACACGCTCTTGCTGCGGCAATGGCCCGTGGCAACCAGCAGATCCTGGATGAGCAAGCCGCTGGCCTCGTGGCTGAGCGTGCAGAACGTGGAGGGGCGGCTTAAGGCCGCCTCTGAGATCGGGAGCCCATAGATGTTGGGAATGACCGAACTTCAGGAGTTTTTGGCTCGCGGTGGGCCAGTGCTTCTATGGATTATGGGCGCCACATTCATTATGTGGGCCCTGATCCTGGAGCGCCTGTTCTACTTCCGCATTGCCCATGCTTCTGTCGCAGAAGAGGCTCTTTCGGAGTGGCGTTCGCGCTCCGACCGAAAATCGAAGCTCGCTCACTGGATCAAAGACAAACTGGTCTCCGAAGTCCGACAAAAAGCTCAAGCAAATGTCTCATTTGCGAAAGCCATGGTGGCGCTCGCGCCGCTGCTCGGACTGCTCGGAACTGTGACCGGAATGGTCACCGTGTTCGACAATATGGCGATCACGGACGGCGCAGACGCTAAAGCGCTTTCGCGCGGTGTGTCGCAAGCGACCATTCCAACCATGGCCGGCATGGTGGCCTCCATTTCAGGCATTCCATTCGCCACAGGCATGGACAAAAAAGTCCGCCGCGTGGTGCAGGAAGTCGATGATAAGATGGAGATTGGCTGATGCGAGGACGTGCAAGTCGCCCAAGCGATGAAGCCGCTGTCGATCTGACACCGATGCTCGACGTCGTCTTCATCCTGCTCATCTTCTTTATTGTGACTTCGACCTTTATTCAGGAAGAAGCACTGGGAGCTGAGCCGCCGCCACCGCAAACCAATGCGCCAAGCAATCCGGCGCCCGCAATCATCGTCTATATCGATGAGTCTGATCAGATCCGCGTTAATCGCAAACTGACAGACATCTCAGCGGTGCGCGGCGGTATGGAACGCGCCCGTGCGGAAAACCCTGAAAGTGCATTGATCATTCAAGCGCACCCACAGGCCCGCACCGGGACAATTATCGAAGTGCGCGACATCGCGTATGACGCACAAATGGAACGGGTGAACATCGTCCGTTCAGCAGGATAGAGGAGACTTAGAATGGCACGTAAAGTACGTGAAGCTGCCAGCAGCGCCGAAGACGACGTCAACCTCACACCAATGCTGGACGTGGTCTTCATCCTCCTCATCTTCTTTATCGTGACGGCACAGTTTATTCGTGAACCTGGCGTTGAGATCGAGCGCGTTGAGGTCAATAATAAAGAGCGGCAAAACCCGCTCGGCATTTTGATCGCGATCGATGGCAACAGCGAAATTTACATGAATAAGCAAGTGGTTCCGATTTCTGAAGTTGGGTTTCGGATCCGTGAGCTTCGCGAAGACAACCCAAAAGGGCGTCTCGTGGTTCAAGCGGACTCTGAAGCGCAAGCTGGGGTGCTCATCGATCTCATGGAGATCGTCAACGAAGTCGACAATTTGGGCCGCGTCCCATTGTCGGTCGTCAACCAGTAACGGAAGGAGAGGTCTATGTTTGCAAATCCATTGATCCGACTTGCTATTGGAATTCCAGTCGCGATTATCGTGACGCTGGCACTGTTCCATACAATGCGGATTTTGATCAATGAAGATTTCGAAGAGCCTGAAAATCTTCGTGAATATAATCTGGAAAGCATCACACCGGAAGCTCAGGAAGAGCAGGTTTCACGGCGCGCTCGAAGCAAGCCGCGGAAATTAAACAATGCCGACAAGCCGCCACCGCCGCCAAAGCTGACCGCGAGCAAGAATGACATTGACCTGCCAACCCCGAACATTCAAGGCGCACCGCCAAGCGAATTGCCGCCGACACGTTTGAACTCTCTGGCGATTGATCCTGTCGCGATTTCAGACCGTGATGCGCAGCCGATTCGCCCACCAGTACCGACTTATCCATCACGCGCGGCTGAGCGTGGGATTGAAGGGTCGTGCGATGTCCGCTTTGACGTGGATACACGCGGAAAGCCCTACAATGTTCAGGCTGATTGCACGGACCGTGTGTTTAAGCGTGAAGCAGAACGGGCGGTCAGCCGCGTTGAATTTGCGCCGAAGATCATTCGCGGGCAAGCTGCAGAACGCCGTAATGTGGTGTATCCACTACAGTTCAACCTCGCTGAATAAGCCAGATTAAATCGATTGGGGCAGGGGGCTTTTCGGAGCCCCCTTTCTTTTTGCCTTGACTCTGTAATAAAGTTACGTATTGTAATTATATGACATAGGGAGGCTTAGAATGATAGACGAGACTACCAAACAACAGCCAAACCGGTGGAAGCGCACGCTTGCGGTCGCCGTCCCGGCGGGCGCGATGACGCTCGCTTTATTTAGCGCGATGCACCATCTTGTCGCCGTGGATGACTTTGAACCGCCCGTCCAACGCGCCTACAGCGTGGAAGCTTTGATGGCGCAAGAAACGTCGAAGCCGGTTGAGCGACCGAGTCGTAAAGTGGTCAAACCAAAGCCAATCAAAGCTCCGCCGCAACCGCCAAAGCTGATCAAATCAGTCAACAATGCAAAAGTTCCACTCGGCACATATACGGGAGGCATCCCGGCAGATTATGGGGAAGCAGATTTTGACAGCATCAAACCTAAACGGGCGTCAGCGATCGAATTCCGAACGTTAGAACCGCTCACGCCGCCAATTCCCGTTTATCCAGGGTCCGCCGCGTCCCGGGGCATTGAAGGATCGTGCGAAGTCTACTTCTCTGTTTCGATCCGCGGCGAACCCTTCGATGTGCAAGCGGATTGCACAGATCGCGTGTTTCGCAGCGCCGCCATAAAAGCTGTCAAAAAGGTCAAGTTTGCGCCCAAAATTCATGATGGACTGCCGGTTACCGTAAATGGTGTGGTCTATCCCCTTGAGTTCCGGATGGAACCGTAGGAATGTCGTTTGGGAAAAGACTGGGAAAAAGCTTCAACTTATCGCTTGAAGCGCTTGAAATCGGAGCAAACTTCCGGTTCAAAGGAATAGGACGCCATATAGGCGTAGAGGAGTGAAACGAAATGATGAAGCGCATCTTACAAAGCGCAGCCACCATTGCGATTGCGGCATCAATCGGTGTCAGCACTGCTACGGCTCAAGCGTGTGAAGAAACCCAATTTACCTCAGGCAATGCTGAGAATTATCTCAAAGCTGAAACTGAGCTTTTGGCAAATGATAACCCACAAGGGGCATTGGCCGCATTGAATGCTTTGCGGGCGTCGCCGCTAAACTGCTATGAGGAAGGCGCAGCTCTGCGTCTTGGCGCCGCGATTAAGATCGAAACGGGCGACTATGATGGCGCGGTTGCGGATCTCATCACAGCGGTTGATCGCGGCTATATCCCAGCCGATCAACAGAAGACGACCTTCTACAATATCTCTCAAATCTATTTGTCGACGGATAACAAGGTCAAAGCCCTTGAATATATGGACAAGTGGATGGCGCTTGGCGGCGTTCCAGATCGCAATCAAAAATGGACCCTCGCGGTGCTTTACCAGCAAATGGACCGTTTCCCGGACGCTCTGGTTTGGGCCGAGCGGGTGCTGCAGGATGACGGCCCGGGCGCCGATCGCCAAGTCTATGACTTCCTGATTTTCCTCTATGACAAGACTGGTAATTTCGCCAAGAAAGCGGAACTGTTGGAGCTCCTACTCGCACGTGACCCAAGCGACCGCCAACTGTGGGACGCGATTGCCGGCGACTATTTCCGCGGCGGACAAGACCGCAAAGCGTTTGAAGTTCAAAAAGCCATGTATCTCGGCGGCATTCTTCAAACCGAAGACGAGTTGATGCGGATTGTGAACTTCTACAATTCGTTCGACGTGCCTTATGCAGCCGCCCGGATCCTCGAAAAAGAGATTAATGCAGGCCGTATTTCCAAGAATTATGAGCGCCTCGAATTGCTCGCCAACCTGTACCAAGTGGCCCGCGAGTTTGAAAAAGCGATCCCGGTGATTGAAGAAGCGGCGGAAATTTCTTCAGACGGAAAAATGTACGAACGCCTCGGTCGCTCTTATAGCGAGCTACAAGACTGGGCCGCGGCCGAAGACGCTCTAATAAAAGCGATCAATAAGGGCGGCCTTTCTGATGCCGGCTTGGCTTGGGTTCTGGTCGGTCAATCGCGTTATGAGCGTGACGATCGCTCGGGCGCGCGCGAAGCTTTCCGCAGTGCGAACAATCGCGGTGGCCGCGGTTGGATCGACTTCATGGCAGCAGAAGACAATACCGCTGTGGCCTTGGCCCGCTTTACGCTCTTCAACGTGGTCAGCGACTACAAGAAAGAGAAAGAGCGTTGCAAAGACCTCGAAGTCATCGGCAATGCGCCAGAGTCCTGCGAAACAGTCGACGAACGCCTGGCGACGGCGGAAAAAGAACTCGCAGACTTCGACAGCAATACCTGATCGACGTCCAAATCGTGATCCAAGCCCCGGACCGTCACGTCCGGGGCTTGTTGTTTTGATGAAAGCGTGAAACCAAGACGAAATGGCTGATCTCAGTATTAAAACCCGCGACGATGAAGCAATTTGCGAGCATATCGAAGCGCTCGAAGCAAACATGCAGGACCAGACCTTTGATTGGGCGAAAACCAATACAGGAAGTTGGAACCGCGCCGGCTTGGACAGTCTCGCCCCGCGCCTCGGCGACGCGTTCAGTGCGTTAGACGCAAACATCGAATTGATTGACACTGACCCGTTTGAAAAAATCTCAGACAAAGGCACGGTTGAAGCGTTTGAGACTGGCCCGGTAATTCGGATCTCATCGCGCCCAGATGCAGCGTCGCAAATCATTATGAGCGGGCATTATGACACGGTCTTCCCGCCTGAGACCTTCACTGAAATTCGCGAAATCGAAGACGACAAATATAACGGCCCGGGCCTCGCCGATATGAAAGGCGGAATTTCGGTTATGCTCGGGGCGCTGCAAGCCTTCGAGGCTGGCCCGCTCAAAGACAAGCTTGGCTACCAGATTATCATCACGCCAGATGAGGAAACAGGCAATTTCGCCAGCGCTCCATTTTTGACGAAAGCTGCCCAATCCGGGGCGATGATCGGGATGACTTATGAACCTTGCATGGACACTGGCGCGATGTCAGGCGGCCGCAAAGGGTCAGCCGTGTTTGATATCGTCTTGCATGGCCGCTCGGCTCATGCCGGCCGCGCTAAAGAAGAGGGCAGAAGCGCGCTAGAGGCTGCCGCGGCTATGGTTGTGTCACTAGAGGCCCTGAACGGCAAATTTGAAGGCGTCACGTTCAATGTCGGCTCGATTGATGGCGGCTCTGCCGTCAACATTGTCCCAGACATGGCGATTGTCCGCTTTGGCGCCCGTGCACCCGATTCTGAAGCGGCGGCTTGGGCGACGGCACGAGTCGATGAATTGCTGAAAGTCGCACAAGCTCGAGACGGTATTTCCGGCCATGTACATGGCGGTTTCTATCGCCCGCCAAAGCCGCGCAATGACGCACAGCAAGCGCTATTTGATGCGGTTGCCGATACTGGACGCGCGATCGGACTAGAGCTTGAATTTGTCGATACGGGCGGCGTCTGCGAAGGTAATAATATCTTCGCAGCGGGCGTGCCCAATGTTGATACGCTCGGCGTTATGGGCGGACGAATTCACTCTGACGAAGAATATGTGATTATGTCGAGTTTCGTCGAACGGGCGCAGCTGTCCGGTTTGTTGCTTAATCGAATTGCAGATGGTCGCTTGGATGCGGCGAAGATCAAGGCCATGATGGGATGACATCGCCTTATATTATGCGGCCAGCGGAATTGGCCGATTTTGATGCGTTGCGGTCTATGGCCGTGGAATCGGGACCCGGATTTACCTCACTCCCGGTCGATGAAGAGATTTTGCGCAAGCGTCTCTTAAAATCTGTCGACTCATTTGGGGGCCGCCTCGATCAGCCAGAATATGGCAAGTATCTGATGATGCTCGAGAATACGGAAACGGGCGACATAGGCGGCTGCAGCGCGGTCAAAGCCGGGGTCGGTGTGAAATCACCCTTCTTCAACTATCGTATCATTACGCTGGCACAAGCAAGCCAAGAAGCCGATCGCCGCTTTGATATGGACGCTCTGATCCTAACCAATGAGTTTGTCGGCTGTACAGAAGTCGGCACGCTCTTTTTGCGTCCGCAACACCGCGGCGCAGGGGTTGGCCGCTTACTCGCTCAATCCCGTTACTTGCTGATGTCGACAAAGCCAGAATGGTTCGGCGAAAAAGTCATTGCAGAGCTGCGCGGCGTCGTTTCGCATGATGGCGAAACGCCGTTTTGGGAATGTCTAGGCCGGCACTTTTTCAAAATGTCCTTCACGGACGCTGATTACCTTTCAGCGACGACGGATAATCAGTTCATTTTGGACCTTATGCCGAAATATCCAATCTATGTGGATCTGCTTCCCAATGAAGCACGGGAAGTGATTGGCCGGGTTCATGTCGACGGTGTTCCAGCATTTAAATTGCTGGAATGGGAAGGTTTTCAGTTTGAGCGCGTGGTCGACATTTTTGATGGCGGTCCGATCATGCAGACGTCTCGAAACATGCTGCGCACATCGCGCGAAAGCAAAGTCATGGAGCTCGACGTCGGCGCCGCGAAGGGCTCAACCGGCATCGCTGCGCGCACCAGTTTGAATGATTATCGCGCGTGTTTGATCGAAGGGGCTGTGATCGGCGAAAAGCGCTTCATCACCAGCCAGGATACGCTCGACAAACTTAAACTGAAAAGAGGCGATAAAGCCCGTATTTGGCTCAGGAGTTAGTATGGCCAAGAGTGTTTACATCAATGGCACCTGGCAAGATGGCGCCGATGACTGGTTCGAAAAAACCAATCCCGCGACGGGTGAAACAAGCTGGGACGGTCAGGCCAGCAGCGCAGACCAAGTCGATGACGCCATCACCGCAGCACACGCGGCGCACCGTGATTGGGCGCGGCGCCCGCAGCACGATCGGACGACCATTCTGGAGCGCTATGCTGAGGAAATAACCGCACGCGCAGAAGATATCGCGCAGGCCATCAGCCAGGACATGGGCAAAGCCGATTGGGAAGCCAAAGGCGAAGCCGGCGCGATGGCCGCGAAAGTCGGTATTTCAATAAAGGCTCAAGCTGAGCGCGCCGGAACATCAATGTCAGAGGCCGCGTTTGGATCATTGCATCTTACGCATCGGCCGCACGGCGTTATGGCGGTCTTTGGACCGTTCAATTTCCCAGGCCATTTGCCGAATGGGCACATTGTTCCAGCTTTGCTGGCGGGTAATGCGTGCGTTTTTAAACCTTCAGAACTGGCACCATCTGTCGCCCACGTCATGGCCGACGCATTCGCCGTCGCAGGGCTTCCAGACGGGCTTCTAAACATCGTTCAAGGCGGAAGAGAAACGGGCGCAGCCCTCCTTGATGGTGACATTAATGGGCTGCTCTTCACGGGTTCTGCACAAACCGGACTATTCTTTCACCGCCATTTCGCGGGACGCCCGGAAGTGATTTTGGCGCTCGAAATGGGCGGCAATAATCCACTCATCATTTGGGAACCTGCTGACATCGATGCCGCTGCGGACATTGCCGCGCAATCGGCATTCCTAACCACAGGACAAAGGTGTTCCTGCGCGCGCCGGGTCATTCTTCCCACCGGGAAGTGGGGTGATGCCGTTGTTGAAGCAATCGTTGCGCGCGCGAAAGGCCTCAAGATCGGAGATCATTCGGAAGAGGGCATTTTCATGGGGCCGCTGGTTTCAGAAAAAGCCGCAGAGAATGCCACGGACTTCCAGATGAAGCTGTCGAAGAAAGGCGGCAAGTCCCTGCGGCGCTTGAAGCGCATGGAGCGTGGCGGCGGGTTCGTTACGGCCGGCGTCATCGATGTCACTGACGCCACCGACCTTCCCGACGAAGAGCTGTTCGGGCCGCTTATGCAGATCATTCGTGTCGATC
Organism: Pseudomonadota bacterium; assembly: GCA_039822145.1. Taxonomy (GTDB): domain Bacteria; phylum Pseudomonadota; class Alphaproteobacteria; order Caulobacterales; family Hyphomonadaceae; genus Henriciella. The sequence goes on along the minus strand of JBCBMU010000004.1, from coordinate 205,413 downwards.
GATTTGAGGACGCGATACAGCGCGCCAATGATACAAAATATGGCCTCTCGGGCGGCCTGGTCAGCGATGATGACGCGCTTTGGATCCAGGCCCGCGCTGAAATGGCGGCTGGCATCCTCAATCGCAATCGACCGACTGCGGGTGCCAGTGGTGCGATGCCCTTTGGCGGTCCTGGGCATTCCGGCAATTTTCGGCCTGGCGCATATTATGCCGCAGACTATTGCGCCTGGCCGCAAGCCAGCCAGGTCTCTGATGAGGCTGCACGCCTTGGCGCCGTGGGATTTCCCAAGTAGAGACCGAAAAACAAATTTGGCCGCGCCCTGAGCCTATTGAGACGCGCGCGCCAGTCCATATCCATTCGGGCGGAAAGGATCGCCCTTCAATAGGCACAAGGCAGGGGTTCCCATGTCTGTTTCTAAAACGGTCGAAGTCAACTTTGATGGGCTGATCGGCCCAAATCATAATTATGGCGGCATGTCGGATGGCAATTTGGCCAGTCAGTCGAATGCGGGGGATGTTTCAAACCCGCGCGAAGCGGCGCTGCAAGGTCTCGAGAAAATGCGCATGCTCGTGCAAGCGGGCTTTGTGCAAGGCGTTTTGCCGCCCTTAGCCCGGCCGAACTTGGACTTTCTCTTGAGTGCGGGATTTACCGGTTCTGAGCGCGCGATGATCGAAGCGGCCGCAAAAACGTCGCCGCGGCTTTTGAAGACGGCATATTCAGCCAGCTCAATGTGGACTGCGAACGCGGCAACCGTTTCGCCATCCGCGGATACCGAAGACGGCCGGCTGCATCTAACGGCCGCGAATCTGTCATCCATGCTTCACCGCTCGCTGGAGCATCCTGAGACAACCGCCAGCCTGTCGGCGATCTTTGAAGACGATAGCTTTGCCGTGCACGCGGCTTTGCCAATGCATGCCGACTTCGCCGATGAAGGCGCAGCCAATCATGTCCGACTTTGCGCCGAGCAGGGCTCAGCTGGGGTCGAGCTTTTCGTCTATGGCCGCGACGCTGGCGAAAGCGTGGGAGGCTTTCCAGCTCGGCAAACTCAGCTCGCAAGTCAGAGCATCGCGCGCAGCCATGGTTTAGACTCCACACGTACTGTTTTTGCGCGACAGTCTAAACATGCAATCGATGCGGGCGCCTTTCATAATGACGTTGTCTGTGTCGGTACACTCGACACTTTATTCTTCCATGAGCACGCATTCGAAGATACCGAGGCGACGCTAGAAGCGCTTCGCCGCGCCGCCGATGGTCGGTTTGAGCTTCAGCCCGTCATGGTCCCCAATGCCGAAGTGCCGTTAAGCGATGCGATATCGTCTTACTTGTTCAACTCGCAATTGCTGCAATGGCCCGGCGAGGACCGCTTAGTATTGGTCGCGCCCATGGAGACCCAAGAAACAAAGAGCACGCGCGAATATTGTGAGCGCCTGGTGGCAAGCAATGGTCCCATCGGCCGAGTACACTATGTCGACGTTCGTCAATCTATGCGCAATGGCGGCGGCCCGGCCTGCTTGCGGTTACGCGTGGTGATGACAGAGGCCGAACGCGCGGCGTGTCATCAGGGTGTGCTCATGGACGAGACGAAAATCGATGCACTGCTAAAGGTTGTGCGGGCACACTATCGCGACCGATTAAGCGCGAATGATCTGGCTGATCCCGCGTTTGCGCAAGAGTGTCTGCGGGCGCGAGAAGCGCTCTTAAACACTCTCCAATTGGGGCATCTCATCTAATGGCGCGGTTCCCATTTGAAATCCATGCCACAGATGGCGCCGCTCGCACTGGGGTTTTGAAGACGGCTCGCGGCGAAATTCGCACTCCGGCCTTCATGCCGGTTGGGACAGCGGGCACCGTGAAAGCGCTCTATACCGATCAGGTGAAACAGACCGGCGCCGATATCATTCTAGGTAACACCTATCACTTGATGCTGCGGCCCGGCGCCGAACGCGTGAAGCGCTTGGGCGGATTGCATGCCTTCAGCAAATGGTCCGGACCGATGCTCACAGATAGTGGCGGTTTCCAAGTCTGGTCGCTCTCGCAATTACGAAAAATGGACGCCGATGGCGTGACCTTTCGAAGCCATATTGATGGCTCTGAGCATCGTCTTACGCCGGCTCGCAGCATTGAGATCCAAGCCGATTTACTCGGCGCGGACATTTCTATGCAACTCGATGAGTGTACGGATTTTCCCTGCACGCATGAAGAAGCAGAGCGCTCCATGCGGCTTTCTTTGGATTGGGGGCAGCGCTCGCTCGACGCGTTTGGGGAGCGCGAGGCCCAGACACTGTTTGGCATTGTACAAGGCTCCAATTACCCTGACCTCCGCGAGGCGTCTGCGAAAGGTGTGGTCTCACAAGGATTTGGCGGCATCGCCTTAGGGGGGCTCGCGGTCGGTGAAGGCCATGATCAAATGTGCGCAACAATTGATATGACGGTGCCGCATTTGCCAGCCGAGTATCCGCGTTACGTCATGGGCATTGGCAAGCCGATTGATCTGGTCGAAGCGGTGGCGCGCGGGATCGATATGTTTGATTGCGTTCTGCCGACGCGCGCCGGGCGTCATGGTCAAGCCTGGACGTGGGACGGTCCGATAAACCTCAAAAATGCCCGCTTTGCAGAAGACTTATCGCCGCTCGACGCAGCGGTGAATAGCCCGGCCAGTCAGGACTATTCAAAAGCCTATTTGCATCACTTGATCCGCTCCGGTGAATATCTCGGGTCGATGGTGCTGAGCTGGCACAATATCGCATTCTTCCAGGCCTTAATGCAAAGCCTGCGCGAAGCCATCGCGAATGGCACATTTGAAGCTCTTAGAGCCGACCTGAGCGACCGTTGGGCCAGCACCAAATCGAAACCGCGCGCATCTGAGCCATCTTAGCGGAAAACGACTTTTGGTGTGTCCTCTGGCAAGGGAAGGGGCGCAGCGGGATAGTCACAGCCTTTCATCAATCCTATGGCTTTTAGAAATGTCCGCCGATGCGAGCCGCGTTCATAAGCTTTGCGGACTTTGCTGGCATGGCTGTTCGCGCCAGAGACGGTTCTGACAACCCCGCGAAACGGGATAAAGCCGGTTGCGCCAGAAGCGACGGCGTCGAGAAAGGCTGTGGACGCGCCGTCCGCCGCTTGATCGCTCAAGCCTTTCTTATCCGGTGGTGGGATGTCCCAATCTCTGCCCAGCACGCTGTTCAACTCGGTGACTTGTGCCGCAATGTCCGCACAAGCGATATCCGGATCAACGTCATAGGGGTTTTTTATCGCCTCAAACTCTTCCGGAATTTTCTCGCGTTTCAAATTGACGTCTTCTAGCGGCGTCATTGCAGCCTCACTAAACCCGTCAGAGGATTGCTGAATGGCGCGCTCTGCAGCGTTTGGGGCATCCGGGTCTGGCGTTTGCGATTCTGGCGTGCTGGCGCAAGCGGTTGTGACCAACGCAATGAGGGCGGCGAAAAGGGTATGTTTCATGCATTGAATTCTGTGACGGGAAAGCCGCGCTGACAAGTTTCTAGCGACAAATTGTTTTCCGCAGCAAAACCCGTTGACCCGGAAGAGGCTCTCAACTATGTGGGCCGTTCGGATGCGCCCATAGCTCAGTTGGTAGAGCAACTGACTTTTAATCAGTAGGTCACAGGTTCGAATCCTGTTGGGCGTACCAACCCTTCGCAGAGATGCAGAGCTGAGCCAATCGGCTCGGCCTATAGGACGAAACGCGCCCGTTCATTCGTGCTCAGAAATTCGACCATCTCCTCAAATGATGCTCGCTCTAATATCGACATGGCGATGATTTTTTCCTGCGCCGATTTCGCTTCGAGGAAATTATTACGCGCCGCACTCACAGCGCTCGCGTAGAATTGCATTCGGCGCAGCTCTCTTTCTGGTCGCAGACCTTCTTGAAAGGCGCGCACCCCGACTGCCAGGATCGCAAAAGAAATGGCGACTGAGCCTAGAATTGATTGAGATATTGGAAAACTCGGCCAAATTGCGCTCAGCAAGGCGATGAAATTTGCTACAAAAGCGAATATTACAAGCCCGAACGCCGTACTCCTCAACACCGAAGCCTGCTTTGCAGGGAGGGACCAAAACTTACCCTCACTTGAAAGGATGTAATTGGTGTACTGAACTTGGCCGATGAATCGGGTGCCGTCATAAGCAGAAAGGAGGGCATCCAAGGCCGAATGATCTGCTTCACTGAGGTCACGGCCAGCCAAATCAGCCCAACCGGGCTCAATCCAAAATGATGAGCCGGGGCCTTCTTCTGAAACAGAAAGACCACTATACGCCGCAGCGCCGCTGACAGTGAATTTTGTATATTCGCTTGAGACTTGTTCCAGCACAGACCGCTTGAATCGGTTGTAGCTCACCGTTCGCGCATCGAGGAACGCTTCACGCGCGGTATCGGATGTCACCGCGGCACTTATGTCGAGCGCATGCGCGATCAAATATTGCGCGTGCCACTGACGCAGTCGCTCGGTCATCAGTCGATGTTGGAGCCAGTTACGTTTTAGCTTCCCAAACCACAGGCCGAGATTGCCAAACAAGACGGCCAGAACTCCGCAAATCGCGCCGATAATGGCAATCAAACGAAACAGGTTTCGCGAAATTTCTGTATCGGCGTTCGTTGAAATGATCAGCGGCTCTAACGGGAATGCTAGCAAGGAAACGACCGCAAATATCAGTGTTAAAACGCCAATCATACGGCTCTTCGACTTGGCTCGGTTCGCGCCCGCGTCAATGCGCTTGAAATCGGCTCTGAGGCTAGGATGGTCGAGGGCAAAAAACACGCTTGGAAATTGCTGCTGGGCTAACTCCCGATCCGCAGCCTGAAGCAGCAATTCATCATTGAACCGAAATTCCGTCATCAGCGCGCTAGTCGTTAGACGTCTCAGGGACAACGACGCGAAAGCCAACCGCCGGATCTTTCGTGCTGGCTGCCTGGCGGGCGCGATTGGCGGCTCTATGCTCGCTGGCGCCGTGCTTGAAACTGCCGCCACGAATGGAACGTAGGTCGCAGCTCGCGCTCCGCATGGCGCTGCCATCGGTCGGCAGTTTCGAATAATTGTTGACGTAACAGTCCTGCGTCCATTCCCTCACATTGCCGAGCATCCCAATCAGGCCAAATGGATTGATCGGTCCAGCATCCGCCGGTGCGGCTTGGCCGGTTACGCTTTGGCCATCCGAGAAGCGATCCCCCCACCAATAGGCGCTCTCCGTGTTAGCCCGAGCGGCATATTCCCATTCCGCCTCACTCGGTAAACGATAACTCCGGTTAGTTTTCGCGGAGAGCCAGCTTGTATAAGTGTTCGCCTCATCCCAGCTCACAGACCCCACGGGCAGAGTGTCTCCGCCGCGTTTCGTCGGACAGACGCCGTCAGCAACGCATGCGGCCCATTCGCCGACGGTAATTTCCGTGGTGCTCATTTCAAATGCCGCGATTGAAACGCGTTTTTGTGGGCCTTCATTGCCAATGCGGCCAGGTTCAGTGTCGGGCGAACCTATGCTGAAGCTTCCGGCCGGAATCTCGGTCATGTCCGGGCAAATGTCGCACAATGGAGGCGGCGGCGGCGCGTCCACTTGCTCAATCGGCTCAAGCTCCTGATCATCACTCGGCAGAAATTGCATTGCGCCGTATCCAACGGCTCCAAGTGCCAGCAAGGCGACGATCAGGAGAGGGGCTTTCGATCCCGATTTTTTCACCTGCTCAGGGGCCGGAGGGGACGCAACGGGTTTAGGACTTGGTTCTGACAGCGCGGCCGCGGCCACAACAGGGGCCGCGGCACTCATTAAACCGTTTAGTCGGTTTCGTGCCAATTCACTGAAATGCCCGTCGGGGTAGCGTTTAAGATAAGCCTCGAGTTCAGCTGGATCGGATGTATCCTGGATTGACGTCCAAAACGTATTTTCAATGGTTGCATCGGACGTCGGCGGCGATATCGTCGCGGCTGTTGAAGCGCTGGCGTCGGCCGGATCGATCACCCGCTTAATATCAGCGACGAGATCTTGCCAATTTGAATCGGAGCGGTCACCCGTCCAGCCGATCAGGTTTGCCGACTGGGTCAGTTCGAACATGATCGGGCGCTCAGCATCTTCAATCATAGCGGGCACGACAACGGCATTGCGTTGTCCGAGCGTCGCCTCGGCTCGAACCCATTTTGATTTCACAGAGGTGTGAGACCACAAAACAACGACGACGCTGGAGTCGCGCAGCATGGATTCGGTGACTTCATCATATGTTTGCCCCGCGCGGAGAATTTTATCCCACCAAACGGTAAATCCTTCCGCCTCTAGCGCTTCGGCGACGGTTTGAGCGATTGGTCTATCTGCCCGACTGTATGATAGAAAAATTCCTGACATAGCGCGTCCCTCGCTCGTCCGTGCCCGAGATGAACCGTAACGATCATTAACAACGTGCCATGAAAGGGGGCTGCGTTAAAGGTAAAAATAGGCGGCGCTGCGTTGGCGGCATGGCGCCAAGTAAAAGGCGTAACCGTTTAAGGTCATGAAGCTGTGTTGAGGTATCAGGATCCGCACCTAAAGCTCTGAGCCGCACAGACCGCGACCGCGCGTATTGGGTATTTATAATGCCAATGCCTGTAACGGCAAATAAAATTTCCCATAATGAAGATTATCGAATTTAGAGCTGTGGAGCCCCGATATCGTTTGGCGTCTAAGTTACGCGCGCTGACATAACGTATTAAGCGCTCGCAGACTTGGACACCAGACTCAGACATCGTGGCGGCCGCATCGTTGTCCAGTCTCCGACGCCCTATTAATAGCTTGGTAAGGCTTCCACTGGTGTACCCGGCTGGGTATGGTGACCCCTTCCCTGTTCGGCCACAGTTGAATCCAATGTCTGATCTTTACATCATTATGGGACCTGCGGGGTCCGGAAAGTCGACGATTGCTGGGGCCCTCAGCGAACGGATGCGCTGGACCATGGTAGAAGCAGACACCCACCACCCGCAAGAGAATGTCGAAAAGCAAGCAGGCGGCGTTCCGCTGACAGACGCTGATCGGGCAAAATGGCTCGATAGCATGATCAACCACATCAATTGCGAAACGGCCGGCCCTGTCGTGCTCGCCTGTTCAGCGCTTACGCCTTATGTCCAAAACCGTTTGCAGCACGAAGTCGAACGATCTTGTGTTTGGCTCTTGCTCGACGTCCCAAAACAAACGCTCGCGGCGCGGCTTCGGGCGCGCGCCAACCATTTCATGCCCGCCAGCCTGCTCGATGATCAGCTCCAAGCCCTCACCTCGCCGCCTCAGGCGATCACGATCAACGCGGATCAACCCATTCCGCAAATCTGTGACGCAATTTGCCACCAAATAAGCAGGCTTCAACATGGCTAAAGCCGCTTTCAGTCTCCGCGTCGACCTCGCAGATGGCAACCGGTTTGGTCCTGGCAAAGCGGCCTTGCTCAACGCTTTGCTCGCAACGGGATCAATTAAGTCCGCCGCGAGCGATTTAGGCATGTCCTATCCACGCGCTTTAAAATTGATTGAGCAAATGAATCAAAGTTTTGCCGAGCCGCTCGTTATCACCCAGCATGGCGGCGCGGACGGCGGCGGCACACGGGTCTCAGAAGCCGGTCGATCGATCCTCGCACTTTATCGCCAAATGTGCGCGGAAGCAGAGCACGCCAATCGCGCCTCGCTGGAGCAATGGATCGCCTATTTACGAGAATAAGCTAGCAGCGAACTAAATCATGGTTTACATCGAAGCCATGACGGCAATGGCGATGACTGGTGAACATGCCTTAGATGTGCTGACGCGTGTGCGTGAATGGCAGATTGCCGGACGTGATGCCGCGCTCGTCATTGTGCTTCACACTGAAGGCGGCGCCGTCCGCGCACCCGGGGCTTTGCTTGCGGTCAGCGAGGTCGATCATATTGGCTATATTTCTGGAGGGTGCATTGATGCCGACGTGGCGCTCCAGGCGCGTCAGGCGATCACCGATGGCGCGCTGCGTAAGCTTCGTTATGGCGCCGGCTCTCCATTCGTCGATCTACCTTTGCCGTGCGGGGGCGCGATCACGGTTTTGATTGTTCCGCATCCGGCGCTGGACGTCGTCGTATCCGCCGAAACCCATTTACGACAACGCGATGAAATCTACTTGAGCATCGACGAAGACGGAAACCTAAGTGGCGGACGTGCATCGCGTTGCCCGCAGGGAGCTCAGACGGTTTTTCACTATAGTCCAAAATTGCGCATTCGGATTGCCGGGCGCGGCGCAGATGCCTTGGCACTGGCACAATTGAGCCACGCCAGCGGATTTGAGACTCATATACAGCTTGCTGATGAGGCCGATATCGAGGCGGCCCGTCAGATTGGCCTGACAAGCGTCGAGCCACTCGCGACGGCGTCTGACCTCGCACCAACGGGCGACGATGCCTGGACGGCTTTTGTCCTCCTTTTTCATGACCAAGATTGGGAAGTGCCGCTTCTCACGCAAGCCATTGAAGGCCCGGCTTTTTACATCGGCGCAGTCGGAAGTGCGCGAACGCATTCAAAGCGAGTAGCGGCGCTCATAGCCGCAGGCGTGCCGCAAAACCTCGCCCAGCGCGTCAAAGGACCAATTGGCCTGGTACCATCCTTGAGAGATGCGTCTTTATTGGCCGTTTCCATCTTATCTGAAATCATCGCCGAATTGACCCACCGCACGCGCGCTAAACCCAAGCAAACGGCTCTGGTGCTTTTAGCTGCCGGCGCCTCGAACCGGTTTGAGGCCGGCGACAAACTGCTCGCACATTTGGACAATGTCCCATTGTTGACGAAGGCGGCGGCCTTGCGCGCTTATTTCCCATCGAAGCAAGCCATCGCCGTCATTCCGGCCCATTCAAACGACCGACGAGATCTGCTGGAAACCGCCGGTTGGACCGTGATTGAAAATACCAATGCAGCTTTGGGGCAATCGACGTCGTTACAAGCAGCAATGTCCTATTTGAACAATCATGATGAGCTCGACCAAGTCGTGGTGCTGCTCGGGGATATGCCGAACGTCACGGGACCGCAGATTGAGCACATGATCGCCGCTGCTGAAGCGCCCGAGACGCGCGCCGTGATGAGCGAATGCGACGGCGTTTTGACCCCCCCTGCTCTGTTCAAACAAGACTTGTTCGACGCGTTGAGCACGATCTCCGGCGACCGCGGCGCAAAATCGGTCTTCACATCACTCTCGAGCGGCGCTGTAACGATTTCGATTTCACGACACTCCGCCATGGACGTTGATCGCGTCGCGGATCTCGAGCGCATAAAGGAGGTGTCTCATGTCTGAGGGACTAAAATTGCGCCCAGGCGCTCCTTTGGTCGATCAATTTGGCCGGCAAGTGACCTATTTACGGATCTCTGTCACGGATAGATGCGACTTACGCTGCACCTATTGCATGGCCGAGAAGATGCAGTTTTTGCCAAAGCAAGAATTGCTCACAATTGAAGAACTCGATGAAGTGGCGCGGGCATTTATAAGGCGCGGCGTCCAGAAAATACGGATCACAGGCGGCGAGCCTCTTGTCCGCAGAGGTATTGACGAATTGTTCGACCGTTTGGGTGGGTATCTCGGCCAAGGGTTGCAAGAGCTAACGCTGACCACCAATGCGACACAGCTTGCCACGCACGCAAAGGGTCTGGCGCGCGCCGGCGTTAAGCGGATCAATGTCTCGCTCGATTCTTTGAATGCCGAGACATTCGAGCGCGTCACGCGACGAGGCAGACTGCCGCAAGTCCTCGACGGCATAGATGCGGCGCTCGACGCCGGTCTGAAAATCAAAATAAACACCGTCGCCCTGAAACATGAGAATTTGACTGAGCTCCCGGAGATGATCGATTGGGCCCATGGCAAGGGCATGGATCTAACCTTGATTGAAGTCATGCCTTTGGGCGACACAGGCGAAGATCGTATTGATCAATATATCCCGCTGCCCATGGTTCGCGATCGCTTAGAGCAAAGCTGGACATTGACGGATGAGATACAGCGGGACTCAAATGCCGGACCATCACGTTATGCCCGTATCAAAGAAACGGGTGGCCGCATTGGATTCATTACGCCTCTGACGAATAATTTCTGTGCCGGCTGCAACCGTGTCCGCGTGACCTGCACAGGCCGCATTTATATGTGCCTCGGTCAGGATGATCATATCGATCTTCGTGCGGCTTTGCGGGAGAGTGACGATCCCGCTGCCGCTTTGGATGCCTGTCTCGACCGTGCGTTGCTGAAGAAGCCAGAGCGCCATGAATTTAACATCCATCGACGTGGCCAAGCCCCGGCTTTACCGCGCCATATGTCGGTTACGGGCGGTTAGTATGGCAACACTTTTATACTTTGGTCGCTTGAGTGATGTTACCGGCATGCCGTCGGAAGAGGTGCAACTGCCGAAGGAAATTTGCACGGCTCGCGACCTTCGCCTTTGGTTAGACCAACGTTTTGAAGCCAGCGGTAGGCTCTTAGAACCAACGGTACGAATTGCCGTGAATAGCGAGATCTCATTCGACGCCGATCCGGTCAGAAATGGCGATGAAATCGCCTTCATGCCGCCCGTAGGGGGCGGGTGAGATGCTCAGCGTGACCGACCAGCCTATAAATACAGGGGCGCTTCTGAAAGCGTTTGAGGCGGAGGCGCCAAATTCAGGCGGTATCGTTACGTTTTCTGGCCTGGCGCGCCCGGAAGCCGCCCAAGGCAGAGTGAAAAGTCTATTCCTGCAAGCCTACACACCAATGACGGAGAATGGCATTCGCGACGCTATGGACACGGCCAAAACCCGATGGCCGCTCGAGGCGTGTACGATTGTTCACCGTGAAGGCGAGATGGTGCCCGGCGACACGATCGTCTTCGTTGCGACCGCGTCGAAACATCGGCGCGCGGCGTTTGAAGCGGCGGACTTTCTGATGGACTACTTGAAAACGAAAGCTGTGTTCTGGAAAAAAGAAACCACGGACATGGGCGAAACATGGATTGAACCCCGGCCCGAAGACTATGATGACGCCGACCGCTGGACCGAACAGGAGACCGCTTAAGACATGGCTGGCATTGACGAAACACTGACCTTCAAGCCCGTAAGAATTGCGGTGCTTGTTGTTAGCGATACAAGAACCCTGGAAAGCGACACGTCCGGCGCGACTCTGGTCGAGCGTCTCACAGCGGCTGGACATGAGCTCGCGGAACGGAAAATCGTCAAAGATGATCCGTCACTCATTCAAGCGACCGTCAAAAAATGGATCGAGGACGAATCCGTTGATGTCATTATCTCCAGCGGCGGCACCGGCCTGACCGGGCGCGATGTCACGGTTGAGGCCGTGACTCCTTTGTTTGAGAAAACGATCGATGGTTTCTCCGTGATCTTCCACCAAGTAAGCTATCAGTCGGTCGGACTCTCCACTCTACAATCGCGCGCTGTTGCGGGCCTCGCACAAGGGACGTTTATCTTCTGCCTGCCGGGGTCAACGGGAGCCATCAAAGATGGCTGGGACAAAGTCATTTCATTCCAACTCGATGCCCGACATAAGCCCTGCAACTTGGTCGAAATCATGCCGCGGCTGATGGAGCAATAGATGAGTGATCTGACCCATATTGGCGCCGATGGACGAGCCCGCATGGTGGATGTCTCCGACAAAGCGGAAACCGAACGTATCGCGCTGGCTCAGGGCTATTTACAGTGTTCGCAACAGGCCTTCGCGTTGGCGGTCGATCGCAGCACCAAGAAAGGCGATGCGATCGCCGTTGCTGAACTGGCCGGAATTATGGCGGCCAAGCGCACAGCCGACCTCATTCCGCTGTGCCACCCGCTGCCCATCACCAGTGTCAAAGTCGAGATCACCCCCCTGCCCGACGACACCGCTTTCCTGGTCAGTGCCCGGGTCAAAACAACCGGCAAAACGGGCGTCGAGATGGAAGCGCTGACCAGCGTTTCGGCCGCCTGTCTGACGCTTTATGATATGTTGAAAGCCGTCGATAAGAGTATGCAAATCTATGGCATTGAGCTGATCGAAAAGACCGGCGGCAAATCCGGCCCATATCGAAAGCCGATCGCGTGAGCGGTCTGATCAGCGTCGATGACGCTTTGGCCCTCATTGAGCGCCATCGGCCGCGACTAGAGACCGAAACTGTTGCGCTCGCGTCTGCTTGCGGTCGAACCCTCGCTGCGCCGATCATTGCCCGCCGCACACACCCGCCACAATCGATGTCGGCAATGGACGGCTATGCCGTGCGTTTGGCAGATGTCAGGGCAGCGAAGTCAAGCTTGCACGTCGTCGGCGAAGCGCCAGCAGGTCGGCCATTTGAGGGACGTCTCAACGCTGGGGAGGCTGTCCGCATCTTTACTGGCGGGGTCGTTCCAGAAGGCGCCGACCATATTATCATTCAAGAAAATACAGCGCGAGACGGCGACAAGGTCACGAGTTTCAATGGCTATGATCAACCGGCGCATATTCGCCGGGCGGGGATAGATTTCAGAGAGAATGATGTGCTCACCTCAGAAGGCGTCATATTGCGCCCGGAACATTTATCAATTGCCGCCGCCGCGAATACAGCCACCGTAGAGGTCAGCCGTCCGATCCGCGTCGGTTTGTTTTCCAATGGCGATGAATTGAAGCCCCCAGGCTCGCAATTAGCGCCCGGTGAGATCGTCAATTCGAATCCTTATGGTTTGAAAAGCCTGATTGAGTCTTGGGGCGGCGAGGCTTTGGATCTTGGCATTGCGCGTGATGATCCCGCCGCTATTCAAGCCTTGATCGAGCGCGCCGCTGGGACCGTAGATGTTCTGGTCCCAATCGGCGGCGCCTCCGTCGGTGATCATGACCATATGCGCGCGGCCTTTGCCGCGACTGGGTTTACGCCTGTGTTTGAGAAAATCGCCGTCCGTCCTGGTAAACCAACATGGTTTTCCAAAACAGGGTCGACCCTGGCTTTGGGCTTGCCGGGAAATCCGGCTTCAGCCTTCGTGTGCGCCCATTTATTCTTGGCGCCGCTGCTCGGGCAGCCTTGGACCCAGGCGCTTATAAAGGGCAAATTGGTGTCTCCGATCGCTGCCAATGGCACGCGCGAACACTTTATGCGCGCCCGGGCCGAGATTAACGATCAAGGTCAGATCATGATTGATCCAGCGCCCAGCCAAGACAGCTCATTGCTCCGCCCTTTCCTGTCCAGCAATATCCTGTTGAGGCGTTCGCCCAAGGCGGAAGTAGCGCACGTTGGCGCGATCGTTGAGGGCGTTCAAATCGGTCCGATCCCGTCCTAATCATTACAGTTTGCGAATGAGACGCGAGTGCACGGATCGCCTCGAGTTTTCTAGAATTTGGGGTTTACTCAATCCTCGATTGGACCATTATCAAGGTTAAGGCGAGGAGGAGCGTTCTATTGGGAGCGCCCACGTTACGGAGCTGGAGGAAGCACGGGATGGCCACTCTTAAAGTCAATGGAAAATCAGTTACGGTGGAAGTCGAAGACGACACACCGCTACTTTTCGTTTTACGCGAGCAGCTCGGATTAACCGGAACGAAATATGGCTGCGGCATCGCTCAATGCGGAACCTGCACGGTGCATGTTGATGGCGCCGCGATCCGCTCTTGCACTTATCCGGTTGGCGCCCTCTCGGGCGAAGAAGAAATCACGACCATTGAGGGCCTCTCCGAGGATGCAAGCCATCCCGTGCAACAGGCTTGGGACGAGCTCGACATCCCGCAGTGCGGCTATTGTCAGCCGGGCATGATCATGGCCGTCGCCGGTATGTTGAACGACAATCCCACCCCGACCGATGAAGATATTGATGCTGAGATTACGAATATTTGCCGCTGCGGGACATTGGCCCGCGTGCGCAAAGGCATCAAACTCGCCGTTGATAAATCATAAGGAAAAGAGACATGGCTGTTAAAACACTGCTTTCTCGCCGCGGATTTATTGTCGGCACAGGCGCCACTGGATTGACCATTGGCATTTTGGCCAGTTGCACGCCCTCGAGCACGGAACCCGACGCTCCCGATTATTCCGACCTTCCGCCAAACGCAGAGGTCAATGCATGGGTCCATATCGATCATGATGACACCGTTACTGTGCGCATTGCGCGCTCAGAAATGGGCCAAGGGACTTTGACCGGTCTGGCGCAATTGGTTGCAGAAGAGCTTGATTGTGATTGGGACAAGGTCACCACTGAATACCCAACGCCCGGCGAAAACCTCGCACGTGATCGCATCTGGGGTGACTATTCAACCGGCGGCAGCCAAGGCATCCGCGGATCCCACACTTATGTCCGCGAAGGCGCTGCTGCGGCGAAAGCCATGCTGATCGAAGCGGCGGCGAACGAATGGGGTGTGCCCGCTAGTGAGTGTACGTCTGAGAATAGCGTCATCACACATGCTGGCTCTGGCCAAACCACAACCTATGGCAAAGTCGCTAATGCGGCTGGCCAATTGGCGCCGCCCTTAGAAGTCAGCGTCAAAGATCCCGCCGATTGGAAAATTGCGGGTCAACCCAAGAAACGTCTCGACACCAAAGACAAATTGACGGGCGCGCAAGTCTACGGCGCAGACATTCAGCTCGACGGCATGCTCAACGCCTCGATCAAGCAAGCGCCGCAAATTGGCGCCAGCTTGAAATCCTTTGATGCCGCCGCCGTCGAAAGCATGCCCGGCGTCAAAAAAGTCGTTAGCGTCCGCAATCCATTCGGCGAAGGCAATAATGCCGTCGCCGTCATCGCCGAGACATGGTGGCAGGCACACAAAGCGCTGCAAGCCCTGCCGGTTGAATGGGAAGGCGGCGTGCCATTCTCTACGACTGAGTTCGAAGCTGAGCTCGATAATGGTCTGACCGCAGACGAAGCCTTTGTCGGCAATATGAACGGCGATGTAGTAGGCGCATTCGCCGATGCGGCGCAGATGGTCGAAGCCACTTATAATATGCCGTTCCAGAACCATGCCTGTATGGAGCCGATGAACACCACAGCGGTCTATACTGAGGACCGTTGCGAGATTTGGTGTCCGACTCAGAATGGCGAAGCCGCGCTGGCAGCCGTATCGGAAGCCTCCGGCCTGCCAATTACACAGTGCGACGTGTATAAAGTCCACCTTGGCGGCGGTTTCGGCCGTCGCGGCGCGGCGGATTATGTCCAGCAAGCTGTCTTTCTGGCGATGGAAATGCCTGGCACCCCGATCAAGCTGCAATGGAGCCGCGAAGAAGACATGATCCATGGCTTCTTCCACCCAACCACAAAAGCGCGCGTGCGTGGGGCGTTGGACGCTGACGGAAATCTGACCGGTCTGCATATGCGGATCTCTGGCCAATCCATCTTGGCCGCGCTGATCCCGCAAGCACTGATCAACGGTATGGACATCGCGACTTTCCAAGGCCTGTTGCCATCCGGCTTAAATGATCGTGTCGAAGACCAAACGCTCAAATATTCGTTCGACAATCTCCTGATTGATCATGCGATGCGCAATCCGCCCGTGCGACCAGGCTTCTGGCGCGGCGTAAACCTCAACCAGAATGCGATTTATCTCGAGTGCTTTATGGATGAACTCGCCTTTGCCGCGGGACGCGATCCACTTGAATTCCGTCTCGCCCACCTAAAAGACAGCCCACTCACCGCAGCAGTCTTACAAGCGGCTGCTGAACGCGGCGGTTGGGGCAGCAATGATGGCAAAGCTCGTGGACTGTGCAGCATGTACGGTTTCGGCTCGCACGTGGCAGCCTGCGCAGAAGTGACGGTTCGCGATGATGGCAGTTTGAAAATCGACCGTATCGTCGCTGCGACGGACCCAGGCACGGCAGTCAATCCGCAACAGATTGAAGCGCAAGTCGAAGGCTCCTTTGTCTATGGCTTGTCGGCCATGCTCCACGGTGAAATCACATTCGAAAATGGCGAAGTTCAAGAACAGAATTTCGATACGTTCAACTCGATGCGGATTGCCGAAATGCCAGAGGTTGAAACCATCATCATGCCTTCTGGCGGCTTCTGGGGCGGCGTTGGCGAACCGACCATTGCTGTGGCGGCGCCGGCGGTTCTGAACGCAATCTATGCCGCGACGGGCAAACGCGTCCGTCAGCTCCCTATTAAGGATCAAGATCTGCGGAATGCCTAAATCCCGCATTCACAAAGTGGTATTGCCGCTAAGCCTTTTGGGTTTAGCGGCATGCGGCGCGTCTGCTCCTGCAACACCCCCTGATCGCCTGAGCCAAGCAGGACAGCTCGCCGCGACATGCTCTGGATGCCATTCCGGCGCAAGTGGCGCGATCGCGTCCTTAGTCGGCTATTCCGATGGCGCGCTGGTCGAAGCCTTCCAGCGCTATAAAACCGAGATAGACGGGACCAGTGTGATGCACCGGCTGGCACGCGGCTATACCGATGAGCAAATCACCGCGATTAGCGCCTATCTCTCAAGCCAAGAGGCGGCGCAATGATGCTCAAACCGGATCGCCGCAGCGTCCTCGCCTTGGGCTTAGCAAGCGCCCTCCCCTTCCGCGCGCATAGTCAGACCAAAGCAAAACTGGTCATTGTCGGCGGCGGCTTTGGCGGCGCCAGCGCGGCGAAGGTATTGCGCGCGCTATTGCCTGCCGCAGACATCACTCTGATCGAAGCGCAGACGACCTATACGGCCTGTCCATTCAGCAATTTGGTCATTGGCGGGACACGTCAATTGTCAGCGCAGCAATACACTTATGACCCCCTTCGCGAGTTAGACATCTCCGTCCGACATCAGCGCGCAATTGATGTCGACGCCAACGGCAAAACCTTGACGTTGGAAGATGGGGCAGCGCTGCATTATGACCGCCTCATCCTCTCACCGGGAATTGATGTTCGCTGGGATGCGATTGAAGGATATAACCAACAGGCCGCCGAGACACTTCCACACGCGTGGAAAGCCGGGCACCAAACTCAGCTTCTGCACCAACAATTACAGGCCCTAGAAGACGGTCAAACCGTCCTTATGAGTGTGCCGCCAGCGCCGTATCGATGCCCGCCTGGGCCATATGAGCGCGCCAGCCTAATCGCCCATTACTTGAAGACCCAGAAACCGCGCTCCAAGCTCATCATCCTCGATGCCAAAGACCGCTTCTCGAAAATGGAATTGTTCCGGGAAGCCTGGGCCACAAATTACCCAGACCACCTCGAATGGCGCGGCGCCATAGATGATGGCGCGGTGACGCGTGTGGACGCAGATGCTCGAACAGTCTTTTCTGATTTCGGCAGTGAAACCGCGGCAGTGGTAAACATTATTCCGCCGCAGAAGGCGGGAGACATTGCTATCAAGGCCGGGGTTACAGACGCCACGGGATGGTGCCCGATCAAGCCGCTGGATTTTGAATCGCGATTGCAATCCGATATCCACGTCATCGGCGATGCGACCATCGCCGCACCGATGCCGAAGTCGGCTTTTTCCGCCAATCTTCAAGCCAAAATCTGCGCCATTGGCATCGCGCGGTCCCTTTCCGGTAGAACGGTTGAACCGACTGTATTGGCGAACACTTGCTACTCCTACACGACGCCCGACACCGCGATATCAATCGCCGGGGTCTATTCGAATGAAGGCAATCAATTGACGTCGATTTCCGGCGCTGGCGGGGTTAGCCCGTTGGGTGCGGGCTTGAATGTCCGTGCGGCTGAGGCGGCTCAAGCCGCGCATTGGTTCGAGACGATTACCCAAGAGGCATTTGGCTGATGTATCGCATCCTCGCCGCGATTTGTTTGCTGAGCGCATGCAGCGCGCCCGAGGTAAAACTTGTTCCGGTCGGCGATATTGTCGGCGACCGCTTGCCCGAAGCGCTGACAGGTTCGCCCGGCAATATCGAGCGAGGGCGAACGATCTTTTCTGATCGCGATCAGGGCCATTGCGTCCTCTGCCATATCGTGTCTGAATTAGATGTCTCTTTTCAAGGTAATGTCGGCCCTGCTCTCAGCACCGTCGGCAATCGGCTAGACGCCGCGCAACTGAGACTTCGCATTGTAGACTATCAAATAGTGCGGCCAAGCACCTTGATGCCCTCCTATTATCGCACACATGACTTATATCAGGTGGCAGAAGCCTATCAGGGTGATCCAGTTCTAGAAGCCCAGCAGGTCGAAGATCTCGTCGCCTATTTGAGCCAATTGAGAGTTGGAACTGATGTCGCACACGAATGATCTTGACCTCACCCGACGTGCGCTTTTTGCGAGCGCTGGTAGTGCGATATTGATCACCGCAACGCCCCGCTCAGCGCACGCGGCAGAAGATGATTTAGCCGCTGCCCGCATCGACTTATTTGGCGACCGTTCAGTGCAAGAGGGCCGCGTCATCGTCGAGCTGCCCCCGATTGCTGAGAACGGACATTCCGTGCCAATCCGTGTCCAAGTCGATAGTCCGATGACAGCGACAGACTATGTCAAACGTGTCGCTATTCTGTCGCCTCGCAATCCCCTCCCTGTCATCGGCGTGTTCGCTCTCAGTCCGCATTCAGGCCGGGCCGAAATCGCGACACGAATCCGCATGTCAGGCACACAATCTATCCAAGCTATCGCGGAAATGAATGACGGCACTTTATGGCGGGGCAGCATGGAAACCGTCGTAACGCTCGCCGCCTGCGTCGTCTTGTAGGAGCGCGGTATGGCCAGCATTCGCCTCTCTGTTCCATCGTCCGCCGAGCGCCACGAAGTGATTGAAATTAAAGCGCTTATACGCCACAAAATGGAGAGCGGATTTCGCCGCGGCGCGCGCGGTGAAGTCATTCCGCGAGAGATCATCACCAAGTTTGAATGCACCTATGCCGGCAGCACAGTTTTCGCCGCCGACTTCCATCCAGCGATCGCGGCCAACCCGATTCTAACCTTCTATATCAAGGCGACAGAGTCTGGCCCCATCGACTTTCAATGGACCGACCAAAATGGCCAGTCTTGGAGCGATCGCGCCATGCTTGAGGTCGTATGAGACCCCTGCTGTGGATGGTGATCGTAGCGGTTGCGGGTGGCTGCACCCCCGCCTCTGATCCGCCCAAAGCGGTCGCCCTGGAAGACATCAGGTCGGGCTACCAATTTTTAACGCCGGACACACAAAATCTTCAGGACGATGCCTTTGCCAATCCAGGCCTTTTATGGGTGGATCGCGGCGCCGCGGCGTTTGCGACAGCGGCGTCGGGCACCCCATCTTGTGAGAGCTGTCACCTCGATCACCTGGCAGGGATCGCCGCCACTTACCCTAAAATAGATGCGCCGTCAGGAGCGCTGCTCAATCTCGAATTGCGCATCAATCAATGCCGGATCGAACACCAAACTCTCGAACCGCTCGCCTATGAAACGGACGATCTCCTCGCGCTCACAAGCTATGTTGCGCATCAGTCCCGCGGATATCGAATCCAAGTCGAAACAACGGGCGAAGCTGCGCCTCACGTGGCGAAAGGCGAGGCCTATTTTCGCACCCGCCGCGGACAGTTCAACCTGTCCTGCGCGCAATGCCATAATGAAAACTGGGGCAAACAATTGCGCGGTGACACGATTAGCCAAGGGCACGGCAATGGCTTCCCGGCCTATCGCTTGGAGTGGCAATCTCTCGGTTCCTTGCAACGCCGCCTCCGCGACTGTGACAGCGGCGTCCGTGCCGAACCCCTGCCCTATGGAGACCCGACCTATGTGGCTTTGGAACTCTATCTTGCAACGCGCGCGCAGGGCCTTGAGATTGAAACGCCAGCCGTTCGCAGATGAAAGCAGCGGGTTCCGGAAGAACCCGCTGCCATCGATTTTGATTTAGAACTCGATCAAAAATCCAAAGTCGCGTTCAGGAACACATAGCGCCCCAGGGCATCATAGACTTGCGGGTAAGTGTTCCCGTTTCCGGGCGCTGTGCCAACGACCGACGATAGTGGCGGATCCTCGTCGAACACATTGTTCACACCCGCGCGCAGTGTCAGATGATCTGTCGCGGACCAACGCCCTGCGAGATCAAAATAGTGTTGTTCGTCGAGAGTTGCATTGATGCTGTTTGGATTGGTGTTGCCTTTCAAAGAAACCTCGTCAATGAACCGCCAAGTTGTCGTTAGACCGTACGCTCCACCCTCTGATTGCCAGGCAATGGTAGCCTTATGTCGAAATTCTGGATTTGAACCGGTGCCAAAGTTTGTCTGGCACGACCCGCCATAAAACCCGGCACAGTCTTCCGGAGGCGTCACTTCTGCGTCCGGAAGCGACTGAAACTCGAGCTTCTCAAGAATGGTGGCAATATAATCAAACGTGAGCTGGCCTTTCGAACCAATATCGAGCTTGTAATTGGCCTGAAAATCATATCCCGCCGTGGCGAGCGAGCCAGTATTCACATTGGTCGCAACGACATAGCCGCTGCTATTCGCCCAGAGGGTGCCGCCTAAACCCCGATTGATCAAAGAACAGAAGAATTCATCTCCGGTTTCCGCGCATTGCGTAATCGATGTCTCTTCTGGAACGGTGTTGATATAACCGTCCACTTCAATGTCGAAATAATCGACAGTGATCGATAAATCATCGATAAAACTGGGCGTGAACACCAAACCCAAGGTTACGGTATCGGATTCTTCGGGGGCGAGATCCGGATTACCCCCGCCAAACGTGTTGTATTGTCCGGCAGGGTTATACAGCCCTCCTGCCCCATAGCTTGCCGCGGCCAGTCCCGTATTTGCGCATTGAGCCTCAGAATAAATCGGCGCACGATCGGAAGTCGTCGCACATGGATCGCCAGTATCTAAATCAAATAGGCCAATCGATTGTGGCGAGAACAGTTCAAAGATGTTTGCCGCGCGAACGGCCCGCTGAATTGAGCCCCGAAAACGGATATCTTCAATCGGCGCAAAGTCGAGCCCGAATTTGTATGAATTCGTGTCAAAATCGCGGTATTGAGACAATCTGTAAGATGCGTCGATCCCGAAATCGTGGACGCCCCGACGTTCTTGGATGAGCGGAATGTCAACCTCGGCAAAAAGGTCATAGACATCCTGAGACCCGCTAATCGCATTCGTGGGACCACCTTGCCCTGCGCCATCACCTGATTGAAAGTTTGCGTCGGGCTGTCGGTCGATTTCATCAAGGCGATACTCACCGCCAATCGCAAAGGCCGCTTCATCTTTTGCGTAAGGGTTTTGGAACCCCAAATCGGCGAATGATCCAAAAATTTTCCCTGAAACGACTGTCTGAAGGATTTCACCGCTCTCATTTAGCGGGGACACGATATAATTCACGGCGGCGGGATCAGGGGCGCTTCCCGACCAGATATCATAAGGCACGCAAGCCGCATCATCATTTGTGGGATCATTGTCGGCATTGATGTTACAAACAATGTTGCCATCAGCATCCGTAACCGCGTAGAGCGCTGCGGAGAGTTTGCGGATCGAAAGATCATTATTGTAAACGCCGGTGCGCGAGGTTCGCGAAAAAGACGCGTAGACGTCATAACTCAGCGGGCTGCCACTAATCTCGCCCTCAAAGCCTAAGACGCCTCTGAACGATTGGTGGGTGATATCGTTGTTTCTGGGACCACCCTCAACATTTCGTCGAAGCGCAAGAATGTCCTCTTCGCCGATTACGTTCCCCCCGGAGATATCCACCGCACCGCATCCGATATAGGTTGTCTGCTGCTCCGAAAGGAATGGATTATCACAATTCAATCCGCCATTCCCTCCAGCAACGCCATAACCGAAGACACCAGAGGGGGCGATTTGAGAATTGGTTTGGTTGAGAACAAACATAAGCTCTGAGTAAAGCGTTGTTGTATCGTTCACCGCATAGTCAAGAAAAGCGCCGAAATTATACCGCGTATTGGGGCGTTGATAGTGGTTGTAAGGATTGTAGTTAAACGTGTCAGTGACAAAGTCTCGCGCAATAAATTCACCTGTTTCTGGATCCACGCGCGCCCAATCTTCATCGGGAAACGAGCTCCCCAAGCTGAGTAGATTGGTGAACTGGTTGGTTGACGACCCAGCGCATGTAAACTCAGTCCCGGCGCTTCGCGTGCTCAGAGCACATTGCGAATAATCGCGATCACCCTGCAAAACCTGGTTCACCTTTTGGTACCCGGCATAAGCAGACACATGCCCTTTGCCATTGTCGAAAGCGCCGCCAATTACAGCCGACAGATCTATCGACTCGCCGTCCATGACACTGCCCGTTGGCACTTCGTACTGATCAGGATTGACGGCAGAAAATTCTTCTAAAAGTGGTCTCAAATCGCCATTATTATTGTGCTGGTAAAAGCCATAATTTGCTTCGAATTGAGCGCCCTCAAACTCCGTATCCAAAACGAAGTTTACAACACCCGATATCGCATCCGACCCATATGTTGCCGACGCACCGCCAGTGAGAATATCAACCTGTTTTACGAGAGCAGACGGAATTGTATTGATATCAGGCGCGGCTATATTTGTGGAACCATACGGCAGTCTTCGGCCATTCATTAAAACGAGGGTCCGGCTGGCCCCCAGCCCGCGAAGATTGATTGAAGCTGTTCCGCTGGCGCCATTTGCCAATGATGCACCCTGTGCTCCAAATGCCTGAGGCATTGTGTTGATTAAGTCTTCCGCGCGTATGGTCCCCCGAATATCAAACTCATCTGCACCAATGGTAGAGACTGGGCTTGTGCCGACCAAGTTTTGGGATTGGGGAATTAGCGATCCCGTAATATAAATCGTGTCCTGACGCGCCTCATCGTCGCCAGCATCAACCGCGTCTTGCGCCAATGCGGTCGGGGCCAATGTCAAACCTGCTAGACCGGCAAGCACGGTCGATTGAACCAGCCGCCGGCGAATACTTTTCTTATTCATTTAGAGTCACTCCAATAAAATCTGCGCGCGCCTCCCCCTGTGGAGCCCGCGTGTGATTGAAGTTTTTGAGCGCCAGACACTAAAGTGCATTAGCCCCAGGTCTCAAAAAATGGGGCTGATCTGTTTCTGTATTAGTGTTGCAAAAATGTCTTTTTAGTAAGCCTGGTCTTGAAAGATTTGCCTAAGGTCTTGGTTCCAAGTGCCATAATACTTCGCCAATAAAGCATCAGCGGGCGTCATTCCGCTCTCAAGAATGCGATCCAAGTCTTGTAGAAACCCTGTCTCATCGTCTCCTGAAACGGACAATTTGGCCCGGTTCCGCAAGCCAGAGCGGGCAATGCTCAACACGTTTTTGCCGAAGGATTGCAGCGTCCCGCCGCCCGGCACCGGCGCTTTCAAGCCAAGCGTGCGGACGCTCTGTCGCAGCGCTTCTCGCTCTTCGTCGCGCCAATCTTTGACCAAGTCCCAGGCTGCATCTAACGCGTCTTGGTCATAAAGCAGCCCAGTCCAAAATGCCGAAAAGGCGCAAAGTAAGGACCACGGACCGGAATCACTGCCCCGCATTTCTAAGAACCGCTTCAGCCGCACTTCAGGGAAAATGGTCGACAAATGGTCTTCGAAATCCTCAATTGCGGGCAGCTCGCCCGGCAGAATGGGCAACGCCCCGGCCATGAAGTCACGGAAACTGAGCCCTGACGCGTCGAGATAGGTGCCCCCGCGGCGAACAAAATACATCGGCACATCAAGCGCATAATCGACATAGCGCTCAAACCCAAACCCGTCTTCAAATACGAAAGGAAGCATGCCGGTCCGGTCGGGATCGGTGTCGGTCCAAATTTGTGAGCGATACGAGAGAAACCCGTTTGGTCGCCCCTCTAAGAAAGGCGAATTGGCAAAAAGAGCTGTCCCCAACGGCTGTAATGCCAATGAAGTTCGGAACTTCTTCACCATGTCCGCTTCGGAACCAAAATCGAGATTGCTCTGCACCGTACAGGTTCGGAACATCATTTGACGTCCCAGGCGCCCGACTTTTTCCATATAGGCGCGCATGATCTTATATCGGCCTTTGGGCATGATCGGAGTTTCGTCCATGGACCAAATTGGACTGGCGCCAAGGCCAATGAACCCAATGCCGAGCGGATCAGCGATCTTCTGAACTTCGCTAAGATGCGCGCCAACCTCGTTACAGGTCTCGTGAATATGTTCGAGCGGGGCGCCGGAGAGTTCAAATTGGCCGCCTGGTTCGAGGCTGACGCTCGCGCCATCTTTTTTGAGACCGATCAAATAGCCGGCTTCTTCGATCGGGGTCCAGCCAAATGTATCGCGCAGACCTTCGAGCATGGCTTTGATCGAAGCCTCACCCTCATAAGGCAGCGGTTTTAAATCGCTCCAAGTGAAACCAAACTTTTCATGTTCAGTGCCGATTCGCCATTCGGATTTGGGCTTAGAGCCGCCCTCGAACCACTCAATCAGTTCTGATTTCCCAGAAATGCGTGGTGCAGATTCGTCAATATCCTTGGTTGGAGTTGTCACGCCCCTGCCCTCCTGGAAAAAATTACGTTTCTGGCAAATAGGGAGACTTGTCCCAATCGCCAACCAAAGATTGCCACAGCGTGAGGGCTGACACGACGGCAGTCTCCGCACGCAAGATCCGCGGCCCAAGCGTAATCGGCAGCGCAAAGGCTTGTCGGCGCAACATCTCGCGTTCGCGCGGTGAGAACCCGCCCTCTGGTCCGATCAGAACCCCCGCGCCGTGGCCGCGTAAGTTTTCAATATGCGTCTCAATCGGAGCGCTAGCGCCACCTTCATCGCAAAAAATCAGCGGTTTATCCGGATCCCAGGTCGCCAGGACCGAGCTGAGCGCCGTGCCATCTTTCATTTCGGGCAAATCCATCCGTTCGGTCTGTTCAGCCGCTTCAATCACCAGAGCTTGCATGCGATCCAGCCGAATGCGCTTGGTTTGGGTATATTCAGTATAGACGGGGCAAATCACGGCCACCCCTAATTCGGTCGCTTTTTCGATGATGAAATCGGTCCGCGTGCGCTTAATCGGCGCAAAAAGAAGCGTCAAATCCGGGCCCGCACTCTGAACGCGTATTTGCCGGGTCGGCAGCAGTTTGGCGGTCTTACCGGCCGCCGTCAGAGTGCAGCGCCACTCACCATCGGTGCCATTAAACACGCGCACAATTGCGCCGCTCTCAAGTCGCATCACTCGCAGCAAATATTTGCTCTGCGCGTCTGGCAAGACAATCTCTTGGTCTGTGTCGAGGGTTTGATCTACAAAAAGGCGTGGGACATGGCTCATGCTCGGCTCTATACGCCGTTGTGAGTACGGCGTTAAGTCATGGTACAGGCATTAAAACAGGTTATAGAGAAGACATGACTGAACCTTCTGATTCTGAAGAAAAGCGCCGCATCAATATACCGATGGATAGCGCCATGCCGGATTGGCTGAAGGACCTGCCGACGCGCAGTCGTCCCTATGCCGCCTTAGCCCGGTGGGATCGCCCGATTGGGATTTGGCTCCTCTTGCTTCCATGCTGGATGGGGTTGGCGCAAATGCGCATCCCGAATGGGTTTCAGCTGGTTGATTTGCTCTGGATTATTTTGTTTGCGATTGGCGCCGTGGCTATGCGCGGGGCCGGATGCACGTGGAATGATATTCAAGACCGTGACATTGATGCTAAAGTTGAACGCACCGCCGAACGCCCGCTTCCGGCTGGAGACGTCACGCTTCAAGAGGCCTATATTTTCCTCGCAGCGCAGGTCGGTGTCGGCTTTTTGGTTTGGCTCTTCTTGCCGTTCGATGCCAAGATTGTTGCGGCGCTCGCGATTCCGCTGGTTGCGGCCTATCCCTATATGAAGCGGATTACCTGGTGGCCGCAGGCCTGGCTCGGCTTCACCTTCAATTTCGGGGTTTTGGTTGGCGCCGCAACCGCCACCAGCGTCACCGGAGCCAGTGTGGTCCTGTATCTCGGTCTGGTCTGCTGGACCGTCGCCTATGATACAATCTACGCTCTTCAAGACCGCGAAGATGATGCCATGCTGGGCGTGAAGTCGACGGCGCGACTGTTTGGAGACAAAGTCCTGACCGGGGTTTTCGTATTCTTCATGTTGGCCACAGCTTTGGTCTTTCTCGGGGCCTATTTCGCCGGCGCCGGACGGCTCGGTGCGCTCATGGCGTTAGCGTTCTTTGCGCACGGCCTTTGGCAAGTCACTCGTCTGTCCAATCATCGCGACGCCCGGGCTCTGGA
This sequence comes from Pseudomonadota bacterium, assembly GCA_039822145.1. Classification (GTDB taxonomy): domain Bacteria; phylum Pseudomonadota; class Alphaproteobacteria; order Caulobacterales; family Hyphomonadaceae; genus Henriciella. The sequence goes on along the minus strand of JBCBMU010000004.1, from coordinate 179,430 downwards.
TGTGTTTAAGTCAAATCTCTGGGCGGGTGCGATTATCGTCACGGGATTGGTCGTTGCAGCCCTGTTATAAGCCGCGCCTTGTCTAACGTTGCGACAGCTTTGTAAGGTAGCATCATGCCTGCTGCAAAACGAATTCGTCCGCTTGATTTGTTCACCCGCGAAGAGTGGGAGCATGTCTCTCGCCGATCTGACTTGATCGGCCTTGGAATGGTCGTCCATTGCTGGGCGGTTATTGCGCTCGCTATGGCCGCCGCGATTTGGCAACCTTTACTGATCATCATCGCCGTGCCGATTATTGGTGCACGTCAATTAGGCCTGGCAATCTTGATGCATGAGGCTGCGCATGGCGGTCTCTCGCGCCATCGAAAGATCAATGATTTCTTTGGTCATTGGCTCTCTGGCGCACCAATTGGCGGCAGCCTTCCATCATATCGAAATTACCATTTGCAACATCACAAATTTGCCCAGCAGGCGGAAGACCCTGATCTGTCGCTGTCGGCGCCGTTTCCGATCACCAAGACCTCGTTGCAGCGCAAACTCATCCGCGATCTCACAGGACAGACATTTTATCGGCAGAGGTTCAATCAATTCGCCAACGCGCTTGGGTTCAACATCCGTGAGGGCGTTGCGACGGCCAATCGCTTGCAGGCCGCTCGTGAGGCGGCTTGGCCCTTCTTCTTGACCAATATGCTGCTTCTCAGCGGCCTATCGCTCATCGGTTATTGGTGGGCCTTCTTCATTCTTTGGCTATTGCCGCTCGCGACTTGGAACATGATGGCGACCCGGCTGCGAAACATAGCCGAGCACGCCGTTGTGCCAGACCATAATGACCCGATGAGGCACGCCCGCACCACGCATGCCGGCTGGCTCGAACGCGTCTTCCTGGCGCCCTATTGGGTCAATTATCATTGCGAGCACCACATGTTCATGCATTTGCCGTTCTATCGTCTGGCCGAAGCGCATCGACTGCTACATCACAAGGGCATCACGGCGCAGATGGAAGTCCAAAACGGCTATTGGGGCGTTATTCGAACCGCCGCTGGCAAGCCTGAGAGCATCCCCGCATGACCCCTCAAGCAGACGCAAAAAACGTTCTCGGAAACCGCCTGGCGCCGTGCAGCTTTGCGCCGCTGACCGGCTTTTTCAGAGATGGATGCTGCAATACGGGTCCGATGGACCAAGGCTCGCATACAGTTTGCGTTTCGGTGACCGCGGAGTTTCTGCAATTTAGCTTTAATCGCGGCAATGATTTGATCACGCCGCGTCCAGAATTCAGGTTTCCCGGGCTCAAGCCCGGCGACAAATGGTGTTTGTGCGCCTCGCGCTGGGAAGAAGCCCGCCAGATGGGCGTCGCTCCGCCCGTCCATCTCGAGGCCACGCATCGAAAGACACTCGCTATCGTCGATCTCGCTCACTTGAAAGCCAATGCCGTGGAAGGATCCCCATCATGACACTCCGTATTGAAATGGTCTCCGACTTGGTGTGTCCCTGGTGCTGGGTTGGGCTGCGACGATTAAAAGGCGCTATGGCGCTCGTGCCCGAGCTCGATGTGGAAATTCTCTTCCGGCCGTTTGAGCTTGATCCGACCATTCCAGCCGGCGGCACTGATTATAAGAGCTATATGAAAGCGCGATTTGGTTCCGATCAGAGTAAAGACCGCGCCAATCAGATGCGTGAAGCGCTGATCCAATATGGCGAAGAAGAAGGCATTCCCTTCGCCTTCGACAAAATCACCTGGCGCCCGAACAGTTTTAACGCGCATCGCTTGGTGCGCTGGGCCCAAGGCCAGGACCTCGGTATGGCGGCGAAAGAGGCCTTGTTTGACGCCTATTTCGCCAAAGGCCTCGATATTGGCGATCATGAAGTCTTGGTCACCGTCGCGGCGAAGATTGGCCTCGATCCCAATCTCGTTTCAGACTTGCTTGCTGGCGAAGCCGATGTCGAAACCACACACGCTGAACAAAACTTGTTCCGCCAAATGGGGATTTCTGGTGTGCCGACCTATATCGCGCACCGTCAAATCGCCGTTCAAGGCGCGGAAAGCTCTGAAAAACTCGCTCGGTTTTTGAAAACAGCCGCCGACCAAATGCCACAAGAACGCCCACTCGCAGGGGCTTAGTTCAACTGCAATTCGACGAGTTTCTTATACGTGCCATCTGAGGCCATAAGCGTATCGTGATCGCCGGTCTCAACCACCCGCCCCTTATCGACGACGATGATCCGATCCGCGGCGCGGACCGTTGAGAGGCGATGAGCAATGATCAGTGTGGTGCGGTTTTTTGAAAAGCGCGCCAATGCGGCTTGGACTTTCGCCTCGCTCTCAGCGTCGAGCGCTGAAGTGGCCTCGTCGAGCATTAAAATGGGCGCGTCTCGGAGGATCGCCCGTGCCAGCGCAACGCGTTGGCGCTGCCCGCCAGACAGATTACGACCCATTTCGCCAGCTTCTGAGGCATAGCCGTCCGGTAGCTCGCAAATGAAATCATGCGCATTTGCAGCTTTCGCGGCACTTTCGACATCCGACAGATCAGCATTCAACCGGCCAAGCGCGATATTCGACTGCACGGTATCGTCAAACAAAGCGGTGTCTTGCGAGACCAAAGCCGTTGCCGCTCGCAAACTGTGAGACTCTAATTCGCGCACGTCATGACCATCGACTTTCACGGCGCCGCTGCCAGCATCATAAAGCCGCAAAATGAGGTTGAAGATGGTCGATTTACCAGCGCCGCTCGCACCGACAATGGCGACCGTCTCTCCCGGATCGACCGCAAAGGAGAGGCCGTTCAGGGCCTTTGTTCCATCGGGATAAGCGAATGTGACATCGTCAAACGCGATCGCGCCATTCGGGTGATCGAGCTGCAGCGCTTCCGAACGGTCGGCGACTTGCCGCGGCGCATCCAAGATATCGTAGACCCGATCCGCCGCCGCCGCGCCTTCTTGAGCCACCGCCATAATTGACCCAAGCGCCCTCGCCTCGGGCGAGGCGACGCCAATCAACGTGATGATTGCCAGCAACTCCCCGAGCGTATTCGTACCGGCCATGATCCGGAACGAAACAAAGCCGAGCAAGGCGGCGATTGCGACACCGCCAACGACTTCGAGAACAGGATCGACGGCGGCACGTTGCGACAGTACGCGTAAGAATAAGCGCGACCGCTCAGCAAATCCGGTCTTAGCCCGTTCCTTTTGATAGGCTTCTAGCCCGTAAGCTTTGACGACGCGTGCCGATTGTAGGCCTTCGGAAACCAAGGCCGTCACTTCGCCGATCTGCTGTTGGGCTTTTTTGGAGCGCGCACGAATGGAGTTGCCCAGCGCAATCACCGGCCCAAGGGCCAGTGGATAGACCACGAGAATAATCAGCGCGAGTTGCCAATCCATAATGAACAAGGTGACGACAACACCGATAATGGTGACCAAGCTCTTAGTGAAATTGTTGGCAAAGCGCAGCGCCGCGTCTCGGATCGCATTTACGTCATTGATGAAGCGAGAGACAAAACCGCCCGAGCGGTCTCCTGATACACGCGCAAAATCACCGTCTGTAAGGGCGTCGAATTGCACGCTTTGAATGGAGACAAGCCCGCGTTGGACGCCTGTATTGTTGAACATGGTCATCGCATACATCGACAGCGCCCTAACAGCGGTCAAGACGACGACAATGATAATACCAAGCCAGATCCAATTGTTCGAAGACGCCACCCCAAACATGTCCGACAGTCTCTGTGCATCTGCGCAAGCCTTGCCTACACCTGCATTGATCTCGCATTGGAGGGTATTGCCAACGAAACCTAGGACACTCGCATAGCCCACCGCGCAAATCGCCGTGAGCACCGCAAACAGCGTTCCGGCGATAAACCAATTCTTATGCGGCCAGAAATGTGCGCTGAGCAGACGTGCCAGCGAGCGACGCTTTGGATCAGCCTTAGTCTTAGACGTGATGGTGGTCACCCGTTTCTGGGTCGAGCAATTTGTGCGCATGCAGAATGAAATAGCGCACTTCGGCATTGTCGACGGTGCGCTGCGCGGCGCCTTTCCAGGCGTCATAAGCGGCTTTGTAGCTCGCGAAAGCGCCAACGAAGTCGATCTTGCTCAGATCTTCGAACTCAACATCCGTCACGTCTTTCAACTCTCCACCGATTACGAGGTGAAGCAATTGTTTGGTTTCAGCAGTCTCAGCCATGTCCTGGCGCTCCGTCGTCTGTGTCCGTTCATAGGGGCGTACGGTCCAATTTGGGTCTGGAAGCCTCACGCCTTTGATTCGCGCTGATAACAGGGAATGTAGCGGCTTTCCAGCCGCCAACAGGCTTCTTTGTGCAGGTTCGCCGCGATTAAAGACAAAACGTTCCCCAAGATGGGTTGTCGCGACGCCACCCGCCTCCTGCACGAGCAATGTGCCAGGGGCCAAATCCCAGTCCGATTTACGCCATAGCGTCAACACCGCATCAAACTTGCCTGCGGCCACCCAACAAAGCCGAATAAGCGTGGCATTTGGCTTAGGTTTCGCGAGCTCCATGTCAGGCCAAGGCACTTTCCAGGCGGGGTGGGTCATCATCCCTTCATTGGTAATGATCCGGCAGCCTTCTTCTTGATCGCAGCCAGTGACATTCAATCGTGCCCCATTGAGAAACGCGCCGCCGCCCAAGACGGCATGATAGGTCTCTTCGAGCACTGGGGCGTGGACAATCCCGACCCGCGCTTGTCCGCGTTCTAAAACACCTGCGCCAATGCACCAATAAGGCTGATTGCGCATAAATGCCCGCGTGCCATCGATAGGATCGACAATCCAGACCCGTTCGGCGCAGCGCGTTTCCTCGCTCAAAGCGGACTCTTCTGACAACCAGCCATAGTCTGGCCGCGCTGCCATCAAGCGCTCGCGGATCAAGTCATTGACCGCAACATCCGCTTCGGTCACCGGATGGTTCTTGCTTTTGTCCCAGGTCTTCACGTCGGCGCGTTTGAAATAACGCATGGCCAATTCACCGGCTTCGCGCGCGACGGTATTGAGCAGCTCTAAATCTTCCTTATCGCGCTCACTCACCCGCAATCGACATATCCTCGATTAGGATTGACGGCGCATCTCGAGTACCACGAAACTCGAGATCAGAGCCCAGGACCAACCGCTTGAACATGCTTGGCAAATCGCCGGCAATCGTAACTTCCGATACTGGATATTGCAGTTCGCCATTGTCGAACCAAAAACCCGCCACACCGACAGAATAATCGCCGGTATTCGGATTAATCGACGGCCCAAACATGTCGCTGACGAGTAAGCCGCTTCCGACCCCTTGCATCAATTCAGCTTGAGTTTGCGTGCCAGCCTCGAAATAGACATTCGATACCCCAACCCCAGCGGGCGATCCAAACCCGCCACTGGCTTGTCCATTTGGCGTCAAACCCAGCTGTTTGGCAGAGCTGCCATTCAACAACAATCGGGTGAGCGTGCCATTCTCGACGAGCGCTGTGCGCGCAACGGCCCGCCCTTCGCCATCAAAGGCCCGGCTGCCCATGCCGCGGGACCGGAACGGATCATCGATCAGATTGACCCCATCGGCAAAAACCGCCTCACCAAGGTGATCCTTTAAAAAGGAAACGCCGCGGGCGACACTTGGGCCGCTAATCGCAGACAGAAAGGCGCCAATCAGGCTCCCTGAGACACGCCGGTCATAAATTACGGCGCCGGTTTGCGTTTTGATCTTGCGCGGCCCTAAGCGGGCAACTGTGCGCTCGCCAGCGATCCGTCCTATCGCCTCGGCGCTCGGGCGATCTTCCAATCGGCGGACGCTGCGGCTTTCATAATCGCGCTCCATCGCGCCATCTTTTTCAGCAATTGCGGCGAGGCCTAATCCTGTTGATCCACTGCGACGATGCGCTGAAAAGCCATTGCTGGCGGCGACCCAACGTTCGCTGGTGCTCCAGCCATTGCCGCAGCCGGAGACTTGCTGAACGCCGTCAACCGCAAGCGCCGCAGCCTCAGCCGCAATGGCATCGCGTTCTAAAATGTCGGTAGCGATCTCACCATCACCTGAGACATCGACATGAGGGATTTCTTGCGCCAGGTCCGCGGCCGGAGCGATCCCGCAATAGGGGTCTTCTGGCACAACTTTGGCCATCGCCACACAGCGCTCAGCCAGCGTTTGCAAGCCGTCTTTGCTGGTGTCCGATCCCGAAACAGAAGCCTGCCTTTGGCCGAATAGGCAGCGCAAAGAGACGCCTTGGGATTCGGACCGTACGATCCCTTCTAGCTTGCCTTCTCGGACTTCAACGCTGACGCCTTCAGAACGCCCTAAGGACGCATCGGCGGCCGTTGCGCCAGCTTTGAGGCAGGTGTCGATCAACCAAGCGAGCGTGGTTTCTTCAGAGTCATGGTGTGTTGTCATGCGCCTCATTTAGAGAGCCCCGACGTCTATGCCTAGCCCTCCTCTGACAGTTGCTGCTTGACCTCTAGGTCGATCAATCGCACATCGCCAAGATGTCTGAGATAGAGCCTATTCACATTATCGGCGGCGGTATGGCCGGATCGGAAGCCGCCTGGCAAGCGGCGAATATGGGCGTGCCGGTCATCCTGCACGAAATGCGCGGGGTCAAAGGCACCGATGCGCACCACACAGACAAGCTCGCCGAGCTTGTTTGTTCCAACTCATTTCGCTCGGACGACCATCAACTCAACGCGGTCGGCGTCCTCCACGAAGAGATGCGCCGGTCCGACGGGATTATCATCAATACTGCAGACAAACACCAAGTCCCGGCTGGCAGCGCCCTTGCCGTTGACCGTGAAGGCTTTTCAGAAGCCGTCACGGCTAAACTCGCTGCTCATCCGCTGATTACGATTGTCCGCGAAGAAATAGACGCCCTCCCCCCCGCAGATTGGTCGAGCGTGATTGTCGCCACCGGCCCGCTGACGTCGATTAAGCTCGCAGATGCCATTCGCGCAGAAACTGGCGAAGAGGATCTCGCTTTTTTCGACGCGATCGCGCCGATTGTTTATCTCGACAGTATCAATATGGACAAAGCCTGGCGCCAGTCGCGCTATGACAAGCCGGGACCGCATGGTGATGCGGCGGCTTATATTAACTGTGCGATGGACGAGACGCAGTATAATGCCTTCATTGATGCCCTGATTGAGGGTGACAAAACCGAATTCAAAGATTGGGAAAAAGACACCCCCTATTTTGAAGGTTGTTTGCCGATTGAAGTAATGGCGGAGCGCGGGCGCGAGACGCTTCGGTTTGGACCGATGAAGCCGGTCGGTCTGACCAACCCGCACAACCCTGAGGTCAAAGCTCACGCGATTGTCCAATTGCGCCAAGACAACGCCCTCGGCACTTTGTGGAATATGGTCGGCTTTCAAACCAAACTCAAATACGGCGCTCAGTCCGAAATATTTAAAATGATCCCTGGCTTAGAGAGCGCGCAATTTGCCCGGCTAGGCGGCATTCACCGCAATACATTCTTGAATTCGCCAAAGCTTCTGGATGAGCGCCTGCGCTTAAAATCGATGCCGCGCCTGCGCTTTGCAGGGCAAGTGACTGGCGTCGAGGGTTATGTCGAGAGCGCAGCAATGGGGCTTCTCGCTGGCCGGTTCGCGGCCGCAGAACGCTTAGGTCTCACCCTGCAGGCCCCGCCAGAGACAACGGCACTTGGGGCATTGATCAAGCATATCACTGGCGGCCATTTACAAGGTAAGGCGACGTTCCAGCCGATGAATATCAATTTCGGGCTGTTCCCGCCCGCGGATCCTGATGAGGTTCAAACCAAAGATCCGGAAACGGGCAAACGCCTCCGTGGTAAGGATAAAGGCCGCGCCAAAAAGCGCGTGCAAGCCGCCCGCGCGCTGCGCCACATCGATGCTTGGTTGTCTGATCAATCGGCGGCCGTCATGGCGGCCGAATAGGCGGTTTCTCGCCTAACCGAGTTGCTCTTTGACCCGGCCATAATGTTTGGAAATGCTCTCAAATTCCTGGTGTGGACGCCAGCGCATGACGCCGCAAAATCCGCATGTGAGATAGAGCGTGATATCGGCGATCGAGAACCGATCAGCGGCTAACCAGTCTTTGCCATGCAAATGCTCATCGAGGCGGGCGGCGAATTTTTTGACCGATGTCTCGGCCTTTGCAGCTGTTTCTGGAACTTGCGGCACTTCTAACGGCGCCATGATTGGGTGGGTGTTGCGGAACCAAGCTGCAAATTGTGCCATCATCAAAAGCTCGATGCGGCGATCCCACATCTCGATCAACGCAACTTCTTTGGCATCCGCCCCCATTAAGTTGGGGTCTGGGAAGAGGCGTTCAAAATAGCTACAAATAGCCCGGCTCTCCGTGATTTTTGTGCCATCATCTAAGACTAGGACAGGTACCTGAGAAAACGGTGACAGTTCCAGATATTCCGGCTGTTTATGCTCCCCTTTCAGGATTGAAATCTCTACGATTTCTACAGCATCCAGCTGGCCTTTGGCTTTTAGGAAATTATAGGTGCGTTCGGGGTTAACGGCCTTAGGCGCGTGATACAGCTGCATGATATGTCTCCTCCACCGGCGTGCGGTTAATCTATCTTTTTTCTCAGACCAAGTGTCACATTAAGCGGCTCCCCTGGGAAATAGCGCTCATCGCCGAAGGCAAAATCGGCGCGGTCAGCATAGGTCTCGTCGGCCAGATTGCGGACGATGATGAAGGTTTCTAGCCCTTCATTGACGTCATAAGATGCTCGAAGGTTGGCGACCCAATGCCCAGGGTAGTCGGCTGTATTGGCGGGGTTGGTAAAATATTCGCCAACATAATTGGTCGAAATTTCGAAGCGGATCTGATCGTTTGGCAACCAAGCGACCGCCAGATTGGCGAGCCATTCCGGGGCGCTATCGATTTGGTTGCCATCGCGAATGACTTCAGAGCCATTCCCGACAATCCGGTCGAATGAATAGACCTGATCTGACCAACTTAGATTGCCGCTTAATTCGAAAATCGGACTAAACTGCCAGGCCGCGGCTAGCTCAACACCTTGATGCCGCGTTGAGCCATCCGTAACATTGAGGCCATCTGAATCTCGGAAGAAAAAGTTGTCCTTATCAGCAGTATAGGCGGCGAGATCGAAGACCAGGGATCCGTCCGCAAGTACCCCGCGTGCGCCGACCTCAAAACTATCAAGCGTCTCAACCTCCGCTTCAGCCACGCCTTGCTGCGATTGCAGGCGGTACAAATCGCTCGCCTGCGGCGCCCGGCTGCCGCGGGCATAATTTGTGTAAAGGGTCAGATCATCCGACGCTTCATAGGTCAGGCCGAGCTTTGGTGTCGCGAACGCAAAATCATCGGTGCGGTCGGCCGGGACATTAAACCGCCCATTCACCCCAACGGGTGCGTCAGTGCTGTAATCATAAGAATGTGCTTCCCCGCGCAGACCGAGTAGTACCGTCAACTTATCGGTCAAAGCGAGATCCGCCTCGCCCCATAGCGCCCCAACAATCGTGGCGACGGTATAGTCATAATGAATGCCGACCGGAAATCGGCTATCGCTGGGGAAAAAGCCAAACGGTTCGGCCTGAGTTTCGCGCAAATAGCCGGAGGCGAGATCTACATCCCCGCCAATTCGCCAGGTCAGCGTCTCTGATGCGGTCGTTTCGAACCGTGACATGAGCCCGATGCCGGTATGCCCGTTTTTCTCAAATCCGCGATACGGCAAGAAGTGTTGCCGGAAGTCCATTTGCTGCGTGCGCCCAAACGGGGTCAGTGACAATCGTCCACCGGCAAAGTCCCGTTCGAGCCGAATCGCACCGCGCGCCGACCACGCATCGCGATAAGCCAAAGGATCATCATTCGCCTTAGCAATGTCGCGGTCTTCATACGCATCGGCGCCTTGAATAAAGTCGGCGGTCTCTTGCTCAAGATAGGATGCGCCTCCCCATGCCGTGACATCCCAGCCGCGGAACACCGCTTGCGTGACGCCAGAGCCTTTCAATTGAAACAGGCCCGTATTGTCGCGCCAGCCGGTATCTTTCTGGATCGATAGCGCCGCCCGGCCGAGATAGCCCTGATCATAGATCAAATCGCCTTTGTAACGTCCGAGGCTGCCATAAGACGCATTCACTTGCTTCAGCGACGCGCCGCTCGGCTCAGAGAGAATGACATTGATCAGGCCATGAACGGCGTTGGAGCCATATTTGGCGGAGCCTGGACCACGCACGACTTCGATCGCGTCGGCGACTTCGTGGTGCGGCTCAAGCAGACTATTCACATTACCGAAGGCGGGCGAGCGCGTCGGCACACCATTTTCGAGGATCAGGAAACTCCCCTGCCCGGCGCCGCCCGTGAGCACTGGCGAACGGATCGCGATTAAGTGCTCTTGGCCAGAATTGGTGTGAATGTTGACGCCTGGAAGCGTGTTCAAGACCTCTGCCGGGTGATCGGCCGCGATCGAGGCAATCGTCTCAGCATCGACAATGGAGACAGCCCCCGCGGCGATCGGGCTGCGATCGCCGTAAGTGGTAATCGTGTTCAGCACCCGGTTCTTTCGGACGATACAGAACGGAGAACTTTCGCCCGGCGCCAAGCCGCGTTCTTCGAGGCAATCCGTGAGATCTTCGGCGACTTCTTTTTGCGCGTTTTCATAAGCAAACTGCGCTTCAGCGCCGACCGCGACTGTCATCACTGCTGTCGACAATAAGATCGTTCTGATCATGGGCAAATTCTAGCTCCCAAAGAATAAGGCTGCTGGTAACGCCCCCACGACGGCTCCGGACAAACAAGTTGCGAGCGTACCGGCAACCAAGGTTTTCCACGCAAGTTCTAAGAATGTGGTGCGCCGCGCCGGCTCGATAATCGAAAGGCCGCCAATCAGGATGCCGATCGAACCGAAATTAGCAAAACCGCAAATGGCGTGCGCGGTGATCATTGAGGTGCGAGGTGAGAGGCCTTCCCCGCCTTCGCCCGCAAGCTGCAGGAAGGCGACAAATTCGGTTAGCACCGTTTTGATGCCAATCAGCGAGCCAGATTGCGCGGCTTCACTCATGGGCACGCCAACCATGTACATCACAGGCGCAAACACCCAGCCGAGGATGCGCTCAATCGATAAGGCCTCACCGCCAACGTTTGGCAGCGCGCTCAAGCCAGAATTGACCAAGAACAACAAGGCAAAAGCCGCAATCAACATAGTGACGATATTGGCGAGAATTTTCAGGCCGTCCGACGCTCCGGTCGCAAACGCGTCCATGGTCGATTCATATTCAAAATCAGGCTCATGGGCGCGCATTTTTTCATCGACGGTCTCGGGAATCATAACCAGTGCCAGCGCGACAGCAGCGGGAGCAGCGATCAGAGACGCAGCGAGCAATTGCCCAAGCGCGTTTGGCAGCACGTCCTGCAAAAAGACCCCATAGAGCACTAAGACACTGCCGGCGACGGTGGCAAAGCCGGTGACCATGAGAATGAAGATCTCTGATCTCGTCATGCCTTTTAGATACGGTTTCACTAGGACGGGCGCTTCGGTCATGCCCATGAACACATTAGCTGACACCGCGAGCGATGTCGCGCCGCCCAGACCCATGAAGCGCCGAAAGATTGAAGCAAAGCCTTTGGTCACCCAGCGCAAGATGTGCCAATGCCAAAGAATGGCCGATAGAGCCGCTACAACAATGATGAGCGGTAAGAGATGGACCGCAAAAATCGGTCCGGGCTGGCCCGTAAGCTCTTCCCATCCGGCTTGTGTGCCGAATGTCGGGCCGAACACAAAGGCGGTGCCATAAGCGGTCGCCGCGATGAGGCTATCTACCACGACATTGGCCGCAAATAAGGCTTCTCGAATAATCGGAATTCCGAACAAAATCAGAGCGAAAGCGAACTGAATGGCGACGGCGCCGAGCACGATCTTCCACGGGAAGGCTTTTCTATTGCTTGAAAGCCCCCAGGCGATCGCGAAAATCATCACGATCCCTAGAATCGCACGCGCATTGTCCCAACCCCATTCCATTGGCATTCCTCATTGTGACCGTTTCCCAACAAAGACCTAGCCCGCTCAAACCGAGCGGGCTAGCCTACTTGTCAGCAAATGGACTTATCCGAGTTTACAAACGCAAATTTTGTGACCGTCAGGATCGCGGAAATACGCACCGTAAAAGGTCGGCATGCGCTGCCCAGGTTCGCCATCGCTCGGCGCGCCCAGCTCCATGGCTTTGGCATAGACGCGGTCGACGGTCTCTTTATCTGGTGCAGCAAGCGCCGGCATGACGCCATTTCCGCAGGTTGCGGTGCCCTCATCATAAGGACCGCCAATCGCGATCATAGGCTGCCCCGGCGCGGTGCCGTAGAAATATAGCCGGCCATTGTCGAAAAAGCGCTGCGCCCCGAGCTCAGGCATGAGCGCGTCATAGAATGCGAGCGCTTTGTCTGTGTTATTTGATCCCAGCGTTACGTAAGCCAGCATAGTCTTCTCCTGTAATAGAACCTGGTCCATAGCCATCACGCGCTTAAGTCACTGACAAGAGGTAACGCAGCGTCGGAGGTTGACGTTTACGTCAGCGGATGATGCAAGGCCTTCGCACTCGCACAATAAGTATAGGTATTAGGAGACACACTCATGTCTATTCGTTTTGATGATCGCGTCGCTATTGTCACTGGCGCCGGTGGCGGCCTCGGCAGACAGCACGCCCTAGAATTGGCAAGACGCGGCGCAAAAGTCGTGATCAACGACCTTGGCGGCTCAATGGACGGCTCTGGCGGCAATTCCGCGGCGGCTGAAGCCGTGGTTGCTGAAATCAAAGCCATGGGCGGTGAAGCGATCGCGAACGGCTCTTCGGTTTCTGACGACGCTGGCGTCAAAAAAATGATTGATGATACGATGGAAGCCTTTGGCCGGATCGACATTATCATCGCCAATGCCGGTATTTTGCGTGACAAATCCTTCTCTAAAATGACCACAGAGGACATTAACTTGGTCCTCGATGTGCACTTGCGCGGCACCTTCAAGCCGGTTCACGCCGCTTGGAACATCATGAAAGAGCAAAATTACGGGCGGATCGTCGTCACCACCTCTTCCACTGGCCTTTATGGCAATTTCGGTCAGACCAATTACGGCGCGGGCAAGCTCGGCGTGGTTGGTATGATGAACACGCTGAAAATTGAAGGCGCGAAAAACGACATCAAAATCAACGCTGTCTGTCCAATTGCGGCGACCCGCATGACGGAAGGCCTGATGCCACAAGCCATGCTCGACAATCTCAAGCCCGAATATGTCACGCCAGGCGTGATGAACTTGGTCAAAGACGACGCCCCGACCGGAGTGATTCTCTCAGCTGGCGCGGGCGCCTTTTCAATGGCGCAAATGGTTGAAACCAATGGCGCTTTTGTTGGCCAGGGCGAAGCTCTGACGGCGGAGGCTGTTGCGGCGAAATGGGATGAAATCACCGATACCAGCACACAAACGCACTTTGATTCTGGCTCGGGTCATGGCGCAAACATCTTTGCACGCCTCCAAGAAGCCGCTGCCAAAGCCTGATTTCAAGGCAATTTTTCAAGAAAACATCGGAAACCGGCGACGCCCTATGGCCTCGCCGGTTTTTATTTTCTACAACAGGGTCAGGAAAAGGGACTGAAGGGGAGTGCCCGATGCGCGTACTGATCTTATCAGCGTGTTTAGCAATGCTGGCGGCCTGCGGGAGCCAAGACGTCGAACCCGTGGACGTTCCAGAGCCAGAAACCGTTGCCGAAACCATTTCTGAAACGCCTGAACCCGTTATTGATCCCACTGGCGAAGCTTGCGGCGGGATTGCCGGCCTGCAATGCCCCTCCGGCTTTTATTGCCAGCAGGAAGCCGGGCAGTGTTTGGAAATCATGGATGGTGCCGGCACCTGCCAGGTCAAACCCGAAATCTGCACCAAAGAATATATGCCGGTGTGCGGCTGTGATGGCCAAACCTATGGCAATGCGTGTACCGCCGCCGCGGCTGGCGTCAGTGTTGCGATCGACGGCGAATGCGCCAGCCCTGACATGGACTAAAGCGCTATAGCGTCAGCGAAACATTTTCGGACAAGAGCGCGAGCCGGTCTGGCATAGGCTCGTCATGCACCGCTTTAGACGCCGTCACAGTCCGTAAGATTTGCGGACCGTCACTGGTCTCAATCGGCGTCACCAGACATCCGTCCTTGGTCAATTGCTCGATCAGGACCGCTGGGATGGTCTTAATCGCACCGGTCAACAAGATCCGATCAAATGGGCCATGCTGCGACAGCCCGATCAAACCATTGCCGTGACGGATCGTGACATTGTCGACTTTCAGCTCTTCCAGGCGCGCTCGAGACTGCGTCACCAGCCGTTCATAGCGTTCAACGCCGTAAACGTGACGACTGATCTGGCTAAGTAAGGCGGTGGTATATCCGCTGCCTGACCCAATCACGAGAACGCGCGACTCTTTGCCGGGCTGAACCTGCAGCGCGCGCAACAGTTTCGCTGTCACTACAGGCCGCGGGATACTCTGACCGCAGGGGATTGGCAACGCGCAATCTTCGCCGACCATGGCCCGCAAATCGGCGGACACAAACGCCCCGCGATCGACGGTTTCGAGCGCCGTCAATACGCCATCATCTGTTATCCCCTGCCGCCGAAGCGACAGGATGAGCCTAGCTGCATGCAAAGGGTCAGGAATCAGGTCCGCCATGTCTCACGCATCTCAGCCAGAAACGCCTCATGCGTCAAATCCACATGTAAGGGAGATACAGAAATGTAACCTTCATAAATGGCCTTCAAGTCCGTGCCCTCATCCGGATTAGACAGCTTTCCGCGATATCCGATCCAGTAGTAATCATTGCCGCGCAAGTCTTCGCGGGCCTCGGTGCGGATGATCCGCTCATCGCGGAAGCCCTGACGGGTAAACTGAATCCCTGCCACTTGATCCGGCGCGCGATCAGGGAAATTGACATTGATCACGAGATCATCTGGCCAACCTTTTTCAATAATTGGCTTTAGCACTTTCGCACCCCACGCTGTCGGCGTTTCCCACGGGCAGGATTTTGGATTTTGAAACCCCTTGGATTGGCTGAGCGCAATGCTCGGAACGCCGTGTTGCATGCCAAATAAGGCCGCGGCGATCGTCCCAGAGAACGTCGTATCCTCGGCGATGTTCTGACCGGCATTCACACCAGATAGAATGAGGTCCGGACGTTCTGGCATCAGCTCATCGAGCGCCAGAAGCACGCAATCGCTCGGCGTCCCGTTGACTGCGTAGCGCTGCGGCGCCAATTCGCGGACCCGGACAAACTCGGTCAGCGAAATCGCCCGCCCTTTCCCCGACTGTTCGAGTTCGGGCGCGACAATCCAAATGTCGTCGCTGAGCTCGCGCGCAATGTGCTCTAAGACGTCCAGTCCTGGGGCATTGATACCATCATCGTTGGTGAGCAGGATTTTCATTCTGATATCCCCTTTAAAGATAGCGTCAAATAGACGGCGCCTGCGAGGGCCGCCCCATAGACGGTGACCGTTTCGATTGGCGGCATGAACGTATAAAGCTCGTGTCCTGACAAGACAAAATGCGCAAAAGCATGGGCAATCATAGCGGCCGAGAAAACACGGCCCGCTATCCGGCGCCAGGAGGCTAAAAATAGTGCCCAAAGCGCGCCGATATAGAGCGGGATATGCAGCCACACAAAGATGCCGCGCGCCGTCTCATCAGCAATTTGGCTGAGACCTGGCAGCAACCGCCATTCGGCATGGGTCATGGCGTCCATTTCATGCACAGCGAGCAGGGAGAAGGCCGTGATTAAGCTCAGATTGAGCCAGGATTTCACGCAATCACCTCTAGCCCGCCCATATAAGGCCGCAGCGCGTCTGGCACAGTGATGGAGCCGTCTTCGTTCTGATAATTCTCAAGCACCGCGACCAGCGTGCGCCCAACCGCCAGACCTGAACCGTTCAGCGTGTGCACGAATTCCGGTTTTGGCTTGGTATTCTCTTCACTTGCGGCTGGCCGCCAACGGGCGCTCATACGACGCGCTTGGAAGTCGCCGCAATAGGAGCAGGAACTGATCTCACGATACGTGTTTTGGCTCGGCAACCAGACTTCCAGGTCATAGGTCTTGCGCGCGCCAAAGCCCATGTCGCCGGTGCACAGAAGCATCCGTCGATATGGCAGATCGAGCGCTTCAAGAATGCCCTCTGCACACTTGGTCATGCGCTCGAGCTCAGCCAGGCCTTCCTCTTCACCGCGAACGATAGAGACCATTTCGACTTTGTTGAATTGATGCAGGCGAATCATGCCTTTGGTGTCACGCCCGGCACTGCCTGCTTCAGAGCGGAAGCATGGCGTATGGCCCGTCATCCGGATCGGCAGTTGATCCGCGCCGAGGATTTGCTCGCGAACCAGATTGGTCAGTGAAATTTCTGACGTTGCGATCAACCAGTGGCCATCGGTTGTCTCGAAAGACTCCTCGCCAAATTTCGGCAATTGGCCTGTACCAATCATTGCTTCAGGCCGCACAAGCAAAGGAGGATTGATCTCTTCATACCCGTTCGCACCCGTTTGCGTGTCCAGCATAAAGGTCGCGAGCGCACGTTCCAGCCGTGCCATTTGTCCGCGCAAAGCAACAAAGCGCGCGCCGCTCATCGCGGCCGCGGCTTCGAAATCCATTAGCGGCTGGCCAATGCTATTTTTCAGCGCCGCGCCAAGATCCGCATGATCCTGAACACTGTTGCGTCCGCCGATATGCGCATTCGGCGCACCCCATTTGTGCTGCTCGATATTACCCGCTTCGTCTTCGCCTTCTGGCACGTCCGACATCGGAATGTTCGGCGTGCCATAGAGCAACGCATCGAGCTCTTTGCGGGCGGCTGCTTCTTGCTCACCCGCCGCTTCGATGACGTCTTTCGCGGCGGCGACTTCGGCGCGCAGCTGTTCGAACAGGGTTTCATTGCCGCTGGCTTTGGCTTTGCCAATTTCTTTCGATTTGGCATTGCGCGCAGATTCCGCCTCTTGCTTGTCGGAGACGGCTTTACGCACGGCGGCGTCATGATCGAGCATGTGCGAGACGACCTCGCCCAGACCTTTTTGCTTGCGCTCAAAAGCGTCTCGAAACGCTTCAGGATTGTCGCGAATAGCGCGGATATCGAACATAGGCTCGCCTCATTTCTGGTCGGCTAGCGTTTAAGATGATGCGATCCGGGCGTCTAGCGCCCTTCTCGCTAAGATTCTTTGACTTGCGGGGCGAGGCGAATGTGAAGCTCACGCAGCTGCTCGTCACGCACGGGGCTTGGCGCCTGCATCATCAGATCGCGCGCCTGCTGGTTCATCGGGAACAGCGTGACGTCGCGAATATTGTCCGCATCGGCGAGCAACATCACAATCCGGTCGACGCCAGGCGCGATGCCACCATGCGGCGGCGCGCCATAGCGGAATGCGTTAAGCATGCCGCCAAATTCAGCTTCAACCACTTCAGGGCCGTAACCCGCCTTTTCAAACGCTTTCAGCATGATCTCAGGCCGGTGATTCCGGATCGCGCCGGAGGACAGCTCATAACCATTACAGACGATGTCATACTGAAACGCATTGATGGCGAGGAGATCTTCATCGGTTTCCGCCGCTTCCAACACGTCCAACCCGCCTTGCGGCATCGAGAATGGGTTATGCGAGAAATCGACTTTCTTATTGTCTTCGTCCCACTCATACATTGGGAAGTCGACAATCCAGCAGAGCCGGAAGACGCCAGATTCGATCAAATCCAATTCTTGGCCGACCTTGGTCCGTGCGGCGCCAGCAAGCTTATACGCATCCGCCTTCTTGCCGGCGGAGAAGAAGATGCCATCACCATCACCGAGCCCTGTCGCCTCGAGGAAGGCTCTCAGATGATCCGCGTCGAAATTCTTCAGGACCGGATCTTGGCTGACGACGGCGCCGTCATCGCCAGCGCGCAGACGGGCATACCCCAATCCTGGCGCTTGCATTTCTTTCTTAGCCCACTTGTCCATCTCGTCGAAGAACTTGCGGGACTGCGTTTCTGCCGCTTTCGGCGCCGGAATGGCCACCACTTTGCCGCCGCCTTTGATGATTTTGGCAAAGATGGAGAAACCCGTCTTGCTGTCATCGGCAAAGAAATCGGTGACATCTACCAACTCGATCGGATTACGCAAATCTGGCTTGTCCGAGCCATATTTGGCCATCGCCTCGGCATATGGAATGCGTGGGAATGGGCCGTCTGGCACAACGCGGCCTTTGCCTTGCCAATCCGCGAATTCATTGAACACGCCAGCCATCACAGGCTCTATCGCCTGGAAGACGTCTTCTTGAGTGACGAAACTCATCTCAATATCAAGCTGGTAAAACTCGCCAGGCGAACGGTCCGCGCGGGCATCTTCGTCGCGGAAACAGGCGGCGATTTGGAAATAACGGTCGAAGCCTGAGACCATGAGCAATTGCTTAAACTGCTGCGGCGCTTGCGGCAGCGCATAGAACTGGCCGGGGTGTAAGCGAGATGGCACCAAAAAGTCACGTGCGCCTTCAGGTGACGAGGCGGTCAAGATCGGCGTTTGGTATTCAGTAAAGCCCTGCTCGACCATACGTTTGCGGATTGATGCAATAACCTGCGCCCGCAGAATCATGTTCGCGTGCAGCGTCTCACGACGTAGGTCGAGATAGCGGTGCTTCAGGCGAATATCTTCCGGATAATCAGGCTCGCCAAAGACTGGCAGCGGTAATTCAGCGGCTTCTGATTGAACCGTCGCCTCTTTGACCCGAATCTCAACTTCGCCCGTGTCGAGATTGGGGTTCACCAAATCCGCATCGCGCGCCAGCACTTCGCCTTCAATCGTAATCACGCTTTCTGTGCGCAAACGCTCGACAATCGCAAAGGCAGGAAAGTCCGGATCAAACACACACTGGGTCAGGCCATAATGGTCGCGCAGATCAATAAACATTACCCCGCCATGATCGCGGCGGCGGTGAAGCCAACCAGATAGTTTGACCGTTTTCCCGACATGGGACTTGCGAAGTTCGCCGCAAGTATGGCTGCGATAGGCGTGCATGTTGCGCTCCGTTTGGGAGGAGAAATAAAGGCGGCTTTTGGCGTCGGACAGACGCGAAAGTCAAGGCCTCCCGACACTTGAGACTTCGATAGGATAAATTAACGGGTTTTTCAGGCCTATCCGACAGATTCGGCGTATGACCCAAAGCCCACCAAATCCAACGCTCCAGACCGCTGTCAAAGCGCCGGTCCGGAACCGCGCTCAAGGCCGTGTCATCGAGTGCAATGGCACCGAGGCGCGGGTTTCTGCCTATTCGCAAATAGGTAGCGAAAATGAAGAATACTGGGCGGTCGGTCAGCTCATGTCCATTCAAGTTGGCGACAATCGCGTGGTCGGTCTCCTCTACCGAGTCGAGAATGATCTTGCGGCGCAGTCAAAAGGCAAAGACGGCGCTATCATATTGAGTGTTGAACTTTCTGGAGAAGTTCGTCCCGACAAACAGCGCGGATTCGTTTTTTCGGGTGGTATTTCCAACTATCCTCATATTGGCGCGGTCGCTCACCGCATACGCAAGCAAGACTTGGCGACGATTTACAAAGCCAGTGACCCATCGGCGGTCACCGTTGGCTCGCTCAGCCAAGCCGCCGATATTCCCGCCGTCGTTTCCATAGACGCGCTGTTGTCGCGGCATTTCGCAGTGGTCGGGACGACCGGTACGGGTAAATCGACGGCGGTTACACTAATCCTGCACCTGATTGCGAAACATAAGGCCAATCAGCGCGTTCTGATCCTCGATCCGCACAATGAATATACCAGCGCCTTCGGTCCGAGAGCGAACACGATCACAGCTGAAACACTCGACCTCCCCTTCTGGCTGCTAAATTTAGAAGAATTTCAACAAGTGGTGTTCCGCGGCCGTGTCGGCTCGGAAGAGGAAGTTGATGCGCTGCGGGAACTCATTCCAAAAGCAAAAACATTCTATCGCTATGGTGGCACAAATACGGTTCGGCGCAAGGCCGGAAGCGGTTCGTCTTTTACCGCTGACACACCGGTTCCCTACCGCTTGGCTGACTTATTGAAAATGCTCGATGAGGAGATCGGATCTTTAGACGGGGCTTTGCGGCGATTGACACTACGCCAATTGAAAGCTCGACTTGAATCGGTGATTGCAGACCCTCGCTTCAGCTTCATGTTTGGCTCGCATGATGCTACCGACAGGATCGAAGACGTCCTTTCGAACATCTATCGCGTGCCATTGAACGGAAAACCAATCACCGTTTTCCAAATGTCTGGAATTCCATCCGAAGTCGTCAATTCGGTCGCCTCCGTCCTTTGTCGTCTCGCCTTTGATATGGCGCTGGCCAGCAATTCACGGGTCAAGACATTGGTCGTTTGTGAAGAGGCTCACCGCTATATCCCGGCCGATGTCTCCAGCAGTTTCGCGCCAACCCGCGGCGCCATTGCACGGATTGCAAAGGAGGGGCGAAAGTATGGGGTATCACTCGCTATTATTACTCAGCGCCCGAACGAACTTGATCCAACTATCTTGTCGCAGTGCAATACTGTGTTTTCGCTGCGACTGGGCAATGACGCAGACCAGGATGTGATGCGTAAGGCGATTGCAAACGGCTCCCGATCAACGCTCGCCTTCTTATCCTCACTCGCAGACCGTGAATGCATTGCTTTCGGAAGTGCGGTGTCGACCCCCATGCGGATGCGGTTCCGCAACGTATCCGCCAGTGCCCGGCCCGCCAGCCAACACGCTGAGGACGGAACCGATGTCGCTGCGGTCTCAAATACGAGCCTAACTGAAATTGTGACATCTCTGCGCGGCATCGGATCCGATGATGTGAAGCCTGACGAGCTTGAAGATGAGTGGATCGTGATGAACCCAGAGGCACCGATCGCCATGCCTGAAGCTTCGGAAACCGCGTCGGACGTCTCGGTGAAACGCCGTTCACTGTTGCGTCGTAAATCGGCCTAAGCCTTTACAATCTGCACAATTTGTCTCGCCTTTCGCTGCGGCTTGTTTTAGGGCCGTGCGAATGAGCCGAGATCACCTGACACCGATTACAGATCAATCCGACCTCGACATTGCATGCCAGCGCCTCTCAGAGGGGTCCTTTCTATGTGTCGATACTGAGTTTCACCGTGAAACCACTTACTGGCCGGAACTCTGTCTCATCCAAGCCTCTTGCGAGAATTATGAAGTCATCATCGATCCAATGGCCGACGACCTCGACATTGGTCCATTCTTGACGCTTTTAGCCGATCGCTCTCGTCCAAAAGTCTTTCACGCGGCGCGCCAAGATCTCGAAATTTTCAATCGCATGATTGGGCATCCCCCTGCCCCGATATTCGATACCCAAATCGCCGCGATGGCCTTGGGGATTGGTGATTCCATTTCTTACGACAATTTGATCCAGCGCATGCTGAAACGCCGGATTGATAAATCGAGCCAATTCACAGACTGGAAACGCCGGCCGTTGACCGAGAAACAATTGGTCTACGCCATGGGAGACGTCACCCATTTACGAGACGCTTATCTCAAAATGAAAGCGCAACTTGAGAGCCAAAACCGTATGGATTGGGTCGAGGCTGAAATGGCTGAACTGACCGATCCGCAGCTTTATGACACGTCGCCTTCAAATGCCTGGAAACGGCTCAAGATGCGCAAGCCGAATAAGGAATACGCAGCGGTGTTTGCCTCTGTCGCAGCTTGGCGCGAAGAAAAGGCACAAGTGGTCAATAAACCTCGGCGCCGGATCCTTAAGGATGACGCCATTCAAGAGATTGCCGATCAAAAACCGCAATCTGAAAAGGCTTTTGAGCGCCTGCGCGCTGTGCCGAAAGGCTTCATTCGATCGAGATATGCAGAAGGCTTGATGGACGCGGTCAACGCCGCCATTTCGGACCCTGCAGCGTACGCGCCGACACTGCCTAAGCGGAGCCACAATCCAGAAATGCCGGCTGGCGCGCCAGAAATGTTGAAAGTCCTGCTCAAAGCCGTCAGCGACGAGGCCGATGTTGTACCGCGCCTGATCGCCAACGCAGCCGATATCGAGAAGCTCGCCCGCGGAGAAACGTCTGAGGATATCGCGGCGCTCTCCGGATGGCGATATGAAGTGTTTGGACGCAAAGCCTTGGCCTTGCTCTCAGGCAAACTGGCTTTGTCATTTGAAAATGGCGGCGTCCGGCTGTTCGAACTCTAGTCTATTCGACGATCAATCGCGAATGTAGTTTCATAAGGCCCGATAACTGGCTGAGCCGGCGCTCGACCGTGTCGGAAATTAAATCGCTATAATTGCGGTCGACCCGCATACAAAGCGTCTTGTCCTCGACGCCTATCTTCGCGGTCGCCAGAATCGGACCCGACCGCCCGGAATAGACGCTGCCCAATCGCATCGCCGTGCCTAGGATCTTGGCGCGGCGTTTGTGACCGAGGCTGAGCAGTCCCGCATATTGCGGATCTTCAGCAAACTTGAACGTGTAGCGCGACGCCGCCGCATAAGCTGCAAACAGGCGCTGGGTATGATCGATCGCCGGCAAAGGCGCACGTAAAATTTGTTCATGCACCAGGTTTGCGCGGTGGTCCGGATGCATACGGGCACCTGCATCCGCCATCATACAAATCGCCCGTAAAACCGGCTCGGGTTGATCAAACTGATCTGAGATTGAATGGATGAAACTGTAGAGTTCTCGGCCAAATAAGCGGCTTTGTGGATTGGCCCTCAGGAACAGCGGCACCGCGTCTAAAAGCCCCGACTCGCCAGACGCTTTCATCCCCTCGGCCGCAACACCGTCACGCAAACCGAATGAAGATATGATGGCGCGCTTGGCCCCAATATGCGTCAGCAAGGTTTTAAGTAAAAGCGCGGCGTGAGGCAGCGTGTCAAAGCGGCGCTTAGAGACGCTCATCAACAGCTCGCGCGTCAATTTATCCGACTTTGAGAGCTCAGCAGCTTCGATAACATCGTCAACCTCGCTCGGCGTCATGCTATAGCCATGGGCCACACTCAGAGGGTAATTGCAAAGACGCATATGCACCGCGGCGACATTTCGCCAAGCGCCGCCGACAGCATAGAGCGACTTGCCCGAAAAGGACTCTGCGAGTTGGCTTTCGCACAGAATTTTTTTGATCAACTTTGTCCGCTTTTCATAGGACAGATCGATATCGCCAGCCCTCGCGAGTGGGCCGAGCAAAAATGATTCGCCAATTGCGTCTTCGCTGACGGCGCGGAGTTCCATACTGGTCCCACCGAGGTCGGCAATCAGCCCTTTCGGTTGCATAAACCCGATCGCAACGCCAAGCGCGGACAGGCGCCCTTCATCGGCCCCACTCAAGACCTTGATCGGTTGTCCTAAAATGTCTTCTGCCCGGGCTTTGAACTCCGCCCCATCGTCAGCTTCTCGTACGGCCGCGGTAGCAACGACGCGGATGTTTTGAATGTTTAAGCTCGCTGTAATGGCACGAAAGCGATGAAACGTTTTTAGCGCAAGCTCTTTCCCTGGCGGCGATAAACGTCCCGTCTCAGACAAGTCACGGCCCAGGCCGGCCATGGTTTTTTCGTTGAAATACGGAATAAGAGCGGCGCCTGACTGCTCGTAAATCACCATGCGACAGGAGTTTGAGCCGATGTCGATGACGGCAATTTTTTCCGTTTTGTTCATTTCGCCTTGCGCTCACGTTTGCGGGGCGCAAGCCGGGGTGGCTCGCTTACGACCAATGCGCTGCCGCGCCCTGAGAGGCTCGGATTGTCCATGAAATATAGGTGCGCGCTAAACCGAGACTCGGCATCACTCTGGCTAACCCGAATATAGTTTGCATCCGCATCCATTTCCCAGCTTTGTGCGTCATCATTCAGATTCGCAACCATAATTTGATGCAACACCTGCCGATGTACTGTCGGCACTTCAATCGGAACGAGCGCTTCAACCCGGCGTTTCAAATTTCGGTCCATCCAATCCGCGGACGACATATAGACTTTCGCTTTCTCAGACGGCAGCGTCTCACCATTGGCAAAGCAAACAATCCGAGAATGCTCTAAAAAGCGCCCGACGAGGCTTTTCACTTGGATCGTCTCAGACAGGCCCGGCACCCCAGGCCGCAGACAACAAATCCCGCGGATGACCAAACGGATCGGGACCCCGGCCTGACTCGCGCTATATAGCGCATCAATCACATCCTGATCGACCAGCGAGTTCATCTTGGCCCAGATGCCGGATGGTTTTCCCGCCTTCGCGGCGCGCTCTTCATTTTTAATCTGACTGATCAAATAGTCTTCCATCGCGAACGGCGACATGACGATTTTTTCAAGCGCTGGCCCATCCTCAGGCGGCTCCTTGTACGCCGTGACATAATTGAACAATCGCCCGGCATCTCGGCCCATCGCTTGATCGGCTGTAAACAATGCCAAATCTGTATAAATCTTAGCGGTCACAGGATGATAATTTCCGGTCCCAAAGTGCGCGTATGTACGCAACCCTTCGCCTTCCCGACGGATAATCAAAGACACTTTGGCGTGGGTCTTATAATCGACGAAGCCATAAACCACTTGAACCCCTGCCCGCTCCAAGTCACGCGCCAGACGGAGATTGGTTTCTTCGTCAAATCGGGCTTTGATTTCGACCAAAGCGGTAACATTCTTGCCTTCTTCCGCGGCTTCGATCAGGGCCGCGACGATCGGCGAATTCAAGGTCGTTCGATACAGTGTTTGCTTGATTGCGACGACATCCGGATCGCGTGCGGCTTGCCGGATGAATTGCACCACCACGTCAAACGACTCATACGGATGATGGACCAAAATATCTTTGGCGCGGATCGCCTCAAAGCAATCTCCGCCCATTTCGCGAATACGTTCCGGAAAACGTGCCTCATAGGGGGCAAAGAGTAGGTCACGGCGTTCTTTAACAATCAGCCCCGAAAGATCCTTCATCCCAAGTAGACCGTCGAGCAATGCAATATCGCGCGGTTCTGCGCCAATTTCGCGGGCGACCACGTCGCGCAAGCCTTCTGGAGCATCGGTATCTAAGTGGATCCTGACAATTCGGCCGCGACGGCGCTGTTTGAGCAGGATTTCAAATTCCGCGATGAGATCTTCGGCCTCTTCTTCGATTTCGATATCGCTGTCGCGAACAATGCGGAACACGCAATGGCCGTGGGCGGTGAAACCTGGAAACAGCATTTCCTGGAAGTGTGAGATAACGCTTTCCAGACGAACGAAACGGAGCACGCCAGATTTCTTATCCGGCAGCCGGATGAAGCGCGATGAGAATGCCGGCATTGGCACCAAGCCGACCATGGGCTCACCGACATTATTTTTCGGCGAGAGTTGGAAGGCGACAGCAAAGCCAAGATTGGGAATGAATGGGAAAGGCTGCGCCGGATCGACGGCTTGCGGGGTCAGGATCGGAAAGATTTGTGACTCAAACCTGTCTTTCAGCCAGGTCATATCTGCGCGTTTCAGATCCGAGACCGCAAGCACTTCAATATGCTCGTCCCTCAATTCCGCTCGCAAAGCACGCCATGTTGATTGCTGATCTTTCATCAGCGCTTCGACAGCCGCTTCAATATCCCGAACTTGCTCAGCTGGGGTCCGCCCTTCGAGGCTGAGTTTCTGAATACCGGCGCGCTCTTGTTCTCGCAGGCCAGCATAGCGGACCATGAAAAACTCATCGAGATTGTTGGCCGAGATGGAAAGGAAGCGCAGCCGTTCGAGCAGCGGATGATTGACGTTGCGCGCTTCTTCTAAAACCCGCTCATTAAACTTCAACCAAGACAGTTCTCGGTTGATATATCGCTCAGAAGGTAGCGTCGTTGCTTTTGTCGCCGCGGTCATAAATCCAGCCTCGTTTAGTCTTGCCCGATATCAGGGCCGTCCCCCAAAATTTCGCGTGCGAGGGGAATCGTCAGCGGTCTGTCGCCCGTCGCACCTGCAAGTAAATCTGCAGTCTGCTCGATCTGCGAGTAGTCCAGCCCCAAGCGGGTGACAAGAAAATCTTCTACGACACTCGGCAAGTCTAAATAAGACCTTGCGCAGGCGCGCCGGAGCCGGGCCCTCATGAGCGCCTCATCTGGCGCTGGCAGTTCAGCTAGCGGCGCTGATTGAAGCCGTGATTTCAAGTCTGGTGACTGAAACACCCACTGGGTTGGCGGTGTATGCGCCGTGAGCAGGATGTAATTTTGATTGCGTTTGATCGCACTTAAAACAAACAGCAAAGCTTGGGCGTCATTGAGCGCATCAACATCATCAATAACGAGGTCTTGATCAACCAACTGAACCAGCTCTTCGATCTGCTTGTGCGAGGCACTGCCGGCATTGAGATATTGCGCCCCGCGCTCCTTCGCCCAGGCCCGCGCGATTGTCGTCAATCCACTGCTCAGCGAGCCCGTCAAGCAGAAGGCATGATAAGGCCAACGTTCTGTCTTGCGAATGGCGGCGCAAATACCGCGATGGGCGCCGGACAGCGTCATCTCTTCAAAGCTCAGCGCGGTTTCTGGAAAGGTTAGAGGGAGTTGCCGCGGCGACGGCATATCTCTACTGCGCCTCGACCGGTCGCACACCGCTAACGGCGGAACTCATGACCCAACCAATTGGTTCTGCGCTGATGACCACGCCGCGATCGCGAAGGTCTGATGTTAAGCGGCTACCATCTCCGGCAAACGCAAACGCAACCACGGCGCCATCGGTCGAAATCGCCCGCGTTTGAACGTTCGATACCAAAGGCGATTGCACTAAGGCGCTGCGCAGCGTGATCCATTCCGCTAGCGAAGTATAGCTGACAGTGGCTTCAATCAGCGTGCGAGACGTATCGCGAATGATTGAGGTTTGCTTCCAATCATCGTTTAAGCGCTGCGCCACCGCGTCGATTACGCCTTCAAGTGTGGCTGCCCGGCGCGTTACGCCAATGCGCTCAGGTCCTGAGGCGGTCACCGAGACCAGATCGACGACATATCCACCATTGCCGCCGCGAAGATCTGCAAAAATGGCGCGCTGTGCCCCGTACAGAGTGATTTCTTGCTGCAAGACAGACCATGGCGTTTCGGCGTTGTAACCGGCGCTGCGACTGATCAAGAGCGGCACCAGGCTGCCGCCAGGCGCTTCTTCCCACGCCAAATTCCAAGCCAGGTCCATCCCGTTCGAGCTGGTCGTGAATAAAACCGCGGACGGCGCTGTGCTGTCCGTGAATGGCAGGCCCACTTGTTTCAGCGCGGCACGAACGCGGGCTGGATTGTAGACCACTGCTAAGCTGCCGCGATATCGCCCGGCTCCAGCGACCTCTTCCTCAACATCCACTGCCGCGGCGATTTGATCGGCAAAAACTTGGTCGATGATTAAATCCGTCGCGGCGAGACGATCTTCCGGCAAGGTCAAACGTTCGACCAGGCGCTGTGCCCCAATAATCTTTGCCGCGGCGAAGGCTTTTATTTGCGCCTCGCCCACCGTCGGCGCGCGTTCGTCTACGGCAATGCCGTCTATCGTATAGACATCTCGGCTCTGGGCCTCAGACCCGAAAGTCAGCACGAATAAAAAGGAGCAAGTCAGCAGCAATAGGCGAATCATTTAACGGGCCTCATAGTTTCTATTTCTCCTATCAACAGTCGGAACGCTCGTGAACCGTAGAAGCGCGCTGGTCAGCAGCCAGAGCCCATGCTAACGCGCGCAACCATGACCAAGAATGCTTCCGATTCCCTTTCTTACCGTGACGCTGGTGTCGATATTGAGGCAGGCGATGACCTTGTGCGCGCCATTGGCCCGCTGGCAAAAGCTACGCGCCGCGCCGGCGTTATAGGCGGCCTTGGCGGCTTTGGCGCGCTTTTCGATCTCAAAAAGGAAGGCTGGGAAGACCCGATCCTGGTCTCTGGCACTGATGGCGTCGGCACCAAACTGATGCTCGCCTTTGAGACTGGCCAACATGCGACAGTTGGCATTGATTTGGTCGCCATGTGCGCCAATGATGTTTTGGCGCAAGGCGCTGAACCGTTGTTTTTTTTGGACTATTTTGCAACAGGAAAATTGGAAAACGGTATCGCTGAGCAAGTCATTGCCGGCATCGCTGACGGGTGCAAACAGGCTGGCTGCTCACTGATTGGCGGCGAAACGGCCGAGATGCCGGGCATGTACCCGCCCGGTCATTATGACCTTGCGGGCTTTGTTGTTGGCGCCGTTGAACGCGCCCGCGTCTTGCCGCGCCTAGACGCGATGAAAGCCGGAGACGTTCTGATCGGAATTGGCTCGAGCGGGCCGCATTCCAATGGGTATTCGCTGATCCGCAAAGTGGTTGAGCGCTCTGGCCTTCGCTATGAAGACGCAGCGCCTTTCTCAAATTCCGAATCATTGGGCGCCGCCCTCCTCACCCCGACACGGCTTTATTCAAAAGCAGCGCTCGCTTTAATCAAAGCCGATCTCACCCACGGTCTCGCTCATATCACCGGCGGCGGATTGACAGAGAATACGCCGCGCATGTGTCCGGATCATCTCAGCCCGCGTATTGATCGTGGCACTTGGACCCCGCCCGCGGTGTTTCAATGGCTGCAGGAGACTGGAAATATCGTCGATGATGAAATGCATCGCACGTTTAATATGGGCATCGGAATGGTCTTCGCCGTGGCGCCTGAACAGGTCGACACAGCCTTAGCCACGCTCACCGATGCTGGCGAAGCACCTGTTATTATTGGTGATTTAGCAGATAAATGACCCGCCTGAGACTGGCTATCCTGATCTCGGGCCGCGGCTCCAACATGCGGGCTATCTTAGAGGCCGCCGAAGCCCCGTCTTACCCCGCCATCCCGGTATTGGTGCTCTCTAACCGGCCCGAGGCTGACGGTCTCGCACATGCCAGTGCCCGTGGGATCGCGACTGCAGCGATTGATCACAAACCGTTCGGGAGCGACCGCGAAGCATTTGAGCGCGAAATCCAAAATGTCCTGGAAATGCAGGACGTTCAAATGGTGGTGTTGGCCGGTTTCATGCGGATCCTGACGCCTTGGTTTGTCTCGCAATGGTCGGAGCGAATGATCAATATTCACCCGTCTCTGCTGCCGAAATATCCGGGTCTGAACACACACGAACGCGCCATCGAGGCCGGCGACACAGAGGCGGGCTGTTCCGTTCATTGGGTGACCGAGGGCGTCGACCAGGGTGATGTGATCGCACAGGCGCGGGTTCCGATCTTGGCCGATGATACGCCGGAGAGGCTCGCGGAGCGGGTTCTGCCAGAAGAGCACAGCCTTTACCCAAAAGCCGTTAAACTTGCGGCTGAAACAATTATGCGACGGGCGACAACCTCATTTGATTGATCTCGGCGCAGAGCAGATCGTTTAAGCGCGACTTGCCGCTCAGCCAATCAGAATTCAATTCCCGCATCAGATCTTGCACGGACACAATCCCACTCTCGCGCGCAGAAAGCGAAATCTCATCGCTCCAGAACCCCATATTCCAAACACCAAAGTCGGGTTCAAAAATAGCTTCTTCACAAATCATCTGGCAGTCAGCGTGGCGTGTGTCTTGTTGTATGATCTCAAATCGCGCGTCGACAAGATGCGTCAAGCCCTCCAACACCTGGAGGAAACTGCCATGGGTATATATCAATAGGCCCGACAAACCATTGGCTGAATTGTTGCGTCGCGAGGTCGTGAGGACCGCCATTAGGTCCTCTGCTCTCAATCCGGGTTTCGCCCGACTTTTATAGATGATCCGCTTCATACAAACGGCGTAGCATTCGATGGTTTATATATCGTGGATAGGATACAGTATTTTAACGCGACCCGACGGTTTGAGGCGATGCCGCCGAAACGCAAACAGGCCGCACGAAGGCGGCCTGTTGAATTCAATCGCAAGAGCGAATTGCTTTAGCCGACAATGTCAGCCGCGCTAAAGAATTGAGAAATTTCCAGGGCCGCGTTTTCGTCACTGTCTGACCCGTGTGCGGAGTTTTCGCCAATCGACTTAGCGAACAATTTGCGGATCGTCCCGTCAGCCGCTTCTGCAGGATTGGTGGCGCCCATAATTTCGCGGTAACGCGCGACAGCGTTTTCGCCTTCGAGCACTTGTACCACGACCGGCGCAGAGGTCATGAACTCCACCAGTTCACCAAAGAAAGGACGCTCTTTGTGGATTTCATAGAAACGCTCAGCCTGCGCCTGTGTCATGTGGATGCGGCGCTGCGCGACAATCCGTAAGCCACCGTCTTCGATCACTTTATTGACCGCTCCGGTCAGATTGCGGGCGGTTGCATCAGGCTTGATGATAGAAAAAGTATGCGTACCAGCCATTTAAGGCTCCTGTCATTGAATCAATAGGTTTGGCGCGCCTATAGCGAGGCAATTGATCCGCGGCAACCGCTGCGCGCAGGGTGCCACGAATTCTTCATAAGCGCGGTGCTATATGCTACTCTTATTGGATCAGAGGGAGACGCAATATGTCCGGAACCATACGCATGATGCTCGCTATCGCTGTTTTGATCGCAGCTGGGTATGGCGTCTTTTATTTGTGGACTGGCACGCTTCCGGCGCACACGCTCAAAGTGGTTGGGACGTATGGCATTCTGACGCTGATCGTATTTGTGATCACGCTAATCACCAAACCAGCGGGTGAAAAACACTAGGTTATTCGCGCACCCAAGCTCGCAGCGGGCCTAAATGGCCCATTTCGATTTCCCAAGGCTCCGCCTCAGCCTGTCTCCGCAGAGTCTTCAGGAACTGATGCTCCCAAACCGCGTCGGAATAGTCGGCCAATACGCCGCTCAACTCATAGCCATAGGTTCGAAACCGCGTAACGACCGGGGCATAAAACGCATCTGCTGCGCACCAAGCGCCAAATAGAAACGCACCCGATCCGTGGAACCGTGTCCGAAGGGTTGTCCAAATCGTTTTAACTCGTTCGATGTCTGTAGACAGATCGCCTTCAATCGCCGGGCTTGGCGATTGCGCCCGAATATTGACCGGCATTTGACTGCGCAGCCCGATAAAACCCGAATGCATTTCTGCGCAGACAGAGCGGGCCAGCGCGCGGCGCTCTTCGTCGACCGGCCAGACTGACCCAGGGGCTGATTTCTCGGCAATCCATTCGGCAATGGCGAGACTGTCGCGAATGATCAAATCCTCAACGCGGAGCACAGGCACAGTGTGGAGACCGGTTTCTGCGATCAACTGCTCCCGCGTTTCAGGAAAGCCGAGCGGCACCACTCGTTCCGGAATATTGAGCCCACTGGCCCGCGCCACTAATGCAGCTCGGATCGACCAGGACGAATAATTCAAGTTGCCGAGTAGAAGTTCCATCACGTCCCTGCCTCTTTCCAGCCGCGCCCGGCTTGTTGAAAATAACGCGCGCTCAGGCCAGCATCTTTTGCCGCTTTAAACTGTGTTCTGGCCTTCTGCCGTGCGGCGCTATCGCCATCGTCAAACATCACCATACAGCGCTCAAAGCCCGCCTCTACAGGCAAGTCGGTGCCATCCATAAGCAACGCCACCGCTGCACCATTGGCGTTGTCTGTGCTCGCCGTAATCAGAATGGGCTGCTCTGCCGCCTCAAGCCCGGCAGCTTCGGCTTGGCCATGCGGTAGGAAGCTCTGATCGTCATAAGTCCATAAGGCTTCGTCGAGGGCGGCGCGGCGAGTCGCGTCAGCGCTGACGGCCAAGACCCGCCACCCTCTTTCTAAGCATTTTTCGAGCAATGGCCCAACCGCCCGCTCCAACGTTGTGCGCTGAAGATGGTAAAACCACCATTCGGGCTTGGCGCCTTCACTCATTGATTAGCCTTCGTAATTGTCGGCGATCCAGCGATCGAGGAGCCGTGGTCCAAAGCCACTTGCCCAACTCGGATCCGTCGGAGCCTTCTGCCCTTCAACCCAGGCTACCCCGGCAATGTCCAAATGGGCCCAAACTTGACCGTCATTGATGAAGCGTTTGAGGAATTGTGCAGCAGTGATAGATCCCGCTGCTCGGCCCCCAATATTGCGCATATCTGCAAATTTCGATTTCAGCAGCCGATCATATTCTGGCCCTAGCGGCAGGCGCCAAACCCGTTCACCTTCGGCCAGACCCGCTTCTGTCAACTCGCCAGCCAAGCTATCATCATTGGTGAACAGGCCCGCATGGTGATGGCCGAGACCAATCACGATTGCCCCCGTCAGAGTCGCAAGATCGACAATCGCTTTCGGCTTATAGTGTTCCTGCGTGTACCAAAGCACATCACACAGGACGAGACGGCCTTCAGCGTCGGTATTCTGCACTTCAATGGTTTGCCCAGAAGCGGATTTCAAAATATCGCCGGGGCGAATGGCGTCGCCGTCTGGCATGTTCTCGACGAGGCCGACTAAGCCGACCACGTTGGCTTTGGCTTTGCGCTTGGCAAGCGCTAGCATTGCGCCAACAACAGCCGCAGAGCCGCCCATGTCGCCGCGCATGTCTTCCATGCCGCCGCCCGGCTTAAGGGAGATGCCGCCCGTGTCGAAACAGACGCCCTTGCCGACCAAAGCAACGGGGGGTTCGTCTCTCTTGCCGCCCATCCAGCGCATGATGGCGAGCTTTGATTCTTTGACACTGCCCTGCCCGACGCCGAGCATTGAATTCATGCCGAGCTTCGACAGTTCTTTTTCGCCTAGGACTTCAATTTCGAGGCCATACTCAGCCAACGTTTCAATCTTCTCAGCATAGCTGCCCGGGTAGAGATCATTTGGCGGCATATTGACGAGATCGCGCGCCAAATAGGTGCCATCGGCGCCGGCGTCCAAAGGCTTGAACGCCGCCTTCGCCGCTTTCACGTCCTCAATGATCAGTGAGAACGTGCTCAGGCTTGGCTTGTCTTCGTCTTTTAATTTGGTGCGGTAGTCATCGAAGCGATAAGCCGCGAGCTTCGCACCGAGCGCCAGGCGTGCAGCATTATCGGCACCGTCTGCCATCAGCCCAAGCGATTTAAATCCGCTATTGGCCTGGGCCTTGTAAACTGTCGCGCCGATGCGCTCCAACGCGCGATCGTCACGGCCATCGGCTTTCCCTGCGCCAACTAGCAGCGCCCGCTTCGCAGAGGCGCCTTTCGGCAGAACCACAAAGGCCTGCTGCCCCTCTTTGCCTTCGAATCGCCCACCGGCGATCGCCTCAGACAGAAGGCCATTTGTTTCGCCGTCCAGGGCTTCCGCTGCGCTGGGTAGCTTTCCACCTTGATCGACCAAGAACCCAATAATCTCAGCCTTTGACGCATCAGTGAATGTTATTTTCATGCAAGAACTCCATTTGAGCGGCAAAGTAAGCATCGACGCGCGCGGCGCAACTCGCTAGTCAGGAAAACAGACAGGAAATCA
The DNA here is from genome assembly GCA_039822145.1 of Pseudomonadota bacterium. Lineage (GTDB taxonomy): Bacteria > Pseudomonadota > Alphaproteobacteria > Caulobacterales > Hyphomonadaceae > Henriciella. Next base: position 146,209 of record JBCBMU010000004.1, on the reverse strand, counting down.
AACAAAAACCCGCATGAATCGAGTTCAGCTCTATCTTTTTCACCGCGTTTTGCGGTCTGTCTTGATCATTGTCGGGGGTTTGACGCTGCTCGCAATCTTGGCGCAAGGGCTGTCGCAAACCGACATTATTGTCGAGAATCGCCAAGGCGCGCTGACCTTTTTTAAGATCGTTGCACTGGGCGTTCCGCAAATCGTTGCGCTTCTGCTGCCCATGGCGATGTTTGTCGCCAGCATTTGGGCGCTGAACCGACTGCACCGGGACAGTGAGATTGTCGTGGCGCAAGCCGCTGGCATGACCCGCTGGCAAGTCTCCTCACCCATTATTCGCCTCGCTGTCCTCGGCGCTGTCGTGCATTTGGGGGTCAATCTATGGGTCCAGCCATCGGCCCAAAGAGAGATGCGCGCGACGATTAGCGACGCCCGCGCTGATCTTGCCTCGTCGCTCGTGCGGCCGGGACAATTCACAACTCCGGATGCCAATCTCACCGTCTTCGCACGCGAGCAACAAGGCCAGGATTTAATCGGGGTGCAAATTGCCGAACGGATCGGGCAACCAGATGCGCGCGATTATCTCGCAGAACGTGGCCGTTTCATTGAGGTAGACGGCGAACCGGCCATTGTTATGTTCAACGGACAAATCCATCAGCTCGATCAAAATGGCGCTCTTAGTATTCTCAATTTTGAGCAATCGACGTTCAACCTGTCGCCCTTCGTCGAAGAGGATGGGAAGCTCTTTCTGAAAGCCTCTGACCGCTATTTGCACGAGCTACTCTTCATCGATCGATCGAGTTTCAATGATCGCCGAAACGAAGCGGAATTTCTATCCGAAGCAAATTCACGATTGTCCTCGCCATTGATCAGTATCGCCATGGCCATGCTGGCTGTTTTGGCAGTTGTCGGCGGCAATTTCAGCCGGCGAGGCTATGGTAGGCGAATTGTCCTGGCCTCCACCGGGGCTTTGGTCTTGATCATTGTTCAACTTGCCGTTCAATCGGCGAGCGGCAATGATCCGATGGTCAACATCGCACAATGGTTAGTGCCCATCCTGGCGATTGCAGGACTGTCTTATGTCCTGTTCCAAAGCGGCAACCGGATCAAAGGAGCGCCGCGCAAATGACCGGCTCAATGATCCAGCGATACATTTTTATGCGCTGCCTGTTCGCGCTCGGCCTGGTGCTCGGTATTTTCGCCATCACGATCATGCTCGTCGATGTCGTTGAGCAGCTCAGAACCGTAGGCGGAGACATCGAGCTCTCCCCCCTCATGGCGGTGCAATTATCGCTGATGAAGTTGCCAGGTCTGATCGAAGAGACCTTGGCTTTCGCCGTCCTGGTCGCCGCGATGATTGCGTTCAACCAATTGTCAAAGAGTTCCGAACTATCCGTCATTCGGGCGACTGGTCAATCGGCATGGCAATTTCTCGCGCCGGTTATAGTGCTAGCGGCCGGCTTGGGCGTGTTTGCGATGACCATTCTCAACCCGCTTGGCGCGCATTTGTCAGAACAGTTTGAAACGACCCGGGCTGATTTGCTGCAAGAAGGCGGTCGCGTTGTCGAACGCCAGCGCACCGACATTTGGCTGCGCCAAGGCAGCGATGACAGTCAAATTGTTATCCATGCCGCCTCTGTCGACAGCACCGGCCAGGTCTTCACCAAAGTTCGCTTCCTAGAAGAAGGCCGCGTCTATGAAGGGGCCCGGCCGACCAATCAGTTCCGCTTCATCCGCCGGATCGATGCCGAGACCGCGACAATATCGGGCGGCTTTTGGCAACTTAGCAATTTGGTTGAGAATACCCCTGGCGCTCCGCCGCAGCGTCTCACCAGCCTGGCGATTGAAACAGACTTGGACCCGAACACGCTGCTCTCGCGCTTCACGTCACCCGATACGATCGGGTTTTGGGGTTTGCCGTCTTTCATATCTCAAACCGGCCGCGCCGGACTCGATACAACCCGTTTTTCGATGCGTTGGTTTGGCCTCACCGCTTTGCCCATCCTCTATACCGCTATGGCCTTAATCGGCGCAATTGTTTGTCTGCGACTTTCGCGTCTCGGCGGCACGAGCAGATTGATTGCCACCGGCGCTATCTCTGCGGTTGCGCTCTTCTTTGTGACGCAAATCGCGGCGAGTTTTGGTTCATCGGGCGCAATCCCAGCGGTGATCGCGGCATGGTCGCCGGCCCTCTGCGCCCTGTTCCTGTCATTGACCGTGATCGCCTATCAAGAAGACGGCTAAATCAAGTTCCACCTTGACAGCAGTCCCGGTCACAACCACTTTCCGCCGCCTTGAAGCCCTGTCAGGAGCCCCCCTCCCATGAATGTTGTTGTCGTAGAGTCGCCCGCAAAAGCGAAGACCATCAACAAATATCTCGGCAAAGACTATAAAGTGCTCGCTTCGTACGGGCACATCCGAGACTTGCCGTCTAAGGATGGATCAGTCGATCCGGACAATGACTTTGAAATGATCTGGCAGGCCGACTCTAAGAGTCAGGCCAGGATCCGTGAGATTGCTGAGGCCGTTAAAGCCGGCGGCAAACTGATCCTCGCCACCGACCCTGATCGCGAAGGCGAAGCGATTTCATGGCATTTGCTCGATGCGCTGAAAAAGCGCCGCGCAATCAAGAAAGACACGCCGGTTGAGCGCGTCGTTTTCAACGCCATCACAAAATCAGCCGTGACCAGCGCCATGGCCAATCCGCGAGAAATCGACCAGGAATTGGTCGACGCCTATCTCGCCCGCCGGGCGCTCGATTATTTGGTTGGCTTTAATCTCTCGCCGGTTCTTTGGCGGAAGCTGCCGGGTTCTCGTTCGGCCGGCCGCGTGCAGTCCGTGGCGCTGCGGATCGTGGTCGATCGCGAGCTTGAAATTGAGCAGTTTAAGCCTGAAGAATATTGGACCATTGGTGCCAATTTGCGCGCGCCTGATGGGACGGACTTTGAAGCGCGCTTGCACGCGCTGGACGGCAAGTCGCTGAAAAAGTTCGATTTGCCGGCCGCCGCAGCTGCCCAAACCGCGCTCGACAAGGTCAAAATAGGCGGATACTCCGTCGCCAGCGTTGAGGCCAAACCGGTCAAGCGCAACCCGCCGCCGCCATTTATCACGTCGACATTGCAGCAAGACGCTTCGCGCAAGCTTGGTTTCTCAGCCAAGCGGACGATGCAAGCGGCGCAGAAACTCTACGAAGAAGGCCGCATCACTTATATGCGGACCGATGGCGTCAATATGGCCGAAGAAGCCTATCATGAGGCTCGTGAGCACGTGCAGAGCCATTATGGCGCACAATATCTGCCGGAGAAGCCGCGGCGCTATTCGTCTAAGCAGAAGAATGCTCAAGAGGCGCACGAAGCGATCCGGCCAACAGTGTTCAGCCTGCGTCCAGACGATTACAAGCAATCAGACGCCGATCTGTGGAAACTCTATGCTTTGATTTGGCGCCGCGCGGTGGCGTCGCAAATGGAACCGGCTCAGTTCGAACGGACGACGATTGACCTAACCAATAAAGACAAATCAGCGACGCTGCGCGCGACGGGTCAGGTTTTGGTCTTTGATGGCTTTATCAAACTCTACACCGAGGGACGGGACGACACGGATAAGGATGAGGATGCAGAAGCGCGCCTGCCAAAAGTATCCGAAGGCGATCATACTGACCTCCTTGACGCGAAGTCTGAGCAGCATTTCACAGCGCCGCCGCCGCGCTACACAGAAGCCTCCTTGGTGAAAAAGCTGGAAGAGCTCGGCATTGGCCGACCCTCGACTTATGCATCGACCATGTCGACTTTGGTCGATCGGGACTATGTGAGGATTGAAAAGAAACAACTCGTTCCGGAAGACAAAGGCATTCTGGTCACATCATTCCTCGAGAATTTCTTCCAACGCTATGTCCAATATGACTATACCGCCAATCTTGAAGAGAAGCTCGACGTTATCTCGGACGGAAAATTGGATTGGAAAGCCTTTCTGCGCGAGTTTTGGACACAGTTCACTGCGTCGATCGATGAGACCAAAGACTTGCGCGTCTCAGCCGTGCTCGACGTGCTGAACGAGACTTTGGGCCATCACGTTTTCCCGCCTGTCGATGAGAATGGGAATGTCAAAGAAAAGCCGCGCCAATGTCCGCTCTGCACGGAAGGCGAACTCAGCCTGAAGCTCGGGCGTCACGGCGCTTTTGTTGGCTGCTCGAATTATCCAGAATGCAAGTTCACGCGCCCCTTCTCGACCCAAGAGGAAGCGGAAAATGCGATCAATCCCGACGGCGAAGAAGTCGCGGTCCATCCCGATACCGGACAACCCATCTTGCTCAAGTCGGGGCGCTTTGGGCCATATCTCGAAATGGATATCGGCGAAGACAAGCCGAAACGCTCCAGCCTGCCAAAAGGCTGGTCTCCGCAAGAGCTGGAACCCGAAAAAGCGATCATGTTGATCAGCCTGCCGCGCGAAGTCGGCAAGCACCCAGAGGATGACGAACCGATCCTCGCAAATCTCGGGCGTTACGGGCCATACGTGCAACACCAGCGGACCTTTGCAAACTTGCCGAATGTCGAGGAGATGTTCACGATTGGCTTGAACCGCGCCGTCGCATTGATTGCGGACAAACGGGCTGGCGGCGGACGCGGCGGCCGAGCTGCCCCGAAAGTGTTAAACGATCTCGGTGCGCACCCGTCGAGCGGCGATCCGGTGCAAGTTCTGGACGGACGCTATGGCCCTTATATCAAGCACCAGAAAACCAATGCGACTCTGCCCAAAGATATGGAGCCGGCGAGCATAAATATCGACCAGGCGCTTGAAATCTTAGCTGAAAAAGAAGCCAAAGGCGGCAAGAAAAAGAAAGCTGCGACGAAGAAAAAGGCGCCCGCTAAAAAGAAGGCGCCAGCGAAGAAATAGAGGTAAGTGGTCACTTTAGGCGGCCACCTCTCTCAACGCTAAGCCAGTCTGAAATATCGGAATTCGGCGTGCCCTGCAAAGGCAATGGCATGTCCATGCCTGGGATCCAGATATAGGGCGTCACATAGACCACCAGCTCCGTTCTGGTTTCCAAGGCCCGCTGTTCGCCAGTCAAGGCGTTCAAAACCGGGATATTGCGTAGCCACGGAAATCCAGACTTCTCGGAGATCCGATAGCGGGAATTGAGCCCGCCAATCATGATGGTCTGGCCCGATCCAACTATCATAGAGGTCGTCGCCGCATTGCGCTGTTTAGTCAGCAAAACATCACCCGCGGTCACACCAAAGCGCGAATCTTCCAAGGTTAAGTCGAGCCGAATGGAATTGTCGGCCATCACTGCTGGCGTGATTTCCATGGTAATCCCGGCCGTGATTGAATCTGTGCTGACCACAGACGTATCCGCGGTGCTGACGCGAACGAATTGGTCGTCGACAATGGCCAGGCTTGCAGTTTGCATGCTGCGGGTCGCGATATATGGACGGGCGAGTACATGCGCGACGTTGCGGGCAGCAAGAAAATCTACGGTCGCGGTCACTTGCGCCGATTCAGAGGCTAGATCTGAGAAGGTCGCGACGATATTGCCGCCCGTCTGCGCTGGAATGATGCTGGAAATGCCAAACTTGCCACTGGCGCCATCGGCGAAGCTGAGGCCGAGTGTCTCGATCGAGGACGTGTTGATGTCAACGACCAAGGCCTCAATGATGACGTGAGCGACCGGACGATCCGCTTGCGCGATGACGGCCACTGCCTGCGCCACTTCATTCGCTGGTCCGGCAAGATAGACAGAATTGGTTTCATCGATGCTGCTGGCCGACAGACCTGGCTCGTCTGAAAACTCTGCATAGGGGAACAGCTCTAATATTAGGGTCACAATATCGGTCGCCGAGAGGTGCTGGATCGGCACTTCACGGCTGACAAATGCAGTCGACGTTGAGGTGTCAGCATCGCTGTCTTCGGTGGCATTCCCAGCTTGGAACTTGAGCACACCATTGGCGTCTTCGACATAGACGCCAGTCGACGCCAATAAGACATTGAGGCCTTCAACAATCGGTTTGTCGGTGAACCTTGCGGACACGGTGCCGCTGATAAGGACAGGTTCAGACGCAAACTCAATCAAGGAGTGGCCAAGCACCCGCGCGAGGACTTGTCGCACATCAGCCTCGACCAAATCTACGGAAAGGAGGATGCCGCCATTTTCGGCGTGTGTGGCAATTTCGATTTCACGAATAGATTGCTGTATTTGTTGCGCTTGCCGCGCCGCCAATTGTTCCGTTTGCGCGCGATAGGCCTCAAGCAGAGCCAATTGTTCACTTGATCCGTCTAAGTTTGGATCGGCAATACAGCTCGACAACAGAAGAGGGATTGAGATTAAACTCAAACCGCTAAACCAGGACGTTCTCACTGGGTGCGGGGGTGACATTAGGCTCTACCGACCCCTCCTCTCATGATCGTTCGAAACAACGCTTAAAACCCAGCACTGCCTTGCTTGCCGCATTTATGGCCAAACGGATCCACAGGGACGCCATCACTATTGGTCGGGACATCATCATTGAGCGCTTTCACAGTGTTCCCTTTCCAACTGTTCGATGTGGTCGTGCCCTTCACCTTGGCGATAATCTGGCAGCCCGGGGTGAGATAGAAGTTTTGGTCCTTGCCGTTGCCGGACAGAATTTTGATTTGCAGCTTATAGGCGCACGCCGCTGGGACGATAAAAGTGTCGTAATTCCCAGCTGGAACATTGCGATCGATTTTCTTGTCGATGCTCGGGCAACTTGGATGCGTGGCGCCTCGGCCGGGCTGAGGGGAGCGCGCATGCAATGACACCCAATCCAAAGTGAACCCGCCCGCATTGCCCATGACAATCACGCCGCACACAATATTGGTGCCTTCACAGGAGGAGTGCGTGTATCGACTTTCTTCTGACGACGCTGCATGCGCCAGTGTCAGCGGGAGGGTCGCCATAATCGCTGCGCCCGTCAGGGCCGCAAAACCGACTTTTTGTAATGTAGAAAGCATGTCCGTCCTTTGATCTTTAGCCCCTATGTTTCAAGGGTTAACGCCAAGCCCGCACGGCCGCGACTGTCACATCAGACAGTTTGCATAGAGGCGAAAAACCAGTTGCTTTTGGCGCTCAATTAAGAGGAGACCCTGGTGACTAAAATCGGAAAAGAAAAAGCCATGCTGGCCATTGCGACAGCGCTTCTGATGAGCCCAGCCGCGCTTTCGGAAGCTTCAATTTTTGAACTCCGGATCACCAATGACTCCGAAAAGGATCTCACGTTCCGGCTACAAGACGGGCATTCGAAACATGCCCGGCTCACCTACGATAAGAAGCAGGTCTCTTCGCACACGATCAAAGCTGGAACTTATGGCGTGGTTGGGGTTCAACCGACCGGCGCTAAATGTGATCCAAAGTGCGGCGTGTGCACGCCGACTTATGGCAAAGTCTTTGCCTGGTACACCAATGACAAAGGCGAACAGGTCCGGAATAATTACTATAAGGCGACGGTTGAATTTTTTGAATATTGCGGCGTCGCCGCGACAAAGCCGGTGACGACTTATACCTCCAATTGGGCGTTTGATCATGGCGGTGGTCAAGGCACCAATAATATCACCCACACGCAAAAAGCCACGCACAATAATTACACCAAGAGTAGCCCCGCGCAGGGCCTGACCGTGGACGGTAACCACATTAGCGGCCATGCCACGATCACATATTCAAACTAGGCCGCCCAGCCTAGGCCGCAGAGTAACGCGTTTGACGGCTGGCTGAATATATAGACCGCCGGGTATCACTCGGATCGAAGCCATATGTGAGAGCCGCGGCGACGACGGTCTGCATGGTGGTCGCCACGCCTAAACGCTCTCGCGCATTGTTGACATGAAAGCGCAGCGTGCGCTCTGAAATGCCAAGAATGCAAGCCGCTTCAGATAGGGTTTTGCCCGCTGCGAGCCATTGCAAACACTCCAATTCCCGGCGCGATAAAACAATATCCCCCGCACCACTCGGGAGCACGGGCTGAGCGCACGCGAGACAGCGATACGCATTATGGACCACGCTAAAAAGCTGTTCGACCGCGCGGCGCATTGGCTCGGTCAGTCTTTCTTGTGTCTTGGCGATGAGTACCAGACTGCGGTCGCGTTCGACGCTGAGCGGATAGGCCACAAATTCCAGCCATATGGCTTGAGAAAAGTCAGCAATAACGTGACGCTCGGCGGTCACCAAGGAATAGGTCTGCGGCGCATCGCAAACCATGGCAAACACATCGCGTTGACTCAACTTCCAATATTGGCATGCGACAGTGTCATGCTTTTGGCGCGCCAATGATTGTGACAGGGTTTGCTCTAGAGCTTGCGATAGCGACTGGCCTTGAGCGCCCAAGCGCTCGCTAAAATTATCCCATACCGTCGAGCTATTTTTGAGCATGGATCCGACGGTGCCGGGCGCCGGGGTCCACTTTAAGGAGAGATATGGAAATCCAGCCTGCGCGAACAGATCCGACGCGCAATGCAATAAGGTCTCTAAGTCTTTGCTGCGGTAAATCTGAATCAGCTCAATATTCGATAACATGCGTCGAACCTGTATGGAGGCAGGAATGCCTCCGTTTTGGCTGACAAGTCTTATGCCAGTAATCTGACAACAAACCAATCAGCAATGGTAACGCAGTTTGGGCGAATATGAGAGGATTACCCCTCTCAATCTATATTTATATGATTCGGCCTAATTACTACTTAACATAGAGTTTTTTGTTTTCGCTAATACATTTGCGAGATCTTTGACTAGACAAAAAGCCCCATGCGGCGCTACGCGATGTATTCATGGCCAACTTTCTCATCCGATCCGCCAAGCTTGAGGATTTGCCAACGCTGTTGGCTTTTGAACAGGGCATTGTCACGGCGGAGCGGCCATATGATCACACGCTAAAACCCGATCCGATCAGCTACTATGATATCGAAGCGATGATCTCGGACCCGGAAGCGGAAGTCGCTGTGGCTGAGGTTGACGGTGTGCTGGCGGGGTCAGGCTATGCCATTCGCAAAGCCTCACGCCATTATGTCTCTCCTGATGATCACGCCTATATCGGATTTCTCTACGTTGCGCCCGAGCATCGCGGGGCTGGCCTCAATAAGCGCGTGCTCGATCATTTGTTCGCATGGGCGCGGGCGAAAGACTTACCAGAGATCCATTTGACCGTTTATCCAGACAATGCACCCGCTGTCCGGGCCTACGAAAAAGTCGGTTTTGCGCCCTATATCTTAGAGATGCGTCTCAATTTGGATGAACAAGACTAGGCAGCATATTTCGACATCGTAACGTTCTCATAGGGGACCACTGGGTGGTCATTTATGTGGACGCGATTCGTCTCTGAAATTCTCAATATCACAGCTATTTTGCTGATTGGCGCAAGTTTACTATTGGAGACCGCGCTCGGCCCGAACGCCAGGCGGCCAGCATTTGATCCGACCGCAATGCAGATAACCCTTGCCTCGATGCAGCCCATTGTCGAAGCGAATGCCGTCTTTCCAAAGACCCTATCTGTGTGCCCCCAAATGACCGTCTCGAACCAGCCCTACCCGATTAAGAATCGAGACATCCTGCGCTATCGAGAGACGATCGCGCTGAACGGCGTTGAGATTGCCATGGCGCCCGTTGAAGCGGCTTGTCTCTCGTCTGGCTTTGGTCCGCGATATGGGCGCATGCATAAGGGGATCGACTTGTTTCATCGCGATCCCGTGCCGATTTATGCCGCTGGCCCAGGGATCATACGGGAGAAGCAATATCATTCCGGGTTTGGCAATATGATTGTTATCGATCACGGGTCAGAGCTTTACACCCGCTATGCCCACCTTGAAACTTTCGCCAGCGGCCTTGAGATTGGCGATCAAGTAATCCGTGGGCGTCGCATCGGAACGATGGGACATACCGCTGATTATGCTATCGCCCGGCACCTACATTATGAGCTCCTAACTGGCGACTGGAATGACGCCACTGGTTCTTTCACCCTCGATGCGATGGATATGTTTGCATTAGCCGCCGCAAATTAGGACAAGCCAAGCCGGGCAACTTGCTGTAAGTCGCCGGCCATGAGCTTTCCTGACCGACAGACGGTTCTCACCTTTTTGAAAGAGAACCCAGACGCCACATCCAAACAAGACATTGCCCGCGGCCTCAAAGTAAAGGGCCGCGAACGGCAAACCTTGCGAGCGATCCTAAAGGACTTGGAGGCCGATGGGACGCTGACAAAGACCGGTAAACGGGCTTGGGCCCAGACCGGCACCCCGCCACCAACCTGCGTCATTCATTTCGAACGCACTGATGAAAATGGCGATTTAATCGCCCGCGCCTTCGGCAAAGACGGCGCCTATGGCCCTGATCTCATTTTTGACGGCTATTCTGGCAAAGCCCGCGGCAACGCGCCTGGCATTGGCGATCGCGGCCTGGCGCGCATCAAAGAGGCGGACGGGGTTTGGACGGCGCGTCTGATGAAACTGTTCGAAACGCGCGAGGACGAACGCCCAATCACCGGGGTTTATATGCAGACCGCGCGCGGGGGACGAGTCAAACCAGCGAGCCGCAAAATCAAATTCGAGCTGCATGTGCGCGAAGCCGACAAGAACGGCGCCGAGGATGGCGATCTCGTCATCGCTTCGCCCTTCCCACAGCGCGGCTATGGCCCGACACGCGGTCATATAGTCGAGGTTATTGGGCGCCAGGAAGACCCTCGCGCGGCGTCCCTGCTCGCCATTGCAGGGCACGACATCCCGACCGAATTTCCAGAGGCCGTCACCGCCTTGGCGCAAACGGTCCAGCCCGCTGATGTAACGCGCGTCGACTTACGCGAAACGCCGCTGATCACGATCGACCCAGCCGATGCCCGTGACCATGATGATGCGGTCTTTGCTGAAGCTGTAGAAGATGGCTTCCGAGTCATCGTCGCAATTGCGGACGTTGCCGCTTTCGTCACCACAGATAATGCGCTCGACCGCGAAGCGCTAAAACGCGGCAACTCGACTTATTTCCCAGACCGAGTTGTGCCGATGCTCCCGTTTGAACTCAGCGCCGATGCCTGTTCCTTGAAAGAAGGCCAAGACCGGCAATGTATGGCCGTCGAAATGAGCTTTGATCGATCCGGGACGAAACGCTCGCACCGATTCATGCGCGCGATCATGCACTCAGCCGGCGCCCTCTCCTATGAAGAAGCGCAGCAAGCGATTGATGGCAATCCGAGCGAGCGCGCCGCAGACCTATTGTCGTCAGTCTTAGAACCGCTTTGGGCGGCCTATGCCGCGCTGTCGAACGCCCGTGACAAGCGCGGTCCTTTAGAACTTGATTTGCCAGAGCGAAAAGTCGAAATCGCAACAGATGGTACAGTCGCAGGGATTCGGACAAAAGAACGATTTGACGCGCATAAGCTGATCGAAGAACTGATGATCCAAGCCAATGTGGCGGCCGCAGAAGAACTCGAAAAGCATGGCAGCGCCCTGCTCTACCGGATCCACGATGCGCCGTCTGACGCTAAGATCGCTGCACTGTCTGAGTTCTTACAGACCTTGGACATTAAGTGGCCGCTCGGCGAACGCACGCAAACGCATCGCTTCAATCGCTTGCTCCGCGATTTTGAGGAAAGTGACAATGCTGAAGCGGTCTCTGAGATTGTGTTACGGACGCAGAGCCAAGCCATCTATAGCGCCGAGAATATCGGTCATTTCGGACTGAACCTCAAAAAGTACGCGCACTTCACCAGCCCAATCCGCCGCTACAGCGATCTAATCGTTCATCGCGCCCTGATTACGGCGCTCAAATTTGGTCCCGACGGCCTAAGTGAAAAGCAAGCCGTGCAGTTGAACGAGATTGCTGAACATTTGGTCCGCACTGAACGCCGCTCTATGGCCGCTGAGCGCGAGGCCACGGATCGCTACCTGGCGCATTTCCTCGCCGACCGCGTCGGGGCCGAATTCAATGGCCGCATTACTGGCGTCACCGCCTCCGGTCTATTTGTCCGCCTAGATGAAACCGGCGCCGACGGCTTCTGTCCGGCGTCACGCATCTCACATGAATATTGGGGCTACCGCGAAGCTGCGCAGGCTTTGGTCGGCGATCAATCTGGCAAGCGCTACGAACTCGGTCAAACCGTTACAGTACGTTTGGAAGAAGTCACACCGCTTGAGGGTGGCCTGCTGCTCGAACTGACCTCAGACCCGCGCCCGCGCAAGCCAGGCGAAGACCTACAACCGCGCATGCGCGGTAAGCGCTTTGACCGCGGGAAACGTCCAGGCAGTGGTAAACGCGGCAAAGGCAAACGCGGCGGCAAGGGAAAGCGAAAATCATGAGCAAACCCGATCTCGGCACCGCCTATGACCGCGAAGATGCTGGCGAAGTGATTCTCAAAAACAAACCAAGCCCGCGGCCTAAAGATGCCGCGACCTTAATTCTGGTGCGCCGCGATCAAAGCCAGGCCCGCGTGCTCATGGGCAAGCGCTCTGGGCGGCATGATTTCATGCCCGATAAATATGTCTTCCCAGGCGGCCGTGTTGACCCCCAAGATGGTCGTGTCGCCGCCTATTCCGAGTTGGCGCCGTTGCAGGATGCCCGCCTGCGCGTGAATACCCGCCGCCTGCCCCGCGCCTTTGCCTTGACCGCGATCCGCGAGACGTTTGAGGAAACCGGTCTCCTGCTGGGACGGCCGGCAGAAATGCCGCCCCGCGCGCCCGCGGGCTGGCAACCGCTTTATGATCTCGACATCGCGCCAGATCTAGCGCCGCTACATTTTATTGGGCGTGCTGTGACCCCGCCTTATCGTCCGAAACGGTTTGATGCGCGGTTCTTTATGGCGGCAGCCGAAGACGTGCTGATTGACGATCGCCCGCCGCTCGACGGTGCTGAACTACATGACCTCCAATGGGTGACGCTGAAGGATGCTTTGGCGTTAGATTTGCCGAATGTGACGCGCTTCATGCTGGGCGAAATTGAAGAGCGATTGGAAAAGCGAGATGATTTAGGGCCGCCCTTTTTGCGCTGGACCCGGACTGGACATTCGGCAGATCGAATTTGATGCGCATCGCCGGTTGACTTCCCGGCCACAACCCATCATTACACGCGTTTTCGAGTTTCAGCCCTTAATCGAAGGTGCACCGCCATGGCCAAACCGGCAACGATCAAAATTCGCCTGAATTCAACCGCAGGCACCGGGTTTTTCTACGTTACGAAGAAGAACCCACGCAACATGACTGAGAAAATGGTCAAGCGTAAGTATGACCCAATCGCGAAAAAGCATGTTGAGTTCAAAGAAGGCAAAATCAAATAGATTTGTGTTTCGAACCAGAATTCAAAGGAACCGGGCCACGCGCCCGGTTTTTTATGCCGCAAGCGATTCAATCCGATTACGGCCGTTCTGTTTGGCCTGGTACAGAGCTTGATCAGCGCGGTGGAGAAAATCAGCCAGCGCGCCCTCGGCGCCATGATACGCGGCCACGCCGGCGCTCACGGTGACACGAACTTCAGCGCCTTCTCGTTCGAGCGGAAACGGAATGTCCGCAATCGCATGACGGATCCGCTCGGCGCCGGCAATCGCGACGTCTTCTTCGGTTTCGGGCATGATGATTAAAAATTCTTCCCCGCCGGGTCGGCATGCAATGTCTTTGGGGCGGATATTGGTCCGCAGTCGATCCGAGAAGCGGCGCAGGACATCATCGCCCGCTTCATGTCCATATTGGTCATTGATGCGCTTAAAGTGGTCTATGTCGAAGGCGACAATCGAGACAGGTTGTTCAGATGGTCCCGTCCGTTGCATCCACAGCTGCAGCCGTTCCAACATATATCGCCGATTGTACAGGCCCGTCAGCGGATCGACCACGGATAATTCCATGCCGCGATCGACACGTCGGCGAAGAATGTCGATAAACCGCTTGCGACGGGTCTGCGTCCGAACGCGGGCTTGCAGCTCTAACGGGTCAAGCGGGTTTAGAATGATATCTGAGGCCCCAATCCGCAGCGCTTCATAAGCTTTTTTCTGGTCTTCGAGATGGCAGCTGACAATCATCGCAAAATCGCGGGCTTCTTTCATTGTGCGAAGCTGTGCACAGAGTTTGAGCGCATCATGCGACTGGTCCGACAGCGCCAAAATCACCACATCCAGGCTCTTGAAGCGAATACCCGCATCTTTTGCATCTGACCAAGTCTGTGCCTTATGCCCGGCCGATTGAAGCGCTCTTGCGTTCATACGCGCATGGGTATTGTTCTCGTCGATCACCAACACATTTGAAGGGGCTTCGAGGAGCTCTTGCTCAAAATCGGAAATAAACTCGCTGCTCGCCCCTGCGGCATCGCGTGAGCGGAGTTCGCCCGCCACCATATTGTAACGCCGAAGGGCCTCGAGGCGCGCAAACAAGGCGAAATCTTCAACCGGTTTAGACAAAAAATCGTCGGCGCCGGCTTCCAATCCACGCAGGCGATCATCGCGATCTGTGAGTGCGGTCTGCATCACAATTGGAATATGGCGCGTCGACAGATTGGATTTCAATCGGCGACAGACTTCATAGCCATCCATGCCCGGCATCATCACATCGAGCAGAATTATATCAGGTTGATGGCGAATAGCGCTTTCGATCGCTGCCTCGCCGCTGGCCGCCAAAAAGACCGTGTAATAGCGCGCTTCCAATTTCGCATGCATAAGCCGGCGATTGGCTTCAATATCGTCGACAACCAAAATGCTCGCTGTCATGCGGCGGCCTCACTGGCGATCAATTCATCGACCGTTTTCAAAAAAGACCGCACTTGGATCGGCTTAGACAAATAGCCTTCGCATCCCGCTTCTCTGACCAAAACTTCGTCTGTTCGCATCGCAAAGGCGGTGACAGCGAGCACAGGAATGGAGGCGGTGCGGTCATCATCTTTGAGCCACCGCGTAATGTCCAATCCAGACACATCCGGCAATTGAATGTCCATAATGATCAGGTCGGGGCGTTCATCGAGCGCCAATCCTACGGCTTTTGCGCCGTCGACACATTGAAGGGTTTCGTAGCCACTGGCTTCGAGCAAATCGCTAAACAGACGCATATTCAATGCGTTGTCCTCAACGATCAGAACTTTACGAGGGGTCGCAGTCGCCATGAACTCAGTTCCGAATCATACAAGCCATCTATGCCTTTATGGTTTGTAGCGCGAGCTTCGTTAACGATTCTTTTCCAATTGCACCTTTGACCAGAACATGGCACGAACAAACATGCCTTCTCTTTGCCGAGACTGTGACACCCGTGTCCCTGAAACAGCGGACACTTGCCCAATTTGTGGGTCAGTGCGGTTAATTGCACATCCCGACTTAGAGACCCTATCAATTGCCCATATCGACTGTGATGCCTTTTACGCTGCAATAGAGAAACGCGACAATCCTGACTTGAAGCACAAGCCGGTCATCGTCGGCGGCGGCAAGCGCGGCGTCGTATCGACGTGCTGTTACATAGCGCGGTTGAACGGCGTGCGGTCTGCCATGCCGATGTTTAAAGCGCTCAAGGCTTGCCCGGAAGCGGTTATCGTCAAACCGCGATACGACGCCTATTCGCAGGCCTCACGAGAAATCCGAGCGAAGTTCGAATCGCTCACCCCTAAGGTACAAATGCTGAGCGTAGATGAGGGCTTCCTCGATCTAACTGGAACCACGCGGCTGCGCGGCGCTTCACCCGCTTTGTCGCTCGCACGCCTGGCGCGCGAGATTGAGCAAGACGTCGGCATCACAATTTCGATCGGACTATCGGAGAATAAATTTCTCGCCAAAACGGCGTCTGAGTTTGATAAACCGCGCGGGTTTGCGGTCATTTCCAAAGCCGAAGCGCCGTCCTTTTTGGCCGAACAACCTGTTGTTTTCATTCACGGCGTCGGCAAACAGCTCGCGAAAAAGCTGGAGCGCGACGGCTTTCGATTGATCGGCGATTTACAAGCTGCAGAGACGCGCGATTTGATCCGGCGCTATGGCGAAACCGGTCTCTGGTTGCACCAACGGGCCCAAGGCATCGACAACCGACCGGTGCGCACTGATGGGCTGCGCAAATCCGTCTCGGCAGAGCGCACCTTCGATAAGGACATTGCCCAATATGACTTGCTCGAAGACCGGCTCTGGGAGGTTTGCGAAGAAACCGCGCGGCGGGCCAAACGCCACAGCCTCGAAGGCTCAACGCTGACCCTGAAACTCAAGACCAATGCATTTCGCTCTTTAACCCGATCGATCACTCTACCCAGCGGCACCAATCTCGCCAATGTGATGTTTCGCGCGACCAAACCGCTGCTGCGCAAAGAAACCCAAACGGGGAAAGCCTATCGCTTAATCGGGCTCGGCTTGACGCATTTGCAAGACGCCCGCTGGGACACGCGCGACTTGGTCGATCCAGGGATTGAAAAACGCGCCAAAGCGGAGCGGGCGAGCGACGCGGCGCGGTCTAAGTTTGGCGATGCGTCAGTGGTTACCGGCCGGGCCATACGATTGGCCGCCCGGAAGGCCAAGAAGCCATGATTTGCGCTTGCTCTTTGGGCCGTCTAAGGGCTAGCTCTGCGCAGCAATATAGGATCCGACATGTCAACTCCCGAAGCCAATCTTAGCGCCCTCGGCATCACCCTTCCTGAGCCAATGGCAGCCGTCGCGAATTACGTACCTTTCGTCATCACCGGTCAGCAATTATTCGTTTCAGGTCAAGTGTCTGCGGGTCCGGAGGGGCTTGTTAAAGGACGCTTGGGAGAAACCATGTCGCTCGAAGCGGGACAGGCCGCGGCGCGCCTTTGTGCGATCAATATCATCGCTCAGTGCAAGGCTGCGCTGGGCGATTTGGGCCGCGTCAAACGGGTCGTCAAACTGGGCGGTTTCGTCAATGCACATCCAGATTTTGAGGCCCTACCACAAGTCATCAATGGCTGTTCTGATTTAATGGTCGAAGTGTTCGGCGAGGCCGGTCGACATGCTCGCTCTGCGGTCGCCAGTCCGGTCCTTCCGCTTGGCGTCGCCGTCGAAGTTGACGGCGTCTTTGAGATTGGCTGAGCGTTTCTATATCAGTGACTATGTGTACGCACACAGAGGACTCTGGAGTGACACAGAGGCGACAGAGAATAGTCATGACGCGTTCATGGCGGCGACTAAAAGTGACTTAGGAATCGAATTTGACGTCCGTCCTTCCGCCGACGGCATACCGATTGTTTTCCACGATCCCGTGCTCGATCGGATGACGCATGAGACGGGTTTCGTGGCGGATAGACCGGCGGATAAATTGATCGGTCTCCTTCTCAAAGGCGGCGGCGCGATTCCCTCTCTCGAAAATTTATTACAAACCTGGCCGCCGAAAACGCCGCTTCTATGTGAGCTTAAAATAGACGGCGCCACGGATCCGGTCGCTTTCGCTGCAACTGTTAGCGCCGCATTGAGCTCTTTCCCGGGTCCGGCGGCCGCAATGAGCTTTTCCGCCGAGGCGGTAGCGGCCTCACCAAAATCGCTGATGCGGGGGCAATTGCTACCGCCGCTGAAAGCCATCAGCGCGAATGAGCTTGAGACGCTCTTAGCCTCAGATGTCGACTATTTCGCTTGCCACTACAAAGATGCGCGGGCGCCACAACTGCAAGCGGCGCGGGCTGAGCGGCCACTGATCGTTTGGACCGTGCGCTCGGAGCAAGATTGCGCCGATCTGGCACCGATCACAGATGCACAAATTTTCGAAGGTTTCGATCCAGCGCTCGCAAAACGCCATATTCTGAATAGATAAGAGATTATGGACGACACCACTTTCAAAGCCCGGATCATTACCAGCCTCAGCGAAGTCTCTGAAATGGCTTGGGATACCGTCGCAAACCCGAGCGGTGAGCGCTACGATCCGTTCTTAAGCTGGGCCTTTTTGGAAGCTTTGGAATCCTCTGGCGCGGCCCAACCGGAAACCGGATGGTCGCCGTGTCACGTGTTGATCGAAGGGCCAGATGAGCGCTTGCTGGCAGCCATGCCGCTCTATGCCAAAACCCATAGCCAAGGCGAGTTTGTGTTCGACCATAGCTGGGCCGACGCTTATGAACGCGCCGGCGGGCAATATTTCCCGAAACTGCTCAGCGCGGTTCCATTCACGCCGGTCACCGGTCGCCGATGTCTTGTACCCGAAGGGCCAGATCGTGAGCGCTTACAAAACGCGCTGGTCTCTGCCGCTATCCAAGTGGCGGCCCAGAACGATTTTTCTTCGCTGCATGTCAATTTCATTTCCGACGCGGCGGCAGAGCAACTCGGTGAGTTTGGGCTTTTGATCCGCACCGATCAGCAATTCCATTGGCAGAATGACGACTATGAGGATTTTGATGGTTTCTTGGCGGCGCTGTCGTCAGCCAAACGCAAGAATTTGCGCAAAGAGCGGGCGAAGGCGCAAGCGGGTCTGTCATTTAAACACCTGACAGGCGACGCCATTGAAGCCCACGATTGGGACGCCTTTTTCGAATTCTATATGGACACGGGCGCGCGCAAATGGGGCTATCCTTATCTCAACCGAGAGACCTTCACCGTGCTCGGCGACCGGCTGGCGGACAAGATCCTGCTAATCCTCGCTTATGAGGATGAGACGCCGATTGCCGGCGCCCTCAATTTAATCGGCTCTGACACGCTCTATGGCCGCTATTGGGGCTGCACCGATCCGCGGCCGTTTCTGCATTTTGAGACCTGTTACTATCAAGCCATCGACTTTGCGATTGCCCATGGTCTCACGACCGTTGAGGCCGGTGCGCAGGGAGGGCACAAGCTGGCCCGCGGTTATGCGCCAGTGACGACCCGGTCGGCGCATTGGATCGCCCATAAAGGCTTGCGTGAGGCGATTGATCACTACCTCGAACGCGAACGCAGCGCGGTCGAGCACGAATCTGCCTTCCTACAAAAACGTACACCGTTCAAGAAAGACGGATGACGCGTTCGGTAATCCTTCGCCGCTGCGCCACTCTGCCTGAGGCGCTTATTTGCCAGGCTTTGCTGACCGACCGCGGGTTCTTAGCGAGCCTCGACAATGCCGAACATGCGGCCATGGATTGGGGCATGGTCTCGGCGCTGGGCGGCATCCAGATTCGGGTTCCGGTCTCGCAAGCTGATGACGCGAAAAAGTGCATTATTGACCAAGTAACTCATGCAGACGAAATCCTTGAGCAGGCTGCACTTCCGGGCGATGACATTCCGCAAAAGTCTCGCTGGAAAGCCGTATCGATGTTGCTGATTTATTTTGGCATCATCGAGCTTGTCGGCAGTTTCGGTTTGATTTGGCTCGATAAAATCGTCCCAAGCGCATGGCTGCCCCCGCTCAATCAACCGGATGAAGTTATATCCTATTGGATCGGCGGCAGCATCGCCCCGCCAGGGCCGGGCATAGACGGACTTGTGTTTCTTTTCTTCCTCGTTTTATTGCTGGTGTGGGAGCTTTTTTCGTCGCGCCCGGCAACCTCGAACCAAGAGCCGCAATTATGACCCTGCACGCCGCCTATGATCCGGACAATATTTTCGCCAAAATCCTCAAAGGCGAGATGCCAAGCGTCAAAGTCTATGACGATGAAATTGCGCTCGCTTTTATGGATGTGTTCCCGCAGGCCGACGGCCATACGTTGATCATCCCAAAAGGCGTCCAAGCTCGCAATTTTCTCGACATGCCAACGGAAAATCTCGGCGCTTATATGGAGCGGGTTCAAACAGTCGCGCGAGCGGTTGAGAAAGCGCTGACGCCAGACGGGGTCGTGGTCACGCAGTTTAACGGCGCGCCCGCCGGTCAAACCGTATTCCACTTGCATTTTCACGTCATTCCGCGCTGGACCAACACGCCGCTTGCAGGCCATGCCAGCGGACAGATGGCCGACATGGGCCTATTGGAAGCGACTGCTGCAAAAATACGCGCTGAGCTCGGCTAAGCCTCGCGTGTGAGTCATCCTAAGCGAAGGCGAAGAATTCGCCCTGGTCCATACCCCGTCCTTTGACACAGCTTCCGATGAGGACGATCTGCGCCTATAGGCTACAGCCCGAGTTTCTCGCGCAAAATCTTGTTCACCGCTTGCGGATTGGCTTTGCCGCCTGAGGCTTTCATCACCTGTCCGACAAACCAGCCCATAGACTTAGGCTTCTCTTTGACTGACGCGGCTTGTTCTGGATTGGCGGCGATGACGTCGTCAATAATGGCTTCAATCGCGCCAGTGTCCGTCACTTGTTTCAAGCCGTGCTTTTCGACGATATCGGCCGGATCGCCTTCGCCATCAATCATCCGCTGGAACACGTCCTTTGCGATCTTTCCAGAGATCACATCGCTGCTGATCAAATCAATCAAACCGCCCAATTGCACCGCAGTTACCGGTGTTTCTGAGAGCTCCAGCTCGGCTTTGTTGAGATAGCCAAACAGCTCCTGAGTGACCCAGTTGGCGGTGAGTTTAGGATCGCGGTCTTTGGCGACAGTTTCATAAAAATCAGCACTCTCAGCATCTGCAGTCAAAACCCCAGCATCATAGCGCGAGAGACCATAATCAGTTTCAAACCGCGTGCGTTTTTGATCCGGTAGCTCCGGAAGGTTGACGCGGATGCCTTCAATAAAGGCGTCGTCAATCTCGAGTGGCAACAAGTCTGGGTCCGGGAAATAGCGATAATCATGCGCGTCTTCTTTCGACCGCATCGACCGCGTTTCGCCTTTATCTGGATCGTAAAGCCGGGTTTCCTGATCGACTGAGCCGCCGCCTTCGACAATCTCAATTTGGCGGCGTGCTTCATATTCGATCGCCGCTTGGATGAAGCGGAATGAATTCATGTTCTTAATTTCGCAGCGCGTGCCGAGATGGCCAAAATCACCGGTCTCGCGGAACTTTTCATAAGCCCCTGCTTTGCAGATGGAGACATTCACGTCGGCGCGCAGATTGCCCTTCTCCATGTCGCCGTCACAGGTGCCCAGCGCGACCACAATGGATTTGAGCTTTTTGACATAGGACGCGGCTTCCAAAGGGGTGCGAATGTCGGGCTTTGAGACGATTTCCATCAAGGCAACGCCAGACCGGTTCAAGTCAACATATGTCGCCGTCGGATCCATATCGTGGATCGATTTGCCGGCATCCTGCTCCAAGTGCAGACGCTCAATGCGGACTTCGAAGGAATAAGCCGGATCGCCGTGCGACGGCTCAACATCGACCTCAATTTCACCTTCCCCGACAATCGGGAATTCGAACTGGCTGATTTGATACCCCTGCGGCAGATCTGGATAGAAATAGTTCTTCCGATCAAAGCGCGAGACTTTGTTGATTTGCGCGTTCAGGCCAAGGCCGGTGCGGACCGCTTGTTCGACGCAGAACTTGTTGATCACAGGCAGCATGCCGGGCATCGCCGCATCGACCAGCGAGACATTATTGTTCGGCTCGGCGCCGAATTGCGTCGACGCGCCAGAGAAAAGCTTAGCATGCGAGGCGACTTGCGCGTGCACCTCTAGACCCAGAACGACTTCCCAGTCGCCAGTATCGCCTTTCAAAGTGTAAGTCGGACGGTCACTCATCGCCGGTTTCCTTTGTTATATCTTCACTGTCTTTATCGCGCTTTCGCGCCGCTTCAACCCGTGCGCGTCGTTTGGCCATGCGCTTGTCTATCGCGTGATCTCTTCGGCCAAAGATCGGCAATCCGCTCCAATAGGAAACCCCTTCTTGGAGCTCTTTATGCTCTAAATACCGATCCACAATCATCGCAATTCGGAACGCCACATAAGCCGCCGCGATCAGGGTCAGTGCCCAAATGTGGCGCGATCGCTCATGGAATGGGTCGGCGCCAAAATGAAACGCGGCCGCAATCATCACCGCCACACAGATGACGAAAATTGAGCCCATCAGGATCAGAAAGCGGCGGCTCATCGTGCAGATCTACCACCACTTCTCCGGCTTCGCGACGAAGCCCGCGGCCTGTTCAATCGCCCCAGCGACTTGGAAACAGGCGGCTTCATCCAGCGCTTTGCCAATCACTTGAAGGCCAAGCGGCAACCCGTCATTGTCGACGCCTGCGGGAACCGAAATGCCCGGCAAACCCGCCAAGTTCGCCGTCACCGTGAAAATGTCGTTCAAATACATTTGCACCGGATCGTCAGTCTTTTCGCCATAGGCAAAGGCGGCACTTGGGCAGGTTGGTGTCAGCAACGCATCGACGGTTTCGAACACAGTTTCAAAATCTTGCAGGATCCGCGTGCGGACCTTTTGCGCGCGCAAATAATACGCGTCATAATACCCAGACGAGAGCACATAAGTGCCAATCATTAGGCGGCGCTGGACTTCTGCACCAAAGCCATCGGCGCGAGTGCCTTCATAGGTTCCGGTCAGGTCATCGCCGTCAGACCGCGCGCCATAGCGCATGCCATCATATCGGGCGAGGTTTGAAGACGCTTCGGCCGGAGCGACGATATAATAGGCCGGCAGCGCATATTTTGTGTGCGGCAAGGACACATCGACAATTTCGGCGCCCATTTCTTTGAGCCAGGTAATGCCTTGCTGCCACAAGTCTTCGATTTCCTGCGGCATGCCGTCGACACGATACTCTTTTGGCACGCCGATTTTCAGACCTTTGACGCCTTTGCTCACGTCGCTAACCCAAGATGGGGTTTCGACATTGAGCGACGTCGAATCTTTAGCGTCGTGCGAGCACATGATCTCAGTTAGCAAAGCCGCATCGGTAACGGTTTTGGCAATTGGACCCGCCTGATCGAGCGAGCTCGCAAATGCGACCATGCCCCAGCGCGAGGCGCGGCCATAAGTTGGTTTAATCCCGACAGTTCCGGTAAAGGCCGCCGGTTGGCGAATAGAGCCTCCGGTATCGGACGCTGTCGCCGCAAGGCAAATATCCGCGGCCACGGCCGTCGCAGAGCCGCCTGAAGAGCCGCCCGATGTCAGAGGCGCATTGCTGCCGGAGCGGCGCCAAGGATTGTTCGGCGGACCAAACCGCGAGGTCTCATTCGAGGAGCCCATAGCGAACTCATCCATGTTGAGCTTGCCGAGCATGACTGCGCCTTGGTCCCAAAGGTTTTGGGTGACTGTGCTCTCATAGGTCGGAGTAAACTCGCCGAGAATATTAGAACACGCCGTGGTCCGGACGCCTTTGGTGCAGTAGAGATCTTTAACGCCAAGCGGCGCGCCATCGAGGCGGCCCGCTTTGCCATCGGCGCGGCGGGCGTCAGAGGCGGCCGCCATGCTGAGCGCCTGCTCCGGCGTTTCGACAACATAGGCGTTGAGCACGCCATTCGAGGCGGCAATCGCATCGACAAATGCTTGCGTCAGTTCAACCGCTGAAAAATCGCCTTTGTCCAGGCCATCCATTGCATCGGTGAGGGTCAATTTTGTGAGGTCGCTCATGCGAACTCCTGTCTTAGGATCTTGCAAATTTTTGACTTCGTATGCCGCCTTCGCAGCTAAAAACAAGCTTTAAACGCGGTTATCGCGTATTCATCGTTGTCTGACGTTCAGGCTCACCATGATTTGATTGGATTGCTCCCAATTAAACCGTATTATGACCCTGGACCATAGGAGCCCACATGCTGACCCATCGAATTGTTTTCGCCGCCATGCTCTTCGTCGTTTCGGCCTGCGCCACAGCGACCACCCCCGAACAGCTTGCCGCAAAGGAAGAAGCCAAAGCCGGAGAAGTCTTCGCTGAGGATCCCCGGCGCGGCGATGAGGTTCGAAAACTCTGCTTCACCAATCAGATTGACAGTTTCGGTCAAACCACAAAGCGCGCTGTCGTGGTGCGCGAAGGGCGCGACTATTTCTTAGTCGAAACCTTCCCAGGCTGTTTTGATCTCGATTGGGCGCAATCATTGGCCTTTGATTCTTTCACCAGCTGTCTGAGCAAAGGCGATCGCCTGTTTGCCTTCGATACGGCATTTGGAACCCAACGCGGTGCCGGCCATCGCCAGTCGTGCCGAGTCAAAGCAATTTACGAATGGGACCGGGACGCCGAAGACGAGACGTCCGATGAAGACTCAGAAGAAGATTCAGAGACCGAAACGCTTGAAACGGCGTCGATCGACTAAGCCGGTCTTACTCGACGGCCTTCGGAACGACAAAAAAGCCTTCTTCCGATTTTGGCGCATTGGCCAAAACCTGGCCTTGGATGTCGCCATCAGTGACGACGTCATCGCGCATGGGCAATGTTGAAGCCACGACAGAGGTCATCGGGGCGACACCGTCAACATCGACCTCATTCAATTGCTCAATCCAGCCCATAATTCCGGTCAGTTCACTGGCCAGAGTTTCGAGATTCTCTTCAGCGACAGCAATCCGGCTGAGGCGGGCAACTTTGCGGACATCGTCTTTCGTGACACTCATGACTGGGCAACTCCAATTGACCGGCGCAGCGATACGCGCGAGTGAGCGCTAAGACAAGCCTATGCCTGAAGTCAATCTCAATCACCTGCCCACAAATGGGCCCCTGCTCGGCATCGATCCGGGTGCGCGATCGATTGGCGTCGCTTGCAGCGATGGGCTCCGCATGATTGCGACACCGGTTGAGATTATTGCCCGCGGCAAGAAACTTCGCCCGGCGCTGCAGCGCTTGTTTGAAATCTATGATGAGCGCGGCTGTGTCGGTCTGATCATGGGATTGCCTTTGAACCTCGACGGCAGCTCAGGGCCGCGCGTCCAAGCGGCTAAAGCGCTGTCGCATAATCTCTTAAAAGACCGCGATTTGCCTCTGGCGTTCCAAGATGAGCGCTTGTCGAGCGCTGAAGCCGAGCGGGTTATGTTGGCGGCGGATCTTAGCCGCGCACGACGGGCCGAAACGATAGATGCCTCGGCGGCTGCGATCATTCTTCAGACGGCTTTAGATCGTCTGGCCAATACGATTGACTAAGTCAGAACGGCGTCGAGCAGCGTGCTCAGACGGTTGAAAAATTGATCACGGTGAATTTCTTGACTGCGCGACAACACTTCAAACTCACTGCCACGTGATAGCGCCACCAACATCCTCGCAGCTTCCAACGGGCGGCTGGCGCCGAGCCGCTCAAGCGGATCAGACAGCCAACTTTCCAACGTACGAGACCAAGCTGCGACGCGCATCCGCATCGCCTCATCTCGTCCGGCAAAAAGCACCATCTCATATTCAATCGCTTCGATCCCAGATTGGGCTGGATTGAGCGTCGTCATGCTACCCAAAAAGCGAATAAAGTCTTCGCGCGTTTGTACGGGACGATGGGTAAGCGTCTCGACCAACGATTTTTGATAATCATCGATGTAAAGCGAGAAAGCATCTCGTACCAAGTCTTCGCGTGTCGAAAAATGGTAGGTTGTGGTGCCGGGCGAAACGCCGGCCACACCCGCCACGGCACGGTGAGTCACTTTATCGACGCCTTTGTTCGAAATGATATCGAGCGCGGCTCTTAAAATGCGCTCTCTGTTCGCGCCTCGAGGCCCCGCTTTGCGCGGGGTTTCGCTATCGGACATTTTTTCATCACCCCCGCACATACGTACGATCATTGCAGTTCCGTACCATCTACGTCAGACTCTAACAATCAAGTCAAACCGGTTTCAAATTTCTCTGCAGTTTTGCTCGCTTGACCTTGGAAAGCGCGCACGCGCATAAGAACGGCAAGGAGAGGCATTTATGACTTGGTATTTGATCGCCGCCCTGGCCGGCTACGGGTTTGGCTCGATTCCATTTGGGCTCTTAATTACGCGGATGGCGGGGCTTGGCGACATTCGCGACATAGGATCTGGCAATATTGGCGCGACCAATGTGTTGCGAACTGGGCGCAAGGATTTGGCCCTGGCGACACTTTTGCTCGACAGCTTTAAAGCCGGGCTCGCCGTTCTTTTGCTGACTTATTTGAGCGGCGACCGAAATATCGGGCTGATCGCAGGCGCCTTTGCATTTTTAGGACATTGCTATCCGGTCTGGCTCGGCTTCAAAGGCGGTAAAGGCGTCGCGACGTATGCCGGACTGCTGGTCTTTGCATCGCCATTGGCGCTCGCCGTCGGCGCGCCGATATGGCTCGGCCTGTTTGCGCTGACCCGAATTTCATCGCTGTCGGCGCTGACCGCGGCGGCGATTGTGCCATTTGGCGCCTATCTGCTCGGTGAGACGAAACTTGCTGCTGCCATGCTTTTTGCCCTTAGCCTCTTGGTTTTTTGGACTCATCGGGCCAATATCGGACGATTGTTAAAGGGGACCGAACCTAAATTCGGGAGTCAATCAAAATAGAACCCAATCCGGGGGGACTGACGACAACAGAAAAATGTGACTGGCTGCAATTGGCGCGCACCCCGCGCATTGGCCCGGTGACGTTTTTTCAACTCCTGGTCCGCTATGGCTCAGCAAGCAAAGCCATCGACGCCCTACCTTCTCTCCGCTCCGGACGAAGCAATCTAAAGATCGCGGCGCGCGCTGAAATTGAGCGGGAATGGCAAGCGCTCTCGGACTTTGGGGCGAATCTGGTGTGCGCCTGCGAGGACGGCTATCCGAACCTGCTCAAGCAGTTTGCGCCGCCGCCGGTTTTAACGATGATCGGGCGCCCGCCCCTGGCGCAAAAACGTTGCGTCGCGATTGTTGGCGCGCGCCAGGCCTCGGCAGCAGGACGAAAAATAGCGCGCGACATCGCCGCCGCACTGTCGACAGCTGACTTCACAATTGTCTCGGGGCTCGCCCGCGGCATTGACGGTGAAGCGCATGCGGCTAGCCTGGATGGCGGCACGATAGGTGTCCTTGGCGGCGGCATCGATCACATCTACCCGCCGCAACATGCGCGCCTTTACGGGGCCATTCGTGACACCGGGCTCTTGATCAGCGAAAGCCCGTTTGGCCACCGCGCAACGGCACGCGACTTCCCGCGCCGCAATCGCATCATTACTGGGATCTCTGAAGGCGTGGTCATTGTCGAAGCGGCGGAACGCTCAGGTTCGCTGATCTCAGCGCGCACGGCTTTAGAACAAAATCGAGAAGTCATGTCCGTGCCCGGCTCGCCTTTGGACCCGCGCTCGGCTGGCAGTAATCGTCTATTGCGCCAAGGGGCGACGCTGGTGCGCCACGCCGATGACGTCATCGAAGCCCTGACAGTGCCCCAATCCAGGCGCGTCAACGCCCCTGACTTACCACGCTATGAGGATATGCTGCCGCCTGATGCCAGTATTCCAGGGGTGCAAATTGAGCAGGTGCAGGCTTTGCTCAGTCCGACGCCGATATCGATTCCGGATTTAGCGCGCGCGGCTCGACTGAGCGAGCCGCGCTGCGCCGCGATCCTGGTGGAGCTAGAGCTCAGCGGTATCGCCAGAACCTTTCCCGGCGGGTTTGCGGCTTTGGCGCTTTCATCTTGAGAGGCCTCAAAAGACACAACTGACTGCTAATTAACGTCATTCACAGCGGCCATCACTGGACGCTTCTGGCGGCACGGCTTAAGCGAATCTGAAGTATGAGTTCGGAGACGCCGTATGCAAAAATGGCCGTGGTTCCTGCTATTTGCAGCCAGCGTTGCGCAGCCACAAGCTGCCTGGGCACAAGACCCACTAGTTGAGTCAGAAACCGAGCGCGCAACAGTCGTGCTTGATGCCGACAGTATTTTTGTCAACGAAGCAGAAAATTCGGTGATTGCAGAAGGCAATGTCGAAGCCAAATATGAAGGCCGAGTTCTGCGTGCGGATCGCTTAACATATGACCGCAACACGGACCGCGTTCGCGCTGCCGGCAATGTTGTCATTATCGATAGCGATGGCTCAGAGAGTTTTGCTGACGAGATTGAGACCGATAGCAGTCTCAGTGATGGTTATGCAATTGGCTATTCTACGCGCCTTCCAGATGGCGGCATCGCGGTTGCGGAATCTGCTGTGCGCACGTCGGAGGGCTATAACGCACTCGATAAAATCGTTTATACGTCATGCGAACTTTGCGAAGATGGCGACACCCCAACTTGGGCCCTTCGCGCCCGTCGCGCAGTCCTCGATCAAGACGCACAAATGATGTCGTACCGGGATGCGGTTCTGGAAGTGGCCGGTGTTCCGGTGTTTTATTTGCCCTTTTTCGCTCACCCCGATCCGACCTCCGAACGGCGCTCGGGTTTGTTGCCGCCGGATTTTGGTACGTCTTCCAAGCTCGGCGTTTTCTATGAGCAGCCTTATTACTGGGCGATCTCTCCCTCACAGGACCTGACAATATCGCCGAAAGTCATGGCCAATGTGAACCCGCTCGCGGAATTTCAGTATCGCAAGCGCTTTTGGTCCGGGTCTGTCTCAGCCAATGTCAGTGTCACCCAAGAGCAAGAATTTGATTCGGATGGTGAAAAATTTGGCGAAAAAGAATGGCGCGGCCATATCTTTGCCGAAGGCGGGTTTGCCATTCGTCCGGGTTGGCGTTGGGGCTTCGCGGTCGAAGAAGTCTCCGATGACCTCTACACCCGACGCTATGATATCGAAGGCGAAAATGAGGAACGCGGTCTTTATGCTGGCCAACCTCGCTATTTGTTGAACCAGCTTTACACCCAAGGCCAGGGCCGAGATTGGTATTTCGACAGTGCGCTTCTCACTTTTGAGACCAATCGCGACGGCGACAGCGATGCGCGCCTGCCGCAAGCCGCTCCCCTCATGTTTGGCGAACGCCTCTTCGACTATGGCGACTTTGGCACGCTCGCCGTATCCGGTTCGACGGCGATCCTCGATCGTGAGCTCGGGGTCGACAGCTACCGTGCCTCTGCCGGCGCAGACTGGGCCGCGACCCGCGTGCTGCCGGGCGGCATCTTGGTCAACCCATTCGCCGAAACGCGGTTTGATTATTATCAACTCGACAACACGGATAGCGGCGTTTCGGAGGTCTCACGCGGAGTTGCGAGCTTGGGAACGAGGGTATCTTATCCGCTCTATCGCCCCGGCAAGACCGTCGACATTCTGATCGAACCTGAAGCGATGGTGGCCTATGGTACGTCTGGGACCAATGATCCCGACATCCCAATTGAGGATAGTTTATTCTACGAATTGGATGAAACCTCGCTCTTTGAAGCCAATGCGGCATCCGGCTACGATACGTATGAAGGCGGCAGCAAAGCCTCTTTAGGCGCGTCTGTGTCGGCGCGTTGGAAAAACGGCATGACCATCTCGGCGCTTGGTGGACGCCGGTGGCGGGATATGTCTGATCCTATTTTTGATGTCGGCTCGAACCTCGACGGCACCGTATCTGACTGGGTCGCCGGGGTCTCCGCTGATTTTGGAAGATCGCTCAAAATCGAAACGCGCGTGCGTCTAGACGATGATGATTTTGCGCTCAATCGAATCGATGCGCGGATCAAAACCAATTTTTGGCGGCTGCGCAGCGATGCACGTTATTATTCGATCGCAGGCGATGTCACAGATTCCGGCTTTAGCGATGAAGGCATTGAAGTCACGGCAGACTTTAAAGTCACCGACAATTACTATTTCCTATATGGTCTCAGCCGCGATATTTCTGGCCGCGCCAATACCAGCGGTCGGACCAGCGACCCGCGCGATATCCGTCAAAGCCTCGGCATCGCCTATGAAGACGACTGTTCGCGGTTTGAGATTGCGTTTGAACGCTCCGAAGCAATTGATCGAACGCTTGGGCCGCAAGACTCAATAAAGTTCCGCTTCGCCCTCAAAACGCTCGGCGATTTTGGCTCTGACGACACCGACTAATCAAACATTGCAAACTCGACACATTACAGCCACGTCCGTTGCGCATTGTTCAGCAGTCGTTATGTTTCGACATGTAATTTGCGGCTGATGAGATCCGCAGGAGATAGAGTATGTTTCGTTCTTTCGCGCTAGCTTCGCTTATGGCGATTTCTGGTTGCATGGTCGCTAATGGACAGTCCGCGGTCCCAACTGCCCCGACCGCCCCGCAAGTTCAGCAGATTGAAGGCATCGTAGCCGTTGTTAATGACGACCCGATTTCCTTCACCGATGTCCGCCAGCGCGCCCGCCTCCTACTGCTCAGCCTCGGCGGACAACAACCGACGACTGAACAAATTCAGCGCTTTACCACACAGGCGCTCGAACAATTGATCGATGAAAAATTGCAGCTCCAAGAAGCGGCTGAGTATGAAGTCGAAATTTCAGACAATGAGATTGCGAGCTCGATTTCACGTCTCGCACAGCAATCTGGCATTACCCGTGACGATCTGGTTCAAAGCCTGATCCAAGCCGGTGTGAACCCTGTTAGTCTCGAAGAACAAACGCGGGCGGACATTGCCTGGCGCAGGATTATGGGCGGGCTTTACGGATCTCGCATTCGGATCTCTGACAACCAAATCACGGAACAGCTGAAACGTTTAGAAGCCGACGCTCAAAAAGAACAATATTTGACGTCCGAAATCTTCTTATTTGCGCCGACCGAGCAAGACCGCGCCCAAGCTTTGATTGCGGCGAACTCTATCCTCGAACAGCTGCGCGCGGGGGCTCAGTTCCAAGTCGCGGCACAGCGTTTTTCGTCTGCCCCAACGGCAGCCACGGGCGGCGATATGGGCTGGATCGTATTGGACGATTTTGATGATGCGCGAAAGACTACGCTTCAAAAGATGACAAACCCGGGCCTAACCGAACCCGTCGTGGTTGATGATGGCGTCTATATTATGAACCTCCGCGCAGTCCGGGACCCGTCCGAGAAAACGACACTCGTGGATGTTACCCGCATCACTGTATCCGATGGCTCAGAAACCGCGCTTAAGGCGGCGTTGACGGAAATTACTGATTGCTCAGGCATTGACGCAGTGGTTGACGCGGACAGTAATTTACGGGCGGTCGCGCTCGAAGGACTAAACGTCGAAGACCTTGGACCAGAAGGCAAATCCATGGTTATGACGACGGAAATCGGGCAACCCACTGAAATTTTTGCACAATCCGGGACGCTCGGAGCCATGTATGTTTGCGACCGCAAGGACAATGTTGAAGCCATCCCTAATCGCGACCAGGTCGAAGACCGCTTATATACGCAGCAGCTCGGTATGATTTCCGAACGAAGCCTTCGTAATCTGCGCCGTGAAGCGACCATTATTCGCCGTCAGTAACCTCCTTTGCCGACGGCCTCAGCCCCTCTTGCCCTGACCATGGGAGATCCGGCGGGGTGCGGGCCGGAGATTACCATTGCTGCCTGGCGTGATCGCGCGGCGCTTGGCCTCTCCCCCTTCTTCGTGATTGCAGATCCCGCATTGTTTGAACCTCGTGTCCCAATCGCTCTAATCGACGCGCCTGCAGCATCAGTAGAGGTTTTCGAGGATGCCCTCCCGATCTTGCCGATTTCGATCGCCGGCGTCGAGCATATCAGGCCCGGTCACCCAGATCCGGTTTATGCGGACAGCATTGTTGAAAGCATCACGCGCGCGACCCAGCTTTGCCTCCACGGCGAGGCGAGCGCCATGGTTACCAACCCGATTTCAAAGGCAATTTTATATGATGCAGGGTTCGAATTTCCAGGTCATACGGAATATATTGGCCACTTGTGCGCAGAGCATCAGGACCGCCCTATTCTTCCCGTGATGATGTTGGTCGGCGGCGGTCTACGCGTCGCTTTGACGACGATCCATGTTCCATTGATGAAGGTTTTGGACCACCTAACATCAGACCGGCTCGCAAATACGGCGCACGCGACTCACGCTGCGCTGGCTCGAGACTTTGGCGTGTCTGAGCCTAAACTGGCCTTCACCGGCTTAAACCCGCATGCTGGCGAAGATGGAAATATCGGGACTGAGGAGCGCGAGATCATTAATCCCGTCGCCGCAGCGCTGCGACAGCAAGGCCTAAATATCAGCGATGCGCGCCCAGCCGATACCGTTTTTCACGAAGCCTTATCGGGCCAGTTTGACGCGGTCATTGCAATGACCCATGATCAAGGCTTGATCCCGGTCAAAACGCTCGACATGTGGGGCGGCGTGAATACGACGCTCGGTCTCCCCATTCTGCGCACCAGTCCAGATCACGGAACAGCCTATGACGCGGCCGCGGCGGGGACCTGTCGTCCAGACAGTTTGACTGCGGCCTTGGCGCTCGCCCGAACTCTTGCGAACCACCGGGCGCAGAGCGATGCCTGATCGCCCCGAATTGACCCAAGCGCCAGCCCGTAAAGCCCTGGGCCAGCACTTTTTATTTGACCCGGATATTTTACGTCGCGCGGCGCTCGCGGCCGGGCCAGTGAAAGACCGCGATGTGATAGAGGTTGGCCCTGGACCTGGCGGCCTCACCCGCGCCATCCTCGACCAAGGCGCGCGTTCTCTAACCTGCATTGAAACCGATGCCCGCTTTGGCGAAGCGCTTTTGGCGTGGCCAGAGGCCAAGAATGGCCGTCTTCGGGTTCACCAGAAAGATGCGCGCAAAGTTGATTGGCGCAGTATAGAGGCCGTCCAAACCGCCGATCAGCCGGTCATGATCATTGCCAATCTACCCTATAATGTCGGCACCAAATTGCTCGTCGATTGGCTCAAGGCAGGTTCCTGGCGCGGGGAGATGGCGCTGATGTTCCAAAAGGAAGTCGCTGAACGTGCCTGCGCCCGTCCGGGGGAGCCGCAATATGGCCGACTCGCAGTGCTCACAGCGGCGGTTTGCGATGCCGCCATTTCCTTCACGCTACCCCCCGGCGCTTTTCGACCGCCTCCTAAAGTGGACAGCGCTGTGGCGGTGTTTCGTCCGTTGTCACCCGACAAATGTTTCGCTCACGTCGAGGCGCTTGAAACCGTCGCAGCGGCAGCATTTGGTCAACGTCGGAAAATGCTCCGGGCCTCGCTGAAATCGCTCGCGAAAGCTGCACAGATGGACTCTACAGATTGGCTCGAATCTTGTGAGATTGATCCGACGGCTCGCGCCGAGACACTGACACAAGATCAGTTTCGGGCGCTGGCGCGGGCCTATGGGGAGGCAAGGCATGCGACTCAAACTGAACAGCGGCAACCTTCAAGTTGAACTTGATCCAGGGGCGGGCGGCAGCGTCAGCGCAATGAGCTATGGCGGGCGAAGCGTTTTGCGTGCAGCGCCGCCTCGTACAGGGCCAGCATACGATCCCCTCGCTTATGCCGGCTTCCCGATGGTGCCCTTTGTGGGTCGTATCTTTGAGGGTTCATTCCAGGTTGGTGACGATCAGATCTCGCTCCCGTTAAACTTCCCGCCTGAGCCTCACGCCGTGCATGGTCATGGCTGGCAAGCGCCCTGGCGGGTCACCGACCAAACGAATACGCGCGCCACGCTCGTCTATAATCACATCGCGGACGCCTGGCCGTGGGATTATACGGCGGCGCAGAGCTTTCGCACCGAGGCACATCGTATGATCTTAGACATGTCAGTGACCAATCAGGGCGAGACAGCAATGCCTGCCGGTTTCGGCTGGCATCCCTATTTTACTCGGGCCGGGGCACAGCTGACCATTCCGACGACGCATGAATGGTTCCCAGATGCTGTTACGGGCGACAATATTCCGCAGCCCGTTACACCGGCCACAACGCTCGCGACACCGCGGACAGTCGCCGAGCTGGACTTGGATACAACCTTCTCCGTCGGCGACGCTCCCATTCGCTTGGAATGGCCGACGCATGCTGTGACCCTGGCCAGCGATGTCTGCTTCCGCCACGTGACGGTCTATGTCCCCAAGGGCGAGGACTATTTCTGCGTTGAACCGATCACGCAGGCGCCGAATGCTGTGAACAGCAAGCTCGATCCGAGCCTCTCCGGTTTGCAATGGGTTGCGCCTGGCGACACGCTGAGCGGCACCATTGAGCTGCGGGTGGAGAGCTAAAGTTCGCCGAGCAATCCGCGGACATGGTCTTCGAGCTTGTGCTCACGCAGCCGCTTAGTGCGTTCGACCAGCAAGATCCGCCGAAGCTTGGCATAAGCCTCGTCGAGATCATCATTGACGATGCAATAATCATAGCGTCGCCAGTGTAGTATTTCGGCCTGAGCATCACGCATCCGGCGCGCCACCATTTCCGGCGACGATCCCTCACGGGCCGACAAACGCGACTCGAGGGCTTCTATGCTGGGCGGTAAAACGAACACCGAAACGCAGTCATTCGGCATTTGGTCATGCAGCGCGTCAGCACCTTGCCAATCGACGTCAAAAAGGACGTCATTGCCGGCTTCTAACTGGGCGACCGTATCGGCGCGCGGCGTTCCGTAATAGCGATCGAAAACTTTGGCCCATTCCAAGAATTCCCGCCGTGAAATCATATCACGAAATTCGGTCTCGGAACGGAAGTGGTAATCGACGCCATCGGTTTCATTCGGACGAGGCTCACGCGTGGTCGCAGAGACTGATAAGACAACGTCGGAAAACTCTTTCATCAGCATCCGCGCCAACGTGGTTTTGCCGGCGCCAGAGGGACTGGAGATGACCAGCATCAACCCGCGGCGTGGGTCTTGAGGCTCATTCGACATTCGCGGCTTGCTCCTTGAACTGATCCACAACGCTTTTGAGCGCGAGTCCCGTATTCGTCAAATCCAAGGCCGCAGATTTCGAGCAAAGTGTGTTGGCTTCGCGATTAAGCTCTTGCGCCAAAAACCCAAGGTCACGACCAACTGCGCCTTCACCCTGGATCAGGCTGCGGCCGCGTTCGATATGTGCCGCCAAACGATCCAATTCTTCGGTGACGTCGGCTTTTGCCGCCAGTACGGCAATTTCGGTGACCAGACGTTCGTCCGAAACCGCGCCGTCTGTATCAAATTCAGCGATTCGCTGGCGATACTTGCTTGCAATGGCGGCCTTTTGAGTGCTTGCATATTGGCTCGCAGTACCATGCAATTGATCCATTTCGGACAATTGTCCGAGAAGCAATTGGAGCAGATCCTCACCTTCGGATTGACGCGCGCCCGAGAGCTCTGAAATAGCCCGTGTTCCGGTTTCGATCAGCGCTTCTGCGGCCCCCTCAACTGCGCCCAGGTCTCGCAACGAAAGGGTTTCGGCTTCGACGACGCCCTTTATGCCCATCAGCGTTGCCAGAGATGGTCCTGTCGCCAACGTGCCATCCGCGGCCTCATACGCCTTGATCAGCGTTTGCAATACGTCTTGATTGACCGAAACGGATTGCGCGCCTTCCAGCTCGACCCGCAGCGCCACTTGCAGGCTGCCGCGTGTAAACGTGTCCGTTGCCGCTTTGCGGATAGCTCTTTCCACGGTTTC
Organism: Pseudomonadota bacterium; assembly: GCA_039822145.1. Classification (GTDB taxonomy): domain Bacteria; phylum Pseudomonadota; class Alphaproteobacteria; order Caulobacterales; family Hyphomonadaceae; genus Henriciella. The sequence continues at coordinate 111,200 of JBCBMU010000004.1, read as the reverse complement.
GAGCCCAGATGGCATATTCATACGCACGTCCAAACCGCGTCCATTGACGCTCCGCGCTTCCCAATGCCAGCTACCCCAACTGTCTTTGCCGCTCACACGGGCAAAGCCGGTCATCCCTGATAAAGCCATTAATTCTCCCGTTCGCGGGCTATTTCTTCGCGTTCAAAGCGCCGATACGCCGCCACATTTCTTTGGTGTTCGGCATAGGTCGTCGCAAACAGATGTCCACCCTTGCCGTCAGCGACGAAGAACACGTAGTCGGTCTCAGGTGGGTTCAGAACGGCGGCAATCGCATCGCGTCCCGGATTGCAAATCGGCGTTTTTGGCAAGCCATCAATTTGGTATGTGTTCCAATCCGTCTTGCGATCGATTTCGGAGCGATAAAGCGTCCGACGTTGGCCTTGGCGATTGTATAGTGGTTCGCCGCCTGACACGCCGTATATAATTGTCGGATCGCTCTCTAGCCGCATGCCGCGCCTCAGGCGCCCGACAAAGAGGCCTGCAATCAAGGGACGCTCTTCTGCGGCGGCGGTTTCTTTTTCGACGACTGAGGCAAGAATGACGGCTTCATAGGGGGTTGAGACCGGTAGGTTAGATTGCCGTTCAGACCACAGGCTTTCCAAAAGATCGTCCTGCGCAGCTTCCATCCGCTCTATAAATTGCGCGCGCGTGGTGCCGGCGCCAAAGACATATGTATCAGGCAGAAGGACGCCCTCTGCATACGTGTCGTCCGGCATGTCACCGACAAGGTCCTCGGCGGCTTCGACGCGACGAAGAATTTGCGCGGTAGTGAGGCCTTCTGGAATGGTCAAGCGAAACTGGATGACGTCGCCCTCAACCAATTGCGAGAGGATGTCAGCCATACTGGCGCGCGCTGGAATATTATAGGACCCGGCTTTAATCGCGCTCTCGACGCCGTCTAGGCGCGCTTGCAGACGCAAGACCCGTAAATCGGTAACAAGGCCTTCCGATTCGAGACGGGTGGCGACGCTGGCCAACCCTTCGCCGCGGGCAACAACAAAGTCAGTGGCTAGGTCTGCCGGGCCTGGCTTCGCGACTTCTGTCTGCAGCCAAAACCAGCCATAGACGGCGGCCGCAGCCGCTAAAATTGAAATAATAAGACTTAAAGCGAGGAGAGCTTTGAAGAAACGCATTGAGAGTTTCCGTCCCTAATTTCGCCCCGCCCCGACATAAGGGCTAGATCCGTAGATCTAGTCAACCTGCTTGAGAATAAGAGATGCGTTGGTCCCGCCAAACCCAAACGAGTTGGTCATTGCGGCGCGCACTTGGCCTTTTTTGGCAGTGTGCGGGATCAGATCAATGTCGGACTCAACACTTGGGCTGTCCAAGTTCAGGGTTGGCGGCATAATCTGGTCGCGAATAGCGAGCGCGCAGAAAGCGGTCTCAATCGCGCCAGCGGCGCCGAGCAAATGCCCAACGGCGGATTTGGTTGATGACAGAGACAAGTTCTTAGAATGGTCGCCGAAGAGGCGCTCGACGGCACCCACTTCGCCTTCATCCCCGCGCGGCGTCGACGTGCCGTGCGCGTTGACATAATCGATCTGATCGAGGGTCACGCCGAGATTGCGCTCAGCATGCCCCGCGGCCATTTTCATCGCCCGGTAGCCACCCTCTGCGCCTTCGGCGGGCGCCGTAATGTGGTGGGCATCGCCGGTCAGGCCATAGCCTGCGACTTCAGCGTAAATCTTAGCGCCGCGCGCTTTGGCGTGTTCATATTCTTCGAGCACGAGAATCGCCGCGCCTTCGCCCATAACAAACCCGTCGCGGCCTTCATCATAGGGACGTGACGCGCGTTTTGGCTCATCATTATATTTTGTCGACATGGCTTTTGCCGAGCAGAACCCAGCAATTGCGAGCTCGCAAATCACCGCTTCAGAGCCGCCAGCGACCATGACATCAGCGTCGCCATATTGAATGAGGCGGGCCGAATCACCGATTGCATGAGCGCCGGTGGCGCAGGCGGTAACCACAGAATGGTTCGGGCCTTTGAACCCATGTTTGATCGAGACCTGGCCAGAGGCGAGATTGATCAAAGCAGATGGGATGAAGAAGGGGCTCACTTTGCGCGGCCCGTTCTCGTAGAGATTGATTGAAGATTCGTAGATGCTCTGAAGGCCGCCAATGCCAGATCCGATCAAAACACCTGTGCGTTCTTGATCTTCATCCGTCTCAGCGACCCAACCAGAGTCTTCCACCGCCTCGTTCGCGGCGCCAATCGCGTACAGAATGAACTCGTCAATTCGACGACGCTCTTTCGCGCTCGCAACAGCATCAGGGTCAAAGGCGTGTGGATCGTCTTCAGATCCTCCGCCGCGGCCATCCTTATAGGGCACTTGGAAGGCAATCTTACAGGCCGTATTGGCCGGATCGAACGTGTCGATCGGACCGGCACCGGATTCTCCTGCAATTAGTCTTTCCCAAGATGCCTCTCGATTCGCAGCGAGAGGCGAAATGATTCCAATACCCGTAATAACAACGCGACGCATCTAGGACCTCTTATCCGACGTGAGCGTTGATGTGAGACACCGCATCACCGACGCTGCGGATATTTTCCTGCACGTCGTCTGGGATCTCGATATTGAACTCTTCTTCAAATGCCATGACCAGCTCGACCAGGTCGAGTGAGTCTGCACCTAGGTCGTCAATGAAGCTTGCGCTCTCAACAACCTTATCTCCCTCTACGTCGAGATTTTCGACAACAATTTTTTTAACACGCTCAAGAACGTCAGACATGGATACCTCTCTGATATTGTCTGATGGATAGGCTTCTATGGGCCATGGTGTTGCCGTTAGCACACACTTTGCGCGAACGCCAAGCCCTGCATACTGCGGAATGTGTGATGATTAGGGGATTTCCCTAGATCATCGCCATGCCGCCATTCACATGTAGGGTCTGTCCCGTCACATATGAAGCTTGGTCAGACGCAAGATAGACAGCTGCCGCCGCTATATCCCCGCCTTGGCCCAGGCGACCTGACGGAATCTGGCCCAGCAGCAGCTCTTTTTGAGCCTCTGGCAAGCCATCGGTCATCGGTGATTCGATAAATCCTGGGGCAATCGTATTGGCGGTAATTCCACGGCTTGCGACTTCTTGGGCTAGGGATTTGGTAAAACCAATCATCCCGGCTTTCGAGGCACAATAATTGGACTGACCGGGATTTCCGGTGACGCCAACAATCGAAGTGATTCCAATGATCCGGCCGCCACGCGCTTTCATCATAGGACGAACGGCTTTGCGACAAAGGCGGAAATAGCTCTCAAGATTGACGCGGAGAATGTCCTGAAAATCCTCATCTTTCATTTGCATCAGCAGTTTATCGCGAGTGACCCCGGCATTAGCGATCAGAATATCAATCTTGCCCGCCGCTTCGATGGTTTGTCCGACCAGCGCGTCGGCTTGGTCGGGGTCTGAGAGATCACATGGCGCGATATGTGTACGCCCGCCGAGGTCCCCTGCGAGGGCCTGCAATTTCTCGACGCGTCGGCCGGATAGGACGACTTCTGCGCCGGCGGCATGCATTGTCCGCGCAATCGCTTCGCCGATGCCACCGGTGGCGCCGGTGACCAAGGCGGTCTTTCCGCTCAAATCAAACATAATTCCCTCTCCTGCCTCTATTCTATGGGCTCAGCCGTTCAGCGACGGCATAAATCTCTTCTGGGCTGCCCATAGTCAGCCCCTCTAAGGCGCGAACGGTGCGGCGGTTCATCACCGACAGCACTTTTCCGGCGCCCGATTCAACCGTCAACTCGACCCCTTCAGCGGCCATGTATTGAACAGATTCGGTCCAGCGCACCTGGCCTGTAACTTGATCGATCAATTGCTGACGAATGGCGCCTGTATCTGTTCCGGCGACTGCGGTGACGTTTGCAACCAGGGGCGTAAGAGGCGCTTTAATTTCAATGTTCGAGAGCGCTTCGGCCATGGCATCCGCTGCTGGCTGCATCAGCGAACAATGAAAGGGCGCAGACACGGGCAATAAAACAGCCTTTTTGACGCCGGCCTCTTTGGCACCCGATATGGCCAGTTCCACGGCGGCTTTCGCGCCTGAGATAACGATTTGTCCTGGCGCGTTATCGTTGGCGATCTCACATGGACCGGCCGACGCGCCCGCAGCGCAGAGCGCGGCCGCTTGCTCTGGACTGGCGCCGAGCAGCGCCGCCATCGCGCCTTCTCCCGCCGGAACCGCGTCTTGCATTGCATTGCCCCGGATGCGCAGCACTTTGGCGCAATCACCGACTGAAATCGCATTCGCGGAAGCGAGCGCGGAATATTCGCCGAGTGAGTGACCGGCGACGAAGGTTGCGCGGCTGGCGTCAATATTATGCGCTTCACTCAGCGCCCGCATGGCTGCGACGCTAACGGCCATAAGCGCGGGCTGAGTATTGGCCGTAAGCTTCAAATCGTCTTCGGAGCCACTCCAAATCAGGCCAGACAGGTCTTGCCCCAAAGCCTCATCGACTTCGTCAAAAACGGCCTTGGCGGCGGGGTAGCTATCAGCAAGGTCTTTGCCCATGCCAATGAACTGACTGCCCTGCCCCGGAAAAATAAACGCAAACTTGGTCATATGCGGTCCCATACTCGAATTGGCGCTCGCTTAAGGCGCTGCGCCAAAGTGCGCAAGTATCGGGTGGCGAAACTTATTTCGGCCAGTTACGCAAACGGACCAAATAAGAGGCCAAGCATGACTGACCAAGCGACCAAAGCTAAAACGTTCCAAACCCTCCACCAGGAAGGGTGTTTTGTGCTGCCCAATCCGTGGGATGCGGGCTCCGCGAAAACCCTTGAAGGGTTAGGATTTGCCGCGCTGGCGACGACGAGCGCTGGATTTGCACGTTCGAAGGGCGTCGATGATTATGAGCTGACCCGCGATCAAGTCTTGACCCACGCGGCTGACCTTTGCGCGGCGTCGTCATTGCCCATATCTGCAGATCTCGAAAACGGCTTTGGCCATAGACCGGAAGATTGTCACGAAACGATCACCCGCGCCGCAGAGGCCGGACTTGTTGGCGGCTCGATCGAAGATTTTTCGGGCGAGCCCGGCCAGCAATATCCTCTAGAAGACGCAAAAGCGCGTGTGACAGCCGCGGTCGAAGCCGCCCGCGCGCAGCCTTTCCCGTTTACGCTGACCGCCCGCGCTGAGAATTTTTTCACCGGCACCCCTGATCTCGCGGACACGATCGCACGGCTTCAAGCCTATCAGGACGCGGGCGCAGATGTTCTCTACGCGCCGGGTTTGAAGTCCATTGAAGATATCAGGACTGTGATCAGTTCCGTCGATAGACCTGTAAACGTGCTGCTCGGACCGCAAGCCGGGTTGCGCCCGGTGACAGAATTGGCCCGCCTCGGCGTGCGCCGGGTCAGCGTTGGCGCAGTGCTTGCTAATATCGCGATGGACGCCTTGATCAAGGCCGGTGAGGAGCTGCTTACGACTGGAACGTTTGGGTTCCTTGAAGACACTTACGGATCTGATCGCATCACTGAGCTGATGTTCGCCCGCCCACGGCCGTAAATCCAAGCGTTTGCTGCACGTTCGGGCTTGATTCTTTGGCCCGTATGCGCTTTACGACGCGCTTCGCACGGTTTGCGGTCCTCCGTTCTGGAATGAGCCAGAAAAGAGGGGCCATCGTAGAAGGGTGTTCCCGCCCATTTGCGCCGCAGACCAGAACTTTGGGAAAGACAATATGGCATTTTATGAGCACGTCCTCATTGCGAGGCCGGACATCTCACCTGCACAAGTTGAAGGTTTGATGGAAGAGCTGTCGACCTTCCTCGACAAGCAAGGCGCGAAAGTCGCGAAGTCCGAATATTGGGGCCTCCGCAATCTTTCGTACCCAATCAATAAGCAGCGCAAGGGACACTATTCCCTACTGAACATCGACGGCCCTGCCGAAGCGATCCACGAGCTGGAGCGTCAGCACCGGATTTCCGATGATATCATGCGCTATATGACCATCAAAGTAGAAGAGTTCGACGAGAACCCTTCTCCGATGATGAGCCGTAAAAACCGTCGCGACGACTAGAAGAAGGATAAAAGACTATGGCTTCTAGAAACACTTCGGGCATGAACATCACCAATATTCCAGCACGCCGGTCATTTGGGCGTCGTCGGAAGGTTGATCCGTTCTCCGGCGATAAGGCGCCGAAGATTGACTATAAAGACGTCAAACTTCTACAGCGCTACATTTCTGAGAAAGGCAAAATCGTGCCGTCTCGGATTACCGCCGTGAACTTTAAAAACCAACGTAAATTGGCCAAAGCGATCAAACGGGCTCGGATGCTCGCGCTGCTGCCATTTACTGTGAAGTAAGGGAGACATTACGATGCAAGTCATTCTCCTCGAACGCGTTGAAAACCTGGGCGGTCTCGGTGACGAGGTTAGCGTCAAGAACGGTTTCGCACGCAACTTCCTGCTGCCAAAAGGCAAAGCGCTGATTGCAAACAATCAGAACCGTGCCCGGTTTGAAGCGGAACGCGATGCGCTTGAAAAGCGCAATGCCGACGCCCGCGAAGCGGCCTCTGCTGCGGGTGCAGGCCTTGACGGTCAGACCTTCATTCTGATCCGCCAATCTGGCGCGACCGGACAGCTTTATGGTTCTGTCTCTGCACGTGACATCGTCGAAGCGGCGGCAAATGCTGGCCACGCGATCAAACGTGAGCAAGTCCGCCTGAATGCACCCATCAAAACGCTTGGTCTGCATGAAGTCGGTATCCGTTTGCATGCGGAAGTCAGCGTTGGCTTGACCGTCAACGTGGCGCGCTCGGAAGACGAAGCTGAGCGTCAAGCCGCTGGTGAGAACGTCATTGAGACGCTGCAAGCTGAACAGCACGCTGCTGACAGTGAGCAAGCCTCAGAAATGGCTGAAGCCGCTGCAGAGCTCGACACAGCCCCAGAAGGCAACGAATAAGTCACCTGATTGGAAGTGATAAGAGAAAGCCGCTCCCTTTCGGAGCGGCTTTTTTTTATTTGGTCAGACGAAGCGCATTCACGCGCGCCGCGATCGACTGGAAGGTAGCGGTAAGATCGAGACTTTCAACATGATAATAGAGCGATGTATTGGATGCACACTCCGCCAAAATACGGTCGGCGAGTGAACCGGAACGAATTTGAAAGCCAACCGTAAACACCTGTATCTCTTCGGCTTTTGCTGCCTCACAGGCTTTCTTGAAACGCCCCACGGCACTGTTATTGGCCGAATTGGTCGAGGCCCCTCCGCGCCCTCGTGAGGTTTGCATATTGCCGCGATCGCCTTGATTGGAAAATGCCCCGACAATCGGCGTATTATTGGTCGGGCGGTTGGAGTGCACATTGCCAATGGCGGGATCTTCAGGACGGTTTTGTTGAGTAATGTTGCCGTCAGTCATGATAATCATGACTTTCTTAGATTCACGCGCGTCGAAATCGAGGGGGCGCTGCGAAAAGTCTCCGCCCAACGCCCCGCGAAAACTTGGAGAGAGCGTTTTAAGGCCCCAAAGCGCGCCAATATCCATGCCTGTGCCGTCCGAAAGAACCATGCCGTTCAGATGAGTTTTAAGCGCCTCTGCATCATTCGAATTTAAGAAAACAGCGCTCTGATCCTCTGGGCACCATGGGTGATTATTCCACCAACGCCAAAAATCTGGAACCTGACCCCGGCTAAGGTTTGGGATCATGGCCGTGTCATAGTCACTCTGCTGCGCTTCAATACATGTATTGCCATCGCTGAACCGGAAGTCCGAGGTTTCAACCCCTGTCCCGATAGAATATTGGCTCTCACTTGGGTCCAAGACTGTCCCGAAGCCCGTAACCTGTACCGCGAATTTGTTAAACAGATTGGTGCCAATGTTCACGGTCCCCCCGAATGGGACGACATTGATGGACGTTGTCGTTTTCGTCTCATCAGTCAACATGATGTCGACAAATTCGGTCGAAGCGGCGCGCAAGCTGGTCAGACGGCTGCCGCGCATGGACGATGAAATGTCGAGCACCATGGCAATCTCGATGTTCGAAATTGACTGTTCTGCTGTAGACGAGACGGTAACATACACCTCTTCGCGCCCGAGCAAGTGCATAATGGCCGTATCCACGCGCAGCGATGCAGTCGTGGTAACGGTCTTGGAATTGAAGGTTACGTCTGACTGAACCGAAATCGACAGATCTTCGGCACTGTGCCCGAACTGCGAGACCCGACTCTCCATCCACTCTTTGACCAAAGTATTTGGATCTTCGTCATGCGCGAGATTCGCCGCCGCCAAAGCGGCTTGATCGAGTAGCGCCCAGGTTTGCATGCGGGCCGAATGTATGCGCGACATATCAATCGCCATTCCAACCACCGCAATGATTGGAATGATCGACAAGGCCATCATGACAATGACGTTGCCGCGCTCGGCTCGCGCGAGCCGACGGGTCCAGTTTTTGATCTTCCTCATGCTGTTTCGCATATACGAGAAAGGATAATTTCTACTTTAACTTGCGATAAAATTTAGATCCAATTTACCACGATCCGGCCTTTGCTTCGCAGCGCATCACTACGGTCCATGACGATCGCCCATATCATCACGTTTTACTATTCGGTGATGCGCAGCGCGTTCACTTGTGCGGCAATCGATTGGAATGTGGCGGTCAAGTCTAAGCCTTCAACATGGTAATAGAGCGATGGCGTGGTTGCACACTCTTCTAAGATTCGATCGGCGAGGGATCCAGAACTGATTTGGAAGCCAATCGTAAAGACCTGGATTTCTTCTGCTTTTGCGGCTTCACAGGCCTTTTTGAAACGTCCCACGGCGCTGTTATTGGCAGACGTCGTTCCAGCGTTTCCGCGCGTCCGTGAGGTTTGCATATTGCCGCGATTGCCTTGGTTCGAAAATGCGCCGGTGATCGGAACATTATTGGTCGGCCGATTGGTGTGCACGTTGCCAATCGCGGGATCTTCTGGCCGGTTTTGGGCCGTAATATTGCCATCGGTCATGACAATCATGACCTTTTTTGACTCGCCTGTATCAAAATCGAGAGGCCGTTGAGAAAAGTCGCCGCCGAGGTCGCCGCGGAAACTTGGGGACAGAGTTTTGACCCCCCAAAGCGCCCCAATATCCATGCCTGTTCCATCTGATAGCACCATGCCATTCAAATGCGTTTTGATTGCATCCGCATCGTTGGAGTTCAAGAAAACCGCGCTTTCATCTTCTGGGCACCATGGGTGATTGTTCCACCACCGCCAAAAGTCCGGCACTTGTCCGCGACTGAGGTTCGCGATTGTAGCCGTGTCATAATCGTTTTGCTGCACCTCAATACAAGTATTGCCATCGCTGAACCGGAAGGCCGATGTTTCAACGCCGGTGCCGATATCGTACTGCCAAATGGTCGGATCTAAGACTGTCCCAAAGCCCGTAGTTTGGACGGCGAATTTGTTGAACAAACTGTTGCCAATGTTCACTGTGCCGCCAAAGGGCACCACATTGATTGAGGTTGAGTCTTCGGTCTCATCGGTCAGCATGATGTCGACGAATTCTGTCGACGCCGCTTTCAAACTGGTCAAACGATTGCCGCGCATAGACGAAGAAATGTCGAGCACCATCGCGATCTCAATGTTCGGGATTGTCTGGATCGCAGAGGCTGACACCTCAATGAAGACTTCTTCGCGTCCGAACAGGTGCATGATCGCGGTATCAACACGCAGTGACGCTGTCGCCGATACTTGTTTAGAGTTGAGCGCCACGACCGATTGAACATTCACGGTCAGATCGTCGACATTGCGCCCAAATTGCGAAATTTGAGACGTCATCCATTCTTCGACCAAAGTGTCCGGATCGTCATCATAGGAAAGATTTGCCGCGGCCAAAACCGCCTGATCTAGCAGCGAGGCTGTTTGCATCCGAGCCGTTTGGATACGGGATATATCAACAGCGGTCCCAACCACCGCAATGATTGGGATGACCGATAGGGCCAATAGCATAATGACGTTGCCTCGGTCTGCCGTACAGAGCAGACGGGCCCAATGTTTGATCTTCCTCATCCCGCCCCTGTAATTGAGAAGGGATAATTTCTACTTTAGCTTGTAGGCATGTTTTGTTGAAAATTGCAGCTATCCGGCATGAGCTTCGTAACGATAAGTCTTCATCCGCGATAGCAACTCACTTTGGTAATTCCCCGGTACGTCCTTTTGTCCAATCAGCCAGGCATAGACTTCCCAGTCTGGCGTCGAGAGTAAGCGTTCAAACTCTGCGAGGTCTGCTTCGCTTAAGTCGGCGATGAAGGCGTCAGCGAAGGATCCCATCAATAGGTCCATTTCGCGAAATCCACGGCGCCAGGCCCGGAATTTCAGCTTGCGGCGGCGTTCGTCCATAACGGTCTCTGACATGTCGAGCTCTCCTATTCGGATGTACATAGGGCGCAGGCATGGGTCTGCACAGAGCTATCCTGTCGCGGGCCTTGATCGCGGCTTGTAAGCGAGGGCCAGTTTGGACCATAAGACACTATGCGCGACGAACGCCTCTTCCCGCTGTTTCAGCCCCTTGATGCTCTCACTGGCATTGGCCCCAAGCTGCGCCCCGTGCTAGAGCATTTGGTCGGCGGGGAAACGATATGGGATTTACTTCTGCATATGCCGGATCGCTGGCTCGACCGCCGCCCGGTAGATAGTTTCGACGCGCTCGAAGCGGACCAGATCGCAACGGTACGCGGCGAAGTTCACGCCGTCAAAGCGCCCTATAATGACCGTGCCCCGACCCGCGTTCAGTTATTTGATGGCTCTGGGTTTTTAACCCTGACTTACTTCCGCGCGGACAGTCGCTGGCTGCAAGGCCAGTTTCCAATCGGCAAAGAGCGGATCGTCTCTGGCAAAATCACGGAGTGGCAAGGCGAACGCCAAATGAGCCATCCCGACTTCGTCATGGATCCAGCACGCGGAGAGATGCCGCCGCCGGTCGAGCCGATCTATCATCTTACATCCGGCCTGACGAATAAGCGGGTGCATATTACGGCGAAGCTTGCAGTCGAGCTGATCCCCAATGATCTCCCTGAATGGGTCGATCCTCATTTGATCGCACAAGCTCAATGGGTCGGATTCAAAACCGCGATGCAACTGGTGCACGCTCCCGAGGCATGGGATCCTGAGGCGTTTGAGCGCGCCCGTCACCGCATCGCCTATGATGAAGCCCTCGCACGTGAGCTAACGTTCTCACGCGCGCGAACGGCCCGGCGAAAGAGCGAAGCAAACGTCGTCGCAGCGCAAAGCGCAGCGCTCAATCGCCTGGTCGCGACTCTGCCCTATAAGCCAACCGGAGCACAGATTAGGGCGACCAAGGAGATCATGGATGATCTCGGGGAGGCCTTTCCGATGCGGCGCATGCTGCAAGGCGATGTCGGCGCCGGTAAGACTTTAGTTGGCGCATTCGCTGCGGTGCAGGCGGCGGAAGGCGGGTTTCAAACCGCCTTCATGGCGCCGACTGAAGTGCTCGCGCGCCAGCAATTTGACACGCTGGAGCAATTGCTGTCGCCGCTTGGCTATACCGTCGCTGTGCTCACCGGCCGCGATAAAGGCAAAACCAGAGACGCCACCCTGATGGGCTTGGCGGACGGTTCTATACAAGTCATCGCCGGCACCCACGCTTTGTTCCAAGAGGGCGTCAGCTTTAAGCGGCTCGCCATGGTCATTGTTGACGAGCAGCACCGGTTCGGAGTTGCGGACCGAATGAAGCTGATGAGCAAAGGCAAGTCTCCGCATATGCTGGTGATGTCGGCAACGCCGATACCGAGGACCCTCGCCCAGACCGTTCATGGCGACTTGGATGTTTCGGTCTTAGATGAAAAGCCAGCTGGCCGTCAGCCCGTCGAGACCCGGGCGATTGTCGACACACGGCTAAACGATGTCGTCAACGCCGTAGGCCGAGCCTTGGAGCGCGGCGAGCGCGCTTTTTGGGTTTGCCCGCGCGTCGATGCTGATGACGAGGATGGCAGCTCAGCTGTGTCCCGTGCAGCAATGCTCAAAGACGCGCTTGGGACGGATGTTGGCTTGGTCCATGGCCGAATGAAAGGCGATCAAAAAGACGCCGCACTTGATGCATTTCGCTCGGGCCGAACCAAAATCTTAGTTGCCACGACGGTGATTGAAGTCGGCGTCGATGTTCCAGAGGCGACGATTATGGTGATCGAACGCGCCGAAGGGTTTGGCCTGGCGCAATTGCATCAGTTGCGCGGCCGGGTCGGACGCGGCAGCAAAGCCAGTTTTTGTTTGTTGCTCTACCGGGCGCCGCTAACCGAAACGGCGCGCGAACGCTTAGACACGTTGCGCCGTACTGAGGACGGGTTTGAGATTGCTGAAGCCGATTTCAAATTGCGCGGCGCTGGCGACCTGCTTGGCAAAGCCCAGTCCGGCTTCGTCAATTACCGTTTGATTGAACTGCCCGAGCACGCTCACTTGATCGAAACCGCACGCAAAGACGCCGAATTGGCGACGGCGCAAGCGGACACGATCTCACCCGAACGGGCTGAGGGCTTAGGCTTGTTGAGCCAGCTTCTCAGTCCCGATTTGCGGTTCAACGACTGACGGCGCGGCCTCTTCCGGCGGCGTAAAGTCTGGCACCACAAGACCGGCGGTCAGGATCATTTTCGCGCCTTCTTCGACCGTCATGTCGAGCGCTATAACTTCGGTTTCTTCGACATAGATCAAAAAACCAGAAGTTGGATTTGGCGATGTCGGCACGAAGACGCCGATTTTACTCACCCCGAGCTTAGCGCCAATCTCGCCCTTAGCATTCGAGGAGACGAAACCAATGCACCAGGACCCTTTTTTCGGGTATTCGATCATCACACATCTATCGAAACTGGCCTGCTGATTGTTCGATAGAACTTCAGTCAGCTGTTTAATCGCGGCGTAGACATTCTTGACGATTGGAATGCGGCTTAAAATGCGGTCCGTTGCCGCCAATAGAGATCGGCCAATCAAATTGGCCGTGATCGCACCAAGAATGGTCAATGCGATCGCCAAGACGAGGACGCCAAAACCCGGAATAGCATAATTGGTATACGTTTCCGGCTTAAGTAGCGGCGGCAGCAGCGGCTTTACCCGATTATCAATCCAGGTGATCAAAAACTGCAAAATGAAGAAAGTCGCGGCCAATGGCGCAGCGATCACCATGCCGGCAAAGAATCGCCCGCGGAGCCACGCCAACAAGCCCACAGGTTTGGGTTTGCGCATGTCTTCAATCATCTGTTCTGGCGTTTTGCCCTTGGCCATAATTAGATCCTCAGCCGTCCTTACCGCACCGTTATAGCTTGGCGATACCTAGTTTGACGTTAATTGTGGCAAAGATGGGAAGCAAATCTGATTTTGAGAGAGCTCTACAGCCAATTTTCACAGGTGTTTTTGGTGAACAGGTTGTTTTGGACAGCGTTCGCCGCCTCTCCGGCGGCGCAAGCCAAGAAACATGGCTTCTATCTGGCGGGGGCGAGATGGCAGTCTTGCGCCGCGCCCCTGGCGGCACAAGCGATGCGCGCTCTTCTGCAGCGATCGGACTTGCGGCTGAAGCCGCGCTAATTGAGGCCGCGAACGCGCGTGGGGTGCCAGTGCCTGAAGTGCTGAAAGTGTTAGAAAGCGGCGATGGCCTGGGTGATGGCTTTCTGATGCGCCATGTCGCCGGCGAGACAATTGCCCGCCCGATCTTACGCAATGAAGAGTTCGCCACCGCCCGATCGGCTCTGTCGGCGCAGTGCGGCACGGCATTGGCGGCCATTCACGCCATTCCTCTCGAAGGCTTGCCAGACGCCCTGCAAGTCAGCGATGGGATGGCGCAGATTACGCAATATGACGATATCTATCAGAGCTTTGATGCGCCGCGCCCGGTTTTTGAACTGGCGCTGCAATGGCTCAAGCACAACGCCCCTGCCCCGCGCGCTGCCGTGCTGGTGCATGGGGATTTCCGGCTCGGCAATTTAATGGTCGATGACACCGGGCTTGCTGCTGTGCTTGATTGGGAATTGGCGCATCTCGGCGACCCGCGTGAGGACATTGCCTGGCTATGTGTCAATTCCTGGCGCTTTGGACAAAGCCAAAACAGGGTCGGCGGATTTGGCCAACTCGAGATGCTATTAGACGCCTATAATAGGGCTTCGGCGGTCGAAATCTCTGCCTCAGAAATCGACTGGTGGGAAATGTTAGGCTCGCTGAAATGGGGAGTGATGTGCATGATCATGTATGAGGCCTTCCGATCAGGCGCGGATCCAAGCGTTGAACGGGCGGCGATTGGCCGGCGCGTCTCTGAAACTGAGATAGATCTGATCAACCTGTTGGAGGCGGCCCATGCATGACCACCCGAGCGTTCCTGAACTCGTCCAAGCGGTGAAGAATTTCATCGATGAAACTGCGGCGCCGAACCTCACCGGGCACGCGGCTTTTCATGCGCGCGTAGCCAGCAATGCGCTCGCCACGGTCTTACGCGATCTCGAGGAAAGACCCGCGGCAGAAATGGCCGAGCGGCAACGGCTTATGGATTTGCTTGGCCCCTCTGAGGAATTGAGTACGGGGGCCCTCAATCGCGCGCTCAGCGACCGTATTCGTGTGGGAGAGATGACAGCTGGCACGCCGGGCCTACTCGCGCACCTTAAGGCGACGACGATGGCGCAAGTCGAGATCGATCAACCGCGCTATTCAGGCCTCAAAACCGCCAAGACTTAGGCCGAACAGCTGCCGCCGCCGAGCACACAAAAGCTGGCGCAGTAAGAGTGGTTGAGCGGGACACTCTGCCGAGCCTCTTGAAGCGTGTGCCCGAGATCAAATCGGTCATCATAAGGTAGCAGTGTACAGGCTACGACCGACGCCCGCTCTGCACCTTTGCGCTTCACCACCATGCGCTGAGAGGCACACATTAGATCAATCGGGTCTTTACCCAAAATGCCCCAGCACGCCGTGGTAATCTCCGGTGGATCGCCGTCTGGACGCATTTCTGGAAATAAGACGAGCTGGCTTGGATTATCCGGATCAATGCGAAGCTTTTCTGTCTCAATCAATTTGAGATAGCCGCGTCGCGCAATCTCTTCTTCTTCGCCCCAAATCGTGCGGCCTGCCAGAGCCAGGCGGAACTTGTTTTCAGACAACCAACGCAAGCCCCGCATCGCCCGGTCAAAGGCCCCTTCACCGCGCTCTTCATCATGATGCAGCGGCGAAAAATGATCGAGGCTGACGCGCATCGTTAGCCGATCTCCAAACCGGTTCTGTAAATCGATGAGTCCACCTTTAATCCGCGGGCGCATCATCGGTTGCATCGCGTTGGTCAGCATCAAGACAGAGTGTCCGCGAGCCAAGACCATATCCAAAATCGCCAACATGTCCGGCGCCATAAAAGGCTCGCCGCCGGTGAAACCAATCTCAATATTCGTCTCGCCGGCGGCCTCTAATTCATCGAGATAGGGCGCGACATCGGCGCACGTGAGATAGACCAACCGATCATTGGTTGGCGAACTTTCAATATAGCAATTCACGCACTCAATATTGCAAAGCGTGCCTGTGTTGAACCACAGCGTTTTGGTTTTTGTATAATTAACCCAAGCCCGGGTTTCACCCTTTGCGGTGACTTTCGGATCTTGAAATTTATCAATAAGAACAGTGCTTGCCATCGCGCTTTTCTAGACGGTTTCGGACGATTGCGAAGTCACAATAGTGTTAGAGCTGCTTTTATCAGCTGAGCTGATCTGGCCCGGGTCCCTGCTCTAGAAACGCGATCACAGCGTCCCAATGGGCGAGCGCGTCTACGTCGCCAAGCGCCGCCACTTCCGCCGCTCTCAAGGTTGCGATCACGCTCGCATCCTCGCCATATTGCGTGATTAGAGACATTGCCGCATCACGGGCCTGTGTGTCGTCGCTCATTGCCAATGCTCCGCAATCCATGGCGTTGGCTTGACATGCTTGTAGATTTTTTTGTGCCACGGCGCGTCCCACTTGCCGTCTCGGGCCTCATCCGGGTCAGGTCGCCCCGTAAACGCCACTACTTTGGTTTCAGCGGGCAATTTCGGCGTTTGAAACCAATTCATCGGAAATTTGGGCATCAGCGAGTGTTTGAAACTGACGCACCATTCTTCTGGCCAATAGACTTTGTTGGGGATCATCGCAGAGACATATTGCTGACTGGCGCGAAACTCTGCGTGGATTGGGGTGCTATCTCTCTGATATTTTTCGAAAATCTCGGTATGTTCGCCGATCGTCCATTTATAGACGGATGTGTTGCCAATGCCCATGCCCTTTTGGGTCCAGTTTTCCGCGATGCACATTTCACCGGGATGAAAGTCCCAAAATGGATCCATATTGCCCGTGACAATCAAATCGACATCAAGGAATAAAACTTCGCCTTCAAGCCCACCTAAACTGGCTTGCCAGAGTGAGATTTTGCGCCACGGCCACCAACGGTATTTTTCAGGTAAATCAATCGGCGGCAAAGGTTGGTACTCGACCTCCGGCAATAGTCCCGTTTTGTCGTCTGTGAAGCAGACAAAGCGAAGGTCACCCGTCACATTTCTGCGGACCATATTATACAGGCGATTGGCGAAATGGGCGGGATATCGCTCCCCCCATTTCATACAAATCACGGTCTTGGTCATATCCGCACACACCCATATTTCGATCTCTACTTATCCCGTGCCTAAACCGTATCGCGCGATACGCCTAGGCCGTAACCGTCACCGCAATGAGATAAGTGCAGGTTTTTGAAATCCGATTGCGAGGGTGTGTCGTAACAAGTCTATACACTTACCGCGCGTGGAGAGACCCTTATTTCTGGTTCAAAAAATGCCCCTGTCATTATGTGGTTTCGCCGCGATTTACGGCTTAGAGACAATCCCGCTTTGGCCGCTGCGATCGAGGCGGCGGGCGACGAGGTGGTCTGCCTCTACATCTTAGAAGACCTCCCAGGCGGGCGGTCGATTGGCGGCGCTTCGAAATGGTGGCTCGATAAGTCCCTACGCCGGCTCAGCGCCGACATTGCTGCTCTTGGTGGAACGCTGATTTTGCGCCGCGGAGACGCCCTGAGCATCCTCCATGAGGTGGCCAAGGAGACCGGCGCCGGCGCGATCTTTTGGAACCGGCGCTATGAAGAACCAGCACGCGCTGTCGATCAAACGATCAAAACCTATTTCAAAGACCAATCCACTCCCTGCGAGAGTTTCAATGGCTCGGTGCTGACAGAACCTTGGACACAGACGACAGGGTCCGGCGGGTATTACAAAGTCTACTCGCCTTACTGGCGCTCTGTTCAGGCCAATTATTCCGTGCCCGAGCCAAGCCCAAAGCCAAGCAAATTCGTGGCATATGACATCGCCTCTGACACTGTTGAGGATTGGGCACTTCACCCTATGCGTCCTGATTGGTCGACTGGCTTCACCGACATGTGGCACCCCGGAGAAGACGACGCCCAAAAGCGGCTGACAACATTCTTAGACGGGCCCGTATCAGACTATAAAGACGACCGAAATCGTCCCGATGTTTCGCAAGGCACGTCAGGCCTGTCGCCGCACTTGGCCTTTGGCGAGATCAGTCCAGCGCAGATTTGGCGTGAGACGAGAGCACGAATGGCGGCCGGCGACGTCAACGAAAAAGGCGCACACGTGTTCTTATCCGAGATCGCTTGGCGGGATTTTTCCTACGTCTTGCTGTTCCACAACCCAAATCTCGCGACAGAGAATTTCAAACCTGATTTTGACAATCTCCCTTGGCGCACAGACCCTGCGCAACTCGACGCCTGGCAACGGGGACAGACGGGCTATCCGATCGTCGATGCGGGTATGCGTCAGCTCTGGCATACAGGCTGGATGCACAATCGCGTGCGCATGATTGTCGCCAGTTTCCTGACCAAACATTTGCTGCTTCATTGGCGCCACGGTGAAGACTGGTTCTGGGATACGTTGGTCGACGCCGACCCCGCATCGAACAGTGCGAGTTGGCAATGGACCGCTGGATCAGGCGCTGACGCGGCGCCCTACTTCCGGGTTTTCAACCCAATCACACAAGGCGAAAAATTTGACGAGACCGGCGACTATGTCCGCCGTTGGTGCCCAGAGCTGGCGCGTCTGCCCCGCAAATTTTTGTATCAACCTTGGGAAGCTGGACCACTGATACTACACGAAGCCGGCATCCGCCTCGGCGAAACCTATCCCGAGCCGATCGTGGCTCACAAAACCGGTCGCGAGCGGGCGCTTGCGGCTTATGAAACGCTCAAACAAAAGCGAGACGCGGCATGAAACGCATCGCCATTATCGGCTCAGGAATTTCTGGCCTCGGGGCCGCTTACGCGCTGAAAGACACCGCCGACATCACTGTGTTCGAAGCCAATGACCGGGCCGGTGGCCATGCCCATACAATGGATGTCGATTATGACGGCCATAAGCTCTCCGTGGATGTTGGCTTCATTGTCTATAATGGGTTGAACTATCCCAATTTGATCGGCTTTTTTGAGGCTCTCGGTGTGGCCACGGAAGCAAGCGATATGAGCTTCGCTGTGTCCAATCCAGATGGTTATGAATGGGCCTCGACTTTAAATGGTCTGTTTGCGCAGCGCCGCAATTTCTTCCGGCCGCGCTTTCATAAGTTTTGGCGCACAATCTTAAAGTTCAATGATCTCGCGCGAACCGAGCTCGAAGCTGGCAAAATCGAAGATGTGCCGCTCGGCTTTTGGCTGAAACAGCATGGCTTTGATCAGGACTTTCTCGACAATTACATTTTGCCTATGGGCGGCGCGATTTGGTCGACCCCCGAAGCCGAAATGCTCGACTATCCTGCGCGAAGCTTTTTCCAGTTCTTCGAGAACCATCGCCTGATGCATAAAGAGCGACCGAAATGGCGGACTGTCACCGGCGGGTCTCGTTCGTACGTCAACACAGTTTCTGGCCTGCTTGGCGATCGCCTCGTTTTGAATGCCCCCGTGACCGACATCGAGCCTGCGGGAGACCAAGTCGCAATCCAATTCGAAACCGGGGCGCCACAGCTCTTTGACGACGTCATCCTGGCGACCCATTCGGATACGGCGCTATCGCTCTTGAGCGACGCGTTTGAGAGCCAGAATTTTTTGCTCGGTTCAGTTCGATATCGGCCCAACACAATTTACCTGCACCGCGACCCGAGCCTAATGCCAAAGCGCACGGCGGCGTGGGCGAGCTGGAATGTTATCAAACAGGACTCTCCGGATATTTGCCTGACCTATTGGATGAACCGCCTGCAAAACTTGCCCAAGGAGTACCCGCTCTTTGTGACGTTGAACCCGGATATGCCGCCCGCACCAGAACTAACCTTTGCCAAAATGGAAAAAGCGCACCCGCAATTTGATGCTCCGGCGGAAGCGGCTGTACGCAGCTTAAAGCGCGAGCAAGGCAAGGATGGGATTTGGTTGGCCGGCGCCTGGATGGGCAGCGGCTTCCACGAGGATGGTTTGAAATCAGGCTTATCCTGCGCCTTATCGCTCGGCGGGCAAGTGCCATGGACGGCTGAAGGTGTCGAGCCGATTGCTGATCCGCGAAGCCGTACCTCGCAGGACAAAGTTTCGCTCGAGGCCGTCAAAGCATGAGCGAAATGCTGCCTCTTCGCCTGTTAAGAGGCCATACGGTTCACCAGCGGTCGGTGCCGTTCACGCACCGCTTCAAATATGATTTGGCCCTGATCGACATTGATATCGATCGTTTAGACGCTGCCGATCAAATGACAGGCCTCTTCAATGTTGATCGCAGCGGCCTCTTTTCGTTCAATCGCAAAGATCATGGCGGCCGGACGCCAAAGGCATTGCGTCCCTGGGCCAACGCGCAATTTGAACAAGCCGGACTTACGGCGCCGACGGGTGCGGTTCGGCTGGTCACCTTTCCGCGTCACATGTTCTACAAGTTTGCGCCGATCTCCCTCTGGCTCGGCTATGATGCCGGGGGCGGGCTCTCCGGTATCTTATATGAGGTCAATAACACGTTCGGCGAGACCCATATCTATGCCGCAGAAACACCAGATCCGCGACACAACCGGCATGAAGCAGATAAAGTGTTTCATGTTTCGCCCTTCTTTGATGTGTCAGGCGCCTATGAGTTCAAATTGACGGTTAATGAGGATCGGTTGAGCCTCGTTGTTGCGACCAAGAAAGCGGGTCAACAAACCCATGTGGCGACCATTAGCGTCGTCGCTCACCCGGCGACCACAGGCGCATTTGTAGCCCTGGCCCTGCGCAAACCTTTGTCCACACTCGGCGTGACAGCGGCGATTCACTGGCAAGCCCTAAAGCTCTGGCTGAAGGGCGCAAAATATCATTCAAAACCAAAGCAGTCTTCCGTGCGTATAACGGTAGCAACAGAAAAACATTGCCGGCCTGAACCGGCTCCAGCAGGGGAGATTTCCTGATGAGCTTCACAACTCTAGATCGCGACATCGAAGACCAAAGTCGCCAAATCGAGGCTTCAGCGGAGAGTTTGAGGCGGCTATCAGGCGTGCCCGCGGGCTTTCGACTGGCCGGCATGATGGTGCTTCGGGCCAAACGTGGCTCGATCCGATTTGATCTTCCGGATGGCCGGCGCGTGATGTTCGATCATGGCGAAAAAGGCCCCAACGCCGTGGTCCAAGTACATAATTTCGATTTTGCCAAACGCGCCATTGCCGGCGGTGATGTCGGCTTTGCCGAAAGCTATATGGATCAAGAATGGTCGACCCCTGACTTGACCGCGGTCCTGGAATTCTTCTCAGAAAATTTCGAAGCGGCGGGACAATTGGCTGTGGGCGGCTTCATGGTTCGGATGAGCAATATGATCCGGCACGTCTTCAATCGAAATTCGAAAGCCGGCTCTAAGCGCAATATCGAAGCGCATTATGATCTCGGCAATGACTTTTACGAGCTCTGGCTCGATCAAACCATGACCTATTCTTCGGCGCTCTATACGGGCCCGAATTTGAGCCTCGAGCAAGCGCAAACCGCAAAATATGCGCGCATCTCAGACGAGCTCGGTCTCGCACCTGGAAAATCAGTTTTAGAAATTGGCTGCGGCTGGGGCGGCTTCGCTGAATATGCTGCCAAGCAGCGCGGCGCCAATGTGACGTGTCTGACAATTTCCCCCTCACAACGCGATTGGGCCCTCGCCCGAATGCAACGCGAAGGATTGAATGAGAAAGTCGAGATCAAACTGCAAGACTATCGCGATCATAGCGGTAAGTATGATGGTGTCGCCTCAATCGAAATGTTCGAAGCAGTCGGTGAAAGCTATTGGCCGAGCTATTTCGCGAAAGTGAATGAGAGCCTCAAAGACGACGCCCGGGCGGCGCTGCAAATCATCACCATTCAAGACTCGCTGTTTCCACGCTATCGCAAACGGGCGGATTTCATTCAGCGTTACATTTTCCCAGGTGGAATGTTGCCCAGTGAATTGGCGCTGCGCGAGCAAGTGATGAATCACGGCCTTCGGATCCAAAACTCACACTATTTCGGACCAGACTATGCCAAGACGCTGCGCATCTGGGCCAAGGCATTCGAGGAAAAATGGGGCCAGATCCAAGGGCTCGGCTTCGATGAACGTTTTCGCAGGATGTGGCGTTTCTATCTCAGCTATTGTGAGGCTGGGTTTGACAATGGCCGCATCAATGTCGGGCATTTCACTCTGGCTAAGACCTAGGCAAATTCAGAAATTTTCGCACCAGTTTTAAAGCCTCTCTTCAACTCTTTTCCCTATTGCCTGCGCTGGGGAAAGAGAAGAGAGGCACCATCATGATCAATTGGCTAAAATCACTCTTAAGCCTTCAGCCTGCGCCGCAAAAAACCGTCGAATTACAGGCCAAGCTTTTGCCGGACACCGGCGCGGGCATGTTTGGCGAAGCTGAGTTTGAACTCTACAGTAATGATGGCTGGGAACTCGAAGCCGAAGTCGACTTTCGCAATGGCGACCGTGCGCGGCCGCTATCGCTCTGGCTAGATGGTCAAGAAGTCCTGGCACTGCGCCCGGACGATCATGATGAATCCGAGGGTAAACTCTCCTCGCGCCGCGGCGATGCGCTAAACGTTTTGCCGCGTGAAGGCATGGCCGTTGCGGTCAAAGACGGCGCGGCGACACTGCTCACTGGCGTTTTTGAATTGCATCCGCGATATCGCTAGCGCTTAATACAGCGCGTTGAGGACATATTCGATGTCTTGACCGCGCACTTCAAAGGCGAGCTTCACCCAACGCGACTGCTGGTCATACCAGAGGTCCACGGTCAGATCTGAGCTGAGACGATAATGGGTTGCCTCAACCTCTTCGCCGTCAACCATGACAGTATCTGGCCCAATGGTTTCAACCTCGATGTCGAGCACTTCACCGGTCTCTGTCGAGAGCATACGGTCTTGATAGACCTGCATCCGGTTCCAATGACTGGAGGGTATGACCGTTCCTGGGAGGACGCCATTATATTCGGTGCTGTCGACTTGAAAGCCAGCGTTGACCAGATTGCCGGTGACGTTGGCTTTGCGCCCATCGCTGTTTGACCGCCCGTTAAGACTGTTCAGCTGGCCATCGACCCACGTCTCGATACTGTCGAGGCGGTAGCGAAACGCGGTGATAGGCCCGAATTTGACCTGCAAATCAACATCCGTGGTCACGGTAAGCGCGCCATTCTCGTCGCGATCAAAGGTCAGAACGTGCTGTCCGAAAGGTTTGCCTTTGCGCAGCACTGTGAAGTCGATCACAGCGCCGTCTGTTGCCACCCAAGGGCTTGGCGATGACACTTGCTGGGCCACATCTGGCGCGGTCTCTGCGCCGGAGTGGAATGAGATCAATGCCCCCAAAGCCCCCGCAATTGCGGTTCGTAGCATTAACTTAGTCTCCAGAATGGCAGCGGCTCTTGGGCCACGTAACAGATACACATTTGATCGCCATGTGCGGCCGGACGATGACGCACCCCTGGCCGGCCAAGTACCAAGTCGCCGCGCTTATAGACGCCGTGCCCGTCACCGAACTCGCCTTCTAGAACGACCGTGGCTTCGAGCGCAGAGTGGCTATGCTCCGGCGCCGCTTGCCCAGGGTCTAACCGCATCAACTTGCCTTTGCCGCGGCCTCGCTTGGCGTAATGCACGCCAGACACGCCTTTTTTCCATGGCACAGTCTCAAAATCACCGCGCGCAAGCTCAAGGGCTTCGGGCAAACAGGCATGCTCAACCAAGTCCATTGCTGCAAGCGGAGAGCCGATAACATCTTTCGCAGACGACCAAATATCAGCCGCCTCATGCCCGGATGAGCTGAGCAGAACATGCAGTTCAGCGGCCAGCGCCATGTCTGTCGATAAGGCTCCAACAGCGTGGTCCAGCATAAAGGCGTGATAAGCGTCGGAATTCATTCAGCAAAACTCACAAGATTGTTCTATAGCTATTTACGTAGCAAACCCCCAACTGGATCATCCTCCCTGTTGAAATACTGCAGCGCAGCGCATACCGTCGCCGCAAACATAAAAGGCTGATTATGACCCTCACCCATTCCGTGCTCGATTTGATTGGTAATACGCCGCTCTTGCGCCTGCATGCGCTATCAGAGGCCACAGGCTGTGAGATCCTTGGCAAGTGTGAATTTCTCAACCCGGGCCAGTCGGTCAAAGACAGGCCCGCTCTCGGAATGGTCCGGGATGCCGAGGCCTCGGGACGCCTGAAGCCAGGTGGGACGATTGTCGAAGGGACCGCAGGCAATACCGGCATTGGCCTCGCCATGGTTGGCGCTGCGCTCGGCTATAAAGTGGTCATCGTCATGCCGCGCACCCAGTCGAAAGAGAAAAAAGACGCGGTGCGGAATCTGGGCGCGCAATTGGTTGAAGTCGACGCTGTCCCATATTCCAATCCCAATCACTATGCGCGCTATTCAGGCCGCCTCGCCGAAGAATTGAACGAAACCGAGCCAAATGGCGCGATTTGGGCCAATCAGTTCGACAATCAGGCCAATCGAAAAGCCCACTATGAAACCATGGGCCCTGAGATTTGGGAGCAAACGGACGGCAAAGTCGATGGCTTTATCTGCGCCGTTGGCTCCGGCGGAACTTTGGCAGGCACCGCCATGTCGCTGCGCGAAAAATCAGGTGGCCGCGTGAAAATCGGGATCGCAGATCCTGGCGGCGCCGCGCTTTTTGAATATTACAAGAATGGCGAGCTGAAATCCGAAGGCACGTCGATGACGGAGGGCATTGGCCAAGGCCGGATTACCGGCAATCTCGAAGATTTGGACGTCGACTATGCTTACCGCGTTCACGATTCCGAAGCGCTCGATATCTTGTTTGCGCTGATCCAAAATGAGGGCCTCTGCCTAGGCGGTTCTGCCGGCGTCAACATGGCCGGCGCGGTCAAAATGGCGAAAGATATGGGGCCTGGCCATACGATCGTGACCATCCTTTGCGACTATGGCAACCGCTATCAGGACAAGCTGTTCAATCCTGAATTCCTACGTTCGAAAGATCTGCCTGTGCCGCCTTGGATGGAAGATTAGGCCTTGCCAATGGCCTCCCCTCTCGTCTCAACGCCGGAGCTCCAAGAGGCGCTCCTGACGGATAATATGCGGGTGCTGGATGCGACCTGGGTGCCGCCTTTTCTAAAGGATCGCCCGAATGGCCGCACGCTCTACGCGGAGGCGCATATTCCCGGGGCGTCCTATTTCGACATTGATGAGATTGCCGACGGCCAGTCCGGCTTGAAACATATGCTGCCTGACGCCTCTCAGTTCGCGGCGCAAGTTAGCGCGATGGGCATTTCGAACACGAGCCATGTTATCATCTATGACCAGAATGGCTTCTTCGCCTCGGCCCGCGCCTGGTGGATGTTTCGAGCAATGGGCCATGACCAAGTTCAGGTCCTAAATGGCGGCCTCGCGGCGTGGCGGGCAGCGGGCGGCGCGGTTGAAACCGCCATCCCGGAAACCATTCCCACACAATTCTCGGCGACGCTCGTTCCAAGCCTCGTGCGCGGGGTCGCAGATATGCGCGCGCATGTTTCGGCGCAAGATACTGACATTCTCGACGCGCGTGATCCAGGCCGGTTCAATGGTACAGCCCCTGAACCTCGCCCAGATCTGCCCTCAGGCCATATGCCGGGCAGTTTTTGCGTTCCCGCCTCCGCGCTTCTGACAGAGACAAAATCGCTTAAGTCGGAAACAGATCTGCGCCCAATCTTAGACCCTTATCTATTGAACCCAGTGGTCACGTCTTGTGGCTCAGGTGTCTCTGCGGCGGTGATTTCTTTGGCCCTCGCTGAACTCGGCAACTGGGATGCGGCGCTGTATGATGGATCCTGGTCTGAATGGGCTGCGGATGCGAACAACCCGATTGAGACCGCCTGATGAAAGACGAAACCCGGATCATCCATACCCGTTCAGGCCGCGGCCCGAATGAAACAGTAAATCCGCCGCTTGAGCGCGGCTCGACGGTCTTACTGCCCACACGCGAAATCCTCTATGGCGACGGCAAGGTCTATGGCCGTATGGGCTTCACAGTACAGCGCGAGCTCGAAGCGGCGCTGTGCTTGCTAGAAACGGCTGAGCATTGCCGACTGACGTCGAACGGATTGCAGGCCGTCGCGCTGGCCGTTGGCGCGGTGTTGAAAGCTGATGATCATCTGCTAATTGCTGATTGCGCCTATGGCCCAAGTCGTCGGTTCTCGACGCGGCGGCTTTCGGCCATGGGCATAGCGACCACACGCTTCAATCCGACTTTAGGCGCAGGCGTCAAAGATCTGATCCAAGACAATACTAAAGCCATTTTACTTGAATCGCCTGGCTCTTTGACCATGGACGTCCTCGATACGCCCGCCATTGTTGAGGTTGCGCAGTCGCACAAGCTGATCACCATATTCGACAATACATGGGGCGTCGGCGTGTTTCACCGCCCGCTCGAATTGGGCGTCGACATTGTTATTCAAGCGCTGACAAAATACCCCGTTGGGCATGCTGACGCGATGGGCGGCGCGGTTCTGACGCGATCGGATCGTCTGGCCAATTTGATCGCTATGTGTAGCGAGGATTGGGGCATATCTCTGTCGCCAGAAGATGCCTATTCGGCGCTTCGCGGATTGCGGTCTTTGCATACCCGCTTGAAGCAGCATGAAGCTTCGGGCTATGCAGTCGCGGAATGGCTGCAGACCCGGCCAGAAGTCGATTGTGTGCTCCATCCCGGACTGGAAAGCCATCCAGATCATGGGCTCTGGAAGCGCGATTTTACCGGCGCTTGCGGCCTGTTTTCGGTCATTTTGAAGCCGCTTGAAGACGGTCAACTCGATCGGTTCCTCGAAGCTATGAAGCTTTTTGGTATGGGCTTTTCATGGGGTGGATTTGAGAGCCTTCTCATTCCTTGCGACGACCAATTGAACCGTATTGAGGGCGATCGCATTCACGATAAAAGAGGCCCCTTGTTACGGGTGCATGTCGGACTTGAAGATCCTGACGACTTAATCGCTGATCTGGGACAAGCCTTCGCCGCAATGTAAGCCTTAGCGGACCTGACCGCGGACCTGGCCTTGATGCAAGGCGCAGATCAGCGTGAACAGACGGCGCGAAGTGTCAAAATCGACTTTGACTTTGCCTTCGAGCCGTTCAGCGACCAAATCCGACCCTTCATTGTGGATCCCGCGCCGAGCCATATCGATGGCTTCAATTTGATGCGGCGTAGAGCTGCGTATGGCGTCATAATAGCTTTCGCAGATCATGAAATAGTCGCGAATAACGCCGCGAAATGGGGTCATCGACAATAAAAATGTGTGCACCCCTTCGCCCGTCTCAGCGCCAATCTCAAAGACCAGTTTGCGTTCCTGCATTGACAGTTTCAACGTGTACGGCCCGGCATCCTTGCCATCGACTTCAAAACTATTTTCTTCCAGCAAATCGAAAATCGCGACGCGGCGCTCATGCTCCGCGTCTGGACCAGACGCTGCGAGCGTGTCGTCATCAATATCCACGCTGACCAGTCTGTGTTCGGCCATTGTCTCTTCGCAGGTTTAAGTTTCGTTGGTCCGGATCGAGACTGACCGCGCGTGCGCTGGCAGCCCCTCGGCCTCGGCGAGGCGCAAAGCTGCTGGCGCCAGAGCGGCGAATCCCTCTGGACCGGCCTTCTGTACACTCATTCGCTTTAGAAAGTCATACAAACCGAGACCAGAACTAAATCGCGCCGCCCGACTGGTAGGCAAAACATGATTAGAACCAGTAACATAGTCGCCTAAAGCTTCCGGCGTATGGTGGCCTAGAAAGACCGCGCCAGCATGCTTGATGCGGGGTAAAAGCCCCTCAGGATCAGCGATGGCGAGCTCTAAATGCTCCGCTGCAATTTGATTCGCGACGACGGCGGCGGCCTCGAGTGTGTCGACCAAAATAAACGCGCCATGCGTGTCCCAAGCCTGCCGTGCTCGGGCCTCAGTCGACAGCGATTTCAACTGGCTTTCCACAGCCTCTTCCACAGAGTTAACCACAGCTTCGCTGGTCGAAATCAAAATCGATTGGGAACTCAGATCATGCTCTGACTGGCTAAGTAGATCCGCCGCGATCCAAGCTGGATTAGCGGTTTCATCGGCGATCACAAGAATCTCGGACGGCCCCGCAATCGTGTCTATGCCAATTTGGCCAAACACTTGCCGCTTGGCTTCAGCGACGTAGGCATTGCCTGGGCCAACGATCTTATCGACCGCCTGCAACCGACCTGCGCCAAATGCGAGCGCGGCAACGGCTTGCGCGCCGCCAATCGGATAATACTCATCCACCCCGGCTTTCAGCGCCGCATAGGCAACCGCAGGCGCCAATTGCCCCTTTGGTGCTGGCGCCACCATGACCACGCGCTCAACGCCGGCAATTCTGGCCGGCACCGCATTCATCAAAACCGAACTCGGATAAGACGCGAGGCCGCCGGGCACATAAACGCCAACACTGTCCAACGCCGTCCAGCGCCAGCCCAGCTGCACGCCAGCCTCATCGGTAAAGCTGTGATCTTCCGGGCGTTGTTTCTCGTGATAGGCCGAAATGCGGTCTGCGGCGAAATCCACTGCCGCTTTCAAATCGTCCGGGCAAGCATGCGCGAGGCGGTGCAAGTCGACATTATCGGACTGAAGCGTGGTCGGATCGAGCACGAGCTCATCAAACTGTGCAGTATAGCGGGCGACTGCTTCGCCGCCATTGCCACGGACATCTGCGAGAACATCACGAACCGTCTCTAGGACATCCTCCACGGCGCAGCGCGGCTCCGCAAGGAAGGCTGCGAACTCAGATTTGAACGCTGCCTTTCGAGCATCAAAAGTACGGGCCATGGCTATCGTCGTTTCTTATCATGATCCGGACGGTGCCGGGTGGTCCATTCGTAAGCGCTATCGAGCAACGTGGCGTCGACGGCTTCAACATCAAGGCGCAGTTCGCCATCGCCTGCAAAGAGAATAGACACATGCCCGCCGGGCGGCTCTTCCGCCGGCGT
Organism: Pseudomonadota bacterium; assembly: GCA_039822145.1. GTDB lineage: Bacteria > Pseudomonadota > Alphaproteobacteria > Caulobacterales > Hyphomonadaceae > Henriciella. Next base: position 82,814 of record JBCBMU010000004.1, on the reverse strand, counting down.
AAAGGTCAGGGACAGAACGGAGAAGACCAGATCTGGATCGGCTTTTGTCACTGCGCGGGTTTTGACCGCTAAGACGCCATCAAATGCGAGCAACGCCCGAACCCGGCCTTGTGGGCCCCGTTTACTGGTTGAATCTTCCCATTGAAAGCGATTGATTTCGAGCGTGAACCGGCGGCGAGCGCGATCATATTTGATGTTCTCAGCCTTTAGCACGGCGTCTTGAACCGCGCTTGACAGCACTTCCAAGTCTGCGGCGTCCTCAGCGATCAATCGCAATGCCCTGCCCTCAGTCATAGCCGGTATTAGTCTCCGTCAACACGCTCGATACTGGCGCCGCAGCCTGAGAGTTTTTCTTCCAAACGCTCAAACCCGCGATCCAAGTGATAGATTCGATTCACCTGTGTCTCACCTTCAGCAGCGAGTCCAGCGATGACGAGTGAGACAGAGGCGCGCAAGTCAGTCGCCATAACCGGTGCGCCGCGCAATTGGTCGACCCCTTGTACGATCGCTTCCTTACCGCGCACTTGGATATTCGCCCCCAGACGCGACAGTTCCGGCGCGTGCATGAAGCGGTTTTCGAATATGTTTTCGCGGATCACGCTGGTGCCGTCCGCAATCGACATCAGCGCCATGAATTGCGCCTGTAAATCCGTTGGGAAGCCAGGATGCGGCTGCGTGTCGACATTAATCGCCTTCAAGCGCGCGCCATTGCGTTCGATTCGTATCGTCGACGCTTCTTCATTCGCAGCGACATTCACACCGCAGCGCTGCATCGCATCGATCAACGCGCCGAGCGCTTCCACGGGCGCGCCTTCCAGCGTTACATCTCCACCTGCGGCAGCCGCGGCCATCGCATAGGTGCCAGCCTCAATGCGATCCGGCATCACTGAATGCTGCGTACCGGACAGCGATTCAACACCTTCAATTTTCACAGTTGCGGTGCCGGCGCCGGTAATTTTTGCGCCCATACGGTTCAGACAGTCAGCGAGGTCTGCAATTTCAGGCTCGCGCGCAGCATTTTCGAGCGTGGTCTGCCCTTTTGCCAAAGTCGCCGCCAGCATCGCGTGTTCCGTTGCCCCGACCGAGACAATCGGAAACACCACTTTCGCGCCTTTCAGGCCATGGATCGCCGCGGCTTTGACATAGCCAGCTTCCACTTTCAAATCTGCGCCGAGCGCCTCGAGCGCCTTCAAGTGCAAGTCGACGGGCCGCGCGCCAATTGCGCATCCGCCGGGAAGTGACACTGTTGCATGGCCTTCGCGCGCCAGCATTGGGCCGAGGACGTTAAAACTCGCCCGCATTTTACGAACTTGATCATAAGGCGCGATGGTTGAGGTCAGCTCAGCCGCGTTTAGGCGGCATTCGTTATCGCCTTTCGGCCAATAGACTTCGACACCCAGGCTGGCGAGCAATTGGCTCAAAAAGCGCGTATCCGCTAAGTTGGGCGTATTGGTCAGCGTCAGCGGGTCCCGCGTCAGCAAACATGCGGCCATGAGTTTAAGGGCTGAATTTTTTGCGCCGGAAATCGGGATTGAGCCGTTTAGCTTTTGCCCACCGGTAATTTTCAAACTGTCCATGAACCGCAGCTATAGCGCCGCGCACGGCGAACGAAAGGCGCAAATGCGGCAGCATCGCAGCGATTAAGCGAACGGTTTTGACAAATTATCGAATATCGATATATTCCCCAATATGTCAGCTAGAAATTATGGATTTGCGCCCGGAGATATGATTGCGATTCCATTTGGGATCGGTCTCTCGCATTATGGGATTGTGACGGCGCGCGGAACCGTGATTTCCAACTCTCGAAAACATGGCGGCGTTGTTGAGCAAAACTTTCTCGATTTCGCCAATGGCAAACGAGTCCGGCTTTGCACTCGTACGGATGCGCTGGGCGGCGCTGTCGCCGAACGCCGTGCCCGTCAGGCCTTAGGAGGACGCTATCGCCTCACCGAATCAAATTGCGTGCATTTGACCCGGCGCAGTCACCGGCAAAAGCCGACCAGCGTTCAAATCGCATCCGCCACGGCGCGGGCTGTGGGCGACATGTTGTTTGGCAACCGACGCTAAGAGGCGTCGGTTTCACCAGGTTTCGCCGGGGGCTTGGGTTTGCGTGCAGCCGCTTTACGGCGTTTCAAATTATCCCGCAGCGCCGACTTCAATCGTTCGTCACGTTCCGGGGTTTTGGTTTTGTCAGCCATGATTGCAGTCTTTGTCCAGAAACCATCTTTTCATCTGCATCTGCATAAGCTAATCCCCGGCAACACAAAAGGCCGCGGTAGCTCAGTGGTAGAGCGCATCATTGGTAATGATGAGGTCGGGAGTTCAATTCTCCCTCGCGGCACCATTCTAGTGCTCTGTTATAGTAGATTTAAGTGGCGGTTTTAACTGAATTCTGCTGCAGGCTAAACCTACCGAAAAGTGCGGAACAAAGCAGAAAAACGCTGAGTCACTTGGGCAATATCTGGGCAAATTTGTCCGGGGTTTGTTCTCGTTGGCACGTCATTCATGATTCTGAAGGTTACAACTCGTATCAAAAAGTGACAGGCAGACTGGCAAAAATAAGGCCGCACACAAGCAGGCAATGTTCATATATTTGATGTTGAGCCGTCCCCAATTTCCTAAAACCGGACATTAGAGTTTGATCTTGTTTAAGCCGCGGAAGCCATTGCTTTCTCATTCTGAAATCCATAGGCGGCTTCCATCCAAGTGAGCATTTTCTCTTGGCTCCTGGGTTCAAACACGTCCGCAATGAACCTGTCGGGGCGAACAATCAAAATGGCTTGTTCCCCTCCGGCGATATTTTTCAAACTTCCGAGTGAATCGAATGCATCGGCGGGTTGTCTCTGCTGCGTCGACACCGAAATCGTCGTGGCATTCAGGTGCCGTAATAGGTCCACATCTTCCTGGTTCAACACGTCTTCCGGGCGGCAGTTTACGCCCAAAACAGAGAATCCCGCCCCTAACATTTCGTCGAGTTTGGTTTCCTTCCCCTGACACAACAAAATCGGCTGCTCGATCATTTTTCCCGCCAACCCCCGCCGTTTCCAATTCACCAAGCTGGATCCGTCAATGCTCGGTTTCGGGATCATGTCGCCACGATTGAGTTTCTCGCGGGTGCTTGCGAAACGCCACGCTGTGATCATCATTCGATCGCGGAGCCAAGCACGGATTGAGTTGGTCGGCATAATTGACCGGCCGAGCTTGATCGTCAGCTTCGTCATATCCTCCACATGAGGGCGGCGTTCCGGGTCGTAAGTGTCTAAGATAGTATCGTTGAATTGACCGGACACCACACCCGCCAGCTTCCACGCAAGATTGGCGGCGTCACGCATGCCGCTATTGAGGCCCTGTCCGGCAAATGGCGGCATTACATGTGCGGAGTCCCCAGCGAGGAGAACGCGCCCTTCCCGAAATCGGTCCGCGAACCGCGCATGAAATGCATAGACCAAGCTGCGCTCAATTTTTGTCGCGTTGCCAGCGCCATAGGTTGCCATCAAAGCGCGAGCGCTTTTTTCGCAGGCGAGTTTTGTTTCATCATCCCCGGGCATGACCAGGAATTCCCAGCGGCGCCGATTTTTGGATACCGGCAAGGTCACTGCAGGCCGTCTTGGATCGCAGAAGAACTTGATTTCGGAGCCCTCATAGTCGTCACCCTGAACATCGATGACGAGCCATTTTTCGCGATACGTCGTTCCGGTAAATCCAATACCGACTTGTTTGCGGATTTGGCTTGCCCCGCCGCTACAATCGACCACGAATTTGGCGCGCACATTTGCGGGCCCGCCATCGCTCGCTTGAACCTCCAGCCTGACGCTGTCCTCACTATTTTGAACTTTCATCACTTCGACGCCGCGTTTCAGGGACACGCTGTTTCGTGTTTCCAATCCCATAAGCAACGCTTGCTCGAGTTCCGGCTGGTAATATGTGCCGCGCCCGGAATGCCCAAAGGCAGGGGGACAGTCATAGATATGGGCGAGCGTTTTTCCATTGGCGTTCAAATAGTGAACCGGAACATCCAATTGCAGCGTGTCTGCCAGGTGATCATAACACCCAATGGTCTGAAAAAGCCGAAGCGTCTCAGGATCAAACGCAATAGCTCTCGGCTCCGTAAATGGAGCTTCGCGGCGCTCGAACACGGTCGTGTTGATCCCTTGCATTCCCAGCAAGTTTGCCAGCATCAAACCGGTCGGGCCTGCACCCACAATGGCGATATCTGTATCGATCGTTTGAAGGGTCATTCTGGTAATCCGTGCTGAGCAATTTGAGCACCCAGTTGAGCGGACAACGTGAAATATTGGTCTGGATTGGCGTGACGAATTTTGGCGTACTCCAACTCGACGCCTTTCGCGTAAATCAATTCCGGGACGTCGTTTTTGACCGCGTCCAAAATCGCGTTCGCACAATCAATCGGGTCATCACCGCCTTCAATATTGGCATCCGACTTTCCTCGGCTTGATCCATCTGCTGTGAACGCATTGCGCGAGACGTCCGTTGCAACAGACCCAGGCAGAACGTTCGTGACCTGAATGTTATGGACAGCAGCGACTTCCGATCGCAAAGCGTCCATGTAACCGATCAAGCCATGTTTAGCGGCGCAATATGCGGTGCGCATGGGAGCGCCAAGACGCCCCGCAACTGAACTAATGGCAACGATGTGCCCGCCGCCCGCATCCGCCATTCTTTTGAGGTTCAATTGCGTCAGCCATATGGGTGCCACCAAATCGATATCTATAAGGTTGGCATAAACCTGCGGGTCGGTATCTATGGCGAGGCTTCGTTGGCTGACACCTGCATTGTTGATTAAAATATCAACCCGCCCCTTCCAATTCCAGGCAACAGGAACAATTGAGGCCAGACTTTCAAATTCCGTGGCTTCGAATGGAAACACAAGTGCTTCGGAGGATAGGCCGTTGGCGACACTCTCAAGCGCACTGACACGGCGTCCAGACAGAATGATGTTCGCCCCATGCTCTGAAAACACTTGGGCTAACGCTCTGCCAATCCCGGAGGACGCACCGGTAATCCAAACAGTTTTTCCAGAAATATCTGTCATTGAAGTATTCCTTTGATCTGACCAAAACTTACGCCGTCGCGGGGGTGCGTTCGGCCACTTTCTCTAGAGTTGTCCCGCGGATCTTTTGGGTGATGTGAAGCATGGAGGTGATCATCCCCGGCACGCCGCCTTCGGGGACTTCTTCTCTAAAATTGGGATTGGCGTGCAGCCGCTCAAACCAGCCGCCGACGGCTGTATGTTTGCGGTGGAGCGGGTATCCCGCCGCCATCAATCGGCGCGCATAAATGTACCAGGCAATATCGACCAAGCTTATGTCGGCACCCAGCAAGTAGTCGGAGCGTGAAAGCTGTTGATTGAATTCATCAAGGACGTCAGCAAAGCGACCGTAAGCGCGCCGCGCCTGTTTGTCGGTCACTTTGCCGTGCACGTTCATATCGCGCCAGAATTTGGCTTCTACGGCGCGATGAGGATCCGTCTCACCGTCAATCGTGCCGGTGCCTGAGGTTTCATAGGTCGCAATGTCTTTTTCTGGCCGCTTGGTGAGGAAGGCCGGAAACACAAACCGCATGGTCAACGCACGAATATCAAGATGCAGGTCATCTTCGCGCTTCAGCATGGCGTAGAGCTGATCGGCCTTGGCCTCTGGGATCAGCGCCGGTTCGGGAAACGCCTTCTCCAAATAGGTCAATATGTCATTGCTCTCGATGATGACTTTTCCATCATGGACGAGCGCAGGCACAAGTCCTCTTGGATTGATGCCCATATAGTAAGGCTTGAGATGCTCTTTCGCTGCCAGATTGAGATGATGAGACGTCCAATCTATGCCTTTCAGGCGAAGGAAGATCCTCGTCTTTTGAGAACAAGTTGATCCTGAGAAGTGAAACAGATGCAGGCCTTTCCAATCCAAAACCTCTTTGGTTTGGATATCTCTTTCTGACAGCATCACCATGATAAGGCCTCCGCGGGCGTTTTGGCGGTCGGCGCGCTCGCCCCATAGATGCGCTCAGCGAGTGCCGGATCGGTTGCCGCGGCATTGGACAAATCGATCTTCGCACGCGTGACGATTGGGTGCGCATGGGCGGTGATCGCTTCGGCCCAGGCCGGCCGGGCCTGCAGACGCGCAAAATAGTCTGAAACTTGTCTGATATCTGCGGTGCGTTCGAACCAGGCGAGCCATCCTGTCTCTTGCAAGCGGAGCAGTATGCAGGACAAGGTGATATCGGCCAGACTGAATTGCTCGCCAAGGATCCAGTCACCACCAGATGTTTCCAGGGCACCGTTCAAAGTCATGAGATGCTTGCGCATATGATCGCGACTCTCATGCATCATTGTCTGCAAGGGCTTCAGCGCCATCATCCGGCGCAGCCCGAGTATTTTAGATGCGGTGAACAGCGCCGGGCGCTTCTTGTCGAAGTGGAACAGGAACCCGACCAGAATGTTGCGCAGCGGCACATATTGGATGGTTGAAACAAACATCGGCAGAGTAAGCCCGGGAATGCAGGCGCCAGCTTTCTCTTCCATACCCGCCATCGCATCAGCGCTAGAAATCGCGCAGAAACTCAGCCACTCCTCCATATGCGCGCGCAGTCGAGGCGAGTCAGGCACCAGACTAGGAGCATCCGGACCAGCGATCTCTGCCGCATAAGCGAGAATGTCATCCGACTCATATATGGGGTGACCCTTATGGACCAAGGTCGGAACAAGGCCCGAAGGGTTCACTTTAAGGTAGGCGGGACTGATCGTTTGATACCAGCCTGTTTCGATTAGATCGATGGCGTGGTGCTTAGCCTCTAGGCCGAGTTCGGCGAGGACCAGGCGACACTTTCTTGAGCAGTGCGAGAAGCTGTTGCTGTAGAGTTCAATCGGCTCGGTATGCGGTAAGGATATCGAACGATTGATGCCACCCTTAACGGGATGCGTGCGCCGGCGTCGCTTTTCGATCAGGAACCAGATCAGGCAGAGGCTCAGCATCCCGATCAGCGCATATACAAACACGTCGATCATCCTGGCTTCTCGCTTCGCCAGAACATCATCATACGCAGCGTCAGATGCCGGTGCTTGGACGCCAAATGATACAGGGCTGCAGCGACGTGAAGAATGATGAGAGCTATGATCGCTTTTGTTGCAAATTCGTGCACCGCACGGATCAAGTTATATATTCCATCGCCGCCCGACCCGTCGCCGTATGCGAACAGTCCGAAGGGTGAGACGATTGAGTTCGCATTCATCGCCGAGCCAATGCCCGACACGATCAATAATCCGATCAAGCCATACAGGGCCCAATGCGCAATGTGGGCAATGCGGGTTTGCCAAACTGGGAGGTCGTTCGGCAGCAAAGGCGCGCCATGCTTGATCCGCAGATAAAGACGAATGGCGAACAGAACGGCCACAATGGTGCCGAGCGATGCGTGATCGCTGCGCGATTCAAATCGATCCAAATCCTCCATCACACCGCCAAATTTCTGCGCGATGAACAGGTCCATGATGATCGCAATGGCGATCAACCAGTGAAGGATTTTTTGTCCGACCGAAAAGTCCGAGCGAGTGGATGTATTCGCCATCTTACGACTGCGCCTCCGCTTTCGTGACCAAGTTTTTTTGGATGCCTAGATCAATGACGCCGTCCGCGGAGCGTATGTGTGCGGTCACAGTCTGACCGGGCTGTAAATATTGCGGCCGTTTGGCTTGGGCTTTCAAAAACAATTGCCATTTCTTCGCTTCCGGTAGCAACGCGGCGACTTTCTGTTTGCCGGGAGATGGGATGGAAAGTGCGCAGCCCGCTGGTGTGCCGGTGGCAAGGAGATCGCCTGGGGCAAAATCTTGGACGCGGCTGAGTTCGTTCAGGGTTTCGACGGGATCGTAGACCAGATTCTCCGTGCTATCGTCCTGGCGGATTTCACCATCGACGCGGAGTGTCAGCAAAAGCTCGTCCAGATAGGCGTAATCGTCAGGCTCAAGCAGGCATAACCAGGGTCCCACCGGACCGAAAGTTCGAAAACTTTTGCCCTTATAGAATTGCATTTGCGGGATCTGAATATCACGCGCAGAATAATCATTCACGATGACCAATCCGGCGATGTATTCTGGAAGGTCTGCTGCTGAAATCTGGATTGGGCCGTCTATGGGTTTGCGGAGGATAAGGCCGAGTTCAATCTCATAATCCAGAAAACGGACGTTCGAGGGGATAATCACCGGGCTGTCCGCCGCGACGATGCAGCTGCTTGCTTTCGTGAAAATCATATTGAAATGCTTGGCATCAGGATCGACACCGGATTCAATCATGTGCTGCCGATAATTAGCTCCCTGACAGACGAATTGTTGATTGCGCGTGACAGGGCTAAGCAATTTGACTTCAGATAGCGGAATACCGATGCCTGTGCTCTGTCTTAGGCGTTCTGTACTGGTCCCCGCGATGAGGTCCCCGGTCGTTTCAAACTCCGCAGGAATAGGAATGATAGTTTCGCCTTCTACAATGCCCCAATGGACATCTGATCCGTGCTCAAATCGGGCTATATTGATTGGCATGTTTGCTTTCCTCCTCAGGCCCTTCGCGTCGGGACCCATGTGATTGTTCTGCTTATTTCTGGCTGGCGCGATTTCTCTGGAACAGCCGCTTGATCCTGGCGCTCATCGCAATCGCGAACCGTAAGACACCTGGGCTTGGCGCGAGACGTCCTGAAAAGATCGGGTTTTGCATGCCCCACTGAACGGCGAGCAGATCATCCACAGACGCCGTGTTGGATCCATCCGCTGCGGTAAACAGGTCGCCGTCTGTCCAATGTTCTAGCTCATGACCCCAAGGGTCTTTCCAGTAGTCAAAGATCTGACTGCCCAGGATATGTCGGCCAACGCCCCACGCAGCTTTTCGATCCTTGGATTTAAGATGCGCGTGGCCAAGCATCAGATCGTCCAACCCGGCCACCTCAAACGCAGCATGCATGAAGCCAGGCTTTTGTGGCAGCTGCGCAAGAAACAGAGTGTGATGATCGGTCGGTTCGTCACCTCGATCGCAGCGCATAAAAGCGCCAATGGCCAGGCCCGAAGCAGCTTCGATTTCGTCTGAGGTGATGAACCCGAAGCGCTCCTTATACCAACGCTCCGACGCCCGAAAGTTCGAGACGTTGAGCACGCAGTGCCCAAGACGCATTACGTGCGACGGGCCCTCTGTGAGACGGACGGGCTGACGTTGACGTGTCTTCGCCGAAGCAGAATTTCTATGAGGCTCTGACGGTAATGGCGCCGGCGAGGACACCTCCTGGCCAGCGACAACTTCGACCATGTTCCCGTCCGGGTCGGTCAGAACCACACATTTTCCACCGCCAGGCGTTGCCAAGTCATGAACTTCAATACCTTCGGCGCGTGCTAAGCGCTCAAGATCCGACACACTTTCTGCCCGCAATCCCAGGCCTTGAAAGCCAGGAGCGCCTAATTCGGTCACGTGACTATAAGGAATGCCGTCACTTGCGCGCGCATACAGACACCCATCTTCTGCGTGCCACGAATCCAGGCCGAACTCGGTCAGGAAGTCCCGCATCTTGCTGAGATCGGGCGCGCGAAACTTTACGTGCGCAATGTCTTCTATCTTGATGACGCTCATGGCTCGCTCGCGGAATGAATCTTGAGTTGACTATTTGGTCAATCCCATGACTTGACCAAATAGTCAACACCGGTCTAAGAGCTTGAATGATGCAACACCCCAAGACTGATCGCGCCGCCCGCACCCGAGACGCTCTCTTGAGCGCTGGATTTGATCTTATGCTTGATCGATCCATCGATGCGATTCCGATTGATGAATTGGTCGCCGCGGCCGGAGTCGGGAAAGGCAGTTTCTTTAATCACTTTGGCGACAAAGAGGGGTTCAAAGCTGCGCTGGCAATTCAAGTGCGCGGCGAGATTGAAACCAAAATCACAACGGCCAATTTGGGCGTCACCGAACCGCTCGAACGCTTGGCCGGCGGCATGCGTGAAGTGACAGATTATGCGCTCAATAACCGCAAGCGCACGATCTCGATGTTGCGCATGATGGTCGGGTCGACTGGCAGAGAATACCCATTGAATGAAGGCGTTCGATCAGACATCGCATTGTGCATCGACGCCAACCTCATACGCGCAAAGTCCCAACATTCTGCGATGCTCTTTTGGCTGGGTCTTTGCGTGGCTTTGATCACCCATGTTGTCGAAGTCGACTTAGCTCGAAAGCCGGCCGCAGAGATGCTAGGCGAATTTCTATTATCCGGCCTCATCGGACTTGGGGCAGATGAAGCGACGTCGCGCGAAATTGCTCAGCGATTTTCGCGAGAGCTCGCTTCCGGCAGCTAATGGCCGGAAGGATTTCTAGCAAAAAATTGGCCGTTGCCGCAAAATCGGTCATTGGACGCACTGCAGCAACTTCCTATTAGCAGACATAGAAGAGCATCTTGCTTGGGTTCAGTCTGAGACACTCTTCTATATCCCTCGGTCTATAATACAGCCTATTTGCAAATCCGGGCATCGGGAATAGCGGCGGCCCAGAGCCCATGCTGGGCGGTGAATGCGATCCCATCCACCCAGTTAAACTGGCGCCCACTTAGCGTACAGCAATAGCCGACTTCAGAGGACCACATGGGCGTGCCGGGTTTGGCGCAATAGAAGTCGTGCTCGACGGTGCCTGTGCTATTCGTTCGGGTTGGATCTACGTCGTGACGTTCCCACTGAAACGGGCTGAGCATACGGGCAAACCCGCGATCAAACTCTGCGGTACAGCTCGCAGTGGCAGGACCAGGGCCAAAACACCAATGACCATTCTCATCATTTGTACAACATTCATCATGCCCCCAGCTTCCAGAGTTGATTGCGCAACTGAGTTGATAACGTCCGTCGACAATACTCTGCAGTGGGCTGGGTCCGCACAGTGTAAGCTTGTCTAGACCTTCGCCCGCCCAAATTCCACAGCCGGGGCCCATAGCGCCATAGCAGGTTTCAAGTTTGGCTTTGCGTTCTTCCTCAGCCTTCGCTCTTTCCGCCATTTCTTGTCGCTCGCGTTCTAGGCGAGCCTCTTCCATGGCTGCATCACGCTCTCTGCCCATAGCGCGGGCGGCGGCGGCAAAGTCTTCGATGAATTGTTTAAGCTTCTCGGTCTGCTCGCGTTTGCGTTGAGCTACAGCCATCTGCTCTAGAACTTCATCTAAAGCCGCTCGGCGGGCCGTCGGCTGGATCAATTCTGCGGCATCATTGCGCGCGATGGTCGTCACCGTTTCTTTGATGAAGAGGTCAAGAAATTGCGGCGTGATCTCGGAGCCCTGGGCTTCAAGTGTTTGAAGGACGTCGCCCTTCACGGCCTGCATCGCCCGCTCATATTTGCCCGAAAGCTCTTTGGCCGAAATGGGCCGCGCCTCACCACAATTGGCGGGTTCTCCTGGTTTTAGGTCGAGATCGATAACGTCGCCGCGAGACTTTTTGCTCAGCTGGAAGCGTTTGTCATCACCAGAAACTTGCATCTCGGCGAGATCAAGTTGCGTCGTAGCACTTCCTTGCGGCCCGAACGCCGTGACGGTTACGGTGTGCACATATGCGCCATCTTCAGTCTGGTCCGGAACCAACACGCCGGCCATACCCGTTTGGTCGGTGACCATCCCGCCGAAGCGCGCGGGGTCACGTGCATCGCCCACACATAGAATGGCTGGTTGCTGGGTTTCAGCCACTGGATTGACTTTAAACGTCAATAAAGTGTCCGCGGCGCTTTGCCCGGCGATCATCATGCTTGCAATGGCCGCGAGGCTCCATTTGAACTTCAACTTCATTTTATTCCCCTTTTTTAGATCATTCTTCCATATCGTGAATATCGCGCCTCTATTTGAAAGCGGTGCAAGGCGCAGAATTGTACGGGAAGCTCACCAAGAACGTGGCTGCGAGGGCGGACTTCACCTCTGGTTGAGCGTACGCCCGACAGACATTTGACGTTTGTTGCGACACCACAGCCAAGAGTGACTTTTGCAAGCCATCTTCGATGATTTTGATATAGCCTTCGCACTTTTGGTCGCGGGTGACTTTCGCGTCTTCGCGAAGCCTGACAATCACGTCGAACTCATCGGCCAGTTTCAGCGTGCGCGTCATATCATCCATGGAAGGGCACGCGGCGGGCATCCCGCCCGTATTTGGAATGAGCGGATTTTGCTGGGCAAGGGCCATTGGGGCGCCGGCGAGCAAGGCAAGTGTCGTTGTGGCAAGTATGGTTCTTATCATGAGGTTTCCTCTTCTTTTAAGGGTGACGTGCGCTCTGATTCCCTGCGGAAATGCGTGAATGGACGACGGCAAATCGAATTGCGACAAAGGCAGATGCACGCTCAAGTCACTCCACTATGTGTGACGTGCTAAAAGGCTATCGATCATGCTGGCTTGAGGCATACGTCAAATGACGCATGCGCTGAGATTTCAGCGTGTTGCCACTTGGGAGATTCGAAAGTTATGTGTGCAAGTTGCTGGCCTGAACCGCGCGTGGGAATGATTCGACGTCTCGATAGACTTGTAGTTGACCACTGCCTTCGACGAGTACGATCTCGGCATTCGCGCACGTCTTTGCGTAAGCCTCAATTCTAGCCACACTAAACATGTGATTTTCGCTGCCATGACAAAAGACAATCGGCGCAGAAGTTTTTTCCAATAAGGGCGACCAATCACTCGCCCATCTGCGAACATCCGCCACCAGGCGGTCAACATCTTCAAATGAGTATTCAATGATTTGCCGGGTTATCTCGTAATAAGTTCTGTCTGTCCGGGTCAGGTTTTGATCCACCGGGCAACCGTCAAAAAAGTAGTCTACAACCCGTGCTTCGCCAGCCTGCGAGCGTTTGAAATTTGCAGCAAAGATGCGATGCGGAACGATCAATACTTCGGGAATGTAACGAGCAGGCAAGAACGTTCGGCGAAGCGATTTCGGCAGCGCCATCAGCTCGCGGCGTCTTTTAAAAGGCACGCCAGTGTCGATAAGTATCACACCGGCCGTCCGTTTCGGAAAATCTTGCGCGAATTGCAACGCGTAGAGCCCGCCAGAGCAATGCCCGGCAATTAGTGCGCGGTCCCACCCTTCGGCACGCAAGATCGCATCATAATCGCCGCTCATTTCCGAAGGGCCATCCTTAGCAGATCGTGACGTTGCACCGCCTGATCCTGGTTTATGAACGCCAATAACTTGGACTTTCGCTCGAGCGCATGCGCGTCGAAACTCTGGCGTCATTTGTGGCGGAGTCGTGGAGTGAATAAGCAGAACTTTAGTGCCGTTAGGGTCGCCATACTTGACATAAGCGAGGTCGCGAGACCCGACGGATAGCGTATTATGTCTTAGCTCATTTGATGCCGGGTCGACCCAAGATTTCCCAACATCCGAAGGTTTGCCTGTCTTCGTCATCAGTTGCGTCAGCGTGGCAAGGAACAAGGCCAATTCGGTTTGACTAGATAGCCCGAGTTTGCCGAACACATGTGTGAGTTGCGTGCGCACAGTTCGCACCGACCGACCGCGCGATTCTGCTACTTGGCTAATGGAACCGGTCTCGACCAAACCTTCCAAGATTTCGATCTCTGCCGTGGTTAAACCATAGGCCGTCTCTAAAAGAGGAACCAGTTCCGCGTTCCACGTAGCCTTAGCAATTTTGAGCGTCACAAATGCGCTGACACTTCCCCCTAGATCCAGCAGTTCAGATCTTGAAGCAACCGCAAAAATCGGCGTTTCAGCGTTTGGCATTGTCAGAGAAACGAGAACGGGCTCAGCATTCCCATTGGCTTTTAAGAGTTGATCCAACCGCCGCCGATCATTGGGCGTCGTGAACGTCCCGGACAAACTATCATCCTCGATCGGGTGTAATTTATCGAACAATTCGTTGCGCGCGAGAACGCGATAGTTCCGATCGATGACTGCGGCTGGCACCACCTGTTTATCAACATGGACAATCGGGCTCTCTTCAGTGGTTTCCATGTCGACATGTAGAAATTTTCCAACGCGGCCGAAATGATCCCGGAACATTCGTCGCCAGTCCGCTTCCCCCGCTTCCAAACCATCTGGACTCGCATCCAGAAACTCATCCATCGCTTGTAGTAACCCATCAAATTGTGACGGGTCGGCAATGGCCTCATAGAGCCCGCGCAACACTTCGGTAGCAGCCATACGTGCAGCAATATCTCTTTCTTGCGGATCCACGATGAATGGGTCCCCCGGCTAACTATTCCGCAGTCAACATATCGCTCATGACGCCGTCGACCAGTGGCGAAATGCTCAAACCACCCGCTGAATTGAACAGGCTGCGATGGCTGACGCGCAGCACGACGCCATTGTCTTGAAAGACCTGAAGCGCGGTGAGCAATCTATCACCTTTGCCCATACGCCCAAACCCCAATCCGTTGACGAGGTATACGGTCTCGCCATCAATTTCAGCCGTGACATAGTCTTTAGGGTTTGCAGCGAGCCATGTTCGAGCTTCCGTCAATTCGTCGGCAGAGAAGCGGCGCACCTCTATATCGATGCGGTCCAAATCTGCGGGTACGTTTGGCTGACCTGATTCTTCGTCAATCAGCGGCTCGGGGATCTCGCCATAAGACAAATAGACTTGATCTTCGTTCATGATGTAAGGCTGCACGGTTGGAACGACCCCAAACCCTTCCGGTAGATCGGGCACATAGGCTGCGAGACTTCCTGCGCAGCTTTTAGAGTACATCTCATCGCGCCAGCGATTTGAGTCTAGCAGGTCGTCATAGTCAAATCGAGAACTGACTGCGATTCCATTTCCCTTCTGTGCAGGCGGACAGTTAATCTCTCCTGCCTGCGCTGTGCCTTTAGCCCCGGCGCTATCATCGCCTGCAACGCCACATGCATTGAGCGCTGACACCGCCGCAAACGTCACGAAAACCTGAACCAAACGCATACACGACTCCCTGAAAAATATTTGCTTCGAACAAGCATTTCAGAATGAAATATTCTGCGCATGCGTCATTTGACGTATGCGCGCGAAACGCCTCGTCTTTAACTTTTTCGAGAGAGTTTTTTCGGAGGGACACCATGCGCGCGCCTATTCTTGCGGCTATTTCTAGTATTGTATTGATCGGTTTCAGTCCGACCAGTCTGGCTCAACCAACTGTCGAAGAAGCCTGCAATTCGTTTGAGCGACCGAACATTGATTGCGCCTGTGTCGCCAGCCGTGCAGCGGTTTTTGAGCGGGTGTCCACTGATCAAACCCGCCCCCTAATCGCTGAAGGCTATCTCTACGCGCTTGGGTTGGACAATTCCTACGAGGCCTCAATGGAGGCCATGATGAGCAATCCTATTGCGGCGATGGCTGCCATCGAAATGTATGATCAGGTTGGGGGACGTCCGGAAAATGTCACCGATTACGAACAGGGTTGCGTGATTGCGGATGCGTCACCTTTAGCGCTGACCGCGCCGTCTGAGCCAGCTGCGGTCGGCGAGTATATTGCGGCGTGTACCGTATCTACGGGCGATGAGCGATTCTGTACCTGCGATGCGGCGCGTAAGACCTCCCGCGTCTCTACTCTGGAATTCGAGGCGTACTTCCGCTCTTTCTCAGATTTTAGCGACGGCGACGCCACGACGAGTCAAGAAATGACCGCGGCGCGCGCCAAGCGAATGGGTGTTAGTCCTGCGCGTTTTGACAGTTTGCAATCAAGTGCCCGTGACAAGATAAGCGCATATCAATCCGAAGATGAGGCCTATTGCGCAGTTATTACCTGGGCTGACGATGAACCTGGATTGGACGCTGAAGCGCGCTTGGAAGCTGGTTTCGAGCCGGGGCTCGTGGGCCGCCTGGTGCCGCAAACGCTTAATAGCTCTGTCGTTTCAGACGCAGCAGCCGGGCCACTCGAAAAGGCGCGCGCCATCGTCGCCAACGCTTGCACCAATGATGGCAATAGCGAGCAATATTGTACTTGCTACAAAGCCGAGTTTGAAACTGAAGTAGTCGCTAAGGCGGCGTCGCCAAACATCGCACTCGCATGGGCGGCCATGGCGAATGGCTCGTCCGGCATGAGCGGCAGCGAGCAAGTCGCGCTTATGCAATCGATCCCGCAGGCCGACAATCAGGCCGCCGCAATGATGTTCATGGAGACCACGGATATGGGTGAGAATTGCACTCAAGGACCTGCAGCTGCGCCGCCGAAGCTGAGCGGTACACCGCGCGAGCGTATGCTGAAAGTCTGCATTGCAGAGAATGAAGACGAAGCGCTCTGCGACTGCATGGTCACCAAGATGGAGGCGCAGTTCAACCCGGACGACTTTGAACTGATGGTCGATATTCGCGAGGCAGAGTATCGCGGCGCTGAAGATGCTTTCGCAGAGGTTGCTGCTGAGCGCGGTTTGTCGCGTGAAGAAGCTGAGCAGGCTCTAATGAACAATCCCGCGATCATCGGTGCAAGCATGAGCATGGGCGCATCCATGATGCAGTGCATGGTTGGGATGCCGCAAATGCCAGCCTTTCCAGGTATGCCGGGTATAGGTAACGAGCAATGAGGCGCGCTAAGGGCCTGATCGCGGCGCTCGCCGTGGCTGTCGGCGGTATGCTAGGCGCCGTAGCCGAGGAGAAAACGTTCTACACGGTGCGTGCCGACCCTACATTGGCGTCGGAAAATGTTGCCGCTTCTTCCAATCCGCAGATCGCTGAGCAGGATTTCTGGACGGCTGCTGAGCCTCTGGTGAAGAGCGAAGGATATTGCAAAAATGCTGGCGACCCAGGGCCCGTGCGGGTCACAGAAATGAATTTCGACACCATTTTTGTCGCCATGATCGAACGCGCCATGGCAAACGCTATGCCCTGGTTTGAAGAAGAGGGCTTCTACCCGTTTGGTTCGACGACGTTGGATGTCCGCGACCCGAAAGCTCCTGCAGGCATACCCGTATTTTGTACGCTGAACGCCTCTGCTGCAAGCAAATGGGATGGGCGTTTGCGGGCGGGGTTCTTTGATTTCGACGCTCAGTTCGAGCAGCCTAGCCGCGCCGTCATCTGGGCGCAGCGGCCACTCAGCGACAAAGAGCGGACCGAGTACCAGCGTGTGTTTTACAGCGCCGCGAGAATAATGGCTGAGATGTGGGAGTTCGGCGTCCGGGCTGGCCGGCAAAACCCGGAGCCACCACCCAGCTGGCTGGGCCAGGCTGTACTTGATGCTATGGCGATTGCGGCGCTCGAGCCACGCGGACGGCTCGACTTCGACAATTATGACGACATCGAAATGCGTCTGCCCTTCCTTCAAGGCAATTACGCAGATCGGCTCAACATCTTCCTGCAAGACGAAACGCAGTCCGGCTTTGACGAGTCACGGGGGGCGCTTATCCGCTTTCTGATTGAAGACCACATCGATAAAGGCTGGAACAAGGTGGATGGGCTGCTTGAAAGCACGATCAACGAACCCGATACGATGGACGCCCTCAATCGTTTCGTCGATGCCAATGACGGTGAGCTATACCGCGGACTCCAACACGCAATTCCATCTTTCATGGCGCACCAAGCAAGCCTTGTTTATGACACTTACCAAGGTAAGGTGAAACCCGAAACTTGGCTCGAGGACTCGTTTGGGGAATGCCCGGAAGTCAAAGTCGATGAGGTTGTCCGGAGCCAGACTCGCACAGTTGAAATTCTACCGTATGCAGCACGCTGTTTCATCGTACGATTTGAGGCAAATCATGCTGGATGGACAGGCGAAGCCCAAGTCCGGACAAAAGTTTCCGGCGGACAAGCAGGGGATGATCGTGTTGGCGACATCTTCTTTTCAGGTGCAGCCATGGGGAACGACGATCTAAACCGGCCAATAGCAACCTGTGCAGAGTTGATTGAGGCCGACGACGTCCTGCGCTGTCTAATGGTTCCCTCCACCCCGCCCAGCCGCGATGAAGAAGGTGTTTTACAGAGCTTTTACAACACACCGCTGGAGCGGGAGTCGCCGGACGATAAGCGCTGGACGATTTTTCTGGTTTCTTATGTGCCGACGGATACCCGCCCTGGCGGGGTTGAAAGCCGACCCGGCGTTAATATCGAACTGACTTGGTCGCTCGATGCCGTCATCGGTGAGCCAGGCGACCTTGCTGATATGGGCGATGGTGCACCGGGTGGTTTTGAGTTGATGGACATGTCGACAGCGACTGTCGATCACGGCTCTAAAGTGGGTCTCGCCCCAATTAGCACTTCCGGAAAAACACCCGACTATAGCTGGACCAATATCTTTGAAGGCATGGCTTCCCCAGTATCGGACGAAATTATTCAGGGCGCCGGTGCGACGATGGACATGATGCTTTCCATCGTCGACGCTACCGGCGATGGGTTTGGTTACATAGTTACGGACCCTAACGTGTTAGCGCCTGGTTTCACCGGTAAGACGGATGCGGTCATACCGTTTGTGGGCAAGGATGGCTATGTCGGTATTCCGGATGACGACTATGATGGCGCGATCGAGATCATAGAGAATACGCGCGACACGCTCTATTTCACCGCCGATGAAGGCTTCTGCATGGTTCCCGCTGACGAACTGCCGAAGATGATCGCGCAGAATATTAGCGACTTTTGCGAATATGGCGAACGGATAACGGCCAAGGCCAAGGGCACGCTTGCATTCCCGCCGACACGCCGCAGCGATACCGCTTTAGAGCCGCAGGAGACTGAAACCTATCGCGGTCTGGTCGAACTGCGCATGGCGGCAATCAATTCACGCTTCGGCGGAGCCTTATCACCGATTAGCAACCCCGCCTCTCCTGGACAGAATGGATCAGCGCCCAGCAGTGGAGGTGATGATACATTGATTGTTGGGGGCACTCCGCGACCTGGGTCGTGCAGCATACGCAGCGCGGACGGGGCGTGTGATTGTTCGTGTACGGCAAAACTGTGCTTTGCTGAAAAGCAAGCGAGCGGCACCTTGCTCCCGCAAGAAAGCTCATGTCGCCTGAGCTGCGGTAAGAAATGGAATCAATGCGCGCCTTAGCGCGCGCCAACCCCATGCTTGAGAGGACACGTTAAGTGCGAAACGCAACACCCTTGCTTATTGCTGCTTTGATCAGTTTGGCCCCGCCCGCACTGGCAGATGGGCACAAAGATCTAGGCGTCGATAACCCGATGGAGGAAGCCCCAGCGATCGCGGAGACACCCGCATCACTTGCGCCACAATCGTCGTGCGAAATGGATCCCAGCGATCCGTTGGCGGGCTTCGAAGCGATGGACCCGATGGCGTTTATAGATGCGCCAGATGCTGAACCAGCGCGAGCCACAGCGGTGATTGAGCATTGGCTGGTCGGACGTTTGTCGCGCCAAGACATTCAAGCGCCGCTCACGAAAACATATTGCCAGATCGGGATCACCGACATGGTCACCGATTATCACCACCCGGTTGCAGAGGACGATGCGCTGATCGGCATGGCCTATCGCGCAATTTATTCCTGGAGCGCCGAGGCTGAGTTTCCTGGTTGGCAACTAACGCAATTAGGCCAGCGTGTGGAGTGCGCGCGCGGCATGAATATGGAGACGAAATTATGCTTGTAAAATCCTACCGCTCGTATCTGGCCGCATTGGTCGCAGTAGGCCTATTGGCAGCCTGCGGCGGCGGCTCAGAGGAGGCGCCGACTACAGAAACGGGCAACACTGCACCGGCTACAGAAATTGCAGCATCTAGCGTCGAAACGAATGAACCCGACACGCCGTCCGAAAGTCCTATTTCACTTAATTCCAACCCGATCAATGCCAAAAACGCCCGCGACGCAATTGAGCAACTCAATGACCGAGATGAAGCCCGTCGCAAGCTCGCCGTTCAAAAAGGTGAGAATATCAACCCGATTCTGATTGATGTTAGCTGGCCGTATGGAAATTGCACGGATGCCGCCTCGCTTATCCCGCCTCCGAAAGAGGGCTGGCGTTTGTTTGGATTGCCCCTCGGTGAGTGGCCGCAAGATTCAGATTTCGCGCGGATCACTTACAGCTCGGTGGATGAAAGCCTGACGCCTGGCACGCCCGAATATGGCGCCTCAAAACAAAACATTGGGATTTATATCAGCTCCGGCACGATGGACGTGGATGCCTTAAAAGACCTGTACACGAACGAACAACTTGCACCGATGATGTTGGATTCAGGGCCATACAACTATCCGATCCGGAAAACCCCACCCGGCTTTCCTGGCCGAGGTGTGTTGTTGGGGGACTATTTCGTCCAGCTTGATGGGTCGGGCAAAGACATGGACGCCTACTTCGCGACCATCATCAGATGCGGCATCGATAGCGGTTTGATCGCACCGGGCGTCGACGCAGCGACGCTGACGGACACACCTTAAATCGCGTAAGGCGCAAAATAAGGCGAGACCCCTCTGAAACGAGGGCGGCGCGCTTTTGTTTTGTTCGGCACTAGGGAAGTTAGTGCGCTTAGATCTTATCCGAGCATATGACGGGTCGTTCAAGCCCATCGCTCGACCCAGCAGTATAAATCCATTTGCAGCGAACAGGCGGATTTAAAAAAGCGGGTCAAGGAATGAGGAAAATCAGAAATTGATCAAGGATCAGTTTCCTGACGAATGCCGAGACGCGCGTTCGTTCTGGCTATAAGCGTATCCATGTCATGCTAAAGCGCGAAGGCTGGCCGGTGAATGCCAAGCGGGTTTATCGTCACTATCACGAGATGGGCCTGCGGTTACGGAACAAAACGCCCGAACGGCGGGTCAAAGCCACGTTGCGGGATGATCGCAAAAAAGCAACTGCGCTCAACGAGACTTGGGGCTCGTCCATTGAGCGCCATTGGTTCGAAAACAATGGCGAGCGGACTTCGTGCACGATCAACTTGTGACGGGTCGCAAGCTCAGAACTCTGACCGTCGTGGACACGTTCTCGCGGTTCTCACCTTTGGTCGATCTGCGCTTCAGCTCTAAAGGAGAAGATGTCGTGCAAACCCTCGACCAGGCTTGCAAAATCTTTGGCTGCCCAAAATCGATTAGGGCCGACAATGGTCCGGAATTTATCTCTCGAGACCTCGATCTCTGGGCATACCAGAATGACGTCATCCTGGACTTCTCAAGACCTGGCAAACCGACAGACAATGCCTTCATCGATTCGTTCAATGGCAAATTCCGCGCCGAATGCCTGAACGCGCACTGGTTCATGAGCCTGGAAGATGCCCGTGAGAAACTGGAAGCTTGGCGTTGAGACTATAACGAGGTAAGACCGCACAGCGCAATCGGCTACAAAGTCCCGAAAGCGCTCATGAAACGCACGATGGCCCATCAGCCGTCATGCACCTGAAACCCGGAAAATCCTCCAACCGGGTGGCCCAGAGATGGGGAGCAGGTCAATACCACAAAAACTCAATTTCGCCCCAAGCTCTTAGCTTGAAGCACCCCACTTGTCTGTCGACCACAGGGCTATCGTTTGTGGACTGTGCACTATTCCTCGCGCATTGCACGTTTAAGATTATCCACAAGCGGGCGAAGCAAATAATTCATGGGTGTTCGCGACTCTGTCGTCAGAAAAACCTCAATGGGCATTCCGGGCAAGAGCTCGACATTCCCCAATCTTTCCACCTCGGACTTCGTCACACTCAGTCGAACGCGATAGAAACCAGCACCCGTATCTGGATTTATAATGCTGTCGGGCGAAATGTGCCGAACAATACCTTCCAGCTGGGGTGTGGTGCGCGTATTAAATGCGGAAAACGTTATCTTCGCCGACTGTCCTATAAAAACCTGGTCAATCGAAACTGGAGCAACATTGACTTCGAACTCCATCCTTGCGGTATCTGGCACAATCTGGAGTATTGGTGCTCCAGCATTGATCACGCCGCCTTCGGTGAAAATACTCATTTGGTGAACAATTCCCGAGATGGGAGATTTCAGTTCCACGCGCGCCAATTGATCGCGTGTGGCAGTCACCTGTTGGATTAAATCGTTTATCTCTTGCTCCACAACGCGAAGCTCAGTCACCACGGCTTCGTAGAATTCCCGTTTAACCTGGCTCATCTGGATGCGGGTTTCTGTTACAAGATTATCAATTCTAGCCAAATCAGCCTGATCTCCGGCGATCTGGCCTTTTAGGGCTGCAATATCTCTCGCCAACCCAAATACTCGATTTTCAGCGGCGTATCCGCTATCAGCCAAGCGAGATAGATTGTCGAATTCTTTTTCGAAAAGTTGCAATTGTTCGCCTTTCGCCGAAACGCTGCTTTGCAAGCCAAACGTCTGCCGCCGAAACTGTTCGACTTTCTCTTCCAATTGAGCGACCTGGCCATTCACCCGGGAAAGACGCGCCTCAAACAGCAGCTGTTGGCCGCGGCGTATGATTGGATTGGGCTCTAATTCTAGCGCGCGCAACTCAGCATCAATTGGCGTTATACCGACGTCGTTGTTTTGTTCGGCTTGCAGCCTGTCCCGCGTCGCGATCGCGGCCTGCAATCGGCTTTGATAAATCTCCAAATTTGACAACAGAACGGTGTCCTCAAGGCGCAGCAAAACTTCATCTCTTTTAACGAGATCACCATTTCCAACCAGGATTTGCGAAACAATGCCGCCATCCAAGTGTTGAATTGTTTTGGCTTTGCCAAGCACAGTCACAGTGCCCGAAGCTATAACCGCGCCGGAGAGTTCCGCCGTCAGCAGCCATGTGCCTAAACCCAAGAACAAAAACGCAAAAATGATCATTCCCGATAAAATCGGCACCCTTGTTCCAGTCTTGAGAATCGCCGGCGGCATCAGGTCGTTTTCGGTCATGCCTGTGATCAATCCGTGGCAGATCGCGAAGGTTGATCCGATTTGTTGCTCAAGCGTTCGAGCACTTGGTCTCTATCGCCAAAGTCGATCTGGTGGCCGTGGCGCAATACGAGGAGTTTGCTCACTGCGGCAATTGCACTCGGTCGATGCGCCATGACAATCACGGTCTTTTTTAAGGCTCGCAAGTCCCGGATTGCGGCAGTGAGCGCCACATCTCCTTCCGCGTCCAAGTTCGAATTCGGTTCGTCCAGAACGATAAGCGCAGGGTTGCCAAACAATGCTCGCGCCAAGGCAAGCCGCTGGACTTGTCCGCCGGACAAAACGACACTCCCGTCGCCCAATATTGCGTTATATCCTTGAGGTAGCGATAAGATTAGTTCGTGGACATGCGCTTGCTTTGCCGCCGTCACTACACTTTCGTCATCGGCACTGGGTAAAAATCGCGAAATGTTTGCCCGCACAGATCCTGGCAACATTTCTACAACTTGCGGCAGATAGCCGATATGCTGCCCTAGAATGTCTTTGTCCCACTGAGCCAAAGACGCGCCGTCTAAAAGGACCTCGCCATGATCTGGTTGCCACAGACCGACGAGCAATCTCGATAAGCTCGACTTTCCGGATCCACTGGGACCGATTACGCCGAGCCCATCTCCAGGCTCCAAGCGAAAACTCAGACCATTCACAAGTGGTTTTAGTTGAGCACCTTGAGGCGAATTTGGTGGCCTTTTGACTACGGATTGAAGCGTAACTTGACCTGCAGGGTCGGGTAATTGAAGAACTTTTCCCTTTATTCCATAGGCAGTCAAAAACCCACCCAAGCGAAGCCGCGCTTGGCGAACCCCTATAAAGGCTTTCCAGCTGCCGATGGCTTGATCAATTGGCGCGAGAGACCGCCCTCCGATAATCGAAGCTGCGATCATGGTTCCGGGTGTCATTTCACCTATCACTGCATAAAACGCACCGACGGCCAAAATGCTGGATTGAAGTAGAAAGCGGAAAGAACGCGACACGGCGGATAACCATTCGGTTGCACTTCCTGCCGATTGCGAGAGTCCCATAGCAGCGGTCCGGCGCGCCTTCCACTGTGCCAGGGCATTTTTCATCATTCCCATCGCTAATATTGCGTCTGAATTGCGCTGTGCAATGTTCGAAAATGTGTTGGCTTGCGCATCATGACGGGTGGCGTCAGAAATATTTGTTTTTGTTGCGTACTCGCCGAAAACAGTCAGCAATAGAATGATACCGATACCGCCGAACGCCAACCAACCTAGCGTCGGGTGTATATAAAAAACAACCGCTAAATAGATCGGGCTCCAAGGCAAATCGAACAATGCTAAAGGGCCGTTACTGGCAAGAAAACTTCGAATCCGTGTGAGGTCCTGTAACGCAGTAGAGTTTTCCTGACCAGCACTCGCCCGAATGAGGCGGGCTCGTTCCGTTGTCTCCATGAGGCGAGCGTCAATTTGATATCCAATCCGCGACAGAACCCGACTTCTGAAAAAGCTGAATGCGCCCAAAAAGGCATATAAAATGACGAGTATAATAAAGAGCGCGAATAGAGTCGGAATTGAACCGCTCGTTAACACGCGGTCATAGACCTGCAGCATAAAAAGCGGTCCGGTCAGCATTAATAAGTTGACCGCACAGCTAAATATAAGAACCGCAAAAAATCCGGTGCGCGCACTGCGCAGCACTGCATCAAGTGGCGATTTTTCGAGATCTCTTTTAGACGACGGCATCTTCAGCAATCCCGAAACCGTATCAAATCGGCCACCAGGGATGTTCAGCCTGTTGTCCTCGCTGTCCATCCAAGTTCCCTGGGCCCCAGGATTCACACATAGGTGAACATGTCAGCGTCTAGGGCCGCCAATTGCGTTGCCACAAGCAAGACCACATCACCGCCGCCAAAATCTAAGACCACATCATCGTCAATCTGTTGCGCGAACTGCATCATGTCTTCAAAATCATCGATGCCGACGATATCCAGCGCCAACAGGTCTCCGTGTGCGGCATCGAATTGCCGCGATCTGTCCTGCTGGAAATCAATGATCGAATCCATCCCATCACCGCGCGCAAAATAGAACGTGTCAGCACCGATGCCGCCGCTGAGGAGATCGTTCCCGGTTCCACCGCGCAGCATGTCTGCGCCATCTGCGCCGTATATTCGGTCATCGCCATCATTGCCCTCTAATAGGTCATCACCGCCAAGGCCGCGTATAAAGTCATTACCGTCTCCACCGGCAAGCCGATCATGGGTCCATCCGCCGAGCATATTATCGTTTCCGCCCCGACCGTAGACGCTATTGCCATTAATGATGCTGCCCCCGGTTTCATCGTCGCCCTCAGTTCCCTGTACGTAGTCCGCGTAGGGATCAGAGGGTGTTTCTGGGACCAAGACTTCATCCTCGGGCGGGGTGTCTTCACTATCGAGCTCGAAACGCAAAATTTCGACATTGATTAGACGGTCTGTTCCTTCCAGCCCGCGTAAGTCTTCGACGATTGTGAAATCGCCATCTTCAGTCACGCTATAGTCTGATCTCGATCCGCTAAAGACAGCAATGTCTCGGCCGTCACCCCCATCTATCATATCGTCGCCTGACCGCGCCTCTACCGTATCGTCACCAGCTTTCGCCACAATGATGTCATTGGTGTTATAGCCGATAATCGTGTCGTCTCCCGAGGTGCTTGCAAGGTTCAGCAGAACGTCTTGAATTTCGAACGCGGTATATTCTGTACCGTCTTGCGTTTTGAACGCTTCGATCGCACCATCGCCTCCGGCGAATTGGTCTTCGATGATAAGGGCGCTACGTTCGCGGCCACCAATTTCGATCAGGAGGTCATTAGAGTCCTCGCCAACACGCGTGAAGGCTATGATTGAGAAATCGATGTCGGCGCCAAACTCAACTCGGTCAAAGCCGCCATCATCTCGTGCAACGTCTTCTAAATAGCCGATACCTAAGATATAGGTGTCGTCGCCGCGACCGCCTTCCAGGCGATCAAAACCATCACCACCGTCCAATACGCCCCCTCTATAATCGGTGGAAATGGTGAAATCTCGACCGCTTAGCAACGCGTTAATGTCATCACGGCTAAGGACCGTATTGTCTGCAAGGACGAACTCCTCGATTCCGGAGGCGAAATTATACGCGTCGCCAGATCGAGCCGCGAAGCGTTCTGCCCACACCTCAGGCGTGATTTCGGTATCCTCATAACCGCCTAGGTAGAACTCGCCTTGGTCGACGTATGTAATGTTCTCGTCGTCGCAATACACATGAATGTATTTTTCCGTGTAGACGAGGGACTGAGTCGCTAATCCATAATTTCCGTCTTTAAACTGATTCTTGATCAGCAATTGATCCCCAGAGTCTTTGATCTCGATGAGCAGATCCATATCATTGTGACCCGTTATCGAAAAACGAAGATGGTCGAGGGTTAGGTTATCTAAAAAGTACAGCGTGTCGATTTCACGATAGCCCGATAAGTTCGGGCGAACCGCCGTTTCGAACCGATCTCCGCCATCCACGTTTATAGCATAAGGCACGTCGCGTTCGTCGATGATGTCTGACCCGGACCCTATTCCGAATTGGTAAGTGTCTTTTCCGCGCGACCCTCGCAAAACATCGTTCCCCGCACTTGAAGAGATAAGGTCGTCGCCCTCGGTTCCATATACAATGTCTGCCCCATCCGTCTGCTGTAACATAGCGGTCAAAACGTCTTCGACGGACAAACTCGCATTAGGAGAATCAGCAAACCTTATTTCTCTGAGGAAACTCCAGTCTACTGCCTCTATCCCGCGCGAATATCCGTAATCGCAATAAAAGCCGTATTCTGGCGTGTCAGGGTATCCCCATTTTCCGTAATTCCCCTCAAACTTTATACTGTCCCCTGAAGCCAGCGTGACGATCAGATCCTGATCGGAATCGCCCCGCGAAAAAGAAAGATCTCCAGCTGAAATTCCGGACTGCAAAAGCAAAACATTATCGCCGCCCACGGAGGAAATTTTGACCGTGTCTTGTCCATCGCCAATTCCAAAAACGAAAGATTGATCGCCCAATGTGTTCGTCAAATAGGTGTCATCTCCAGGGCCACCATTGAAAACATCATCGCTGCTACGTGTTTCGCCGGCGATGATTTGATCGTCAGCAGAGGGCAAGCGCATCTCTGCCGCGACCGCGCTCAAATCGACTACGCTTCCGTCTGCAAACTTAAATGAGAAATGCGAATGAATAGGGTCGTTGAACCAATAAGACGCTATCGTGACCGACCCTCCGTCCGCGAACTCCGCCGAAATACCAATACGAAAGTCAGAAGAGTTATAGGATTCGTGCAATCGCGTGAGATCGAATACCGCAAACGAAAAAGAAACATCGTCTCGGGAGATTTGATCGCCGAGCTCTAAATAATTAGGCTCCCAATCGTCTCGGGTGTTTTCGAGGATAACATCATTTCCGTCACCGAGCTGATATTTATATGTGTCGGAACCATCATTATCGCTAAAAAAATCATCACCCGTCCCTCCTTCGTACAGATCATCGCCGGAATCGCCTAGCAATAAATCGCGCCCATCGCCGCCATATAATTCATCGCTCCCAGCATTCCCATGGAGATAATCCTCACCGTCTTCCCCCCTCAGCGTGTCACCAACATAATCATACCAGCCACCGCTATACCTATCATAGTTTGCGTGTATTTCGTCGTTACCATCGCCGCCCTCTAGAATATCCGAGCCGTTGCCCCCCGTGATGAAGTCATCTCCATCACCGCCACTTATGATGTCATCATTACCGCCGCCATCAAGGACGTCATGTCCGCCGAAGCCCTCAATCGTATCTCGGCCCGCCAAGCCCGAATAATCGTCGTTCTCTTCTGTACCTGTAAACGTATCGTCACCAAGTGTTCCAGCGACACCACCGCGGTCACGAACCTCTAACAGGGTTGCAAGCTGGTCTTTGGTATAGCGATCACCACCAATCACAAAGTATTCGATACTATCGGTGATCGCGACAGCACCGTTCGTGTCTGGATTCGTATATGTAAATATACTGGCAGAGTAGCTCAGATGATCGGTGGACACATAGCTACCGAAAAATACTGTATCGTCGCCATACCAGCCTAAATCATCTATCAGACTGCTGCCATTGAGCTGCCAGGCAAAGATATGATATTCATCCGAGCCATTGAGCCCTTTTATCTCGTCACTGCCTTCCCCGAGCACAAAACGGTCATCATTCGCCGAGCCAATTATGAGATTGTCACCCTCATCTTGAACGGTGAACAATTGGGCGATCTCCTCCGAACTCAAAACAGAACCATCGGCCTCGAACAGCAATTGATCCAATACAGGCCCACCGCGAGCGAATTGCTTGGTGACCGTCAGCGTTTCGCCCGTCGAAATAATCGTAATGACGAGATCTTCTAAAAACCTTCCGGTCCGTGAGAACTCAACGTCTGTGGGAGAGACCACTGCCCCCAAAGTGACAC
Organism: Pseudomonadota bacterium; assembly: GCA_039822145.1. Taxonomy (GTDB): domain Bacteria; phylum Pseudomonadota; class Alphaproteobacteria; order Caulobacterales; family Hyphomonadaceae; genus Henriciella. The sequence continues at coordinate 54,621 of JBCBMU010000004.1, read as the reverse complement.
TATTTCGACCTACACCATCGTCACGAATGATATCATTGCCGCCACCAACATCGAACCGATAGGTACTATCACCGGACCTTCCGATGAGGATATCATCGCCGTCGCCGCCATCGAGTTCGATATTTTCGATATATTGGAAGAGAGTTTCATTTCCGGTTGTACTCTGTGCTACAATGCCAGCAATCACATCGGCGAGATCTTGCGATGACATCCGATCACCATCGGCAAAGATTAGTTCGGCGGCCGCACCTGCAGCATTTCCTAGCACCAAGGTCTCGCCAGTCGCGATAATTCGAACTTCTAATTCACGACCGTTCCAAAACTTGGCGATATCAAAAGCTACGTCCGAGCGCACGAGCCCTTCCATGTAAACGCTGGCGCGAGGCGTAATGAAATACTTTTGTTGCTCAAACGGGTTCAGGTCAATTGTGTCTGACCCTTGATCCATACCCCAATAGATGATTTGCGCTCCGCCGCCTAAGACGATCTCATCATCCCCCTCTCCGCCGGCGACGACGGGCACAACGTGAAGTGACCCGCTTGGTGAAACGCTCCGGGTTAAGAATAGCTCAACGCCACTACCGCCAATCTGCGCGTTGAGTAGCTCTTCATAGCGCAGGTCGAGCCCGGCTGATTGAATCAAAGCTTCGACAGCGGTCCGATAAGCCACGCCGCTATCGCCCACAGCAACGACGTCGTCGAATGACAAGTAAACCATGTCAAACAAGCTTATTCCAGCTTTCAGAAAGGCGAGAGCGTCTATCGTATTGGTCGGCAAGTTGTTTGCCAATCGCTGCAAGAGATCAGCGCCGCTGACGGCCTCATTGAGGGTCAAGAACTTGCCATGGGCGTGCGCAAGTTCTGGAAACAAAGCTTGGCCAAGATTTGACTGCGCGATCAGTTGCGCAGCGAAATTTTGCGCAACGGCCGCAAACTGCTCTGCCAACTCCGCGCCAGCAAAAGGACGCGGATTGGTGCCACTCCATTGACTGAAAGGGGTATCCGCAAAGGCTTCCATGACGGCCACTGCGCGCGCGTCAGAAAACCGGCCACGACTTTCAAAATGAATGTCGTCTACGTCAGCCCATTCAAACAAAATTGCGCTAATCAGTCCTGGAACCCGGCCAAGATCTTCAATCTCAAGATTGGCAAACTTCGTCACCAATACTTGCAAATCTGGATTTCCGGCCATCGCATTGTGAAGCGGACCAACAGACCCACCCGCACTCAAGTTTGGCAAAGCTGCGATGCTTGCGTCGAGATTTGGAACCGGCGCCACCCTGGTATCAAACTGATTGAAGCGGAACCAAACATCGGCGATTTCGCCCTGATCGCCATTGGCAAAACTAAAGACGCTCGTATCTGTAATAATGCTGCCCGCCTGTTCGCGAAAAACAGATTGGCCGTTCAAGTCAATCGATTGAATCCCCAGATCCGCTAGAGAGAGTAGTTCGTCGGCGGCGGAGGTGCCATCTTGGTTGAGGTCTCGCCAAATCCGAAGGTCGTCATAATCCTGGTCAGATGACGTGATAAATCCGTCACCAGATGTGTCGAGTTCAGATAAAAGCTCGAACCCGCTTTGATATTTATGTTCGAGATCTCCGGGTCCGCTGAGACCGATGGGTTTTGGCTCAAAAAACCCTCCCGTCTGAGCTGGCAGAATCCATGATGCGCCTCCAGAAAAGGTGCTGCCATAACCGAACAATTCAGCGCCATTGTCGATTTTACCATTGGCATTGCGGTCGAGCGCCAGCAGGCCGTCGCCCGGCCCCACCCAAGACGTGCGTTCTCGGATTCCGTCATTGTCGATATCGAAGAAAGCAACAGAGTTCTCTAGCCGGGTTAGCTCTATACCATTGCCGTCCAAATCGAGCACGAGAGGTGACCCAAAATCATCTGGCGGGCAATCACCGTCACTCGGAGATTCACCACTTAGCGTGATCCCCAGATCACCATTTGACCAGTCCCTAATCGTTACAGAAGCACCGTCGAGTTCGACGATTAAGTTACCATCTGACAAACGATAAACTTCACCGGAAACGGGATTGGTCCAAACACTCTCTCCATCGCTGGTTTGATCATTTGTCGCGCCGCACCCACCGGCACCAGGAAGGACTCCCCCAGTCAGTAGCTCGTTGCCTAAAAAGACACGGCCGTCGCCCTTTCCCGTTGATCCAAGATTTATCTCTGGAACACCGTCGAAGTCATCAAACAAGTCTTCCGGCAGTGTTCCACCATCGATAATGATATCACCATCGCCGACATAATAAGTATCATAACCATCCCCGCCAATAAGGATATCAGCAGCGTTGTCCTCAAAGAGAGACACATCGGTATGATACAAATAATCTGTGCCGGCCCCAGCGGCCAGGACATCGGCGCCACCCATGCCGTGTAGGAAATCAAACCCATCGCCTGATATGTGCTCATTATCCCACATGGTTCCAACGAGCAAATCATCACTCGAGACAGGGTTAGTAGATGTGTTGATCCGGAAATCTCTGACAACAGCAACGTCAATACTTCGTCCCAGCGTATAATCGGCACCAACCTCGAATACTTGCTCGCCAATCTCGTCAGAAATCGCTACCGCGCCAGCATAGGAAAGTCTCCTCGGTCCAAAGTCTCTTAGCTCATCTAGTATTTGAAATGACGTAATATCTGGTTTCCCAGAGTAATCGTGTCGTCCATTAACCTCATCAAAGTAAAAACCGTAAACTGGATCTCCGCCACCAAATTGAGGGTCTTGATACAAGAATGCTAGGTGCGCAAATTCATGCAGGACGATCTGAGTAATATCAAATTTGTGAATTCTACCATTACTATCAAAAAACCCGACGTATTCCCCATGTTCTGGATCGAGCACAAAGTACTTAACTCCATCAATTGTATCCACACTCGCTGTCTTCGGTGCGTGATAAACGTTTATTTCCGCGCCAATAGAAATAAGACGCTCAAACATTGCAATGCCGGTTGCGCTCGATTTTTGATAAACTAAGGTTGCAATTTCAGTCACCAAATCGATAACAATTTGAGCCTTCTCTGCGGTTGGATCGTGATCATCAGTAGATCTCGGTTTGAGCAATGCTAGGAAGTCTGCGAGCGCCATAATTAGTTTCCTTTGCGAGAGCTAGGGTTTGGATCGACCGACCACTTTAAAGGGGGACTTAGCCGAGCGGGGTCGAGCTCTATAGTAGAGAGCTCGCCAATCGTTTGAGGCTCTACAAATATTCTCTGAGCGCCGTCGTCGATACGAATGACACCAGGACGAGCCGCCCTCACAAAATCGATGCTCGGTTCAGGAATAATAGTCTCGCGAAAGGCCTCTATTTCTCGGCTCTTAAATCCAAATTCCCAGATGGGGGGAGCCTGCATTGGGACCACAAACTGAGCTGGGACACAGGCGCGATTCGAAGCTTGATTAGGCGTTCCCTTCCCTCCCCTTTTTGCTATCGGGACCCCTTCGATTACGTCGGCGGGTAAGCCGAGGACGCCCACAAATTTTTCGCCGAACCGAGAGCTCCCAAACACGAACACTTGGACCACTTGTTCAATATCTCCGAAAAATTCGAAAATAACCGGCTCATCTGATGCGATCATCACAGAAATCGGTTGGTCACGCGCAATGATATGGACGGGAACATAGGCAAATTTTGCTGAGCGTCGAATTCCTTGGCGCTCATACTCACCTATCAAATTCGTGCGGGTTTGAGCTTGCCTTACGTCAACCACATAAAGCGCGCCCTCCACCTTAGGGACAGGATCACACTTAGGGATGTAGATGTAACGGCCTGCCGGCGATTTTGCGAAAGCTAACAGGCGCGCCTCGCGGACCTCCCGTTCCCGCGTGCTGTCTGTATCAGCGTGCTCCAAATATTGCCCGCACGCGTCAAAGATGATGTATGCGTTATACCTTTGATAAGGGTCTGCTGGCCGCGACGAGTCCGGCACGTTGAGCAACACCCGAGTAGCTGTACCATTGACTGGCGAAATCGTCGAATGACTCACGACTATCTGCGCTTGCCGATCAAACTCCGCGCTCGAGAGAGAAACCGATTGAGGCGCAAAAAGCTCAAACGCCACATCCATAATACGACGACGTGCCGCCTCCGTTGACATATCAAAAGGCTGCTCACAAGACTCCCCAAGCTTGTCGAGAGGTGAAAGAGGCGCCCCCTCTTCTGGCTCGTCATCGGCCGCCGCAACGGCCTGCACTCCTTGTCTATCGCCATATTCGCCAATCAAATGCCAGCCCATGACGAGCGCCAGAAACGCAATCGCTCTAACCAAATAAAGCCTCAGCAATCGAACTTGAAAACGGAGCACATAAGCCTCCTAAATATATAATACACCTATAATATATTATTGTGCTTATTATTGATTTATTCGCATGTCTATCAACTAGAGGTTTGTTGCAAAATTATTATTACCAATATATGAATACTAGTCTCCAACTAAACTTCAGGCCTACAGATTGAAACTCTAACCAATCGTCGCATGGAAGCAGATCTGCTGTGTCGGGCTGCTCACAGTTTCAATAATTTCGCCGGAGCGCATGGGTCAGCGGCTGCTCACAACGCATTGCCAGATATTCTGGCCTCGATCGAAACCCATCACCCCGAGATATTGAGTCTTAAAGCTGAGCTACGTGGCACCAAAGAAGCGCTCACCGCCGTCAGGGCCAGTTATAGCTGGTCTGCTCCCTCGGGCGCCATTTTACTTGCGTCGCTAATAGAGCTTTTGGCCGGGGCATTTCAGCCTTTTTGCGTCAATGATGTGCAAAGCCAATTGAGGCCGATGCTTGCTTGGCAAAGCGCCTGAGCTGTTCTTAAAGATAGTCGGAGTATCTCAGGAGTATCTCATGAAATTTCGCGCGACGTTTGCCGCTTTTGTCCTTTTTACAGCCGGGGCCCCTTGTGCTCATGCCGCGCCGGACGCCTATCTTAGTGAAATTTTTATGATGGGCTCTAATTTTTGCCCACGAGGGTCTTTGCCCGCCAATGGCCAGATTTTGCCGATCGCCGAAAATCCCGCGCTGTTTTCTCTCTTGGGCACGACTTATGGCGGCGATGGACGTGTAAGTTTTGCGCTCCCTGATTTGCGCGGCCGAACGCCCGTGCATGCGGGCACCGGCCCTGGACTCAATGATATAAAGCTTGGTCAACGCAGCGGCGCTGAGGCTCAGACCCTATCACAAGCGAACATGCCACGTCATACTCATCCGGTTCAAACCTCCCAACTTCCAGCGACGTCGGATGATCCGTCTCGCGCGACATTTGGGGTCACCGAAGGCGAAACCACCTTTTCGGATGGCGCTGAAGCCGGCATGAGCCAAATGGGGCGCAACACGATTGGTGAAACTGGCAGCAATCAAGCCTTCTCGATCCGCGATCCGTTTACCGCGCTGACGTTTTGCATCGCAACCGAGGGCGTTTTCCCATCACGCTCTTAACCGCATCAGAAGCGAGCCGTCGCCATGTCTGACCTCAGCACCGTCATCAAAACGCTTGAGACACTGATCTCTTTTGACACGACGTCGCGGTATTCCAATCTTGGCTTAATCGACTGGGTCGAAAGCCAATTGGCACCGCTGGGTGCGCATTGCGTTCGGATCGAAAACAGTAGCGGCGAAAAAGCTAATCTTTGGGGCCGCCTTGGCCCTGACTCGCCAGGCGGCTTAGTGCTTTCTGGTCATACGGATGTGGTCCCAATTGATGGCCAGGATTGGCACACAGATCCGTTTGCACTCACTGAGGTTGACGGCCTGCTCTATGGCCGTGGCTCATGCGACATGAAGGGCTTTGTCGCGCTATGTCTCGCCTTCGCGCCAGAATTCGCGCGGCTCAACTTAAACCGGCCGATCCACTTTGCTTTCTCTTATGATGAGGAGGTCGGCTGCCAAGGCGCCCCGGACATGATCAAAACAATGATTGATCACGGAGCACGGCCGGATGCGGTTTGGGTCGGCGAACCGTCGCTCTGGCAAGTGGTCTCAGGACATAAGGGCATTATGCTCACTGAAGTCGAAGTCACCGGCAAAGAGGCCCATTCGAGCTTGCCACATCTCGGCGTTTCAGCGAATGGTGAAGCTGTCGATTTGATGTATGCCTTACGAGCCATCGAAGCGGAACTGACTCAATCAGGAGCCCCAGACTCACCCTTCGACCCGCCCTACCCAACGCTAAGCATTGGCGAACTGAGCGGCGGCACGGCGACGAATATTCTCGCTAAGACCTGTCGGTTTGCGTTCGATCTGCGCTGTCCACCTGGCTTTGATCCGAATGAGATCCTCGCGCCGTTTTACGCCATCGCCGCTGAGAAGGACGCGTCTTTGAAAGCGCGCTTTCCAGAGTGCGGGGTGCGTGTGACGAAAATGACGGATGTGCCCGGACTGGCGGTCGATCCAAACAATGCTGCAGAAACCCTTCTGCGCGCGCTGACCGGGGATAATGCGCTTCGCGCTGTCGCCTATGCGACGGAGGCTGGGCAGTTTCACCAGGCTGGCATGTCATCGGTGATTTGCGGGCCCGGTTCGATCGACCAGGCCCATAAACCAAATGAATTCGTTGCCCGTGAGCAATTGGCACAAGGCGTCGAGATCTTCACCAAATTGGTGCGTCAGCTCGACGTCTAAGCACGGCTTCGACTAATCGAAGCCTTTCATATCTTCGAGCTCGATCCCCTTGGTCTCACCGACAAAGCGTGACACGAAGAAGATCGAAACCACCGCGCCGAGGAAGTAAATCGCATAAGCGCCGCCGAGACTGATGGTGACCAGCAAGAATGGGAACGTCAGCGTCACGCCGAAATTCGCGAACCACTGGAAGAAGCCTGACACGCCGAGACCTGAGCCTCGGATCTGGTTCGGGAACATCTCGCCGAGCATAACCCACATGACAGGGCCCCAGGACAAGTTGAACATGGCCGCATAGGCGACGCCTGAGAACAGCGCCAGCGGTCCCCAGAAGCCTGGTAAGACGAGATCGCCGGCCTCATTGGTCGTCGCATTGAAGAAGCAAATCATCATCGTGCCGAGCGTGATCGCCATGCCGATAGAGCCAATCATCAAAAGCGGCTTCCGGCCAATCTTGTCGATCACAGATAGCGCGACACAGACCGCGCCGATACTGACAACGCCCATAATCACATTGATGAGCAACGCATTGTCTTCAGTGAAGCCAACGGACTGCCACAGCACAGCGCCATAGTAAAAGACGACATTGATACCGACCAATTGCTGGAAGACGGCAAGGCCGATCCCGATCCAAACGATAGGACGAACTTTGCCATTATCGAGCAGATCGGTGAGACGTGGCTTATGGTCGGTGGCAATCGAAGACTTGATCTCCGCCAATTTGTTTTCACTCGCAGAGGCCCCGAACAGACGCCCTAGAACGGACTGGGCTTCCGCATCCTTGTCCTTGATGACCAAGAAACGCGGGCTTTCTGGGATGAAGAAGAGAGCAAAGAAGAAAATTGCCGCCGGGACCATCTCGATCCAGAACATCCAGCGCCAAGCTTCAAAACCGAACCAAAACTCACTGGTCGACGATCCGGCTGTGCCCGCTAAAACATAATTGCTCATAAAAGCGGCGGTCAGGCCAACAATGATCGCGACTTGCTGAATGCTCGACAAGCGACCCCGCATATGGGCCGGGGTGATTTCACTGATATAGGCTGGTGCAAGGACGCTCGCAGCCCCAACCGCAAGGCCGCCAAGAATGCGATAGACAATAAATTCGACAGGCCCGGTTGCGACGCCTGAGCCCCAAGCGCTGACAAAGAAAAATAGCGCGGCAAATACCAATACACCTCGGCGGCCAAGGATATCGGCAGTTCGTCCAGCAATCATCGCCCCGGCGGCGCAGCCCAGCAGCATGGAGGCCACGCTGATTGAGATGACCGAATTAATGTCAGTCGCTTTAACCCAATCGCTCTCGGCGAAGGCCGCACTGAGACCGTCAATTGTGCCATTGATGACGCCGCTATCGAAGCCGAAGAGAAAGCCGCCAATTGTCGCGATGACGCTGATGAGAATGATTTGAAACAGGTTTGCCTGTTCAGGTTGTGATGAAGCTGTGGCTTCCATTGGGTCGACCTCCCTCGACGATGTTGTGCCCGCTTTTATTGCAGATTGCGGCTCCCAAGATCGGCCTACTGCAGCGGTTATTACGCTTGGCGTAGCATAGGCCAGAATAAAATGATAGCGCTATCATATTTTGCTGCTATAACATCCGAAAGAGGGCAAAACCCTCAGACTGGAACGCGCAACGTAACGCGTTTGAAACGGGAGGAGCTAACGTGACGAACGACGTGCTCAGTGTCACTATGCCATTCATTCGGTCTAAGCCTTCGCCGTTTCTGCGAAACCTTCAACACGACTCTCGTTTTTCCAATTAGGAGCCAATCTCTTGAAACTGACATTCCGCACCAGCGCATCCATCGCCGCGCTTTGCTCTGCCGCGGTCATTGCCGCCTGTACCAGTGTTGCCCCAGAAGCCACGGAGCCTGTGGTCGTCGATGAGCCACCTGTCGTTGCAGAAGAGGAAGCGCCGGTTGAAGTCGCAGAAAAGATCAAGCCTGAAAATTGGCCTGTCGTGGAGACCCCGCCCCTTGATCCAGCTGTCGAAGCCCAGATTGATGAAATCATGGCGAAGATGACCCTGGAGCAGAAAGTTGGCCAAGTCATCCAAGCCGATAGTGGCTCTGTGACACCAGCGGAGGTTAAGCAATACCGTCTCGGCTCGGTTCTGAGCGGCGGCAATTCTGCGCCCGGACCTCTTCCCTATGCGGACGCTGAGTCCTGGTTAGCGGCCACTGATGAACATTATCTAGCGTCTATCGACCCAGAAGGCGTAGAGATCGCTATTCCGATCATTTGGGGCATTGATGCGGTTCATGGTCACGCCAATCTCCGCGGTGCGGTCGTTTTCCCGCACAATATCGGTCTCGGGGCCATGAACAATCCGGACTTGATTGAAGAAATCTACAAAGTCACCGCGCGCGAATTGCGCGTTTCGGGTCATGATTGGACGTTTGCGCCAACTTTGGCGGTTCCGCAGAATGACCGCTGGGGCCGCACTTATGAAGGTTTCTCTGAGAGCCCAGACATTGTCGCCTCTTATGGTGATCGTATCGTCTATGGTCTGCAAGGCCGGATCGGCGACGATGATTATCTTGGGCCAGAGCGTGTTCTCACCAGCGCCAAACACTTTGTCGGCGATGGCGGCACCAAGGACGGAGTCGACCAAGGGGACGCTCAAATCAGCGAAGCAGAGTTGCGCGACATCCACGCTGCGGGCTATGTCACCGCGATTGGTGCCAACGCGCAAACCGTGATGGCGAGCTTCTCGGCTTGGAATGGCGAGCGCATGCATGGCCAAAAAGAACTGCTGACGGATGTCCTCAAAGGCCGCATGAATTTCAAAGGCTTTGTCGTTGGCGACTGGAACGGTCACGCGCTCATTCCTGGCTGCACAACGACCGATTGCCCAGAGTCTTTGAACGCGGGCGTAGATATGTATATGGCGCCTGAGAGCTGGAAAGGTCTTTGGGAGTCAACTTACACTCACGTCCAATCGGGTCGCATTCCAATGGAACGTTTGGATGATGCCGTGCGCCGTATTTTGCGCGTAAAAATCAATGCGGGCCTGTTCGACAATCCGCTAAAGCCCAGCGATCGTCCTTTGGCCGGGGATACAAATGAATTGGCCACCCCGCACGCCCGCGCCGTGGCCCGTCGCTCTGTGCGAGAATCGCTGGTTCTATTGAAAAACACAGATGGCCTACTGCCGCTCGACCCTGGTCAAACCATAAAAGTTGTGGGCGACGGCGCGGATAGCATTTCAAAAGTCGCAGGCGGCTGGACCTTGTCTTGGCAAGGCGGCGGTTACCCGAACGAGGAATTCCCGAATGGGGAGACCATTCTATCCGGTCTTCAAGACGTGGTATTAGCCAATGGCGGCACTCTGATTTTTGATCCGGAGGGGACATCAGAGACTGAAGCCGATGTGGTGATCGCTATCTATGGCGAAGACCCATATGCCGAATTCCAAGGCGATGTCGCGAATATGGATTTCCGCCCGAACGGTTTCGACACCGACTTGCTGGCCGACTATCAGGCCAAAGGCATGAAAACCGTTTCGGTTTTCCTGTCAGGACGTCCATTGTGGACCAATCCAGAGATTAACGATTCTGATGCGTTCGTCGCCGCTTGGCTGCCCGGTTCGGAAGGCGCAGGCGTGTCCGACATGTTGTTCCGCACCGATCCGGCATTCGAATTTACGGGTCGCCTCTCTTACTCTTGGCCAAAGCTCGCGACACAAGTCGAGCTTAACGTCACCAAAGAGCCTTATGATCCGCTCTTCCCCTTCGGCTATGGCTTGTCTTATGGCGACGATGGCAACTTGCCGGCGCTTTCAGAGGATGCTGGTCTCGGCGACAATGCAGACGCCAGCAAAACCGTTTTCTTCTCGAAGGGCGAAGTGTTGGCGCCATGGGAAATCATTCGCTACGGCTCGCCGGTCACGGCAATTCCATTCGAATCCGCTGGCTTGATTGTCACCGCCTATGATCGTGCCGCGCAAGAAGACTCGCTGAAAATCGAATACAAAACCGGCGCAGAGAATTTCGAAATTGCGGCTGCTGCGCCCATGGATCTTTCGCGTGAAGCCAATGGCGCGATGGAACTTGTCTTCCAAGCCAGGTCTTTAAGCGAAGATGGTGCATTTGAAGTCGGTGTCGGCTGCGCTGCAGACGGATGCGACGCGCTCCTGCCTGTCACGTTGAGTGCGGATTGGTCTGAAGTTCGCCTCAGCCTCTCCTGCTTCGCCGATCGCGGCGTAGACATGAGCACATTCAAAAAAGCACTCATTCTGTCCGCGTCTGAGGGGCAATCCGTGGCGATTTCAGAAGTCCGCCTCGATGAAGATCAGGACGCTGCCGCGAATTGCGGCGAATAGATCGGACAAGGGTGCGAGTTGCTCAGGTTTCTTGCACCCTTGCCTTTCAGCGCAAATATTCGCGCAAACCAAAGATTGGTTGTGGGAAAGTTCATCAATACGTCGTACTGGGCCCATACTTTGCAGAAGACTTAGGCGTGGATAAACGCCAAGGAATAAGAGAGGATCACACCCCCGTTGCTCGCAGACAAAAAGCAGACCGCGACCATCAAAGAAGTCGCCGAACTTGCCCGCGTTTCGCAAATGACGGTGTCGCGAGTCTTGAACGATCAAAGCGCCGTCAAAGAGACGACTCGCAAACGCGTGCAAGACGCTATGCGCCAGCTCAATTATCGCCCGAACATTATGGCGCGGAATTTGGCCGGTCGCACGGGTCTTTTTATCGGCTTGATTTATCGCAATCCAAGTTATGGCTATTTGAGCGAATTTCTTCTCGGGGCGCTCGATGCCTGCCGAAAACTCGGCCACTATTTGATTGTCGAGGAACCCTTAGTCGATGACAATATGGTCGACTTGGAGCAAATCGAGAAACGCTTCCTGGATATGAGCATTCAGGCGCTAATCGTCGTGCCGCCCCTCTCAGATGATCCCAAACTGATTGATACGCTTGAGCGCACGGGCATTTCATTCGTCTGCGTCAGTCCGAAGCTTGATGGCTATACTGGCCCCAGTGTTCGTATGAATGATACCGCCGCAGCCAAAGAGATGACAGATTATTTGCTCGACCTGGGTCATGAGCGAATTGCTCTGATCAAAGGGCCACCGGATCATCGATCGAGTGAATTACGCTATGAAAGCTTCAAGAAGACATTGAAAACTCGCGGCGTCGAGCTGGCACAGGACTTGGTCATCTCAGGCGACTTTACTTATGTGTCCGGGATGCGGGCAACGGTTGAGATGCTCAATCGCGAGGTTCCACCGACCGCCATATTCGCCTGTAATGATGATATGGCAGCGGGCGCCATCGCCGCCGCCCATCAAGCCGGTTTACGCGTCCCTGAAGATGTCTCCATCGTTGGCTTTGATGATACGGCGAACGCATCCGCAATGTGGCCAGCCCTGACGACTGTGCGCCAGCCCATTCGCGATATGGCCAGCAGCGCGATCGAGATCTTACAAAAATCGGTCAGCCGAAAAGGCGTTGTGCCTTTGTCCGCGCAAAAGCACAAAACGCTAGATCATGAATTGGTCATTCGCGACTCAGCCGCCGCGCCTAAACGAAGCGATTAATTAGGTTTTCCAGCATTTCTTGACGACCAGACTTCAGCTTCGGCTCAATCTCGCCCGTTTCAACGCGCGCCGCGATCTCTTCCAAAGACGCTTCTGTCATCATCCACTCACCAAACGAATCAGACCAGCCTTGGTAACGGGCTTTGAGAAAATCCTCATAAGTGCCGTCCGCCAAAATCGCTTCAGCCGCAAGTAGACCGCGGGCCAGCGCGTCAATACCGCCAACATGGCCATAGAATAAATCGGCCGCATCCGTGCTTTGGCGGCGGACTTTGGCATCAAAGTTAAAGCCACCCGTGGTAAAGCCACCATTCTTGACGATGTGGATCATCGACCGCGCGATATCGAGCGGATCCATCCAGAACTGATCTGTATCCCAGCCATTTTGTGGGTCGCCGCGATTGGCGTCGATGGACCCGAATATATCGTGCGCAAACGCCATAGCAATTTCATGGTCCATTGAATTGCCAGCCAATGTCGCGTGATTGGTCTCGATATTGACTTTAACATCATCGAGCAGGTCATAACGCTGCAAGAAACCAAACACGGTTTGGGTGTCGCGATCATATTGATGCTTGGTCGGCTCATGCGGCTTTGGTTCGATCAGAAGCGGGCCGTTAAAGCCGATCTTATGCTTGTGCTCGACGGCCAGTGAGAGCATTCGCCCGAGTTGATCCAATTCGCGGCCCGGGTCTGTGTTGAGCAGCGTCTCATAGCCCTCACGTCCGCCCCAGAGCACATAATTCTCTCCGCCAAGGCGATGCGTCGCTTCGAGGGCCTGGCGGACCTGCATTGCGGCGCAGGCAAACACTTCCGGGTCCGGATTGGTGGCCGCGCCTGACATGTACCGCGGGTGACCAAACACATTCGCCGTTCCCCACAGCAGGCGCATGCCGGTACGCTCCATTTGCGCTTCGATGGGGTCGAGGATGCGCGCGAAGTTTTCAGTATGCTCTTTCATGGTCTCAGCCGGCGCCATCACGTCGACATCGTGAAACGCAAAATAGGGCCAGCCGAGGCGCTGAAAGAACTCGAACGCGATTTCGAGCTTAGCTTCGGCCATGGCCTGGCCTTCGAGCGCATGCCATGGCCGATTGAATGTGCCAGCACCGAAGACGTCAAACCCATCCCAACAGAAGGTGTGCCAATAGCAAGTCGATGGCCGCAAGTGGTCTTCCATCCGTTTGCCCATGACGAGGCGGTCTTTGTCATAGTACCGATAGGCGAGCGGGTTTGTCGTATCAGGTCCCTCGAAGGTAATCGGGCCGATACCCTCATAAAAACTCGTGGCGTCAAACATGCTCATTTTCCTCTAAAGTAAATCTTGGGTAGTTTTGTAGAGTGCGCGGTAGCGCTCTAAGCGTGCAGTCATGATGGCGACATCATCTGAACGCGGCTCAATAATAGTTTCGACCTCTGGGGCCTCAAAGTCAGGAACAGATTGGTGATTGGCGCCCATTTGGGCCAATCGCGCGGCGCCGAGCGCCGGACCAATATCGGCATTCTTGCGATACAAAAGCGGTTTGTTGAGTGCAGCAGCTAAGATACGCCCCCAATAGCTTGATCTCGAACCGCCGCCGATGACACTAATCGACGATATGTCGGCGTTGGCCGATAAGACATCAAGACCGTCAGCAAAGCCAAGCGCAACGCCTTCTAGCACGGCTTGGCCAATCTCTGCGGCGTCGCTCTCGTGCGTCAGGCCGAATAACACGCCTTTGGCGCGCGGGTTATTGTGCGGCGTTCGCTCGCCAGAGAGGTAAGGCAGAAACACCGTTTCAGATTGGCCGAACAATTGCGCTTCTTCCGCGCCCGCAATCAGCGCCGCAGCATCAGTTACACCGACCATTTTCGCGGCCCAGTCGACACAACTTGCCGCCGACAGCATCACTGACATTTGATGCCACAGGCCCGGCACCGCGTGACAGAACGTGTGAACTCCGCTTGCAGCGTTAGGATTGTACGCCGCGTCTGCACTGAACAAGACACCCGACGTTCCAAGCGACAAGAAGGCATCACCGGCCTGCACCACGCCGACGCCAACAGCGCCGGCTGCATTGTCGCCTCCCCCGCCAACAATTGGCGTGCCGGTCGGCACCTCCCAATCGCTCGCAATGGTCGGTAAAATCGCGCTGCAAATGTCGCTGCCTTCGTAGAGTTGCGGCATTTGCTCCGCGTTCAAATCGCAAGCTTCTAAGAGCGTCTCGGACCAAGTGCGCTCGGCGATGTCGAGCCAGAGCGTGCCCGCCGCGTCTGAGACGTCGCTGGCATAAGTCCCGGTCATAAGAAGACGCACATAGTCTTTTGGCAAAAGGACTTTCTCGGTCCTCGCAAATATTTCGGGTTCATGATCCCGAACCCAAAGTAATTTCGGCGCCGTAAAACCCGGCATCGCCAAATTGCCGGCTATGCCGTGCAGGTCTGGTGCGACGCGCTCGAGCGCCTGGCATTCCGCGTCGCTGCGACCATCATTCCACAGAATAGCCGGCCGTAAAACGTCATCATTTTTGTCGAGCAAAGTCGCGCCGTGCATCTGGCCGGCGAGGCCAATGCCTTTAACGGCGCCGCGCAACTCCGCAGGCAGCCGCTTTACTGCAACATTGGTTGCCGTCCACCAATCGGTCGGATCTTGCTCTGACCAGAGCGGGTGAGGACGAGAAATTGGCAGCGGCGCCGTCGCTTGTGCAGCAACGTCGCCGCTGGCCTCCATAAGGATTGCTTTGACGCCTGAGGTTCCAATATCAATGCCGAGATACATTCACACGGCTCCCATTCGCGTCTAGTTTTTGAGCGGTTAGGCCCGGTTAGTTCGCCGCGCCGAGCGAAACGGCGTAAAATGGCCCAAGCTCAATCGTTTGCTTGGCATGCCCGAAATTGAACCCCATGTCAGACTCGCTGATCGGGAAGTCTCTCTCCGATACGCCCGAAACTTTGTACATTTGCCAGGTCTCAGTCGGTTCGATGTCTTGAACGATAACCGTGTCATAAGGCTCTTCGTTGCGCCCGAGCGCGACGGTGATCTTACCAGCATCACGGCCTTTCGGCGTTTTCTCAGCGCGGGCCCAAAAATAGATCTCTATCGCCTCGCCTTGCGCGATGTCTTTATCAAACGGCGCGCGCATGTTGATGTCCCAAGGCTTCTTACTCTTCTTGCGGACGCGGAAAGAAATGGCTTGTCCGCCCGGCACGCCTTCGGACTCGACAATCTTCACGCTCTTATTCCCGCCTTGTGGATCCCAACGGATCGCCAATGGATTGTGAATCAAAGATCCTGGCAAAGCCGCTTGAGACATTGGCTCAACTGCAAAATTTGGGTCCGCAGATGCCGGCGCTGCAATACAGAACGCTGCTGCGAGCGCGCCGCCGATCATGGTTTTTTTAACAATAGGCATAGACTTCCTCCAATTATCTACCGTCTCCCAAAAGACGGTTTGCCGTTTCAGACTGCGCTCTAAAGACGCTTCTCCAACCCAGAATGTTAGCGCTACCACAAGACGTAAATCCTGCCCAGCCCCTCAGTGAAGTCTGCTCCAAAATGATTGATTTTAGACGATTGCTCTACGGTGAATAATTACTGCAGGGCGACACCCCCGGCGATGGCTGACTGCAAATGATCACGTCGTTCGGTGATTTCTTGCTTCGCCTCACAATTTCGGCAGCGCTTCAAAATTCCTTCAATTGCTCTCAATTGAGGCTTTGCTCTATCCGGCTTCCCATTCAGGATCTGGATGAGACCGATCTTATAATGCGCATCATACAGAATGCGGCTCGCTGCCGTGGCCCGCTCAAAGCTGCGCAGAGCTTCTTCGGTTTTACCAAGCTGAATTTGAGATAGACCCGCAAAATAAAGCTGATACCCACGTTTCTCGCAGGTGCGATCGTACGTGGTCTGCACATTATTGGCCGAGATGCCTGAAACCGACGCGATACCAACGTTAGCACCTTGCGGCGCTGCACCCGCGCCGGCACCTTGTGTCGAGGCACCCGAATTGTTGGCCACCGCGTCGGAAAACGACTCAGCGCGCGCTGAGCTGATTTGCGCGTTTTCAATCGACGCCGTTAGATTTCGCTCGCGTCGGAGCGCGCACATCGCATTATCGAGAAACTCAACTTCAGCGGTTTCAAAATCACCGGATTGAAATGCTGCCATAGCGGCATCTTGCTGAATTGCAGTCACTTCAATCGTGCCTAGCACGCGCTCATCGCTGGCGGTTTCTTCATCCGTCACGGGGTCGGTAGTTTCTTGCGCCGTTACACTCGGCGCCGCGAGCATCACGGCGCTGGCAAGAATGATTGAGGACAGAACGCTTCTGGAGGATTTACGCATTTTATTGCCTTTTCTCTATTTTAGCCTCAACTCCCAGCGGGATATTACGCGGTTTGACACAACTTGTGAAGGTATGTCTGGTGATCTTCGAACGCGTCTAGGCATTTGTACATGGTCCGCCGGACCTCTGCCATTCGTCGATCCAACATCTCGTCTGACATGCTGTCGATCACCGGATGATACCGTTTTGGCCTAAAATTCTGACCTTCAAACACGGCGAACCAGCTGTTTTCGCTAAACAGCTCATTATTGTCCCGATACAAGCGCCCGTTCTCCATATAAATGTCGATACGCTGCCGCAGCGTCTCTGGAATTTCCATTGTGCGGACATAATTCCAGAACGGACTGTCCGTGCGCTGCGTTGCGAAATAGTGCAGAATTAGAAAATCGCGGACTTGCTCAAACTCTAAGAGCGTTTTCTGATTGTAGTAATCGATATCAGCTTGATTGAAGAGCTTGTCCGGGAAATTAGTCATCAAACGCGCAACCGCCGTTTGAATGAGATGGATTGATGTCGATTCAAGGGGCTCAAGAAATCCTGCGGACAGACCTAAAGCGACAACATTTTTATTCCAGGCTTTCTTCCGAACTCCGGTGGTGAAGCGCAAGAATTTTGGATCTTTGAGCGGCGCCCCATCAAGACCCGATTTCAACTGATCATAGGCCTCATCATCGCTGATATAATCGCTGCAATAGACGTGACCATTACCAATGCGGTTCTGCAGCGGAATGCGCCACTGCCAGCCTGCTTTGTGCGCGGTGGCGCGGGTGTATGGAATGGGCGGCCCATCGGACTCGCAGGCCTGCGCGACCGCTCGATTGACGGGCAGATAATGTGACCAATCATCATAACCGCTTTCTAATGTCTGCTCGATCAGTAGCCCTCTAAAGCCCGAGCAATCGATGAAAAGGTCTCCAGCGATTTCCTCTCCAGATTCTAAAACGACGCGATCGATAAAGCCGTCTTCAGGCCGCTGCTTGACCTCGACGACTTTGCCTTCCACGCGCTGAACACCGCGCGACTCCGCGACGCTGCGCATGTATTTGGCATAGAGCGAGGCATCGAATTGAAACGCATATTCGATCGATGAGAGGGGCGACCCGCGGAGTTCTGGTTTTGGATGAGCGAACTTGCTCTGCTTCGACGCCAAACAATGCAAATTGTAGTCATCTGGCGGTGGCGCCCCTTCCCTCTGGGCATGGCGAAGCCAGAAATGGTGGAAATGCACGCCGTCCATGTTCACGCCATAAGGGCTGAATGAGTGGAAATAGCTTTCCCCCACCTGCCCCCAATTGACGAATTCAATACCGACTTTGAATGTCGCATTGGTCTTTTTTAGAAACTCATTTTCGTTCAATTGTAAAAGCTGATTGAAATACCGAATGTGCGGAATTGTGGCCTCGCCGACGCCTACTGTGCCGATTTGCTCGGACTCAACCAGTCTTATTCGAATTGACGGATTGCGCAGCAATAACGACAAAGCGGACGCGGCCATCCAGCCAGCGGTGCCGCCGCCGACAATGACAATCTCCTTAATGTTCACATCTTGCATTTAACGTTTCCTACTTGTCTCACGCGGGGGGGGTCGCCCACGCATATTTTTTCAAAAATATTTCGTGCGGTTCCATTCTCTGAGCCGCGTTATTCATCGCTGTTTGCATCGATCCCAGGCTTCGGGATATTACTTGCGCGTCCAAGCCGCTGACAATTGGGTCAACCGTTTTGGGCAATAGATTTTGCCCCATCATGACCGCTACCCAGCTCGGCCGCGTGAACAATTCGTCTTCATTCCGGAACACACGACCGGCCTCTTGGAACAGCTCCATCTTCTGTTGCAAAGACTCTGGGATGGTCATGTTTCGACAATAATCCCAAAATGGACTGTCATCCCGCTGCGTCGCTTTATAATGTAAAATTATAAAGTCGCGGACTTGGGCAAATTTCTTTTCCAGTTGACGATTGTACTCATTCCTCACCGCAGCCGGCATATCCGCACTCGGGAACAGCGAGATAAATTTGCTGATCCCTTCTTGGATTAAAAACAATGATGTCGATTCGAGGGGCTCCAGAAAACCACCAGAGAGCCCAATAGCAATACAGTTTTTCTCCCAAAACCTACGTCTATGCCCGGTCCGAAATTTTATCTTTCGCGGCGCCCCCATTGCGGGCCCGTCCAGGTCTGCCAGCAAGCTTTCAATCGCGGCATCATCATCAATCATTTGGCTGGCATAGATATGCCCATTACCTGTGCGATGTTGGGTGGGAATCCGCCACTGCCACCCGGCTTTTTTCGCTGTTGATTTAGTATATGGCAGCAAAGGGCCAGTGCGTTCGCAAGCCACTGTCTGCGCTGTGTCGCACGGCAACCAATGGGCCCAGTCCTCAAACTCTACGCCTAAGGTTTGCCCCAAGAGCAAAGAGCGAAACCCAGTGCAATCAAAAAACAGATCGCCCTCGACAAGGTCCCCGCGCTCGAGCTGCACACTCTCAATAAAGCCAGTTTCGGGATCGCGGGTGACGCGCTCAACTTTACCTTCAATGCGGGTCGCGCCGCGCTGTTCAGCAAAGCTTCTTAAATAAAGCGCATAAGCCGTCGCATCGAAATGATAGGCATAGCGAAGTTGTGATAAGACGGATCGTGGATCATTATTCGGAAGCGCAAATTTATGTTGTTTTGCGGCGACCGCGCTGAGGCTAAATTCCTCAATATCTGTGACGCTCTGCGCTTGGCGAAAGCGCATCCAGTATTGATGAAAATCAATCCCCTGCATATCGACGCCATGCGGCCCGAACGGATGGAAATAGGCCTCGCCGAGGCGCCCCCAATTAATGAACTCAATGCCGAGCTTGAACGTACCATTGGTCGCCCGCAAAAAATCTTGCTCCGGGATACCGAGCATTGAGTTGAAATTGATCACGTCTGGAATGGTCGCCTCGCCGACCCCAATCGTCCCAATTTGTTCAGACTCAATCAGCGTGATTTGGACGGTCTGGGAGGTCAACATCCGGCTCAAGGCCGCAGCTGTCATCCAACCGGCTGAACCGCCTCCGACAATAACTATTTTGCGGATCGAATTGGGCGTAGGCTCAAGCATATTTCTGTTTCTCAAAATAGCGCTTCATATTTGCGACGTAGACGTGGTGCGGCGGCATTCGCGGAACGACGTTCGATACCGTGCGTCTCATCGTCTCGAGATGCTGCGCCGTTTCTTCCCGTGTCAGCACATCAGCTTGCTGGTCATATCGACTTGGCAGAATACCTAGCCCTAAAAATAATATCGCCCAGTCTTCATCATTAAAGGGCTCAAGATCATATTTCACCAAAACGCCGCGACTCTCAAACTGAGTCCGTTTTCGCCGCAAATCTGGGCTCTGAGCGGCGGCTAGCGCTTCCGTCCAGAACGGGTCCTCAGTCGGCGCATCATTACTGTAAAAGGCAGCACCAAACATGCTGACATTGGCATAGTCTGCGGCGAAACGTCGATTAAACTCATTTCGCTCCATGGAGATCTCGTCGCTCACTGGAATCAGCGACATGAGGCGCTCGATATCGCGCTGCAGCATCACCATTGGTGCCGGCGAAACAGGGTCATGAAGGCTCGCCGATAGACCAATTCCCAGACAATTCCCCGTCCAAGCCTGCGCCACGCGGCCGACCGTATAGCGGCTCCCGCTTCCATCCTGGGCACCCGAAACCGTCAAAACATGGACGCTGTTTTGCAAAAATGTTTGCGCTGACCATCCCGCGGCGGAGGCCTCAATCCGTCGGCACGCGGGGCCGAGCTGCGACACCGTTTGAACTTCACGCCGAACCGCAATGGTTCGCTCAGATGCAAAGGCGATGTCGAGCGCCTGCAGCAATTGCCGATGAGGACCAGTGCAATCGATATACAGATCGCCAGTGATCCATTGCCCATCTGTCAGCCTTAGCCCCGTAATCGCATCATCCCGCGTTTCCACCGCATCGAGCGTTCCGGCGATTCGCTCAACATTGCCGCCTGCTAACTGCCGTCGCAACGCATCCGACCAGGCATCAGAGTCAAATTGATAGCCATATTCTGCTCGGGAAAGCGGGTGCGCCTTATCCTCCGGCGGGTGTGCGAACCGTCCGTGGCGCGCAGCTTCGCCAGAAATCAACAATGTCCCTAGCTTTTGCCGCAAGCGCGTCAAATGATGCGGCAGAGGCACGCCTCCGATAAGGGCGAAGGGTTGATGATGGGCCTGCACCCAATCCCTCGGCGCACTTGGCCAATTTAGATACTGGCTGCCAAACGAGAAAGACGTATTGGTTTTGGTGAAGAGGAGTTGCTCGTCCAATCCGAGCGTCAGCAAAAAATCGTATGCCGTCGGCGCCGTCACGCTGCCATATAGAAGTTCGCTTTGTGTCCCGGCGCGGTCGTCAATGTGTACGACTTTGTACGGTGCCCGCAGCGCTTGCACCAATGCCGCGACGGTCATCTGACCCGCAAGCCCGCCGCCGCAAACAACAATTTTGAACTCAGAACGCTCCATCCGCTTACATCAACGCTAATTTGAAGCGGTTGGCGACGCGACAAGTGGTGTCGATTGAGACGCTGCGCCATACTGATTGAGAAAATCGATTTGGTTTGGGGTTGCCGCCACGGCGCGATCGGTTTGCGTTTTGATCTGGGCCAATTGCGTCGCTAACTCATCAACGCCGAAGCGATCAACGCGGGGATCATAGGCTTCCGGAACCAAATTTTGGCCGAGCATCACAGCAATCCAACTTGGCGGCAAGAACACGCCAATCTCATATTCCAGAACGTATCCGCGGGCATTCCATGCTGTCAGCTTCTCATGCAGACTGTCCGGCAGGGTCATGTTGCGGAAATAGCGCCACATCTCGCTATCGTCGCGCTGGGTGGCGACATAGTGTAAGAGCAGGAAATCTCGAACGCGCTCGAACTGCAACCCCATCCGCGCATTATATTCGTCGATATCATTCGAATTGATTGCAGCGCCCGGGAACAATTCAATCAGAGCTGTGATGCCTTCCTGGATGAGATGGATCGAAGTTGATTCGAGGGGTTCCAAAAACCCTCCCGATAGGCCGATGCTAACAACATTCTTATTCCAAAACTTTCGCCGTCGACCGGTTTTGAAATAGAGCTGCTTCGGATCGGTGAGCGCAGGCCCCTCAAGCGTACTCATCAATTGCGCCGCGGCTTCATCATCGGAAATGAACTCATTCCAATAAACATGACCATTACCGGTTCGATGTTGCAGAGGAATACGCCATTGCCACCCTGCTTTTCGCGCCGTCGCGCGGGTGTACGGCAACAGTGGCCCGCGCGCTTCGCATGGGACCGCGACGGCGCGATTACATGGTAACCATTGGCTCCAATCATCATATCCCGTTTGCAAAGCTTGCTCGATCAGGATGCCGCGGAAACCGGAACAATCGACGAAAAAATCGGCCGCGACCTCTTCACCGCCATCTAAAATCAGTTTCTGGACGTTTCCGGAATTGGGATCCTGATCGACGTCGACGACTTTGCCCTCGATTCGCGCCACGCCGTTTCCTTCGCAATATTTGCGCAAGAACTTCGCATAAAGACTTGAGTCGAATTGATAAGCGTAGCCGAAATTCGATCCAATTTGATTCTGATCTGCGCCGGGCATTTGGAAACGGCCCTGCTCGGCGGCAATGATCGGATAGGAATAGTCGTCGAGGCGCGATACTTTTCCCTGCTGATGCAAGCGCAACCACATTTGATGGAAGTCCATTCCATGCATCGGAATTCCGTAATCCCCGAATGGATGAATATAGTGATCGCCGCGCCTGCCCCAGTCGCAAAATTCGATTCCCAATTTGAACGTCGCTTCGGTCGCCTGCATGAATGTGGCTTCGTCAATTCCGAGCATCTGATTAAAAAGCCGGATGTGTGGCAAAGTTGCCTCACCCACGCCAACCGTGCCGATTTGGTCGGACTCAATTAGATTGATCTCAAGACCTAAGGCCTTGAATTTATTTGAAAGTGCAGCCGCGGTCATCCACCCTGCAGTGCCGCCACCGAGAATGCATATCTTGGTCAATCTGCTCACGTGTCATCCCTTAACTGTATTTCATATATCACTTTTATGACTCGCCTCTTGCCTAAAAGGAAGAATAAATGATAGCGCTATCAAAAATATAATAAGCCGCTCAAAACCATTGGTTGCAGAGCATCAGGTTAAGGATAGGAAAACGTGTGGTCGCAGAGCGCGGCCCAATTCAGGGGAAGACACCACACACAAAATTTGGGCGTTTAAGAACGGCATTTCTTTTGTAATTGTCGCAAGCCCAACGCTAAGTCCGCATCCATTGCGGCACTTATCAAAATTATCACTGAATTCGATTTAGGGAGGTAAATCAGTGAATTCGAAGTTGAAAACTGGTCGTAGAGGACCAAACAAATTCATGCTCCTCGGCTCTACAGCGCTCGTCGCTGCTCTGGCCGCACCTGGCGCGATGGCGCAGGAAGAGGACACATCTGACACTGTTGTGGTTTCAGATGTTAGCGATAACACAACCGAAGAAGAAGCGCGCCAAGACGTTATCGTCGTGCAAGGCGTTCGCGGTGCCCTGCAAACGGCGCGGAACTTAAAGCGCGACTCAGACACGTTCGTTGATTCAATCACGGCATCTGACGTTTCGCAGCTGCCTGATCTGTCTGTGGCGGAAGCTCTGGCGCGTGTTCCAGGTGTTGTAACCCAGCGCTTTGAGCTCGGCGGTTCGGATGGTGACTTCCCAACCCCTGAAGGCTCAGGCAACATTATTCGCGGTCTTCAATATGTCCGTTCAGAATTTAATGGCCGTGACGCGTTTTCAGCAAATGGCGGACGCGCTCTGGAATGGGCAAGTATCCCGCCAGAATTGATTGGCGGCGTCGACGTCTACAAGAACCAATCCGCTGACATGATTGAGGGCGGCATCTCCGGCGTCGTGAACCTGCGCACGCTAGAGCCGTTCGATCGTGATGGACTCGTTGCAGTTGTTGTCGCAGATGGCACTTATACCGATCTCGCAGAAGAGTGGAGCCCAGGATATAGCGGCGTGCTCGGCAATCGCTGGGAAACAGACGCTGGTGAGTTCGGACTGCTCGGATCATTCTCAACATCGGAACTGAATTCAGCCATTCACGGCTTCCAGTTCGGACCGTTGCTGACCCTCGACAATCCATTTCAGGACAACTCGACGATTGCTCTGCCGGGTGGTTTCCAAGCGCGTGACGTGGAATTCAATCGGGAACGCGACAGCTACTACCTCGCGGGTCAGTGGCGCTCGCCAGACGGCAACACTGAGCTCACTGTAAAAGCTCTGCGCGTCGAAAATGAGAGTCAGTCTGACGAACGCACATTTGAATTCTTCACCGATGCTGAGTCTTGGGCGGCATGGGACTTTGTTGGCGGCCCCTCCAACTACTCGATCCGTCCGTTTACTTCGGACGGAATTGCACAATGTAACGGAAATGGTGAAGCTGCGAATGGCGGCATCGGCATTTGTGAAACATTGCGCCCTGTTGATGGCGGTCTGTTTGAGTCTGGCATCGTTTCCAACCAGTTGCGTGACTGGCTCGGCGACGGCGCCACCGGAACGGGCAGCCTTGGAACACCGTTCCAGTCACTCGCAGTGTCCGAAGGCCGTACGTCAGTTACGCAGGACATCAGCGCAAACCTGAAATGGCGGGCTTCTGATCAGTGGTTCTTCGAATTCGATGCTCACTATACAGATGCAGAAGCGACGCTTGAGCGGCTTTGGGCTGGCGGCAATCACTTTGCCGACTATGCGTTCGACTTCGCTGATCCAATGAACCCGCAAATCCAACTGTTCCAAACCGGAACACAATTGCAGTCGTGGGTTCCACGCGGCGGCCAACCGAACGTTGCTCCGACATCTTTGGCAGATCCAAACACGGCTTACTTGCTGTATGCTGCGGATCAGTTCGAAGACAATACGGGTGACTTGTTCGCCATTCGCGGCGACGCGGAATACGAATTCGCTGACGATGGCTGGTTTGACTCGGTTAAGTTCGGCGCTCGTATGTCTGAGCGTGAGCAAAACAATCGCAGCGCAGGCCTGAACTGGGCCGGCATCGCTCCACCATGGGCTGGCGGTTATCTTCCATATGCCAACCGTCAGGACAGTGATGCGTTTGAAGTCTTTGATTTCTCTGACTTCCAGCGCGGCGGCCTGTTC
Source organism: Pseudomonadota bacterium (assembly GCA_039822145.1). Taxonomy (GTDB): domain Bacteria; phylum Pseudomonadota; class Alphaproteobacteria; order Caulobacterales; family Hyphomonadaceae; genus Henriciella. The sequence continues at coordinate 29,902 of JBCBMU010000004.1, read as the reverse complement.
CTCGGTGAAGCTGGTGTGGTCTATCCAGACCGCGGCCAGCTCAACGATTACGATTCGTTTGTAGACTCGCTCGCCAATGAGCCCCTTCTGGGCGCTGTCACCAATTCGGATGGCAACCTGCAAATCGGTGACTGGGTTCCATTGCGTCAGAATGGCGTGATCGACTATGCCGGTCGCGGTATTGACGGTCTGGTTAATGAGAAGACCACAAACGTCTATGCGATGCTCAATTTCGGCAACGAGTTTGACAATGGCCAAGCGCTTTCTGGTAATGTCGGTCTGCGATATGTCAAAACCGACATCACGGGTGGCGGCATTGGTGGCTTCTCAGAATTTGCTGAAATCACCGATCCAGCCGATGCGGCTTCGAACCCGCGAACCTATCTACCTGAATTGGCAGCCTACTTAGACCAAGCCGACACGTTCTTAGAAATCGACAATAGCTATGAATATGTCCTGCCATCCTTGAATGTGAAGTGGGAATTGAATGATGAAATGCTGATCCGCTTCGCGGCCAGCCAAGCCATCACGCCACCAAACATCGCGGATCTGAATGCAAGTCGTAATTCGCGCGCCTTGCTTGGCTTTGTTACCGATCCAAACCCGGCTGCGGGCACCATGCCTGGCGTCATCGACATCATTCCGGATGCTGTTCGCATCGATGGCGGCAACCCGAACTTGGAACCAATTGAAGCGACAAATTTCGACTTGTCCTTCGAATGGTACTTTGGCGACGATGGCCAGTTCACGGTCTCGTCCTTCTATAAGGACATTGACAACATCATCGTCTACGGAACTTCGAACGAAGGCCAAGCGACGTTTGACGGGTACACCATTCCGATCGATTTTGGTGGCAACACCAACTTGAACTCGGGCAAAGTGCAGGGCATCGAATTTGCCTACCAGCAATTCTTCACGGAATGGCCAGGTCTGCTCGGAAACCTCGGTGTTCAAGCCAACTTCACCATCATCGAATCTGAAGCAACGCCGCTACCAGCCTTCGAAGATGCTGATGGCGACGGTGTCCCGGACGACTTCTTGACAGTTTATCGCTGGAGCATCGATGAGTTGCTGGGTCTGTCAGACCTTTCCGGCAACCTCGTCGGCATCTACCAGGATGACCGTTTCGAAGCGCGTCTCGCATACAATTGGAGATCTGACTACTTCAGTTCTTACCGTGACTTTGTGACGGGTAACCCAATCATCCAAGAAGAGATTGGCTTCCTCGACGCGTCGTTCAAATGGGACGTGACGGATAACGTACAATTCCGTGTTCAGGGCGCCAACCTGCTCGACACGAAAGCGTTCGCAAGTCAGCAAGTTGACCAAGCTGGTCAGCGTTATGCACGATCTAGCTTCGTTAATGATCGTCGCTTCGAAGTTGGTATCCGCTACGCGTTCTAAGCGCGGGCTGAATTATCATATCATATTTAAGGGGAGGTCATTTCGACCTCTCCTTTTTTTGTCTCAGCAACGCCTCAAATGGCGATTCGGTAAACCTTGGAGAGCCTCCATCTACCGATAGCAGTCTGAGTCTGAAACGAGGTTTAGATTATTGCGCCGCGAGCCAAGGCACGACGACAAAGTGCGCGATCAAAGTCAGCACGAACGCGCCGCCGCTCGCCCAAATGACTTTTTTCTTAAGCATGGGTTCTTTGGGGGCGCCCGCTTCGCTGCCCTCCACAACGTCGCCATCATCTTCGAATTGACCCTGCACCCCGATGGGCAGCACACAAAAAAAGCTCACCCACCAAGTGATGATGAAAACGACGACAAAACCGACCGGGTCCATTTAGTGCGCCTCTTTCGGGGTTTCCATCAACTCGACCAAGACGCCGTTTGAGTTCTTCGGGTGGACGAAAATGATCAACGTCCCATGCGCGCCAATGCGCGGCTCACCGAGCACTGTCGCCCCGCGCTGTTTCATCTCAGATACAGCTTGATCAATATCCGCCACTTCGAAGCAGATATGGTGCTGGCCGCCTTTAGGGTTCTTTTCGATGAAATTGTGGACCGGACTGTTCTCATCGAGCGGCTCAATCAGTTCAATCTGACTGTTCGGCAGATTGACGAAACAGACTTTTACGCCTTGCGCCGGCATATCAAACGGCTCGGTAATGTCCGTTGCCCCATAAAGCGTACGATACGTGTCCATCGCCGCTTGAATATCCGGTACCGCCACACCAACATGGTTGAGTGGGCCGATCTTAAACGTATCTGTCATGTCTTTATCTCCTGCGCTAAACTCTTAGCACAGTGACATCGACCATGGGCTTGCGACCGAACGTCCGCTCGCATCCCTTCTTTACAGCCCGCGCTAAAGTGCGTTCGACCTCTTCATCATCGAGGCGGCGGCGACGTTTCATACTCTTCATAGCGTCTTCGGCGATCTCATCGACATCAATGAGGCTCTCATCAGCGGCGCTTCCATCCGGTTCGGATAGACCGCGTGCGTTGAGCACTGGGCCATCGACAACATCGCCATTCTCATCGATCGCAATGGCGACACTGACATGACCCCAAGTGGACAAGGCGCGACGTTCGCGAATGCCTTCGCTTTCGGCCGGCACCAAACGACTGCCATCGAGATAGAGGCGGCCATTTGGAACCGTATCGATAATTTTGGCTGGGCCAGGCGCCAGCCGAATTAGATCGCCATTTCGCGGCGTAACAGCTTGGCCGACTTGCAGGCTTTTGGCATAGGCTGCGTGTTCAACAATGTGGCGACGTTCGCCATGCACCGGCACCGAAATTTGTGGACGCACCCATTGATACATCCGGCGCAACTCGTCGCGAGCAGGATGGCCAGAGACATGGATCGGACCGTCAGTCATTTTGTCAGTGATGATCCGCACGCCGCGCTCAGCCAGCGCGTTCTGCATATCGAAAATACCCTTCTCATTGCCGGGAATGACACGGCTTGAAAAAATCACGGTATCGCCTTCGCCGAGACTGATATGGCGATGGTCATCGCGCGAAATTCGCCCGAGCGCCGCGCGCGCTTCGCCTTGAGATCCCGTACAAAGGAAGAGCAAATTGTCATCTGGCAAGCTGCCGGCTTGATCTTCACTGATCAAGTCGGGAAGATCTTGGATGACGCCAGTAGCGACGGCAGCGTCGGTGATTTTGTGCATGCTGCGCCCGACCAGGCAGACGCTCCGACCCGCTTCTCGCGCCGCTTCAATCACGCTGGCCACGCGCGCGACGTTGGACGCGAAAGTCGTGACGGCGACGCGTCCGGACAGCCCTTTGATGACTTTGACGAGATTCTCTCGCACAACGCCTTCTGAACCGCTTTCACCTTCAACGAACACATTGGTGCTGTCACAGACCATTGCGAGCACGCCAGCATCGCCGAGTTCAGTCAGCGCTTTTATATCTGTTTCCGCGCCCAATTGTGGATCTGGGTCAATTTTCCAATCCCCGGTGTGGAGAATGGTGCCGAGCGGGGTTTCGAGCGCCAAGGCGTTGGGCTCCGGAATAGAGTGCGTCAGCGTGATGTAGCGCACTTTGAACGGCCCGGCCTCGACTGTCGCGCCGAGCGGAAGGACATCGATCGAGGTTTTTTTCATCCCGCGCTCAATCAGCTTCGCTTGCGCCAAGTGCGCTGTGAATGCGGTGGCATAGATCGGCGCTCTGGTTTGCAGGCGCGGCAAAATGAGACCGATTGCACCGATATGGTCTTCGTGCGCGTGGGTCAGGAAAATCGCGTCAATCCGGTCGCCTTGATCTTCGAGGAAGGCTGGGTCCGGAGTGATCAAGTCAATGCCAGGTGTATCGTCGCCGCCAAAGGTCACGCCGACATCGATGATAATCCATCGCCGATCATGCTCTGGCCCATAGCCATAAGCGTTTAAATTCATGCCGATCTCACCGCATCCCCCGAGAGGGAGGAAGACCAGTTCAGAGCTCTTATCTTTTGTCATATATGTCTGCTTACGCCGCTGTGTTTCGCCGATAGACTTCGAGCAAGCCGACTTCCATCAAGCCTTGGTCAAAGTGGTCTATCGTTTCACTTGCCCCTTCAAACAGTGACGCCACCCCACCGGTTGCAATCACTTTCAGAGGCGCCCCATATTCATCTTTTACACGCCGAACCAAACCATCAATCAGATCGACATAACCCCAGAAAACACCGGCCTGCATAGCTGATACGGTGTCTTGGCCAATCACTTGCGGGGGGCGTTGAATGGCAATGCGCGGTAATTGCGCGGCGGCATCATGCAATGCCCGCATTGAGAGATTGATTCCGGGTGAAATAATTCCGCCCTCGAATCCGCCATCTGGTCCGACGACATCAAACGTCGTCGCGGTGCCGCTATCAATGACCAGTTTCGACCCGGTATAGAGTTGATGCGCACCAATCGCTGCGACCAGGCGATCCGCCCCGACTTGTTCGGGCCTGCGAATACGAATGGGCACGCCGAGTTTGATCTCCGGCTCACCGACAAACATTGGTTCAGCGTCAAAATAGCGGCGCGACAGGTTACGGAAATTGAACTTCGCTTGCGGCACCACGGAGGAAATGATGCAACCATCAATATGGGAAAGCTCGAGCCCTTCCATTTTCATCAACGTCCCGAGCCAGACGGCATAATCATCAGCCGTGCGCGTCGCATCCGTAGCGCTGCGCCAGCTCGATACCCAGTCGGTTCCGCTATGCAAAGCGAACACTGTGTTCGTGTTGCCAACATCAATTACCAAAAGCATCAGCTCACGCGCCTCACTAAATCTACGTCTCCGGCCCTTATGGTCCGCTGGGTTCCGTCGCGCAATCGAAGGATCAATCCGCCATCTGGCGCGAGATCTTCAAATATGCCTTCGACGCGGTCATTAACAGGCCCCGCTGACACTATTTGACCGCGGCCTTCCGCGTGGGCGCGCCAATCGCGCAACAAAGCCTCAAAATCGCGCCGGGCTTGGTCAACGCGCTGCCCGAGGGCCAGGCGCAAGTCATCCAGAACATATTCGGGCGCAAGCGCCGCCGGCGCGCCTTCTTGGCGAAGACTTGTTGTTTCTTGCCCGACGCCTTGCGGTGCATGCTGGACATTCATGCCGATCCCAAGCGCGATCCATAAGACCCCATTGGTTTCGCCAGATTCCGTCAGAATTCCGCAAAGTTTCCGCCCGCGTACGCGAACATCATTCGGCCATTTTAGCTTCGCATCCATAGATGGCAGCGCAGCTGCGCACGCATCCCGGACGGCGAGCGCGGCGGCAAATGGAATGCGGCTCGCGACGAGTAGGCCGCCAGGTTCAGGGAACAAGACTGTCGAAAACAAGTTTCCGATCGGCGATGACCAATTGCGTCCCAATCGCCCACGGCCAGCTGTTTGCTGCCGCGCTGCGATCCAAACCGGATCCAATGCGCCCGACTGTGCCCGGCGTTTGGCTTCTTCGCTGGTACTATCAATTTCATCAAACCAGAAGACTGGCGCGGTTGAAATCACGATATCAAACTCGCAGCAGCAGAGGCTGCGAGTTCGCTCAAAGGGTTGACCAAAATGAGCAAAAGAACGCTGACAATTGCTGAGAAGAAGACGGTCGAGGTGACCCAACCATCGACGGATTCAAAATCTTCCGCTTGCGGGTCGAACCACATCACTTTGACGATCCGCAAATAGTAATACATGGCGATCACGGAACTGATGACCAAAATGATGATTAGCGGCATCAGACCGCCATTCCAGCCGGCTTCGAGTACAGCGAGTTTGCCTAAGAACCCAAAAGCGAGCGGGAAGCCTGAAACAGAGATCAGCAATACGGTCAGCGCGGTCGCCAATGCCGGCTGGCGACGGATCAAACCCGCGAGCTCGTCAATATTTTCGACCATGCCGCCCTCGCGGCGCATCGATAGCACACCGCCAAACAGGCCGAGCGACGCGATCACATAAGCGGTCATGAAGACTAGTAAGGCACCAGCACCATATTGCACGCCCGCCGCGACAGCGACCAAGGCATAGCCCATATTGGCGATCGATGAATAACCGAGCAATCGCTTCAGGTTTGACTGTGGGAGCGCGCCAAACGCGCCAATCAGCATCGAAGCGCCAGCGATAATCGCGATGATCAATTGCCAGTTTTCGAATGCGATGGCCTGTGGAAATGCCGTATACATCACGATCGCGAAAACGACCATGCTGGCCATTTTGGGCGCGGTGGCAAAGAAGGCGACGACCGGGCTTGGCGCGCCCTCATAGACGTCCGGGGTCCAAACATGCATTGGCGCGGCGGAGACCTTAAAGGCGAGGCCCGTAATCATCAGCACCATGCCAAACATCAAGCCGATAGTCGCCTCTGTCCCCGCGACGATCTCGTAACTCGTGCCTCCGGAAAATCCGTAGACCAGCGACATGCCATAGAGCAGCAAACCGGATGCGAGCGCGCCCAGAACAAAATACTTCAGACCCGCTTCTGCCGAGCGCGGACTGTCGCGATGGAATGAGGCCAGGACATAAGAGGAAAGGCTCAAAGTCTCGATGCCCAAATAGAGCGTCATGAAATTTGCGGAGGATAAGATAATGCCCATGCCGAGGGCTGCGAATATGACTAAGAGGGAATACTCATAGCGCATCGTGTCGTGCCGCCTCAGGAAGCCTTCGGCCATGAGAAGTGAAATGCCGCCGGCGACAAAGCTCACAACTTTGGCAAAATTGGCATAAGCGCTCGTTTCCACCAGCCCATCAAAGGCTCTGCCGCCCTCCCAATGCATACCCGCGAGGATCGCGGCAGCAAATAGGACCACGGCTCCGAACTTGAACGAAAGGCTGTTAAAGCGGTCGCCTATGAAGGCGCCGAGCATGACGCCCAATAGGCCCGCGCTCGCGAGCAGGAGCTCTGGAGCAATGGCGCTAAAAATGGCTTCAAAATCAAACATACTACCCTCCCGCCACTTGCGAAAGCGCGTGCAAAGCCGACTCTTCAGTGATGTCAAAGATCAGGTTCGGGAGAATGCCGAGCAAAATCGTTCCAATCGCCAGCGGTATGAGACAGATCAATTCTTTGACATTGACGTCTTCAATCGTTTCCAAGTCCGGATTGGTGATCTTACCGAACACCGTGCGGCGATAGAGCGTGAGCATGTATACCGCTGAGAAAATCACACCGAGCGCGGCCCCAGCGGCGGCCCATGTATTGGCCTGATAAGCGCCCACCATGGTGAGGATTTCACCAACAAATCCACTCGTGCCTGGAAGCCCGACATTGGCCATCGTGAACAACATGAAGAAGCTTGCATAGATCGGCATACGATGCACCAGGCCGCCATAGGCAGATATCTCTCTGGTATGCATCCGATCGTAAACGACGCCAACGATGAGGAATAATGCGCCCGAGATCAAACCATGGCTAAGCATTTGGAAAATCGCGCCCTGCACGCCAATTTCGGTGAAGGAGAAAATCCCCAGCGTGACAAATCCCATATGCGCCACGGAGGAATAAGCGATTAGCTTTTTCATATCCGTCTGTCGCCAAGCCACGAGCGAGGCATAGACAATCGCAATCACTGACAGTGCGAAGACAAAGGGTTGGAACAATTCGCTGGCATCCGGAAACATCGGCAAGCTGAAACGCAGCAGGCCATAGCCCCCCATTTTCAGCAATATACCAGCCAGAATGACGGAGCCCGCAGTCGGGGCTTGGACGTGCGCATCCGGCAACCAGGTATGGACCGGCCACATTGGAAGCTTGACCGCAAAAGAGGCAAAGAAGGCGAGCCAGAGCCAGGTCTGCGCATCCTTGTCGAAGGCAAAATTCTCAAGCTCAACAATGTCTGAGGAGCCATCATTAGCGAGATACATATAGACCACAGCCGCCAGCATGAAGAGCGAGCCGAGCAGCGTGTAGAGGAAGAATTTAAAGCTCGCATAAATCCGATCAGCGCCGCCCCAAACCCCGATAATAATAAACATCGGAATGAGGCCCGCTTCGAAGAAGACGTAGAAAACAATCAAATCCAAGGCGCAGAATACGCCAATCATGAACGTCTCGAGCACCAGGAAAGAGACGACATATTCGGTCAGGCGATGCTTGATCGATCCGATGCTGGCAATCAGCGCGATCGGCGTCAGCAGCGTCGTCAACAGGATGAGCAGCAGCGACATGCCGTCAATGCCCATTTTATATTTGATGCCCGCAAACCACTCAGCTTCTTCAACCAGTTGATAGCCTTGGCCCTGCAAGTCGAAGCTGAAAAACATCACAATCGAGATCAAGAAGGTCGTCGCTGAGAATAATAGGCCCGCATACATGACGCGATTGTCTTCGCTGCCATCAGGGCGCATTTGCGCGCCGGTCAGAGCCCGAATGAGCAAAATCAGAATGGCGCCAGCCAGCGGTGTGAACGTCACCGCAGTGAGAATTGGAAAGTCCATTAGCCCGCCCCTCCGCTGCGCCAGAAGAGGATCGCGCCGAACACCAAGGCGGCGCCAATAATCACAAAGGCATAATGATAAAGATAGCCGGTATGCATGGCGGACAAGCGCCGCGAACTCCACCGGACGAGAGAAGCAATGCCATCTGGCCCAAGACCGTCGACAACTTTCTTATCGCTCATTTTGAAGATATCGCCGAACCATGCTGCACCGCGTATCAACGTCGCATTATAGATCTCATCAAAATACCATTTATTGGCAAACAGCGCGTGCAGCGGGCCACCATTGTCGGCGAGCTTTTTACCAACACCTCGATTGAACAGATAGGTGAAAGTGGCAATCACAAAGCCAATCACAGTGACGATGAGCGGTGCCCAGAACACCCATTCTGGAACATTATACTTGTCCTTCAAAACGGTGTTTTCTTTGGCCGTATAAATCGCACCATCCCAGAACGCTTTATAGTCATGTCCGACAAAGGCGTCATAGAAATACCAACCGGCAAAGATCGCGCCGATGCTTAAGACAAAGAGCGGGATCAGCATGATAAGTGGCGATTCATGCGGCTCACCATGGTGGCCATGGTCGTCCTCGTGGCCGTGAGCATCATGGTGCGCATGCACTTCGTCATGATCTCCGCTTTCGGCCCGCGCACCATGGAAGGTCATATAGATCAGGCGCCAGGAGTAAAAGCTGGTCAACAAGGCTGCGGCGAGGCCGAACCAGAAGGCCAGTTGCCCAAACGCGACGCCATTCGTTCCGGCCGCGAAAGCGGTCTCAATGATGGCGTCTTTCGAGAAGAAGCCTGAAAAGCCCCAAACGTGCGGCATACCAAGACCGATAATCGCAATCGTTCCGATCATCATCGCGCCGTAAGTGAATGGCATATATCTCGCGAAGCCGCCCATATTCCGCATGTCTTGCTCATGATGTGCGCCATGAATGACGGAGCCGGCGCCGAGGAATAGCAGCGCTTTGAAGAAGGCGTGTGTAAACAGATGGAACATGGCCGCTTCATAAGCACCGATCCCAGCCGCGAAGAACATGTAACCAAGCTGCGAACAGGTCGAGTAAGCAATCACACGTTTAATATCATTCTGCGCCATACCAACGGTCGCGGCATAGAGCGCTGTGACCGCTCCGACCAAGGCAATCATCGACGCCGCAAAGGGGGCGTATTCGTAGATTGGTGACACCAGACAGACTAAATAGACACCCGCCGTCACCATCGTCGCAGCATGAATCAAAGCTGAAACCGGTGTCGGCCCTTCCATCGCATCGGGCAACCAAACGTGGAGGAAGAATTGTGCTGATTTCCCCATCGCGCCGATGAACAGCAAGACGCCGATAAGCTCGAGCGCTGGCACATTCCAGCTTAAGAACGGCACGACAATATCGCGGACACTGCCCGCCTCTGCAAAAGCCAGCGGCACCACTTCTGCGTTCTGTTTAATTGCGTTCAGCACGGGCCCAAACTCAACCGATCCGAACACCAAATAGACCGCCATTATTCCGAGCGCTAAGCCAAAATCGCCGACGCGATTGGTCACAAAGGCTTTGATTGCGGCATCGTTCGGCGCTTTGTTTTGATACCAAAAGCCAATCAAGAGATATGAGGCGAGGCCGACGCCTTCCCAGCCGAAAAAGAGCTGGATGAAATTGTCCGCGGTCACCAGCATTAGCATGGCGAATGTGAACAGGGACAGATATGCGAAGAAGCGCGCTTTGTGCGGGTCTTCGTCCATATAGCCCCAGCTATACAGGTGCACGAGGCCTGAGACGCTAGTGATCACGGCCATCATGACAATTGACATCGCATCGACACGGATCGCCCAATCGGCTTTAAAACCACCGACATCCATCCACGTCGCGAGCTTGATGATGTGCGGTGCGGAATATCCGCCAGATGCGGCCGCATCGGCGGCGAACATGACATGTTCCACATGCCCGATCCCCGCCGCGTATGCGAACAATTGATAGAAGGAGAGCAGGCCGGCAATACCAACGACGCCTGTGGTCACGACCATCGCGCCGCGATCCCCGATGATTTTTTGAAACAGGCCCGCAACCAAGGCGGCAAGGCCCGGTCCTAAGACGATGAAAGTGATGGCATTATCTGACAACATATCTGCCCCCTACCCTTTCATCAGGTCGACGCTCTCGACCGCAATGTCTCCGCGATTGCGGAAGTAAACGACGAGAATGGCGAGCCCGACCGCGGCCTCAGCGGCGGCGACCGTGAGCACCAGCATGGCGAAGATTTGTCCTTCTATGGTTCCGGAAAAGACCGAGAACGCCACGAGGTTGATGTTCACCGACAATAGGATCAGTTCAATCGCCATCAGGATAACGATGATGTTCTTCCGATTCACAAAAATCCCAACAACGCCAATCGTGAAGAGGATCGCTGAAATGCTCAGAAAATGGTTGATCGTCAGGTCCATGCTCAGATCCCCCGTCCTGGCTCAACAGCCACTTTTTCAATCGCGTCTTCGCGGCGACGGGAGGTCTGTTTGGCAATGTTTTGGCGTTTCACCCCTGGGCGCTCACGCAGTGTCAGCACAATCGCGCCAATCATAGCGACCAGCAAAATCAGGCCCGCCATCTGAAACAACAGGAAATAATCGGTATACATGACCTGCCCGATGGCTTCGGTATTCGTGTCGGCGCCAGGCGATGCGTCAAAATCAGCGCTATTGCCACCTTCGCGCGCGAAACTGGCCAGCGCGATTTCAGCAATAAAGGCAACACCAATCAAAGCCGCGAAGGGCCAATAGCGCAGCGTGCCTTGTTTCAACTCGACGAAATCAACGTCGAGCATCATCACCACGAATAAGAACAAAACCGCGACGGCGCCGACATAGACGACGACCAGCAGCATGGCGATAAATTCTGCTCCGATCAGGACGAACAGGCCGGCCGCCGTGAAGAATGTCAGGATCAGCCATAGGACCGAATGCACCGGGTTCCTAGCCATGATAACGGCTAAGGCGGATACGGTCACAATCGCCGCGAAAATATAGAAGGCAATCAGTTCCACTGCTTTAGCCCCAGCTCCCTATTGGCGGTTTCCCGCCCCTCCAAAATGCAGGCGCTACCGATACGGCGCGTCCAGTTCTAAGTTCTTTGCTATGAGTCGCTCCCAACGATCCCCATTCGCCAGAAGTTTTTCTTTGTCATAGTATAATTCTTCGCGCGTTTCGGTGGCGAACTCGAAATTCGGCCCCTCGACGATCGCATCTACAGGGCAAGCTTCCTGACAGAAGCCGCAATAGATGCATTTGACCATATCAATGTCATAGCGGGTGGTCCGGCGCGAACCATCGTCACGCGGTTCCGCTTCAATCGTAATTGCTTGCGCCGGGCAGATCGCTTCGCAGAGTTTGCAGGCAATGCAGCGCTCTTCACCATTTGGATACCGGCGCAATGCATGTTCACCGCGAAAGCGCGGGCTGAGCGGGTTCTTCTCAAATGGGTAATTCACCGTCGCTTTACGCCGGAACATCTCCTGCAGGCCAAGCCCGAACGCGGAAATAAAGTCCGTCAGCAAGGCCCCGCGAATGGTTTGAACTAAGCTCATGCGTGAACTCCTCCATAAACGACATATCCGCCGACAATCACCACGGCTGCAAGCGCAGTAGGCAAGAAGATCTTCCAGCCTAAACGCATCAATTGGTCATAGCGATAGCGCGGCACGACAGCCTTCACGAGCGCGAACAGGAAAAAGAAGAAGACCAGTTTCGCCATAAACCAAGCCAAATGACCGAGATTGACGACCCAAGCCGGGAACATGTTCACAAAGTCGGCGCCGAGCGGGATTGGTCCATGCCAACCGCCCATGAAAAGCAGCGCCATCATCGCACACATCAGGACGATGTTGAGATATTCCCCGAACATGAACAGCAAATAAGGCGTCGCCGAATATTCGACCTGATAGCCCGCCACCAATTCCGATTCCGCTTCTGGCAAGTCAAAGGGCGGGCGGTTGGTTTCGGCCAGCGCCGAGACGAAGAACATCACAAAAGCGACGACCATGACTGGCAGCATGGCCCAATGCTCCAGCGTGAACATATGCCACGTAAACAAGCCGCCATCTTGAGCGTTCACAATGTCTGACAGGTTCATCGAGCCGGCCAAAAGGATGACCGTGATAATGATCAAGCCAATCGAAACCTCGTATGAGACCATTTGCGCGGCGCTGCGGAGCGATCCCAGGAAGGGATATTTCGAATTCGAGGCCCAGCCTCCCATAATGATGCCGTAGACGCCTAGAGAGGAAATCGCGAACAGATAGAGGATTCCAACATTTAAGTCTGAAATGACCCAACCCGGCGCGACGGGGATCGCCGCCCAAGCCGCAAAGGCCAGAGTCAGCGTCAAGATCGGAGCTAGAAGGAAGACTGTTTTGTTTGCTCCGGCTGGAATGATGATCTCTTTTAGAAGGAATTTCCCAAAATCTGAGAAGCTCTGCATCAGTCCAAACGGGCCGACAACATTAGGGCCTTTGCGCATCATCACCGCAGCCCAGACCTTGCGATCCAGCAGCAACAAAAAAGCAATCGACAGCGACAGCACAATCGTAAACAAGCCGACTTGGCCGAGGACGAGAAGCCAGCCGGTCAGCGCGCCATATTGTTCGATTAGTCCGCTCATCGCCCGCCCCTACTCTGCCGCAACCGCGGTTTGGATCTCTCGTTTTTGGAGAGAACATTCCGCCATCGTTTTCGATGCTCGCGCAATCGGATTGGTAAGATAAAAATCCGTCACCAAAGCGCCAAACGGCGTCGTTTCAAGGGCGACAGACGCCCCGGACATTTTGACTTTCAGAGCTTCGGCGCCCTCATTTCCCGGCGCATATCCGAGACCGGCAAAGACCGGATTGGCCTCTCGCAGCGCGGCGCGTAGTTCATCGGCTGAGTCGTAAGGCAAGGTTTTGCCGACCACATCCGACAAGGCGCGGAAAATAGCCCAGCCTTCGCGCGCTTCGCCTTTTGGCTGCACGGCGCGGCGGGTCATCTGCACGCGGCCTTCTGTGTTCACATAAGTCGCGGCCATTTCCGTATAGGCCGCGGCGGGCAGGATAATATCCGCACGGCTGGCGCCAGCATCGCCATGGCTGCCAATATAAATCACCGTCGACGCGCGGGTTTGAGACAGATCAACTTCATCCGCGCCGAGCAGCACCAGCGTTTCCAAGTCGCCGCCCAAAATTGCGCCCGTCGCCTTGCCATTTTCGCCCGGCAAGAAGCCCACATCCAGCGCGCCCACGCGCCCGGCGGCGGTGTGCAGGACGCCAAATCCGGCCCAATCATCGGTAATCGCACCCGTTAGGATCGCTGCTTCTTGAGCCGCTTCGAGGATTTTGTTGCCATCGGGTCGGATCAAGGCCTGTTCACCAACGACAATCATTGGCTTTTTGAAGCCTTTCTGCTTCGCGATCTCGGCGATCGCGGAAGGATCCGTTCCCAAATGGGTATAGTCATATGTGAGATCGACGCCTTCGCCGATGACGAAGACATTCAGATCATTCCACAGCCAGGCCTTACGGATCCGCGCGTTCCAAACCGCCGCCTCGAGACGTGGATTGGCGCCGATCAAGAACAGTGCGTCGGCCTCTTCCACACCAGCCAACGTTCCGTTCAGCAAATAATGCTCGCGCACGCCGGTTGCGCCATAAGCAGCGCCGGCGGGGCGGCAATCGGTATTGTCGACGCCCATGGCGCGCGCCAGGTCGAGCGCAGCTTTCGCTTGTTCCACTTCGATGAGATCACCGGCGACAAAACCAATCTTTTCAGGCGCGGCGCTGAGCGCGGTTTTTGCGGCAGCGAAGGCTTCGCCCCAATTCACGGGCGTGAGCTTGCCGTCTTTGCGGACATACGGCTTATCGAGGCGCTGCCGGGCTAGGCCGTCCCAAATGAAGCGCGATTTATCTGACAACCATTCCTCATTCACCGCCTCATTGATCACCGGCATAATGCGCATCACCGCATCGCCTTTGGCATCGACGCGAATGTTGGCGCCCATCGCGTCCATAATGTCGATGCTCTCTGTTTTGCGAAGCTCCCAAGGCCGAGCATTATAAGCATAGGGCTTTGAGGTCAGAGCGCCGACGGGGCAGAGATCAATGACATTGCCGGAAAGTTCTGAGGTTAGGCTCTCTTCCAAATAGGTCGTAATTTCAGCGCTCTCGCCGCGCGAGATCATGCCAAGCTCTTCCACTCCGGCGACCTCTGCCGCGAATCGCACGCAGCGCGTACACTGAATGCAGCGTGTCATGATTGTCTTGACGAGCGGCCCCATATTCTTGTTCTCAACCGCCCGCTTATTCAGCTCATAGCGGCTGTCTGCGCGACCATAGGCGACGGCTTGGTCTTGCAGATCACACTCACCGCCTTGGTCGCAAATCGGGCAATCCAGCGGGTGGTTGATGAGCAGAAATTCCATCACGCCATTGCGGGCTTTTTCGACATAATCGCCCTTGGTCGAAATATTTGGCGGGCTCCCGTCCGGGTTCATCCGCATGTCACCGACGGTCTGCGCGCAGGACGCAATTGGCTTCGGCGCGCCATGCCATTGGACGAGGCACATGCGGCAATTGCCCGCAACGGACAGACGCTCATGATAACAAAAGCGCGGGATCTCAGCCCCGGCTTCCTCGCACGCCTGCATCAGCGTGTAAGAGCGCGGCACTTCGATTTCCTGGCCGTCTACGTTCAGTTTGAAAAGATCGTCGCTCATAGTTGATCACCTTTTGAGAAGGACGGATCGCTGCCTGTGGTCCAAGTGCGCTCCGTTTCATCCCACGCCCAAGTTGATGACCCGAGCAATAGAACATCGGCGTCTTGGCTGAGCGGATGAAAAAGAGTGAGGTAAGCTCGTCGGCTATCCACTAATTCCTCATTTGCCTCCCCGCCCGACCGTTCGCAAATAGTGGCAATTGGTGGTTCATAGTCATATGTCGCTTCACTATTCATCAGCTCGTAGTAGAGATCGAGAAACTTTTCCGATTTTCCACCATAGAACCGTTCAAAGTCTATCCTGCTTAAGCCAGTTTGCCATGTGAACGACGCGGGATAAACGCGGCGGACATCCGAACCAAGAGGCTCAATCTGCCGCTCCTCACCTTCAAAACGGTATGGCACGTAGCGCGATGCAAAGTACTCGCACTGGAGGTGCTCCCATCGCTCACGCAACGCCCCGAGCATCCAAAGTTCCAGCGCCTTATCAGGCGCATGCTCTGCAGGGTCGGGTGATTCACTGAACAAAAACAATCGCGCACTGAGCTTAAGGCACGCAGCGGCAAGCATGTGGCGATTCTCCCAAATCAGTGCGGCGGCCTCTGCATCCGTTTCAAAATCCACTTGAGAAACCGATGTTTCGTCTGGTGCACAAGAGAACCAATTGGTGCGCAAAGTTTTGTTGTCCGTAGACCAAGCCAGTCTAACGTGGCCGCCTCGCTGCTCCGTTCTTCCAAACACACGCGCATCAAGAGGCAATCGACGAGATTTCTCAGGAATTACGTCTGCTAGATTAGAGACTGCGGCAGGCAAAAGTGCCGGTGCGAAAGCCACCAACATTGCTTGCTCGGTCGGATCCGAGGGCAGTCGGTAACCGCGGTAACCCTTCGGCAGGCTGTAACGCACTTCTTCAAACGCTGCGGCGGGCTGGCAAGGAGACTCAAAATCCACGCACCATGTATCCCGAACCCTGAACAATCGTTCCGCGTAGATATTGCTATTGTTCCTCATTTCGCTGGTGAAGGTTATCCCGATAGGAGAACTACGAGCCGTCTCGAACGCAGCGTCAGATGCAGGCTCGGAGTAGTGTTGGTAAGTTTTGTGAACACACCCGGACAACGTGAGCAACAAAGCCAAGCAAATTGAGATAATACACAAACGCGCGAAATCCATTCCCTTACTCCGCCGCCACTGTATGGCCCTGCACGAGCGCGCGGGGCGCTCGGTATTGCGTGATCCGGTCTTCGATTTCATGGCGGAAATGCCGGATCAAACCTTGGACAGGCCAAGCCGCCGCATCGCCGAGCGCACAAATCGTATGCCCTTCAACCTGTTTCGAAACATCGAACAATTTGTCGATATCGTCATGATGAGCATCGCCAGTGACCATCTGCTCGAGCACCCGCCACATCCAGCCGGTGCCCTCACGGCACGGCGTACACTGGCCGCAACTCTCATGCTTATAGAAATATGAGATCCGCGCGATTGCTTGGATAAGATCTGTCGATTTATCCATGACAATCACCGCCGCCGTCCCGAGGCCGGATTGCAAGTCGCGCAGCGTGTCGAAATCCATATGCGCGTCCATGATCTGCTCCGCCGGCACCATCGGCACAGACGACCCGCCAGGAATTACAGCTTTTAGATTGTCCCAGCCGCCACGAATACCGCCGCAATGGGTCTCAATCAGGTCGCGGAACGTGATCGACATCTCTTCTTCGACATTGCACGGCTTGTTCACATGGCCGGAAATGCAGAACAATTTGGTTCCGGTATTGTTCGGGCGGCCAAAGCCAGCAAACCAGCTCGCGCCGCGCCTCAAAATGGTCGGCACAACAGCTATGGATTCGACATTATTGACCGTTGTCGGGCAGCCATAAAGACCGGCATTGGCTGGGAAAGGCGGCTTCAGACGCGGCTGGCCTTTCTTGCCTTCGAGGCTTTCCAAGAGCGCGGTCTCTTCGCCGCAAATATAGGCGCCGGCGCCATGGTGAACGTAAAGATCAAAGTCCCAGCCATTGACATTGTCTTTGCCGATTAACTTGGCCTCATAGGCCTCTTTGACCGCTTTCTCGAGCGCTTCCCGCTCAGCGATATACTCGCCCCGGAGATAGACATAGCATTTGTGCGCCCGCATGGCGCGGCTCGCCACCATACAGCCCTCGATTAAAAGGTGCGGATCATGCCGCATGATCTCGCGATCTTTGCAGGTACCAGGCTCCGACTCATCGGCGTTGACGACAAGATAGTGCGGACGTTCGCCAACCGATCTCGGCATGAAAGTCCATTTCAAGCCGGTTGGGAAGCCGGCGCCGCCGCGCCCGCGCAGACCGCTTTCTTTGATTTGATCGCATAGCCAGGCGGGCCCTTGAGCGAGCATTTCCCGGGTCAGGTGCCACGCCCCGCGTTGTTTCGCGCCGTCCAGACCTGGGTCATGGGCGCCGTAAAGATTGGTGAAAATGCGATCTTTATCCTGAAGCACTGCTTTGCTCCTTCAATTCTCGCGCGGCCGAGATCAGCAAAGGTGTGCTAATCGCCGCCCCCATGATGAAAGCGCCAAATACCCAGACGACACTTCCGCTTTTGATAAATAGCGCGACGCCGACAATCACGATGATCGCGTCCAGAACGCCCGCCAGGATTAGCTTCTTACGAGGGTCAGGCTTTTCGACCAAGGCCATTAGCGCTCTCCCTCATCAAGAGACGATTCGACTTCGCCCGCATCGACACGTTTGGAAAACTCGGTCTCGGCGCCTTCGGCTAAGAGTTTTGCCTGTGCGATCCAGTCTTCTCGCCCGATCCGGCCGGGGAAAGACAGAGAGGCTTCAACCCAATCGACATTGGCGGGAGTCCAAGCTGCAATCTGGCTGAATTTGAAAATTCCGAGACTGTTCAAGGCCTTTTCATTCACAGGGCCAATGCCCTTAATGCGTTTGAGATCATCCTCTTCGCCGGCGGCAACCGTCGCCATTTCAGGCTTATCTTCGTCTTTCGGAACCGGTTTTGAGTCCCTTATCAGCGTCGTTTTGGGCTCTTTCTTGGGCTCCGGCGGCCGTTCGGGCTCAGCTGGCGCGTCCGGTAGATTTGGCAGCTCTGTTATGGCATTGCGCGAGCCATCGAAAAGGTCCGCAGACACAAGGCTTGTCGCCCCGCCTTGCGGCGCTGAGTTCAAACGATCAACGAATGGACCCGGTTCAACCACCGCGCCATTCTCGAGTTTTGAAAGCACTTCCTCAAAAGTCTGCGGGGTCAGGTCTTCATAATAATAGTCATTGATCTGAACCATCGGCGCGTTCACGCAGGCGCCGAGACATTCGACCTCTTCCCAACTCAACCGGCCATTATCAGTGACGTGCATTGGGTCACCGATTTTCTTTCGGCACACCTCTTTAAGATCATTTGCACCACGCAACATGCATGGAGTCGTCCCGCATAATTGGATATGGTTTTTCCCGACCGGCTGGAGACGGAACATCGTGTAGAAAGTCGCGACTTCGTAGACCCGAATATAAGGCATTTCGAGCCGATCTGCGACCGCTCGCATGGCAGGCTCTGACAACCAGCCGGCATTGTCCTTTTGCGCGAGCCATAGCAAAGGAATAACGGCCGAGCGCTTTTTATCTTCTGGATATTTCCCAAGCCAAAACGCAATCGTCGGCTCGGTTTCTGGCTTGAATGCGAAATGATCGCCGCCAGCTTCGAGATCGAAACGCCGAAGCGCCATTAGCCAGCCTCCCCTGTCGGCATCACCACTCGGCCCGCCTCATCAAATGTCCAAAACGGATTAAACGCGACTTCCCAGGCATTGCCTTCAGGGTCTGCAAAATATCCGGAATAGCCGCCCCAAAAGGCTTTGTGCGGCGGCGTTGTGATATCGACACCGGCGTCTTTTAAGCGGGCAAAGATGCCGTCGACATCTTCAATCGAGCGGGCATTGTAAGCCAGCGCGACATTGCGAAACCCCTCTGCTGGACGCGCTTCTTGACCAGCATCATCCGCGAGCTTTTCAGCCTCCCATAGACCGAGAATGAAGCCGCCCATATCGAACATGGCCATGCCCTTTGGGCCGAAATTTTTAAAGCCAATCGTGTCTTCGTAGAATGTCGTCATCGCCGCCCTGTCGCGGACGCCGAGAGTGATGATGGACAGACGCTGTTCTGGAAATATGCTCATGATCCTTGCCCCTGAAGTGCGATGAAAGCGACGATCAGCGCGCCGATGCCAGCGCCAATATGTGGCAAGACAGCTGACTTCGCGCGAGCATAGGTCGCGGCATCAAAGAACGCGACGGCGGCAAGCCCCATAAACACAAAGGCAATTTGCTGCAGTGTGCCAGTCATAACGATGCCTGCGACGACGAAAACAAAGAAGAAATAGCGCCCCGCCATAATCGTTGGCAGGTTCTCGGCGCGGTGTTTTGTGGCCTGCAGGCCAAGCTTCGGCGCGACCGCAAATAAGATCCCAAGTAAGGCCAAAAACCCTGCCGTGATCCAGGCCAGCGGAATAGCAATAGACGCGGAGAAAGGCAGCATTATCGGTCGACCTCCCCAAACACGATATCCAGCGAGCCCAGGATGGCTGACGTGTCGGCGAGCTGGTGGCCTTTGCACATATGATCCATCGCCTGCAGGTGCGCGAAACTCGGTGCGCGCAATTTGACCCGGTAGGGCCGGTTCGAACCATCGGACACTAAATAGACACCAAACTCACCCGCTGGTGCCTCGACCGCGACATAGACTTCGCCTTCCGGCACATGAAAGCCTTCAGTATAGAGTTTGAAATGGTGGATCAGCGCTTCCATGCTGGACTTCATTTCAGCCCGACGCGGCGGCGAAACCTTGGTGCCCTTGGCCAGAACTGAGCCTTTCGGCATATTCTCGATACACCATTTCATGATGTCGCAAGACACCAGCATTTCTTCCATTCGCACGACGTAGCGATCATAATTGTCGCCATTTTTGCCAACCACAACCGGAAACGTGGAGGACGGGATCTCGGAATAAATCTCGTAAGGCTGACTGCGGCGAAGATCCCAAGCGAGGCCGGAGCCGCGCACCATTGGGCCAGAGAAACCGTATTGCATAATCGTCTTCTCATCGACGACGCCAATATCTACATTGCGCTGTTTGAAGATTCGGTTTTCCGTAATCAAGCTTTCAAGGCGATGCATGATCGCAGGAAATTCTTCGCACCAGGTCATGATGTCATCGATCAAGTCTTGCGGCAGATCCTGGTGAACCCCGCCTGGCCGGAAATAAGCGGCGTGTAGGCGCGCACCGCAGGCGCGCTCATAAAAGCCCATCAGCTTTTCGCGCTCTTCAAACGCCCAGGTGATCGGGGTCAAGGCGCCGACATCGAGAATGAAAGTGCCGATATTGAGCAAATGCTCGAGAATACGGCCCATTTCGCAATAGAGGACGCGAATGAAACTACCGCGCCGCGGAACTTCGAGCCCGAGTAGCTTTTCAATCGCCAGACACCAAGCATGTTCTTGGTTCATAGGCGCGGAATAGTGCAACCGATCAAAGTAAGGCAAGCCCTGAAGATAGGTCTTGTATTCAAGCAATTTCTCGGTGCCGCGATGAAGCAGCCCAATGTGGCAATCGATCCGATCGACCAGCTCACCGTCCAAATCCATCACCATGCGCAGCACGCCATGGGCGGCTGGATGCTGCGGCCCAAAGTTCAATGTGAATGTGCGGTCTTCGCCAGGGACGGCTTTGATATCGTCTGCCATTAGGCGCCCTCCTCCTCGGTGGTCGCTTTTTCATCGCCTGGGATTTGCGACGTCATGCCTTCCCATGGTGAGAGGAAATCAAAGTTCCGATATTCCTGGGTGAGCGCCACAGGCTCGTGCACAATACGCTTTTCGAGATCATCATAGCGGACCTCGGTGAAGCCTGTCAGCGGGAAATCCTTGCGCAGCGGATGCCCTTCGAAGCCATAATCAGTGAGAATCCGGCGCATGTCGGGATGGCCAGAAAAGACAATGCCATACATGTCGAAAGCCTCGCGCTCGAACCAATCGGCGCCGCGGTGGAGATCGACAATGCTCGGCACAGGCGTATCTTCATCAGTCGAAGTCTTTACCCGAATGCGTTGATTGAGCCGCATCGACAACAAGTGGTAGACAACTTCAAAACGCTGGCTGCGTTCTGGATAATCAACCCCGCAAACATCAATCATCATTTCGAACATGCACAGCTGGTTACGCTTCAGGAAGTCGAGCAGAGGGACAATTTGATCGCGCTCAGCATAGACATTGAGTTCACCAACACGCACCTCATAGCGGCGCACGGCATCTGGCATTTGAGCGGCGATATGTTCGCCAAGTTCATTTAGCGCTTCGTCTTGTTGTGACATGACAGCACCTTTTAACGGTCAATCGAGCCTTCTCGGCGGATCTTTTTCTGAAGTTGGAGCAGACCATAGACCAACGCTTCTGCGGTTGGTGGACAGCCTGGAATATAAATATCGACGGGCACAATACGATCACAGCCGCGCACAACGCTATAGCTATAGTGATAATAGCCACCGCCATTGGCGCATGAGCCCATAGAGATCACATAGCGTGGCTCAGGCATCTGATCATAGACTTTGCGAAGTGCAGGCGCCATTTTATTGGTCAATGTACCCGCCACAATCATCACATCTGATTGCCGCGGCGACCCGCGCGGTGCCATGCCAAAGCGCTCTAGGTCATATCGCGGATTGCCGGCCTGCATCATCTCGATGGCGCAGCAAGCGAGGCCAAATGTCATCCACATCAAGGACCCGGTTCGGGCCCAAGTGATCAGATCATCTGCTTTGGCGGTGAAAAAGCCCTTGTCCGCAAGCTCATCGGTCAGCCCGGCAAAAAACGGGTCGTCCTGGCGAATCTCAGAACCGCCTTCCACGCCCGACCGGCCGGAACTCAATGCGTAAGGTTTGAAATCCCCAGCCATTATCTGCTCCCTAGTGCCACTCAAGCGCGCCGCGGCGCCACTCATAGATGAAGCCAATGGTCAGAACCGCGAGGAAAATCACCATGGACCAAAAACCAAACACGCCAATCGCGCCGAGGCTAACCGCCCAAGGGAACAGGAAAGCGACCTCCAGATCAAAAATGATGAATAGGATCGCGACCAGGTAGAAGCGAACGTCAAATTTCATCCGGGCATCATCAAAAGCATTAAAGCCGCACTCATACGCCGAATTTTTCTCCGGATCCGGATTGCTTGGCGCGAGGATCGCATTGCCGACAATAAACAAAAGCGACATTGCTAAACCGATCCCGAGGAATAGGATCACTGGCAGATAATCAAGCGCCAGACGTTCTACTTCGGACATTTCGAGCACCTTTCTGCAGATGTGCAAGAGCCTTGGTTAAGACCGGCCTAAGTCGGTTTCCAGTCCGGCGCAACACTCATTTAGTGGCTGATCTATGCTGATTATGAGCGATTTCTTCGCTTTGTTTCTGCGGCGAGGCGTCACGCCCTTGCAAACGATTTTCAAACGCAGAACACCGCACCCATTCGTCTGAGCGGGCGCACTCGTTTTGAGTGTATTGCTGACTGGTCTAAGCAGTGATTATCCGACGATAATTTGCTTCAATTGCACCGTCTCATATTCGAGCTCACGCAACCGGTAGTTTACGACGTCGCCGATCGTAATCATCCCAAGAAGTTTGCCATTTTCGACAACCGGCATGTGGCGGAAGCGACCTTCGGTCATTTGTTGCAGCACAGACATGAGCGGGGCGTCTGGTGCTACTGTCTTCACTTTTTTGGTCATCAACGCATCAACTTTTTGCGCCAGTACGCGGCCTGGCGTTTCCGAAAGCTTACGGACGATGTCGCGCTCAGAGAGAATGCCTTCCAATTCACCTGATGGCGAGGTGACGATCAAGGCCCCGATGCGCTTCTCGCGCAAAATATCGACGGCCTTACTCATCAAATCATCCGGCTGAACTGAGAACACAGCATTGCCTTTTTTGGCTAAGAGCTGCGCCACCGTTCCGGCCTCTTTCGAGGCATTGGACTTTGGCGTTTGGCTATACGTCGTTTTCTTTTTGCCATCATCGCGGCGCGGTCCGGCATAAGATGTTGGGGCCTGCATTCTCTGATTTCCTCCGTTGTCTTTTTATAGTCTATGGCGAAACCATAGCCCAGAATGCTCGAATTAGGAAATCATCTTCAATGTTTGCAGAAATCGCCCTGTCCCCGCTCTTCGCGACGGCCATTTTTGTGATCGCGGTGTGTTCTGGCTATCAGTATCGCAAAGTCTGGAAAAGCGAGGGTCCAGCGTGGAAAGCATGGCTATTTGGCGGGATGACCGCCCTTTGTTTCGCGACGGTCGCCTTTGTGCCTTTGCAGACGTCTTAAACTGCCTCTGATTCCATTTGTTCGAGCATCTTGCGCGCCCGCGGACAGGCGAGACGATCACGCAACGGACTGTCAGGATCAATGTCTTTGCTGCAGACCAGACACTTATCTGCGTCTGCAATCGCGTTTAAGCCGCCGCAGCTGCCTTTAATCGTTCTGCCAGAGAACATGACACCGACCGCCATGCCGACGATCAGCAACAGTAACAAAGCAAAGGTGAGCAGAAAGGTTTCCACAAACTATTCCTCAAAGACGTCTTGGTAGGCTAAAAATAAGGCGTTTGGCTTCGAAGAGAAGCCATCGCTGTCGATAGAGCGATCGCGAACAATAAACAAGGCAGCGACCCCGTTCGCCTCTGCGATGGAGTGCCCCGCTTCCGCGCCAACGGCGAGAAGTGCCGTCGCCCATGCGTCTGCCTCGGCAGAGGTCGCTGCGATCACGGAGACTGAGGCTGTATCATGCGTGATCGGTCGACCGGTTCCGGCATCGATAATGTGCGAGAAACGAACGCCGTCTTGCTCGAAGAAATTTCGATAATCACCAGACGTCGCCATGCCGACACCAGACACGCTCACCGTTGCTTCTATTTTGCGTTGGCCAGGGATGGGTTGTTCAATGCCAATCCGCCAATCCGCGCCGCGCAAGCTTTGCCCTTTGGCGAATATGTCGCCGCCGATCTCGACCAAATAATGCTCTACGCCAAGGCCATCGAGTGTGCTTGCCACTTCATCAATGCCATAGCCCTTGGCGATTGATGACAAATCGACTGTGACCCGGCCATCCTGCTTGGACAGCATTTGCCCATCATCACTCAACGATAGCACTCGGCCTTGTCCGACGAATTCACGTGCGGCTGCAATCTCATCAGAGCTTGGCCGCGCCGTGATTTCGCCAGATGGCCCGAACCCCCAAATTTCGACCAATGGCTTCAGCGTGAGGTCAAACGTCCCACGGGTCGCAGCATGGATACGGTTTGACGTCGCGATCATTTCGGCGAGCCCTTCTGAAATCGGCACAGGCTCCGTGGTATCGCTCGCATTGAATACAGAAATCTCTGAATTCGGGTCCCAATTTGAGTAGCTCGCATTGACCGCGATGAGGGTGTCAGAGATCACTTGATCGATATTGTCTCGGTTCAGCGTGCCTGTCTCATCGACGATGGTGACATTATACGTCGTCCCCATTGTTTGCCCCGAGAACACATATTGCGTCGCGGGTTGCGCACACGCTGCAACGCTGAACAAAAAGACCGCGAGAATAGATCTGAAGAACATGAGCAGACTCGTACAATGCATCACCAAGAAAGGTGTCCTTGGCGTTGCCACTCATTTAGCAGGTTTGTCTATATTTTAAGCGCATAAAATGCCGCACTGGTTAAGCTGGAAATTCCTCTGGTTGAATCACTGATTCCGATGTAGGTGCCTCAAAAATTGTGTGGGCGTTTGCCCGCAGCAGCGATTGTGGTACCCGATGACGAGAGAGTTTCACCTCAAAAAAGGCCTCGATTTGCCGATTTTGGGAGCCCCCGAGCAGACCATTGAATCCGGCCCAGACGTCGACACAGTCGCGGTCCTCGGCGCCGATTATTTGCAACTTAAGCCAAGAATGACTGTCCAAGAGGGCGACGTCGTCGGCGCCGGCGCGCCCCTCTTCTTCCACAAAGACACACCGGACGTTTTCGTGACAGCGCCTGTCTCGGGTCGCGTCAAAGCGATTAATCGCGGCGTCCGCCGAGTGCTCGTTAGCGTCGAGATTGAACGCGATGACAGCGCCGCGGAAGCCGTCGATTTCAGCGCTGTTGGCGACGCCACAAGCACAGAAGGCATTGCTGAGCGCCTCTGCGCTTCGGGCCTTTGGACCTCGTTCAAGACACGCCCGTATTCGAAAGTTCCAGCGTCCGATACCCGCCCTGCGGCGATCTTCGTCAACGCCATGGACACTGAACCACTGGCGCCCGATCCAGAGCTCATCATTGGCGAGGACAGCGAGGCGTTTGTGGCCGGCCTAAAAGCGCTTCTGCCGCTCAGCGACGGCGATGTTTTCCTCTGCCGCGAGCGCGACGCAGTCATCCCGGGCGCGGAGCTTGCCGGAATAGAAGACGCGAAATTCTCAGGCCCTCACCCCGCTGGCTTAACCGGCACGCATATCCATTTCTTGAAGCCGCCAAATTCTGAGCGCACCGTCTGGTCGATCAATTATCAGGACGTCATCGCCATTGGCCATCTGATGCTGACGGGCAAGCTCAAAACGGACCGGATCATCGCGATTTGTGGCCCCTTGGTGCAACGTCCGCGCCTCCTCCGAGTCACCAACGGATCACCCCTCGCGGCGCTGACAGACCGTGAATATGACGCAGAAACGCCGGTGCGGATCATTTCTGGATCAGTGCTGAGTGGTCAAGTCGCCGAATATGATCGCGGCGAATATCTCGGCCGGTATGCGCGTCAGGTCACCGTTATTGAAGAAGACACCAAACAAATTCCATTTGGTTGGATCCGTCCGATGGCGCACAAGTTTTCCGCACAACCAGTGCTCGGGTCGGGCTTTCTCAAAAAGCTTTTCCCGTTGACCTCAAACCTCAATGGTGGCCGTCGCGCCATGGTCCCATTGGGTACATTTGAGGAATTAATGCCGCAGGACTATTTGCCAACGCAGCTGCTAAGATCGCTCTTGGTTATGGATACCGACACCGCGCAAGCGTTGGGTGCGTTGGAATTGGATGAAGAAGACCTCGGCTTGGCTGGTTTTGCCTGCCCAGCGAAGTATGAATACGGCACCGCACTGCGCGATTGCCTGACCAAGATTGAGAAGGAAGGTTAGCAATGGGGCTCAGAACCTATCTGGATCGGATTGAACCGAACTTCACGTCGGGCGGAAAGTGGGAACGCTATTTCCCAATCTATGAGATGATTGAAAGCATCTTGTATACGCCGAAAACGGTGACCAAAGTTGCACCGCATGCGCGCTCTTACACTGACATGAAGCGTATCATGACTTATGTCGTGATCGCGACGGTCCCGTGCATTCTGTTCGGCCTATATAATGTTGGTCTACAGACCAATACCGCGATCGAGACCTATGGCGCTTCGGGTTGGCGCGCTTGGATCATCAGCACGCTTGGGATTGGCTTTGACGCCAGCAACCCATTTGCGAATTTCGCGCATGGGGCTTTGTATTTTCTGCCGATTTATATTGTGACGCTGGCTGCCGGCGGATTTTGGGAAGTGCTCTTCGCGACCGTGCGCAAGCATGAGGTGAATGAAGGCTTTCTCGTCTCGTCCATGCTGTTCGCGCTAACTTTGCCGCCAGACGTGCCGCTTTGGCAGGTTGCAATCGGCATTTCTTTCGGCGTCGTCATCGGCAAAGAAGTGTTTGGCGGAACTGGGAAAAACTTCCTCAATCCCGCCCTTACTGGCCGCGCTTTCCTCTATTTCGCTTACCCTGCTGACATGTCAGGGAACACGATTTGGACCCCGGTTGATGGCTTTTCGGGCGCGACGGCCCTGTCGGTCTCCGCCTCAGACGGGTATCAGACCTTGCCGGAACTCGGGATCACTTGGATGGACGCTTTCTATGGCACGATCCAGGGGTGTATCGGCGAAACCTCGACGCTTGCCTGTTTGATCGGTCTCGCTTTCCTATTGATTACGAGAATTGCCAATTATCGCATGGTTCTAGGCTGTCTCGGCGGGATGATTGCATTCACGCTATTGCTGAATTGGATCGGTTCTGAGACCAATCCAATGTTCGCCATGCCGTGGTACTGGCATCTGGTCGTCGGCGGCTATGCGTTCGGTCTCGTCTTCATGGTGACAGAACCGGTCTCAGGCTCACATACCAATCTCGGACGCTATATATACGGCGCGCTCATCGGCGTGATGGTGATCCTCATCCGCGTGATCAATCCGGCCTTCCCAGAAGGCATGATGCTGGCCATCCTGTTCGGCAATGTGTTCGCGCCGCTCATCGACTATTTCGTCGTCCAAGCCAATATCAAGAAGAGGGTAAAACAATATGCCTCAACCTGATGCGAAACCTAAAGGACCGATTGGACGCTTTTTAGCGCTGTCACCAGACTCGGTTCCGAAGACGATTTTTGTTGCTGTCACGCTCTGTTTGGTCGCGTCCATGGCGGTGTCCGCGATGGCCGTCTCGCTGCGCCCGATCCAGGCGGTCAACAAGCTGCAAGACAAGCAAAAAAACATTTTGGAAGTCGCCGGACTATACGATCCGAACGTCGATATCGCCGACGCCTTTGCGTCATTTGAACCACGTGTATTGGACATCGAAAAAGGCACCTTTTCTGATGAGTTTGATCCACTGACTTTCGATGACCGCGCTGCGGCTGACGATCCCGAATTGTCGATCGCGCTCGACGATGACCCAGCGGGCATTGGCCGCCGGGCGAATTTCGTCAATGTGTACATCCTTCGCGATGAAGCTGGCGAAATTGATAAAGTCGTGCTTCCCGTCCACGGCTATGGCCTGTGGTCAACGCTTTATGGCTTCATCACCATCGAAGAGAATGGCAACGACATTTATGGCCTGCAATTCTATGAGCATGGCGAAACGCCGGGCCTTGGCGCCGAAGTCGACAATCCGCGGTGGAAAGCGCTGTGGAGCGGCAAGAAACTCAAAGACGATGATGGTACGCTGCAAATTGCGGTCGCAAAAACGGTCTCAGCAGCAGGACCTGATTATCATGTCGACGGCCTCTCTGGCGCCACGCTGACCTCTGACGGGGTCTCCAACCTGGTGCAATTCTGGGTCGGTGAAGCCGGCTACGAACCTTTCCTCGAGAACCTCAAGGCAGGAGCGCTGTAATGTCACAAACGCGCAAACAAATGCTGATCGACCCTATGGTCGATAATAACCCGATTACGTTGCAGGTGCTCGGAATTTGCTCGGCCTTGGCGGTGACGTCGTCAATGCAAGTGGCTTTCGTGATGTCTTTGGCGGTGATCATGGTGACGGGCTTTTCGTCCATGTTTATCTCAATGATCCGCAGCCAAATCCCGGGCTCGATCCGGATTATCGTGCAAATGGTGGTGATTGCCTCGCTGGTGATCATTGTAGACCAATTGATCAAAGCCTTCGCCTTCGAAATTTCAAAGACGCTGGCCGTGTTCGTCAGTTTGATCGTGACCAATTGTATTGTGATGGGCCGCGCCGAAGCCTTCGCGATGAAGAACCCGCCGATCCCGTCTTTCATTGACGGCGTCGGCAATGGCATGGGTTATGGCTTGATCCTTATGATGGTCGCAGCGATCCGTGAACTGTTTGGTTCAGGCAGCCTGTTCGGCGTCACTCTACTCCAGACTGTGAACAATGGCGGCTGGTATGTGCCGAATGGCATGCTGCTACTGCCGCCATCCGCCTTCTTCATCATTGGCCTGATCATTTGGGGCTTCCGCACCTGGAAACCGGAACAAGTTGAGAAGCGCGAGTTCAAAATCCAAACGGCGGAGGCCCACTAATGGAAAACCTCCTCTCCATTGCCGTCAAAGCGATCTTCGTAGAGAATCTGGCGCTATCCTTCTTCCTCGGCATGTGTACCTTCATCGCCGTGTCGAAGAAGGTTGCGACCGCGATCGGTCTCGGCGTTTCGGTGATTGTTGTGCAAGCGATTACCGTCCCGACCAACAATCTGATCCTGACCTATTTGCTTAAGCCCGGCGCGCTTGCCTGGGCCGGCCTCGAAACCGTCGACCTGACTTTCCTTGGCCTGATCTCTTATATCGGTGTGATCGCGGCGATGGTGCAGATCTTGGAAATGGTGCTCGATAAGTACTTCCCACCGCTCTACAACGCGCTTGGGGTCTTCTTGCCCTTGATCACCGTGAATTGCGCCATTCTGGGCGGCTCTCTGCTCATGGTCGAGCGCGACTATAGCCTGGCTGAATCAGCGACATATGGCGTCTCCTCGGGCTTCGGCTGGGCACTCGCTATCGTGGCCATGGCCGGTGTGCGCGAAAAACTCAAATACTCGGATATTCCCGATGGCCTTCAGGGTCTCGGCATTACCTTCATTACGGCAGGCCTGATGTCTCTGGCCTTCATGTCGTTTGGCGGCATTAAACTGTAGAGGATACACCCAAAGTGGAAACGTTTGGACTTGGTATTGTTCTTTTTACACTGATCGTGATCACCCTGGTCACAATCATTCTTGCAGCCCGTTCACGCCTGGTCTCTACCGGCGCCGTGAACATTTCAATCAATGGCGAAAAGACCGTTTCAGTGCCCGCGGGCGGCAAGCTTTTGCAAACGCTGGCCGAGCAGAAATTGTTTGTCCCATCGGCCTGTGGCGGCGGCGGCACATGTGCCCAGTGCCGGGTCAAGATTCACTCGGGCGGCGGCTCCATCCTGCCAACCGAAGAAAGCCACATTACTAAGCGTGAAGCCGCCGATGGTGACCGCTTGTCATGCCAAG
>JBCBMU010000003.1:0-293626 GCA_039822145.1 Pseudomonadota bacterium | reverse complement strand
CCTACTCTGGTTGGTTTTATTTCCGGGACGCAGGTAGTTGGGTATTACGTTTTGGCAGATAGAGTAAGGTTGTTGGCGTATAGTACTATTACCCCAATTAGCCAGGCTCTATTTCCAAGGCTTAATTCTCTATTTTCAAGCAATAAAGAGGAGGCGAGATCTTTGTACGTGAGAAGTGCTTACTTTTTGTTGCCAATATCGGCCCTTATAAGCACATCTATATTTTTTGCGTCTGAGTGGATGGTTCTGTTGCTGGCTGGAAACGAGTTTGCGAATTCCGCAACGCTTCTGAAGATACTCGCTCCAGCTCCGTTTTTGGTTTGTGCTTCTAATTTGTTAGGGATGCAGCTTTTGATTCCAAATGGGTTTGGACGGTTATTCAATCGAGTTGTGACATCAGTTGCTGTGGGTAGCGCATTGAGTGCATTTCTCTTGATCTACTCTTTTGGTGCCAAAGGGGGGGCTGTATCCGTGGTGGTCACGGAACTTGTCATTGCGGTGGCGATGTCCGTCGCCGTTTGGAAATTCCGTACAAGTATTTTTAATGGAGCTAAGAATGCGGTTTAATTGGGTAGTGGTGGGCGCCGGATTTACCGGTTTGACTTTCGCTCATCAAAAGGCTTGCCAGGGAAAATCTGTTTTAGTGGTTGAGCAGCGCGACCACATTGGTGGCAACGCGTGGGACGAATACAATGAGGTGGGTGTACTAGACCATATATACGGTCCCCATATATTTCACACAAATAGTAATAGTGTAGTAAATTTCTTGTCCCGATTTACTGAATGGCGCCCATATACACACTTCGTTAGGGCTGAAATTGAGGGTAAATTGGTCCCGATACCCTTTAATTTGAACTCGATCGACTTGGTTTTCGGTGACCCCCTTGCTTCCACATTGAGAGGTGTTTTGGTTGATGAGTATGGCTATGGGAGCAGGGTTCCGATCTTAAAGCTGAGGCAGCATGAAAGACCCGAAATAAAATTTCTGGCAGATTTCGTATATAAGAATGTCTTCGAGGGTTATACGAGAAAGCAGTGGGGAGTTGCGCCTGAGGACCTCGCGCCATCAGTCACAGCTAGGGTGCCGGTTTCCGTTTCACGGGATGACCGATATTTTGGCGATAGGTATCAGATTATGCCAAAACGCGGCTATGCTCATTTGTTCCGAAAAATGGCAGATGTACCCGGGTTGAAAGTACTACTCAAAACCACCTGGCAATCCATCAAAAGCGATATTGAGACTGATAACATTCTGTTTACAGGCCCAATCGATGAGTTTTTCGAGTACAAGTTTGGTGATTTGCCATATCGAAGCCTCAGGTTTGAGCGTGAGCACACTACAAGGGAGGTCAATTGGAGGCATTCTGTAACGAACTTTCCAAATAGCCTCAACTGTACGCGCACCACTAGTATGAGGGCGCTTTCGGGGCAAAAAGCGGAGTTCAACACGCTTATTTCCGAGTACCCAGAGGGCTATAAGAGGGGAAGCAATATTCCGTACTATCCCGTTCCTAATGACGCTAATCAGGATTTGTATAGAAGGTACAAGGAATTAGCGGAGAGGCAAAAAACGACTTTATTCGCCGGTAGGTTAGCTGAGTACCAATACTACAATATGGACCAGGCTGTGGCACGCGCGCTGATGTTAGCGGAAAAATACTAAATGTCGCATTCAACTGTTTTCATTACTCCTTTCATCAAGCCAGGTGGGGGGCCTCCAGGTTACGTCTATGGTTTGCGCAATGGAATAGACGCGATCAGGTCAGAATGCGACGCTGCACTCAACGCGCGCTTTATCGGAAGGCAGTCTCACGAACGAAACCGGGCAACTGGCGAAGGTTCGGGCTTGGCTGCTGGATCTGGACTCGGTTTGCTGAAACACCTGCGAGACCGGGGCGTAGTGAACCCTTTCAGCTCTCAGTCCTCGTTGGAGCGCGATAGTATTCGGGCGTGTGGCGTCGTGATCGGTCAGGGATATCAAAGTCCGATCAATATGCGGTATGCAAAAATGCTTGGGCGCGTTGTTGGCTACATGCCCCATAGCCCAGACATAGCAGCCGAAGAGCATAAAATCACCGAAGCGAATGCCGGTAAAAAGATCTCTCAAAGGGCATACAACAGGCATTTTCGACGCGAGCAAGCTTTGCTTAGTTTATCTGACTTCGTTGTATTTCCTTCTTACAATGCATCCACTGCATACCGTTCTAGATTTAGTACCGTTTTTGAGGCGAATAAAAAAGTCTATTATCTTGAATCAGGTGTCGACGTTCCAGAGATAGATCCTAACTTGGCGATTCCTGAAGTGCTCATGAGGGCGAAAGACCGCACTGTTGTCTTATTCGCTGGTAGGTATAATTCCCACAAAGGATATGACTTGTTTTGCCAAGCGGCTGAAGTGTTTGGCGAGGAAAGCGATTTTTGCTTTTTTTCCGCCGGCGGAGGGCCCATCGCAACGCCGGATGGCGGAGTAGTGACAGACTTAGGGTGGCAGCCAAACATACACTCAATACTCCCACATGTGGACATCGTAGTTATTCCCAATAGAATTGCGTACTATGATTTATGGCCTCTTGAGTGCGCCGCATTTGCCAAGGGCTTAGTAATGACTGCTGTTGGTGGAAGTCGCGATCAACTTCTGGATCTTCCCGATACGGTATCTGTGGGGCGTGCGAGCCCTAGGTCTATAGAGCTAGGTATAAGGGAAGCTAAGAGCGAGCTAGACAAAAACAAGAGTTGGGGGGCTCTGAACAAAGAGGCATACTTAAAAAAGTATACAAGCCGATTGTTCGCGAGAAGATGGTCTAATACCATCGAAAAAATATACTCGGATTATGATAGTAGACTTAGTAAACTACAGCGATAGCCGTGGCGGGGCCGCGCGAGCTGCGCTCAGGCTGCATCGCGCACTATTGAAATCTGCAACAAAATCGCGCCTTCGAGTGGTCGAACAGCAGCTTGATGAAGCTGGAATTCAGGGCGTAACGAGCTCGTTCTCTAGGGCCACTTTTCGTGCAAAAGCGAAGGCCGGGCGTGTGTTGGTGAGGGCTCTCTCATCAAAAGGTGATGACAGTGCTTCAGCAGCTTTCTTTCGTTCTCCATTACTGCGTCAGCTTAATCGGAGCGACGCCGAGATTGTTCATCTGCACTGGGTGAATGCAGAAACACTCTCAATTGAAGATATCGGAAAAATCCAAAAGCCTGTCGTTTGGACTATGCATGATATGTGGGCAATAGCTGGTGCGAGGCATTACGAGGAAGGCACGAGGTGGAAGAACGGTTACTCGGACGGTTCGAGATTTTCGTTGGATCGCTGGGTTTGGGGACGTAAGGCTAGAAATTGGGGCGGTATTCAAGTTGTCGCGCCAAGTAATTGGTTGGCAGAGATGGTGAGGGATAGCCCGCTTTTTGGCGATCTTCCCGTTTGTGTAATTCCCAACGCTATCGATACTAATACATGGCGTCCCCACTGTAAGGTTGAGGCTAAAAAAACACTTGGAATTCCCTCCCATGATATCCCTTTAATTTCGTTTGTAGCGATGAAGGGTAAGCACAATCGCCTGAAAGGCTCGGACCTCTTGGGTGAAACCTTGAGAATTCTTTATCAAATGGGGCAGGAATTCGAGTTGCTAGTTGTTGGTGAGAGCCGGCCAGCATCAGGAGGAGGGTGGCCTGTGACAGCTCATTACCCCGGCTTTCTAAAGGATGACGAGCTTCTGAATTTGGCCTACAGCGCTTCGGATCTCTTAATGATACCCTCTCGGCAGGATAATTTGCCAAATACAGGTGTGGAGGCACTAGCCTCAGGTACCCCGATCGCTTGTTTTGATATCGGCGGAATGTCTGATTTAGTCGATGATGGTCGGAGTGGCTGCATTGCAAAACCTTTTGATTGTAATGAGTTAGCATCGAAAGTGCGTGCTATGTTAGAGGCGGGTTCGGGACGCAAAAAGCAAATGGCTTTCGCCGCCAGATCTGAAGCGGAAAATCGATTCTCAGAACCCATCGTCTCAGCTGCGCATAACGACCTTTATCGTTCTCTTCTGCGCAAGCCTGACTAGAGGTTCCTAAGAAGCTAAATCTCATGAAAATGAAAAAAATAGATTATCGAGCCGATATAGACGGGCTTCGAGCAATAGCAGTGATCGCCGTGCTTCTGTATCACTTAGATTTTGATTGGATTCCTGGTGGGTATTTGGGAGTCGATATCTTCTTTGTTGTCTCTGGGTTCATAATCACAAAGATCGCTTTGCATCAGCTTTCAATAGATGGCTTCTCGATCAAGGAATTTTGGGTAAGGAGAGTGCTCCGGATATTTCCCGCTTTGTACGTAGTACTATTTGTATCTACATTGATTTCATTCTTCATTTTCACTTATGATGATTATTTGCAATATACAAAATCTCTAATTGCGGCAGTATTTTTTCTTCCTAATATTTTCTACATGAGAAAGGTGGAATCCTACTTTTCGGACTCTTCTCAAAATGAGGTGCTGCTCCATACTTGGTCTCTGGGCGTGGAAGAGCAATTTTATATCGCATTTCCTATTTTATTTTGTCTGTTATCACTGTGTAGTTGGAAGAAATTATTTCCTACGGCAGTTGCTGCTTTAACCGTAATTTCTTTTGTTTGGTGTTTTTATTTGGATGGAGCTGATCCGAAGCAAGCGTTCTATGCCCCTTGGGCTAGGGCTTGGGAATTTGGATTCGGAGTTTTGATTAACTTTATCCCTAGCGTCAAAACCAAGAAAATGGAGGTCGTTAAATATTCGCGTTGGGCTGCCTTCTTTGTGATTGGCGTATGCATGATCCCATTGTTCAATCTGGAACACTTGGGAGCATCTGCTGCGTTGCCGCTCGTGCTTGCGACAAGTATCATAATTTGGGTCGGTCCCTGCGGTGGAACCGTGATAACGCAGTTATTAGAGCAAAGACAGGTGCGATATATAGGGAAAATTTCATATTCCTTATACCTGTGGCATTGGCCGATTATAGTGTTTTATTCATATCCATTTCCAGAAAAAGTTTCTTTGGGGGTCGTGGAACAAGTATCGCTGGCAGGCTTCACTGTTTTAGTCGCAGTTTTGTCGCATCGCCTAATCGAGCAAAGATTTCGTGTTTACTCCGGGGAGGCTCGGTTTAGAAGTTTGTCCACCGTGGGGGTGAGCGGAGCGTTGCTGGCTTTTGCTGGTGGTGTTATCTTATTCAATCCTTCAACATCGCCGCAAAGCGGTCCAAGTCCGCTCGGATACATCACCGCTAAGCAGGAGGCGAGCGAGTTTCAGAAAGACCCGTGCTTGGTTCGAGGTCAATCGCTCCCGGACGATTCTGCCTGTGGTATCGAAGACCCACTGTCGAGCGAGAAAAATTATGATGCCCGAATAATGCTTTGGGGCGACTCTCATGCCGCTCATTTGATTGACGCAGTGAGAGTTGAATTGTCGGGGAAGAACGTGAAACTTTCCTTCGCTACAAAGGCTGGATGCCCTCCAATCATTGATGTGAGATTTGTACCCAGCGACTTTCTAAAAAAAGAATGTCCCGACTTCAACAAAAACGTTATCGACTATATTCAGGATCGACCACCAGATGTTCTAATTGTAGCGGGATCATGGCATTCCACAATTGAATCCAAACACACACTGGTTTCTGATACCGACACGGATAACATTCGAAATCTGTCAAACTCCCTAGCAAAGATGGTGACGATTTCTAACGATCTTGGGATTAAGACTATATTCGTTGGGCCAGTGCCCGAGCCGAGTTTTGATCCCGTTAGATGTGTTGAGATAAAGGCTCACCACAAAAAGTCTCTCTTTCCTTGCATTGTTGAATTATCGCATCGAAATCTGACAGTCGAAGAAGAGTTCTCGAAAGTGGTTTCGCCTTTGGTTTCCGACAACATCCTATATCTTCCATTGATGCAGGAGTACTGTGGTGAAGAAGTGTGTCGTTACGCGACCGACGAAGAGCTTTTGTTTATCGACGATAGTCACATTTCTGGAGTAGAGGCGCGCAGAATATTGGGATTAATCAGCAGTTCGATTTTAGGCGAAGGATACTGAGAGTGCGACCTACACTATCGATTATTATTCCCTCTTACAACCAAGGACACTTCATAGAGAAAACGCTTTTAAGTGTCTTTGCTCAAATGGATCAGAACACGGAGGTAATATTTGTCGATGGCGGAAGTACAGATCAAACGCTGTCCATCGCCGAAAAATACCGTGATATGTTCTCCTATTTTGTCTCGGAGAAAGATCGCGGGCAATCGGATGCCCTGATTAAAGGTGTTCAAAACTCTGAAGGGCGGTTCCTTACGTGGCTCAACACCGATGACATGCTGCTGCCAGGCGCATTAGCGAACTTTCGCTCGAAACTCTCAAACCATCCGGGTACAAATTGGTTTTTTGGAAACGTCATATGGATCGATGATAAGGATACAGTCTTGCGAGTTCGCCGAGGAGAAAGTTTTAGCCATACTTTTGGGAATTTAGGAAGATTGACTGCATGTGGTCCAAGCGCCTTTTTTTCTAGAGAACTATACGAAAATGTTGGAGGGTTCGATCGCGATTTTCACTACAAAATGGATACCCAGCTCTGGTGGAAGTTTTTTCTTAGTGGTGAGCGGTTTGTGAGGCTGGATAAGTACATATGGGCGCTCAGGCTCCATAAGGACGCAAAAATGTCTGGCCACCATTTTTCTGATCAAGTTGATGAGATTTCTAGAGCTAGGCAGAAAGTCGAAGCATCAAGCATTAACTTAATGCGCACAGGAGGGAGTCGCGAAGAGCCTTCCCACGTTGAAAAAGTAGCAGGCGCAGTAATATCTTTGCTCTCTCCAAATGTTAATCGAAGTCGATGGGACGAATTGTTCTTTAAGGGGAAAAGTCTTTCGGAGCTAGAAGCTTTAAAGTGAAGAGAAAGATCCTAATAACGACGAACCATCCTGCTCCTTACATAAGTCGATGGCTTGAGGTGATGAAGGAGCAATTTGATGTATCAGTATATTATGCTCAACCCAAATCAGATTCGAAGGGATTGAGCGGGAAGGAGCTAGATTCACCCGACGGGGTTCAAGTTTTTCATTCCCTTGGTCGAACTGTCGCCAAAGTCAATGGTTTCGACCTTGTTATAATCGGTGGCTGGGGGCGATTTGACCACCGCATAATCACGATTGTTTGTAAGGCTGCGCGAGTGCGCTGTGCAGTTTTTAGTGATCAAACATCATCTGTTTCTCGGCCCCCCTTTACGTTCATATTAAGAAAGCATTTTGTGCGTTTGCACGACTTTTTCTTCATAGCCGGTGAAACCGCCGCTGAAAATTTTGCCCGTGAATTTGGATTACCAAGCGCTCGGGTCTTTACCTTTCCGTATGCGCATAATGATCGGTTGAGGAAAATCGACGAAGATAACGAAATACCTAGTAAGTGTTCTCGCTCGGCCGACGTAAAAGTCTTTGTTGCCAACAGGTTTATTCCGAGAAAGGGTTACGGCACTTTATACAACGCTCTCCGCATCTTACAGGACCATCGGATAGCTGGATCGCTGTCTTTTTCGATCGCCGGAACCGGGCCGGAATTAGAATTTTGGCGTTCGAAGTTTTCTTCTTTGCGTTTGCGGTTGAATTTCGTTGGTTGGGTGTCAGAAGAAATCTATGACGAACTTTTGACTGATTGCGATATCTATATTCACGCTTCTGATTTTGAACCGTATGGAATTCCAGTTGTCGATGCAACAATGCGATTGAAACGTGTAATTAGCACTACGGGAGTGTATTCCGCATTAGACTTGAAGCGAGCTGGGGTCCCAATTAGAATGATCACACCTGGCGATTTTCAAGCACTTGCCGACCACTTAGTTTCTGCAGCTAATGAAAAAGAACTGCCGCAGACGCTCGTAAACTCCGATGCCGTTCAAAAGCGGATCTTCCCGATAGCAAACCTGAAAACGCTGCAATCTGTTTTGGAAAAGTAGTAGACTGCAATGTGTTTCAAATATTCTGAACGGCGTATGATACTCTTTGTCTAACTCCTTGCGCTCAAAGAACACTGCACTATCCAGTTGCCACGTAGTAGCAGGAATAAGTCCCGCCAATGGCGGCCCCGCGTATTCCGTGCCGCGTTTATGTGAAGCGCTCGCTGAAAATGGACTGGATGCTAGTCTGTTAACCTTGGAGGAGGTGGGAACACCAAATGCAAGTTATATTAGCGCATTTTCCCCTTCGCTTGAGGGTATCGGCTTTCTCAAGCGCCTCGGCTATTCATCAAGATTACGTGAAGGAATTCAAACTCACGCGAAAACAGGGCGGATCATTCACTCTCATGGGTTTTGGATGATGCCAAATGCCTACGCAGGAGAGATGGCTAAGAGGCATGACGTTCCTTTGGTCGTTACTCCGAGAGGTATGCTTACTGAGCAGGCGTTAGCGTTTTCTCCACTGAAGAAAAAGTTGTTTTGGGAGTTTGTTCAAAAATCGGCTTACTCTCATACTTCGTTATGGCACGCGACGAGTGAAGAAGAGGCAGATTATATAAGGAAATTCGGATTGGCAGGGCCAATCGCTATAATACCTAATGGTGTGGATTTGCCAGACATTCGCACAAGTGAGAGTGGGAGTGCGGGAAGCAAAACAGTGCTCTTCCTGAGCCGACTGCATCCTAAAAAGGGCTTGGAAGATTTAATTGAAGCGTGGGCAATAGTTGCAAGCCATTTCCCTGATTGGGAGCTTCGCGTGGTTGGACCAGATGAAGATAAATACAGGGATAAGCTGCTAAGTCAGAGCCGCTCGCTTGGTTTAGAGAGAATTTGCTTTCCCGGTCCTGTTTATGGGGTCGCTAAAGAAAAGCTAATTCAAGATGCAGAGATTTTAATTCTGCCCACTCGGAGCGAGAACTTTGGTATCGTGATTGCCGAGGCGCTGGCAGCAGAGACCCCGGTAATAGTTTCAAAGGGTGCACCCTGGGAAGGAGTGGTAGAGCACAGCTGTGGATGGTGGATAGATCACGGTGTCGAGGCTATTTCGGCGGCTTTGACGTCAGCTATGTCATTGTCTTACGAGGATCGAAAACAGATGGGACGACGTGGCCGAGAATGGATGCTGCGCGCTTATTCTTGGGGAAACGTGGCGGAAAAGATGGCCGAGGCATACCATTGGCTTTTGTTCGGAGGAGATGCGCCGAACCATGTGCATAAGTAACCCATGTGCTTTACCGCTATCGAAAACGGCAAACGTGGGATGTCATAACCATATGATCGATACATCAACGAACCGGCAGGCGAAAAAATGGACGAGATCGCAATTGCTGGCCAGATTTACCTGGGACATGCTTGGGCAGCCTATCTTTCGAATTACTCCCCGTCAGTTATGGGTGGCTCGAAGAGTGCTATTGCGAGTTTTTGGTGCTAGTGTTCACAACCGAGTGCACATCTATCCGACCGTAAAGGTCGTGATTCCATGGCACCTGCTAATAGGTGAAGAAGCTGCGATTGGCGATCATGCTATCCTATACGCCTTAGGAGAAATTTCGATCGGGGCACGCGCTACGGTCTCGCAGAGGGCGCATATATGTGCCGGTTCACACGATCATAATCATCCAGCAATGCCATTGCTTAAAACTCCCATCAGTATCGAAGAAGAGGCGTGGGTTTGTGCTGATGCTTTTGTTGGTCCTGGCGTGACTATTGGAAAGCGTGCGGTAGTTGGCGCGAGAAGCGTGGTGATGAAATCGGTTGTCGCTGAAACCGTTGTTGCAGGAAATCCTGCATCCAAAATTTCGGAAAGGGCGCTTGAAAATCATGAGCGGTAGCCAAACGGAACCTAGACTGCCTGTTACAGTGGTCATTCCAGTGAAAAATGAAGAAGACAACCTTCCTGCGTGCTTAGATTCTTTGAATTGTTTTCAAAGTATAATCGTTGTGGATTCAAATAGCGAAGATCGAACGGTGGAAATAGCACTCTCCACGGGGGCCGAAGTTATCAACTTTGAATGGGATGGTAGATTTCCCAAAAAGCGGAATTGGATTCTACGTTCCTACAAATTTGCCACGCCATGGGTCCTGTTTCTGGATGCCGACGAAGTCGTAGACAAGAGCTTTTGTGTCGAGCTCGCGGCGAACTTAGCCAAAGATCAATGCAATGGTTTTTGGCTCAACTATACCAATTACTTCATGGGCAAACGGCTAAATCGCGGCGTCCCACAGAGAAAGCTCGCTTGCTTTAAGATCGGAGCAGGTGAATACGAGCGCATCGAAGAAGACGAATGGTCTTCATTGGATATGGAAGTACACGAGCATCCCGTACTTCAAGGCACAGTTGGCGAGATCAAGGCTCCTATTGATCACCGTGATTTCAGAGGGTTAGCTCGATTTCTACAACGCCACATCGACTACGCGAAATGGGAAGCATCTCGCTATATGCAACTAAGGCCGGAACTTGAACAGAAGTCCGCCGATCTTACGGACCGCCAATCATTTAAGTACAATAACATCGAAAAATTCTGGTTCGCTTGGTTCTACTTTTTCTACACATATTTAGGGAAACTTGGAATCTTGGACGGACGAGCCGGCTACCAATATGCGTCTTATAAGAAATGGTATTTCCAGACCGTAAGAAACATAATTCTAGAGCAATCCGGTTAGCCACGGACGCGCCGAGGCGTGATACCCGCTTTATCCGAATTTCCTGACATTTGGCGTCCACTCCTCATATCGACTGACGACTTCACTGTTTTTCCATCCGCCGGCAGTCATGATTGCGAGGGCGTCACATCCCATTTGAAGCATATCTTGAGCCGCGCCTACTCGCATCGAGTGACCACTTAGGAGTTTAGCTTGATCAGGAAGGTCTGCCCTTTGAGCAGCCACCTTCATGAGGCGCCTTATAGATGAGGTCTCTAAATGCGCTTGTCCTACAGTGCCCGTATGCAAACCGCGAAAAAGCGGTCCATCCTCAATAGCGCTGGAACGAAGCCAGCAATCGACACGCTTTATCGTGGGCTTCGATAGCACAGCGAAACGTCCATCTCCAAACGGATCACTTTTTGATCGTGGAATATACACTCTCGCTTCTTCTAAGCGCACGTCCTGGGCACGCATCCACGATAATTCAGAACTCCTACAGAGCGTATCATAGCCAACGCTGAGCAGTGCCGCATCTCGCTTTCCCGGCAACGTGTCGGGGCAGGCTGCAAGCATCTTCTCCAGAAGGTCTCTAGTCAGCCCTAGCACCTGCTTTGGGCGGCGCCCTTTGGTGCGAGCTGCTCGCCGTAGAGCTAGATAGACTTCTGAATGTCCGATAGGCGAAGGCAGATCCGATAGGACGTGCGCGAATCTGATTGCGCTGGCTCGACGCCTGATCGTGGCATAACTGCATGTTTCAAGTTGCGAGTTAAAAAAACTCGCGATTGATCGCGGGTCTGCAGGCAAGAATGCCTCACCATTCTCGGCGCACCACCCAGCGAAAATCTCTAAGTCTTTTCTGTATCCCGACAGCGTTAGGTCTGAGTACGCCCCCTCACATCGCGCAAAGAGGATATCGAGCTGACTTGCCCACTCCTGCAAAACAGAAGACTGTAAAGTATCGATAGTCATTAAGTAATAAAATAGTACTCTAGGGCCATTTGTCAATGATCTCATCATCTCAAATTCGTGCAGCGCGCGGGATGCTTGGGATCTCGGCTGCTGAGCTCGCTGAGATGGCTGGGGTCACTTGGAAAACAGTCCAGCGGTTTGAGTCAGTGAATGGTGTGCCGCCGTCCAGATCCGGTACGCTGGAGCGGGTGAAATCGGCGCTCGAGAATGAGGGTGTCGAATTCCTAGGTGACCCAATTCACTCCCCAGGCGTGCGCCTTAAACGATAGTCTCCACATTTTCCCTGACGTTGAAAAATCCGACGTAAGCGGATGAGGAGAAACTGCGGGCCCAAGACCGGGCCCGCAGCACTTGCCGCTTCTATCGATTAGTCTGCCAATGCTTCCGCGACTTTCGCGATGAGGGCCGCGGCCTCGTCGACAGTTTTTTTGATGGCCTCTCGATTGGCGATTTCACTCGCGGTGAAAATGCCATGCTTGAGGGCGTTGCTATTCCCAGGTGGCGCACCGCTTCTATGGCCGCCTCCATGCATTCTGCAACGCGCCTTTCCTCGGACGGCGGGTGCCCGGCAGGAGTATCCCTGCCGGGTTTTCGCGCCGCATCGAGGCGACTGATGCATGGATGCGGTGTCGCGTTTATGCGTCATCGCCGTCGGACACAGCGGTTCGCCAGGCATGATGGCCGGACGCGCTGAGTTCTTCGGTGTCAGGGTCGGCATGATCTCGATCATTCAAGATTGGCGTTCCGTCCTTCCTCCGTCGATAGCCATAAGCATCCAGGCCCTTGTCAGCATAGATCCTGGATTGAACGACATCGTCTGATCCTGGCCTAAATTTCAAAGCCTGAAGGACCTTGATGTATTCAAGGAAGAGTTTGTCGGCCTCATTGGCTCGCTTGGTCAACATTCTGAACGTCACCTCGGTCTGAGGGGCGTGGATGGCGTTGTATGAGGCATACTCAGACACTTCCACCATGCGCATCATCCTCTGACCAAGCATTCGTGCAATTTCGCCATTCTTCAGCTTTTCAAGGTCGACCTCTGGTTCATCAGGCCGGTAGAGATCCAGATACGCCTTTGGCTTGTTTGCTTTTGTTGGGCTGGTGTTTGCGTCGCTTTCAGTTTTATTCTGCGCGACGCGTTTTTTCATATTGGTAGCCATGATTGGCTCCTATTTTAAATGATTAAGATTGGAGTTCGTAGCTTGGAGCTGGCTGTGGAAACCGTGCTTTTCTAGGTTCCACCGCACTGGTCCAATGATAGGACCTACGCATTCAGCCAGTGTGCCTTCTCAAACGAAGGAACACTCTGTTCTGCGAACATGAATTAAACCGCCGCCATTTTAGCGGTGGGAGGGTCTTCGGTCATTTTGACCTTAGACGGCGAGATATGCTCGGATCGCTTTTTGCGTTTTCGAGTGACCCCTTTTTAGGGTCAAATTTCTCAGCACTATCTCTCCGTAGACTCATTTTCGAAGCTCGTCAAGTGTTTGATTTTGTTAGTATAAATATTTATACGGTGTCGATTTTCTACTGTGCATGGGGTTGTTTTTCGCAGAAGCGGGAAGTGCGACCTCGCCCGATAATGCTACATGTTGAGAGGGCCACTTTACCGGCACTGTCTAAAAAACCGCACAATAGATGCGTGGAGTTTGCGGACAGGAAAAGTCCTAAGTCGTTCAAAGGCCCGATCGAGAGAGTTGATCGATTATTGGCTGGCCGTGAACCATTTAAGGCGCGCCATCGCCGATACGCAGCCCGCCAATATACTCATGCGGTGAAGCCACTCAGGCGGCTGCAACGACCTGTGCCCAAAAAAGCATCATGTCCTGCTAAAACCCCACACCCGAGAGGCGAATTGCCTTGAAGCGGCCAGGTTTTACTCTTAACAACCGGTTAAGGGACGTAAGGCAGGCCGATTATGTGGCGTAGTATTCTATATTCAATTGGGTTTTTGATGATGCTTGGGCTTTCAGCCTGCGCCAATAGTGAGGTCGCGGCGCCCAA
Organism: Pseudomonadota bacterium; assembly: GCA_039822145.1. Lineage (GTDB taxonomy): Bacteria > Pseudomonadota > Alphaproteobacteria > Caulobacterales > Hyphomonadaceae > Henriciella. Next base: position 280,034 of record JBCBMU010000003.1, on the reverse strand, counting down.
TCAGAGCCTCGCGATCCCGGATTCTACGACCTCAATCACGGCGGGCGATTTGCGAATTGGGCCGATGGACATGTTGGACATTAGCGTGTTCGGCGTCGACGAATTAGACGGGACCTTTCAAGTCGACTTTACCGGCAATATCAAATTGCCGCTGATTGGCGAAGTTAAGGCGGTCGGCTTAAGCTCTAGTGAACTCGCGGCAGTGCTGGAAGATCGATATGGCGCGAGCTATTTGCAAAACCCAGACGTCAACGTGACGATTGAAGAGAGTGTCGGGCGCCAGGTCACAGTCGAAGGGGCAGTGAACAGTCCGGGTCTCTTCCCCGTGCGAGGTCGCATATCCCTTTTACAGGCTGTGGCACTGGCGGGTGGAACCAGCGCATCATCCAATCCAAAAAATGTCGTCTTGTTTCGCGAGATTGAAGGTGAGCGACAAGCCGCGAGCTTTAATCTGGTCGCGATCCGGAGAGGTGAAGCGGATGATCCGATCATTTATGGAAATGACATTGTCGTCGTCGATGGCTCTGATTTGAGAGAAAATTACCGCGATCTGATCCGATCAGCGCCGCTTCTTGCGCTGCTGGTACTTTAAGGTCAGATCGACAGGGGATATGATAAAATGAATTACGACAATCGAGGTTATCCCGGCGATCGCGGTGAAGGGTTAGGCGGCGTTGTGCCATTCCGTGACCCAGACCAGGCGAACATGCTCTATCCGAGCCAAATGGGCTATGATGAAGGGCCTGGCGACGGCTTTGATTTTTGGGGCGCCGTGCGCGTGCTTTTGGCGCGCAAATGGATGATCCTGGCGATCACCATTTTGGGGTGCGCCGCAGCATTTGCGCTGACCCTTCGCGTCGAACCTCTGTTTAAGGCAACCTCGACAATCGAAATTCAGCGCGAGGAAGTAAAGATCCTTGAAGGCGGCGTCGAACCGGCTGTGGTTGCAGACGCCGAATATATGGCGACGCAATATGAGCTGTTGCAAAGTCGCTCCCTCGCCGAACGTGTAGCGGAAGAGCTCAACTTGCCGAATGATGAACGCTACGCGGATCCAAACGCGCCGCGCGATGCGCGTCTACTAGAAGCAGCCAGCGTGATTGTCGGTAATTTACGCGTCTCGCCGGAAGGCCGCTCGCGTGTCGTAAACGTACAATTCATCAGCCCCTACCCAACCGAAGCGGCGCGTATCTCTAATGCGCTGGTTGAATCTTTCATCCAATCCAACTTAGAGCGGAAGTACAATACAACAGCCTATGCGCGAGAGTTTTTAGAAGAGCGCTTACAGCAGGCCAAACGGGCACTTGAAGATTCTGAGCGCGCGATGGTGGCCTATGCCGAAGAGCAAGGCATTTTAGACATTGAAACGGGCAGCGAAGGTTCCGCCTCACTCGATGCTAATTCAATTATTGCGCTCAACAATGAGCTTTCTGAAGCCGAAAGCGCGCGTATTGAAGCTGAGCAAGTCTACCGTGCTACGCTTGAGCGTCCGGATGCGCGCGAGCTGAACGAAAGCGCCGCGCTCAATCGTATGCGCGAGCGCCTAGGAGAACTGACAGCCGAATATCAGGAAAAGCTCAGCAAGTTTAAGCCAGATTATCCTGAGATGGTTCAGCTTCAATCGCAAATTAATGTGGCGAGGACAGAAGTGGATGCCGAAAAACAAGCGATCCGTATTGCTATGCTGACCTCGCTTGAGGCCGATTATGAGGCGGCAGTCGCGCGAGAAGCCTCTTTGCGGACGCGGGTGGGTGAGCTGCGCGGCGGTCTGCAGGAAGACCGCAACCAGCGGATCCAGTACCGGATCTTGCAGCGCGAGGTCGACACGAACCGTTCGCAATATGACGGCCTGCTTCAGCGCTCAAAAGAGATTTCCATTTCCTCGGGCATTGGCTCGTCAAAAGTCTCTGTCGTCGATGAGGCCTTGGTGCCAGCGCTCCCATTTGAGCCCAACCTTCGCCGAACGCTTCTGCAAGCTTTTGTGCTCAGTTTCGCCCTAGGCGTCGGCCTCGCCTTCGCGCTCAATTATATCGATGACACGATTAAAACCCCGGAAGACCTGCGTCAGAAACTTGGACTCCCAGCGATTGGGGTCGTGCCGAAAATGACAGGCAAGAAAGACCTTGTCGCCGACGAACTCAACGATCCGAAATCGCAGATCTCGGAAGCCTTCGCCTCAGCGCGTACAGCGCTCGAGTTTGCCACCGTCGAAGGCGCGCCGCGCTCGCTCTTGGTCACCAGTACGCGGCCGGGCGAGGGCAAGACCTCGACGACGATTTCGCTCGCGACGACGTTTGCGAAAGGCGGCCACAACGTCCTCATTATTGATGCAGATATGCGTAAACCCTCGTTTGTCATCGACAGTAAAAAGTCCATCGGCCTCTCTGGCATGCTAACCACGCATGATGATTTACGCGATCACGTCGTCGCCTCGAAAACGCCAGGCCTGTCCATCCTGCCGAGCGGCGTCGTGCCGCCAAATCCGGCTGAGCTTCTGTCTGGACCGCGCCTGCGCGAGATTATCGAAGCGGCGGAGCAAATGTTCGATATTGTCATCGTCGATTCCCCGCCTGTGCTCAGCTTTACCGATAGCCCGCGCCTTGGCTCAATTGTCGAGGGCGCGCTGGTCGTAGTTCAATCCGGTTCAATCCGCACCCCAGCCGCGCAGCGCACGATCTCGCGTATGTATGAAAGCCGCACCAATGTGCTCGGCGCCGTGCTCACCAAGTTTGACGCCAAGAATGCAGGGTATGAGTATTCTTACTATTATTCGTCTTATGGTCGCCAGGCATACGCTTATGTTGATCAAAGCAAGCGCGAAGAATCGAAGCGCAAAATCCTTATCGAAACGGCGCAAGATACGGAAGATACAGAGCGTTGGGCTTAATTCAAATTGGGCTGAAGGCGGTTGCGGCCGCCTTTTTTATTTGGGCGGGCATTTTTACATATAGCATCGGCGTTCAACGCGGCGCCGTCGAAGCTGAACTAAGCGCCGAGACCGGTTTGCTTTCGCCGCTAAAAGCCGGTCACTTGCGAGACGAGCTCCTCAACGCGGTCCAGACCGATGTTGCCGGCGACCACCTCGCGCGCATTCAAGCTTTGGCGAAGCGCGCGCCCGTCGATCCCGTGCCTTATGAAGCGGCGCTGACCCGCGCCTCCTCGAGCTTTGATCCGCTTGGCGCAGAGGCTTTTGCCGCGCGTGCCAAGGCATTGCAACCGCGCAGCCTCGCGGCAAGATTACACCATTTGAGCCTCGCCGCGTTTGCGGGTGAGTATGAGCAGGTCATAGGTGATTATCAGCGGATCATTGACCTGCGGGCGATTGATGGCAATCTGCTCGCCGACGCTTTGATCGGGGTGTTCCGATCGAGCGGTGAGTGGTCGGCTTTAGTGGCTTATATCAAAACCGAGCCCGCGACAGGCAATCGACTATTGTCGCGGCTGATGGATGAGGATGTTCCGGTCGCTGAGCTGGAAGGCTTGATCGCATTATACCCAAATTATCAGGGCCGATACCTCCAGCGGCTGGTACGAGACGGCCTTTTGGAAGAGGCTTATAGCGCCTGGCGTCTGTTTGCGAACCTGCCGGATGAATTGCTGGTCGGCGTCCCGTTCAATTCTGAATTTGAAGACCGAACGGAGCCGGAGCCGTTTAATTGGTCGATCAGCCGCGACCGCGCGGAATATCAAAACCGAGGCGGGCTTTACGTCACCTATCTTGGAACGGAGCGGCCCTTTATCGCGGCGCAGACCCTGCGCGCCGCGCCGGGCGACTATGTCCTGCAAACCGAGGCCATGGGGCGCATGCCAGAAGATGGCGGCGCTTTGGAGTGGGATTTGACCTGCGTCGAGTCGCGGACGCGGATTGCCCGGCAAAGCCTTCAGCTGAAAACGATCTCAGCGAAAGAGCGGTTTGAAATGGAAGTGACCATCCCTGAAGCCGATTGCGCCTTTCAGACGCTGCAGCTCTGGGGGCGCGCCGGCGCCTTCCCGAAAACGTCGCGCACAGAGATCCTCTCCGTGCAATTAATTCCGGCTGAAGAGTAAGGCGAAGCGATGTGGAAACGCGCGATCCGATTGACACGGCGGCACGGCCTCACGGCTCTGCTCCTCAGCTTTGTCACGGCCTGTGTTGTGTTTGGCGGAGCCGGGCGCGAAGGGCATTTCGGGCATGGGGCGCTGCAAGCCCTCGCTTGTCTCGGCTTAGCTGGGCTCATTGCGAGCTGGCCGAGCCGCGTGAAGCTTGAAGAGGCGCGGGCGCCGCTTTTAATTCTGAGCGCGATTGTCGTGATTGGTCTGATACAAATGCTGCCACTGCCACCAGGATTTTGGCACGCTATTCCCGGTCGAGACATTGTCGCCGAAGGTTATTCGAGCCTCGACATTTTCGATGCTTGGTTGCCGGTCAGTCTGGATGTTGAAGCGACGCTGATGACACTTGGATATGTTGCCATTCCATTTTTCGTATTGCTGCTGAGCGTGCGCATCGGCTTGCGGCGATTGAAGGATGTTTTGCCTTGGTTTCTGTCTCTCTTGGGCGTCGCCACAGTGATTTATGGTCTGTTTCAAGTCTTCGACGGCCGTGATAGTCTGCTCTATCTTTATGACTTTACGTCAAATGGATTGCCGGTCGGGTTCTTCTCAAACGTCAATCATCAAGCCAGTCTGCTTTTGATGATTTTGCCCTTCACGCTGTTTCTGCTCAGCGAACTTGGTCAGGATTGGAATGCAGGCGATCGCGGCGTCGCTTTGGCGATCATTATTGTCGCGCTCGCCTTCATGCTCTTAATTGGCATATTCGGGGCTGGCTCAGTTGGCGGCTACGCCATCCTAGCACCGATCTTACTCATGTCTTTCCTAGCCTCGCAAAAACCCAAACGCGGGCTTGGGCAATCCTCTAGAATCGGGATTTTGGCGGCGTTTGCATTTGGCGCGCTCTTGGTTGGGTCTAGCCCGGTGCTTGAAGGGATTGGCGTGACCTCTTTCTCCGACGGGGAAGGGTCGCGATACAGCATTTGGCAAATCACGATGACGGCCATCGGCGATCATTGGATCACCGGGTCTGGGCTAGGCACTTATGAGAGCGTCATTCCGATATACGAGAACCCTGAGACGGTCACCGCGACGTTCGTCGCCATGGCGCATAATGACTATTTACAAGTCATCATGGAAGGCGGTCTCCTCGGCGGCGCACTCCTCTTGTTCGCGCTCTATTGGTACGGATCAAGCTTCTTCAAAATTTGGGGCAAAAGCCGCGGCGGGTCCAAAGTTGCTCTGCGCAAGTTTGCCAGCGTGGCCGTGCTCGCAATTCTCTTGCATTCGATTGTCGACTATCCTGCGCGAACACCGGCGATCGCCGCGGTCTTCGGTTTGTGTATTGCGCTCATGGTCTTGCCAGAAAGCCGCGGCGCGTCGCGGAGCGGGGCAAAGTCTGAGGAGTCTGGCAGCAAGCGGGTTGTGATCTAAAGGCCGCGCAAGACGTTAGAGCCTTGTGACCAAGTCATGCCAGCGTTCATAGCTGAGCTTCATCGAGCTATGCTCGTCGATAAAGCTGCGGGCATTTTTGCCGAGCTTAGTGGTTTTTTCTGCATCGCTCGCAAGATCGAGAATGATCGCTTTGACGCGCTCCGCATCACCCGGCGCGGAGCACAGACCGAATTGATGGGTTTTGGCCATACGCCCGATCTCGCCATTTTCGGCGCCAATCATGAGCAGTGGGCGGCCTGCCGCGGCGATGCCGTACACCTTGCTGGGGACAATGTAGCCCTCGAGCGCCGGGACCAGGCTCGCCCAATGCAGGTTCGGGACGCTGAGGCTTTCAGCTAAGCGCTCGCGTGGCTGATAGGGCCGCAATTCAATATTGGTCAGGCCGCGCGTCTTAATTTCCTCTGTCAAACGCGCGCGCAAGAAACCGCCGCCGACAAAGAGAAACTTGATCTCTGGCGTCGACGTCAGCATCGTCGCAGCGTCTAAGAGCGTGTCTAAATCATGCGCGCGGCCGAGATTTCCGGAATACCCGACAATGAAGTCAGCTTGTGAAAAGCCCCATTCTTCGCGCAGCCTCGGCGCGTGATCATCGCGGCGTCGAATCGCCGTATCGTCGACAAAGTTTTCGATCACTGTGATGTTGTGAGCAGCGACGCCCATCGCTTCGACTTTTTGAGCCATACATTGCCCAATCACAACATTCATCGCGGCCCGCTTGAGAGAGCGATCTCGAAGGGCTTTGATGGCTTTGATCAGGATATTGCCAGAGGAGCCAACCCCGAGTTCTGTCGCCACTTCCGGAAACACATCTTGAAGCCAAGTCACCAGCTTTGCCCCGCGCAGCCTGGCAATCAGACCGAGCGGAATAGACAGCATAGGCGGGTCGGTTTTAGCGATGAGGAGATCGCCCTTTGACAGCGAAAAGAGCAAGCTCAGCGTGACGGAAAAATAGAACGTGAGATAGTCGAAAGCCCGTCCAAGGGTCGAGCCGCGGCCGAACCGCGTGGTCCAAATCCGGCATACTTTGACGCCGGCGCGGGTTTCGCGGCGGTCATATTTCGCTGCGCCATCATAGCTCATACGGGAGGTCACCACAGTGACGTCATGGCCGCGCGCCGCCAAGGCTTCGGCGACATCAGATAGAATTTGCGACGTTGCGCTGTGGTCCGGTGCATAGAAGCGGTTCACAAAAACCAAGCGGCGCGGCGTTGCATTTCTAGCCGTCACGATTGCACCCGGTCCTTACGAAGCCAAGCGCTGGAAAAGGCGAGGCCGACCAAGGCAATGCCGAGAAGGCTCGAAATGAGATCCAAGACGTGCGCCGATCGGCCTATGAAAAATTGGGCGACTTCGACGCCGATGGATAAGGCGATCATCACAAGGAAAATCCAGCGGGCTTTAAGGCCCGGGAAAGCGAGCAAGCCCGTGAGGGTTAGGGCCGCCGTGATCATAACATGCGCGGCTTTGTCGGGCTCGCGCGAGATCAAATTGACCAGCAGCCGCGTATCTGGATCAAGCGCCAGGAAGACCGCCAATCCTGTCAGGCCGAGGACACCCAAACGGGACAACCACATCAAAGCGTGTTGGAGCATCCCGGCCTGGCTTTCAGATCGTTTACTTGGCGCCGTCGCCTGAGAAGACAACCGAAATGGTCTTCACCGCGATCAACAAGTCGAGCCAGATCGAGAAATGCTTGACGTAATACATATCGTATTCGAGCTTCAGCTTGATATCGTCGACTTCGGTGACATGGCCTTGCTTGACCTGCGCCCAGCCCGAAATGCCCGGCCGAACGATGTGGCGATAGCGGTAGAATGGGATTTCCTCTTCATACCACTTTGACAGGCGCAGCGTTTCTGGGCGCGGGCCGATCCAGCTCATATCGCCGCGCAGAATGTTGATGATTTGCGGCAATTCATCAATCCGTGTCTTGCGGATGAAGCGGCCAATCTTCGTGATGCGGTCGTCGTCGGATTGGGTCTTGTCGCTGTGCAGGTTGCGCTCGGCTTCGGTCTGTACCCGCATCGAACGGAATTTGTAGACGGTGAATGTCTTGCCACGAAAGCCCATACGCTCTTGCTTGAAGATGGCGGGGCCATTGGACTCCAACCGGATGGCTATCGCCGTGATCAGCATCACTGGCCAGAACATAGCGAGCAGGACCAAGGCTGAGAGAATATCGACATAGCGTTTCGTCGGACCGTAAATAGAATCCGGCGCCAAATGCCCGAACGTATTCTCTGAGAGATATTCGATTTGCACCCGCCCGGTCAGCGATTCTGCAAGTTGCCGCGCGCTCAAGATGCGCCGGCCTTTGATCGCCTCTTCCGCGATTGCGCGCTCCCATTTGGGCTCCAGATTGGGATCGCGGAAGTCAACAACGATTGGCACGTGAGGAAAGCGTTCCATCGTCTTACGAGACTTCAAAATTTTCCATTTCACGCCGCGATAGCGCTGTAAGAGCGAGGTCTGCGCACCTGGAAGCACGCAAAATACCGGGCGTCTAAACCGCGCCATCGTGAAGAGAATGGCGCCAAACCAGACGCAGGCGAACAAGAAGCTGACCAGGAATTGATAGCGACTATAATCGATCCGCATCAGGAAGAAGAAGGCCACGACCACCGCGTAAGAAGTCAAGAAGGCGGGCACCACATTGGTGATTGCGCGAGCGCCTGGCAAAACCGTCATTTTGCGGAAAATAAGATATCCGAATAAGAGCGCACAAACCGTGCCGATCAAAGAATGTTCATAGCTCGACAATTGATCGCCAAAGCGCTCGAAATTGCCGCGAATAAGCGCCGGCAACACAACCGCAAAAAACAACCCGCCAAACAGCTGAAACCGGATGCGGCTGAGGGCGTCAGCGAAGGCTTGGCCGCGGCTTTTCGGAAGCGCCGCTTCATGATCGCTAACAGAGACCGAATGCACATAATCCATGTTCGCCCCCTATGCCGCCACAACCACGTCGCTGCGTGGCAGCGTCAGGTGAACTTTTCGATTGAGCGCTTCCATCAGCACTTTAACCCGGTCCTTATCGGGCATACCTACGATTTCGCCGACCAGATTATCGAGTGGTCCGCCAACCGCGCGGACACGGTCTCCGATTTTGAGATCGTCTTTAAAGCTGACCAAACCGTCTTCGCGATTGCCGGTGATGAAGGCATTGACAAAGCCTGCATTGAGCGTCGCCGGGCGGTTATCAAACTTCACCAGCCCAATCGAACCAGGGATCCAATTGGCCTTGCGCCAGTTTTGAACGGTTAAATCTATTTCGACAAAGAGATAGCCTGGAAAGAGCGGCGCCAATACGGTCTTGGTTTGCCGTGCATGCCGGACGACTTTGCGATAGCGCGGGCAGGATACGTTATATCCCTGAGCCGCTAATTGCGATTGTACATATTGTTCTTTGCGGGGCTGTACTGCCAACGCATACCATTTTTGTGCCACTCTACGTCCCCACGTCCTCGCGCCTTTTGTCCTTTAAACGATGTTCACGAGGCGTAAACAGGATGCCGCCAATTTTTGTGAAACTTTGTCCTGTTTTTGCGGAGTGGGATGCAAATGTGCAACGCCGTCCAAATTTCAGGCACAACTTGTCGAATTGTCATAGAGGCCAAATAATTCTCACTTATCTACGCCTAGGGCTTGCCTCATCCTCAGCATATGCTGGAGGACTAGACGGCTCGGGGACACAATAGGGACTTGCGTACGCTTTTGAGAAATCCATTTTCGAAGAAGAAGCTAACCACGCCGTCAGGCAAACCTGGCGCGCGTGCCTATGCAATTGGCGATATCCACGGCTGTCGCGCTGAGGCTGAGCGCTTGCTGGCATTAATCGAAGCTGACAATGCCGCGCGTGAGCCCTGCGAGACCTTTATCATTTTCCTGGGCGACTTGATTGATCGCGGGCCTGATTCAAGAGGTGTGATCGAGCTGGCGATGAAGTTCCCCTACGATTTCGCCAAACCGCTCTTCATTATGGGCAATCATGAAGAGATGATGGTGCGCGGGTTGATGGGCGAACCTGAATTGCTTTCGGGTTGGTTGGAGCATGGCGGTTTTGCCTGCGCTGAGAGTTATGGCGTTCCGAGGTCGCATTTGCAGGGCCAAGACGCTGAAGCGATGGAGCATATTTTAAGGTCTGCCATCCCGCGCAGCCACGCGCTGTTTTTGAAAGACTTCTTAGAATATGTGCAATTTGGCGACTATGTCTTCACCCATGCTGGTATCCGCCCTGGTGTTCCGCTCGCCGAACAGTCGGCGCGAGAACTCAGATGGATTCGCGATCCATTTCTGGAATTCGAAGGCGATCATGGGGTTGTGGTCGTGCACGGGCATACCGTTTCAGATGAGATCGTGGTCAAGCCGAACCGCATCGGACTCGATACGGGGGTCTATAAGTCGGGCCGATTGTCAGCGGTCTGCATAGAAAATACGCAAACCACATTTGTCACGACGACTTAATTGCAACAATTTCGATCAAATTTCATTCGTCGCAAAAAATTGTCTTTGTAAGTGTATACATCGACAAGAGAATTAGTTAATTCGGGCATATCAACTGATAGGGGACGTTCGATGTCACGTTTAATTTCTACGGGTGTTCTTGCCGCCATGATGGCGCTGACACCAATGACAGCAGCAGGCCAAGCGGTCGGCGCTGTTGAAAAAGTTGCTGGCGAACTCGGCGATTTCGTCGTGATGCGCGATGGCGTTGCTTACTCACTGACCGCAGGCGACGCTGTTCGCGTTGGCGACATTTTGCGCGCTAAATATCCAGGCTCTAGCATTACGTTCAACCTTTCCGGTGAAGCTGGCGAGCGCGACATTGTTTGCGAAGTTCAAGCTACGGAAGAGCTTACAGTCACTGAAGCAGTCCAAACTGTCTCTGAAGAAGAAGTCGTCTGTATGGATGTTTTGGCGGGCTCGCGCACGCCGCCAGTCGTAACGGCTGAGGCGACGCCTCCAGCAGCCACTCCTGAAGTCACTACAACTGGTGCCGCGGGCGGCGGTGCGGGCGCGCCTCTGATCATTGGCGGTATCGTTGTTGCCGCCGGTGGTATCGCCGCAGCAGCAGGCGGCGGCGGTGACGATGGCCCAACCAGCCCGTAACACGGCTAAGCCAAACCAAATTCGAAAAGCGTCGCGAACACCTCGCGGCGCTTTTTTTATGCGCGTCGAAAATTCCGCTCAGGGACAATCGAGACATGCCGATAATGATTTGCCCGAATTATGCTGGCATATTTGTGTCATGGCATAGAGCAAGTCAGGGGCGGGGCCTCAAAATTGTTTTGCAGATATAAAGCTCGCTTTTGGCGAGCTCGGTTTGCGCGAATGTGTTGCGATCAACAGGTTCGCGCGTCCCCACTTGGGGCCCGGGACCTTCCAACCATGAGTTCGGTTGTTGATCTTTCCTCCTCCCATCCCGGGCCTCAAGACCTTCCTTCAGAGGGTCATGCCGCCATCCACAAACAGGGTTTGCCCGCAAACATAAGAGGCCAGCGGCGAGGCCAGGAAAATAACCCCGCCAGCGATCTCATCAGGTTGCCCCACGCGGCGCAGCGGAATGCTCTGCAACGCGCCTTTCAAGCGATCCGGATGGTCTGTCGTGACTTTGGTGAGTTTGGTGTCGACCAGACCGGGTGCGACGCCATTGACGCGAATGCCATCACGCGCATAGGCCTGGCCGAGCGATTTGGTCAGGCTGATCGCGCCGGCTTTCGACGCCGCATAGGCTGGATTGCCGATATTGGCTTTGATGCCTGAGACCGAGCTGATGATGATAATCGAACCTTGGGTATTGGAAAGCTCAGGTTTGAACTTCTCGCTGCAATGAATGAGGCTGTCCAAATTGACTGACATCACTTTGTCCCAGCCGTCGCGCTGAAATTCGGCCTTCTTATAAGCAACGATGCCTTGCGATAAGACCAGCACGTTGAGACCGTCCAGTCTCAATTTGGCAGCGGCGATGGCCTCTGGGGATCCGACATCGACCTGCTGATAGATGAGGCCGCTTAAGTCCGAGCCCTCGGCGGCGGAATAGTCTTCGGCGCGGGCCCGCGTGCCCCAAACCTCGACCTCGGCGCCGCGCGCCAGGAAAGCCTGCGCGATGCCATTGCCAATACCGCTGGTGCCGCCGACCACGAGGACGCTTTGTCCTGAAAAGTCAGTATCACTCATCTCTTTCCTCCACTTCTTACGGTGCTCTACTCTGCTTGACAGTGTCGCCGTATGGTCAAGCAAGCCTGGGTCGATGAGCAGCGGCAAAGAATTCGGCCATGGTTGCGCACTTTCTGCTTTGCGCCGGGCGGGAATGGCGTAAGGGTAACGGCCATGGGTAGGCTAATTGCGATTTCAAACCGGACAGCTGCTGATCCGGGAGCAAGGGCAGGGGGACTGGCGGTTGCGGTCTGGGAATCCCTGAAATCCACGGGCGGCGTTTGGTTTGGATGGTCAGGCGATATTGTCGATCAACCGACCAAAAGCCTGCACACGCTGAAGGATGACGGCGTTGAGTTCGTGCTCACCGACTTCTCACAGCATGAGCATGATCAGTATTACCTTCATTATGCCAATTCCGTGCTCTGGCCGGTCTTTCACTATCGCATCGATCTCGCCTCATTCGATTCGGATGCCTTCCAAGTCTACGCTTCGGTCAATCAGCGCATCGCCAATTTGGTCGTCGACCGCTTGCGCGATGGCGACTCGGTCTGGGTCCATGATTATCATTTCTTGTTGATGGGCGATTCGCTCCGGCGCGCCGGATGGGACGGACCGATTGGCTTTTTCTTGCACATCCCTTTCCCGCCGCCAGATGTCTTTCGAGCGCTGCCAGAGCATCTCTGGATCGCGCGCGCCATGTGCAATTATTCCGTCATCGGATTTCAGTCCGAACAAGATAAATCCAACTTCACCCGCTATTTGGTCGACGATTGCAAAGCCAAAGACCTCGGTGATGGCCGGTTTGAAGTCTTCGCCACAACGGTCAAAGTCGAAGCCTATCCGATTGGCATTGATGCGGAAAGCTTTGAGCAAGCGGCAAAAACCGAGCGCGCTGAAGCCGCGGCGGAGCGGATTGGCCGTTTCCTTGGCGGGCGGTCGCTCGTCATCGGTGTCGACCGCATGGATTATTCCAAAGGCCTGCCCGAACGGTTTGAAGCGGTCGGGCGTCTGTTCGATGATTATCCTGAAACCCATGGGTCTGTTTCGGTGACGCAAATCGCGCCGCCTTCGCGCAGCAAAGTTGAAGAGTATCGCGAGCTGCGGCAAACGCTCGACCGGCTCGCCGGGCGGATCAATGGCGATTATGGCGACTTAGATTGGATCCCGCTGCGCTATCTGGCGCGGTCATATGAGCGCGAAGAACTTGCCGGCTTGTTTCGGATTGCCAGGGTGGCGCTGGTGACGCCGCTCAGAGACGGCATGAACTTGGTCTGTAAGGAATTTATCATGGCCCAAGACGAGGCGGACCCGGGTGTGCTCGTCTTGTCTGAATTTGCCGGCGCTGCAGAGCAATTGAAATCGGCGCTGATCGTCAATCCGCATGATACGGGCAAACTCGCCGAAGTTATCCATCACGCCCTCACCATGCCGCTCGAAGAACGCCAAGAGCGTTGGTGCGAGCTTCGAAAAATCGTCATGGAACAAGACATTGCCTGGTGGCGCCAAAACTTCTTAAAAGACCTCGACGCCCTCCAAGTCAGTTCATCATAAGCCAATCTCATGACCAGATTTTCTCGCTCCTCGTCTAACGTGGTGCCACTTGGTGCACAGACGCACGCGCTATTCTTAGACTTCGATGGAACGTTGGCCCCGCTGCAAGACGATCCCGACGCCGTCGCGCTGCCAGGATCTGGGGCGGAGACTTTGCTGGCGCTCAAAGGTCTGTTTGGCGACGCCCTCGTCCTGATCAGCGGGCGCGATGTCCGCGACTTGTCCGCACGCACCCCAATTGGCGTGCAGCGGGCGGGTGGCCATGGCCTTGAAATATGCGCGCCCGGCGAAGCGCCGCCGGCGGCGCCAGCGCCTGTCGACCAAGGTTTACTGACCCGCGCTGTGGACCTCATCGCCGCGTTTGACGGCGTGCGGATCGAAGAGAAGGGTCCAGTCCTCGCCATCCATTATCGGCAAAACCCAAGCGTCGAGATCGACTTGGTTCAGGGCCTGAGCGCGCTCGCCGATGCGACCCCCGGCTACAAAGCGCAAGCTGGCAAAATGGTGATCGAGCTCAAACCGAGAAACGCCAATAAAGGCGCCGCACTGAGAGCGATGATGCAAGGCCCACCTTTTGCAGGGCGCATTCCGATTATGGTCGGTGATGACACAACCGATGAAGACGCAATGTTGGTGGCAGAAGAGCTTGGCGGCTTTGGCGTTAAGGTCGGCGTAGGACAAAGCTGCGCATCGTACAGGTTTGCCGACCCCGCGTCGGTTTGGGATTGGTTGAAAGGGATCGTCAATGAGCACGCTTGAGCTTGGGATTATTGGCAATGGCACAGTTGCGGCTTTGGTAGATCCAAATGCGTCTGTGCAATGGATGTGTTTGCCGCGTTTAGATGGTGAGCCGATTTTCAATTCACTGCTCGGCGGCAATGGCCATTTCTCAATTGTCTTGTCAGATCAAGTCAGCGCCGTTCAGACGTATATCAAGAACACCGCGGTGCTCGAGACCATTCTCACCGACGCCGATGGCTCGTCGATCAAAATCACAGATTTTGCCCCGCGTTTCTTTGATCGAGGCCGAATTTTCCGACCCGCCTCAATGATCCGCCGGGTGACACCTTTGAACGGGATGCCGCGGATCACTGTGCATATGCGCGCCGAAACCGGCTATGGTGAGCGCGCCATCTATCGCCGCCGTGGGGTCTCGCACATTCGCTTCCCGAGCGAGGATTTCGACTTCCGCGTGACCACAGATGCGCCGGTCTCTTACATTATGGACGAGCGGGAATTTGTCCTCGATCAAGAGATCAATTTCATCCTCGGTCCAGATGAGTCGCTGTCCGATAGCGCTGAATCGATCACCACAGATTGGCTGCAGCGAACCTTGAACAATTGGCAGCAATGGTCGCGCCGCCTCGCCACCCCGCCAGAATGGCAAGAAGCCGTCATCCGCGCCGCCATCACGCTAAAGCTCTGCGTCTATGAAGAGACCGGCGGGATTGTCGCCGCGCTAACCACGTCAATCCCAGAGCATGCCGGATCAGAGCGCAATTGGGACTATCGCTATTGCTGGCTGCGCGATGCCTATTTCACTGTCACAGCCCTCAACCGTTTGTCGGCCGTCGGCACGCTCGAGCGCTATTTGGGCTATCTCCGCAACACGGTCGCACTCACCAAAGGTGGGCATATCCAGCCGGTCTATGGCGTGGCATTGGAAGATGACTTGACCGAATCCTTCGCCGACCGTTTGCCCGGCTATCGCGGCATGGGACCGGTTCGTATCGGCAACCAAGCGGCAGAGCATATCCAGCATGATGTCTACGGTCATGTCGTGCTCGGCGCGGCGCAAGCTTTCTTTGACGACCGCCTGCTGGCCAAAGCCGGTCCGCTCGAATTTGAGCATTTCGAACAAGTCGGCGAGCGCGCCTATCAAGTCTATAACACGCCAGATGCCGGCATTTGGGAGTTTCGCGGGATTGCGCATGTCCATACCTCGTCCGCCATCATGTGTTGGGCGGCGTGTGACCGTCTGGCGAAAATCGCCGAAGAACTCGACCGGCCCGACCGCGCCAAACACTGGCATGACCGCGCCGATGAGATCCGTGAGACGATCCTAGAGCTGGCTTGGAATGAAGAGCGCAAAGCCTTTACCGGCGCCTTTGGCCGCGAGGATTTGGATGCGTCTGTTCTGCTCATGGCGGAGATTGGTTTTATCGACCCCATGGACCCGCGCTATATCGCTACGGTAGAGCGGATTGATGAAGAGCTGCGTGTCGGCAGCCATGTCTATCGCTACCGGATTGAAGATGATTTCGGCAAACCGAAGACCGCCTTCACCGCCTGCACCTTCTGGCACATTGATGCGCTCGCGCGTGTCGGCCGGATCGAGGATGCCCGCGAGATGTTCGAAACTGTGCTCGCGACCCGAACCAAACTCGGGCTCCTCTCAGAAGACGTTGATACAGAAACCAGTGAACTTTGGGGCAATTTCCCGCAAACCTATTCCATGGTTGGAATCATCAATGCAGCGTCGCGCTTAAGCCAAAATTGGGACCAATTGGTCTAGCGCGCCATGGCGAAAATCTGATCGACGTTTACCGCCGCTTCGACCCCGTCGGCGAGCGCATCAAGGGCGGCATCAACTTGCGTTTCATAGGAGAAGGTTTCGTCGCTCACTTCGCCAATCGAATTTAACCACGCGTGGCGGAATTCGTCTTCTGCGAAGGCGCCGTGGAGATACGTGCCTTGGATTCGGTTGTCGGCGCTTCGGGCACCGTCAGCTGTCGCATTTAGGGTCGCGAAAGGGCGCGCCATGTCGTCGCCCTGTGTCCTGCCTGTGTGTATCTTGTACCCTTTGAGTCGCTTTTCTGTCAGCGTATTTTCACCTGTGACAGGCAAAACGCGCTTTTCACCGGTCATTTCAGTGTCGACTTTAAGCAGGCCTAGCCCGTGCGCTTTTCCGGCTGGGCCATCATAACCGCCAGGGTCTGAAACCGTCTCGCCCAACATCTGATAGCCGCCGCAAATGCCGAGTATATGTCCTCCGGCGCGGGCGTGGGACAGGATGTCATGATCCCACCCTTGGTTCCGCAAAAAAGCGAGATCGCCAAGCGTGGATTTGGTCCCGAACAGAATGATCAAATCGACGTCGCGGGGCAGGGGCGTGCCAGGCGGGATCCAGGCAAAGTCCACATTCGGATCCGACCGCAGCGGGTCGGCATCATCGAAATTGGCAATGCGCGACAACATGGGGGCGGCGATCTTGATTTGGCCGGACTGTCTGGCCTGCGGGCGTTCCAAACTGACTGCGTCTTCGGCGGGCAGTTTTGCGCTGGCCGAGAGCCACGGAATGACCCCAAAACAGGGCCATCCGGTTTGCGCTTCAATGAAGGAAACGCCGTCTTCAAACAGGCTTGGATCACCGCGAAACTTGTTGATCAGAAAGCCTTTTATCATCGCCGCATCGTCCGGGTCGATGACGGTCTGGGTGCCGACCAAGCTGGCAATGACCCCGCCTTTGTCTATGTCGCCAATCAGGCAAACCGGAACGCCCGCGCGCCGGGCAAAGCCCATATTGGCAATGTCGCGGGCGCGCAAATTGACTTCGGCCGGACTGCCGGCGCCTTCGACGATGACCAAGTCATATTGCTGTTGGAGCCGGGTGAAGCTTTCCATCACTGCATCCAACAGCGTGTCCCGCGTGGCCATATAATCGGCCGCTTGCATCACACTGAGGGCTTTGCCATGGACCACGACTTGCGCGGCGCGATCTGTTTGCGGTTTGAGCAAGACCGGGTTCATGTCGACATGCGGGACAAGGCCCGCGGCGCGCGCTTGCAAAGCCTGGGCGCGGCCAATCTCACCGCCGCTCGCGCAGGCCGCAGCATTGTTCGACATGTTTTGCGGTTTGAATGGCGCCACGCTGAGCCCTCGCCGACGCGCAATCCGGCACAACGCAGCGGTCAAAACGGACTTGCCGACATCTGATCCAGTGCCTTGTAACATCAGGGCTTTTGCGGGCATGACGGGTCCTCCTTTGAGGCTTTTGTCTCGGCCATTTTTGCGGAATATCCGACCGGCTTAAAAGTCGAGTCCGCGCTGCGCTTTGATCCCGGATTTGAACGGGTGTTTGATCTCCCGCATCTCGCTGACCAAGTCGGCATAGTCACAAAGCTCCGGTTTCGCATCGCGCCCGGTCAGGATCACGCTGGTCCGCTCGGCGCGGGCTTTGAGGCCGTCTAATACCTTGTCAACGCTCAGATAATCATAGCGCAGCGCGATATTAATTTCGTCGAGGACGATGAGATCGTAATCCCCGCTCGCCATCATCTCAGAGGCTTTGGCAAACGCCGCCGTCGCCGCTTCGATATCCTTGTCTTTGTCCTGCGTATTCCAAGTAAAGCCATCGCCCATTGTGTGCCATTCCACCTGGCCAAGGCGCTTAAAGAATTGCCGCTCGCCAGTGACCCATTTGCCTTTAATGAACTGGACCACACCCACCGTCTGCCCCCAGCCCAGCGCGCGGGTAATGACGCCGAACGCAGATGAGGATTTGCCTTTGCCATCACCGGTATGAACGAGCACTAGGCCGCGATCAGGATCACGCGCTTCATCGGCCTTACGCTTTTGTTCGGCCTGCAATTTTTGCATCTCGGCCTTGTGCTGTTCAGCGTCGCTCATGGGCTCTATCCTCTACATCCAGGACAGACATAAAGGATTAGCCGAGAATGGCGACCGTAGTGTCGGATTGGAAGCCATTAAAGTCCGTGGCCAACGCCTGACCATAGGCGCCGAGATGACAAATCTCGATCCAATCGCCTTCACGCGTATCGCTCGGCAACTCAAACGGACCGGTCATTGTGTCGAGACTATCGCAGGTTGGGCCAAAGAAGCGGAAGCCGGTCAACGTCTTGCTGCTACGCTCAGGACGGTGCAGGACGACCGGATATTTCCAGGCGCACTGCGCCGCATCAAACAGCGAACCGTATGAGCCTTCATTGAGGTAAAGGTCATCGCCTTTGCGCAGCTCAACCCGGGCCAGGGTCGAGCCGCCTTCGCCGCACAATGCCCGGCCAGGTTCGCCAATGATCTCAAGCTGGTCAAAGCCAAAGATTTTGAGGCCTTTTTCAATCCGGTCGAAATAGGCCTGCATAGGCGGCGGCGTTAGCCCGGGATAGGCTACGGGAAATCCGCCGCCGCAATCCAAGCTATCAATCTTCACATAAGCAGCGTCGAGCAAGCCATGCACGTAGGCAAGCGCCTGCATATAGTCGGCTGGATCCATGCTTTGGCTGCCAACATGGAAGCAGACGCCGAGCTTCGCCGCCACGGGACGGGCGGCGCGCAAAAGCTCAACCGCGTCGTCAAAGCCTGCGCCATATTTGCCGTCGAGCGGCATGCTTGCTGATCCACCAACTGGCAAAGCCAAGCGCAAATGAAGGTGTAGGTCGCTGGCATCTTGGGTCTCGACCAAAATCTTGCCGAGCTCAGCGGCACAGTCGAATGCGAATTGGCGCACGCCATTGGCATAGGCATGACGGATCGTGCGCCGCGATTTGACCGGGTGCATCAGATAGAGCTCCGCATCGGGGCAAACGCCGCGCACCAAATCAATCTCGCGAATAGACGCAACATCAAATCCGCGCAGACCGCTCGCCCATAAAATCTTCAGCACCGCCGGATGTGGATTGGCTTTCACGGCATACAGCGTTTTGCCGGGGAAGCGATTCAGAAACAGATCTGCTGCCGCCTCAATCCGCTTCGGATAAAGGACATAGATCGCATCATCACCGTCATAGGCTTTGATCGCGTCTTCAACAGAGTTGAATGCCGGCAGACCAAAGGGGCGGTCAAAATCTGGAAGAATGGTCGGTTGCGCAAGGCGCGAGGAATAAGACTTAAACATGGGACGCAGGTTTCCGAAACGAGGCGATGAACGCCTGGAAAGATCAGGGACAGATGCAGACTTCGGGAGAAGGTCCGTATCCGGCTCAGTCGGAATTTGGCGGGCAAGTGGCCCGCTACGGCCTTATAAGTTCAGCCACGGCGGCCATATAATCGGCATCCTTGGCAAAGGTCCTGTGCACAGTTGTGGTGTCAAACGCAACATCCATGCGCTTGATCAAAGGGACGGGAATAGGCGGGCAATGGCCCTTCAGGGGATGAGTCATCCAAGTATCCTCGCAAAGCAAGATCGGCTCGAAACCGACATTGAAAGTGAAGACAGTTGGGCTCCCCCGTACTGACAGCTCCGAAAAGCTCGTCGTGGTTCGCTTACTTGTCAGCCGCGCATGTATGAAATCCACAAGCCAGGGTCAAGGAAAATTGTGAGCTGGGACCGTTGGCTGGACGCCCTTCACCAAGATTTATAGTGATTGAGAGGGTGATATGTTTGAGACAAGTCGCTCCAAACCAATCGGTTTGCGAACAGTCGCCAGATAAGGATCGATAAAATATGTCTCCAGTTTCAGCGACGGCCATCGATCGCCGCGTCTTTTTGCAACTCACCACAGCGCTCGCCGCCTTGGCCGGATGCCAGCCCAGCCCCGCCGCGCAGAACAAGCATATCGCGGTGATTGGCGGCGGGATTATTGGCGCCTCCGTCGCGTATCACTTGGCGGTGCAGGGCGCCAAGGTGACGCTCTTGGAGCGCGGCCGCTTGGCTGAGCGCGCCAGTCGCGGGACATTTGCCTGGATCAATGCGACTTGGGCCAAACAGCCAAGACATTATCACGCGTTCAATCAATCTGGCTTGTCGGGCTGGACCCGGCTTCAAGCCGAGCTTGATATTCCCATCCGTTGGGGCGGTTCGCTTGAATGGTTTCCGTCTGCTGAGCGCCAAGATCGCTTGGCCGAGCAAATTGCCGAACAGGTCGAGTGGGGAGAACCGGCTGAGATGATCGATATTGCGGCGGCTTCGGCGCTCGAACCGAATGTCGTGTTCGAGACTGCGGATCGCGTCGCTTACTCGCCTAATGATGGCGCTGTTGATCCAGTGCTGGCGACGCGGCGATTGGCGGACGCCGCCCAGAAAGCTGGCGCCGTCATCCAGGAAAATTGCGCGGTCGAAAGTGTCAGAACGCTTGGCGCGGGCCAAACGGAATTAATGACCTCTTGTGGGCCGCTAACGGTCGATGATTTGGTCCTGGCAACTGGCGCTGATTCTGAAGCGACGTTGAGACTTGCCGACTTTGATCTTCCGCAACGAAGCACGCCGGGCGTGATTGTCGTGACCAAGCCAATGCCGCCTTTAATCAATCGGATCATCGTTGCGCCGGGGGTGCACATCCATCAGCGTGACGATGGCCGGATTGTCTTAGGCGAACAAGACGGCGCGCCGCAGACGCAGGCGCATGCCGAACGTCTGCAAAACCGGCCAAACCGCTTCCCGGAGGACGCCTTTGCCGATCAGCATGCGTCTCGATTGCTTGTCATTGCCGAACAATTCGTGCCGGGCATTCTAGCGGCGGACATTGAGGAGGTTTATATTGGCTGGCGGCCGCTTCCTGTTGATGGCCATCCGGTGCTCGGGCGCAGCCCTAATCGCACATCCGCTTATCTCGCCATCATGCATAGCGGCGTGTCGCTCGCGCCAATTGTCGGGAAGCTTGTCGCGGCAGAGATTTTGACGGGAACGCGTGCCGCGAGTCTGGACGCTTATCGTCCAGACCGCGGGTTCGAAACGGTTCGGCGGTATTAAGCGGCGCCTTAGCGCGACCACCATCCGCGTTTTTTCTTCTTCGGCTTCACAGTCGTCTCGAGCACCGGTTCAGTGGCCACTGGCGGGGCGGGCTCAGGCTCTGGAGCTGGCTCAATGCCCACAGTTTCGGTGACCGCTTCGATTGGCGCTGGGTCGACCTCAGGGGCCGCGACAGGGGCGTCATTCTCGACCACCAATTTGATTGGCGGCGTCTCATCTTCTGTCACGGGCGCTTCGGGCGCAGCCTCTTCAGCCGGGGCTTCATCAGCGGTGTCAGCGGTTTCGCTGGCCTCTACCGTCTCTGGGCTGTCAGCGTCGCCGCGGCGTTTGCGACGACGACGGCGGCGGCGCTTTTTGCCTTCTTTTGGCTCGCCATCCTCGGAAGCTTCTGCGCTTTGAGGGCTTGTTTCAGCCGGGGCAGCGGAGCGCGCTTCCGGCATCGCCACGGGGGCCGCCTCGAGTCCGCCCTCTGCGGCGGAGGGCAAGTCGTCTGGTGTCTCGCCGAGCAGGTTGGAAACAGAGAAAGCGAGACCGTCCAGCAACGCGCCGCCATCTGAAGGCGGGGCGCCCGGATCGAGCACTTCCGTTTCTTTCCGGCGCCGGCGTCCACCGCGGCGGCCACGGCGACGACGTTTGCGTTTGCCACTTTCATCATCGCCGTCCTCGTCAGAGACGGCTGCGGTTTGGATCTCGTCTTCGTCCTCATCCTCTTCGGCGTCAGGCAAGAGATGATCATCTGCATCACCTTCGAGGAAGTCGGCACGATTGAATTTTTGACGGCGTCGGCGACCGCTCGAGGCTTTGTCGGCGTCGAGCTCAAAATCGCCTGGGATCATGGTCGCCGAGGATTTGATCGCGATTGTGAAGCCAGCGTCTTCTTCAATCGCAGAAATCGAATCGCGCTTTGAATTGAGCAAATACAGGGCGACATCGGTTGGCGCGGTCACGGTCATGCCGCGCAGGCCGCCGCCCGCAGCGCGCGCTTCAATGGCGCGTAACAATTGCAAAGCCGCCGACGAGATTGAACGACGACGCCCGGTCCCATCACAGGCTTCACACTTATCAGACGTGGCTTGCAATACCCCGGCGCGGCGGCGCTGCCGCGAAATTTCCATCAGCCCGAATTGCGAGATTCGATTGTTCTGAACGCGGGCTCGATCAAGCTTCAGCGCGTCTTTCATTTTCTTTTCGACGGCGCGATTGTTCTTATTCTCGTCCATGTCAATAAAATCGATGACAACGAGGCCTGCGAGGTCGCGCAAGCGCATTTGGCGGCAGGCTTCTTCGGCCGCTTCGAGATTGGTGTGCAGCGCCGTCTGTTCGATGTTGCGTTCTTTGGTCGATTTGCCTGAGTTGACGTCAATCGCGACCAGAGCTTCGGTCTGGTTGATGACCAAATAGCCGCCCGATTTCATGCTGACGACGGGTGAGAAAATCGAATCGAGCTGATCCTCGACGCCTTCTTTGACATAGAGCGGCGAGGGCGCGGTCCAGCGTTTCACTTTCTTGGCTTGGGTCGGCATCAGCGTTTTGGCCAAGTCTTTGGCTTCGCGATAGGCCTCATCGCCTTGTACAACGACTTCCTCAATCTCACGATCGAACATGTCGCGCATGGCGCGGTGGACCAGGCCGCCTTCTTCATGGATCAATTGCGGAGCAACAGATTCCATCGTCTTGCTGCGGATCTTGGCCCAGAGCTTTTGCAAATAGTCATAGTCGCGGCGGATCTCGGATTTGGTTCGCTTCGCGCCGGCGGTTCGGACGATCAGGCCCATGCCTTTTGGCACTTGCAGATCATCCATCACGGCTTTCAACCGCTTGCGGTCATTGCCATTGGGGATTTTGCGCGAGATGCCGCCGCCCCGCGGGGTGTTTGGCATAAGTACAGAATAGCGCCCGGCCAGGGACAAATAAGTGGTCAGCGCCGCGCCTTTATTGCCGCGCTCTTCTTTGACCACTTGGACGAGGAGCACTTGCCGGCGGCGAATCACTTCTTGAATTTTGTAACGCCGAGTGATCGATGTGCCGCGCGATTTGCGGGCGCCGCGGCGGCGACGTTCAGCCTTGGCCGGCGTTTTCTTTTCCGGTGCAGCGCTCTCGTCTGCGTCTTCAGCGCTGGCGTCGGCGGTGTCGTCATTCTCCGACGCGTCATCATCGGCGTCGACGACATCTAGCTCGCTGCTGGTTTCGTCTGCAGCTTCGACACTATCTTCATCATCGCCGTCATCTTCATCCGAATCGTCGGCGTCGGCTTCGATCACGTCGCCATCATCATCATCGTCGATGTCATCATCAGCGTTTTCCGCAGCCTCGCGCGCCGCTTCTTCGAGCAGTGCCTCACGATCAGCTTGTGGCAACTGATAATAGTCTGGGTGAATTTCGCTAAACGCGAGGAAGCCGTGACGGTTGCCGCCATATTCGACGAAACAGGCTTGCAAAGAGGGCTCTACGCGCGTGACTTTCGCGAGATAGATATTGCCTCTTAATTGTTCGCTTCCGGTTGTTTCAAAGTCAAAATCCTCGACACGTCCTTTGTTGACGAGGGCGACACGGGTCTCTTCCTGGTGGACCGCGTCGATCAGCATGGTTTTGCTCATTGTAAGCTGCCTTGTGGGCTGACGGCGCTAACGTCCTTCTTTCTTGAGGACGATGGCGGAACGCGCCAGCAATTGTGTTATTAGGGACAGGCCACAAAGCGAACCGGCCTGCTCTATCTGTAGAGCGGCGCGCAGTTTGTTGTGTTTTGGCCTGTAAGCTCATTTTATCCGTTCCGGGGTCGGCGATGGTGCAGGGGGTTAGACCTGTTCACCCGCCTTTCGGGGATTCTGTTTTTCCGCCCCGTAATCGGGGTTGTGACATACATGCATCTTCTGATTGGGAATTGAAAGACCCAAAATGCGGGGATGCGGATTATTTGAGAAATTAAAATGTGACGCTCAAATTATTGCGCGCACCCAAATCGACCAATGCAGGGCTCGATTAAGAACGTATAGATGGTCCGCCTAAATCCGGAAGATGATCTCTCTCCGGAGATGATAAATTCCGGCCCAGAATGGCCGTCAAAACACGAGACGTTATCTAACGGGACCGTTACATTCCAAGTGTTTAGCCGGATTTGCGCTGTGCCATTGCGGCGTAAGGTCAGGGTGGCGCTATCTTCGTCGCCATTCCCACGGTCAAGGAAGACCAGTTTCATGCTGCCGCTGATCTGCTGCGCGTATGCGTCTGGTCGCATCAAAAAGTGCCGCTTGTTTTTCGCCGAGCTATTGTCCAACCCATCTTCGATTTCAAAGTCGGGCGCCATGCTAAAGGCGCGATGTCCGAGCGGGTCCCGCGCCGTAACGACTGTCCCATATCCGCGAAAACGTTGGTAAGCGAATAATGCGCCATCGGTCCGAAGCGCCTCGTCCAAGAATGAACGACAGCTGCCGCCATGGGCAAAGGCTTGCAGCGAGAGGAACACACTAAGGGCTAAAAGGCCGAGAAATTTGATCATGGCAGGAGCTTAACCATCGTCGGCACGCAGCTCTACTAATCAGAACGTTAGTCAGGGCCGACGTTACCGAGAGTTGCGCCAATTCGTTTAATTATCGCCGAGACAAGCCTGGCCGGCCTTATCTGACGGGGCCGAGAGCGAGATTTAATAAACCAGATGGGTCAGGCTCCGCTCAAAATCGTATGAAGAATCATCTCGTATTCATCTCCAAACGCGTACACAAAATAGAAATAGTGAACCGATAAGCGCTGGAACGGGGCCAAAAGAGCGAAACCTATTGATGCATCTTTGGAAGTTTATCTTGCTTGCCACCTCATTTGTCTGGTGGTCACCGGCAGGCAGCCCGCAAGTTCAATCTGTCGGGGTGGCCGGGGACGGCGAGTTCACGCGAATCACGATCACGTCGCAAAGCCCGATGCGGCCCGACGTCTTCCTGCGCGAAACTGAAGATGGCCTGATCATAGAAATGGTGCCAGAGGCTTTCGCCCTAACACATGATCCTTTTTTCGCGGAACCAACCGGCGGCGTGTTTGCTTATACGCTCGCCACCGATCGCATTGTTTTTGAACTCGACCGGCCGATGATGGTGATGCGCGAGATCGATTTGCCGCCGGCCGGCAGCGAGCGGCTGTTTCGCTATATTCTAGATCTATCCGGGGTTTCCATGGCGCGCTTTCAAAGCGCTGCGAAACGCGACGCCACGCGCTTTGCCCGGTTTGAAGCGGCGCGATTTGCGGCCGCCGAAACCGGTGCGCCTCTCCCCGCACAGCCGGCCCAAAATTCGGCTTTTGCAGAAGCCCCTTCAAGCAAACCAGAGAATTTTGGCGCCACGCTGCCCCGCGGTCCGCGCGAAAAGCGCGTGATTGTGATTGATCCAGGGCATGGTGGCCGCGACCCAGGCGCCCTCGCGGTGATTGGCGTCGGCGGTCGTGAGAGCGACATTGTGCTCAAAACCTCGCTCAAGCTGAAAGCCCTGATCGAAAACGACCCGCGCTATATTGTCCGCCTGACCCGTGAGACCGACATTTATGTTGAGCATGAGGACCGGGTGGCAAAGGCTCGAAATTGGGGCGCAGATCTGTTTATCTCGGTACACGCGGACGCGGCGGGCGCACCCACCGTTTCTGGAGCTTCGGTCTATACGATCTCGACCCGGGGTGAAGCGCGGATTGAGGGCACAGCGAAAAAGTATGGCTGGGAGCTGCCGTTTGAAGATGGCACGTCAGAAGAAGTCTCCGACATCCTGCAGGACCTGACGGTCCGTGAAACCAAATCAAATTCAACGATTTTCGCCGAATTCTTAGTCCCAGAATTAGGACGGGCTGGACCGCTTTTGCGCAACACACACCGGCAAAAGAACCTGTTCGTGTTGCTCGCCCCAGATGTGCCTGCGGTCCTGGTTGAGATTGGTTTTTTGACCAATAAGAATGATGCGAGGCGGCTAAAGTCTGAGCGCGGGCGGCGCAAATCGGCGGAAGCGATCAAGCGCGCCATCGACGCTTATTTCGATCGCCAAGATTTATTATTTGCAAGCAACTGAGGCTATGCCTTCCCGCCGGTGCAGAACCGCCTTAGTCTTGCCCCGAAAGCGTGGAATCAGCACGCAAGAGCAATTTTGAGAGTCTGAACGATGTGGACTGCGATCCGTCAGCGCGTGTTTACTTGGAAAGTCTTATTGTGGACGATGGTGACCGGGCTTGTCCTCGGCTTATTGGTCATCGCTGCCTTCTTCATTTGGATGGCGTCCTTGGCCCGGACCGTGCCATCGGTTGAGAAACTCGCAGAATATAACCCGCCCGTGACCTCTCGGGTCCATGCCGGGGACGGCACGCTGATCTATGAGTTTGCGAATGAGCACCGGGTCTTCATTCCTTATGAAGCAATCCCCGAACATGTGATCTACGCCTTTGTCGCGGCCGAGGATAAAAGCTTCTTCAGCCATGGCGGCATCGATTATCGCGGCATGACCCGCGGTGTTCTGAACACGGTCCGCAATAAAATTCTCGGCAGTGGCGGGATGGAAGGCGGCTCGACCATCACGCAGCAAGTCGCCAAAAACATGCTGCTGACGCGCGATCAAACCGTGGTTCGTAAAGCCAAAGAAGCCATCGTCGCGCGCCGCATGGAGCAGGCTTTCCCTAAAGAACATATTATTGAGCTCTATTTGAACGAGATCTATCTCGGCGGCCGGTCTTATGGGGTTGGTTCGGCGGCGTTGAATTATTTCAACAAATCGCTGCCGGAGCTCAATCTGTCAGAAGCCGCTGTGCTGGCCTCGCTGCCGAAATTCCCGGGTCGGGTGAACCCTTACACCAATCCTGAACGGGTTCTGGTGCGGCGCAATTATGTGCTCAACCGCATGGTTGATGATGGTTATATTTCGCAAGAACAGGCCGATGACGCGAAAGCGCAGCCGCTGAATACGACCAAACGCCTCTATGGCCCTGAATACGCTGCCGCGACTTATTTCGTGCAAGAACTGCGGAAGCAACTGATCGAGCTTTATGGCGAAGACGAGCTCGAACAAGGCGGCCTTTCGATCCGCACGACAATCGATACCAAGCTACAATTGGCGGCCCAAGATGCGCTCCAGATCGGGCTCGAAACCTATGATCGCCGACATAATTATCGCGGTCCATTAAAGACCCTC
Source organism: Pseudomonadota bacterium (assembly GCA_039822145.1). GTDB lineage: Bacteria > Pseudomonadota > Alphaproteobacteria > Caulobacterales > Hyphomonadaceae > Henriciella. The sequence continues at coordinate 253,043 of JBCBMU010000003.1, read as the reverse complement.
GATCTGTCGGCTGACGATGTTATGGAGCAGCTCAACGAGATCCGGCTGCCTGGCGGCTATGGCTCTTGGGAACGCGCCATGGTGACACGGATTACCGAGCAAGGTGCGGAGCTGACCCTCGGCGATGGCGCCAAGACGACGATCCCGGCAGAGGATCTTGATTGGGCCAATACATATGCGCGCAGTGAAACCCAAACCGGACTGCGCCCGGGCGATGTCATCCTGGCTGAAGTCAGCCGCCAAGCGCTGAGTCCTGAAGAAAGCATGCCGACCCGCGAAGGCGTCGCGGCTGATGATGATCAATCCCTGGTTCCGGTCGACCCGATCATGGTGCCGGTCGGCCAGTCGCAGCTAAAACAGATCCCGGATCTCGAAGGCGCAATTGTCGCGCTCGATCCACATACGGGCCGTGTGCTGGCGATGATGGGCGGCTATTCCTTCTTTAAGAGCCCGTTCAATCGCGTGACTCAAGCGCGGCGCCAACCTGGCTCCTCGTTCAAACCGTTCGTCTATGGCGCCGCATTGGAACGTGGCTATACCCCGTCCGTGCGCATCTTGGACTCGCCTTATGTCTATTATGACGAGAATACCGGCGAGGTCTGGAAGCCTGAAAACTATGCCGAGGGCCTCAGCTATGGCGAAGTGACGATGCGCGTCGCCTTGGAAAAATCCTACAATCAGGTGACGGCACGGGTGGCGACCGATATTGGCATGCCAGCCGTGTCTGAATTTGCCGAACGCTTTGGCGTCTACGATCGCTTGCCGCCTTATCCGGCTATGTCGCTGGGATCTGGTGAGACATCGCCGTGGCGCTTGTCAAAAGCCTATGCCGCTTTCGTCAATGGCGGCAAAGAAGTGACGCCCACCTTGCTTGACCGAGTTCAAGACCGTCGCGGCACGACCCTATTCAAGCATGACCAACGCGCCTGCGAAGGCTGCACCGCGACGGAGTGGAATGGCGAAGCGCCGCCAATCCTCGCCGACGACCGGGCGCAATTGGTGGATCCGATTATCGCCTACCAAATCGTTCATATGCTCGAAGGCGTAGTCGAGCGGGGGACCGGGCGCCGGGCTCGCCGCATTGGCAAACCATTGGCCGGGAAGACCGGCACGACCAATGATTATGTCGACGCGCTGTTCTTCGGCTTTTCGCCGGACTTGGTCGTCGGGATTTGGACTGGCTTTGATACGCCGCGCACATTGGGCGACGGTGAGGGCGGTGGTTCTGTCGCTGGCGTCATTTTCACGGAGTTCATGGAGCGCGCATTGGCCGATGAACCGGCCATTCCGTTCCGCATTCCGCCCGGCGTTCGGCTGGTCTCTGTTGACGCTGCAACCGGCAGCCTGCCGACTTTCGACACACAAGAGATTATTCTTGAAGCCTTCCGTCCAGGGACTGAGCCCGGCCGCGCCTTTGCCGACAATTCGACGCTCAGCCTGTCCGGGGATGGCGACAATTCAATTTTCGAGGAGGGCACATTGCTGGAGCCTCAAATTGATCCCGAGACCGGCGAAGTGATTGAATCGGATGTTATTTTAACCGATATTGAGGATGAGGTTTATTGACCTGAACCCGAAACGCCTTCATCTCGTGCGCTCGAACTCAGTTCAGGAATAAACATGTCAGCCGAAATTCTCGCTCTTGCAGATCAAATCAAGCAGTCCTCGAAACTGCTGAGGAGGCGTCTTTGACTGGGACGTCGCAGAGAAACGCTTAGACGAATTAAACGCCATGTCGGAACGCCCAGACTTTTGGGACGATCCAGAAGAGGCGCGCAAGCTCATGGCAGAGCGGCAAAAACTCGAAACCGGAATGCAAACCGTCGAAGCGCTTGAGCGCGAGGCAGAAGATGGGCTTGAGCTGCTCGAGCTCGCGGAAGGCGACGAAGACATGCTTGCCGACGTCGCCGCGACACTGCGTCAGGCAGCAGAACGGGCCGAGAAAGCCGAGCTTGAGGCGCTCCTCTCAGGCGAAGCCGATGGCAATGATTGTTATCTCAACATCAATTCCGGCGCGGGCGGCACTGAGAGCCAAGATTGGGCCTCGATGATCCGTCGCATGTATGTGCGCTGGGCCGAGCAGGCCGGGTATAAAGTCGAAGAAGTCGAAAGCCATGACGGCGAAGAGGCGGGGATCAAATCGGCGACTTTGGCGATTAAAGGCGAGAACGCTTATGGCTGGCTGAAATCAGAGCAGGGCGTGCATCGCCTGGTCCGGATCTCGCCATTTGATAGTTCAGCACGGCGGCATACGAGCTTCGCCTCGGTCGCCGTATCACCGGTGATTGATGACTCGATCGATGTTGAAATCAATCCGTCCGATGTGCGCACCGATACGTATCGCGCCTCTGGCAAAGGCGGCCAGCACGTCAATAAAACCGATTCTGCCGTCCGCCTGACGCATGAGCCGACAGGGATTGCGGTGGCGTGCCAATCAGGTCGGTCGCAGCACCAAAACCGCGCCACGGCGTGGGAAATGCTGCGCTCTCGTCTGTATGAGATGGAATTGCAAAAGCGCCAACAGGCGGCGCAAGACAGCCATGAGTCAAAGACTGAGATTGGCTGGGGGCATCAAATTCGCTCTTATGTCTTGCAGCCCTATCAATTGGTCAAAGACCTGCGCACCAATTACGAAACCTCTGATACAGGCGGTGTCCTCGACGGCGATTTGACGCCCTTCTTAAGCGCCGCACTCTCGCACGCAATTGGCGATGCGGACGGCGATGCTACATAGAAAAACCGCCAAGCGCGAAACGCCCGGCGGTTTTGAAATCTCGCAGTATTGAAAAGGCTTAGGCGTTACCAGCTGTACCGGTTGTCGGCGTCACAGGCGTTGTCGCATTGGCGAAGCCTGATCCGTTTGCGGTCGCCGTCGGCGCTGCGGCTGCAGGCTTTGGCGCGCTTTCTTTAAGCGGGTTTTCTTCGCGTTTTACTTGGCCTTCGAAGCTCGCATCCGGCTGAATGATCAGAGCCGCGTGGAAGATGTCGCCTTGGACCGAAGCGCCGGTTTCGAGCTCAACTTTGCGGGCCCGAATAGAGCCAACAATTTTGCCTTTAACACGCAGGGTTTCGGCTTTCAGTTCGCCGATAATGTGGCCGCTGGATCCGATTGTAATATCACCCGCAGTAATGTCGCCTTCGACGGTTCCGTCAATTTGCAGGGCGCCGCCGGTTTTGATGGAGCCTTTGATCTCTACATCAGAACACAAGATTGACGCGCCGACGCGTGAAGCAGGTTTTGAGGAAGCACCACGCACAGCATCCTGCGCTGGAGTGAAGCCGGGTTGGGTATCGCCTTTAGTCTTCGTAAACATGTTTTCCTGCCTTTATGAACTCTACTGGATTATACTGCTTGCCATGGAACAGCACTTCATAATGAAGGTGGGGACCTGTGCTGCGCCCGGTCGAACCCATGGTGCCGAGCTTATCTCCGATTACGACCTCTTGGCCCTTCTTTGCCACAATACGCTTAAGATGGGCATAACGCGAGACAAATCCGCCGCCATGGTCAACGTCAACGACGCGGCCATAGCCAGATTTTGTGCCCGCATAAATCACAGTTCCAGGACCAGCGGCGACGATTGGAGCATTCCAACCGGCGCCCATATCAATGCCACCATGCCAGCTCGGACGTTTGCGGAAGGGGTCAATCCGCATGCCGAACGGTGAGGTCACCCGCGATGGGATGCCAATCGGTGTGGCCAATGGAAGTGTGTCGACAAGCTCTTCAAAATAACGGGCTTCTTCCATCCGGGCCGCAACTTGTGCGACGCGAACAGCGAAGCGCTCTTCTTCTGGTGTTGAGAATTGGCCAGACATTAAGCTTGAAAAGCTCACTTCTGGTCCGCCCATATTTTCACCGCTGGTGATCCGGCCAGCGCCAACCGCGGTCAATCGGAGAATGCCGCGCGCGGCTTCGGCGCGCTCAACCGCCATGTCTTCAATTTCGTCTAAGAAGACGTCTTGCTCAGTCCGGATTTTGCTGACATCGCCGCGCAGGCCAACTTGTGGCAGCTTGCTTTCGACTTGCGCATAACGCTGCGATTGCCGTGTGTCTGCCTCATCGATCGAGGCTGTCACCAGGAGGGATGCTGAGTTTCCCCTTAGCGCTGAAACCTCTAGCTCGCCGCCGGTCTGCAAAGCTTCAAGCATCGTCGCCAGCGTTTCATGACGACGTTGGAATTCGAGGGTTGCGTCTTGGAAAGCCTCGGTGCGCTGCTCAAGCTGCGAAGTTGAAAGCGCTTCTTTGGCGCGTAGGTCTTGGACCCAGCGCTCAAGGCGATTGACTTCACTGGCGGCGGTGCCAGTGGCGATTGTTTTCTGTCCGAAGACCACTGACGCAGATGCAAAAAGCGACCACCCAACGAGAGCGGCCGCAGCACAGGTCAGAATAATTTGTTGGAGCGGAGAAATCGTGAAATAGCGAACGGTGCCACCGCTGCGGTGGTAAATTTGGCGTTCCGGGAAGGCCCGGCGCACAAAGTCTGTGACTTTTCCAGTCGATTTCATTCTACGCACCTATCCGCAGGTAAGACGCCAACCACGTGTGGGGCGCGACAACGTCTTGATTGGTGATTTACTGACAGTAACCTCATTGTGAACGTGCCGTGAAGCCCTCTTATGCGCTTTTCTCGGCAAAAAATGCCGCCATTCCGTAAAATTCGCCTTAAAGAGTTTTCATTTGACGAATCAGGCATCTAAAATTTGTCGGACCGTCTCTAAAACTGCAGCCGCGTGGCCCTTTACTTTCACTTTTCGCCAGACTTCAGCCAAGCTCCCATCGGCGAGCACCAAAAATGTTGAGCGCTCAATTCCCATATACTTTTTACCGTACATATTCTTTTCCACCCAGACGCCGAACTGCTCACACGCGTCGCTATCTTCGTCGCTCGCGAGGGCCACGGTTAGTTCTTTCTTCGTCACGAAATTTGCGTGACTTTTCAAGCTGTCTTTTGAGACGCCAATAATCGCCACACCGAGTGCTTCAAACTCAGGCTTCAGCGATGAAAAATCGATCGATTCTGTGGTGCAACCCGGCGTGTTATCGCGTGGGTAAAAATAGACCACATGAGCCGCCCCACTTGGCGCACCAAGATTGACGCTTTCTTCATCGCTAACTGGAATGCTGATCTTTGGTGCTTTATCGCCTTTTTCTGGTCGGTTTGTCATGGCATGTTTTTCCTGTCTGGCGGGATGTGACCCGGTTGATGTGCCGCGAGGCAGTGTGTTGATTACTTGGAGTAAATGACTTGGTTCGCCAGACCACGAAAGTCATATTTTTTGAAATCCTCGGCGTTCTTTCGCTCGTGGCCATGGCGGCGATTGGTATTTTGGCCTTCATGTTGGCCAGCGGCCCCGTCGAATTGGGCGTGTTTCGAGACGATGTTGAACAAGCCATCACCAATGCCAGAGACGGTCGCCCGGTTACTGTCGAGCGATTGACCTTACAATGGTTGCCGGCGGAGCGCCGCGTTTTCATCGTCGCAGATGGCCTTTCGATCAAAGATCAAACCGGGCGCGAAGCCGGGTTTGCGGACTCAGCGAAACTCACGGTCGATGCCGGCGCGATGCTTCTCGGGCGCGTCGAAGTGCTTGAAGTCGATATGAAGACCGGCTGGGTCGAATTGCAGAACACGGCGCCAAATATGTGGAGCCTGGCGGGCGACCCTTTGCCAGAGATTGCCGCTGCCGAATTGCCGCAAAGCCCAGAAGAATGGCTCGAGCGGGTCAATGTCGTTCTCGGCGACATTTTGCTCGGATTGCAGGTTTTCGACGCCACGCTCGAACTTGAGACTTTGCAATTCGCCGATTTGGAATTGCGCGTGCTCGATCCCGAACGCCTTCCGATTGGAACTATCGCAGAGGCGGAAGGACAAGTCGCGCATGCCGATGACGACATCGCGATCCAATTCTCCGGCAAAGGAGAAGGGGTCGGCCTGCCGGAAGCGTTTAGCGTTTCGCTGAGCACTGCCGAGAATTATCAAATCATGCGCGGCGGCCTGGAAATTGGCGTTTTGCCGATTGCTGAACTTGGGCAAAGGCTCGGGATTTCCGGGCTCGATGCCAGTGACTTAGAGCTCGGCACCTCATTCAATGCAGAAGTCAGTCGCACAGACGGCTTGCAACAAATCGGCATCGTCATCGAGCGCGAATCTGGAGCCTTGCGGCTCGACGCCTTTGATGATGCGATTTCGGACCTGACCGCCTCCGTCGTCTATTTGCCAACCGATGATAAAATTCGCATTGATGTTCTTGAGTTTGATTCAAATCGTGCGGCAGGGCTCCTGCGCGGCGAAATCACCAATGTCCTAGCCCAGAACGAATTGCGCCGCGTCGACCTTGCAGCCGACACGTTGCGGCTCGATTTCACGCCGCGCTTTCAACAGCCTTGGGCACTCGAAAATGTCATACTGGCGGCTGATGTCTCTGACGATTTCACGATTTTCTCGATCGAGGCTTTAGAAGCCAATCTCGACACGGCGCGGCTCCAAGCCAGTGGCGAAATCGACTTCGACCCGGTGCATGAAGACGGCGAGCTGCCGATCTCCATCGAAGCCACGGCCGAAGTGGTCGGCGATTTTGGCAAAGACACCATCCTCACCTATTGGCCGGTTGGGCTCGGGCGCGGGGCACGGCAATTCGTGATTGATCGCCTTGCATCTGGCACCGCGACGGAAGCCACGGCCAATCTGTCACTGCAACCTGACAGCATGTTGCAAGGCTATTTGCGCGATGAGGACTTAGCCGTGACCTTCGCGTTTAAGGACGGAGCGGTAAGGTTTCTAGATGACGTGCCGCCAGTGACAAATGCGGTGGGCACCGGCCGGGTGGGCGGCAATAGCCTAGACATTTCTTTGGTCAGCGCGACCTATGATGATTGGGTCATCCAGTCGGGCGCCGTGGATTTCCCTGCTTTTAATCCGCGCGGCGAGCCCTTTACCGTGACCGCCTATGGCGCTGGACCTGCGGTCTCGATTTTGCAGCATTTGTCGAACTCGCGGCTGCGTTTGCAAGAGCAAACAGGCTTTGATCCTGAGCGCGTGACTGGCGACGCAACCGCCTCCTTTAAGCTGGCCAGACCGTCGCTCACCAATGTGCCCTTGGAGGATCATGTTCTCGAGGTACGCGGCCAGATCAGAGAGGCCGGGCTGAAAGCCGCCGCCGGCCCGTTCGATTTGACCGAGGGCAACGTAAATGTCGATGTTAATTTAGAGCGGATGATCCTCACCGGGTTCGGCAATATGGGGACATCGCCGATCCAATTCACATGGCGCGATGCCTTCGATAAAGACGGCGAACCGGCCGACCTTTCGGCAACGGCTGTGATCACCTCGGATGTTTTAAACGTCTTTGGTTTGGTCGGGCGAGCCTTCTTATCCGGGGAAGTCCCAGTTGAAATGCAAGGCAAAGTCGGCGCTGCCGGATTGCAAGCCGGGACTTTCGCGTTTGACTTGTCGGACGCGCGCCTCGATTTACAAGAGGTCGATTGGGTCAAACCGGCGGGCGAGACAGCCCGGGCGACGCTCAATTATACCGGCGATCTGCGCGAGCAATCTGCTGCCCTGCAATTTACCGCAGAAGACGCCGCGCTTGATGGTGACCTTCGGCTTGGCAATGATGGCCGTTTGCAATCGCTTGATCTGCGCCGTCTCTTCATTGAGCGGTCTTTAGACGTCGCGGGCCGTATCGCGCGGACCGAACAAGGCGGTTTCAATATTGAGCTTAACGGCGCTTATTTAGATATTTCAGGCCTGCTGGCTGAACTCAGCTCGATGGGCGGCTTAGACACAGGCGATGAGTCGACCGGCGTGGATCTGTCTTTCTCAGCCGCAGTCGAACGCCTGCGCTTGCGGCGCAATTTGGAACTGGTCGGTTCATCGCTGCTCCTACAGACCTCGAAACTAAATGGCTTTGAAACGCTGCGGGCGAGCGGAAATACAGAAGAAGGCGCGACCTTTATCGCGCGCCTCGACAATGAAGGCGCAGACCAACCTTTGGCGCTTGAACTCAAGACCAGTGATGCTGGTTACCTCGCGAGCGCGTTTTTCGGGCTGGATTTCATTGAAGGCGGCCTACTCGATTTGCGCGGTGTGCTGGCCACCGAGACGACGCCCGCACGGCTGCGCGCGACGGTCGAAGATACGCGCCTGACCAATGCGCCCTTCTTCACCCAGATCCTCTCGCTCGCATCGCTGCGCGGCTTAACCGATACATTGTCCGGCGAAGGCGTATTATTCTCGCGGATAGAGGCGCCAATTGTGATTGGCGGTGGGCGCTATGTGATTGATGGGGGCCGTGCCAGCGGACCTGCCCTCGGCCTGACGGTGAATGGCTGGGTTGGTGCCGATAGTAATGGCATCGACTTAAATGGGGTCCTCGTACCGAGCTTTGGCGTCAATTCCGTGCTCGGCGGTGTGCCGATTATTGGGGATCTGATTGTCGGCCGCCAAGGCGAGGGCATTTTCTCGATCACTTATTCTGTCACCGGCACGCTCGACAAAGCGCAAGTCGCGGTCAATCCGCTCTCAGCTGTGACGCCGGGTATCTTGCGCCGGATATTCGAAAACCCTTCGGATACGTCGATTCCTGAGTCGATCCCGGTCGATCCTAATTTGAAGCCGCCAACGCCAAAACTGCCGGACCTGCCGGACGAAGAAATCTTGGCGCCGACGCCAGGCAGTGATGGCTAGAAAACAGGGGCGGTGATTGTCTCGTTTTTTGGAATTCGTTTGCGCCTCACGGACAGCCCACGGGAAACGCCGTGTTGAGAGCGTCCGGTTGGATCGAGGGGTGAGCTTTCGTTCTGGCGCTCTGCTCAACTTGGTTGAGCAGTCCATCATTTGTGCGAGCGGCAAATACCGAGAGCGACAACGCCTCTCTCGATCACAGGACAGAGACCACGTGCTGGGCCCCACGGACGCGCCGTGGGGAACGCAAAACCTATTGGTCTTTGCGCCTAAATCGGTTTGACCAAAGCGATCCGCTTTTTGCCGACTTGGACTTTAAAGGCTTCCACATCCGTGAGGACGTCCGCCCAAGCATGCGCCTGGTCGGCTGAGATCTTTTCATCATTCACCCGTACCGCGCCTTCATTCATCTTACGACGGGCCTCGCCATTCGACGACACAAGCTCTCCGGCCCGCAGCAGCGCTGTGGTGGTTGGACCGTCGGCAAAGTCAGCTTTGGCGATTTCGAAGGTTGGCAAATCTGCGGACACGCCGCCGCCAGTAAAGGCTTTGCTCGCGGCCGCCTCGGCCTCTTGCGCGGCTTGTGCACCGTGCAGCATCGTCGTCGCGGCATTGGCAAGGGCGATTTTGGCCTGATTGATCTCAGCGCCTTCTAGGGCGTCGAGTTTGGTAATCTCGTCCAAAGACAAGTCGGTAAACAGTTTCAAGAACCGGCCAACATCGGCGTCTTCAGTGTTGCGCCAAAATTGCCAATACTCATACGGGCTGCGCTTTTCAGCATTCAGCCAAACGGCGCCGTCCGCGGTCTTGCCCATTTTGCCGCCAGAAGCTGTCGTGATCAGGGGCCAGGTCAAACCAAAGCCTTGCCCGCCTTCCGCTTTATGTATGAGATCAACGCCTGCTACGATATTGCCCCATTGGTCAGATCCTCCAATCTGCATTTGGCATCCCAGTTTCCGGTATAATTCCAGAAAATCGTAAGCTTGCAGGAGTGTGTAGTTGAATTCCAGAAATGTGTATGGCTCTTCATTGCGGAGGCGTCTTGCGACTGTATCCTGTTTGACCATTGTGTTGACGGTAAACAGTTTGCCGATTTCGCGCAGAAACTGAATGTATCCAATTGAGCTGAGCCAATCATCATTATTCACCATGATGGCGTCTGTCGGACCGTCGCCAAATGTCAAAAATGGCTCAAACGCTTTACGTATGCCAGCTGCATTGTGTTCGATCTCGGCCTCAGTGAGGATCGGGCGAGATTTTTCTTTATCGGTTGGGTCGCCGATTTTCGTCGTACCCCCGCCAATCAAAACGATTGGCTTGCCACCGGATTGCTGAAAATGTCGGAGCGTCATAATGCCAACGAGTGAGCCGACATGCAGGCTATCGGCTGTCGCGTCACAGCCATAGTAACAAGCTGGCACACCGTTCGAACAATAGGCGTCGAGTTCTGCTGTGTGGGTGGCTTGCTTAATGTAGCCGCGTTCCTCTAGCGTACGCAGAAAGTTGGATGTGTAGTCGCTCATCATAGTCGTCCTTGGTGAAGCGGCGCGGTTAGCATGGGAATGCAGGGGTTTGAATACGCTCACGGAAAAATTTGAGCCAATTTGGGTCGCCGGCTTCATGTCAGGCACCTCGATTGATGCCGTGGATGGCGCGCTGATCCTGACCGATGGCGAGCGCGTTTTGGACTTTGGTCCGACGATTGAGCGCAAATACACGCCTGAAGAACGCGAGGTTTTGCAAGTGGCGACGCGCGCGGCGCTGGATTGGAATTGGCGTGGGCCGCAACCTGAGGCCGCTTTCCAAGCTGCGCGGGCGGTTATTGTCTCAACCCACGCTGCGGCCTGGGAGAGGCTGCGAGACAAAGCAAGCGGACGTGAGATCGCTTTGGTCGGGCTGCATGGTCAAACCGTTCTCCACCGCCCACCAACTGACACAACGCTCGGTGCGACTTTGCAGCTGATGGATGCGCCCGCGCTACAAGCGCGTCTCGGCCTGCCGCTGGCTTATGATTTTCGCAGCGATGATGTTGCCGCAGGTGGGCAGGGCGCGCCGTTGGCGCCGGTCTATCATCGCGCGCTGCTCGACCGCGACAGCGCCGCAGCGGGGGCTGTGCTCAATCTCGGCGGCGTGGCAAATGTTACGGCATGTCTAACGAGCGGTGAGATGCTCGCCTTCGATACCGGGCCGGCCAATGGCCCCATAGATGAATGGGTCGAGGGTCATGATGCTGGGACGCATGATGCGGGCGGGCAATTGGCGGCGCGTGGCCGGGTTCATGACGGGTTATTGGCGCAGCTCTTGGAGCATCCGTGGTTCCAAATGCCGCCGCCCAAATCGCTCGACCGATACGACTTTAATGCCAGCATGGCGCGGGGACTGTCCCTGGAAGATGGCGCTGCAACCCTGACCGCATTCACAGCACATGCGGTGTCTGCGGGGCTCAACCAATTGCCGATAATGCCGCAACGTTTGATCGCGTGCGGCGGCGGGCGACACAACCCGACCCTCATGCGCATGCTGGCGGACGTGGTGCCGTGTCAGGTCTTGAGCGCCGAGCAAGTCGGTTGGCGCGGCGACTCAATTGAAGCGGAAGCCTTCGCATACCTGGCCGCGCGGACCTTGCGGGGGTTGCCGATCTCCTGGCCTAAAACGACAGGGGTGCCCAGCCCGCTAACGGGTGGACGCCTCCAAACATAGTGTTTTCGATTTAGCCGCTCGGCGTGTTGTCTTCTGGTTTGAGTGGCAAGGCGCGCGGGATAGGCGGCTTGCGGCTACCGGCTTTCGCTGCGGCGGCTTCGGCTTCCCGGCGCAGCTTTTCTTCATCTTCGATCAGGCGGCGATCGACATAGGCTGAGCACAGATCAATCAGATCATCATGCTTGTCTTGGAAGAAATGGTTGGCGCCAGGAATGCTGGCGCGTTCAATCTCTTCGCCTTTTTGAATGCGGACTTTGGTCAGGGCGCGCTCAACGTCAGACGGTTTGGAAATCGCGTCATTCTCGCCTGAAATGATCAAACCTGAGGCCGGGCACGGGGCGAGGAAGCTAAGGTCATAGTGATTGGCCGGCGGCGCAATCGCCAGAAAGCCGTCAATCTCTGGCCGGCGCATCAAGAGCTGCAGCGTAATCCAAGCGCCGAACGAGTAGCCCGCGCACCAGACGTAACGGGGGCTCTCGGTGAGGTTCTCGACATAGTCCAAGACAAAGGCGGCGTCTTCAAGTTCGCCGACGCCTTGATCATAAACGCCTTGAGAGCGTCCGACCCCGCGCGTGTTGAAACGTAGGACCCCAAAGCCCTTTTCTTCAAACATTTGATAGAGGCGGATCGTGATCGGGTCCTGCATCGTGCCGCCCGCCCGCGGATGCGGGTGTAGTATGAGGGCGAGTGAGGCGCCTTCATAAGGCGGCGGGGTGTAGCGGGCTTCGATCCGGCCCTGCGGGCCTTGAATGAGCATTTCTGCCATGACGGTGTGTCTCGCTTGTCGGCGTAAATCTAAGTCGAGCGGCGCCTATAGCGAATCTTCGCTGGCAAATGCAAATTTTTCTTCAGACGGCGCTCAGCAGTGATATAGGCCGGACTATGATTTACGCTGATTACAATGCAACGGCGCCGGTGCGACCCGAGGCGAAAACCGCGATGATGGCGGCGCTGGAGGTTGGCGCAAACCCGTCCAGTGTGCACGGACCAGGGCGGGCGGCGCGTAAATTGCTCGAACATGCGCGCGCGCAAGTCAGCCTAGCGATCGGCGCGCGGGCACAGGATGTAATCTTTACCAGCGGCGGCACCGAAGCCAGCGCCTTGGCGCTGAAGGGCGTCGCCGCACAACTCGATCGCAAGTGCACGCTTCTGGTTTCGGCGATTGAGCACGAAGCGGTGATAAAGAATGCGGGCTATTCCGGCGTTCCGGTCGAGACGGTTTATGTGACCGCGAAAGGGTTGCTTGACTTGGATTGGCTTCGCGACCGCCTGACGAAATGGGATCATGATCGCGATGGCGTGCCGGTCTTAACGGTCATGCTGGCGAATAATGAGACCGGGGTCATCCAACCGGTCGCAGACGCTGCCGCCTTGGTTCGAGAGGCTGGCGGTCTGACCCATTGCGACGCCGTCCAGGGCCTTGGCAAAATCATGGTCAATGTCGGCTTGCTCGGTGTCGATTATTTGGCGCTGTCGGCGCACAAAGTTGGCGGGCCGCAGGGCGTCGGCGCGCTTTGGATGCGCTCCGGGGCGCCGCTGAAGCCGGTTCTGTTTGGTGGCGGACAAGAGCGATCGCTGCGCTCTGGCACAGAGAATTTAAGCGGGATTGCTGGCTTTGGCGCGGCCACAGAGGCGGCGCTGCGCGACATGCCCGCCTTGCAGGCTTTGGCCGGGCCCCGCGATGCGATGGAGCAGGCCCTGGTCTCAGAGGCCGGGGTGACCGTGTTCGGGGCCAGCGCGGAGCGCTTGGCGCAAACCTCCAATTTCGCCATTCCAGGCTTTCGCGCTGAAACCCAAGTGATGGCAATGGATTTAGCCGGCGTCGCTGTGTCGTCCGGATCGGCTTGTTCGAGCGGGAAAGTAAAACGCTCTCTTGTGCTCTCGGCTATGGGGGTCGAGGACACGCTCGCCGACAGTGCCGTTCGCGTCAGCTTTGGCTGGGCGACACGCCCAGAAGACTTTGACGCCGTGGCGACGGCCTGGCTTGCCGCTGCACGCCGAACCGTTTTGAAAGCCTCTTAGAAGCGGCTGAATTGCAGCGCGCTTTCGTGCAAATGCAGGGTGTAGCCGTCATTGGTGATGAGGCTGTAGCGATGGGTGCCATCTGTCACTGCAACAGCAAGATCAAAGATATCAAAACCGGCTTCGAAAAACGCGAGGGGTCCAAATGTGACGCCGCCAAGCGCGTCCTGGTCGACTTCGATGACATAGACATAAGGCGTTGCCGGCACCGCAATCACGATATCCGTGTCGCGATTTCCTTCGCCGCGACCATATTGCAGGTCGAAATAATTCGTATCGATCGATTGCACCACCATGTCCGCAGGAATGCCGCTGGGGAGGGCGTAGTCGAGTTGTTCGATCACCCCGCTTGGGGTTTCGTGTAAGAGGGTGAGTTGGTGCGCGCTTGTATGCTCGGCACCGGCAAATAAGAGCGCATAGAATTTGACCTGATGTTTGAGCTTTCCGGCTTTAAATGTCACCAATTCGAGGTCATCTGGGACCGTGACAGGGGTGATGCGAGGAAAATTGGGCGCGCCAAAACTCGTATCGCCGAGGTAGATAAAGTCATTGCGTGCAGCGTCGAAAACCGTCGAATAAGGCCCTGCATTGCAATACTCGCCGGTGCTATATCCGGTAAAGCGGTCAGCGTTCAAGATCCGCTCGGGTTGGGGGCTATCGGCATCTTGCAAGCCAGCATTCATAAATGCCCAAAGACCTGTATCTGTTCCCGCCAGTAAGTTCGGCAAAAGCTCGCCGTCGGGGGATTGGTCAAGAAAGGTCCAAGCGGCGCTGCACAGCCCGGGCAAGAGGCGTTGGCCACTTAGAATGGTGCGATCATCATCTTGGCGTTTGAACATCCACAGGCGCTCTTCGTACTCAGACGTGACGGCAAAACTTGCATCCGAGGCTCCGCGCTCGATTTTGGCCGTATGCAAAACGGCATCATTTGTTGGGGGCATATCGAGCGGAATTCTGGCGCGCGGTTGAAAGCTGCCATTTTCAAAATTGAATTCCAGCACCTCCATTTTGTCATCATCACGTGTGGTGAGGATGTGGGCCATTTGAAAGCCGCTATCGGTCGTGTTCTCGGCGAACCGCGCCGTCCCGGTGTCGCCAAGATCAAGCGTCTCGCTGACGCTCTGCCAGGTCTGATTGAGCGGGGAGCGATCATAATTGTTGAGGGTGATGTCGAACGTCTCTGACACGGTCGCAAAGCCATCTGAGGCCGATACCGTGATCGTATAGGTGGCGGTCTCATTCACTTCATCAGTGTATATTTCCCAGCCTGTCATCGCGCCTTCTCGGCGGGTGCCGAAGACAGGGAGAGCGCCCGTATCGAGCGTGAATGTGAGAGGGTCGCCATCGGCGTCGGTGCTTTGTCCGGCTTCGATGAGCAAGGTTTGGCGCTCATCCAAAACTGTGGGCGATACAGAGGCGGTCAATACGGGGGGCGTGTTGCTGGTGCTTGGTGTCTGATCTGAACTCGGCGGCGGTGTTTCTCCGCTTGGCGCTGGAACGATGTCACTTCCACTGCCGCCACCTGAGCAAGAGGCGAGGGTGAGTATTATGGATAGTAAAATGAGTCTCATAGTCTGTATATCTCAATAATAATACATCAGTATGAGTGCGAATAGTTGTATGTAGGTTGATTTGTTTTGTTTAATTCTGTCGCGATTGGGTGCTTGGTCTAGAAAAGGTGGAGGTCTGTCCTGCAGCGGCGCGCTGTCACGATCGCTTGAGTAGGTCTTGTTGTCATTCGCGCGATGCGTAAGGTGGGGCCAAGACTCAGGAGAGAAAAACATGTTCAGCCACATGATGGTGGGGTCCGATGACCTTGATAAAGCAAAGACTTTTTACGATGCTACGTTCACAGCCATGGGCGGGAAGCCAGGCATTATGGACCCAAAAGGTCGCTTGGTTTATCTCCATAACGGCTCAGTTTTCTTGGTCACGAAACCGATCGATGGCGAGCCGTGCTCGTACGGCAATGGCATGACGATTGGCTTGGCAATGGATAGCCCTGAACAAGCGGATGCCTGGCATAAAGCGGGCGCAGCAGCAGGCGGCAAGCCGATTGAAGACCCACCTGGCTGGCGTGAAGGCGGCGGTCAACGCCTCTACCTTGCTTATCTCCGCGACCCCGATGGTAACAAGCTTTGCGCGTTGCATCGCGGGTAGGCAGAGAATCAAAAACATCCAGCGGCGGCGAAACTGCGTAACCAAGGCATGAACCAAGACGTCTTGCCATGCGTTTTATGTTGCTCGTCGCCGCTTTTTTGTCCGTCTTCGTGATGACCGCGACCGCGACAGAAGAGCCCCCGCACGAGACCATCGTAAAAGACGGTCCATTCGAAATCCGTCAATATGAGCCGACTATTGTCGCCGAAGTGGAGATCACTGGCGACATGCGGCGCGCCGGAAATTCTGGATTTCGCCCGCTCGCCGATTTCATCTTTGGCAATAATACAGCGCGGTCGAAAATTGCCATGACGGCCCCGGTCACCCGCGTGAAGTCTGAAAAGATTGCGATGACGGCGCCAGTAACCCGCACAGTCGGCGCGGATGATGTCTGGACCGTCGCGTTCGTGATGCCTGACGAATGGACGATGGAGACTTTGCCCGTTCCTAACAATCCTGACGTCACAATCCGGGAAGTGCCGGGGGAGTTGATGGCCACGATCAAGTTTTCAGGTATAGGACGCGAGCGCACCTTTGAGCAAAAGCGTACGGCGCTAGAGGCGTGGCTGTTAGAGCAGGATTATGAGGCGATTGGCGCGCCGCGTTATGCCGGCTATGACGCGCCTTATGTGCCGGGCCCGTTTCGGCGCAATGAGGTGATGATCCCGGTTATACAGCGGTCGCCCAGCAGCTAGCCGCGACATTCGCACCTTTGGTGTCGATTGGGGGTGAAAATTCACTGCAAATGATCCATATTATGCGCAAGCATATAGGAGCACGGCATGGATTGCTGCGGCGGCATCGAAGATCACGACGACGACTGCGCTGAAGTCAAAGTCAAAGACAGCATTGACGAGGGCACAGTTGCAGCCGCGAAAGCGCTGGAATCTGAGAACTATTCTGCTGGCTTCGAGACTGAGATCGAGACCGAGTATGCGCCGAAGGGCCTCAGTCCAGACATTGTTAAATTCATCTCCGACAAAAAAGAGGAGCCGGAATGGCTGCTCGAATGGCGGATGAAAGCGTATGAGCGTTGGCTCACCATGGACGAGCCGGATTGGGCCATGGTTCGCTATGAGCCGATCGATTATCAGGACATCTATTATTACGCCGCGCCGAAAGCGGGCGCCAAATATGAGTCGATTGACGACGTCCCGAAAGAGATCCTCGAAACCTATGAAAAGCTCGGCATCCCGTTGCGCGAAGCTGAAGTGCTGCTCGGCGTCGAGGGTGCAGCGGACACCGCCATCGAAGCGCGAACCGAGAGCGATCGCCCGAAAGTGGCCGTCGACGCGGTCTTCGACTCTGTGTCTGTGGCCACGACGTTCCGCGAAGAGCTGAAGAAAGCCGGCGTGATCTTCATGTCGATTTCCGAAGCCGTGCATGAGCATCCGGACTTGATCAAAAAATATCTCGGAACCGTGGTGCCGCAATCGGACAATTACTTCGCCACCTTGAACAGCGCCGTCTTTTCCGACGGGACATTCGTTTATGTGCCGCCAGGCGTGCGCTGCCCGATGGAGCTCAGCACCTATTTCCGGATGAACGCGGAAAATACCGGACAGTTCGAGCGGACGCTCATCGTTGCCGATAAAGGCTCTTACGTCTCCTATCTCGAAGGCTGCACCGCGCCGATGCGCGACGAGAACCAGCTCCACGCTGCGGTTGTTGAGCTGGTGGCACTCGAAGATGCTGAAATCAAATACTCAACTGTCCAGAATTGGTGGCCCGGCGACGAGAATGGCAAAGGCGGAATTTTCAATTTCGTCACCAAGCGCGGCGATTGTCGCGGCGCGCGCTCAAAAATTAGCTGGACCCAGGTTGAGACCGGCTCCGCTGTCACCTGGAAATATCCAAGCTGTGTCTTGCGCGGGGATGACAGTGTCGGTGAGTTCTATTCGATCGCGGTGACCAATGGCCGGCAAATGGCCGATACCGGCACCAAGATGATTCATCTTGGCAAACGCACCCGCTCGCGGATCATTTCCAAAGGCATCAGCGCCGGCAAATCCGACAATACCTATCGCGGGCTCGTCTCGGTGAATAAGAAAGCTGATCAAGCGCGTAATTTCACACAATGCGATAGCCTTTTGATTGGTGACCGCTGCGGCGCACACACAGTGCCTTATGTCGAAAACCGCCGCGCTGACGCGCAGCTGGAGCATGAGGCGACCACAACCAAACTGTCAGATGATCAGCTCTTCTATGTCCGCCAACGTGGGATTGGCGAGGAAGAGGCGGTTGCGCTGCTCGTCAACGGCTTTGTCCGCGAGGTGTTGCAAGAGCTGCCAATGGAGTTTGCCGTCGAAGCGCAAAGCCTGCTCAAGGTCAGTCTTGAGGGCAGTGTGGGCTAATCCCTGTCGTCGCCGAGCGTTAACCAATTAGCAAAAACGCGACGCGTGGCCGGGTGAACCGCATCTTGTCCCGCAATGACAGGCCAACCTAGCGCCATCGGCCGGTTATGTTTAGGCAAACTGCAAAACCTTCTCGCATCATGTTTACCATATAGAGCCCAGATTTTTATGGATTTTCCCGTGTAGGTGGAATGATACATAAAATTTGCAAAGAATTTGCGGCTTAGCGTAAACGTCGCGTTCGCCCCGAACGGATACATTTCCCCTAATCACTGCGTTATGGGGATATATAATGCTGACTTTATGGAGAGCGTCCTGTGGACGGGTCTTAGCGAATGCGTACGGAGAGTTCCGCCGCAACATGCGCGCGAATACGGTTGTACTATTTGCCCTCGCGCTAACGCCAATTTTGTTTGTTGCTGGTTTCGCCGTCGACAATAATCGACAAGTTACGACGCAAGGTCGGGTGCAGGCCTCACTTGACGCAGCCGCGCTCGCCACCGCGAAACGTATGGCGGAGGAGAAGCTTGAAGAGCATCAGCTCGATGCGATTGCGCAGGCTTATTTCGACGCACAATTCGGCGGTAATGGGGCGCTCGCGCTCAACCCCGTGACGGCGAAAATTGTTGGCGACGAAGTCGTATTGGATGCCAAAGGGGATCTCGACACAACGCTGATGGCACTGACGGGAAATCCGACAATGCCGGTTAGCGCGACGACGGCCGTCGTTTACAATATTCAGACGCCGGTTGAACTGGCTTTGGTCTTAGACACATCAGGGTCAATGAGCGGCTCCAAGCTGACCGCTTTGAAAGATGCGGCTAAATCATTGGTTGATATTCTTCTTCCGGATGAAGCCAACCCAGCCAAGAACGATGCCGCAAAAATGTCGGTCATTCCATTCAACGATTATGTGAAAATCGACACCAAGTATAAAAATGCCTCATGGATGCGTGACACCGCATCCTACACCCGTAGTTGGCAGTCTTGTACGACGACTAATCAGGCGCGCCGGGATGCCGGTTGTTATCGGGAGAGCTATTCCTGCACAAAATGGCGCGGGTCTGTCGAGAACGGCAACCGCGAGTCGTATCGCGCGACCTGTAAGCGTTGGAAATGCCCGAGCGGCGCCAATCCGAAAAAAACGTGCAAGACGAAGACACAGCAACGTCACTGGTATGGCTGCGTCCGCTCGCGCCGCAACCCGCACAACACGACGGATCGCTCTTATAGCAGCGAGCGGATCAGAGGCATTGTCTCGACCAATTGGTGTAATGTCACACAATCAGAAGAATTGACCAACAATCACAGCGATGTTGATAATGTCATCGGCGCCCTGAAGGCGAGCCGCCAGACTTACATTCCGGCCGGTTTGATTTGGGGGCTGCGATCACTGTCTCCAGACGCCCCTTTCGAGGGCGGCGAGAACTATACCACTTTCGCCAATGATGGCGGACGCAAAGCTCTTATGCTGATGTCCGATGGCGCCAACACGGTCTCGCCAAACAATTCCGGTTGGCACAATCGCAGCAATATCACTCAAGCCAATGGCTATACATTGGACATTTGTACCGAAGCCAAAAATACCGGGATTGAGGTCTACACGATTGCCTTTGACTTGGACGATGACGATACCAAGAAAATGCTCGAGGACTGCGCCACGGGGCCGAGCTATTACTACGATGCGAGCAATGCGAGTGAGCTGCAAGAAGCGTTCGATTCAATCGGCCGTGATCTATCAGAACTAGCCATCGCGCGTTAAATCTACACTTGATCCAAAGATCGGCATGGCTTTTGCTGATCTTTGGATCATGTACTCGCCTAAGACACGAAAATTAATGAAGCTGTGCCGTTTTTGGCTGGCTTTCCCATTGCTTGCTATGGCCGCATGTGCCAGCTCGCCCGCAACATCGCGGGCAGTCACGGTGTCGGCGGACCAAGCCGCGCCGGCTGTCCAAGTCGCGGATATTTCCGAAACCTTAGACCTGTTTCTCAGCCCAGAAAGCGACGCGCTAATCCTGCTGCCAAACCGTCTCGACCGGTCTAAGCTGGACTATTCCATGGACAGTTTGCTGGTGATTGATCGCTGGCTCGCCGACATCCACACAATCAACCGCCTGCAATCAGACACGGGGCGCGCCGGTGAGATCCTGGTTTTTGACGGCCGCGGCGATAATTCCGTTGTCTTCGCCGGCCTGTATCTCGGCCAAGTGATCCGGGCGCACTCGGAGCTATCGTGGCAATGGCAGCGCTTCGATACGTTTTTATCCGCCAATCCCGTCTTTGCTGAACACTATGGCAAAGATCCCGGCCTCGACGCCTTTGTTCTGGTCGGGCCACAAGGCGCGGCAACGCCGATCAATACGGCGCTCAAGCGGGTGCTCTATGGCAAAGAAGAAAGCCTACACTTCATCGCCCAATGGCTGTCGAAAGAAGTCGATTTGGACAAAGCCATGTCGAGCCGCGACCTCTTAGGTATGGACCAACGCGACTGGCCGGGATGAGCTAGCCAGCTTTCTTCAACGAACGACTAAAGGTGAACGAGAAGGCGAGCGACAAAATCAGCGGCACCCAAATCGGCAAGTCCCCGAGCCCGGGTGTGTTGAGCGCACTGGCCAAGTGATCATCCACACACCACCAGAGCAAAAACAGCCACATGTCTTATCGTCCTTTCTATCAATCCTTATTGATAAACAATAATAATTCCGCAGGCTTATTTCAAGGGGCGCGGTCTGAATGGGTTCAGAGGCGTCATAGAAGGTTGCGGGTTTGGCGCCGAAACCGAGCGCCGCCGCGTGTTTCGTCAGGTCGCGGCAATTCGCCCTTTGAAATTGCCCTAATCAGGGCTACATGCGCCCCATGTTAGTTCTGGATCAACTCACCGCCACTGTTGGCGAAGATGACGAGGCAAAGACCATTCTCAATGGCTTGTCTCTGCAAGTGCCTAAGGGCGAAGTTCATGCGATTATGGGCCCAAACGGCGCCGGTAAATCAACCCTCTCTTACGTGCTGACCGGACGGGACGGGTATGAGGTCACGGGCGGCCAAGCGACGCTTGAGGGCAGTGACCTGCTCGACATGGATCCAGAGGCGCGCGCCGCCAAAGGCTTATTCCTGTCATTTCAGTACCCAGTTGAGATTCCCGGCGTACCGGTGATGACCTTTGTGCGGACCGCAATGAATGCTCAGCGCAAACTGCGCGGCGAAGAAGAGATTTCTGCGCCGGACTTTATCAAAAAGTCGCGCGAAATTGGCGGCCAGCTTAACTTGACCACAGACATGTTGAAACGCCCTCTGAATGTTGGCTTCTCTGGCGGTGAGAAGAAGCGGTTAGAAATTTTCCAGATGATGATGCTCGAGCCGCGTTTTGCGATCCTGGATGAGACTGATTCAGGTCTTGATATTGATGCATTGCGAACTGTGTCTGACGGCGTCAACGCGCTGCGCAGCCCAGATCGCGGGATGCTGGTCATCACCCATTATCAACGTCTGCTCGATCATATTAAACCGGATAAAGTCCACGTCCTGGCAAATGGCCGGATTATCAAGACCGGCGGCCCAGAACTGGCGCTGCGGCTTGAAGAAGAGGGCTATGATGGCGTGCTCGGAGAGGCCGCTTAGTGACCGTTTCCATTGACGTTCTCAAAGATAAGTTTCGCAATCCAGGTCCGGCTGAGCTGGAATTGATTGCGCGCTATGCGATGCTGCCGGAAAGCGGTCAGCGGGAACGGGCCTTTGACGCCTTCGCTGAAACCGGTCTGCCGCACCGGCGCATGGAAGCGTGGAAATGGACTGATTTCAAAGCCGCGCTTAAACAGGTCGCGGCCTCTCGCCGAGGCGGCCATGATCAGGCGCTGCCTGCCAATGGCGCCCCGGTGATAACATTCTCCGCCACGGGTGCAGACCTGCCAGACACGCTTCCCGAGGGCATTAAGCTGCATCCACGCGAGGAGGCGCAAGCGCTCGGCAATGCCGAAGACATGCCGCTCGGCGCGATGACCGCAGCTTTGTCGGGCCGCGTCGGTGGGCTCGATACACTGATTATAGAAGTCACCGGTCCGACCGAAACGCCGCTCCATATCGTCACCCGCGGCACCCAGGATGAGACGAATTTCGCCCGCGTGGCTGTGATCGTACGCCCAGGGGCGAGCCTCGATCTGATTGAGAGCCATCTTGGCGGCGCCGGCTTTTCGTCCTTCTTGATCGAAATTGGTATGCAAGAGGGCGGCGAGGTTCGGCGCACAGTCTTGCAACGCGGCGGCGAAGACGAAGCGCAAGCCATCACAGCCGCAGTGACCCTGGGCGATAAGTCTATCTATCGCCAAACGGCGCTGTCTTTCGGGGCTAAAGTTGCGCGGCTCGAAACCCGTCTGACGCATCAAGAAAGCGGCGCGCATGCGACGCTGAACGGCGCCTATCTAGCAGCGCGCGGATATCATGCAGACTTTACCAGCCATGTTCGCCACGGCGCCCCATCTTCGGTCACGCGCCAAGTGACCAAAGGCGCTGTCTTGGATGGGGGACGCGGGGTTTTCCAAGGTAAGTTTTTTGTCCCGCGCACGGTCGGGCAGTATACTGATGCCGACATGCAGCATCAGGCGCTCTTGCTCGAAGACGGTGCCGAGGTGTTCGCCAAGCCAGAACTTGAAATCTATGCTGACGACGTCGAATGCGCGCATGGCAATACGTCAGGCGCGCTCGATCCAAATCAGCTTTTCTATATGCGCCAACGCGGTATTCCAGAAGCCCAAGCGCGAGCTTTGTTGACCGAAGCCTTCATTGCCGAGGCATTGGACGAAGCTAGCGAGAGCGCGAAAGATACTCTGCTGACGGCCGCGCGTGCCTTCTTGGCGGAAAGCCTGACATGAGCCGGCCGCTCGACATCGATGCCATTCGCGCCGAGTTTCCGATCTTGTCGCGCGATGTGAATGGCAAGCCATTGGTCTATTTGGACAATGCCGCCAGTGCGCAAACGCCGGACGCGGTCCTGGACGCGATGTCAGGTCAAGCGCGCACCGCTTATGCCAACGTGCATCGCGGCATCCATACATTGGCCAATGAAACGACAGAGGCGTATGAGGCCGCGCGCGAGAAAATTCGCGCCTTCATCAATGCCGGATCGAGTAAAGAGATCATCTTTACCAAAGGCGGTACGGAAGCGATTAATGTCGTCGCAAACGGGCTGGCCGATGAGATTAAGCCCGGTGATGAAATCGTGCTCTCAATTATGGAGCACCACTCGAACATTGTGCCCTGGCATTTTCTGCGCGAGCGCTATGGCGCGGTCTTGAAATGGGTCGACGTTGATGACACGGGCGCGCTGGACATGACCGCGTTGCAAGCGGCGCTGTCAGAGAAAACCCGGCTGGTGGCCGTGACCCATATGTCGAACGTTCTCGGGACCGTCACTGACGCTGCAGAGATTGCGCGTATGGCGCATGCGGTCGGCGCCGAGCTTTTGCTCGACGGCTGCCAATCTGGTGTCCATCTGGAGATTGATGTTCAGGCCTTGGATTGCGACTATTACATCCTGACCGGCCACAAAATCTATGGTCCCAGCGGCATTGGCGCGCTCTATGGCAAAGCGGCCTCTCTGGCCCGGCTACGCCCGTTCCAAGGCGGCGGTGAGATGATCGAGATCGTTGAACGCGATCGCGTCACCTATAATGAAGCGCCGCACAAATTCGAAGCCGGCACGCCGCCAATCTTACAAGCGATTGGCTTTGGTGCGGCGCTCGATTGGCTCGGGCAATTTGATAAGGCTGAGATCTTGGCGCATGAGCACGGGCTCTATCAGCGCGCTTATGATGGCGTGCGCGGCGTCAATGGCTTGACCGTTCACGGCACGGCGGCTGAAAAAGGCGCCGTCTTGTCGTTCTCGATCGATGGTGCGCATCCACACGATTTGGCGCAAATCATGGATCGATACGGCGTCGCCGTGCGGGCAGGGCATCATTGTGCGCAGCCTTTGATGGAGCATTTGGGCGTGTCCGCGACAGCGCGAGCGAGCTTTGCTGTCTATAATACTGAGGCGGAAGTGGACGCATTCATCGAAGCGCTACACAAAGCGCGCGGAATGCTTATATAGGGTTCAGTATGGCAGATGATTTAACCCCTCGTGACGTGATTGATGTTTCTGCGCCGGAGCCGGCGGAAGAGCCGAAATCTGCTTTGTCACAAGACGAGCTCAATCGCATTACCGATGCACTTATCGCGGCCTTCAAGACGGTCTATGATCCAGAAATTCCCGTCGACATTTATGAACTCGGCCTGATCTACAAAGTGGACATTGATGATGACCGCAAAGTCGACATCGACATGACTTTGACCGCGCCCGGGTGCCCTGTTGCCGGCGACATGCCTGGCTGGATTGAAAATGCCGCCCGCACCGTCGAAGGCATTGACGATGTCGAAGTGCGTTTGACCTTTGATCCACCTTGGGATCCGTCCCGGATGTCAGACGAAGCGCGTTTGGCGCTGAACATGCTTTAATTGAAGCGCAACCGCTTCGACCCTATGTAGAGACCATGGCCAGACGACCGAGACCCAAATTAGTTACCCTGACAGATGCCGCGGCAGCGCGCGTCTCTGAAATCATGTCCGAAAAAGGCAAGGGCTTTTTACGCGTTGGCGTGGCCAATGGCGGCTGCGCCGGTATGGAATACATTATGGACTATGTCGAAGCGCCGGAAGTCTTGGACGAAATTGTCGAGGACAAGGGCGTGAAAATCGTTGTCGATGCCAAAGCGGTGCTGTTCCTGCTCGGCTCTGTGGTCGATTATGAGACCACGCTTTTGCATGAGAAGTTCACTTTCACCAATCCGAACCAAACCGATGCCTGTGGCTGCGGCGAGAGCGTGACCATCATCCCGGCTGCGGCGGAATAAGCCGCGCCGCTACGCGGTTTAATTCGCTAAACCGCATTCTTTCATAAATGTTCTAAAACCGACATCTGGCGGCGGCGGGTTAAACGTCATTGTGGTTGAGGTGAGCGGCAGTTTGATTGTGATCGGCGCTTGCGTGATCACCGCGTTAAAAACCTTCTTGGCAACGGCGTTTTCACGGCTTTGCATGATCCCGGTTTCGCGCACATGAAGCCAGTTCGCCATGACCGGTTTTCTGCCTTCAATGCTGAGTTTGGATTTGCGAACTTTCGCCGAGATACGGGTGCCAGCCTCAGCCAGCTTTTCGGGCGTTGGGCTGATGATCGCCACCAGTCCAGCGCGTTGGGAACAATTGAACCGAATATGAGGCTGGGTTGCTGGGGTTTGGTCGAGGCGCCAACCCGATACGGAATAATCGTCGATAGCGCTGCCGCGCCGGTCAATATCGATTCCAAAAGGCTGGGTCCGCCATTCCGCGTCGTCTGTTTCGCCGAATGAAGCGGGCGCAGCCAAAGCCGCGCCCGTGAATAAAAAACTTATCGCCAAATACCGCATCATTGCCGCACGTCCTCGCTTAAGCTGGCATTCCTGCGCGTATGGCTGCCGCAGAATGCCCCTAACTTTGTTTAGGCGCAGTCGCCGTACACGTCGACGCAAATGTTTTGAAGTCATCATTGATTGTCGGCGGCGTAAAAGAGAAATCACCAATGCGGGCAATATCAAGCTGAACCTCTTCGCCTTTTATGGCGGCGTTATAGAGACGCTTTCCTTGCCAAGCTTTCACCGAGACAAGTTGCTGCTTTGTGCGCAGGTAAGCCCAAGGATACTTTTTGGGGTCACTGCTTTCTGTATCGATGGAGACCATGCGGGTTTTCACGCGCCGAACAGGCTCTAGTTTCAAGTCTTCCTGAGTCATGCCATCAAGATAAATGCGTGCTTGAACACCCAGGCGATCTGAACAGCCGAGCATAATGGTTGGCCCTTCAGCATTTTCGGCAAGCAGATAAAGGCCATCTTCGTCGTCAACTGCTTCGGCGTCTTCAGCTGTCAAGTTTCCAACCTTCCAATCTGCGTGGGCATGCGCGCCGAACAAGGTGAAACAAAGGACGGCGGCTGATATTGGCTTTACAAGGTTTTTCATATTATTCCTCTTGCAGACATGGGAGATGATGCAGATAGTTGTTATTGATAAACAATAATGCATTATCGAAAAAAGGCAAGTACTGATTTGCTTGAATTTTGACTGAATACGGACGTCGAAACGTCTAGGCCTTTGTCAAATCAGCAAAAATGAGCTTTATGGGGACCAGGAGGATTTCGAAAATGTTGGTATTTGGTCTCGGGCTTGCGATTTTTTTTGGACTACACATCTTCTCCGCGTTGCGCCCGCGAGGTGAAGGGAAAGATCTAAAAGAGCGCATGGGCTATGGCCCCTTTATGGGGCTTTATAGCCTTATCTCGATCGCCGGATTTGTCCTCATTGTTTACGGTTATGGCATGACGCGCGGGGCAGGGCTCCTCTACACCCCGCCGGTTTGGATGCAGCACATCAATCTGGTGCTGATGGTGCCGGCAATGATTCTGCTGTTCGCCTCCCAAATTCCGGCCGGCTACATTAAAAAAATGTCAAAGCATCCGATGCTCTTGGCGATTAAAGTGTGGGCCCTCGGGCATTTGCTGGCCAATGGCGAGTTGAATTCTGTGATCCTATTTGGCAGCTTTCTGGCTTATGCCGTGTTTGACCGGATCATGGTTAAACGTCGCGGGGACAATGGTCCTGGCCCGGATGTCACGCTCAATCCAAGCATGGATGCGATTGCGGTTGTTGGCGGCTTAGCCGTTTGGGCGGCGTTCGTGCTTTGGTTGCATCCAATCTTGTTTGGCGTCCGCGTTATCGCTTAAACCGGTTACAGGCGCACGCTTGCCCGGCCCTTTCTGTCTGCTAAAGCGAAACCGATCAGGTCACTTCAAGGAACGCTATGTCCGCACAGACGCAAGCCCGCCGGAAAACCGTTAGAGATATCGCCAAAGCCAAAGGCGGCGACCCATTGGTTTGCTTGACCGCCTATGATGCGCAAATGGCGCAATTGCTCGACCCGCATTGCGACATTCTCCTCGTTGGCGACAGTCTCGGCATGGTCGTACATGGCATGAGCTCCACCGTTGGCGTGACCCTCGAAATGATGATCCTGCATGGTCAGGCCGTGATGCGCGGCGCCTCGCAAGCTTTCGTGGTCGTCGATATGCCGTTTGGATCCTATGAGACCAACTCTGATCAAGCCTTTCTAAATGCCGCGCGCATCATGCAAGAAACTGGCTGCCAAGCGGTCAAGATTGAAAGCGGCACCTATGCAGCGACGCAAATCGCTCACATGGTTGAGCGCGGGATCCCGGTCATGGGCCATGTCGGCCTGCGCCCGCAAGCGATCAATGTCGATGGCGGCTTTCGCGCCAAAGGGCGAACCGAAGATGAATGGAGCCGCGCCATAGAAGAAGCCGTCGCCGCAGATGAAGCCGGTGCGTTCGCGATTGTCGTCGAAGGGGTGGCGCCTGACCTCGCCGATCAAATCACCGCGGCTGTGTCGTGCCCGACCATTGGCATCGGCGCCTCGACCGGGTGCGATGGCCAAATCCTGGTTACCAATGATCTCCTCGGCATGACTGATTGGGTGCCGAAATTCGTGAAAAAGAATGCGGATTTGAAATCTGTTATTGGGGGCGCTGTTGAGGCCTATGCAGAAGAGGTGAAAGCGCGCAGCTTTCCCGGCGCTGATCAAATGTACCGACTGTCTAAAACTGCGCGCAGCTAACCTTGTCCGTTGCGACCCGCAGCGGCGCCCGCTAGGGTGGCTGAGTATGAAAAGTAGAATTTTTCTGGAGACTGTTTTTGGCTGATATTTTTGAGGAAGTCGAAGAAGGTTTGCGCCAAGAGCGCATGACCGGCCTCTGGAAGCGCTATGGCATATTCGCCTATATTGGTGCGGCCTTGCTGATCGGCGGTGTGGCGTTGAACGAGTATATGCAAATCCAGGCCAAACAAACGACGTCTGAAAACGCCGGCCGCTTGGAAGCTGCGCTCGAAAATGTCGAAGCTCGCAATTACGAAGCCGCAGCGACGCAACTCGATTCTATTATCGCCGATGGCATTACCCCCGCCAATATTTCCGCGCATTATCTTGCCGGCGTCCGCCTTGATGGAAATGGCGACGCCGCAGCGGCCGCGGCTGTGCTGAAGAGTGCTGTCGGTGAAGCTGTCGACCCGACCGAAAAACTCGCATTGATCAAAGCAGCTTATCTCCAAGCCGACGACCTATCACGGGCCGAGCTTGAAGCCCTGGTGGCGCCATTGACAGCAAGCGAGGGGCCGTTCGCGGCGCTTGCGAAGGAGTTGATTGCGGCAAAGGCCCTGCAAGACGGCGATGTCGCGTTCGCCCGCCGCGAGTTTAACTTCCTACGCCTGGCGCAAAATGTGCCGCCCGGCGTGCTGACCCGCGCGGAACAGGCTTTGGCGGCGCTTCCACCAATGAGCGCTGAGGTCGAGACACCGGAGGTCGATAGTCTGGAAACGCCAGCTGAAGCGACTGTTGAAACGGCTGAAGAAACTGAATCATCCGCCGCGGAGGTTTCCGGCGAAACGACTGAGGAGACGCCCGAATGAGCGTACACACTATGTCTAAAGCCATTATCATCGGCGTTCTTTGTGTCGGTCTGACCGGATGTGCGATTTTGGATCGCGATCGGGCCGCCCGCGAAGCCGAAGAAGCGGCGGATAAAGAAGGCCGGATCACGATGGTCCTCGGCGATGATACGCTGCAGCCTGATGCCTCCTTGGTCAGCGAAGTCATCACTTTGCCGCCGGCGCGTGAGCTCACGGATGGCTGGCCGCAGGCGGGGAGCCGCGCCAGCAAAGCTGTTGGCCATATCGGCGTCGCCGCGACGTTGGATGTTGCATGGCGCGCCGATGTCGGTTCTGGATCTGACAAACGGTCTGCGCTGACCACACCTGCCGTTGCCTCGACCGACACGGTGTTCACGATTGACTCGCGACAGTTGATCGTCGCGACCGATGCAGCGACCGGCAACCGGCGTTGGAGCCAAAGCCTCGAATCGAGCAATCGCCGAGACGCAACCGGCATCGGCTCAGGCCTTGGTTTGGAAGGCAACACGCTGGTCATTGCGAGCGGGTTTGGCTTTGTCGCGGCGCTCGATGCGGTGACGGGCGCGGAGCTCTGGCGCACCGATACTGAAGCGCCGATGACCGGGTCGCCAACCATTAAAGATGGCCGCATATTCGTGTCGTCTAACAATAATGAAGTTCTGGCGCTTGAATTCGACACCGGCGCGCTGATCTGGAGCGATCAAGCGATTGCCGAATCTGCGCGTGTGCTTGGTTCACCCAGCCCTGCCGCGGTTGAAGATATTGTCGTCGCGCCTTACTCCTCCGGCGAGGTCATTGCTTATCTCGCTTCCAATGGGCGCCGATTATGGTCTGAAGCGCTGGCCAGTGTTGGCCAGTTCACGCCGATTTCTTCGATCAATGATATTGGCGCCCGGCCCATTCTTGGCAGCGGTCTGGTGTTTGCGGCCAGCCAATCCGGCATTTTCGCCGCGATTGATGGGCGCACGGGTAACCGCGTCTGGCAACAGCCCATCGGGACCACGCAAGCCCCAGCGCTGGCGGGTGAGTATCTTTTCATCATGGGCGTTGAGGCCGAGCTCGCTTGTATCAAAGCTGGCACGGGCCAAGTCGTTTGGGTCAAAGAGCTGACAAAATTCTCGAATGAGAAAAAGCAAAAGGGTCGTTTGACCTATGCCGGCCCGGTAATTGCCTCTAATCGCGTGCTCGTCGTCTCCTCGCAAGGAGAGCTGATTGCATTTGATCCGCAGACCGGCGATGAGACAGACCGCTTGAAACTTGGCGATCCTGTCTATATCGAGCCGATTGCTGTTCAGGACAAATTGCTCGTTCTGACCGATGATGCGCGTCTGATCGCCGTTCGCTAAGACCGGCCTGACGCGCGACCACTTTTATTGAGGCGCGCGCTATGCCGTTGAAAATCGCCATTGTTGGACGCCCTAATGTCGGGAAGTCGACCCTGTTTAACCGCCTCGCGGGCAAACAGCTCGCGCTTGTGGATGACCAGCCGGGCGTGACCCGCGACCGCAAAGAAGCCGAAGGCCGGCTTGCCGACCTGCCGCTTATCCTTATCGACACGGCCGGATTTGAAGACGTCAATGACGGTTCTCTCGAATCGCGGATGCGCGAGCAAACCGAAATTGCCATTCGCGAAGCCGAGTTAGCTTTGTTTCTGATTGATGCCCGCGTCGGCGTCACGGCGATGGATGAACGCTTTGCCCAATTGCTGCGCCGCGCCGATATGCCAATCGTATTGGCCGCGAATAAAGCCGAGGGGCGAGCCGGAGATGATGGTCTATTAGAGGCCTGGAATCTTGGGCTCGGCGAACCTGTGGGCCTCTCTGGGGCGCACGGCGAAGGTCTGTCTGATCTCTATTCTGGTATTCGCGAAGCCTTGGGCGAAGAAGCCTTTCAAGAAGCGCTCAAGGAAGAAGAAGCCGAAGAGCAAGACAGTTTCAATCACGGCATCCTGGACCAGCTGGAAGGCTTGGACATGGATGATCCGTTCCTCAATGAGGCCAAGCTTGAAGCGGCGCTCGAGCGGGCTGGGATTGATGATGATGCTGAAGGCGCGGCGATTGCAGACGCGAAAGCTGAAACCCAAACCCGTCCGATCCGTCTCGCCATTGTCGGGCGGCCAAATGCCGGAAAGTCGACATTGATCAATCAATTGGTCGGCGAGCAGCGCATGCTGACGGGGCCAGAGGCTGGCATTACCCGCGACAGCGTCACGCTGCGTTGGACCTGGGAGGGCCGGGAAGTCCGCTTGGTCGATACTGCCGGGCTGCGCAGGAAATCAAAAGTCCAAGAGCGGCTGGAGAAAATGTCGACCGGCGAAACGGTGCGCTCGCTCAAATATGCCGACGTCGTGGCCTTGATCATGGACCCGGAAGACTCGTTCGAGAAGCAAGATCTGCAAATCGCCGATCTCGCGATCCGAGAAGGCCGCGCTGTCGTCTTTGTCGTGTCCAAATGGGATACGATCAAAAATCACGGCATGGCGATGAAAGAGCTCGAGCGTCGCTTAAAAGAGCACTTGCCGCAGGCCAAAGGCGGCGCTTTGGTGACTCTGTCTGGTTTGACGGGCAAACGCGTTGAACGCCTCATGCCTGCCGTAGCGAAAGCCTATGATGATTGGTGCGCGCGTGTGAAGACCGGCGATCTCAATCGTTGGCTGCGTTATATGATTGAACGTAACCCGCCGCCGAGTGTCCAAGGCAAACGGATTAAGCCGCGCTATATGGCGCAAATTAAAGCGCGCCCGCCAACCTTCGTTTTGATTGCCTCACGCGGGGATCAAATGCCGGAGCAATATAAACGCTATCTCGTCAATGGATTGCGCGAGGCATTTGAATTGCCTGGAATTCCGCTGCGTCTGATCGTTAAACAGGGCGCCAATCCTTATGCTGACAAAGCCCGTCGCAAGCATTAGGCCGGGCGTTTTTTTGTAAACTCCACTTTAAGTAGTTTTTGGGACATGTTGGATCGAAAGATTCACGATGATCCAAACTGCGACCCAATTGAAACCAAGTGATGCCGCTCCGGACGCCAAGAGTGGGACGCGGCTGACGCAGTTTTACGCGCAGCTCATTGCCGAGCATAGCACTGATCCGATCGCGATTTTGGACGCAGCGGCGCGTGTTGAGTGGATCAATAGCGCTTATGAGCAAGTGACGGGCTACACGTTCGACGAAACGGTCGGGCGCATGCCGGGAGAGACCCTGACTGGACCGAAGACGGACCGAGCCGTTTTGCGAGATCTGATGCGCGCCGGACCTGAACGCCGGTCGGTGCGCCGTGAGATTCTGCAATATCGCAAATCTGGCGAAGAATATTGGTCTGAAATTTTGCTGACCCCGATCATGGGAGCGGATGATGAAGTTTCGCATTATTTGGTCGTTGCTCGCGATGTCTCTGATCGAAAAGCACTAGAGCGTGACCGCGAGCTTTCTCGGCAATCTGAACTGCTCAGGCAAGCTGAGCGCCGGGTGCTCTCAAAAACGACCGAATGGTTGTATGCGGCGCGGTCTCTGGAAGACTTGTACGATGTGGTCGCGTGTTGCGCGCCAAAACTAATGCCGTTCAGCAGCGGCGGCCTATTCATCTATTCGAATTCTCGGGACATTCTCGATTTGACGGTGTCCTGGGGCGAGTCAGAGCCGCCAAACTATATCGAAGCCGATGATTGCTGGGCTTTGCGCCGCGGCCGCGCTTATCATTATGGCAATGAAGAGATTGAGTTCCCGTGCGGTCATTATCACGGTGATGTTGAATCCTCGTTTTGCTTACCGCTCCTGGCGCATGGCGAGACCATTGGCCTGCTCTGGTGCCACGCCAATCAGGAAGATGCCGGAAAAACGCTTGAGCATTCACGGTTCTGGGATGTCGCTTTGATGCTCGCAGAGCAAGTCAGTTTGACCATTGCTAATGTACGCTTGCGCCAAGAACTTCAGGACCGCTCCATCAAAGACCCGCTGACTGGATTGTGGAACCGGCGTTACTTTCTCGACAGTCTGCGCCGTGAGAAAGCGCGCGCAGATAGCAATGCGCTCGGCTTTTCTTTGATCTCAATCGATATCGATCACTTTAAGCGCTTCAATGACCATCATGGACATGATGCGGGTGATTTGGTGCTCCGCCGGGTCGCCTCGGAACTGACAGACACAGCAGGCACGGCTGGCATCGTCTGCCGCGTCGGCGGCGAAGAGCTCGCCGTCATTTGCCCTGACCTCGACGAGACGGCAGCGATTTCGCTGGCGAAAAAGCTGCATCACGCAATTAAGCGGCTTGAGATTGTCTATCAGGGAGAGATCTTGCCGTGTGTAACCTTCTCGGCTGGGGTTTCGACCTATCCGTCAGATCACAGCTCTATCGATGATCTTATGCGCAATGCTGACAACGCCCTTTATCAAGCCAAACGGGCAGGGCGTGACCGCGTCGCGCTCTACGATAAGGATGAGGATCAGCGCTGGGTGCTCGCCAAAAACGAGGCCAGCTAGGCTCAGGTCGACAGTAACGCTCTGACATCAATGCGCGCATTGTTGCGCGTCTCAGCGGCGGCGAGGAGCGGCACAATATGTGTCGCCACATCTTCTGGAGTTGGCAACATCATCGGGTCTTCACCCGGCATCGCATCGGCGCGCATCTGGGTGCGCGTGGCCCCGGGATCGAACAGGTTCACGCGCAGCGCTGTGTTCTCATTCTCGTCAGCCCAGGCATAGACCAGGGCTTCCAAGCCGGCTTTTGACGCCTGATAGGGCCCCCAAAAGGCCCGCGGTCGAGGCACGACGCCGGACGTCACAAACAGCGCCCGTGGACTGTCTGAGCGGCGGAGCAGGGGATCCATGACCCGAATGAGACGCCAATTGGCGTTCAAATTCACGTCGATGACTTCATTGAATTGGCGCTCTCCGCCGGCCTGAAGCGGACCAATCGTGCCGAGCAAGCCAGCATTTGCCAGCAAGCTATCGATCCGGCCAAACTTCTCAGCCAGCGCATGCCCAAGCGGTTCAAATGCGCTCGCTTCTTTCAAATCGAAAGGGATAAGGGTTGCCGACCCACCCATCGCGCGGATCTCATCATCAAGGCTTTCGAGCGCCTTTTTAGAGCGGGCGAGAGCGATAATGTGATGGCCAGCTTCAGCCAGTTTTAGAGCCGCAGCGCGGCCAATGCCTTGCGAGGCACCGGTGACAAGCGTGATACGTTTTTCCATGCGCGCGCCGTAACTGAGCTGTGCCGACTAGTCCAGAAGCGAAAGCTGTCTTTCTTTGCTGCTTTCATTCTGGTCGTGGTCAACCAGCCGGGTCGGATAGTCGCCGGTGAAGCAATGATCGGCAAAGGCCGGTGTCTCTTCGTCATAATCAACGCCGATGGCGCGATAGAGGCCCGGAACAGATAAGAAGCCGAGGCTCTCAACTTGCAAAAAGTCACGCATCTCTTCGAGCGTGTGATTTGCCGCCAGCAATTCGGTGCGATCGGCCATATCAATGCCGTAGAAATCCTGGTGCGTGATGGGCGGGCTGGCGGAGCGGAAATGAATTTCCTTGGCGCCGGCTTCGCGGACCATTTGGACAATTTTCCGCGAAGTGTTCCCGCGCACAATTGAATCATCCACCAACAGGACGCGCTTGCCTTCTAAGACTGCGCGATTGGGCGAATGTTTGCGCGATACGGCGCGTTGGCGCCCAGACTGGGTCGGCTGAATAAAGGTTCGGCCAACATAGTGGCTTCGAATAATGCCGAGCTGGAACGGCACGCCGGAATGCTCAGAAAACCCGATCGCAGCTGGCACACCGGAATCTGGAACCGGCACGACGACGTCTATGTCAGCCGGATGTTCTTGTGCCAATTGATGGCCCATTTTGCGCCGGACATCATAGACAGAGCGCCCTTGAACAATACTGTCCGGGCGCGCGAAATAGACGTACTCAAACAGACAAGGACGGACCGGCCGAGATGGGAATGGATTATAAGAGCGAATGCCATCCTGGTTGATGATCACAACTTCGCCGGGATCAATTTCCCGGACGACGTCCGCGCCCATTAGGTCGAGCGCGCAAGTCTCCGATGCGAGCACATAGCCCGATCCAATTTTGCCAAGGATCAAAGGACGAAGCCCGCTGGGGTCGCGGGCTCCAATCAACTTTTTATTGGTCATGCCGACGAGCGAGAACCCGCCCTCGATTTGGCGGATCGCATCAAGGAACCGATCGGCGACGGAGTCTTGATCACTGCGCGCCAGCAAATGAAGGATAACTTCGGTATCCATAGTCGATTGGAAAATCGATCCCCGGCGCACCAGGCGACGGCGCGTGGCGCGCGCATTGGTCAAATTGCCATTGTGGGCGATCGCGAAGCCGCCTGAATCTAAGTCCGCATAAATCGGTTGGATGTTGCGGATGGCGGGCTTGCCTTGGGTTGAGTAACGGTTGTGCCCAATTCCGCAATCGCCGGGCAAACGGTCTGAAACATCGCCGCCAAAATTCTCACCGACGAGCCCCATATGACGTTCGCCATGAAACTTCACGCCGTCAAAAGTTGTGATGCCGCAAGCTTCTTGTCCGCGATGCTGAAGTGCATGCAAACCCAGGGCGACGAGCAGAGAAGCTTGGGGGTGACCGAAGACGCCTACAACGCCGCATTCCTCGCGTGGCTTGTCGTCATCATGGTCAAAGATCATTCGACTAGCCCTCTCGGTCTGTTCGTGCGCGGATTATTCTGAGGACGGCTCCACGTCAAGGATGGATGTCTGTGTTGACCGCTCAGCAAGCTCCGGTGCTCGCTCTCCCAGATAGTTCGCGCCAGCAGAAATTAGCGGGTAAGTCCTTGCTTGCGTTACGAATTCTGGAATTTGATCTTGGTCCATTGCGAGATTTATCAAATACACAAAGAAAACCAGAACAACACCGCCGCGAGCAAATCCGAACAGCGCTCCGGCGACTCGATCGAGCAGACCGATTCCCTCAACTCCTTGAATGGTTCGGGAGAGATTGGCACCGAACCAGGCGACCACGACATAGACCAATAAAAAGACAACGACGAAGATAATCGCATCCGGCATCCACTCCGGCGAATCTGCAGGTAGCAGGGCATCGAGTTGGTTGACGAAGAATTTGCGGGCAAAGAAAGCGGCGGCAATGGCGGCAATGAACGCCCCCAGCGTCGCAAGTTCTCGCATAAAGCCACGGGCCAAAGCCATTAATGTCGACACGATCACGATGACAATCGCGACGGCGTCAAAGGCTGTGAGGGCTTCCATCATGGGACAGCTTCCGGGGCGACCAACTCTACTAAGTCAGATAGGCGCTTGATCGGGGTAATCGTCAAGCCTTCTATCGCGGTTGGACTGCCATCGGGTACATATGCGCGTTCAAACCCGAGGCGCGCCGCTTCTTTCAAACGCTGCTCCATACGCGCCACTGGACGGATCGCGCCAGACAGAGCGATCTCGCCGAAATAAATGGCTTTGCTGGGGCCGGACGCGTTCGCTGCCGACGTCAGTAAGGCCGCCGCCGCGGCGAGATCGCCCGCCGGCTCTGCGATCCGGTAGCCACCGGCGACAGACAGATAGACGTCGCGCCCGCCCAGCGATACGCCGCAGCGCGCCTCCAGCACCGCGAGCAACATTGCCAATCGGTTATTGTCCCAACCAACAATCGACCTTCGCGGTGTGCCATAGGCGCTTGGCGCGACCAGAGCTTGCACTTCGGCGAGAACCGGGCGTGACCCTTCCATGGCGGCAAACACCGCGGCGCCGCCGCCTTCATTGCCTTCCGAAGACAGAAACAACGCTGACGGTTCGCGGGCAGGGGCCAGGCCGTATTGGTGCATTTCAAAAATGCCAATCTCATCGGTCGGTCCAAAACGGTTTTTGACGGCGCGAAGGATACGAAACTGATGTCCCCGCTCGCCTTCGAAATAGAATACGGTGTCGACCATGTGTTCGACCACGCGCGGTCCGGCGATCTGTCCTTCTTTGGTCACATGGCCAACCAGAATTAGCGCCGCGCCAGATTTTTTGGCCCAGCGCGTCAATTCCTGACCGCAGGCACGCACTTGGCTGACACTGCCCGGCGCCGCATCGAGACTGTCTGACCACATGGTCTGGATCGAATCGATCACAACGAAATCGGGTTTCGCTGACTTCAGTGCCGAGAGGACTTTACGCAAATCGGTTTCGGTCGCGAGCTGCACCGGGCTATCTGCAACTTTCAATCGGCGGGCGCGATCTTGGATTTGCGCCGTTGCTTCTTCGCCCGAGACATAAACAGTGTTCAAACCGTTGCGGGCGAGCCGAGCGGCGACTTGCAATAAGAGTGTCGATTTCCCGATCCCCGGATCGCCGCCAATTAAAGTCGCGCTCGACGGCACAATCCCGCCGCCAAAGACGCGGTCTAATTCGTCGACGCCGAGAACAATCCGCTGGGGCGGTTCAGATTCTCCGTTCAGCGCCGTAAACTCGGCCTTACTGGAGCGCTTGCTGCCGCCCTTCGCAGCTTTAAGCCCACCAGGCGGGCCTGCCATCGCTTCTTCGGTCAGTGTGTTCCATTCGCCGCATGCGTCGCAGCGGCCCGACCATTTCGAGTGCACCGCGCCACAAGACTGACAAACAAATTGAGATTTCGCCATTCCAACTGGTTAGCGGGCTCCGCTTTACAGGGAAAGAGATTCTGTGCGGTGATTCGCGTTACAAATGTAGTAACAAAAAATTCATATTGTTTTTCGATAAGAATGGTGTATAAGCGGAAACAGGGAAGAGAGATAATAACCAAAACACCTCGACAGGAGGACTAAAAACAATGCTTCCCAAAACCCTTGCCGCCATCGCCGGATCTGCCGCCTTCGCTATTTTGCCTGCTATGGCCGGATCAGCGCCGAGCTCAGATGTAGAGAAAATCGAAATCTCGACCAAAGGCTACGACCTCAGCCAGCCAGCAGATGCAAAGATTATCCTGAGCAAAATCAATCGCGCCGCGGATCAGGTCTGTGGTCGAACCAATATCCGTCAGGCGCTGAGTCAGCGGGTGATCGCACAGCAATGTCACGAAGAAGCGGTGACCCGCGCCGTTGAGTCGATTGACTCGCCGGTCTTAACTTCGGCCATGCAAAGTCGCTTCGATTATTCCTAGCGCCCCGCGCAAACGTCTCTAAACCCCTGCAAGGGCGCGGCGATTAATTGCCGCGCCCTCTCGCTTTTTTGGCAGTCCTATCGCACTGTGAGGCAAAGCCGGGAGGAGACAGCATGCAAATGCCAGAACAGGGCCGGGCGTGGGCCGAGGTTAAAACAGAGATGCAGGCGCGCGGACAGGCGGACGCCAAATGGCGCGAAGGCCGCACCGCGGTATATGTCTTCAATGCCGGCGATGAAATCGCGGCGATCCAAAAAGAAGCCTATGCTGCCTTCATGTCAGAAAACGGCCTCGGACCGCTGGCCTTTCCATCCCTCGCGCAGATGGAAAAGGATGTGGTCGCCATGGGGCTTGGCCTATTGCATGGGCCTGAGGGCAGTACAGGGGCGATGACCTCAGGCGGCACCGACTCAATTACGATGGCGATCAAAACAGCACGCGATTATGCCCGCGCGAATGGCCGCGCGCGTGAACGCGCAAATGTCGTCTTGCCCTTCTCGGCGCATCTGGCTTTCGACAAAGCCTGTCATTTGATGGACATTGAAATCCGCCGCATTCCGATCAAAACCGATGGGACTTATGCGGCTGATGTCGCCGCCATGATGGCCGCCTGCGACGCGGATACGATCATGCTCGTTGGCTCAGCGCCAAACTTTCCACACGGCATAATCGATCCGATCGAAGCGTTGAGCGAGGCGGCGCTCCGCAAAGGCCTTTGCCTGCATGTGGATGCCTGTGTTGGCGGATATTTTGCGCCCTTCGCGCGGATGAACGGGGTGCCGGTACCACCTTTTGATTTCGAATTGCCGGGCGTTCAATCGATGAGCGCTGACTTGCATAAATATGGCTATGCCGCGAAGGGAGCATCGACGGTTCTATTTCGGTCGGGAGAGCTTTACGCCCACATGCCGTTCGACATGAAGGAATGGTCAGGGGCGCCGATGAAAACGCCGACGCTCGCAGGTACGCGCCCAGGCGGCGCTATATCTGCGGCATGGGCGGTGATGAACCATCTCGGCGTGGCAGGCTATAAGCGCTTGCAAGGGGAGGTGTGCGCGACTCGCAAACGGGTTGAAGACGGGGTCAAAGCTCTGGGCTTTGAAGTGCTTGGCAATCCGATGCTGGGCTTAATCGCCTTTCGTCATCCAAAGCATCATGCGTTTGCGATATATGGTGAAATTTATCGCCGCGGCTGGTTCACTTCAGTCACCAAGTCGCCGCCCAGCTTACATTTGATGTTGTCGCCAAAACATGCCGATTTCATTGATGATTATCTGTCCGATTTGGCCGCGAGCTTGGCTGCTGTCGAAGCGGCAGAGGATGCCGAGACGCTAAAAGTCGACGCCCGTTACAGCTGATCTGCAAAAAAACGTTTTCTGCATTGGACAAGCGCGGGCAGGGGAGCTAATAGACCGCTTCCCTGTTTGGCCTGCCCGGGTAGCTCAGGGGTAGAGCAGCGGATTGAAAATCCGCGTGTCGGTGGTTCAATTCCGCCCCCGGGCACCACAGTCCTGATTTTATTGCATAATTGCGATGCTGTGGCAGTTTCCCCTACTTTTTATACATCGCGTGCAGCGAATGCACTCGGTAAACAGGACGACCCGTTCTTTGGCGAAATAGAACCGAAAGATCTCAAACGACTCTGCGAAGTCGAATGAGATGATTGCAAAACGCGTCGTGGGCTGCCCGGCAGCGGGTTTTCGCGAATCTGCCTAACCAATCGTAACCAAAACCCGAAAAATCCTCCATGCGCCCTAAAGGCATTTGCAAAGTGATTCAGCTATGTCGGAGGAGAAACTGCGGGGGCAGAATGAAGCGTTACGGACTCAATATTGGCTGGGTGAGGCATGCTATTGTCTGCGTCCTCGCCGCCATCGTGGTCCTTCCTGCGCATGCCGATCCCGAACCCGTTCAAGTCACTGACGCTGAGAGTGCTTGGAAGGTCGACGCAACCAATCTCGAACTCTCTACGTCAATTCCTTCTAATGCTTCCGCAAAGGACGTCCTCAACGGGGCATATGATCATGCATTCGCAGCGCCGCTACGGGACGTTCCAAAGTTCAATGGCTATGGAGAAACGGTCTGGGGACGCGTGAAAGTCAGCAATGCAGGCGATCGCGCATCAAATATCAGCCTCGTCGTGAAATTCCCGCAACTGGACCAGATTGAATGGTTCGTTCGCGCGGAAAATGGCGCGGTTGAGAGATCGGCCGCTGGACAGTTCGTCCCCCGCGCAGATGGTCAAATTGCTAGCAGGTTTCCGCTCGTTTCTTCTCCTCTAGAGGTTGGCGAGACAAAAGAGATCTACTTTCGGATAAACTCGGAAACAGTGCTCATTTTACCGTTTGGTTTGTATCGCACGTCAGCTTGGGTCAGTCTCTCGATTGTGTCCGTCCTTGTCTTCGGTCTTTTGATCGGGTGTTTGCTGACAATGTCGGTGCTTGGGCTGATCTCATTTTTTGGCGCGCGG
This sequence comes from Pseudomonadota bacterium, assembly GCA_039822145.1. Lineage (GTDB taxonomy): Bacteria > Pseudomonadota > Alphaproteobacteria > Caulobacterales > Hyphomonadaceae > Henriciella. The sequence goes on along the minus strand of JBCBMU010000003.1, from coordinate 213,001 downwards.
CATTGGTCATCGCTTTGGTTTTCGGTTTTTTGTATCGCTTCGGCGGGGTACATTTTGACCGCCTCTGGCATGGATAAAGCCTATCTTTGGCCGGGCCGGACGGGCGACTATTTATTCATGCTTTTTGTCTTTCAGGGCATCGGAATGGCAGCGACAGCCCTGTTCGTTGATCGATTTCTCAAAACAAAATCAAATGCGCCAATCCTGTTTCGATTGTTACGGGTGCAGGCCGGTTTTGCTCTTCTAACCTGCTTCACCACACCGCTGCCCATGCCGGTCGCGATTCTCGCCTTTACCATCACTATGGCGCTCGGGCCGATGGTGATCCTCATCGGCGTGGTTGGGTTATGGCGAAAAAGAGCGCCCGGTGCCGGCCTGGTTGTGCTCAGCTGGATCCCGAGCCAGCTCGGGGCATTCTGGATCTTTCTCAGAGCCATCGATGTGGTGCCATACTCTGATCTCAATCATTATGCCTTGCCGGTCTTCTGCACACTGACGGCGATTGCGTTCATCTGGGCGTTGCATCGCCAGAATGCAGAATCTGCGCATCGAGCGTCGCATGATTTGCTGACTGGACTGCCGAACCGGTTCGCATTTGAGCAAGCCGTCGCACGCGCATCGGGCCAACGCGCGCGCCCATTGGCCGTGATGCAGATCGATTTGGACGGCTTTAAAGCTGTAAACGATACTTATGGGCATGCGGCGGGAGATTTTGTCCTTCAGGAAGTATCGGCGCGTTTGCGGTCAATTTGCGCGCCGTCGGCAGCACCGTTCCGCAATGGCGGCGACGAATTCATTGTGCTTTGCATAAAGCGGACGCGCCGATCCGACGTCGAGACGCTAGCTCAGCAGATCATTGAACAGGTCTCCCGGCCAATATTTTGGCGCGATCAAGAATTATCCGTCGGTGCCAGTGTCGGCATTGCGTTTCCATCGTCCGGCGGCGCGAGAATATTTGGCGCCCTGGAAGAGGCCGACGCCGCGCTCTATGCCGCGAAGCAAAACGGCAAAGGCTGCGTGGTTCTGGCGCCAAGCTGTTCACGAAAAGGCGATATGAACGCCATCGCGGCGTAACGTCTTCGGCTGCAGAATGTGTGGCGGCTTTTGCGACCAATTCAGATCAAATCACCCGTTTGATCTCGGTATAGCGTCCGCGCACCCGTAGGGTCATGGTCACGGTCTCGTCTGACCGATTGCGCCAGAACCAACCATGGGTGCCGTCGAATGCGGCCGTAAGACTGTCCGAATGTCCGGGCTCGGCGCGTCCGTTTCGATATGTGATGGCTTCTCCCGCGGTCCCATCTCCATGCAAGGCGGAGTTCAAGTGACCTGGCTCGGCCACCCATTCAAACTCGACCACCGCGCCTGACGGCATCACCAGTTTGATTTCAGCAGCCTCTCCTGGGCTAAGCTGCAAACGGACTTCATCTGTCCATTCATTGACAGGCGGTGCGTCTTCGACGACGGCTTCGATGTCGGCGATTTCGACAGGGTCGGCGATCGCCTCGGGTGCGACTTCCACGGGTGTTGTGCCGATGGCCGAGCGGTCTGCATCAAGCGCCGCTTCCTCGGCGAGTTGTTGCTTGATTTCGCCCATCTCGGTCAGACCCAACACGCGACCGACACCCGTCGGATCAATCGCGTATTCGGATGGCAGTATGACCGTGATCAGTAGAATAGCTGCCGTGGCCAGGGCGATGGCTGTCGAGCGCAAGAGCTGTCCAGTACTTGGAAGTTCAGCGCGTGTCGGTAAGTCTGAATTGTACATTGGATGGCTCCTAAGAGGCGCTGACAAAATAACCGACAATCTGATAGCCCATTAACATGAACCCTGCCGCCATCATCATCATATTCGCTGTGTAAGCATGTTTGAGAAAGCTCGCTGTCCGGCGCCAATAGCCCATGACAATGAGGATCGCCCCCAAAGCTAATAGCTGACCGACCTCAACGCCAAGATTGAACGCCAGCAAATTCGGCCAGAGTCCATCTGGGGATATGTCATAGTCGATAATTTTGGATGCCAGTCCGAACCCGTGGAAAAAGCCAAACATCAGGGTGGCGGCTTTGGTGTCCGGCTGGACCCCAAACCATCTCTGATAGGCCCCCATATTGTCCAGCGCCTTATAGACGACGGACAAGCCGATAATCGCATCTATGATATAGCTATTGATCCCGAAATCAAAATAGACGCCGGCCAGCATCGTCGATGAATGGCCGATGGCGAACAGGCTGACATAGATGCCGATGTCTTTCATCCGATAGAGAAAGAAAATCACGCCTAACAGGAACAGGATGTGGTCGTAGCCCGTCACCATGTGCTTGGCGCCAAGATACAAAAACGGCACCAGGTGAATGCCGGTCATCTCTTGAATGTAGCCTTTATCGCCTTCGGCGACGGCATGTGCGTGAGCCTCTCCGACGATCATCGATCCGGCAAGCAGTGCGGCTAAAATCAGAACGCCAATTCTCATCATGGGCTTATTCGCTAAACCCAAGCTGAAGCGTCGTCCATCGCGCCGCGACATATAACCGAACTGTAATCAATGAGAGCGGAAGTCTGGAGAGCACATGCGAAAAAGGCGATCGGACATGAGTGGCTATCTGCGCAGACTCTATGGGGCGAGATGGTACATTTGCCTGTCGAATTTATCGTCTGCGTGTGCGCGCTTTTCAGAGATCCCGAGCGGCTTAGATGGGGCGAGTTTAGGACGCTGAGCTAATGTCTGCTCCCGGCGTCAAAGCGGACACTAGCGAACGACTTAAGTCGACCTTTCAAGATTGCTCGCGAAATATATTTTGATCACAAAACAAAAAATACCAAATCCTCTATGTTTGCATGTTCCATTGGTCTACGCTTCATTCGACTTGAAAGACATTTGGAGGGGTTCCATGAAGTATTTACTGACTGCGTTAGCATTGACCGCTGTCTCCGGCGGGGCGGCAGCGAACAATATTGAAACTGGAACAGTTGTTTGGGACGCCGGAATTGTCGCCACGGATGGGGTGTATAACAGTCAAATCAATGAAATTCATCTGGAATTCTCGCGGGTAGAAAGAGACGAAAATGGCCAGGTTACCCATATCGGGGAACCGAATACGCGCCGACATATTTTGGGAAATGGGCGGCGCAACAAAACGACATTCCGAAATCTCAATCTCCAAGAAGGAGAGTACATCCTCAATCAGGTTGCGTTTCGGGAGGCATATCAGTCATTTTGTCTTCTGGAGAAAACGTTTATGTTTGAAGTCGAAAGCGGCAAAACGCACTATCTGGGGCAATTCCAATTTAACGAACCCTCTGGGTCGCCCACTCTAGACGCGACGTCTTACGTGCCGATCTATGGCATGGCTTTTGACCTTCAAGCCGCACAGAATAGTTCTCAATGGCGATACGGTGACGCTCAGGTTCTCGAACTCGAAAGCGTTTCCGTAGAGGGTGAGCTGGGCCATTGTGGCACCTCAACCGTCAGTGTGGCTGCTTGGTAGGCTCTGCGGATCGCCTAATCCTAAACATCCAAAGGCAATAGTCTGGCGCGTACGTTCTTGCCAGCAGAAATCGGTTTCCTAAAATGCGCCAGAGAAGGCCTTTAGGGGGCGAATTTAAGACTCTCGCTACGCTTTCTGAAAAACGTAAAACCCGAAACCCAAGGTATCGCGACCCCATTTTTCGTACCCAGCATACCATTCGCGTTGCGCATTGAGCGAATTGACCAGTTTCTCATCATCCGGGGCTTCACTCAGCTTGATCTCAGAACGCCGCAAGTGGTCTCGTTCAAATTGATCCCACTCGCCGAGCGTGGCTTGATCGGCGTCGACCAACTGTAATCCAAGCTCTTCTGCGCAAATGATGTTTTCCTGGAAGGTGCGGTAAATTCCAACGGGCTCACCCAGCAATTCTAGATATTCCTTATGCGGTTCTTTTCGCCAGAAGCACTCGCCAACTAAAATCATTCCATTTGAGGCAACCGATGTGCTCAGGCGCTCGAGTGCGACCGGAAATGATTGTTTGTCGTCAGCGAAAGCATGACTTGAGCCCAAACAAATTCCCGCTGCGTACCTGGCAGTCTCAATTTTAAACTGTTTTAAATCTGCGTGTAGGAACCGCAAACGGCCCGCCTCGACCAGCGCCTTTGCAGGCTGCATCGCATGGTCTAGCGCCTCTTCATCAAGGTCTATCCCAATCCCCTCACAGCCAGACGCATGTAAAAGTCGGATTAGAAATTCGGCTGATCCGCAACCGGCATCCAGAACCATATTGGATGGATCGATCGCGAGCCGCGAAATCAAGTCATCGGCTCGTTTATCTGACATCGGGCAATTGTAGGGCATTAAAGACATAGTGGTGGCCCTAGAACATTCGAAAATTGAGATCAATGAAGAAGCGTGTGGGCTTTACCTTGCATGCGAGCGTCCATTCTATGGCGCATTGCGTCATTGGTGCAGAGGCCGTTGTGGGGCGAACTTAGGACGCTGGACCCTCGGGTGATATGAGATCTCTCACCATGCCTCCATCGACCATGATATGATGCTTCCACAGACTGCAGAGAGAAGGGGACATGCAACATGACCGCCAGCGGTATAAACCTCGGCGTTTTCTTAAAGTGGCGAAACAAATTCGAGCTCATTGCGTTCGATTGACCCGATTCAGCTTGGCCGTGCGGGATAGTTTGCGCTGCCAATGGTGTTCCCTTAAAAAGCCCGCCCGAAATGTAGGAAGACCGCCGTGTCTCCAAACTCGCTGGCGCCAAGACCGAAATAGAACGGGCCGATGGGCGTGTCGCCGCCCAAGTAAAGCGAGCCCGAAAACCCGCTGCTATCCTGGCGTCCGACGATCTCTTCCAAGTCGAAGGCTCGGTCTTCGAACAGGTCGAAACTGATATCGGCATACTCTACTGTGCCACCGATATAGATCGGGAAGTTCAGGATCTCTTCCGAACCCGTCAGGCGGCGGAATACATCCGCCGTAACGATGGTATACTGATCGGTTGGAACGGAATCCTCGGCGAAGGCGGAGATGCGCCGGAAACCACCCAGATTGAGGATCTGGATCGGCACCTCGCTGTCATCCTCGATTGCTTCGGTCTCGAACCTTAAATTCAAGCCGAGCGGGCCGAAGGACCCCGCCGTGGCGGCGTAGACATTGTACTTCTGGGACTCCTCTTCGGTATCGAGGTCGTAGACGATTTCCGCAGATGTGAGCAGGCTGACGCCAGAGGTGGGCCAGGTGGTGCGGTTGAGGGTGTCGATGCCGAAATAGACCGCGCCGCCGCCAATCTCATAGGCGCGGCCCGGTAGGAGATCCGGGATGGAAGACACGACGGTGTCGATATCGCCCGCCGCAGCCACGCCCTCGACCATGATCACGCCCCAATCGCCGAGTTCGCGCCCGAGGCGCAGACGCCCATCCACGCTCTGCTCATAGAATTCTCCGAGGCGCTCATCGCCAAGGTCAAACAGGAATTCCTCACCCCGATAGGCCAAGAGTGAGCTGATGAAGAAGCGGCCTTCGGGGCCGAAGGGTTGGTCATATTGAAGCGCGACGCCGACATCGGTTCCTAATTCCAGAGACAGGCTGGCCTCTGCCCCATTACTGCCGATTGGGCGACGGGACAGGCGGGTGAGAAGGGCGTACTGGGCGTCACCGTCAAATGTGGTCGAGGCGCGGAAACCGGCCTGCAGGAGGTTCTTGCCGACTGAACGAGGCTCGACTCGCAGATATTGCCCGTCGAGGGAGCGCGACAGGTCCACCTCGCCGAATGCGCCAAAGGAGGACAGGCTGCGCAGGCGGCGCTCGGCGGTTTCGCGGTCTTCTGGGTCGGTGTCGTCCAGATCCAGGCGGCGAATGATGAGGTCGTCATCGATATCGGACTGATTGGCCACGGTGAGCGGGCCCGGCGTGTCCGGCACATTGGAAGGATCGATGACCCGCTCGCGCGCGGGCGCGGCGCGGCGGGCGATATCCTCAAGCTTCGACCGGAACTTTTCAGCCTCGGCGCGACCTGACGCCACGCCTTCGTCGATGAGGTTGAAACCGGACGAGGAGAGGCCCGTCAGGTCCGGCGTGATGAGTAAGTCACCCTCGCCGAGGCGGGCAATGTCCTGCTGGCGGTTGCGGTAGACGGTGATTTGGATCAGCTGGCTCGTCGTTGCGGTCACAGACGGGCTGCCGTCTACGCGGGAGGGCTCGAAAGTCGTGTCCACCGCGATGATAATGTCGGCGCCCATGTCTTTTGCAAACTGCACCGGCAGCTGCGCCGCCATGCCGCCATCCACATAGAGTTCGCCTTCGATCTGGCGCGCGGCGAAGACGCCTGGCACCGCCATGCTGGCCATGATCGTCTGGACAAGGTCGCCCTCCTCGAAGGCGATCGCTTCACCGGTCGAGAGGTTCATGGCGACCGAACGGTAGGGTACGCGGAAGTCGCGATTGAAATCGGACTCGTTCGGGACGTGATACAGGATATCGCGAAAGGCCGCCTGCAAACCGCCCATGCTGGACAGGCCGCCGGGAAGCATCACGCCGTCCGGGCCGACGCCCGCAAAATAGTCCGCGAAATAGTCATCATAGCCTTCCTTCTGGCGGAAGGCCTTGTCGTTTCGCGATATCTGGCCGCGGAAAATCTCGCCCCAGGGACGCTCGCGATAGATGTCCGCGATTTCGCTGGGACTGTAGCCGGCCACATACATGGCGCCGGTGACGCTGCCCATGCTGGTGCCGAGCACGCAATGGACGGGTACACCGACCTCTTCCATGATTTGCATCACGCCGACCTGGGTCGAGGTCAGAGCGCCGCCGCCGCTGAGCACGAGCGCCACATCTGGGCCGTCGGCATCATCGAAGTCACACGCCAGAACGACTGGAGAGGCAGTAACAGCACATATGAGAATCAAAGCGGCTCTAAGAATAGACCTCATACGGAATATCTCTGTAGCATGTAGTTTTCACTCTCGCAGTCAAAATTAATGCGATACTCAATACCAAAGCGCCTAAGAGCTCTTTTATGGCCAGTCCATATTCATTTTCGGCCAAAAATGCCTTTTCTGCGCAGCCCAATCTGACTGAAAGCATGTCAATGCGTTTCCATATGCGGAGAGCCCGGTTTAGAAGGCTGCTAATTTAAAGTCTAATTATGGCTGCCTAGTTGAACGTCGCCGTGGGCACGATTATGCTCCGAGCGCCAGCGTTATCAAAGTCCCCTATGGCCGGAGCTAGTACCGCTCTTTGACGATATAAAAAGCTTGAAATGAGACTTAAATAAGTATGACCATAACTGAAGATACGCCCGCAATTCCTATGAACTGCTTGGGCTTTTTTTATCGGGAACTGAGTGCTGAAGGCCACCGGAACAATGAGCTATTCGAAGGGACGAACCTTCGTCCGGAATTGCTCTCGGATCCGGAATTTCGAACCGACTTTACTACAGTCCGGCGCTTTATTGAAAATGCTTTGCGACTAACGAATGATATCCATCTTGGCCCAAGACTTGCCACAAGATTTGAACCCAATTTCATAGGCCCGCCGGCCTATGCCGCTATGAACGCTGAAACCCTCGGTGACGGCCTGATGGTCCTCGCTCGTTTCATTCATCTAACTTTTCCCATGATTGATTTCAGGTTCGAAAGACATCTTGATGGACCTGATAAAGGTCTTGCAGACCTAAAAATCATTCCGAAAACCGCTCTTGGGAGCGTGTCTTATTTTGTCATTGGCAGCGCCTTGGCTGTGCTGAACCGTGTTTTGCTTGAAATGTTGCGTCAGCCTATCATCGCGCAACGCGTCGAAACTGTGCTTGCGGAGCCGGAAGGGTGGTCTGATATTGCCCCGCAAGTCAGCCGCGTGCCGGTCATCTTCAGAGCGCGTGTGAACAGGATAATTGTTCCCGCAGACCTGTTAGATGAGGCTCTGCCCGGATCAGACCCGATAAATCACGCCCGCCTCGTTCGCTTTTGTGAGCAATCATCAGAGTTAATGGAAGACCGGACCAATCCAGCCGCTCGCGTAAAAGCCTTCCTCGAAACTCAAGAGCACTTAAACGCGCCCTTGGCTTGTGTGGCGCGGGAGACAGGCTATTCAGAGCGCGGCCTGCGGCGTCAACTCGAGCAAGCCGGCACATCTTTCAGAACCCTGAAAGACGAGATTCGCAGAACGCATGCTGAAGACTTACTGCTCAATACCAACCGCTCGATACAATCCATTGCCTTTGACCTTGGCTTTGACTCAGCGTCGAATTTCTCACGCAGCTTCAAGCGCTGGACTGGACATTCTCCCAAAAGCTATCGCGAGTCAGCTCGCGCTTCGGGTTCGACTTCATAAAACTTTGGGATGGCCAAAACTGAATAGTTTTTGGCCGAAGGTGAGCTACCCGGTCATATAGTCGGATCATAGATGAACGTCTGACGACTAACACTTTCGACTAGGGGCCTCAAATGCATCGGTTCATTCCTAACGCTATCATTGCTGTGGCAGCTTCGGTACTCTACTTCCCCGCGGCGCAGGCGCAGGACGCCGCGGAGGAGAGTGTCTCTTTAGCCGCGGCAGCGCCTATTGAGACGCCGGTTGAGTCGACCCCGCCGAATATCCTTGTGGTGCTGTTTGATGATGTTGGCTTTACTGGGTTTGGTGCCTATGGCGGCGCCGCGCAAACCCCGAACATTGATGCCCTTGCGCAGTCCGGCACGATCTTCTCGCGCTACTACTCCTCGCCCTTCTGCGGCCCGAGCCGCGCAATGCTGATGACAGGCATGGATAACCACCAGACGGGTATGGGTACGCTGGTCGAAACCGTGACGGCTGAGCAGAAGGCATTGCCGGGCTATTCGATGATCTGGGGAAACGATCAAGAGACGATTGCTACTCACCTGTCTGACGCGGGTTACCGGACCTATGTTTCCGGCAAGTGGGGCATTGGTGCCAAGGGCAAGAACCTGCCTGATCGCTTCGGCTTTGACCGCTCTTATGTGATGGATTCGACAGGGGGCAGCAATTACGACCACACTCACTATTTACCGGGCTACCCAGAGGTATCGTGGTACGAGGACGGCAAAAAAACACGATTGCCCGAAGATTTCTATTCGTCGCGCAACCTCGTGGACCAGATGATCAGCTATATCGACGAAGGCGAGGCGGATAAGCCTTTCTTCGGCTTTCTATCGCTTCAGGCGGTCCATATCCCTGTCCAAGCGCCAGTCGAATTCATCGACAAATATGATGGTGTTTTTGACGCAGGATGGGACGTGATGCGCGAAGAGCGTTGGCAGCGCACGATGGCGCTTGGTCTCGTGCCGCCGACCACGACACTGGCCCCTGTTCACGAGGACCACCGTTCATGGGATGATCTTTCGCCCAAGGAGCAAGCGACTGCTGCCCGGCAAATGCAAGTCAATGCGGGCATGATCGAAGCGGCCGATTTCCATATCGGACGCCTTTTGGATCACCTTGAGAGCACAGGAAAGCTCGAAAATACGATCGTGGTCATTACCTCAGACAACGGACCGGAGTCCGGTGTGACAAAGTTTGGCAATCCTCTTTACGATCTTATGCTCGGCGCAATCCATCGCCTCGAAGGGTTCGACACATCTCCCGAAAATATGGGTCTGCCCGGCAGCCTGACCGCCATCGGTCCGGAATGGGCCTCTGTGTCAGCATCGCCGTTTAACCTTTATAAGTTCTACTCCAGCGAAGGCGGGCTGCGCGTGCCGCTCGTGATTGCAGGACCGGGTGTCGAGACCACCGGAATCAAGGATGCTCCGGTTCATGTGACCGACCTCATGCCGACCCTGCTCGACGCTGCCGGGATTGATTACGACTCTGGTGCTCTTTACGGGCGTAGCATTTTGCCGGTCCTTGCGGGTGAAACGGACGAGACACGCGGAGCGAATGAGAGCTTCGGCGCCGAGGTTAGCGGCAACGCGGCGCTGTACCGTGGCAACTGGAAACTCGTCCGTACGGCGCTGCCAAGGGGCGATTTTACATGGCGGCTCTTCGATCTATCAGTTGATCCGGGCGAAACAACTGACCTTGCCGCCGAAAATCCAGACCTCTTTGCAACGATGCGTGCCGAGTATGAGGCCTATTCAACCGAGACAGGCGCGCTCGATCTCGCCCGCGAAGACTTTGCTCAAGCCCAGCTCTTCTCCAATCTTTTGAATCGGATCATCGGCAAATACTGGCCGCATGCGGCGGGCTTTGTTATCGCTGTGCTGCTTGGTTTGTTCCTTCTGTTTAAGCTAGTGCGCGGATTGTTTCGGCGCGCTCAGGCCTAGGTCAGCCGATACCTGCAACACTCTCAATCAACAAGCAAAACGGAGCCAGCCAATGGAATGGATTGCCTACGTCGCGGTGATCTTGGCCGTCCTGGCCATCGCCACCTACTTCCTCCTCCCATCTGCCTTAAGTTGGATGGGGCTGCACCGGCACTATGCAATTCCCGATTTCGACCTCTCCGGTCGCCGGGCCCTCGTGATTTGCACCAGCCATAGCAGGCTGGACCCAAAAAATCGCGACACCGGGGCTTTCGGGTCCGAGTTCACTGTCCCCTATTATGCGTTCATCAATGCGGGCATGGATGTCGATATGGCCTCCATCAAAGGGGGCGAAATTCCGCTTCAGCCGGGCTCTTGGTCATGGCCGCTCGCATGTGAGGATGATAAGCGGTTCATGAAGGATCCCGCAGCGATGGAGAAACTGAAAAACTCCAAAGCGATCAGCGATATTGATCCCGATGCGTTTGACGTGATCTTCATGGCGGGGGGATGGGGCGCGGCATATGATCTGGCGCAGAGCCAAGAGCTGGCTGACTTGGTGACCCGTGCGAATGCTTCGGGTAAAATTCTGGGTTCGGTTTGCCATGGCGCACTTGGTTTGGTTAGCGCCAAGGGCCTCGACGGCGACTTGCTCGTCAAAGGGCGACGGGTTACCGGTGTTACGGACAATCAGATCAATACTTTCGGCATAGCGGTCACGCCTAAACATCCGGAAGAAGAATTGCGCAAGGCTGGTGCGCTCTATGAATGCCAACATGCCTGGCTCGATCCCCTTGCGACCCACACAACGATTGATGGCAATCTCATAACCGGCCAAAATCAGAATAGTGGATATGAGACGGCTCACCGCATTCTTGAGAAATTGGCGACCCAAAGGAACCTCTAGTGCTGACCCATTACAGGTTGCCACATCTCAAATGGCGAATACTCGAAAAGGAAGCCCAAGGGCTGATTTATGGCGCCATACTGGTCCTGAGCCTTCTTATGGCCATTGAGGTAGACCAAGATCGTCCGTTTCGGCCGGCTCTCATTCTTCTTGGCTCGGTGCTGGCCATGGCCCTGGCGCGGGCCCTCGCGGCACTTATTTCCCACGCCCTGGACACCGGAGAGCGAATGTTACGGGTGTCGGCGATACGCTCTGCTTGGAAGGGCAGTCATCCCGTTCTGTTCGCGGCGCTCTTGCCGTCCGGTTTGATGCTTGTGTCCGGTTATGGCTGGCTCTCATTGGAGGCTGCAATTCTGGCCTCCCAGCTTTACTGTATTTTGGTGTTAGTGATTTTCGGCGCACGTGTGGGGTGGGTCATTGGGCATGGCCCATTATTGCCAATCGCCGGGGCCCTCTTCGCGGGGGGATTCGGTGCGTTGCTCGCCATAATGAAATATCTGCTTCATTAAGTCGGATGCCCGCTTTCAGAGCTAAGCGTTAGATTGGATCGGAATAATGGTTTCTCCTCTGCGCCTCATGATCGGTGCTCTTTTTTTTGTCGCGGCGGCGGCGATCACGACACTTCTATTTTGGCCCAAAACCAGCACGGCTCCGATTGCGGCTTGCCCGTTGAATGCCGGTCTGATCGGCGCATTCGCAGATGTACCCGGCGGTGGGTTTATCATTGGCGCTGATCCAGTTTATGCAGAAGAAGGCCCGCCGACAAAAGTTTTTGTCTCGCCATTTCGGTTGCAGATCCACGAAGTGACCAATCATCAATTCTCTACTTTTGTGGCTGAGACGGGATACACAACTGAGGCCGAACGAAACGGCGGTTCAGCCCTGTTTGTGAAGAGCAGGACCCCCGAAAACTTTATGTCATGGTGGCGCCTCGACCCCTTGGCGACCTGGAAAACACCCGGCGGGGAAGGATCTGACCTTAACGGGCTGGACGACCATCCGGTTGTCCATCTCAGTCTCAATGATGCACGGGCCTATGCCGCATGGGCCGGCGGCCGCCTGCCCACTGAGATGGAGTGGGAGTATGCGGCAAGTCTTGGTCTTTTCGATTCCGATGATCCTCTTTCGGGCATGCGCGGCCCAAACGGGATCGCACGTGCAAACATATGGACCGGCTTTTTCCCCATTCAGGATACAGGGCAGGATGGTTTTGAAGGGCTCGCCCCGGTGGGATGCTTTGAACCCGGCCGGACGGGACTTTACGACATGATCGGAAATGTCTGGGAATGGACCGAGAGTCCATACGGACGGGACGTCCCCCGCATCACGATTAAAGGGGGGTCATATCTTTGCAGTGACACCTATTGTCGGCGATACCGGGTTGCGGCCCGGGACAGTATGGAACCGGATTTCAGCTCGTCTCATTTAGGCTTCCGCATTCTCAAAGACGCTGCTTCGGACAGTTCATTCCCTTAGGTTAGGTCTGCTTTGACAAATGGCCGTTCCGGAATGGTCTTTGGCCTTTCTGGAACTGTTAGGGCCTACTTTGATCCTGATATCTGGCGACAAATCATGCCTCGTACCACTGTGCGTCGGCATCCGATTTGGACGATCAGAAGGACTAAAAAAATGTCGACAAAATGGTTGGCTCTATTGGCCACGTTTGCCCTCCCAGCAACAGCTTTTGCGCAAAGCCCGGACTCTGAAAATACATGGCAATACTCCGCGACGGCCTATGGTTGGTTCCCGGGAGTGACCACGACCGTAGAAACGCCTATTGGCGAAGTCGAAGCCGAGGTAGATTTCGAAGAAGTTCTTGAAACGCTCGACATCGCCTTTCTGGGTGCCTTTGAGGCCCGAAAAGGAAAGCTTTCCTTGATTGGCGACTTGCAGTTTTTTGATGTCTCCGCGGAGACAGAGCGTGCACCGGGCGCTTTCACCGGAGCCGAAATCGGCTCGCAGCTGCTCATCTTCAGCGCTTACGCAACCTATGCGCTGGTGGACAGCGATGATCTACGTTTCGATGTCGGCGGCGGCCTTCGCTATAATGACACGTCCGTTGAGGCGCAGCTCATACAAGAGGGCGGGACTACGGGCGCGTCTTTCGAAGATGATGGTGGCTGGACGGACCTTCTGCTGGCTGCGCGGGTCTACCGTCAGTTTAACGATAAATGGTATGGCATCGGTTATGCTGACATCGGCGGTTTCGGCATAGAAGACTCCTCGGAACTGACCTGGCAACTCTCAGCCGGGGCCGGATACGAGTTTAACGATAAATGGTCGATGGTCGGCGGCTATCGTCACTATTCGGTCGAGCATGGCGACGAGCTTGTGACCGCCACGATTGAGGTCTCAGGCCCATTCCTCGGCGCGCAAGTCAAGTTTTAGAGACTTGGGTCGGATAAAGATATGAAACGCGAAACTCCGAAGATGGGGCTGTTGCTGCAGGCGGCTATTGGGCTGCCTGCACTCGCCTTCATATCTTTGGGGCTATCCTGGTGGTTTGCGCCGGATTTCGCCGGGTCGCTGCTTCGTATGGAACTCCTCGAACGGGCAGGGCTTACAACGCAACTCGCGGATCTTGCCTCATTTTTCCTCACCCTCGGCTGCTGCATGCTCATTGGCTTGTTCACAAGGAGCCCTGTCTGGTTCCTTCCGGCCATCCTGCTCCTCAGCTTTGCGATTTTGGGGCGGTTGATTGCCTGGCTGTTCCACGGCGCCGACCTCACGCTTGATATGATTTTTGTCGAAGTGGTCGTCATTAGCTTGCTTTTGTTTGTATGCCGGTCAGTCAATCGGGCCTGAAGATGCAAACGCCACACTGAAAATTCGAAAGGACTTTACAATGAAACTCGTTCCCTTTGCCCTTGCGGCCCTACTCGTTGGTTGTGCCACGTCAAACCATGACGAACGCGCCTCCTTGCTGGCCGAGCCGGTGAATTGCGAAGCGGCTGAGGCCGATATCGCGGCGCTCGAAGCGGCTATGCCTTCACGCCGCGAACGGGCGCTTTCGGCCCTTCAGACGGTCACCCCCATTGGTGCGGTCTCAGGTGTTGCGACCGGGTCGTATAGAGACAGGGCCGGCGTTCTGACCGGGCGCACGCAGGGCGAGCTGAAAACCCGTATTGAAGAGATTGAGACGACGTGTGGCATCTCCCGCGAAGACATCGTTGAAACTGAATAGAGGCTGACCATGACTGTTAAACTGCCGCGCACGAGCACAGCGCTCCGCGCTTTGATGACGCTCGCGCTCATTTCCACCTCCGCCTGTGCTACAAACTCTAGTCAAACCGGATCAGCCCAAGAGGCGGACACTGTTCAGTCTCAACCGGGTCAGTCAGATACCGCGCCCGAAGCAACAGAGTTTCCGCGTACTGTCATGCTGCCGAACGGGACCTTCACAGTTTATGAGCCGCAGATTGAAGACCATGCCGGTTTCACCGAAATCACGGCGTCGAGCGCGGCGGTCTATCGGGCCAATGACAATCAGCCGACCTACGGTGCGATCAAGTTCAGCGCAGACATAGTTGTCGACAAGGATAACCGGCTGGTCACGATCTTTGACCGCACGATCCTGGAGATGAACTTCTCCGAACTTGATGACGCACAGGCAGCAGCCCTGACAACGACGCTCAGCGCCAATATAAGGACCGAGCCCGAAACGATGCCGCTCGACGTGGTCCTCGGCTATGTGGCTGAGGAGGCGGCAAAAGACATATCCGTCAAGGTTTCACTCGATCCGCCAACCATTCTTTACGCCACAAAGCCAACCCTGCTGGTTGTGATTGACGGAGACCCGATCAAAGTGGCCGTCGAGGACGCGGAAGGCCTCTCAATTATCGTCAATACAAATTGGGATCTGTTCTATGCTAAGGCGGCAGACAAGTATTTTCTCTTACTTGGAGATACTTGGCTGAGCGCCTCGACACTTGAAGACCAGTGGACACAGACGAAGGCCCCTGACGGTATATCTGCCCTACCGGACGAGGATCGTTGGAAAGCTGCCAAGGCAGCGATCCTCGGCGGCTCAATTCCTGCGGATGAAATGCCTGATATTGTGGTCGTAGAGGCGCCCGCCGAACTGATCGTCACGAAGGGCCCTGCAGAGCTTGAAGCCGTTCCCGGCACGCGGCTCTCTTTCGTGGCCAATACGTCCAGCGATATCGTTTATAGTGCCGATGATCGGTATTATTATTACCTGACGTCGGGTCGCTGGTTCAAGGCGACCGGCCTTGACGGAAATTGGTCGAGCGTAACCGCCCTGCCCGCTGATTTCCAGAGCATTCCAGCGGGCCATCCGCGCGGCCATGTCCGGGCCTCCATCCCTGGCACCGAGGAAGCCACACTGGCTGTGGCCCAGGCCCAGATCCCCCAAACCGCTGAAGTTTCCCGCACAATCGACGCCCCCAAGGTGATTTATGCCGGCGACGCGCCTGAATTCGCAAAAATTGAAGGCGTAAATGTATACTTGGTCACGAATACCATTTTCGACGTCTTCCGCGTGGATGGGAAATACTATCTCTGTCACGAGGCAGTTTGGTTCGTGGCCGATGACCCGAATGGCCCATGGCGCGTGACGGATATGATACCGGCTGAAATGTATCAGATCCCGGCCAATTCAACGGCCCACCATGTCACCTATGTGAAGGTGTATGAGTCTACACCGGAGACGATCTATTTCGGGTATACGCCCGGCTATCACTATAGCTATGTCAGCGGCGGTGTCGTGGTTTATGGTTCAGGGTATTACTGGGGCAGCTATTACAACCCTTATTATTACACCTATTACCCGTCCTATTATTACGCGCCATATCCCTACACTTATGGGCAAGCGAGCATCTATCAGGTCAATACGGGCACCTATGCCCATGGACACTATGCCTATGGTCCTTATGGCGGATACGGACAGAGCTCGCGCTACAACACCAATACTGGGCGTTATGGCAGCAGCGCTTATGCCTATGATTACGATACAGCCGTTTATGAGGGCTGGTCCTACAATCCGCGCACGGATATCAGCACCAATAGCAGCCAGGCCATCCAATGGTCTGATAGCAATAGCTATGAAGCCTGGGGCGAAACCGTCGTCCAGCGTGATGACAACTGGGTCAAGACCGAGCGCTATGCCACCGAGGACGGCTTCCGGCGCGAAGCACAGACCTCAGAAGGCGGTCAGGCGATGCAGGTCGGCAATTACGACAGTCGCGCAACCGTCGCCCAGACTTCAGATGGCGACCTCTATGCCGGAGCCAACGGGAATGTCTATCGCCGAACCGAAGACGGCCAGTGGGAAACCAATAGCAACGGGGAATGGTCCGGCGTTAATACGGCAGGTGCCCGCGACAGTGTTCAGGCTACGGCGAATGATAAAGGCATCGACACCTCATCGATAAGCCAGAGTGACCGTTTTTCTGATACGCAACGCAACAATTGGCAGACTTCCGATATTCAGCGGCTGGAGCGCGACCACTCGGCCAGGACCGGCGGACGTTCGCGCTATGACTCGTTCAAAGCCGATCGGTCAGGTAGTTTTTCAGGCGGACGCTCATTCGGAGGTCGACGGCGATAGAGGTAATATTGCTCGCGGACGATCCACATTAGAAACCAGACGCCGCTGCATCTCAAACCTCGCGAATTACAACACAAACCGTAGGATAGGACACATGCTATCAATTTTCTCAGGGAGGCGAACGCCCCTCATCCTCGCATCCAGCGCAATATTGCTCGCGGGCTGCGAAAGCCTCAGCCTCGCGCGGGGAGCTGCGAATTATGAGCGGATCTTAGACACGTATGCGCAAACCGACACGACCGAGACCGCCATTACGACCCGCCGCCATGCCGATGGGCGGGACGCCGGACTGATTTGGGCCTATTTCGGCCTTGATGACGCTCTACCTGAGCGGATCACCGACCGTGTCGCCTGTGAAGGCGCTGGCGGGGCTGACGGTATGCCGGTCATCTTTTCCCATGAGGTGGATATCGCCACCTTGGAGCCCGGAGACTTCAAGATCACCACGCAATCTGGCGCGATTTATCCCGCCACCTGCCTGACGCTCGCGCCGGCCAGTGATCCCGGCGAATTGCGTACGGCTCTATTGGCAGGCTTCTATGGCAGCGCGGAGGATCAGCCTCTCACCATCGAGATCGTCGGCAATGTGCTCTCGCTCGACGGAACGGTCAATTTCACAGGCGCAAGCGTCGGGGTTACGCCGCTCGAAGCTGGCCCCACTATGGTGTGGGCTGAGATCGTCCCACAAGCGCAATGGGATCTCGGCGGCAAGGCGACGAGTTTCCCGTGGGGCGGCGGCAGCCGATGTCCGGTTGGTACATTGCAGGTCTTGCGCGTCACCTGGGGCGGCGGCATTACCAAGCCCGGCGGCGATCCGGCAGATGATGACGAGCGCCAGCTCTACAAAGTGACCACAATCAAGACTGACGGTAAGACCTCAGAAATTACGCCCTTCGCGCTGGCGGATCTTCAGGATGGCGACAATAACCACCTGCTTTGCCTTGACACCGCTGATGCTGTCAGGTCCGTCTTCTTCCCAGCCGGTCACGTGACCGATCCACGCGAAGACCTGAACCCCGATACGACAATTTCACTGTTGCAATAATCTCAATCAAGGAGCTCCAGCATGACCCATACCGTAGATGTGTTCTGGTCCTTTCGAAGCCCGTATTCCTATCTCGCCACGCCGGATCTAAAGCGCCTGCGGGAGGATTTTGAAGTGGACGTGCAACTTCGTCCGGTGCTTCCCATCGCTGTGCGCACCAAGGAGACCCTGTTCACCGGCGACCAGCGCCGCGTCAAATACATCATTATTGACGCATTTCGCCGCGCGGAATTCCTCGGCATGAAGTTCGGCCGCCCGTCGCCCGATCCGATTGTTCAGGACATGGCGACGTTCGAAGTGGCCGCAGAACAGCCCTATATCTACCGCCTGACCGGTCTTGGCATCGAGGCAGCGCGCCGCGGCAAGGGGCTCGAATTTGCTTATGAAATCTCGCATCTGATCTGGAGCGGGGAACCCGGCTGGGATGAGGGCGACAAGCTGGCCAAGGCGACACAAGCAGCCGGCCTCGATCTCGCCGAGCTAGAGGCTGCCATCGCTGCCAGTGACCCGATGTCGGCGATTGACGCGAACCATGCCGCTCTGGAAGCGGCTGGCGGTTGGGGCGTGCCGACCATGGTGTTTAATGGTGAGCCTTTCTTCGGCCAGGACCGGGTCGACACTCTGCGCTGGCGGCTTGAAAAAGCCGGGGTCCCGCGGCGTTAAAATTCAACCTGGCATCAAAAGGAATTCTTTCAATGCCCATAACCTTGTTGCAGAAACTCTTGCTATCAGTGATGGCGGTGAGCCTACCGGCGAAAGGTCTCTTCTACGGCGCAGCGCCGGATATAAGTTTGCCATGGATGTTCGGGTTTGACGCGTCTGATCTGAACCTGCGCCATATCTTCCGTGCGATGATGGGGCTTTACTTTGCCATGGTGGCGCTCTGGGTCGCAGGCGTTGTGCGACCAAATCTGCGTTTTCCGGCGCTTTGGAGCATGGTGGCTTTCACTGGCGGCATAGGTTCGGGGCGCTTGCTAAGTCTCCTTCTCGACGGGATACCGCATCCATTGCTTATAATTTGGATGGTGCTCGAGTTTGTCATTGCGGCAACGGCATATTTGCTGATCGTAAAGGATACTCGATCCGCTGTTAAAGCCTGAGCGGAACGTGGTGACGGTTTCCAGCGGCACTCGGCTCCCGTTGGCCCTTCTTAGCCGAAGGGAAGTAAAGTCATTAGCGGCTCAAGTCGCCCCATTTCCGCCGGTCACGCCGTCAGGCGCGGTGTTTGCTTCCGGCGATTAGTCGCCAGAGTATCAGACCCTGTTATAGGGCGTTTATTGCCGCTTAGGTGAGAGGCTTTTGTGGGGCGATTTTAAGAACGCTGGCGAAGACCTTCGATAGGCAGTTTTCGACCCAATGAAGACCGCGCGAGCGACCGTTTAAGTAGCTGGCCACCGTTGGCTTTGACACCGGAAGCTGTCATTGGGTCAGGGGCGCGTACGGGCTAAAGCGGCCCGTTTGGTCGCTATGCGCTTGCCGGTCACTTTGCGCTGGCGGGGATCGCGACGTAGGTCGTTGAATTTATTGGCGCACCTAAGAGGATTCGAACCTCTGACCTCTGCCTTCGGAGGGCAGCGCTCTATCCAGCTGAGCTATAGGTGCGTTCTGTTCGCCTCATACGCGATGGTTTCCGGGGATGCAATTGGCTGAATGCGCGGAATCGCTTTGCAAGCTGCGACTTCCTTGGCAAACTGATTGGGAAAATAGGATCAGATGATGAAAAACAGATATTTCAGGCTTTCAGCCGCCTGTGCTGCACTCGCACTGGTGGTCTCGGGCTGCGCTGGCAGTGATGCACCCGCCGAGCCGGTGACCAAGGAAAGCATTCGTGCGGCGTTTAATGAGGCGTTAGAAACGGCCCAATCGACGACGGGTCCTGGAGCGCCCGTGCTGTGGTCGTTGTCTGATGAAGACACAGTGATTTATTTCTTTGGCACCGTCCATTTATTGCGCCCGGGGCTAGAGTGGCGAACGCCCGAGATTGACGCTGCGATTGTCTCCGCCGACACGCTGGTATTTGAAGTGGATATGAATAGCGAAGCCGCCCAGCGCGCCGTTGCCACAGACTTTCTGACGCGCGGCATGTTCGATGATGGGCGTACGCTGCAGGCTGTATTGCCCGACGATCAGGAAGCTGTGATTGCCGAGGCGTTCGATTCAATTGGCGTACCGCTGCTGGCGATGAATACATTTGAGCCTTGGATGGCGTCGCTCAATTTGAGCGTGCTCAATCTTCAAAAAGAAGGTTATGATCCCAATTCCGGTGTGGAGAATGTGCTTTACGCTGAGGGTGCGGCGACGGGCAAAACCTTTGAATATTTGGAATCCATCGAAAAGCAGGCCGATGCCTTCGACTTGCTTCCTGAAGATGTCCAAATCGCGATGCTTTATGAGACGGCTTTGATGCTCGATGAGTCGACAGCCATGCTGGATCATTTGGTCGATGAATGGGCTGAGGGCGACATTGCCGGCCTCGCTGCTTTGGGCGCAGATCCCGACGGGGTTGGGATGTCGGACGCCGCGTATGAAGCGATCTTGGTCACACGCAACAAAGCCTGGGTGCCGCAAATTGAGGACATGCTCGAAACCCCGGGCACGGTTTTCATTGCTGCTGGCGCGGCCCACTTTGCCGGTCCAGATAGCGTCATCACGATGTTGCGGGACAAAGGTTATGAGGTTGAAGGGCCTTAGCCCCTATGGCTCATTGCCCTCCCAATCAACAATCCAGTCCTCAATTTGCTCGACATCATCAGGATCGAATAGTGTGTCTTCGCTCAATGTGCGGCCCATGATTGAGGCGCCGCGATCGTGCACCAAGCCCGGGTCACCGCTGATCAGATGGTGCCAATCGGGCAGGGGCTTGCCTTCGTGGATGAGCCGATAAGAGCAGGATGATGGCATCCAGCGCAGTTCTGAAATGTCTTTTGGGGTGAGGATCACACAATCTGGGACATGCTGTTTGCGATGGGTGTAGTCACTGCACCGGCACGTTTGCTCATCGAGCAATTTGCAATGCAAACGCGTCAGCGCGATGTCGCCCGTGTCTTCGTCTTCAAGCTTGATCAAGCAGCATTTGGCACATCCGTCGCACAGAGATTCCCACTCGTCTGACGACAAGTCTTCTAGACGTTTGGTTTCCCAAAACCGCGGACTATGCGCCATCCGACGGACCATCCCCAATCAGCCAGATGAAGGGAATGATCTCCACCTGATCGAACAAGCCGGCTTTGGCATAAGGGTCTTCTTTGGCCCAGGCCTGGGCTTCGGCGAGGTGATCGAACGCGATAACAAAAGTGGAGCCGACCATCGCTTCGCCATCGGCGCTCAGAACGGGGCCGGCCATAGCGATCTTGTGGCGAAACTCGTCGGCCCATTGCAGGTGTTCCTGACGCGTGGCTTGCCGCAATTCGGAACTCTTGGCCTTATCGCGCGCATTGATCAGAAATAGCGGCATCTTATTCTCCTTTATACGGACGGGCGAGCAAAGTGGTCATCGCTTCCGGTACTGTGACTTGGTCGCTTAGAATGGCGTGCACGGCTTCGCAAATTGGCATTTCGACATTGTGCTTTTGCGCCAGCGTGACCAATGCCGGGGCCGTCGCATAACCTTCTGTCACGGCGTTGCGGGCTTTGAGGATGTCGTCGGCCGTTTGCCCTTGTCCGAGGGCCAATCCAAAACTCATATTGCGCGATTGCGGTGAGGAACAGGTCAGAACCAGATCGCCGAGACCGCATAGGCCGGCCAGCGTTTCAGGCTTGCCGCCCAGCGCTGTTCCAAGCCGAGTCATTTCGGCAAAGCCGCGGGCGATCAAAGCCGCATGGGCTGATTTTCCGAGCTCTAGGCCTTCGACAATCCCGCAGGCAATGGCGAGCACGTTTTTAACCGCGCCGCCGACTTCCGCGCCGATCAAGTCATTGCTCCAATAGGGTCTGAAGGAGGGCTGGCCGATGGCGCGCATTAAAGCGGTTCCGACGGCTTCATCTTTGCACGCGAGCGTCACAGCCGTGGGCAGGCCGCGGGCCACGTCGGCGGCAAAGCTTGGCCCTGACAGGACGGCAGGTGTCGCTTCCGGCAATATCTCCGCGAGCACATCAGTCATGAAGCTGAGGCTCTCGCGTTCAATCCCTTTGGCGCATAAAAGAACGGGTGTGCCGGGGCTTACATAAGCTGCCATCTGCGACAGGGTCTGGCGTGCGAACTGCGCTGGTACCACTGCGAGAAGAGCATCACAGTCTTCAATAATCGAGAAATCCTGGCTCGCTTTCATTTCTGGCAGGTCAATACCAGGCAGGTAGGCCGGGTTACCTTGGCCGGTCGCCAGTGCATGGGCAACGTCGCCTTCAAGCGCCCAAATGGGCGCTTTTGCGCCCTTATTGTAAAGGGTCGCCGCCAGAGCGGTGCCCCAAGCGCCGGCGCCGATAACCCCAAGTCGCGTGAATTCTGTCACAGTCATTTCTTTCTAATGTGTGAGAAATTGAACAATTTGTTGATCATTCACACTTTTCCACTATTCTATAGGCATGAACGAGAAACTCGATACACGCGAACAAATCCTCCATGCCGCAATGGAGCGTATCATGCATTATGGGTACGCCAAGACGACAATGGCGGAAATAGCCCGGGACTGCGGAATGTCTGCGGGGAATATCTATCGATTCTTCGCCTCAAAGATAGACATTGCCGAGGCGATGGCGCGGAAATTAAATATGGAAATCAATGCCCAAAATGCGGCATTGGTCCGCGGCCACGGGACAGCGGCAGAGAAGTTCCGGGAATTCCATCACACATCCCTGAAGACAACCTTTGAGAAATTGGACAAGGACGCAAAGATCTTAGAAGTGGCCGAAGTCCTATCCTCTGAGCGACCGACTTTTGCCAATGAAGAAATGGCTCAAGAGCGCGTCTATCTAGTGCAGATATTAGAGCAGGGCAGTACAGAAGGCGCCTTCGCGCCGATGGAGAACCCGCATTTCATCGCTGAGATGACGCAGTCAGCAACGATGAAGTTTCGCTATCCGCAACTTTGGTCGCGCCTGACTTTGCCGAAGCTTCAACGAGAATTGGATGGGGTTCTGGATATCTTGCTGGCAGGCTTAAGTGTTCCTATCAAAACGCGTGAGTTATTGAACGCTGAATAAAATTAAAATTATTCATTGAAATCTAATTTTTGGTCCCTACATGGAGATTGTAGGCAGCGAATGGTCGCTGACTGCAGAAGCTTAGAAGGACTAATCCCATGCGTGTTTCCTCCCCAACCGAAGCTCGTTCGAGCTTCATCGCTACAGCGCTTTCGCTTCCCCTCGCCATCGTTGGCGCAGCCCTGACAGTGGGTCTGTTTGGAACTGTGGTATGATCAAACCATAAAGACCCGGCCTGCTTCGGGGCAGACCGGGTCTTTCATGTATTTCTCTCAATTATTCGACAGTGACGGACTTCGCGAGATTACGCGGTTGGTCAACGTCGGTGCCTTTCTCAACGGCAATATGATACGCCAGCATCTGAATGGGAATCGCGTATAGAATTGGCGCGATGAAATCGTCGCAGGTCGGCATTTCAATGCTCAAAGCCGGAGTGTCGCCCGCTTCATTAAGGCCGGTCTGGTCGCTAATCAAAAGCACATTGCCGCGCCGCGCCGCAACCTCTTGCAGGTTGGACAGCGACTTATCGAATAGCCCGTCATGCGGGGCGACGAAGACTACGGGTGTCTCTTCATCAATCAGTGCAATCGGTCCATGCTTGAGCTCTCCGCTGGCATAGCCTTCAGCGTGAATGTAAGAGATTTCTTTCAGCTTTAACGCGCCTTCAAGGGCGATCGGGTAGTGCACACCCCGGCCCAAATAAATGACATCCCGCGCTTTCGACAGATCTCGGGCCAAAGCCGCAATGGCGTCGTCGAGCGTCAGGCTTTCTGACACCAGTCGCGGGACGCCGCCGAGCGCATTGACCAATTCAATCTCTTTGTCGCGATCAATCATGCCGCGCGCTTTACCAGCTGCAATCACAGCTGCGGCGAGCGCACATAGCTGTGCGGTGAAGGCTTTAGTTGATGCCACTCCAATTTCAGGGCCCGCCAGTGTTGGCAAGACCAAGTCGACTTCGCGCGCGATCGTCGAGGTCGGAACATTGACAACGGCGGCAGTCTTCAGGCCTGCCTCTTTGCAATACCTCAAAGCAGCGAGCGTATCTGCGGTCTCACCAGATTGGCTAACGAAGAGCGCCAGACCGCCTTGCTGGGGCAGGGCAGGCTGACGATAACGGAACTCGGACGCAATGTCTGTTTTAACCGGGATGCCGGCAATCTGCTCGAACCAATATTCAGCGACGCAGGTAGCATAATAAGCGGTGCCGCAGGCGACCATGTGGAGGTGGGTGACACTCGCCCAATCAATCGCCTGATCGGCGCCAGGCAACTCAATCGCTTGCTCAAGCGCGTTGACATAGGCCCCAATCGTTCGCGCCGTGCTGTCAGGCTGCTCGAAGATTTCCTTTTGCATGAAGTGGCGATAATTGCCCTTCTCAACCGTAGCCCCGGCGGATTGGACGATTGATACAGGGCGCTCCACGGTCTCGCCGGATGCGTCGTAGATCGTATATGTCGTACGGCTAAGGACGCACCAATCACCCTCTTCCAAGTAAATGACCTTATTCGTGAAGGGCGCAACGGCCAAAGCGTCTGATCCAAGAAACATTTCCTGGTCGCCAACGCCGACGACCAGGGGCGAGCCTTTGCGCGCGCCGATCATAAGATCATCATGGCCTTCGAAAATAATGCTCAGCGCGAAAGCGCCTTCTAAATGTTGAAGGGCTGACTTCACAGCGTCCGCGGGCGCGATGCCTTTGTCGAGGAAAGACGCAATCAAATGCGCGATGGTTTCAGTATCGGTTTCAGTTTCGAAAACATGACCTTTGGCTTCGAGGTCGGCGCGAAGGTGACGAAAATTCTCGATAATTCCATTGTGTACGAGCGCCACCGGACCCGACAGGTGCGGGTGTGCGTTTTGGGTATTCGCCGCGCCGTGGGTTGCCCAGCGTGTATGGCCGATCGCCATAGATCCAGGAATCGGCGTTTCGCGGAGCACGGCGTCGAGATTGCTGAGTTTGCCAGCGGCCCTGCGGCGGTCGAGTTTGCCGTTGTTTAAAGTCGCAATTCCGGCACTGTCATAACCGCGATACTCAAGCCGCCGCAGCGACTCCATTGCGCGTTCGGAGGCATTTGCCTCTTGTCCAAGAATGCCAATAATCCCACACATTTAGTCTACTCCAAACTAAAACCCTACGTCCGAATTTCCCCTAGCCCGAGCTTGGCTTCGCCGTCATTGCACATCCTATTTCTGATTGTGACGAAGTCACGGAAACAAAAAGAAAAAAGGGAGCCTTGATTAAGGCTCCCCTTGTCGAAATGGCAGTAAATTAAGGCGTTTCGCGCGCTTAAGATCCGCTGATTGTGGTGCTCATAGCGCCGTCGGCGCGGCAGCATCGAACTTGCATTTCCAAGACGCGGCTATTGAAGCGGCATTGCTCATTGTTGAGCTCTCTTAGGAAAGACAAACCACCGGCGCGGTGTGTGTAGCGTGTTTGAACGCAACCCATGACCGTATAGCCCGGCTCACACGTGCCGACGTTTGATTTCTGGATCGTTGTCGTTTTGCAATCCAAGTCTTTTTCAGACAATTGCGATGCCAGCGCGACAGCTTGGTCAGCCCGGCGCTGCGCCGCGTCAGCAGAAGTTTGCGCAGCAGCGGCAGCAGAAGCGGCGCTATTGGCAATATTGGTTGCTTCACGCAGACTCATATTCGTTTCAGCCAGTGCTGTTGAATTCCCATCGATTTCAACTTTCAGACGGCAAACGTCTTCTGACGCGCGATCTGGATTGGCGCAGTATTCCGCGACCGTCATATCTGATGGAAGACCCGTGGCACAACCGGCGAGTGTTACAGCGAGCATACTGCCCACTAAAAATGATTTGATACGCATTTTGCGTGTCCTCTTCTTTCCCCAACATCTGTTGTCATGCAGAAGATATGCCAGGGAGCGTTAAATCTACCCTTGGAAAACTCTACAAAACTGTGGCATTGCGCCTGCATGGGGACAAAAAAGCTCGCCATATATATGGAAGCAAGGATTTAGCGCACTATGAAACGCAAATATTTCGGAACTGACGGAATCCGTGGCACTGCGAACACACCTCCGATGACGCCGGAGATTGCAATGCGGCTCGGCATGGCGGCTGGGAAATACTTCCGAACGACCAGTGCGCGGCGCCACAGCGTGGTAATCGGCAAAGATACACGCCTGTCTGGATATATGATTGAACCAGCTTTGGTGGCCGGATTCACCGCGGTTGGCATGGATGTGACGTTGTTTGGACCATTGCCTACGCCTGGCGTCGCGATGATGACACGGTCTCTGCGGGCCGATCTTGGGGTGATGATCTCAGCCAGCCATAACAGCTATGAAGACAATGGCATCAAATTGTTCGGACCCAATGGCTACAAGCTCTCTGACGAGATCGAGCTTGAAATTGAAAGCCGCATGGATCGGGCCTTGGACGATAAGCTCGCCGCGTCGAATGAGCTCGGACGGACCTTACGGGTCGATGATGCGCAAGCCCGCTACGTCGAGATTGTCAAAGCCAGTTTCCCGCGCCGGATGAACCTAAAAGGCCTGCGAATTTGCGTCGATTGCGCCAATGGCGCGGCCTATAAAGTCGCCCCGTCTGCGCTCTATGAGCTCGGCGCCGAAGTGTTCAAAATTGGCGTCGCGCCAGATGGCTTTAATATCAATCGTGAGGTTGGGTCGACAGATACGCGGGCTTTGAAAGAAGCGGTGCAAACGTATCGCGCGGATATCGGCATTGCCCTCGATGGTGACGCCGATCGTTGCATCATTATCGATGAAAAAGGCGATGAAGTCGACGGCGACCAATTGATCGGTCTGATTGCCGGGCATTGGAAAAATCGTGACCAATTGTCGAAACCTGGCGTGGTGACGACTGTGATGTCTAATCTCGGGCTCGAAAAGCATTTGGCCGGATTGGGGCTCACGCTCGAACGCACGAAAGTTGGCGATCGTTACGTGGTCGAGCGCATGCGCGAGGGCGGATATAATCTCGGCGGCGAGCAGTCCGGACATATTGTAATGTCGGACTATTCAACGACGGGAGACGGCTTGATGGCGGCGCTGCAAGTTTTGGCGGTCATGGTCGAGACGGAAAAGCCCCTGTCGGAAATCGCCCATGTCTTTGACCGCGTCCCGCAAAAACTGGTCAATGTTCGCTACAAGAATGGCGCGCCGCTCGAACAGGAAGCGGTGCAAGAGGCGATTGCCAAGGCTGAAAAGAAGCTCGGAAAGAAAGGCCGTTTGGTGATCCGCAAATCCGGCACCGAACCGCTTATTCGCGTGATGGCGGAAGCGACCGATGCGAAGCTCATGGATTCGGCAGTTGAATCTGTTGCTGATGCTGTGCGGGCGGTGAGTTAAGCGCACGCAAGCCCTGCGACGGCACTTAAGCCAGCCCAGGCCGCGATTTGACCGGCATTGTCCGCGGTTATGCCGCCCAGTCCATAGACTGGCAAGGCGGCCCGGCGGGCCAGGAGATTAAAGCGCGTGGTCCCCATTGCCGCCCCGGCGCTCGGGCTGGTGGATGGAAACACCGAGGAAACCAAGACAGCATCCACGCCGCTCTTCGCTGCGCGGCTGATGGCTTGCCGGCTGTGAGCGCTCGCGGTGGTCAGCCGGAACTGGCCGCGCCAATGCCGCTTCTGTGCAAGCCGCGCTTCCGGCC
The DNA here is from genome assembly GCA_039822145.1 of Pseudomonadota bacterium. GTDB lineage: Bacteria > Pseudomonadota > Alphaproteobacteria > Caulobacterales > Hyphomonadaceae > Henriciella. Next base: position 185,453 of record JBCBMU010000003.1, on the reverse strand, counting down.
AATGCACGCCGTCTGCGCCAACGTGCCGGGCAAGAGCAGGATCAGCGGCGATGAGCAAAAATAGGCCTTGGCGACGGCATATAGCAGCTAGTCCGCGCGCGATCTCAAACCGGTTATCTGCTCCAAAATGACGATAAATGACGCCGGAACCTTTCGGCAGCTGCGCTGCTATGGCGATCGGGTCCTCGATCCGCTGTGGATCTGTCAGAAACAGCAATGGAGGCAAATGCGGCGGAAAATGCCGCTTCACGCGCCTGATTGCGAAACGCCACTTGCGGGCGGCGGCGGCTTGGTGTTTCAACCCCATAATGAACGTCAATACACAGCCAGAGACGATAAGCGAAGCCCGCAGCCGCATCCTGTCCGAAATTGGAGCCGGGACCACACTTGTCGCCGCCTCGAAGCGCCAATCTGAAGATCGGATCGAAGCGGCTCTGGCGGCCGGGCAGCGTGTGTTCGGCGAAAACCGCGTTCAAGAAGCGCAAAGCCGCTGGCGGGATCGGCGCGGTCCGCATTCGGACCTCGAATTGAGACTGATCGGGCCTTTGCAAACCAATAAGGCCGAAGATGCCGTGCGGCTCTTCGATGTGATCGAGACGCTGGACCGTGAAAAGCTTCTCAAGGCACTGATCAAAGCTGTCGAAAAAACGGGGGCGGCGGCGCCAGACCTGTTGATCCAAGTGAACACGGGAGAAGAGCCACAAAAAGGCGGTGTCGTGACCGACGAGCTTGAGCCGCTGCTGACACAGGCGCGCCAAACGTATCCGGGAAATATCGTTGGCTTAATGTGTATCCCGCCCGCGGCAGAGCCGGCTGCGCCGCATTTCGCATTGCTGAAACGTCTGGCGGATCAATTTGCCTTGCCAACCGTCAGCATGGGGATGAGCAGCGACTATGCCTTGGCCGCACGCTTGGGCGCTACACATGTCAGGGTCGGGACAGCATTCTTCGGGGCGCGCGAAACTTAGCTCGAATGTCGGGCGATGATCGCGTCGAGCAATTGCCTGACCGCATTCAGGGTTAGGTCGCGCCAAGCGGTAGTCGGAATGAGATCCGTCGCGGCATTGTCTTGCAAGCTAACATAGCCATGTGCCAGCGCCCACAATTGCAAGGCGACTTCGCGTTTCGTCAGCGGCGAGAGGGTTTCTGGAAGCGCGCGCGCGACCAGCTTGGTTAGCCGATTAAACGCCTCAGCCCCGACCGCAATCGCCCCTGACGATGGCTGATAGCTCGGATCTCCGCGGCCAAACATCAATTCATAATGGCCGCGACGCGCCGCGGCGAAATCAATATAATTGGATAATCCGCGTAAGACGGCATCGCGCGGGTCATAGGCGGCCTCATCAATGGCAATTGCATCCATCAGAAGGTCGAAGCCTTCGATATAGAGCGCGTCGAGAATGCCTTGCTTGCCTTGAAAGTGATTGTAGATCCCGATTGTCGACAATCCGGCGCGTGCGGAAATCGCGCGCACGCTGAGACCGCCGGCACCGTCTTCGGCAAAAAGCTCTGAAGCTGCTATTAGGATTTTTGTCTTACTCGCACTCACAACACTCTTTCACTTGACTTGCAATAACAGTGTTATTATCAGAAAATAACACTGTTATCAAGCGCTGAACTCAGCCGGGAGGACATTATGGCGACGGAAACAATCGAAGTTGACTATCTCGTGGTCGGAGCAGGGGCGATGGGCATGGCCTTTGCCGATATCATCCTGAGCGAAAGCGATAAAACCGTCCTAATGGTCGATATGCATCAGAAACCGGGCGGGCATTGGAATGACGCGTATCCGTTTGTGACATTGCATCAGCCATCGGCCTATTATGGTGTCGCCTCCAAGGAGCTTTCGAAAGGCGTGATTGATTCCATTGGTCTCAATAAAGGGCTGCAAGATCTCGCCACGGGGCCAGAAATCATGGCCTATTTCGACGAGGTTATGCGTTACCAATTCTTGCCCACGGGCCGGCTCACCTATTTGCCAATGTGTAAGTATGAGGGCGACGGAAAAATCACCGCACTGACGTCTGACAAAGAGTATCGGGTCAATGTGCGTGAGAAGGTGGTTGATGGAACCTGGCTGAAAACCACAGTGCCGTCCACGCATACGCCGAATTTTGAAATTGCCGACGGGGTTAAACTGATCCCGCTCAATGATTTGCCGAAAGTCCAAGAACAGCCAAGCCGTTATGTCATTGTTGGTGGTGGCAAGACGGCGATTGATGCCGTCGTCTGGCTTCTCGAAAACCATGTCGACCCGGAGCAAATCCATTGGGTGCGGCCACGTGATGCTTGGCTGATGCGCCGCGAAACAACGCAGCCGGACGCCCAATTCTTCGAAATGACCATGGGCGCCCAAGCCACACAAATGGAAGCGATTGCGCAAGCGGAGTCGATCCCAGACCTGTTCGATCGTATCGAGACGGCGGGCATCTTTGTTCGCATTGATCCGTCCGTGCGCCCGAGTATGTTTCACGGCGCTACCATTTCAGATCCAGAACTGGCCGAGCTTCGACGCATCAAGAATGTCATCCGCATGGGGCGTGTTCAGCGTATTGAGCCAGATCAGATCATCCTCGATGACGGCACGCTGCCGAGTGATCCGCAGACGCTTTATGTCGATTGTTCCGCCTGCGCGGTCGGTAATGCTGAGGAGGCAATTGTCTTTGAAGGTGATACCATCCGTCTGCAAACCGTGCGCACCGTTCAGCCGGTCTTTAGCGCCGCTTTCATTGCCCATATTGAATTAACCCGCGACACTGAGGAAGAGAAGAACCGGCTCTGCCAAGTCGTGCCGCTGCCCAATCATGATGTCGATTGGATTCGCATGCAGTCGGCCTTCATGATGAACCAATACACATGGTCGCAAGAAAAAGACTTGCGCAAATGGCTGCTTGAAAACCGTCTCGACGGCTATTCGCAATTGGTCGCGAGTGTTGGCGAAGACGAGCCCGAAAAGATCGCCATCCTCAAGCGCTTGCGCGACAATGCTGTTCCATCGGTGATGAAGCTTCAGCAATTCATGGCTGAAATGGCCTAATTTTCGTTCGGCTCGCTGCGGTCGACAACGAAATATCCGCGGCGTGGATTGAAGCCGATCATCTCAGGATACGGGTGCTCGGCGGCATCTACGGCGTCTTCATAGCTTTCAAACGGGCCATGTTCGCTGCTTTGGGTGACGAGGTAAAAAGAGCCGAACTCAGGTCGCTCTGGCGATGTATCAGTCAGCTGAAACATTTGCAGCCTCCTTACGAAGCCCGCCCCGTCACTGTGTTTGGCTGATTCGTGTGGCGGGAATGTGATGACTGCGTTCAGATTACAGACGGATTTGCACCTCCGCCCCCGGAGCGCTCACTCCCAGCATTTCGAGCATGTCTGGCAGGTCAAGCGCAATACAGCCTTGTGTCGGGCTTTTATCCTCGCTCATCAAATGCATAAAAATCGCGCTGCCATAATTGGCCCGCACCGGATCATCATTGTGACCCAGCTCGACGATCACGTCATAGACATGATCCTCGCGCCATAGTGTCTCATGGCTCGCGGGGAAGGGCAGGCGGACCGGCCGGTTATAGAGCGGATGGTCTGGCGAATCGCACCAGCCATCTTCCGGGCGTAGCGGCACCACCGGTAGAGCTGTTTGCGGCCGCGAGAGCCGGTCGGCGCGGTAAAACACCCGCCGCATCAGCCAAGTGCCGAGCGGGCTGGCACCATCGCCTTCGCGCTTTTGCTCAGCGTCAATCACCCCGCCGCGCCCGAGAATACAAGAGCAGGTGCGCGACCCGAAACTGAATTTTCCGGCAGCTGTCGCGACATATAGGTTCGTGGTCACGCGGTGCTCTCCTTTTTGTGACATCCGCTGAAGAAGCGTGTAATGAACTATTTGAACTCATTCGCTATCTGCTCAGCTCAAGACAAGGGAGAAAGTCATGGCGGTGACAAAAACCATTCTGCTCGTGGACGATGACAATGAGCTGCGCGAGGCCCTCGCGGAACAATTTGAACTTTATGAAGGCTTCTCAATCCTGCAGGCCGACAATGCTGCGGCAGGTGTAAAAATTGCCGAATCTGAACGCACGGATCTCATCCTCTTAGACGTGGATATGCCGAACATGGACGGGCGGGAGGCGTGCAAAGTGATGCGCAGCCGTGGGGTGCGTTCGCCGATCATCATGCTGACCGGACAGGACAGTGACGCGGACACCATTCTGGGCCTCGATAGCGGCGCCAATGATTATGTCACCAAGCCGTTCAAGTTCTCCGTGCTCTTGGCCCGCGTCCGGGCCCATTTGCGCAGCTTTGAACAGAGTGAAGATGCCACTTTCGATGTCGGCCCTTATGAGTTCCGTCCGAGCATGAAATTGCTGGTCAAAGAAGATGATCGCAAGATCCGCTTGACGGAAAAAGAAACCAATATCCTCAAATATCTCTATCGCGCCGGCGGCAAGCCCGTTGCACGCGAAGAGCTTCTGTCTGAGGTTTGGGGCTATAATGCAGCCGTCACCACGCACACGCTCGAGACACATATTTATCGGTTGCGCCAAAAGATTGAGCCAGACCCGGCCAATGCGCGCCTCTTGCTGACCGAGGCCGGCGGCTATCGTCTTTCGCCGTAAGGCGTGGGCGGGCCGTCTGCTAGCGCGCTGCGTCGCGCAGGTTCCTCTGGTTAGTCTTCGATTGGGGGCAGCCAAGTCAGGGACGAATGATGCAGCGAAATGAGCACGCGTCCGCCGACTTTGTGATAAGCAAATGTATAGTCGGCGCGCGTCGCATTGCCGTCGCCATCGACGAATGTGTAATGCCCCATATCCTTATATCCGAGGCCGCCGGCTTTCAGGATCGGGCCGGCAGCGCTCTGAAATTCAACGCTTTTCCAACCGCGCTTTAAGAAGCCGTGGTCATTTGGATAATTCGGATTGCCGCCCACAAAGTAAGAGCGCGCACCCTCTCGGTCTAAACGGATGACGTCGGCCAATGTTGGCTTAAACAGCAAGGGTTCATCGGGGCCGCCAAAATCATAGAGTTCGAGCAGATTTTCGACGTCCTGTTCGATGACATATTTCGTCCAACTGCGCTGGGCGGCGATGACTTCCGCCTTGGTCATGGGTTCGTAATTAGACATGGGCCTGTCCTCGTCTCTCAATCGAAGTATTTCTGCGTCTTAATCCGCGCCGCTAATAGCCACAAGCCGGATGGGAAAGGCAATCTCTTCGCGCATATGCTGGGCGAAAAACTTGTCGATTCAGTTTCTCGCCGCCGCGCGCTTCAAGCGATTGCCTGCTGTGTTAGATGGCCGCCAGAATTATTGTTCAGTTGGCAATCCAATTGTGATCTCACCTCGTAAGTATCGCATATGACTTACTCCTTAGATGCCGCGACCACGCTCGAGAAGATCAGCGAAAATCGCTTTCGCCGCGAGGTCGACGAGACTTGGTGGAATTTTGACAATGCGTTTGGCGGGTGGGCCGCCGCAACAGCTTATTCCGCGATAAACGGCCATGACGAACATCGCGGCGAACTTTTAAGCCTCAACGGGGTTTTCCCGCGCGCCGTGAAAGCTGGAACGGTTGAGATCCAAACCGACCTATTGGCGCGTCGAACCCAATCTGATTTCTGGCGCGTGACTTTTTTTAGCACTGAAGCGCCGCAAGAGCCGCTGGTCGCCTTCGATCTCATCATGGGTCGGAAACGGCCGCTTGATCAGGATCATTTCGAGAAAATTCCGGCTGACGCTCCGGAGCCCAACACGGTCGACATCATGAATATGGAAGGTATGGGGCCGGTGTGGCTGCAGCATTATGAGCAGCGTGCTTTTGTCGGGACGCCGTTCACAAAAAATGTCCGGCCGCGGAGCTGCGCCTGGATATCGCATCAAGATGGACGGGCTTTCGACACCAAAGCCCTGATCGCGCTTTCGGATACCCCGATGCCGCGTATATTCTTCGCTTCGACCGCGCCAAGGTTTGGCTCAACAATCTCATTTTCGGTGAGCTCTACATGCGGCGAGGAAATGCTGGCAGACCTCGATCCGAAACGCGTCCTGCTTGAAGCTGACAGTCGTCATGTTGGCCGCGGCAGTTATGATCAAATCGTAAGCATTTGGTCCGAGTGCGGGACTCTGCTCTTCGTCTCCAACCAGACGGCTGTGTTCCGGTAACGCCCCGCATATTTGGATTTTGCACACGCTGTCGTCATCTAGTGCTGGAAAAGCTGGTAGACGACGCGCTCGACGTGACCGCTCAACCGAGTCTAAGCATACATAACTGTATGGAAGACTTTGCCGTTGGCTGTGTTTAAGCTGCTTCATTCAAGTGCAGGTCGGGCGAATGCGTATCCTTCTGGTCGAAGACAATCAAGAAACCGTCGCGTTCACCTCTCGCGGGCTCGAGGAGGCTGGAGATGTGGTGACAGTCGCCACATCGGCGCAGGAGGGGCTCCTGATGGCGGCGGCCCACGCGTTCGATGTCATTATCTTTGACCGCCTTCTGCCTGGCATGGATGGGCTCGACGCGGTGCGTGTGCTGCGCCAGTCGGGGATTGAGACCCCGATCTTGGTGCTGACCGCGCTCGATGGGATCGACGACCGCGTGAATGGACTAGAGGCGGGTGCTGATGATTATCTCACCAAACCCTTCGCCTTTGCCGAGCTTTATGCGCGGCTTCGCGCGCTCACTCGGCGCCAGCCGCTTACCGAAGCAGAAACAACGCGGATTGTTGTGGGTGACCTGGTTATGGAACGTACGAACCAGGTCGTGACCCGCGCCGGTATGCGCCTCGAACTGTTACCGCGCGAATACAGGATCCTTGAATACCTGATGCTGAATGAGGGCCAAATTGTCACCCGCACGATGCTTCTGGAAAAAATCTGGGGCTATCGCTTCGATCCAAAGACGAGCCTGGTCCAGACGCATCTCAGTCGGCTTCGTGCAAAGGTAGACCGGCCCTTCGACACCGAGCTCATTCGCACTGTTAGGGGGGCGGGCTATGTCCTCAGCGCGCCGTAACGCCTTGGTCACATCGACCGTGTTTCGCCGCACGGTGTTGTCAGGCCTGATCGGTGTGATGGGTCTGATCACGCTTATCTGGGCCGGCTTTATTATGCACCGAGCGCAAACGCTGGGTGATGTATCGGCCAGCCTCGACATGGAAATGGAGGGACTTGAAGGCCTCTATGCCGACGAGGGAATCGATGGTCTTATCACGGCATTCAGCTATGATGGCCAGTCGGCCTGGGACCCCGATTGGCTCTACGCGATCCTCGAAGAAGACGAATTCATCATCCGCGTAATGACCAGCGATGACGCGACGCTGGTGGGTTTCGAGGGCATTGACCCGCCGGGCGGCAAGACGCGTACGTTCATCGAACACGAAGAGCTGTCGGGCCATCCCGTGCTATCCTTCCGTATGCCACTGGAGAACAGCGGAACGGAGATGATCGTGGCCCGCTTCGTGCCCGACCGTCTCGTGATCCTGCAAGAGTGGTTAGTGCGGGTAAGTTGGTTGGTCGCGCTGGCCGTGATCCCGATCTTGCTGCTGACGGGGTTTCTGACTAGCCGGTCGGTCTTTCGTCGCCTCAATACGATCTCTAAGACGGCAGAGGCGATAGGTGAAGGTCAAATGGATGGGCGTGTTCCACTCACCGGCAATGGCGACGAATTCGATCGACTGTCAGTGGCGGTGAATGACATGCTTGATCGGATCGGTGCGTTGACAAGGAACCTGGAGGGGGTCTCCGTCGGGGTCGCTCATGACCTAAAAACGCCGGTGTCGAACTTGGCCGGCCGCCTGCAACTCATGGAACGCGATGTTCGTGACCCAGAGGCCGTTTCGAGCCATGTGACGGCGGCCCAGGCGCATATCGCCACACTCTTGCGGACCCTTGATGCGCTTCTGAGGTTGGGTGAAGTCGAAGCTGGGCAGCGCCGCGGGGGCTTTGCTGAGATGGACCTTTCGGAGCTTGTCGAAGATATGGCGGACAGCTTTGGACCTCTTTTCGAAGACGCCGACAAACATCTTGAGGTGCGCGCCGTCCCGAGTGTGTTGGTCAATGGCGACCGGGACTTACTTACCCAATTGAGCTCGAATCTTCTGGAAAACACGCTGGAACATGCCCGCGATGGAGCGAAAGCCTGGATAGGGTTGCGCGTCGAAAGCGGCCGCGCCCTGCTTGAGGTAGGCGATGACGGACCGGGTCTGCCAGCTCATGCTGCCGAACGCGTGTTTGAGCGTTTCGTCCGCTTGGAATCCAGTCGGTCAACGCCTGGCAATGGCCTAGGTCTCAGCCTGGTCCGGGCCATCGCCGAGCTGCACCACGGCCATGCGCGCGTAGCGGCCACCGAACCAGGCGCGGTGTTCGAAATCAGCCTGCCACTGCGCAAAACCTAAGCCTGCATACAAATTTGTATGGTTTCGCATCCTGACTTGTAAAACCGCGCAGGCCCGTAGCGGGTTACAAGCGCCCTGAACCAATAAGCCGAATTGTTCAGGGGATCACCAATGTCGACACAACGTACCCCAGCCATCCTCACCGCCTTATTAGGTGCGAGTTTTTGTGTCCTGATGCTAGCAAGTGGCTGCTCTGGCGGCGCGTCGGGTGATGGAAGCGGGCCCGTCGCAGCGCCTTCGCCACCTCCACCTCCTCCGCCGCCTCCGACCGGCGCTTTTTCCACCGAGCCTGGAACGTCGCGTTTTCTAACCCAAGCGACGTTCGGCCCAACCGCCGATGAAGTGTCACAACTGACCGGGACCAGCGCCTCCGATTGGTTCCTGGCAGAGCTGGAGAAACCCGCCAGCTTGCATACGCCGCAGCTTGAATCTTACCGAGCCATGATCTCCGACCCTGATGCGGATTTTCCCGTCCTTGCGGTTCAATCGAGTACATTTTCGTTTTGGCGCAATGCGATCGAGGGGGACGACCAGCTGCGCCAACGTATGGCATTTGCGCTGTCGCAATTGCTCGTCGTGTCAAATTTCGGCGGCGAACTCCTAACCGATATTCCCGAACCTGTGGTCGGCTATCAGGACATTCTCGTTAAAGGCGCGTTCGGAAACTATCGCGATCTTCTAGAGGCGGTCACCTATTCGCCCGCCATGGGTTATTATTTGACCTATATGGGCAACCAGAAAGCTGACCCGGCCACAGGCCGCAGGCCCGACGAGAATTATGCGCGGGAAATCCTGCAACTCTTTACCGTCGGCGTGGTCGAGCTCCAGCCAAATGGTGATCCCGTGCTTGATGGTTCGGGCCGCCCGATTGAATTATATACCAATATGGACATTACAGGCCTCGCCCGTGTTTTCACCGGTCTGGATCTGGACGGATTAGACCGGCAGCGCTTCCCCTCCGTTGTCGACGCGGTCGACGAGTGGGACGGCCTCGAACAAGCTCTGCTCAAGCCTATGGTGGTCAATGAAGAGCGTCACTCACCGGAGGCGAAGCGATTTTTGGGGTGCGAAATTGGGGTTGGAACGTCGACCGCGAACAGTATCGACCAGGCGCTCGACTGCATGATGGACCATCCCAATGTCGGGCCCTTTGTCTCACGCCAGCTTATCCAGCGCTTCACCACGTCAGCACCCGATGCAGACTATGTGCAACGCGTGGCCCTGGCATTCGATTCCGGCACCTACACACTGCCGGACGGACGTCAGGTCGGTGATGGCCGCAAGGGCGATCTAACCGCAGCACTCGCAGCCATCCTGTTCGATCCCGATGTGCGTGATGATACCGCCCGGTCAGACCTGCAATTTGGAAAGATCCGAGAGCCGCTGCTGCGTTTCACCCACTGGGCGCGTGCCTTTGATGCCGATGCCTCAAGACCTGAATACGGGATTGAGCTGTTCGACCTGAGCGCCCCCGACGCATTGTCCCAGCACCCTTACCGTGCTCGGTCTGTCTTCAATTTCTATCGTCCCGGCTATGTTGCGCCCGGCACAGAAAGTGGCGCGGCGGGGCTGACCATACCAGAGCTTCAGATCGTCAACGGCACCTCTACGCCGGGGTATATCAATTTCATGACCTTCTGGGCCTTTGGCGGCCAGTCGATGATCCCCACAAACGAGCTTGAGGCGGAGCTGCAAGACATGGGCGTGCCGGTGGATCGCGCAGCCCTGGAGCGCACCTTTGTGCCCGATTATGCCGATGAACTCGACTTCGCCAATGATGCCGCTCGGCTGATCGATCATCTCGACGGCCTGCTCGTCTACGGGTCCATGTCTGAAGAGACCAAGGCTGCCATCACCGCGACGCTGGAAGACCAGCCTGTCGACGGACCGGGAGACACCGGGGCGCTTGCCGACCGAGTCTCGCTCGCAGTCCTGCTCGTCATGACGTCCCCCGATTACCTCGTACAGCGCTAGGAGAGAGCCATGCCCACAAGCCGCAGAGACTTCATCAAGGCGCTTGGCGCTGGCGCGCTTGCGACCACGGCACTCACCGCCATGCCGAGGACTTTCACCGCCCATGCTGCGGACACGAACGGCTACAAAGCGCTCGTCTGCGTGTTCTTGTTCGGCGGTCTCGACTGCCACGATTTGATCCTGCCATATGATCAGTCTTCTTACGCGCAGTATGCACAGCTGCGGTCTTCTCTGCTGGCCCAGCAAGGGACAACTCGCCAGCGCTCAAGCCTTTTACCGCTATCGCCCGCCGGCGCTAGCGTGCTTCAGGGGCGCCAGGTCGCGCTTCCGCCTGAGATGCCGCAGCTCGCAGACCTTTTTCGCGACCGCAAGGCCGCGATTGTCGGCAATGTCGGTCCGCTGGTCGAACCGACATCGCGCGCAAGCTTTGAGAGCGGTGCCGTGCGCCTTCCGCCGCGGCTCTTCTCCCACAATGACCAGCAAGCGGTCTGGCAGGCCAACCAACCCGAAGGTGCCCAATATGGTTGGGGCGGATTGTTCGCGGATGCCGTTCTTGCGTCCGGCGCGAACGCTTCGCGGCCGCAATTCACCACCATAACAACCGAGGAAGTGGGCCCCTTCCTAACGGGCCGAAACGCTGTGCCTTATCGTGTCAGCACAGCTGGTGCGGCGCGGGTAGATTTTCTCGAAGACTATTATGAAGGTGTCTCCGGCGAGCGGGCGGACCTGCTTGAGGCTGTCCGCGACCAGCTGGCCGCTAGGAGCTATCGCGGAAGCCATCTTCTCGAACGCGACATGGCGGCAGCGTTTTCTGGGGGGCTGGCGACCAATGAGGCCTATGACACTGCCCGCCAGCAGGGCGTCACTCTTGCAACAAACTTCCCGGCGACACCGCTCGGAGCCCAACTCAAGGCGGTGGCCGAAACGATCAATGTGCGCGAACGACTTTTTGCCTCGCGCCAGGTGTTCTTTGTGGGCCTTGGCGGTTTCGACACCCATGACGCCCAGGCGCGCGCACTGCCGAAATTGCTTTCGCAGATCGACGGCGCGCTTGCGGCTTTTCAGACAGCGATGGAGGCACTCGGTCTGGCCCGTGATGTCACCGTGTTCACGGCATCGGATTTCGGCCGCACGCTTGCGGTGAATGGCGATGGCACCGACCATGGCTGGGGCGGTCACCAGATCATACTCGGCGGCGCGGTGAAGGGGGGCGAGATCTATGGCTCGCTCCCGCCCCCGACCCTGGGCCACGACGCCGATAGCGGCGGCGGACGGTTGATCCCGTCTGTGGCCGTGGACAGTTACGCCGCAGAACTGGGCCGATGGTTCGGCCTCAGCGAAAGCGAACTCTCATCGGCCCTGCCGGGCCTTGGAAATTTTGACGCCTTTCCACAGCGTTTTATCTGATACAGACAATGAAAGCTCCAAGCTCATGACCAAGCTTCTTACAGGCATGTCTCTGCTAGCCTTCAGCCTCACTGCATGCTCCAGCAGCGGTGACGGCGATAGCCCACTGCCGGGCCCGCAGAACCGCGCGCCAGTCTTTTCGACGAGCCCGGTGGATACCAGCGTTGCCGAAAACACCAGCGAACCATTTGCCACAATCGAGGCCACTGACCCGGATGGTGACCCGCTAACCTTCTCCTTCACGGGCGATGATGCCAGCGCCTTTGTCCTCGATCCCACAACTGGAGCTCTGATGCTTGCCGCAGCGCCCGACTTCGAGGCACCCGGCGACCTCGATGGCGACAACGTTTATGTGGCGACTCTGCGCGTCAGCGACCCCAGCGGGCTGAGCGCATCTCTACTGATTAGCACTACCGTCACCAATGTCATGGAGGCAGGTGATCCGATGCGCTATCGCGACCGCGTCTTTTCCCGGCTTGAAGTTGAGCAGGATATCGCCTTCGCCACGGTCGATGGTCAGACCTTGTTGCTCACGATTTATACGCCTGAAGGTGATACCGCGACGAACCGACCGGTCATGATTGCGGCTTCCGGCGGCGGATTTCAGGAACAAGAGCGGGCATCTGTTGAACCGATCGCTCAGGAATTTGCCCGTCGTGGCTATGTGGGCGTCACCATGGACTACCGCGTTCTCGGGCAGGCGCCGCTGGATACGAATGAACTCGCAATTGCTGGGGTCATGGCCACACATGACATGTTCGCCGCGATTCGGTTCTTGCGCGCTGAGGGCGAGGGTGCCAATCCGCGCGGCATTCGCCCCGACGCCATGTTCGTGAGTGGGGAGTCCGCCGGCGGCGTTATGGCGATGCTGGCGGCGACGCTCGACCCTGACGATCAGATTTCAAGCCAGGCTCTGGCGAATTTTCTGAGCAGCAATGGCGGTGTCTACGGCACGGTCGGCGAGAATGACAATGTGTCGTCAATTGTGCAGGGCGCCATGCCACTTTCAGGTGCCGTCCTTGACCTCGCGACTGTCGATGCGCGCTCGGCGCTGCTCTATGCGGCTCATGAGGAGTTCGATCCCGTGGTACCCTGCGACACCGCTCAAGAGGGGGCGAGCTTTACCGGACTTGAGGTTTCTGGAGCTTGCGACGTCGTTCCTGCTTATGCGGCAGCCGGAGCATCGGCCATGCTTTTCCTGGTTGAGGGCTCAGTTGGCCATGTGGAGTTTAGCGAGCTCCAACGCCGTGACATATATCAGGGCGCGGCCGAGCTTTTTTTCGAAACCGTTATTTCACCAACTGAGTAAGGCCATGACTGCCCCACGTCACTCGTCATTGGCGAACAATTGACTCAGCCTTTCGATCACGCCGAATGGCGCGGAAACGCCGACATACTTGGTTATGATGCGAGCACAATAATGACCGGCATTGTCCCCCCACCATAACAGAAGCCGGCATCAGATCAGCATCAGCCCGTGATTGAATGCAAAGCGCTCGCTATTCAGTCGCAACGTGATTTTTTGGCGACCCGTCATCGACTTCAGCGGACGATGGGTTCGTCGTCTTGTCGTCAAAAAGGCGTTCTGCGTGTGGGTGCAGTGTGCCGTGCAAACGGTCCCAAATCACGGTATAGAGCCCGAAATTATAGCGATACGTGCGGTGATGTTGATTGTGATAGGCTGACTTATTCAACCAATATCCAATTGGACTTTTAGCAATAAACCGTGGCATGATTTCGTATCCTAAATGTCCATAGACATTATAAAGAAGCGAACACAGGCCAACGATCAAAAGCGCCGTCACGTGGATCGGCAAGACCACCACCATAATCACAAAAATTGCGATCTCCAGAAACGCTTCCAAGGGATGAAACGCAAAGGCTGAGAACGCACTCGGATTGGTCGAAAGGTGATGGGTTTTGTGCACCCGGTCGTAAAATGGCGCCATGTGCACAATTCGATGCATCCAATAGAAATAGAAATCCTGGATCAAAAGCAGGAGTGGAATCTGCGCCCAAAACCAAAGCCAGCCATAGTCGCTGACGTCGACATAGAGCTGAGCATATCCAGTGCGACTGAGCGCGATGATGATGCCAATGACGCCAAGAAATACGAGAACGGATTGCATCGAATAGCCGATTTCGCGCAGGATTTGCGCGCGCGTGAAAGGAACACTTTGTAACCTCCGCCAAGGCGCGATTTTGCCAATCAGAACTGATACCCCAAACCCTGTTCCAGCGATCAGGAAATAGCGTGCGAGGACCAAAATGGCGATGACGGTTGCCAAAGCGCCGAGCTGGACGAAGCCTGGCCAATCGGCAAGCCATGTTGAGATAAACTCATAAGGCATGGGTGTTCCTTTCTTTGATCGATCAATCGAAGCGGTAAGTGAGCGAGGCGAGGGCTGAGGTCTCGCCGCTGAGCTGATGCCAAACCCCTAAGCCGAGCTGGGTATTATCGGTTAGCGGAATCCCGATGCCGGCATCAACGGCCCAGGGGTCTTCGAACTCTTGCGTTACGTTCACGCGGACCGTTTCTCCATTCAGGCTGAGTGCCTGTTCGACATCGCGGCTGATCCAGTTATAGCTGCCACCGATCCGATAGACAACGTTTTTGCGGTCAAGATTCACCGGATAGATGAGGCCAAAATTGGCGGTTGCGCCTTCCGAAGACACCGACTCGTCGAACTCATTCCTAACAAATTGAAAGCCTGAATATGCGGCGAGCGTATCGGTTCCAATCTGCATAATCGGGAGGGCCGCATTCGCACCGACCCCGAGAGAATAACCATCAACGTCTCTGTTCGCGTCGCGGTCAATGGTAATCGGGCCATCGAAGAGGTCTGAAAAAGGTCCATTCGGTGTGCCAGTAATGATTACACCAGTTTCGGTATCACTCGAAATCAGCCCCGCGCGCGCAACCACTTCCAAAAATGGCAATATGCGATAGCCAACACTGCCGGAGACAATGGTTGAAGAGACGGACAAGTCCTCGCCAAGCGTGGCTTCAAAGTCAGTCTCTTCGAGCTCACTCGGGAGCTCGATTTCACTGTCGACGATCTTGATCGCGGCGTTCGAGGCGACGACGCTAATAGTCACCGCCCATTTGCCCTGCTCAGCGGCGGCCGCTCGCATCTCATCGAAATCCTGCGCGGCTGCTGAGGTGATACAAAGCAAGACACTCGACCCTGCAATCGGTATAAGTCTATGGATCATAGAAGTTTCTCCTGACATCGCGATCTAAAGCGTTTTCGAACGGGTGTTCAGGGCCGCCATTTCGTCGGCAGTTAGAATCCCATTTTCGTCGGTATCGCCTTGCTCGAAAATTGGGGCCGGCGCGGCGAGCATTTCAGCTTCGGTAATTTGACCGTCCCGATCGCTATCAAAGTCTGTCTGAAGACGCTCAAGCGCTTGATCGAAGCGACCGGCAAAAGCCCGCGGCGGGCGATCTGCCGTGTTGACCACACCGTCGCCATTGCGATCAACGCGCTGGAACACTTCTAGCCGGGCGGCTTCGATCTCGCTCCAGGAGATGTCGCCGTCGCCATTTGCGTCGGCTTTCTCGACCATCTCTTGCATATTGCTGGCCTGCGCTGCGGCTGGCATCGCTGCCAGGCAAGTGCTGGCGAGACCAATTGAAACCGCCAAGCCGAGTTTTTGAAATTTAAAATGGGTCATCAGTGTTACTCCTTGTTAGTGTCCGCCGGACGGCGGTCGAAAATGAATTGTCCCGGTAGGTTCTCAAAGAACCACGCGATGGGAAGCGTGTGGATCATGGCCAAGCGGGCAAGATTGAGCGAGCTGATGCGCCGATCTCCCCGTTCGATCGCTTGGTAGGTTTCGTTAGAAACGCTGATTGCATCCGCGAGTTCGGACACGGAAAGAGCGGATTGCGCACGGGCTGCGCGCAGGCGGCTCGCCAATTCTCGGTCAATCTTGCAAACCTCGCCGCCGCCCGCCATCGGGGTTGCGCCGGGTCGTGTTACTGTCGTGTCAGTCAAGCGAGACATTTTAAAAGCTCACCGACAGAGACGATGAGGCAAAAACCTCTTCAGTGTCGCGGCCCGCCGTCGTGCCACCGCTGAGGCTCAAAGTGACCGCGTCAGTCGCATAGAGACTCGCGCCGAGACTGAGCTCAGCCCAGAGCGATTCCTCCGCATCTTGACGAGAACTTGAGCGCAAACCGTCATTTCTGGAGGTCGATATGCTACCCGTAGAGGCGCCGTTCTCGGCGTAGAGTGCGACGAGGTCTGAATAAAGATAAAGCCAGTCATTAGCGATGTAGCCAACTCCAAGGCCGGCCGACGCGGTCATGCCCGATTGTTCTTCGCCCACCGCGATGGGCGCAATGTCATCGACCAAAGATGCGGCGGTTGAGGTTGAGTCTGATTGACTCCACCCAAGGCTAGCATTCGGGATGAGATCCCAATCACCAGAATAATAGACGCGCGATACTGCCGCAGCGATGGCGAAAGTATCGACTTCAGAAACAAGGGTGACGCCGGCACCATTTAAATAATCGAATCGGGTATCCTCGATTATGAGTTCGCCATCATATTCGTCTTGGCCGACGCTGACACTTAAGTCGACATAGGCAGCCCCGACGGGAATTGCAGCCCAAACCGATCCAAAGACACTCGAGCGGTCAGTGATTTCGGTATTGTCGAACAGCGCGTCAGACCCATTGGAGGTGCCGATAGAGGCCCCGAGAGACCCTTCGCCAATCTGCCGCGAAAGGGATATTGAAACAGAGACCGCATCGCGATCAGAGCTGCTGATTTCAGATCCAGATCCGCTGATGCCTAGGGTCCACTGCGGATCTGTCGGTTCGGCGCTCGCGGGCATCGCAAAAGCAAATGCAGCCAGCGTGAGGCGGAGGGATAAAAGCTTCATAAGAGGCTCCAAAAATTCTAAAGAAGGATTGGAAGCCGCCAGTCGGATTTGGCTGAGGGGATGGACCAAATCGGGTATGATGGGGATGAATGACTAGCGGCTCCCAAACTTGTTAATTCCTACACGCGACCGTTTCACCGGCGGCGTTCGTACAGGTCACGTTGGCATCAGCGCCTTCCTGAGCATTGTAGGTCACATCTGCTGCGAACATGTCGCCTTGGGTATTGGATGCTGTGAGCTGACGGTCGGATGCGTAGCCGTCCTCTCGCGTGTAAGAGGTTTCAGACCCGCCCTGCACCGATCCATTCTCGTTGGCGAAGGCCGCGCCTGAGGTGTTGTCATATACGAAACCCGAGTCTTGATTGTAGGCGCTGGCGCGATCCGCATTCACCTGACCATTCTCTCCGGAAGCGGCGAGATCCGTCGCGCGCCCATAATCGAGGCCACTTTCTTCGGAATAGCTGCCGCCGCCGTCTGTCGAGAATGTCCCGAGGTCACCTGTCGCAAGGGACGCGCCAGACCGAACGGCATTGCCATTCTCGTCAACCATGACCAGGGCGTTGCGTTCCGCGAAACCGGTTTCAGATTCAGCGTATCCATCTATGCTGCGTTGACCGGAGCCATCTGGATTGATTTGGCTGTTCAGCGTGCGAGACCCCTCGCCATATTGGGTGCGTCCGTAGGCGCCGGCTTCGCGGCTGAAAGAGCCGTCTTCGCCGGTTTCGGAAACCGAACCGCGTGCGGCCATATTACCATTCAGGCCATTCACCGCTGCTGTTGAGCCGCAATTTTGGCCGCCTTCAACTTGATTACATCCGGCGGCTCGTGCGCCGCGGCGGCCTTCCGGACCACTAACGGCGCTGACAACGCCGCGATCGCTTCGGGCTTTAATGCGGCCGCTTTGAGCATCGGCGGTCATCGCCGTGGTCGTAACGATGAGCATCGCGCTGCCTAAGGCAGCAGCCACACCAACGTTCAGTTGAGATTTGAGAGTAAGCATTTTTCTACACCTTTCAGGTATCTAGAGGATGCGAGCAGCCTTCTTGGCGGCCCGATGAGGTGAAATTTGAAGGTGCCCAGTTTCAGGGTGATGTCGAAAAAACCGGAAGATGTTTCAAACTGTTTCAAGTCCGCTGCTTGGAAATGGTTTGAAATCCTTCTCGGGATTTTAGGAGACGCCGTTCGAGTTTAGATGAGTGGCCGAAGACAAGGGACGAATGATGAATAGTTCAAAAGGCCGCGTTTTGGTGGTCGACGATGATATCGAATTGCGCGGCCTCTTGCAGCGCTATTTAAGTGAGAATGGCTATAACGTTCGCGCCGCGCCCGACACCAAAGCCATGGATCGCTCTCTGCAGCGCGAACCGTATGATGCGATCGTGCTCGACTTAATGATGCCAGACGAAGATGGGCTCACGGCGTGTCGCAGATTGCGTGCGGCAGGAGAAACCATCCCGATCATTATCCTGACGGCCAAAGGCGACCCGATCGATCGCATTATCGGCATCGAAATGGGTGCGGATGATTATCTCGCCAAACCTTTCGAACCCCGTGAGCTATTAGCGCGCTTGGGCGCTGTCCTGCGGCGCACGGGCGCAAATGGCGCAATGTCCGCGGCCGGGAAGATCGTCTGCTTCGGCCCTTATGCGCTCGACATTGATGCGATGAAACTGACCCGCGATGGCGCGGTGGTCGAGCTGTCTTCACGTGAGTTCGCCTTGCTCTCAGCCCTGGCCTCAAGCCTTGGGCGTCCGGTGTCTCGCTCTAGGCTTATCGACATTGCGTTCGGCCGAGACGCCGAAGTCACCGATCGCGCTGTCGATGTACAGATCACGCGATTGCGCAAAGCCGTCGGCGAAGACTCAGCCAACCCCGTCTGGATCAAAACCGTATGGGGTACCGGCTACATGCTGGCCAAGGATGCGAGCGAATGATCCGGGCGTTTCCACAATCCTTGTTTGGGCGCAACGTCTTGTTGCTAACGGTCACAATTTTGGTTTCCGTCTCCTTGTCGTTCATTTCGATCTATGCGTTGATTTTGAATGCGCAGCTCAATCGCTTTAGCAGTATTGCGGCCGAATTGGTGAACACGATTTCAGCGTCCGCGTATGAATTACCGCCGGAAAGCCGGCTCGCGTTGCTTGAGAGAGCTGATGCCAGCCCATATCTCCGCATCCTGCCACCGGGTGTGGTTCCGGAGATTGGTGAGTATCGCGAAAACCAGATCCAACGCGCGTTCATGCAACGCTTCATCGATCAACTTGACTTCCAGACTGAAATGGATTGGCGTGTCGGCGTTGATCAGACGCTTTGGTTGCATCTCAGAATTGGCGATGATTTTTACTGGGTCGCCGCAGAGTCGAGTACCACTTGGACGCCGCTGCGCTGGTTGATCTTGATTATGTTTGTGGTGATCGGCGTGGTCACATTAATCGGCATCATTGCGACCCGCCAAATTTCCAAGCCTCTTGCCGCGCTGAAACAAGAAACAGATGAATGGTCCCTAAGTTCCAACCGCAAAATGGCAACGGTCCGGGGGCCGACCGAAGTTGCGGCATTGGCAAACAGTTTTCAGCGGATGGCAGAGCGTTTGCGAAAAGCGGAGACGGTGCGCGCTGAAACCCTCGCTGAACTTTCTCACGATTTGCGCACGCCCTTGGCGCGCCTGCGCTTGGCGGTTGAGATGATGAGCGATAGCGATGACCTCAAAGAGAGTGCGACGCGTCAAGTGACTCAGATTGATCGCCTGATTGGTCAGTTCATGGATTATGCGCGAGGCGGGCATACGGAACCAAAGGAAATGTTCGACTTAAGTGGTCTGGTAACGGACGTCGCACAACAATTCGAAATCGACGCTGAAATAGTGGCAAATCTATCTCTTAATGGACAACAGGAATTTATCCGGCGCGCGCTCGTCAACTTAATTGAAAACAGCCAAAAATACGGTGCGCCACCGATACAGATCAAACTCTCAAAATCCGTGTCCCACGCGGTCATTGAAGTCTCGGACCAGGGCGAAGGCTTCGAGGGCGCTGAGACACAAAAAATGCTCCAATCATTCTCTCGCGGAGAACATGTGAAACAGATATCTGGCTCCGGCCTTGGCCTCGCTATTGTACGCCGCGTCGCCGCCGCACATGATGGTGAAATCACCTTCGCGAAAGTGACCCCCACCGGGTTTCAAGCGACACTTAGCTTGGCGCTTTGAGCGCGCGGCGCATCGATGTCTTCGATGGGCCGGCTGTCCGAACGCACCCAAGTCATATTTGCCCTATTGCGAGATGGCGAGCTCCGCTAGGTCGCGACCGACTGCTACGAATGCCTCGCTGAGCTCCGCAGCGTTATCAGCGTCATAATAGTGGCTCTCATCCGTCGCACAGTCTTTGAGCATGTCTTTTGTGTCGTCATCCTCCAATTCAAAGGCGATCGTGAAGACTTCAATTCCTTGTGCCTTGATCTCATCACAAATCTCTTCGGTGTAAGAGTTCGATTTGGCCGTGTCGGAATTATTGTGCTTACCTGAACTCTTCGGGGAGACCGTGTTGGCCCCGTCGGACATCAGCATCAGAACTTTACGGCCATCTTCGGCGGCAAAACTGGTATAGTCTTCTGCCCCTTCAAATGGGGCGTGCGAGGACAAAGACCGTAATCCCCAAATCAGGCCGGTCGGGATATAGGTCTTTCGCTTTGCCTTCAAACTCCCAATAATCTGATCCATATCAGCATGGTTGCTGGTCATTTCTTTTGACAATCCGACATTGTTTTTACACCAGTTTCCAGTGTGCTGGAAACCCGAAATTGGGTGCGTTGAATAGGATGCATCCGTCGTATTGTAAGGATACGCACGTGAGAGCATGCACCCTTGCCATTCATAGTATTTGTACTTGGTTGAGCAGGTTTTCTCTGGTTCGGCCCCTTCTGGGCATACCCAACGCGTACATGTGGTCGTGTATTGCTCTTGATTTCCCTGCTCGACGGATCCGCTGGTTTTCTGGCATGTGTATTGTTCTTGATAACAACCGGCTTCAATGCGCGCTTCGTTCGACGTTGAGCAAGACTCTGATTCAGTCGTGTAGGACTCTGTATCCCGGATCCACCCAGCATTTTTGTAAGACGTATCAATGCGAACATAATCGTTGAACGGGACCACAGACATCTTCGCCGCTTCATTCGCCGACGGGTCATCTTCGTTTGGAAGCAGAATGTCGATCAATTCCCGAGATGCGTCTTGAAGAGCGGTCAGTTTTGATCCAGCCATCGACTCACTCGTATCGAGAACCAAAGCTAGTTCGACTGGCCGTTGTATGTTGTAAACGACGCCGGTCGACGCGCCGACCGGCATTGTCTTTTGGCCGATAATCTCCATGAATGTCGTGTCGAGCGTGCCTCGAACCGAGAGCATGACCTCGTCGCCCACAGTTGACGCTTCAACTGGATTAAGGGTTAGCTCCGCATGCGATGGGAAATTGCCATTAAAGAATTCCTGAGCCACGCTGTTCAACTCTTCTTGCTCCATGCCGCCAACTTCGTTCAGGCGCAGGGTTGTAGCGAGCGCGGCTGCATCCAAACCGACTTGCACGCGGTGCTGCATTGAAAATTGGCGCTCAAAGTCAATTGCAAACCCCGCGACAACGAAAATTGGCAATGCTGACAAGGCAAAGGTCATAGCAACATTGCCCGAGATACTGTTTTGAAAGCCGGAGACTTTCTTCAAAAAGTGAAAACACATTTGATTGCTCTACTCGATCTACGCGCAGGCCCGCCGCATAAGAATGAGGAGGATTAAACGCTCTGAGAGACCGAGTTTCCCAGGCGGGTGTTTCACCGTTATTTCGAGAACCAAGTAGTTTGTTTCAGGGTGTTTCAGATTATTATTAATCGCGGACTGAGGTCATCCTATGCGCCGTCAGTAGATGCTTTCAGCGACCGTCAAAGGGCAAGTTAAACCGGAGAGCTTACGTCTGGTATTGCTCGTGCTTTTCCGAAGTTGATTCTGCATGGGTGCGGCCTGGATCAGCCCGCAGCGCGGCTCGAAAAAAATACCACGCAATACTGACGGTAATTATGAAGCTTTCGGACAATTGGTGAAAATTTTCCACATATAAGACAATTCAATACCTGAATTTGTCACGTTTCATTTATGAAATCGTCGCCAAATCTTCATTTGGCCCGCTCGCCGCGATCCGGTTAACGCCCCTCAGATTATGCATTTGAGAGGGGTTGATCATGCGATCTACGATACTGAAAACTAGTTTGTTTGTAGGGGCTTCGATGCTGGTTCTACCAGTCGGGCAGGCCCAAGATAGCGCTGAGGAGGAGGCGCGTCAGGACACGATCGTGGTGACCGCCACGCCTATCCGCGATAGCCAGGCCGCCGCGATCACGGCAAAGCGTAATGCCGACAACGTCGTAGATGTGCTGGCTGCCGATACAATTGGCCGTTTTCCTGACCAAAACCTCGCTGACAGCCTTGGCCGCGTTCCCGGATTGGCGATTGAACGCGACCAAGGGCAAGCGCGTTTCATCAACTTTCGCGGCGCACCGTTCCGCTACACAAAGATCGCTTTTGACGGCATTGATGTCCTGGGCGCCGAAGATGGCCGCACACCGCGCTTTGACGCGTTTCCGTCTGTGATCACGTCAAAGATCGAAGTCAACAAAGCGATCACCGCTGAAATGCCAGGTGAGTCGACGGTTGGGTTTGTGAATATTGAAACCTTTAAACCGTTCGACCGTGCTGGATGGTCGTTCACCGGTGAAGCGGGTTACGGCAACCAAGAACTTGGTGATGTTCCAATCAATAAATACAACGGTCGGCTCTCATTCTCGAATGACCAATTCGGCTTTTTGGTCTTCGGATCGCACAATCTTCGTGGACGGATCACCGATAATCGCGAGTACGAATATGCCGACACAACCGGTGATGGCCTTGATGATAGTGTCGTCAATCTTGACTTCCGGTCCTATCGCGGCGAGCGCGAGGACAATGCTTATGGCGGTCGCGTTGAATTTCGCCCGGACGAAAACAGCGCTGTCTTCTTCTCGACGCTGTATTCGGAATTCATCGATCGTGAAGAACGCAACCAGTTTGACTTTGATCTAACAAGCCCGGTTGCGCTTGGAACCGAAGCTTATGTACCGGTCGCCGTTGTGACGCGTTTGCTCGAAGACGGTCAGTATAATAACTCGACTTTCTCAAACACCATTGGCTACGACACTGAGTTTGGCGGTTGGGCGTTCGAAGGACGGTTGAATTACACTGAGACAGAAAACGAAACCAATATCCCGCTGCCGTTCAGCACCGGGGCAACCGTTGGCGGCACCGTTGACGTCACCGATATTGAAGATCCAGGTCTCTTCCTGACGCAAACCGCGCAACCTGGGACCGAGGTCAATATCAACCTGCTCGACTATCCTGCTACGTTTGGTTTGATTTTCGCGAATGGAATCGAAACCGAGGCGACCAAGATTAAGGGCGACCTCTCGAAAGACATGGAATTTGGCGGTTTAGCAACCGAGGTGAAGTTTGGGGCCCAGCTTGATACGCGCGAAGCGACCGGTGGAGATACACTTATTTTCGGCGGTTTCCCGAGCTCTATCGACATCAACCAATTCACAACCGGAACGCCGTGGTCGTCAGATTTCAGAAACACGATTGGCGCGACCAATATAAACAATGTCGCCTTGGATAACGCTTGGGACGCTGCTGCTGATCGGACAATCACTTTCGACGATGACAGCTTGATCAGCATCGAAGAGGATATCCTGGCGCTTTATGGGCAGGCGACCACAGAATTTAGCTGGGGCAACTTGGTCTATGGCCTTCGCGTCGAGCAGACTGACTTCACGTCTAACGGGACCTTGCTCAACGATGATGGCTCTACGACCGCGATCGAAGCGGGCAACGATTACACGAACGTTCTGCCCTCCATTCATGCAAACTTTGATGTGTCTGAAAACGTGAAATTGCGTCTTTCGGCATCGTCTGGCCTGTCGCGCCCAACCTATGCTGAAATCCGCGCATCGCAGAGCGTCGATCCAATTACTCTGGAAGTCAGCGGCGGCAATCCAACGCTAGATCCAGAAGAATCGTTTGGTGTCGATGCGTCGCTCGAGTGGTATTTCGCAGATGCGAGCCTGCTCTCCATCGGTGCCTACCATCGTCAAATCGATAATGTGATTTATCCTGGCACCTCGACCGTCGATGGATCAACCTTCGCGCCAGGCTTAATTGCGCCTGGCACGCCAACGACTTTCAATTCCTTCTTCAATGGCGAAGACGGCGAACTGACCGGATTTGAAATCAACTTCCTTGGCACAGCTGATGATTGGCTGCCGGAGCCTTTCGATGGGCTCGGGGTGAGCGGCAATCTAACCTTTGTCGACAGTGAGTTCACAGCCCCGACGCTCGGCAATCAGACTTTCTCTCTGCCGGGTACGTCAGAGACGATTTACAATGCCTCAGTCTTCTATGAGAAGTTTGGCGTATCGGCACGGCTCAACTATCAGTACCGCGACGATTGGCTGTCGACGACAGAGAATGATAGTCTGACTGAGTTCTGGGCCGAAACCGAACGTGTCGACGCGTCGCTTCGCTACTCATTGCCGAACCCCGTCTATGGCACCAACGTGACGTTCGCACTGAACGGCAACAACCTCACAGATGAACAAGACGTGCGTTTCATCAACACCCGTGCAACGCCGAACCAAGTTGAAGGTTTCGGACGCCGCTGGGTTGCAAGTGTTCGCGTCGATTTTTAAAATCTTGACCTAGACCGAGGCTCACAGTGTTGAGCCTCGGTTATTTTCCAGGAGACTTTTCATGCTAAGAACCTCTCTGCTCGCGAGCGCCTTCTTAATCGGCGCATGCACCCAAGCGACCGAACCGACACCCGCTGCGCCGAACGTCTCAGTATCAGATGTTGAAGTGCTGCATGGCGAGACTGCCAGCAATTTCGCGTTGACCTGGGAAACCGATCAGCCGGGCGCCGGCGTGTCGATTTTTGTCTCAACTGACCCTGACGACACGGCGCCTAAATTGATCGCCGAAAATATCACGGGCGGAACCTATGCATGGACCGCCGAAGACGCGCCAGAACGGCAGTACTTTACCGTTTCTGGAACCGGCGACGCTGGGGACGGAATTGTCTCCGCGGTACGCCTTTTGCCGCTTGAAGGCGGACGCAACTTTCGCGACCTGGGCGGCTACCCCACGGAGGACGGTCAGACTGTAAAATGGGGGCACGCCTTCCGGTCAGGCGTCATGCACGAGCTGACCGACGCTGATTACGACTATCTGTCAGGTATCGGCGTGAAGGTCATTTGCGATTTTCGCGAAAGCGATGAGCGATTGCGTGAGCCCACAGACTGGCGCGCCGGAGCGGCCGAGTATCTGACCTTTGCCGATCCGGTAGAGGACGACCCAGCCGAGAATCCGATGTTCGCGGCGCTGATGTCTCCAGATGCTACCGCCGATGATGTCGCTCAAGGCATGGCCGACGGATATGTCGAAATCGCGAAAGGCGAAGTCGAAGGCTATACTAAGATGTTTGATCGCTTGGCGGCCGGCGATATTCCACTCGCCTTTAAGTGTTCTGCGGGCAAAGATCGCGCTGGCACCGCGGCGGCTCTGCTGCTTACGGCACTCGGTGTGCCGCGCGAAATCATCGTCCAAGATTACAGCCTGTCCGATGATTATGTGGACTATATGGCTGAGTTCCTGAACGATGAAGCGCGCGCCGAAGCGATGGCGGATCCTGATAATCCTTATGCGTTTCTATTCCAGCTTCCGCCCGAGAAAGTCGCGCCACTATTGGCGTCACATCCAATGTATATCGAGGCGACATTTGACGCGCTCGAGGAAGACTACGGCTCAGTCATGAGCTTCATCCAAACCGAGCTCGACGTCACCGATGCAGAGCTCACGTCGATCCGAACCTCGCTCCTACAGTAAGGCGTGGGCGGGGCGCTTAAAATCCTGATTGGGGTCGCGGCTTTGGTCGCGATCTCCTTTGCGAGCTTCGTGATTGCCGTGGATCATCCGACGACGCGCGGCCCCCTGCGATGCTGGCTACAGGAGAGCTTCTATCAGCAGACCTGGAACGATCCGTTGGCAGGAACACCGATCATAGAAGCCCGTCTCACAACAGAGCCCGTCAGAGACATGTGCGACGCCGCAGATGATCCCGCCATTTGGGTCAGCGACCTTATCCCGGGCGGGGTCATTGTGCTTGGCACCAACAAGCAAAGCAGCCTCAACGTCTATGATGTAAACGGGGCATTACTGTCTCGCGCGGATGCCATCGGCGCCCCCAATAATGTTGATATTCGCTGGCATGATAACCGCGCCGTGGCGATGGTCTCCGATAAGGATGACGCGGAAATCGAAGCCTTCGAACTTGTTCTGGAAACGGGCGAGCTCCGTCAATTAACCGGCGCACCTTTCGCTGCCGAAGCTGAAGACGAGGTCTATGGCTTTTGCATGTATTCCGCGGGCGAGGCCTTGTTCGCTTTCACCACCGATAAGAGCGGGATGATCTCCCAGTATCAGATGGATCTTGAAAACGGCACGGCTGAGAAAGTGCGCGAGTTGCGCGTCAGCACCCAGCCAGAAGGCTGTGTTGTCGATGATGTCGGTGGTGTGCTTTTTGTTGGCGAAGAAGACGTTGGCATATGGCGTTTCTCAGCAGAGCCTGGCGCGGACACCGAAGGAGCGCTGATTGCGCGCGCGGGTGATGGCGGCGACCTCACCGCAGATATCGAAGGCTTGTCCATCTATCACGGCGCAGCGCCGGATGACGGGTATCTCATCGCATCGAGCCAAGGCGACAACACATATGCCGTGTTCAATCGCGCACCGCCACATGCTTTTCGCGGGCGTTTTCAAGTCAGCTTTGACGGCGTCGTGATCGGCGATACGGATGGCTTGGCCGTGACGTCTAAACCCATCGGAGATGTGTTTCCCGATGGGCTCCTCGTTGTGCAAGATGGCTTCATTCGTGACGAAAACGGCAAACGCCGAAATCAACGGTTCGCTTATGTCTCGTGGTCGGATATTTCGGAGTCACTCGATCTTTGATGTCCCCGGCCCAATTGGCGTTTCTCAGAGGACCATCTATAGCTTCAATTAACAGCTTGGTTTGGCTTGCGTCTTGCGCGACATTTGAGGGTAGTGGGTCGAAGAATTTCATGGAAGCTGGGAAGAAGCGCCTAACAGGTGATACCAGCGCGAAGCGTCCACTAAGTCGCTAAAACTTCTCAAGCGGATGGGCCACGACAATTGTGGGTTTGACATCTCTTAGTCCGTCTTGCAGTTCCTCGAGCCCAGAAATCAGCGTCAGGCTTTAAATTAAAGGTCTCCGAAGTATAAACCCGGTGCCTCCAGATTTGAGTTTGTTTATGCCTGCCATGCTGCGCCCGTTCCATCATCATATTGTGCACGCCCCGCTCGAAAAATGGTGTGACGTTTCGTGGATATCCGTGCACAACGGCAAAGAATTTCGCGTACACGTTTAGGGCTCTGAAAGTACGAAATAAATGTTGAAAAACCAGGACTATACATTTTCAGTTGCTCCGATGATGGATTGGACCGATCGGCATTGCCGGGCGTTTCATCGCGTCTTATCGAAACGGGCTTTACTGTGGACAGAAATGGTGACCGCGGATGCCGTTATCCATGGCGATCGTGCGCGCTTGATAGGGTTCTCTGAGGACGAACACCCCGTGGTGTTGCAGCTTGGCGGCAATGAACCCGACAAAATGGCGGAGGCCGCCCGCATTGCCGAAGCCTTTGGCTATGACGAGGTCAATATCAATTGCGGTTGTCCGTCCGACCGGGTGCAGTCTGGTGCCTTTGGCGCCTGTTTGATGCGCGAGCCGGACACCGTCGCCGCGTGTGTGCGAGCGATGCAAGACGCAGTTGCCATCCCGGTGACGGTAAAGTGCCGGATTGCGATCGACGAAGATCCGCCAAAACAGACGCTCTACAATTTCGTCGACCAGGTTGCCGATGCCGGCTGCCGCGTATTCACAGTACATGCGCGAAAAGCATGGCTGAAAGGCCTCAGCCCAAAAGAAAACCGCGAAGTCCCGCCGCTCGATTACGTCTTGGTCAAAACGCTCAAACAAGATCGTCCCGACTTAACCATTGTTCTCAATGGCGGTCTTAAGACGCTCGACGCATGCGTTGATCATTTGCAAGATTTTGACGGCGTGATGCTTGGCCGGGCAGCTTATCAAACACCCGACTTGCTGGGCGCGGTGGATCAAAATCTGTTTGACCCTGACGCCGCAATTCTAAGTCCGTTTGGTGCAGTCTCGGACTATCGGCCGTATCTTGAAGCGCGATTGGACGAAGGCGTGAGATTGTCGTCTATGACACGTCATATGCTGGGCTTGTTTAGTGGTATGCCGGGGGCGCGACTGTGGCGCCGCGTGCTCAGTGAAAAAGCGCCAAAGCCCGGTGCCAGCATTGAGGTCGTGGATGAGGCGCTCGAGGCGGTTGAGTCCCGCGTCTTTGCGTAAATCACTGAAATAGAAAGGAATAATTGACGCGTTGGGCGGCAGACAACTTTCATGCAGTAATGTAGCGATCGCTACAATTTGACTTTGCAACATGAGAGCTCGCTATGTATTCGCAGAAAACGCACAAAACCTATCTCAAAATCTCAGCCTTTTTGGTGATGTTGTTTGGGCCCATCTTTTTCCTCGGCACGTTTGATGCGACCGTTGAGCCGATCCGCTTCACCGCGGATATGCTGGCCTGGCCGGTGGATGGCGCGCAGACCTATGCTCCGGGGGACACGCGCTTTGTCGGCGCGCTCGCGGGCGGGTTTTTGATGGGATGGGGCGTCCTCATCTGGAGTCTTTCGGGTCAAGCCTATGACGCCGCCCCGGAAGCGATCCGCCGAGCCGTGGTGGGTGGGTTCGTCGCCTGGTTTTTGCTCGACAGCGCCGGGTCGATTACGTCTGGTCATGGTTCAAACGCCGTGTTCAACATCATTGTCCTGATCCTCTTCGTCGGGCCATTATGGCGTCCAGCTGAAAAGTGAACGCGTTCAAATAATTCATTCCTGAGGTCCAAGGTTTCCCGGGGGGAGGGCTTGTGGTTCGTGCCGGGCGCCATACTGTGGGCGCTAGCGGATTGAGATCAATGAAGGAGACCGGGATGATCGGCGTTGTTGCAACACTCGAAATTCAGGACGGAAAACAAGGCGATTTTGAAACTGTCGCCAAAGACTTGATGGCGAAAGTGAAGGCCAATGAGCCCGGGTGCCTAACTTACCAGCTTTACAAAGCCAAAGGCTCTGAGACGACTTATATCTTCATGGAGCAATATGCCTCTGGCGATGCGCTCAAAGCCCATGGTCAAACCGACTATTTTAAAGCCGCGCAAACCGGCCTCGGCGCTTGCCTAGCTGGCGCACCAAAACTCGAAATGTTTGACATCGTCGAATAGGAGCCCCCCGATGGACCTCGCATTTACAGATGAAGAGCTCACCTTCCAAAAAGAAGTGCGGAGCTGGATTGCCGACAATTACTCAGAAGACTTGAAGCGCCGCAATTCCATGTCGAAAAATGGCTATCTCGACAAAGATGGGATGCTGGAATGGCAACGCAAGCTCGACGAAAAAGGATGGTTCGTTGCCAACTGGCCGGAAGAGTTTGGCGGCCCCAATCTAAGCGCAGGGCAGCGCTATATCCTGAACATGGAGATGGCCGCTGCGGGTACACCGCAAATGTCGCCCATGGGCAAGTCTATGGTCGCGCCGGTGATCATGGCGTTTGGCAATGACGCGCAAAAAGCGGAGCATTTGCCGAAAATAAAGCGCTCGGAAATTTGGTGGTGTCAGGGCTATTCAGAGCCAGGCTCCGGCTCGGATCTCGCCTCACTGCAGATGAGCGCGGTACGGGACGGCGATGAGTATGTTCTCAACGGCTCGAAGATTTGGACCACGCACGCGCAATGGGCAGATTGGATTTTCTGCCTGGTGCGCACGTCGAAAGAGGGCAAGCCGCAAGAAGGTATCAGTTTCCTCATCTTCCCGATGGATCTGCCGGGTATTTCCGTGTCGTCTCTACCGACATTGGATGGCCCGACCGACAATCAGCAAGAGATCAATCAGGTCTACTTCGAGGATGTTCGGGTGAAAATCGACGACGCGCTGGTCGGAGAGGAGAATAAAGGCTGGACCTATGCCAAATATCTGCTCCAGTTTGAGCGCGGGAACGCTTACGCGCCCGGCCTGAAAAATGCGCTGCAGAAGACCAAAAAGCTCGCCAGCGTCGAGCAGTCTGGCGGCGAACCTTTGCTCAAGGATCCAGATTTCCAACGCAAGCTTGCAGCCATGGAAATGAAAATCGAAGCTTTGAACGCGACAGAGCTGCGGATCTTCTCCGCCTTGTCAGCCGGACAGGCTGTTGGCCCAGAAAGTTCAATGCTGAAATGTGCTGGGTCGGAAGCCCAACAGGCGATTTCTGAGCTCTCACTGGAAGCGGTTGGCGGGTATGCTGCGCCATTTGTCCAAGACACGTTCGCCGTGGCCCGCGCCGGTGCGAATAGCGATTTGGCGACGCCAGACTATGCCAGCGCCGTGGCGCCAGCTTATTTCAACTATCGTAAGACATCGATTTATGCGGGATCGAATGAGATCCAACGAAACATCATGTCCAAAATGGTTTTGGGCCTGTAGGCTGAATGCTGAATGCAAATTGGTGAGCGGGCCCGCCAAGAGGCCCGCCGCCGAGATAGGAGCTAGAATGACCGACGCAGCAGCGCCGAAGCCTGGAGTGCTTACCAAACTCGCCTATGGCGCAGGAGCTGTTGCAGACGGGGTCAAGAATAATGGCTTCGAATATTTTCTGCTCTTCTATTACAGTCAGGTCTTAGGCGTTGATTTTGCGCTGGTCGGCGCGACTTTGATGATTGCGATGGTCGTGGATGGTTTGACCGATCCCATTGTCGGCTATTGGTCAGACAATTTGCGAACCCGGTTTGGGCGCCGACATCCGTTCATGTATGCTGCCGTCATTCCGGTCGGAATTGCTTATGTGTTCGCGTGGAACCCGCCTGCTGGACTGACCGGCAATGAGCTATTTCCATACCTATTGATGATCACCATTGCAGTGCGCGTCGCCTTCACATTTTACGAAGTGCCGAGCAGCGCCTTGGTTGCCGAGCTCACAGATGACTATGATGAACGGACGTCATTTTTCTCCTTCCGTTACGTGTTCGGCTGGCTCGGCGGCGTAACCATGGCGGGATACACATTGCTCTTCCTACTGGTCGATACGGAGCAGTATGGCAGCGGGTTTTTGAACGTTGATGGCTATAAGACCTATGGCAACATTGCCGCCATTGTGATCATTTCATCGATCTTGGTCTGCGCTTTAGGCACTCATGCGCGCATTCCAACCCTAAAAACACCGAAGACGACGCAGCCTATGACGATTGGTCGGGTCTTTGCTGAGATCGGCACAATGATGTCGAACAAATCATTCCAAGGCCTATTCGTCGCCGCCTTGTTTGGATTTATGGCAGCCGGGGTTGCGGCCTCGCTCAATTATTACATCAATGGCTTCTACTGGGAATTCACGACGACCCAGACTTTCTACCTGACCATTTCTGTTTTCGTGTCCGCAGCGATAGCCTTCATCCTGGCGCCAATTGTTTCGAAGACATTGGGCAAGAAACGCGGCGCGATCATTATTGGCGGCATTGCTTTTTCCGTCGCGCCGATGCCGGTCCTGTTGCGCTTGTTCGGCCTGATGCCGCCAAATGGAACCGAGCTGCTGTTCAACATCATCCTAATTGTTACCATGCTGGATGTGGCATTGATCATTGCCTACCAAATCCTATCAAGCTCGATGATTGCCGACATTGTCGAAGAGAATGAGCTCAAAACCGGGCGCCGGTCAGAGGGGATATTTTTCGCTGGCATCAGCTTCATGCGCAAACTCGCGCGCGGCAGCGGTCTGTTCTTAGCCTCCTTAGTGCTCGCGGCAGCCGATCTTTCGCGCAACATCCAGCCGGGCGATCTGTCGTCAGAGACCTTGACGATGCTGGGCGCAGGGTATTCGCTTGGCTTGCTCGCGCTTTGGGGCACGGCCATCGCCTTCTTGTTCCGATATCAGATCAGCCGGGAAGATCACGAGGCCAACCTAGCCGCGTTGGAGCGCAGCCGAGCGACCTAAGATCGGAGATATTTGAATGTCTGACGCCGCCATTGCCGCGCCCGCAAAGCCTGGGCTTCTAACCCGCATCGCTTATGGCGTCGGCGGCGCAGCCGGCGGGGTGAAGAATAATGGCTTCGACTATGTCCTCCTCCTGTTTTACAGCCAGGTCCTCGGGCTTTCGCCAGTATTGGTCGCCGCCGCGCTTTGGATCGCATTGATTTTTGACGCCGTGTCGGACCCGGTTGTTGGCTATTGGTCTGACAATTTGAAAAGCAAATTCGGGCGGCGGCATCCGTTCATGTATGCGGCGATCATTCCCATTTCGATTGGCTATTTCTTTGTCTGGAATCCGCCGGAAGGCCTCGCGGGGACTGGGCTGTTTGCTTGGTTGCTGGTGCTGACGATCACGGTGCGGCTGGCTTATACGCTTTACGAAGTGCCGCAACATGCGCTCGCGGCGGAGCTGTCGCAGGATTATGACGCGCGCACGTCCTTGATGTCCTTCCGCTATTTCTTCGCCTGGTTTGGTGGGCTGAGCGTTCAAGTCATTCTGTTCGCGGTCTTGCTCCAACCTACTGAATTAGACGCATCCGGCTTCTCATATTTGCCCGGGTGGCACGCTTATGGACTTTTGGGAGCGACCTGTATCTTTGCCGCCATCTTGATCACGACGCTCGGGACGCATCGCCATATTCCGCATCTTAAGCCGCCGCCAGCGGCGCGCGACTTCTCGCCATTGCGCATGGTCTCAGAGGTCTGGGAAACGATCTCCAATCCATCCTTCCGATCGCTCTTTATTGCGACCATGTTTGGCTTGCTCGCGAGCGGCGTCTCGGCGACGCTGAACCAGTACATTAATGGCTTCTTTTGGGGCTTTACCAGTCAGCAAATCTCCGGCCTTACCATGGGCGTCTATGTGTCGGCGGTATTGGCGCTGATCATCGCCCCGATTGCCGGCAAGTCATTCGGCAAAAAGCGCGCGGCGATCATTATTGGTCTGCTCGCCTTCACCATCGCGCCGGCGCCGGTATTCGCGCGCTTGGCCGGTTTGTTGCCGCCAAATGGCACAGAAGCGCTGTATTGGACGATCTTGATCATCACGGTCATCGATATCGCGCTCATCGTCGCCTACCAGATCCTCACCGCCTCTATGGTCGCAGACATTGTTGAGCAGAATGAACTCGCCACCGGGCGACGCTCAGAGGGCGTCTATTTCGCCGGCATTAGTTTCATGCGCAAACTCGCCCAAGGTGTCGGGGTCCTGACCGCGTCCTTCATTCTCGCTTTTGCATCGATCACACCCGGGATGATCCCGTCTGAGGCGAGTGCAGAATCGGTGCGCACATTGGGCTTCGGGTACGCGATCATGCTGCTCATTCTATGGATGTCGATGCTGGTCGCGGTCAGTTTTTACCGGATCAGCCGCGAGGAGCATGAGCAAAACTTGAAGACGCTCGCCGCCAAGCAAGACGCTTAGCCTGGTTTCTCAAATAAAATCAGTAGTCTAACTGAATTGTCATCTCTGCCCAATTGCGTCCGCCAGCGTGCCGGAATAGAGCCATAATCATGACTTACGTTCACGACATGACAAAACACGTTTCAAAACTTCTGGTCGCGGTGGTCTTGGTGCTGGTCGCGCTGGTCCTCGTTCTGGTCAGCCCGTTCTATGGCGCCGCCACTGCGCAAGCGATCTGGGACAAAGAAGTTCCCGTCTCTCAGAGCCAGATTGAGCTGAGCTATGCGCCGCTGGTCAAAGAGGTCTCGCCGGCTGTCGTCAATGTCTACACCAAAAAGACGGTGCAGCGCCGAATGACGATGCAAGAATTTATGTACGGACGCCGTTTTGGCGACCCCAGCAGCCGGAGTGTACAAAACTCGCTCGGCTCTGGCGTGATCGTCGGGACGGACGGGGTCGTGGTGACGAATAATCACGTCATCCAAGACGCTGATGAAGTAGTCGTTGTGCTCGCCGATCGCCGCGAATACCCAGCCGAGCTGATCCTCGCGGATGAACGCACAGACCTCGCTGTGCTCCGCATCGATACCGAAGGGGCGCCCCTGCCAACACTGAATTATGCCAATACAATTGGCGTCGAAGTCGGCGATCTTGTCCTGGCCGTCGGCAATCCATTTGGGGTCGGACAAACCGTCACCACAGGCATTATTTCTGCAACCGCGAGAACGGATGTCGGCGTTTCAGATTATGCCTTCTTCTTGCAGACCGACGCTGCGGTAAACCCAGGCAATTCCGGCGGCGCGCTCGTCAATACGCGCGGCGATTTGGTTGGGATCAACACGGCAATCTTCTCGCGCTCAGGCGGATCGAATGGGATCGGGTTCGCGATCCCATCTGAAATGGTCAAACGGGTTGTCGACGCCGCGGTCAATGAAGGCACATTGGTGCGGCCATGGCTCGGCTTGAAGGGCCAATCTGTGTCCTTCGATATTGCCAAAGCGCAAGGCCTCGATCGTCCCCTCGGTGTGATCATCACTGAAGTTTACG
This sequence comes from Pseudomonadota bacterium, assembly GCA_039822145.1. GTDB lineage: Bacteria > Pseudomonadota > Alphaproteobacteria > Caulobacterales > Hyphomonadaceae > Henriciella. Next base: position 151,123 of record JBCBMU010000003.1, on the reverse strand, counting down.
ATGATGGTCCGGCTGACCGCTCAGACCTCCGGCGCGGCGATCTCGTGCTGCGCATTGATGGCCGCGAAGTCTTTGATGAGCGCGGATTGAAATTCCTGGCGGCAACAAAATCGCCGGGCGAAACCGTAACCTTAGACGTCCTGCGCGGCGGCAATGAGCAAACGGTTGTGACCGAACTCGCGCCACCGCCTGGCGCCAGCGATGCTGACGTGGTCCTGCTGGAAGGACGCCATCCGTTCACTGGCGCCGAAGTCGCAGAGCTTTCGCCGCGCTTGGCCGAGGAACTTGGCCGCGACCCGTTCGAAAGCGGCGTCCTCGTCAACCGTGTGATGCGCGGTGCCTATGCGCGCCGGATCGTCCGCTCCGGCGACATTATTGTCGAGATTGATGGCCAATCGATCAAAACGATTGAGGATTTAGATCAAGCGCTCGATCGTGAAGGCGGCCGTTGGGACATTGAGATCAATCGCAATGGACGCGTCATTAGCGGCTCTATCACGCTCTAGCTGGGCAACGATCGATAATGTGCGCATAGGACCCAAAGACATTGCCGCGGCGCCCGCCAACCGCGCCGAGATCGGTTCCGCGCGCATCCTCCATTCGAAACAGAGCTGGATCGGTGCCGACATCTGTCGTGTCTGACCAATGGAACTCATGGCCCCTCAAAGGGCCGTCCCAGAGACCGGGTTGAAGGGCGAAGAGCGTGCGATACCCGATATGCATTTTCGGCCGCGCGAAACTGGTTGAGTGTCCTAGCAATCCGGCCATTCGATGGGCATGTCCGTCTGCATCAGTAAGACTTTGGCCCAGCGCCATAAAACCCCCGCACTCGCCATAGACCCGGGCGCCGGCATGCGCCACTTGTGCCAATCCGTCCAAGAAATTTCGCGCGCTTGCGAGCTGCGCTGCATGGAGCTCTGGATATCCGCCCGGCAAATAGACCGCATCGCTGTTTAGATCAGGGGCTTCGTCAGAGAGCGGCGAAAACACGCTCACTTCGGCGCCTTGTCCCTGCCAATCTTCGAGCAAATGCGGATAGGCAAAACCAAAGGCAGCGTCACGCGCGACGGCGATACGTTGGCCGAGCGGAGGCATAGGCTTGATCGTCGAACCCGTCGGCAAATCCTGGCACAGCGATATCAATAGATCCAAATCAACCCCAGCTTCGACCGCATCGCGCGCCGCTTCGACCAGCCGGTCTGGCGCCGCGCGTTCTATTGCTTGAACCAACCCCAAGTGACGAGAGGGAATGTGCAAAGCCTCTGATCGCATAACTGTTCCGACCAATGGGATGCCGGTCTCTATCAACGCATCGCGCAGCATCTCGCCATGTCCTGGGCTGCCGACTTGGGTTGCGATAACGCCGCAAAGTTTAGGCTGGGGGCGCAGCGTCGCGAAGCCGTGAACCAAAGCGGCAATGGACTGCGCTTGTCCGCTCGCATCGACCAATAAAAGCACTGGCAAATCCAGCGTTGCGGCGAGATCTGCGGTTGACCCATCGAGCCCCGCGGCGCCGTCAAACATTCCCATCATGCCTTCGATCATGACCAAATCAGCGGTCGCACCAATTTGTGCCGCGCGAGCTCGCACTTGCGCCGGGCCCATCGCCCATTTGTCTAAACTGTGGCAAGGCGCGTCACTCGCCAGTGAGAGAAATTGCGGATCAATGAAACCTGGACCCGCTTTGGCGGCGGCGACCGATAGGCCTTGATCTCGCAGTGCGGCGACCAATCCCATTGTGAAGACGGTCTTACCGCTATTGGAGTTTGGCGCAGCGATGACAATGCCGCGCGAGCGCACGGACTCATTGTTGAGAAACATGGGGCGTGGACGCCTTTCGGGTTAGTTTACGGATCCCCTGCACTCGGCCCTTGCTGTTCCACGCGGTGAGTGAGGTGGCAACCAAAGAATTGGTCTTTATGTTCGGTAAACGTTCTTGCGCCGCGCGGCAAAGCGTGGAAGGCAAACGCTTATCAAATGGCGTAGAGCGGGATAAGCCTAAGACGATGAGCGATTTGTTTGCTGCTTCTGGGCTTTCTGAAGACGCGCCGCGACCGCTGGCGGACCGTTTGCGACCGCAAAAATTGTCCGACGTCGTTGGGCAAGATCATTTGCTTGGCAAAAGCGGAACCCTGACACGGATGTTGTCGGGCGGGCAATTGTCGTCGATCATTCTGTGGGGGCCGCCAGGGGTTGGCAAAACCACGATCGCGCGGCTTTTGGCGCAAGAAACGGACCTCCATTTCGAGGCAATTTCGGCGATCTTTTCAGGCGTCAAAGATCTTCGCGCCGTGTTCGATGCGGCGCAGCGGCGGCGCGATTTGGGGCAGGGGACGCTTCTTTTTGTCGACGAAATTCATCGCTTTAATCGGGCCCAGCAAGATGGCTTTCTGCCTTATGTTGAGGCCGGCACTGTCACTTTGGTTGGCGCGACCACAGAGAATCCAAGCTTTGAGTTGAACGGTGCGCTGCTCTCACGCTGCGCCGTCTTGGTGCTTAATCGTCTAGACGTGAGCGCCTCGCAAGCTTTGCTGGACCGCGCTGAGACCGAGCTGTCGCGATCTCTTCCGCTAGAGACCCGTGCGCGCGACGCCCTGATCGGTATGGCCGATGGCGATGGCCGCTATTTGCTCAACCTGACAGAGCAAGTGATGACCCTAGCCGGCGACGGCGATCAGCTCTCTGTGTCGGATCTTAGCGCGGCGCTGCAAAAGCGGGCGCCAGCGTATGATAAAAACCGTGAAGAGCATTATAATCTGATCTCGGCCTTGCATAAATCTATCCGCGGCTCGGATCCCGATGCTGCACTTTACTGGTTTGCCCGGATGATTGAAGGCGGCGAGGATCCCTTATTCCTTGCCCGGCGTTTGGTCGTGATGGCGAGCGAAGATATCAGCCTCGCCGACCCCACTGCGATGATGGTTGCTGGCGAAGCTGCCCGCGCGTTTGAACGTTTAGGCGAACCGGAAGGCTATATCCCATTGGCGCATGCCGTCGTTCATTTGGCCACCGCGCCGAAATCCAACGCCTCTTATATGGGGCTGCGGCGGGCCCGCGCAGCGGCGCGTGAAACCGGCTCACTGATGCCGCCAAAGCATAGCCTGAACGCGCCGACGAAGATGATGAAGGATCAAGGCTATGGCGACGGCTATGCCTATGATCACAATGCAGAGGGGAGTTTTTCCGGACAGAATTACTTCCCAGATGGCATTGACCGGGTGGACTTTTACGAGCCCAAAGGTCATGGCCGAGAGGGGCCGATCGCAGAACGCCTGGCAAAATGGCGCGCGATCCGAGAACAAAAACGGGAGGAAAACTGATGGCGAAATTGGCAAATGCGCTCAAATATGTGGGCGCTGCGGTAGCCTTTATGGGCGTTGCAGGTTGCGGCGGTGTCACCGCTGAGTCCGGTTCAAGTGACCAAACTGTCTATGATACAGTCGCGCCCGAAATCACCCAATGGATGCAGCAGCCGGCCATTCTCGTCTTCTCCAAGACCAATGGCTGGCGCCACAATGAAGGCATTGCCGGCGCTGATAAGTTCTTTGTCGAGCTTTCAAGAGAGCGCGGCTATGGGATTTTTACGACAGTGAATGCCGCCGTCTTCAACGCTGAGGATTTAGCGCGGTTCGAGGTTATCGTGTTCAACAATGCTACCGGCGATACGCTCAGTCCTGAACAAGAACAGGCCTTTCAAGACTGGCTTGAAGCGGGCGGGTCATGGATCGGGCTGCATGGGTCCGGCGATAATACTCATGCCGATTGGCCTTGGTATGCCGGAAAGCTGATCGGGCCGACCTTTACCGGGCATCCGCTGACCCCACATTTTCACATCATCCGGGTTGAGACCTTAGAGGCTGAACACCCGATTATGGCGGACGTGGATGAGGTCTGGCGCCACGATGATGAGTGGTATTTCTTTGACAGCCATCCGGTTGATTATGGCTTGCTGCCGCTTGCCGGGATCCATGAGACCGACTTCAATCCAGAAGGCGACGACATTCGCAACCTGCAAACCTGGGCGATGGGCGATACCCCAGCAGATCACCCGGTGATTTGGGTTGGCTGTCCGGGTGATGGCCGCAGTTTTTACTCCGCTCTTGGCCATTCAGATCTTGCCTATGACAGCGAGACCTATCGCCGGATCCTCAACAATGCTTTCGATTGGGTGCTGAAAACGACCGATCCTGACGGGGCAACCTGTCCGGTAGAAGACTGAGCGCAATGGCCCCGGCGCGCCTCCGTCTCTCAAACCGGGATGCGCGCCGGCTATGGTTAGACGCGCAGGGCCTTGCCAAAACGCCGACGGGGCCGCTCGATCTAGGGCAAGTGATATCTGATCTTGGCTTTGTCCAGTTGGATACGATCCAAGTCGTAGCACGCGCCCATCATCATATCTTGTGGAGCCGCAATCAGAATTATCGCGAGCCAATGCTGAACCGGCATTTGGCCAAAGAACGCGGGGTGTTTGAACACTTCACGCATGACGCATCGGTCTTGCCCATGGCCTTCTATCCCATGTGGCAGAGGCAGTTTCGGCGGCTCGAAGCGAAAGTCCGCAAATGGGAATGGCATCGCGGCATGCTCGGCCCTGATGGCCGCAATCAGATTAAGGACCGGATCCGCGAAGAGGGACCTCTCTGTACCAAAGCGTTCGACACGAAAATCGAAGGCGAGAAGAAAATGTGGGCCCGCCCGCCGCACAAATTGGCACTCGATTATATGTGGTATGCGGGCGAGCTTTCGACGTCGCACCGGGAGAATTTCACCAAATTTTACGACCTCAGCGAAAGGGTGATTCCAGAGGCGGTCCGCTCACAAACGCCCTCGGATGAGGCGCAAATTGATTGGCTGTGCGCGAATGCACTGTCACGCATGGCGTTTGGGTCGCATGGTGATATTCAGCGCTTCTGGGCCGCGATTAGCAATGCCGAGGCGAAAGCCTGGGTTGAGGCCTCCTCCGACCTTGTGCCCGTTAATGTCGAAACCGCTGACGGCGACACTATAGAACTCTATGCCGCACCGGACATGGAGCAACGGTTGGCTCAACTTGACGCCCCGACATCGCGCTTGCGGATCCTCAATCCGTTTGACCCGGTGGCCCGTGACCGAACGCGTTTGAAACGATTATTTGGGTTTGATTATACCGTCGAAATGTTCGTCCCGGCGGCAAAACGGCAATGGGGCTATTATGTCTATCCTTTGCTCGAGGGCGACCGGTTCGTCGGACGCATAGAGGTCAAAGCCGATCGAAAAGCGGGCACGCTGAAGGTCTTGAAGTTCTGGGTCGAGCCAAAAGTGAAGTGGACTCCGGGGCGCGCGGCGAAACTTGATGCAGAGCTTGCTCGAATGATGCGCTTTGTCGGCTTGGAGCGTGTGAATTGGGAGATTGCTCCGGACCCGGACTTGCTTTGAGAGCCAGCTCGTTTACGTCAATGTTCAAGATGAAGGAGATGGATATGATCCGTTTTGGACTCAGTGGGTTGGTGGCGTTTGGTCTAGCTGCATGCGCGCCGCAAATGGATGGCGCCGGGACGGTTGTGACGGCGCAACAAGCTTCCGGAAATGCGATGACCGGGGTTAATGCGTTTCATGACTCCATCGCCGTTTTTGATAGCCATTTGGACACACCTGCGCTGTTTCATACCGAAGACTATGTGTTTACCGACCGCGGCAGTTTCGAAGAAGATGGCACGCATGTCGACTTGCCCCGGATGAATGAAGGCGGCCTCGATGGCGGCTTTTGGGTAATTTTTACGCGCCAAGGACCGTTGGATCAGGCGAGCTATGCCGCTGCCCGCACGCATGGCTTGATGCGCCAAACCGCGATCCGCGAATTTGCTGCGAAATATCATGAAGAAGTTGCCTTGGCGCTGTCATGGCAGGACGTCGAAGGCATTCTCGCCGACGGCAAGAAAGTGGTCTTTCAGAGTATGGAAAACTCCTATCCGCTGGGCACGGATGTGTCTTTGCTAGAGCATTTCTACATTGGCGGCTTGCGCATGATTGCGCCCGTTCACTTCGCCAATAATCAATTTGCCGATAGCGCTACCGATATCAGTCAGCCCTATGACGGTCTTAGCCCGCTTGGCGAAGAATTGGTTCGCGAAGCAAATCGCCTCGGCTTGGTCCTAGATGGCAGCCATGCCAGCGACGCCACCGTGCGCGATATGATGGCCTTATCGACGACGCCCGTTATTCTATCTCACACGGGCGCCAAGGCGGTGTATGACCATCCACGCAATATTGATGATGCCCTATTGCTTGAGTTGGCGGAAAATGGCGGCGTCATTCAAATGAATATTTTTGGCGGCTATTTAGAAGCTTTGGAGCCGAGCCCGGAACGCGTTGCGGCGCTTGAAGGGTTGGCGGAGACTTATGGCTCGAACACTTCCGAAATGGCGCCTGAGACCTTAGCGGCATGGATGGAAGCGCGGTCGGAGATCAACCGCACTTACCCAGCGCCGCGGTCAACTTATAGCAAATTCATGGAACACACATTCCACGTTCTAGATTTGATCGGGCCGGATCATGTCGGCATGAGCGGAGATTGGGATGGCGGCGGCGGTGTCGACGGCATGAGCGATGTCTCGATGCTGCAAAAAATCACCCGAGACCTACTCGCCGCGGGCTATAGCGAAGACGATGTCGCGAATATCTGGGGCGGCAATATGATGCGCCTGGTCCGTGCCGCGGAAGAAGCCCGCGAGTCAGCCTTGGTTTCACCAGACGTGCTCAATTAGTCCGATGGAATGGCTCACCATCACGCCGCCGCTGCTGGCGATCATTGTTGCGGTTTGGACCCGGAATGTGTTCTGGGCGCTCGGCGTCGCGATTTGGCTGAGTGAGACCATTATTGCTGGGTTCAACCCGTTCATGGGCCTGCTTGGCAGTATTGATCGCGCCGTCGGCGTGTTCGATAGTCCCTATAATACGCGGGTCTTGTTATTCTGCCTGATCATTGGTGCGCTGATTGTCTATATGCAGCGCTCAGGTGGGATAAGCGCCATGGTTGAGCGACTGCAATCCTCCGGTTTTGCCTCGACGCCGCGGCGCGCCAGTCTCGTGACTGCCATTTGCGGCGTGTTGATTTTTGTTGAGACCAATATCAGCTTGCTCACCACGGGCATTCTAGGGCGCCCGCTATTCGATAAGCTAAAAATGAGCCGGGAGCGCTTGGCCTTCATCATCGATTCGACCTGTGCGCCGATCAGCGTTTTGATCTTGTTCAATGGCTGGGGCGCGTATCTTTTAGGGTTGCTCAATGAGAATGGGGTCGACGGCGCGACGGGTGTTTTGATGGCGACGATTGGCCTCAACTTCTATGCCTGGATCGCTGTTGCTATGGTGTTTGCAACGGTCTTTACCAACCGGACATTTGGGCCGCTGGGCGCCGTTGATGCGCGCGCCGATGGGGCGGCAAGTGTGTCGACAAGTGGCCCGTTCAATGATGCGCCGGCCGAGCCTTCAAAAGCGATCTATATGGCGATCCCTTTGCTGCTGATGATTGGCGGCACAATCGGTTTCATGATTTGGACGGGCGACGGCGACATTCGCGCCGGGTCGGGGTCTCAAGCCATCTTATGGTCGGTCATCCTCGCCACTGGCGCCGCGTTTCTCTGTCTCGCGCATTCCAAGCGGGCCAAAGGCGAGCTGGTTGAAATCGGCTTTAAAGGTATGGGCGATCTTTTGCCGGCAGTGACGATGATCTTCCTCGCATTGGTCCTGGGCGCCAGCCTCAACGCGGTCGGAATGCGTGAGTTTATCGCCGCCATCGCATCGAGCTTCCCAGCCCCTTGGATCATTCCCGCGGTCTTGTTTTTGGCCGCGGCGATTACTTCCTTCACCGCCGGCACCAGCTGGGGCACGTATGGGATTATCGTCCCGATTGCGGTGCCCTTAGCGGTCGGCGCCGGCGTGCCATTGCCGCTCGCCATTGCCGCCGTTATGGGCGGCGGCGTGTTCGGCGATCATTGCTCGCCCATCTCAGATACGACGATTATCGCTTCGCTGGCTTCGGGCTGCGATCATATGGAACATGTCCGCACCCAGCTGCCCTATGCGCTGGTTGGCGGCGCCCTTGCGACAGCCCTTTACTTGGTTGCCGGGCTGGCAGCGTAGGCTGCGATTACCGCGTCCATCAAAACTTCGGTAAACGTGTTGAGCGCGGGGTGTCGCTTGCTCCGTGCGGGCGGCGTTTCAGGCGTGCCAGTGACGGCATAGGCGAAGCTGATATTCTGACCGGGAACGTACCAAGCGCCGGCATACAAGCCATAGGCTTCGCCATGATGCCCGATCAGGGTTTGCTCTGGCCATGGGCTCTCGCTTGCCGGATGGATGTGCACGCCGGTGCCGAATTGTGTGAAATAGCGCTGATCATGGACGCCGTTATTTTCTGCGCTGTTCAGCCGCCAAACGGGGGTCGTCAGCTCCTGAGAGTATTTTAACCGGCCTGCCAATGTTGCAAGATCGATCAAGTTGGCCCGTAACCCCCCTTGTGGAGAGAAAAGCGTGCCATTGGTCCCGGGCGTATAGGTGCTCAGGTCGGCATCATCCTCCATCAACACCAAAGGCTGAGCAGCGTTAAGCGTCTCTTGATCATCGATCTGCGTCACCCAACCATGGCCAAACTCGCGATACAGCGTTGCCCCTGCTTGTTTCTTGCCAGCGCTCATGCCGGCCCAGTTGAAGCCCGCATCCAAGCCCATGGGTTTTAGCGCGAGATCATAGACCAAGCGATCAAATCGTCTTTGCGTCGCCGCTTCCAGCGCAGTCGCGACGACGCCATAGCCGAGATTGCAATATTCAAAATTTGTATCGGCGCGAAACGCATCATTGGTCAGCAGCGTCTCGATATGTCCGGGATGGGCGAGCCAATAAGCATCTGGATCTTTCAGGCCGCCCGTATGGCTCAGCAATGCCCGCAAGCTCGGCCCCATCTCACCGGCCACGGTGTCCGGCGAGTAGAAAGGCAGCCACGTGCGAACGCCTTTGTCTAAATCGACCACCCCATCATTGTGGAGTTTCTCTGCGGCGAGCGCGACGGCGAGTTTCGAAATCGACGCGGCTCGAAAGGCAGAGCGCGTTGTGAACACCCGCTGATCAATCACCGCGTCGCCGGCGGCAGCTTGTCCAATCACCAAATTGTTTCGCATCACAACCAGCCCCGCCGCCGGCGCGCGGCCAGATGCCGGTCCGTCAATCAGCTGCTGTAATAGGTCTTGAGCCGAGACCGTTTTCTGACATGCAGAGACGCCCAATGCGGCGACGGGCGCCGCCGCGAGGAGGCTGCGCCGAGACAAAGAAAGGGTCTTGCCGCGATCCAATTATCCGAGCACTTCTGCCAGGAAGTCCTGACATGCGGCGAAGCTCCGCCGGTCAGCACTGGCGCTGTAAACGGTGCCGAAATCAGGGTTTGCGGCGGCCGGGTTTGTAAACGCGTGCATGGTCGCGCCATAGGCATAGAGCTGCCAGTCGGCCTTCGCGTCGCTCATTTCACGTGAAAAGTCCATGACATCATCGGGCGTCGCCATTGGGTCATCCCAACCATGCAAGGCGAGGATTTTTGGCGTGATTTTATCGTCCGTATTGCCTGGTGCGCCAAACAGACCGTGAAAGCTGACCACGCCTTCAACCGCCATGTTTTTGCGCGCCATATCCAGCACGCTCATGCCGCCAAAACAGAAGCCAATGGCGGCTGCTTTGGAATTGCCTGACTCTTGTTTCGCGACCGCGAGCGCATGTGCCAGGCGTGACTGTAATTCTTCACGGTTGCTTGCGAGCGGCGTCATCAGCGCTTCGCATTCTTCATTGGTCTCGCCGCGTTTGCCTTTGCCATAGACATCCAGCGCGAAGCCGGCATAGCCCCAACTCGCCATGAGTTTCGCTTTGTCTTGTTCGAAAGCGGATTGACCGGCCCAAGCGTGCGCCACGATGACGAGACCTTTTGGTGTGCCCTCTGGCATGGCCAAAAAGCCCTCATAGGTTTGACCGCCTTGCTCATAATCTAAAAATCGTGTGCTTTCGCTCATAGAATATCTCCTGCCAATGGCGCTATTCTAGAATTGTTTACTGAAGGGGCACGCGCTTTCAAGGCTTTCGATTGGGAAATCTGGGGCGCACAAGACATAAATGACCGGCATATTATTTGATTGCGACCCAGGGTTGGATGACGCTGTTGCTTTACTCGCGGCGTTTGGGGCGAAAGATCTCAATATCTTGGCCATCACCACAGTGGCAGGCAATGTCAAAGGTCCGCAAACGGCGATGAATGCGCGGATCATTCGGGATGTGGCCGGGCTCGGAAAGGCAATCCCGGTGTGCGCCGGAGCGCCAATCCCCATTCTTCGCAAGCCCGAAACCGCCGAAGACTTTCATGGCAGCACCGGCCTTGGTGATATTGAATTCCCCGACCCCACTGAGCCAATGTCGGAGCAGCATTCCGTCAATTGCATCATTGATAAGTGCCGGGCGGCGGTTGCGGCGCCGATCACGCTGATTGTCACCGGGCCGATGACCAATGTCGCTCTTGCACTGACCATGGCCCCCGACATTGCCGAAGGAATATCTGAGATCGTCCTGATGGGCGGCGCTGATATTGAAGGCGGCAACATCACCCCCTTCGCAGAGTTTAATATCTATGCCGATCCCTATGCGGCGGCGATCGTGTTTGGCTCCGGCATTGCCATTCGCTGTCTCAGCCTGGATGTCACCCATCATGTCCGAACCACCAAAGCGCGGTTGGCGCGATTGATGAACATCCCGGGTAAACCGGCGCAGATCTCGGCCAAATTGCTCGAAGCATCATGTAAGCTTGAGTTTTCATCAAATGGTCACCGCGAGGCGCCCTTGCACGATCCGAGCACGATCATTGCTCTGACGCGGCCAGATCTCTTTTTCGGGCGCCGCGCCAATGTCGAAGTGATCACCACGTTCGGGGAGCGGTTCGGGCAAACCATTCCGACCTTCACCGAGCGCGGCAATGTCCTGTGGTATGAAGATGTTGATGATGACGGTGTGTTCGCGCAGCTCGAGCACCTTTTGGGAGCGAAAACATGAGCGTGAGCGTCGGCGTGATCGGCTCGATCAATCTGGACCTAGTGGCCAGCGGCGCCCCTCTGCCAAAGGCCGGCGAGACCGTAACGGGCGCCCGCTTCGCCCAGCACCCGGGTGGCAAAGGGGCCAATCAGGCATTGGCGGCGCGGCGACTCGGCGCTGAAGTCAAAATGGCGGGATGCGTGGGCGATGATGCCCTTGCTGAAAGCGCCCTTAGATTGCTGCGCCAAGACGGGGTCGATTTGCAAGCCGTTATGAGTGAGGTCGGGGCTGCCACAGGGGTCGCTTTGATCGCGGTTTCCAGGGCCGGGGAGAACCAAATCACCGTGGCCAGCGGCGCCAATGCCCGGGTCAGCGCGGGCGATGTGTCGGCCTTGCCACCCTGCGATACACTCTTGTGCCAATTGGAGGTTCCGGTGCCCGCCATCGAAGCGGCCTCAGAGCGAGCTGAGATAACGGGCGAGCGCCTGATGATCAATTTGGCGCCGGCGGTCACCGTACCCGATTTCGTCCTCCGCCAAGCTTCCGTATTGATCGTCAATGAAATTGAGGCGGCGTTCTACGGCGATGCGCTCCATCAGGGTGAGGCTTTGGTCATTGTCACGCTCGGACAGGCAGGGGCGGTGGCTTATAGAAACGGCGTCGAAGTCGCGCGCGTTGCTGCATTCGAGGTTGAAGCTGTCGACACAACTGGGGCAGGGGACACGTTTTGCGGCGCCTTTGCAGTGGCATTGGCGGAAGCGCAACCGATTGACCAGGCCCTACGGTTTGCGTCAGCGGCAGCGGCGCTCGCAGTGACCCGACCCGGCGCCCAGCCAAGCCTGCCCTGGCGGGCGCAAGTCGATCATTTTTTGCAAAGCTCGCCGGGCTAAGCGCGCACCAAACCGATTTCGCGTAAGCGTTCCATCAAATAGTCTTGGGCTGTGATCGGTGGTTCGGCTTTGCCACCTTCAGCTAAGCATTGCGGCAGCGCCTCAATCAAAACGTCTTGATTGAAATGCAAAAAGAATGGCGTCGAATAGCGCGGGAATTTCGACCGCTCCGGCGAAGGATTCAGCACGCGGTGTGTCGTCGACGGCAATACCCCGGCCGTCAAACGCTGCAGCATGTCGCCGCAATTGATCACCAAAGACCCCGCCGGTGGGTTCACGTCTAACCACTCACCTGATGCATGGAGCGCTTGCAGCCCGGCTTCTTCGGCTCCGAGCAGAAGCGTGATGACATTAATGTCTTCATGTGCCCCGGCACGCACTGTGCCTTTTGCAGGCGGTTCAGCTTGCGGCGGGTAATGCAACAGACGCAGGATCGAATTGCCAAACTGAACTTTATCATCGAACCAGGTCTCAGGCAGACCGAGATGCAATGAGACCGCGCGCAGCAATTGTGTACCAAAGCCGTCCATGGCGTTATAGAATTTTCGGGTCGCCGCATCGAAGGCCGCGATTTCAGGTACGGCGGGCGTCTCTTTCATTGTCGCGCGGTAGGCGCTGTCATCCGGCAAAGCGCGGCCAGTGTGCCAGAATTCTTTTAAGTCCGCTGATTGCGCGCCTTTGGCATTCTCTGTCGCAAATGGTGTATACCCGCGTTGGCGACCGCCAGCGGCGTCGTGATAGGTCTCTTTCACGTCCTCGGGCAGCGCGAAGAAGTCTTTGGAAGCGTCGACGGCGCGATCGATCACGTCTTGTGGGATCGGATGATCGCTGATCACGGCAAAGCCGGTCTCCCGGAACGAGTGCCCGAGCGCATCTGCAAAAGCTTGTTTTTGCGCTGGCCATTGCTGGAAAGAAATCGGTTCGAAATATTTGGTCATGGCCGCGTCTTACGCCCAGAAAAAACGAAGGGGAAGTGCGTGACTTCCCCTAGTGGTGATTTTCATCGCAAATCAAAGCAGTATTTATGAGTCCGGGACGACCTGCGGCATTTGCCAGCGACCGTCATCGGTTTGGCAAACTTCGACAGGTTCGCGGATCACTGTGCCATCCGGAAGCCGGGTCTCGCGGCGCACGGTTGTGCACTCTCGGATGTCAGCTGGGCCGCCAGACAGTCCATAATCTTCCTGTGTCGGGTATGCCCGGACGCTCGGATAAGCCGGCGTTTCGGCGCTGATTGGCTGACCTTGCGGCGGGTCCCAAGCAGGGCCCGTCGGGGACCGCGTCGGAGCATAAACGTCGCCAACACCATAAGACCGGGTTGGTTGTTGCCGCGTACTGCCATAACTGTAGGTGCGGGCACAATTGGTGTCGCTGCTCGCGACTTCGCTGCCAATTGCGGCGCCAATCAAGCCGCCGACAAGGGCGCCAGCGATTTCGGCGCCATCATCGCCGCGGTCGTGGTAAAATCCGCCGCGGCGGCGACCGTAGCCGCGATGGCCATGGTATCCGCGATAGCCGTGATGGCTGCGATATCGATTATAGCCATTGTCGGGTTCCAATTCGCCGCCAATCGCGGCGCCGATGAGACCACCTGCGACGGCACCGACAAGTCCGCCGGCGAGGCGATCATTGTCCTTTTGGCGCTCACAAGCTGAGCTGGCCACCGTTGGTTGGCCGGCATGATAAGTCCCGAGTGAACGATATCCATCATGGTCGGCTTGCGCCACTGGAGCGAAGCAAAGGGCGGCGGCCGCGGCGAGCAGTGAAGATCTCATCATTGGCTGTTCTTTCGTTTCTGACAGGCAACCCCGCCCAGACTCATCCATGTTTGCAAGTTTTCTGCCTGAGCCTGTCTGAACGAAACCTGAAGGACGCGGCACCTTGTGCACTGGACGATTGAGGAGACTGCGCCCATTTAAGGGGCATGGGATTGCTCCGAGACGCTATGATTACGGCTGGACGTGCACGCTATACGGCGGCGCAAGGCCTTCGTTCGGCCTGGTATGGCGGCCAATATGCGATCGCCCGGCGGCGTTCGGCTGGCTTTAATCGCCCGGGCGAACCGGTATTCAAACCGGGCAATAAGCCGGACCTGAAAGCGCTCCGCAAAGCCTATTTTGATCTATTTCGGCAAGACCGGATGAATATTGAAGCTGGGCTTTACCCCGATCCGGTGCGCCGAGAGCTCCGAATGCGTGACTTTCCGAGCGCCTTGAACCGGGCCCGGACTTTCCTGTCTGACGTCACCGAGGTGGATCGCCGCCGGCTGGACCGCGATGGCACCGAGGTTCGGACGCAAGAGGCGGCGGACCCAAAGCGTTTCCCGGCCTATTATCGACAGAATTTCCATTACCAAACAGACGGCTGGCTCAGTGATGAAAGCGCCGAGATTTATGACCATCAAGTCGAAGCGCTGTTTACTGGCGCCGCTGATGCGATGCGCCGCGCCGCTTTGGCAGAATTGGTCCGCGACGTACGCGGCACCGATCAACGGAGTGTTCGAGTCTTAGATCTCGCCTGCGGAACAGGGCGGTTCATGCGCCAGGTCTTAGATGCGCTGCCGAAGCTAAAGCTAACCGGGCTCGATCTGTCGCCAAACTATGCCGCAGCGGCGCGCAAAGCCGTTCGTGCTTGGCCACAAGTCGAGGTTGCAGAAGGCAAAGCCGAAGCGCTGCCGTTCGAAGACGCGTCGTTGGATCACATTGTGTCGATCTATCTGTTTCACGAGTTGCCGCCGCGCGTGCGTCCGCAAGTGATTGCTGAAGCTGCTCGCGTCTTAAAACCGGGCGGCACATTCATCATCGCGGACAGTCTTCAATTTGGCGATAATCAAGGCGTCGATGGCTTTTTGGAGTATTTCCCGGAAGGCTTCCATGAGCCGTATTACAAAGGTTATCTGAAATGGGCGTTTGATCCGCATATGATCGAAGCCGGGTTCACGGCAGAGCGCTTGCAGCTTGCCTTTTTGACAAAAGTTCGCGTCTGGCGAAAAGCCAGTTAGGAGATTCACATGACTGATCGAAAATTGATGCTGATCACCGGCGCCTCAGCCGGGATTGGCGAGGAATTTGCCAAACAATATGCCGAGCGCGGTTGGGATTTGGCGCTCACCGCAAGACGGGCCGATCGGCTTGAAAAGCTGGCTCGCGATTTGGAAGAAAAGTATAAGATTGCAACCATCGTGATCTCGCAAGACTTAGCCCGCGCAGCTAGTGTCGATACCATTCTCAAAGAGATCAAAGAAGCCGGCCGTCATGTCGATGGCGTCGTCAATAATGCCGGTTATGGCCTGCCAGGCACATTCTTTAATACGAAATGGAAAGACCAAGCAGCCTTCTTGCGCGTGCTCTACACAGCGCCGATCGAATTGACGCATAAAGTGCTGCCAGGCATGGCTGAGCGCGGGTTTGGGCGGATCATCAATGTTGCTTCATTGGCGGGCTATACACCAGGCTCAAACGGCCACACGCTCTATGCCAGCGTCAAGTCGGGCCTGATTAAATTCTCAGAAAGCATCAATGCTGAGGCCAAAGCGGCAGGACATGACGGAGTGACCTGTACCGCGCTATGTCCGGGGTTCACCTGGTCAGAGTTTCATGACGTCAACGGCACGCGCGAAAAAACCAATGAAATGCCGGATTGGATGTGGATGGAAGCGGCGCCTGTCGTCGAAGCGGGGATTGAAGCCTGCGAACGCGGGCAACCCGTGGTCGTTCCGGGGGCCGTGAATAAAGGCCTGGCAACGCTCAGCAAAATCCTTCCCGAACCGCTTGGGCGGGCCATGGTTGGCGCGCAATCCAAACGTTTTCGAAATGCAGATTAGCGTCCCGCTTGCGAGCGACGCGGAAGCGCTCTAGGGGACAAGAAACAAGAACGGAGTCAGAGCTTTGCAAGATTTGCTAGATGCGTTGCACGGATATTTCATTTCGCCGATTTTACAGATCTATTTCATTGCCCTCTTGGTCTATGTGATCCTCGGCTGGCTGATGATTGGCGGCGTAGTCGACAATCGCAACCAAACCGTGCGGTCGATTTATGGGTTCCTGTTCTCGATCATTGAGCCGGTCGCGCGGCCTATTCGGAAAGTACTCCCTCCGATGGGGAATTTGGATCTCTCCATCCTGGTGATAGCGCTGGCGATTCCGTTCATCAATGATTGGTTGATCCCGCGTTTCATTCTGGCCATTCCGTTCTGATTTAGGCCAGCCGGGCTAGTGACGAATCTGCGCATGGCCTCTAAAGCGGGGCGCATCAGAGCGTAGGTCGGGCAAGGAGCAGCAGGCTATGACGGCACAAATCATTTCAGGCAAAGATGTTTCGGCGGATGTCCGCGAAGATGTTGCTAAAGCAGTCGCTGGCTTACCAGGACAACCGACACTGGCTGTGGTCTTGGTCGGTGAGGATGCGGCGAGCCAAGTCTATGTGCGCAACAAAGTCCGACAGACCGAAGCTTGCGGCATGCGCTCCTTGCATCATCATTTGCCGAAAGACGCGACGCAATTCGAAGTCGAAAACCTGATCTCGGACCTCAACGCTGATGATGAGGTTGATGGCATTCTGCTGCAATTGCCGCTGCCAAAGGGCCTCAATGAAGCATCGGCGATTGAGAAGATTGATCCGGCGAAAGATGTTGATGGTCTGACCGAAGCCAGTGCTGGACGCTTGAGCCTCGGCAAGCCAGGCCTGCGTCCGTGCACGCCAACGGGATGTGTGATCCTGGCAAAGCGCGCGCTTGGAGAGGACCTGTCTGGCAAACATGTGGTCGTCGTCGGACGATCCATCCTGGTCGGTAAACCCGCTGCCTTGCTGTTTCTGGCGGAGAATTGCACGATTTCGATTGCCCATTCCCGGACCGCCGACTTGCCGGCTTTGTGCCGCGAGGCAGACATTGTCGTGCCCGCTGTGGGGCGCCCAGAAATGGTCAAAGGGGATTGGTTGAAGCCAGGCGCCTGCGTGATTGATGTCGGCATCAACCGTGTCCCTGCGCCAGAGAAAGGCGAGGGGAAAACCAAGCTGGTCGGCGACGCCGATTACGATAGCTGCGCCGCCGTCGCGGGATCGATTACGCCGGTTCCGGGCGGGGTTGGGCCGATGACGATTGCTTGTTTGCTTCGCAATACGGTTCTGGCGGCTTGTGCGCGTCGGGGCTGGGAGACGCCGGAGGGCCTCTAGTGGCTGAGCCATCGCCTTGGTTTTGGCGCATGTGGATGCGCAAGCGAACGCGATACCGCCCGGCCAATTGGAAAGGCTATCTTGTGCTCATCGGCGCTATCCTGTCCGTCATTGGCGGCATGCAGCTGGTGTTCAATCCAGACATTCCTGGTGGTCCGCTGGCCTGGTTTCTTGGCGGCGTGATCGGCGCGCTCGGGATGTGGCTCCTGATTTGGGCCTGTCGCAACCGCTCTGCAGAGCATCCGAACTATCCGCATCCATATGACGCGTTCTTATAAGGCCCCGGGCTCCGAGCTGTTTCAGGCGCTGTGGGAGACGCAGGCGGGCCACTGCGCGCTCTGCGGCACGCCTATGCTACGCAACCGTTTCGAGGCGGCGCATGCGACGCTCTGGGCCAAATACCGGGCGACATTTGACCATATCAGGCCGAAATCTAAAGGCGGGTCGGATCAACCGGAAAATTTGCAGCTCGCACATGCGCGCTGCAATAAAATTAAAGGCAATCGGCTGTGATTATTTCGCGATCTCGTCCGGAATAGCCTGATCCATCGACCGAGCTGGCTCACAACACGGGCCGCCCACTTGCTTGGCTGGTACGCCCGCAACCGTGCACTGAGCCGGGACGTCTTTTAAAACGACCGATCCAGCCGCGACTTTCGCTTCGTCGCCGATACGGATGTTACCAAGCACTTTGGCGCCGACGGAGAGCAATACGCCATTGCCGATCTTTGGGTGGCGATCGCCCACCTCTTTGCCCGTGCCGCCGAGGGTGACGCCGTGTAGAAGGGAGCAATTGTCGCCGACCACAGCGGTTTCGCCAATCGTAATATCGGTCGCATGGTCAAGCATCACGCCTTTGCCAACCGTGGCGGCGGGGTGAATGTCGACCGCAAACAATTCGCTCGCCCGCGATTGGAAATGGAAGGCCAATGTCTCACGGCCTTGTTTCCATAAGTGATTGGCAATCCGGTGCGTTTGCAGCGCCAAGAAGCCTTTGAAGAATAGGAATGGCTGCAGCATGCCGCGGCAGGCGGGATCACGTTCGAGCGTCGCTTGCATGTCCGCTTCCGCCGCCTCGACTAAAGCATGTCGGGCGTCATAAGCATTGGCGATGACTTGGCGGACTTGTTGCGCGCCCATTTCAGGGCCGGCAAGTTTTTCGGCCAAGTGAAAGGCGAGGGCCTGGCAAATCGTCTCGTGGCTGAGAATGGCGGCATCGATATAACTCGCCATGGTCGGCTCATCCGCAGCCGCTGCGCGGGCTTCGAAGCGGAGGCGTGTCCAAACCGGTGGCGGCGCGCCAATGTCGGGATTGTGCTCTGTGTTCAAGTCCATGCGCTTGATCCTCCGCGCCGTATCTGACCCTAAATGGCGCCCATGAGACGGGAGTTCAAGTCAAACTTATGTGTGGCTAGGTTTTCTTGCGGTGTAAGAAGCGGATTGCGAATTCGCCTGTTACCGCGCGTACGACCTCGCCTGTAAGCGTGCCGACGCGGACCCTTTCGCCAATAATGGGAACCGGTCCATCGAACTCAAACGCGGCGCCGGTCAGCGAAATATCAACCACGCGGCACTGGATTTTTGTACCGTTTGCGCGGGTGACCAAGGCGGGGCCACTCGCAGGTTTGCGCGGGGCTTTGCGTTCGTCATCGAGGCTGTATTTCTTTTGATTGACCAACCAGACCAGGCGATCAGCCAACTTGTCAGTCTTATGTTTCGGCGTCTGGAAGGCGACTGCGAAACCGGCTTCGGTGTGCCGCGTGACCATCGCTGCAACGCGGCCGAGATCATCAAAATAACATACAACTTTAGAGCCAATTTCTGGAATAGCGACGGCCTCGAAATGGGCGCCGCCACAGGACACATCTTTGGTAACGAAGGTATGGTCAGCGCTGTTGTGAAGAAAGCGGCCCGCCAGTTTCAACGCGACACGGAAGTGACGGCGACGATCCGGTTTTGACCTAACACTTGATTCGGCGACGGCCACTTTTGGTTGTGGTGCACTCATACGAGCTCCAGGTTTCACGTCGCCCCAACGTGAGGTTGTTGTTGTTGGAATTGACAATATGCAGCACCGGTTCACAAATGGTTGATATTGCCCGCGGAGCGCGAAGATTGAGACGCTCGGAATAACCATTAGGGAATGCGAGATGGCTGAGAAAAAGAGTTTTGATTACATCATCGTAGGTGCCGGTAGCGCCGGATGTGTTCTGGCCAACCGGTTAAGCGAAGACCCAAATGTTTCCGTTTGCCTCGTCGAAGCCGGAAAAAAGGACAAATCCCTTTTGATTCGAATGCCGGCTGGCGTTGGCGGCCTGATCAAAGAGGAAAATCCGCACAATTGGGGCTTCTGGACGACGCCGCAAGACCATATGGACAATCGTAAATTGTGGTGGCCCCGCGGTCGCGGCTGGGGAGGGTCATCATCGATCAATGGCATGATCTATATTCGCGGTCATGCGCGGGATTATGATCAGTGGCGCCAAACCGGTTTGACCGGCTGGGGGTTTGCTGATGTGCTGCCTTATTTCCGCAAGTCTGAAGGCTATGAGCATGGCGCGACGGACTTCCACGGCGGTGACGGGCCGCTGCGGGTCAGCGAGAGCCCGATGCAAGACAGCCTCTACGATATGTTTGTCGAAGCTGGGCGCCAAGCCGGGTATCCCGAAACCAAGGATTTTAACGGCGCCCAGCAAGAAGGCTTTGGTCCGTATCAGCGCACCATTCATGACGGCGAGCGCTGGAGTGCCTCTTTCGCCTATCTCCGGCCCATTGAAAAAGAGCGCCCCAATCTCACCATTCTCTCAACCTCTTTGGTTTCGCGCGTGGTGTTTCATGGCGGCAAAGCCCACGGCGTCGAAACCGTCGCCAAGCCGGGCGCGGCGCCGGAAGTGTTGCACGCCGGCGAGGAAGTCATCCTCTGCGCGGGGGCGGTACAGTCGCCTCAAATCCTGCAACTGTCTGGGATCGGCCCGGCGGAGCTCTTAAAAGTCAATGGCGTCACGTGTTTGCACGACAGTCCAAATGTTGGCGGTAATTTGCAAGACCATTTAGACGTCACCGTCATCCATGAGATGACGCAAAAAGCATCGGCCTATTCAAAACAGGCGGGCCTTAAAAAGCTCGCGGTCGGGATTAAATATCTGTTGTCGAAATCCGGGCCCGGAGCAGATAATTTCCTACAAGCCGGCGCCTTTCTGAAAACCCGAGAGGGGCTCGATCGCCCTGATATTCAATTGCACTTGGTCAATGCAATGATGCGTGACCACGGCAATTATGATTATGAGCGGGATGGCTTCACCATCCATTCTTGCCAATTGCGCCCTGAAAGCCGTGGCACGGTCCACATCAAGAGCGCCGATCCGTTTGAGCATCCGTTGATTGATCCAAACTATCTGGCCACAGACACAGACCGCATCACGATGCGAGAATCTGTCAAAATGATGCGGGAGATTGCCGGGCAGACGGCGCTCTCACCGCTCCGCGGCGCGGAGGCGTTGCCAGGTGTTGAAGTGCAATCGGACGACGACATTGATACGTTTATCCGGACCTATGGCGAGACGATTTATCATCCTGTCGGCACCGTCGCCATGGGCATTCAAGACACTGCGCCGGTCGATGGCGAGCTAAAAGTCCGCGGCGTTGATGGGCTGCGCGTGATTGACGCGTCGGTCATGCCAACATTGATTGGCGGGAACACCAATGCGCCGACAATCATGATAGCTGAGAAAGCCGCCGATATGATCCGCGGCGTCGCCTCACTGACCCCTGAAGAGGTTGAGATTGCGGCCTAAGAGCCCCGTTTCCAAATCAGTTTTGCGTGTGTGTCGGCGTCCTGCTTTAGCCCCATCCAGCCGAGCTGGCCGGTCCGGGCATTAACGATCACGCAGCGCCCGCGCTCGGCCAGAAGCGTCGACAATTGGGCGCGTAGGTCGACAATTGTTTGCGTGGTGTCGACAATGAAACAGCCAGGCATAAGCTCGGCGAACCGGCCAATTTCGTTGAACAGAGAGATGGCCGCGCGGCGGCCATCGCCATCGGTTTGAAGCGTCACCAAATAGTTTGAAGCTTGCGGCTCGGCCTTCGCCGCGGGGTCTGGACCAAATAGCGACTTGAGATCAATGTGTTGATGCGCGAGCAAGAACGCACCGCCGTCGCCCTGAGCGACTTTTGAGGCGCTGTGCAATCGCCCTTCGGCAACAAATACTTTCATTTGGCCGAGCGTGTAGGGACCATAGACGGCCTCATCGACGATCACCCGCCAAATTGGCGGGTCGATAGACGACAGATCGAGAGCGGTCTTATCCGGCATGTCGCCACGTCATCCTTGATTCGGTTTAACCAAGTCATAGCGTAGCGCGAAATTACACCTTCAGGGAGCGCATAATGATCGACAGTGAATTCGTGAACACCAAAGTCGAGGGCAATATTTTAATTGTCGAGATCAACAGGCCGGCGAAAATGAATGCGCTTCACCCGCCGGCGAACCGCGATTTGGGCGAAGTCTTCGATAAGTTCGCGCAAGACAAAAACCTCTGGGTCGCGATCATTACCGGCGCCGGCGATCGGGCGTTTAGCGCCGGCAATGATCTGCGTTATCAAGCCGAAGGCGGCGAGATGTTTCCGGTGCCAAGCGGCTTTGGCGGGCTGACCAATCGCTATGATTTGTTCAAACCGGTGATTGCGGCGGTGAATGGCGTCGCCATGGGCGGCGGCTTCGAGATCGCGCTGGCGTGCGATTTGATTATTGCCTCAGACACTGCGCGATTTGCTTTGCCAGAGCCAAAAGTTGGCTTGGCGGCGCTCGCCGGTGGGCTGCACCGTCTGCCGCGCCAGATCGGCCTCAAGCGAGCGATGGGTATGATCATGACGGGGCGCCACGTTTTTGCAGCCGAAGGCAAAGAGCTCGGTTTTGTGAATGAGGTTGTACCGCAAGAAGAGCTGATGGACGCGGCGATGAAATGGGCCGGAATGATAGCCGAATGCTCGCCATCATCTATCCGCACATCGAAGGAAGTCGCGATGAAGGGCCTTGATACGGCCAATTTCCAGGAAGCGTTTTCGCAGAAATATGACGCCATTGGGCGCATGGTCAAAGGCCCGGACTTTATTGAAGGGCCGATGGCGTTTGCGCAAAAGCGCAAACCGAATTGGAGCGGTGAATAAGTAATTTGGGTTTTACGTCACCCTGTCATCTCGATATGGTTTTATCGATAAGACCATAAAGGGGTGAGAGTTATGTGGATTCTATTGCGATCATTGTCGTCGGCATCGGCGAAGATTATTGCGACATTTTTCATGGTGCTATTGTTGATGATGCTGGGCGTCTTGTTTGTCCCGGGCGTGTTCAATGGCGTCAATGATTTTGCCAATCACATCGCCAATTTAGAGGCGATCCGAAATCCTAATCTTGGTGAGCAGGGCGTCGCGGTGTTCCGCGTCTTCATCAATGAGGCGTCGATTTTCGGGATCTTGATGACTCTAATCGCCCGGGTCTTCGTAGAAGTGATTTGGTGGACCTGCGGCCAGCTTTGGCGAATGGTCAATCCACCGGAAGAAACGTGAGGATTGCAGGGATAATCACAGATATCGCGGCGCCAACGGATTGCACCGCGCGCGCATCTCGCTATGTGAAGGCCAACTGAATTTAGGAGTGAGCCATGGGCCGCGAAGAAGTGTTGCGCTTGGAAGCGTATCTGAAAGAGAAACTCAATCCCGGGCTGCGTTTGATCGCCCGCAAAGAAACTGATGACTCTGTTGAAGTCTACCTCGGCGCTGAGTTTTTGGCGGTTGTCTACAAAGACGTCGACGATGGCGAGACCAGCTACTCGCTGAACATGACCATCCTGTCTGAGGATATTGGCGCCGACTAAAGACTTGAACGGGTGACATTTTATTTCCCTGTTCAAGTTGAATTCATCTAGGGTCGGCTCATATCAAGCTTGAGTCGTTCTCTTAAAGAACGTCCGGGGAGAGCGCAGCGTGTCGACAGGTATCAGCCTAGAAATGAGCGATGAAGCGCGCTCGCAAATGCCAAATATTCCAGCAGACGAGACGGATAAGGCGGCGTATCAAAAACTGATCGCCGCCGCTGTCGCGCTGGCGGCAGAGCAAACCGATTTCTCTATCGAATTGGACAGGCTCGCCGAGACAGCAGGGGTGCCTTTACCAACCGTCGAGCGGTTTTTTCCAAACCCTGAAGCCGTAGCCAGCGCGCTAGCTTTGCATTTTTCAGAGATCGCTGGGGCTGACATCGCTTTAGATCAAATCGCCGACCCCGAGAACAATTGGCAAGGGATTGTGCACGATATTTTTCGGCGCGGCCGGGTCTTCTATCGCAAGCATCCTGTCGCGCTAAAGCTTCGATTGGGCGCTTTTCAGAATGCCGGGGTTCGGCATATATTGTTGCAGAATGGCTATGCTTTTGCGGCCTTGATCCAAACCGAGATCGAGAAGCATTACGTGATTCCCGGCAATGCTAATTTGACCGAGGATTTCAGGAACGCGATCACCATGACCGACGCGCTCTGGAGCTTATCAGTCTATCAGTATGGCGAGATCACCAATAATGCCGTTGAGGCCTCTGAGCGCGCCGTCGCTGGGTATCTCGAGCAAGTCCTTGGACAAAGGCTCAAGGCGCGTCCAGCCAATTAGAAAGGCGCAACCCGGATGGATTGCGCCTGACTAGAATTGCTTGGCTTAGTGCCGACTGGTTTACAGCACGTCTAGCATTTCAGCGACGAGAGGGTGGCGCACAACGTCCTGACCTTTGAGGCGGATCACCGACGCACCGGCAAGCTTTTCGAGCCGTTCCGCAGCATTGCCGAGGCCCGACAGTTCTGGCAGCAGATCGCTTTGCGCCGGATCGCCGGTCACCACCATGGTCGAGTGCCAGCCGAGACGCGTCAGCAGCATTTTGATTTGCGTGTAGGTGCAGTTTTGAGCCTCATCGATGACGACAAATGCATTGTTCAATGTCCGTCCGCGCATAAAGCCGATGGGGGCAATTTCGATCAGCCCTTCAGCCATCATATGCTTTAATTGCTGTGGGCTGAGACGATCAGAGAGTGCGTCATAGAGAGGACGCAAATAGGGCGCAAGCTTGTCTTCCATGGCGCCCGGCAAGAAGCCGATTTGCTCGCCCGCTTCGACGGCTGGTCGGGACAGGATAATCCGGGCGACTTTACCTTTTTGCAGCGCCTCAACGGCTTTGCAGATGGCGAGATAGGTCTTGCCAGTACCGGCAGGTCCAAGCGCACAGACCAAGTTTTTCTCTTCTAAGGCCTCAAGCAGGCGAGCTTGATTCTCGGAGCGTGGTTTAACCGTTTTCTGATAGCGTTGATTGCGGGACCCGTGCGCCGGGGGCGCGGCCGGTTTGGGATTATCAGCATCGTCGGGATGCCAATCATTCCCTCCTCCAGGTATCGCATAAAGCTGTGTTTCACGGGCAGCTCCTTTTTCGAAGAAGTTCGAAGCGTCGAAGGCGGCTTGAGCTTTCTGGCGTTTCGTTGCTGCGCGTTTACCCATGAGGATCTCCTTTGAGGACTGAAGTTAGGGCAGAAAAAAACCGCCATGCCACAGGCAAGACGGTCGGTGAATCAGTGGGGAGGGACTCTTCCCCCGGACCGGAACTTTCGCTCCAAGCCGGCGGTGATATTTGCAGGGACGGTCTGTGGACCATCAGCAATCGTCCTCCCGAATCTCTATCTTGAATTACACACTAAGAGGGTTAACCGAATGTGACAGAGATAATCCGCCGACGAAATGAAAAAGGGAAAACTGACATGGCTTTGTACGATTTTGACGGGGTGTGCCCAACCGTGCCGCAATCTGGAAATTATTGGGTGGCTGAGAATGCCACGGTGCTTGGCAATGTGATTCTCAAAGAGAATGCCTCTGTTTGGTTCAACGCGGTGCTGCGCGGCGACAATGATCCAATTACAATTGGCGAGAATTCAAACATTCAAGATGGCAGCGTTTTGCACACGGATGTCGGTTGCCCACTTAATATCGGCAAAGACGTCACGGTCGGGCATATGGTCATGTTACATGGCTGCACGATTGGCGATGAAACTTTGATCGGCATCGGGTCAACGATTCTCAATCGCGCTGTGATCGGCAAGAATTGCATTATTGGCGCGCATGCTTTGATCCCAGAAGGCAAAGTGATTCCCGATAATTCACTGGTCATGGGCGCGCCGGGCAAAGTCGTGAAAGAGCTCAGTGACCCGCACATCATGATGATTAAGGGCTCGGCGCAGGTCTATGTCGACAATTGGAAACGCTTCAAAACCGGCTTGAAACGTATCGAAGGATAGCCGCGACGCGACTGGACCGCGTCAGTCTCGAAAGACCCAATAGCGGTTGACCAGGAAGTTGATGGAGAAAGATCCAACCACCCCAATACAGAAATAGATCATGCCAAACAGGTATCCTGAAGGATGCAGCGCTTCGAGCCCGGCAATGATGCCGATGCGGGCGGCGAATGCGAGACCTACGACGAGCAGGTTCTGGCTAAGGCGCTTGCCGGAAACGCCTTTATCTTCTCGTCGGAAAGTCCAAAATTCGTGGACGAAGTAAAACACGACCGCGATGATGATGAAGCTCACCGCTGCTGATGCCGTAAGCGATAAAGACGTGAAACCGCGAAGCGTAAATGTCAGACCAAAATCAAGCACCAATGCCGCCGCTGATGCCGCAGTATAGCGCATCGCGGAATGCTCCAGAGCAGATGAGATCGACTTTAGCACTTCAGATCGTCCAGAATGGCCTCGCTTTGGCGGGCCTTAAAGGCCTTCGACGAAAGTCTTTAAGGCTTGATTGGTCGCCTGCGCCGCTTCTTGCTGTACCCAGTGCCCGACATTGGGGATGATCGTTGCCCCGCGGAAATCAGAGCAGGCCATGCCGGCATGTTCAAACGCGTCAAAGCCTGGAACAAAATTTCTCACGGGATCATGCTCACCGCCGACAAAACAGGCCGGTTGCAGGAGCGGTTTGCCGCGCAAATCAATCAATTCCTGATGATCCAAATCAATCGCTCTGTAGCGATTAAAGGCGCCGTGAAATCCGCCTTTTTCAAACGAAGAGACATAGACGTCCAAGTCTTCCTGTGTGAGCCAGGCCGGAAAGGGATCAGGATCAATCAGGCCGTCGAGCAAGGTTGAATCCGCCGGCTTGTCCGTGAGCGCCAGACTGTCAGAAGCGTCGCCCGAGGTCGCATAATAGAGCTTGCGCAAGCCGCCGCGAATGTCAGCTTCCATTTCGGCCTCGACCACGCCTTCGGCTTGGAAATAGATCATGTAGAAGAATTTATCGGCGTAAAACATCTTCATCATGTCGAGCATGGAGACGTCGCCGCCGGGCGTGTAAGGCACGCTCAAGCCCGCGACAGCGCGGACTTTTTCAGGATAGAGGAGGGCGGTTGTATATGTGATTGGCGCGCCCCAATCATGGCCAAACAGAATGACCGGTTTATCGCCCAGCGCCTCGATCACGGCGGCGACATCCGAGGCCAAGCTTTTCAGCGAATAGGCTGCAATCTCTTTCGGTTTGGCGCTATCGCCATAGCCGCGCACATCCATCGCCGCGACGCGATAGCCGAGGCCGGTAAAATAGTCGCTTTGATGCCGCCAAGACCAAGAATGTTCGGGCCAGCCATGGACGCAAACTATGAGCGGGCCATCACCATTGACGTGGACGGAAATGTCGCCCGTGGGGGTTGGGACCATTGTTTGCATGTTGGGGGCTCCTCTCCACCTCGATGATCATCACACGATACGCGGCAATGATTGAGATAGAGTTCTCAAGCCTGAAAGCTTTGATTTTGCGGGGGCGCTTAGGCTTTCGGAGCGGGCCGCGTGGCCACGAATAGAATGCCGATCAATACGCCGGCCACGACTGCGGCCAGACCGATCACCGAGCCGCGCAAAAACCACGCGCTGATCAAACAGGCGAGCAGCATGCCGCCAATTGCGGCCAGTTTGCCTCTTTGAGAAATCTCGCCGCGTTCGACAAAGTCTTCAATGACTTGGCCAATTCCGGGGCGCGCATAAATCCAATCGCGGATTTTTGGGTGGGATTCGGCGAGGCAAAACACCGCCAATATCCAAAAGATCGTGGTCGGCCAAAGCGGCAGAAAGATACCAATCGCCCCAATCGCAAGGAAGATGAAGCCAATCCCTGCCCACAGCCACCTCATAGAGCTTCTGCCGCGGCGGCTGCACTGGCCCAAGCCCATTGGAAATTATAGCCCCCCAGCCATCCGGTGACGTCGACACATTCGCCAATGAAAAACAGGCCTGAATGAAGTTGGCTTTCCATAGTGCGCGACGATAGGGCGTCTGTGGCGACGCCGCCAGCCGTCACTTCAGCCGTGCGCCAACCTTCGGTGCCCGCCGGACGTAGTGACCAACCTTTTAGAGCTTGCGATACCCGGTCGAGATGTTGATTGGACAGCTCCGCCATTCGGATTGAGGCATCAAGGCCCAAAGCGGTCGGGAAATAATTTGAGAAGCGCGCCGGAAAATGCGCTGATAGACATTGCGACAAAGGCTGTTTTGGCGCCGTCGCTCGGGCATCCATAAGCATGGCTTGCGCATCCTGCGCCGGCATCAAATCGAATTTGAGGGTCTCAGTCTGTTGCCAATAAGATGAAATTTGCAACACCGATGGACCTGAAAGGCCGCGATGGGTGAATAGCATATTCTCAACAAAGCTTGGTCCGGTTTCGGCCCGTGCTTCAACCGGTAGCGCCACCCCCGATAGAGCCGCGAAGGCCTCTTTATAATCATCGGTAAAGGTCATTGGGACGAGGGCCGGGCGCGTCGGGATGAGACTGTGCCCAAATTGCTCGGCAATGTCGTAAGCAAAGCCGGTGGCGCCAATCTTTGGGATTGAGAGACCGCCCGTGGCGATGACGACGCTGCGGGCCTGAACCGGGCCGTTCGAGGTTCTGACCACGAAACCCTCTGCGATGGATTCAATCGCATGCACGCTCGTATTCAAAGAGAGCCGGCCGCCAGGGCGCTCAAGCTCGGTTAGCAGCATTTGAATCACGGCGCCGCTTTTCTGATCGCAAAACAACTGGCCGAGCGTTTTCTCGTGCCAGCTTAGACCGTGCTCGGCCATCAGCGAGCAAAAATCCCAGGGCGAATAACGGGCCAAAGCCGACTTCGCAAAATGTGGGTTTTCGGAGAGGAAACACTTTGGCTCGGTTTCCAGATTGGTGAAGTTGCAGCGCCCGCCGCCTGAGATTCGAATCTTCTCGCCAGGTTTGCCTGAATGATCGAGGACCAGAACAGATAGGCCGCGCTGGGCCGCGCGGGCGCCGCAGAACAGTCCTGCTGCACCGGCGCCTATAATCACTGCATCAACTTGGTCCAACGGGTCCCGACCTAAACTCAATCATGGCAAAAAAGTCTTGTTTCCGCCCTGTTGGCGGCAAGCCGAAGCCGTGTAAAGGATATGTAACTTGAGAGGAAGGGACTTCGTCATGATTGGTCGAACATTGGGGGTTCGTAGCGGTCTGGTAGGGGCAATGCTATTCGCACTAGCGGCCTGTGGTGGGGGCAATACGCCGTCGGACGACGTGCCGCCGCCGCCCGAAGAAGCCGAAGGCGAAGTCGTTGAAAGGTCCCGCTCAGCCCAAGTCGCGGCCGAACGCCGCGAGCGCGAGCGACGCTCCTTGGCCGATCGTGACGTCGAAGATCGCTTTTCTTATATTCGCTATGCCCCCGATATTAGCGACAGTTTGCCAAAAGCCTGTTTGGTTTTCTCTCAGCCGCTCGATACCGATGTCGACTATGCCATTTACGCCCCAATGGATGGTAATGTTGAGGTCGCCTATAGCGTCAATGGCGAACAATTATGCCTGAGCGGCTTAAGCTTCGCCTCGACCTATACATTGACCCTAACAGAAGGTTTGCCGTCGGAAGAAGGCGTCGAACTCGGCCGTGAGGAAGAGGTTCAAATCAGTTTTGAAGACCGCCCGCCATATGTTGGGTTTAGCGGCGCTGGTGTTATCCTGCCGCGCGAAGATGCTGACGGCATTGCCATTGAAACAGTGAATGTCGACTCGGTCCAAGTGACTGTATCCCGCGTCAATGATCGGGCGCTTGCATTTAAGTCTGTGACCCAAGGCGCAGAGAGCCAGCAAGGCCGCTATGCCTCGATTTGGGGGGCTGAAAATCCGAGCGATTTATCGTCTGAAGTATGGTCCGGACGCATGGATATTCAAACCGTCCAAAACGCGCCCGTCGTCACGGTTTTCCCGTTGCCGGACGTGATTGGGACCTTAGAGCCCGGCGCTTATTATATCGAAGTTTTGGATGGCGTGGATCTCAGTCAATTTGAAGGGCCACCCGCGAGCGCTAAACGCTGGGTTATGCTGACCGACTTGGCGCTGACCGCCTATCGCAGTGACTCCGGTTTGGATGTGACTTTGCGCTCCCTCCAAGATGGCCGCGTTATGCCGAACACATCGGTTCAGCTGATTGCGCGCAATAATGAAGTTTTGGGTGAAGTCGCAACCGGCGTGGATGGCCGTGTCTCCTTCAATTCAGAACTGCTCGCAGGCACAGGCAATAGCGCGCCGAAATTGGTGCTCGCATCGGGCCTGAAAGGCGATACGGCGATCCTAGATCTGACCCGTGCGCCGGTTGACCTGTCTGAATTGGATGTCGGTGGCCGGGTCACGCCGGGCCAAGTCGATGCGTATCTCTACACTGAACGCGGTATTTATCGCCCAGGTGAAACGGTCAATCTGACCGCCATGATGCGTGACCGCGCTGGCCGGGCGATTGCCGACCGGAATGGCACGCTGATCACATACCGCCCGAATGGTATGGAAGCGTTTCGAGTGCGGTTTAGCGTCGATAATGCTGGTGCTTTACAGCGGGACATTGAGCTCCCGCGGAGCGCTGCACGCGGCATGTGGCGCAGCACGCTGAGCATTGATGGTGTCGGCGTCGTCGGATCAGTCGCCTATTCTGTCGAAGACTTCGTGCCGCAACGCATTGCTGTCGAGTTGGATACTGAAGAGTCGCCCTTCCTGCCGGGGGATGACGCCCGCGATATCGATGTCTCCGCGCGTTTTCTCTATGGAGCACCGGGCGCTGCTTTAAGCGTTCAATCGCAAGCCCGTATCGAGGCGGACCCAAATCCATTTGGATATGAGGGCTTTTCGTGGGGAACGCATGATCAGAGTTTTAGCGCTGAATTCCTCGATTTGCCGACGCGTGTCACAGATGGCGCCGGACAAGCCACGGTGCGCTTAGCGCCAGAAGGCCGCGGACGAAGCGCTGAGATACCCTTACGCCTCAACGCTGTGGTCAGCGTCTTAGAACCTGGCGGCCGCGCCGTTAGCGAAAGCGTGCGCATTCCGTATCGCCCAAGCGATTTATATCTCGGCATCAAACCCGGTTTTGATGGCCGGCTAGGGTATGAAGAAGAAGGCAGTTTCGAGATTGCCGCCTTGGATGCCAGCGGTGAAGGGCAAGTCGAAGACCTGACCTGGAAAATCCTCGAAATCTCTTATCACTATGACTGGTATCGCGAAGATGGGCGCTGGAAATGGCGTCGGTCTCGGACCGTGAGAACCGTCAATGAAGGCGGATTGCGCACCCAAAATGGCGCTGGCATGATCACTGTGTCTGGGCTCGAATGGGGCACGCATGAACTGGTCATCGAAGCCGAGAATGGTCGCCGCGCCAGCCGCGCTTTCCAAGTCGGCTGGGGCGGTGATGTCTCGGCCGATGGTGTCGAAGCTCCAGACCGCGTCGAAGTTGTGGTCGACGAACAGCAAATCGTTGCAGGCCGTCCCGCGGCGCTGACGATCCTGCCGCCATATGATGGTGAAGCGCAAATCGTGGTCGCCACCGATCGCATCTTGTCGATCGAGACCCGCCAAGTGCAGGCCTCGGGAACGGCGATCACATTGCCGGTGACCGATGATTGGGGCGAAGGCGCTTATGTCATGGTCAATGTCTATACGCCGCGCGACCCCGTCGTGCAGTCAAAACCGCGCCGCGCGGTTGGCGTCGGCTATGTCCCTGTGAGTCTCGAAACCCGGACATTTGAAGTGTCGATCGAAGCGCCTGAACTGGTGCGTCCAGGCCGCGAAGAGACGATCACGGTTTCGCTGGAAGGTGGTCCGCGTGAGAAGGCCTTCGTAACGCTCGCTGCGGTCGATGAGGGCATTTTGCGCCTGACAAAGTTCAACAGTCCGGATCCAGTCTCTTGGTATTTCGGCAAGAAGGCGATGGGGTTGTCGCTGTATGATGATTATGGGCGTCTTTTGGATCCGAATCTCGGTCTGCCAGCGGAAGTCCGCACCGGCGGCGATCAGCTCGGCGGTGAAGGCTTGTCTGTCGTGCCGACCCAAACAGTCGCGCTGTTCAGTGGCATTGTCGAAATCGGACGCGGCGGTGAAGCCGAAATCGAATTCGACGTGCCAGAATTTAATGGTGAGCTTCGTCTCATGGCAGTGGCATGGTCAGCGACGGGGCTCGGATCCTCCGATCGTCCGCTGACGGTCCGACGCGAGGCCCCCGTAGATCTTATCCTGCCGCGCTTCATGGCGCCGGGCGACGAAGCGGTTGCAACGGTCAGCATCGACAATGTCGAATTGCCTGATGGTGAGTTTAGTGCCGGTTTCTCTGCGTCAGCGCCAATCAGTGTCGCATCTGCGGAGTTTTCCAAAACCATACCGAGTGGCACTCGGGTTGATGAAGGCTTGCGGTTCAGCGCCGATGGCGCAGGTGTTGCGGCGCTCAAATTGAGCGTCGAAGGGCCTGAGAATTACAGCATTGATCGCAGTTATGACATTCAGACGCGGTCAGCCTTCCTGCCCGTCACCAATATCAGCCGGGCGCTGATGGAAGAAGATCAAACCTACGCCCCAGACGCCAGCCTGTTCGACGGCTTTGTGCCTGGAACCGCGCGGATGACGGTAAGCTTTTCAGGCCTGCCGGTAGATGCGAACGCTTTGTATAATTCGCTGGCACGCTATCCTTATGGCTGCACCGAGCAAACCATTAGCCGGGCGATGCCGCTCATCTATGCTGAGCAGTTGATCGAAGAAGGCGCCAATGGCGAAGAGCCTGTGGCTCGAGATCGAGTTCAAGTGGCGCTGTCGCGCGTGCTTAATCGTCAAAGCGATAATGGTGCCTTTGGGCTTTGGCGCGCGGGCGATGGCTATGCCTCACCATGGCTTGGCGCCTATACCACGGATTTCCTCTATCGCGCGAAAGAGCAGGGCTATGAGGTGCCACAAGCTGCCTTGGACCGTGCTTATAGCTCACTGCGGACGATTGCCCAAGGCGATGCTTGGCGGGTCTATGGCTATCAGACGGACGTCTATGAAAGCCGCTACCACGTCGATACTGAGCAAAAACTGATGCAGCGCGCTGGGCCATATGCGCTCTATGTATTGGCCCGCGCCGGCAAGGCGGATGTGTCTCGGCTGCGTTATTTGCATGACCGTGAGCTCAACGAAATGCGGTCGCCTTTGGCCCGCGCTCATCTCGGCGCAGCGCTGGCCTATATGGGCGATCGGTCGCGTGCATTCAGTGCCTTCAATGCTGCTGAACAGGCGCTCGGTTATGACAATAATGGAGATTATTATCAGACACCTTTGCGGGATTTAGCGGGCATGCTCGCTCTTGCTGCAGAAGCTGGGATGACCGACCATGTTGCGCGCCTGACCGAGAAATTGGGTGAAGATACGCCCGAGCCGGATCGTTTGACGACGCAGGAGAAAGCCTTCTTGCTGCTCGCCGTTGGCGGTCTTGCCCAGGAAGATGGTCTGCGGCTCGATGTCGATGGCTTAGGCCGCAATAGCAGCAATGACCGCCGCTATTTCGTGTCGAAAGAGCAAGTCGAGCGCGGCGTCAGCTTCCGGTTGCGCCGTGGCTCTCAGCCCGTGTTCAGAACGGTTATGGTGACTGGTTCGCCGGCAACCGCGCCGCGACCCGCGAGTGAGAAATTGTCAATCAGCAAGCGCGTCCGGACCTTGTCTGGCGACCGCATCGGGCTCAGCGATATCACGCAAGGGGATCAATTGGTCGTTGCCTTGGAGGTCTCACCTCGCGAACGTCGTAACAATCCGGTGATCATTGCAGACCTTCTTCCGGCAGGATTTGAGATTGAAACCGTGCTACGACCTGCCGACGGTGAGAATGAGTATGGCGCCGATGGCGTGTTCGCTTGGGTGGGTGAAATCGATCAGGCTGAAACTGCGGAAGCACGTGACGACCGGTTCGTCGCGGCGATTGACGTTGTCGAGGATTCTCGGACGCTGGCTTATGTCGTCCGAGCGGTCACACCGGGCACGTTCACAATGCCGGGCGTGGTTGCCGAAGATATGTATCGGCCGGACGTCTTCGCTCGTTCGGCGGCGTCTGAAATCGTCATTGCGCCGCAAGTCTCCAGCGCGGATCAGATCAAATGATCTGGGCGAAGCGGCTCGCGATTTCGATCGCGGTCTGCTTGGCCGCGATCTTCATCCTGGACAAAATCTTCCCGCCGCCAATTGAGCGAGGCCGGGTCGTCTCGGTGATGGTCTCCGACCGTGATGACCGACCGCTTCGCGCGTTTCCGCTCGACAATGGCACTTGGCGCTTTGCTGCGGACCTGGATGAGATTGATCCGGTGTTTATCGAGGCCTTGCTCGAGGTCGAAGACCAGCGATTTTGGTCGCATGGTGGCACCGATTGGGTTGGCATGGTTCGCGCCGTTTCAAGCTCCGCTCAAGCCGGCCGCATTGTCTCTGGTGGGTCAACCATCACGATGCAAACCGCTCGCTTGTTGGAACCACGTCCGCATCGCACGATCAGCGCCAAGCTTGCCGAAATTTGGCGCGCCCATCAATTGGAGTGGCGACTGTCTAAGCGGGAAATCCTCGAGCTCTACCTGACGCTGACGCCTTATGGCGGCAATCTTGAAGGCATTCGCGCTGCAAGTTGGCGGTATTTCGGACGCTCGCCGGATCGCCTTTCAGATGATCAAATCGCGCTTTTGATT
This sequence comes from Pseudomonadota bacterium, assembly GCA_039822145.1. Taxonomy (GTDB): domain Bacteria; phylum Pseudomonadota; class Alphaproteobacteria; order Caulobacterales; family Hyphomonadaceae; genus Henriciella. The sequence goes on along the minus strand of JBCBMU010000003.1, from coordinate 117,005 downwards.
GCCCTTCCACAATCCCCCGAAGTCAGGCGCCCTGATTTGCGTCCAGAAGGCGCTCGGCTCGGCCGCGATGAAATTATCACCAAGCTGCAGCGTCTTGGATATTTTCCCGAGCACCGCGCCAAAGAAGCGCGTGTGGCTGATATTCCCGGTCGCCGCTATGGGTTTCAAGCGCGGGCTTGGCATGCCACTGCGAACGCGGCGGGCGATCGCAGCAGAGACATCCGCTCAACCCTCGATGCAGGGCTTCAATCAGAGCTGGAGAATTTCGCCAGACGACACGCGGAGGCGTTAGATCCAGATGTCCAAGTCTCGATCCTTGTCGTTGATATTCCAAGCCGTGCGGTGCGCGCTGCGATTGGCTCGGCCGACCGTAAGCGTCCTGGTGGATGGCTTGACCTCACTGCGCAAGCACGGTCTCCTGGCTCGACCCTCAAGCCTTTCATCTATGCCATGGCGTTTGACGATGGCAGCGCCGCACCGACAACTCGGATTGCCGATTTACCGAAACGCTTTGCCGCTTATCAGCCTGAGAATTTCGATCGGATGTTTCGCGGCGATGTACGCGTGTCTGAAGCCCTGCAGCATTCGCTCAACATTCCCGCTGTGCTTCTGCTCGATCGGGTTGGACCGCAGCGCTTTGCGGCGGCGATCAGCCTGGCGGGTGCACGTCCGAGAATTTCGGGTGCTGCGCGCAAAGACCCGGGCCTCGCTTTGGCGTTAGGCGGCGCCGGGATGACGGCGCAAGAGCTTGCCGTGCTTTATGCGGCTCTGGGCGATGGCGGGGTCGCCAAGCCGCTTGTCTGGGACACGGAAGCATTAGACAGCCGACCGGCTGGTTATCGCTTGATCAGCGCGGACAGCGCCGAGAAAACCTTAAAAATATTGAAGGACTCGCCGGCACCGGCGGGACGTATGCCAGGCCGTTTGACAACGGAGGCCCCTGAAATCGCGTTCAAAACCGGGACGTCTTACGGTTATCGTGATGCGTGGGCGGCTGGGGTTGCAGGGAATTATGCCATTGTGGTTTGGGTGGGCCGCGCCGACGGAGCGCCGCGTCCGGGTGAGACCGGGCGCAAGGCGGCGCTGCCACTACTGTTCGAAATCGCTGATCGCGCCATGCATCATCTAGGCGAAAGCAGTGCCGCTACGCCGAAATTGATGAGCCACCGCTCGCCGCCCGCAAAAGGCGCTCTTGCCGCCTTTGATGGCGACGCGAAACCGCCAGAAATTCTGTTCCCGCCGCGCAATGCTGAGCTTTGGGCCGGCCGGGTTGATGGCAAGGCCGCACGGCCGTTTGTCTTGGCTGGGCGTGGGGAGGGCGCGCTGCGCTGGTTCGTCGATGGCGCGCCGATTATTCCTGATGATGGCGGCCTACCGAGCTGGCAGCCCAATCGAGCGGGCTTTTACAAAGTCTCCGCGGTGGATCAGGATGGGCGTGCGAGTTCTGTTAGAGTGCGGGTGCTGTCAGAAGGCCACCGCAATTAGATATACGCCAAGCTGCCGCTCCGAAAAGGCTAGACAGACGCGTTGAAAAACGTGACACTGGCGTCATGAATAAGACCCATTTTGACGTTCTCATCGTAGGCGCGGGCCTTTCCGGCATCGGCGCGGCTGTCCATTTGCTGAAAAAATGCCCGGGCAGATCCTATCAAATTCTGGAAATGCGTGACGCCATGGGCGGCACTTGGGACCTGTTCCGGTACCCGGGGATCCGCAGCGATAGCGACATGCATACGTTGGGCTTCAACTTTAAGCCCTGGAACGCGCAAAAGGCGATCGCGGATGGTCCAGCGATCCGAGACTATATTCATGAGACCGCTGACGAATATGGGATCAATCCGAATATTCGATATGGTCATAAAGTCGTTTCGGCGGCCTGGGATAGCGACGCAGGAAATTGGACTGTCGAGGTGAAAGTCGACGGCAAGCGCAACAAGCAGAAATTCACCTGCAATTGGCTGCATATGTGTGCGGGCTATTACAATTATGACCAAGGCTATACGCCCGAATTTGAGGGGCGCGACGCCTTTCAAGGCGAGGTCATACATCCGCAGCACTGGCCGGAAGACTATGACTATAGCGGCAAGAAAGTTGTGATCATTGGCTCAGGCGCTACGGCGATGACCCTGGTGCCAGCGATGACGGACAAAGCAGAGCATGTGACCATGCTGCAGCGATCGCCGACTTATGTCGTGTCACGGCCGTCAGAGGACAAAGTCGCCAACGGTTTGCGCAAGTTTTTACCCGGCATGATGGCTTATGGGATCACACGCTGGCGCAATGTTTTGTTCCAGCTTTTCTTTTACGACCGGACCCGAAAAACGCCGGATAAGGTCAAAGAAAAACTGCTTGAAATGACGCGCGCAGAACTTGGCGCAGAGACGGTCGAGAAACATTTCACTCCGGACTATAATCCCTGGGACCAACGCTTGTGTTTGGTTCCCGACAGCGACTTGTTCGTGGCTTTGAAAGAGAAAAAAGCGTCTGTGGTGACCGATCATATCGATTGCTTCACAGAGACCGGTATCAAATTGAAGTCTGGCGAGACTTTAGAAGCCGACCTTATTGTCACGGCCACAGGCTTAGACTTGAAGTTCATTGGTGGCACGGAAATCATCGTTGATGGGGCCAAGCAAAACCCGCACGATTTGCTCAACTATCGCGGTGCGATGATCTCGAACATTCCAAATCTGACCTCGGTCTTTGGCTATACGAATGCGAGTTGGACGCTTCGGGCAGACCTCACCAGCGAATATATGTGCAAAGTTCTCAACCATTTGGAGCGGGAAAATTATGTTGAGGCTCGTCCTGTTGCGGACGGCGTCGAGCCGGCATCTGACTTCTTGGATTTCTCCTCTGGCTATGTTCAACGCGCCATGGAGCGCTTCCCTCAGCAGGGCAAAGAAGCGCCATGGTTGATCACGCAGAACTATGCTCGCGACATTTTCTTAATGCGACATGGTAAGCTGGAAGATGGCGCTTTGGTGTTCCGGCGCGCGCATGAAACGGTTGCGCAAGTCGCTGCGATGACGCCGGTCGCTGCAGAATAATCGGCGATTACAGAGAGAAGCACATTTCGATCTTGAACGTCGCCGCGCCTCGGCGTATGTGGGGCGCTAGTGCAGCCTTAGCTCAGTTGGTTAGAGCGCCGGTTTGTGGAGCCGGAGGTCCTTGGTTCGAACCCAAGAGGCTGTACCATTTCCCTTTAAGAACGAGACTTTAGAGCTTCGGGTTTCAAGAATCCGTAGGCTGATTCATAGCGCTCGAAGCCCTCATCCGAGACGACAAAATGGCAGCGCAGCTGGCTGCTTAAAAAATCCGCCAAGACAAATCGGTTAGACGTCAAATAATGGGATCCTAGAAGAGGTCGGATGGCATCAGTGGCTTCCTGCAAACGATAGTGCGGGATGGTCGGGAAGATGTGATGGATCACATGTAAATTACCGATATTGTGGGTGAGCCAATTGAACGGGCCATAATTGCGATCGACCGTCGCCAGCGCGCCTTTCAGCCGGGTCCAGTCCGCCTGGTCGTAGACCGGCACTTCTGGCGACACGTGCTGCATATAGGTCACGAATGTCAGCCAGCAGCCATAAATGAGATAGGGCGCCAGGATGTATTTGGCGAAGAAGCCCCAGCCAAAAATAAACCCAAGACTTAGATATAGCGCCGCAAACCCAATCACCGCGGCAAGGCCAAAATACCAAGAGGCGCGCACAGAACTCGTATAGAGGTCGCTTTGCGGCAGATAATGGCTGCCGGTGATCGGTTTGTAAGTGGTGATGTTGCGGATGCCAAGTTTGTACATTGGCCAGCCGATCAGCACGAAAATCCCGAATCTGAAGATGATCTTGCGGTACAGGCTATCTTCATCCCGGCGACAGGCGCGAAAGACTTCTTCCTGTTGTAAATGGCTGGTCTTGGTGTGGTGCAGGGCGTGGCTGCGCTGCCAGCCGCGATACGGCACCAGTATCGCGCCATGCACCAAAATTCCGACGATGGTGTTGAGCGTGCGATTGTTCGAGAAAGAGCCATGTCCGGCATCATGCCCAATGACGAACAGAGACCACAGCATCGTCCCAATCAAAAACAGGATTGGGACTTCAATATACCAAGCGCTGGTTTGCGTCAGAACCGCATAAAGCCCGGCAATGATGATCAGATCGAAGGCCAAATAGGCGAATGAACGCGCGATCGTTGGCTGAAAACAGCACTCTGGAATTGCGGCGTGCAATTGTTGCTGAGTGAAAGGTAAATCTGAACTTTTCATCGGGCACTCTAACCAAACTAACTGTAAGTTGTGTCCCCGCTGTGCATGAGAAAAGCAGACGGAACGTTAACGGGCAAGCGTCAGCGGCGAGGATTTGGGGGATTTCGCGTCTTTGTCGCACGCTATGCGTCTCTCGACTCACACGCAGCCTTGCTCCAAGGGGTGACGAAAGCTACGAAGCACCCCATATCTACTGCGGCGCGACATCGCGCGTCGGTCTACATGGAGACAGGATGTCAAAAGAAGAAATCATCGAGTTCAACGGCACGATCGTTGAACTTTTGCCGAACGCGACGTTTCGCGTGAAGCTCGAAAATGATCACGAGATCATTGGCTATACAGCCGGAAAAATGCGTAAGAATCGCATTCGTATTCTGACCGGGGACAAAGTCCTGGTTGAAATGACACCTTACGACCTGACCAAGGGTCGGATCACTTATCGCTTCAAATAGGCATCTGCCTTGAGCGATTTTCAGCCTCCAGAGGGATTTGAGCGTCATTTTCGCCGCTCCGGCCTGACCGATCCTTGGGAGCCGCTTTATTCTCGAAAACTCGAAGACCGGATCCAAATCGGTTTGGTGCTTGCGCAGCAGCACTGCAATTCGCGGGGCCTCGTCCATGGCGGTTTGATTGCGGCTTTGGCGGATAATGCGATGGGCCTGTCTTGTGTGGTCAGTCTCGCCAATGCCGGCCGTGACACGGGAAAGGGATTGGTGACGATATCTCTGGGAACCGATTATCTCGGCAGTGCCAAAATCGGAGACTGGCTATTGATCGATCCAGAACCCGTCAAAACAGGTGGATCGGTCTGTTTTGCGCGCGCGATCATTTCGGGCAATGATAGGCCAGTGGCGATGGCCAATGCCACGTTTAAGATCTTATGAGCCCGCTCATTCTGGCCAGCGCCAGTCCGCGCCGACGTCAACTTCTGGACCAAATTGGCATAACGCCTGACGCTGTCTCGCCCGCTGATATCGATGAAACCCCGCGTCTCAAAGAAGCGCCGCGCGTTTACGTCACCCGTATGGGGATCGAAAAAGCCGAGGCCGTGCATGCGCCCGGCCAGTTCACGCTAGCAGGCGACACAGTTGTTGCCGTCGGTCACAGGATCTTACCGAAAGCCGAGCAGGACGAAGAGGTACGGGCCTGTTTGGACCTGATCTCGGGGCGGGCCCATCATGTCCTGACCAGTGTCTGCTTAATCGCACCCGACGGCCAAAAAGTGCTGCGCGTCAGCGACACGCGGGTGATTGTCAAACGTCTGACCCGGCAAGAGGTCGATGCTTATATCGAGAGTGCGGAAGGGATTGGGAAAGCCGGCGGCTATGCCATCCAGGGCTTGTTCGGGGCGCATATAAAACAAATCAGCGGCAGCTATACCGGCGTGATGGGATTGCCGGTCTATGAGACCGCTCAAATGCTCCACGGTTTGGGTTATCGATTGTAGAAATCAAACTCGATTTCATACTGCAAAAAACCTTCTCCCATCGACATGTCATAGGCGCTGAGGCCGTATACATAGTCGAAGCGAATAGACTGAGAGGGCAGGTCGGCAGCGTCTCGCAGACGAATTTCATCGCGAAAGACCATGATCCGCTGCGGCCCGCCATATAAGTCTGCGACACTGTCTATATTGTTGAAAGATCGGAAGAAATTACCGGTGCGAGCATCGGCGCCAAAGGCCATGCCATCATCGACGCCTTGTCTGGTCACGCCAAAATTAAACTCGACATTTTCGAGCATGTCCAAATTGTTCAAATCATCTGAACTGCCGACCAATGTTGCTTCGGCGGTCAAGAAAAAGTCGGTTCGAGAGCTTAAATATAAGCTTCGCTGCGCCGACGTGTCTGCGGCAACAAGGTCCGTGCTGTCGGTCAATGCGAACGGATCGAGACGGTCTCCGGCATCTAAGAAGCCGCTATTATTGGTATCGCTGGGCAAGCGGTCTGGAATGCCATCGCCATCGAAATCAATTCCAAGAATTGAACTTTGGTCCGAGACCGGGACATTGTAAAAGCCCTCAATGCGGCTTCCGGTAATCACCGGATTTACGCCGCCCACGCCCTGAATCGGATTGCCCGACCATCTGATCATCTGTTCGCGTGACCCGATTACCGAACCAGTTGCGAAATTATAATTGTCATAGACGTCGAACGAAAAGCCGTCATGCGCGATTACGCAGCCATAGACGCGGCAATAAAAGTCCGAATCGAGCCAGGAGGCGTTGGCGGAGAAGCTTGTCAAACAAGCCGCTCCGCTTAGCATCCACCATCGTATCTTATTCGTCAGCCGGCTCTTCAGCATTTGCGGCCTCGGTTGGAGCTGGAATGTCTTCCCACGCCAAATCCGTAATATATGGATCTAAACGCACGGTGCCCCCACTCGATTGCGGCGCGTGAATATCCTCTAAGGTCACGCGCAGTTCTGGATTTGATGGAACGTCTCCAGTCAGCGGCAAACGGTATTGCCGCGTCGCTTCGTGGAGGACCACCAAATTATTGATCGGCGCTCGGATCGTGTCTCCTGAATCGCCGCTAATTTCGATCTCGCCGCGCAAACGTGCATGCGAATTGCCGCTATTCTCGAGGTCAAAGACCAGCGCCTGCTCGCCCTCTTCGGACTGGGTCAGCGTGGCGGTGGTGATTTCCGGTTTGCTCTCACCGTCGCCCATGGTCAGGTAGAACAAGCTGGCAATCTGGTATTTTTTCCAAACCCCCGATTGGCCTTCACGCTCTTCAGGTAAGAGAGTCGAGGCGATCAGCGCAAAGCGATAATCGCCTTCGCGAGAAATGCGGATCGGTGCCGACATATCGACAATCACTTGCTCGGTTTCGCCTGGATTCAGCGTCACAAAAGCTGGGCTAAAGCGAACCCATTCTGCTGCCGATGAGGTGGTCTCACCAGGAGGCGTGAGGCGAATTTGCCCGGCCTCATCGAGTTCCCAATCGGCCAGGCCAAGGGTCAGCGAAATCGCGTCTTCTTGGTGAACATTGCCGATATTAATGACTTGGCGTTGCCGATCGCCGGGTTGAATCGACATTTCAACGGTTGTTGGCTGCAAGCCAATGCCAAATGAAAAAGCCGGTAAGGCAATGGCCGCAAGTGCGAATGCGGCACAACTGGTGCGTAGCGCGGATCTGATGCGCATCTTAAAACCCTCTAATTTTAAAGCTCTTATTTTCCTCAGGATAAGACAATAGGGTTACTGAGGGGTTTCTAATGAAACGAGCGGCTTGCCGCGTCGAAGTCGCTCGGGTAACGCGAAACAATGAAACTACCAGGCCATAAGAAGCGAAAACACGTCGCTGCCGATCTTGCCTCAAAGCCCGGACGCAGGCGTGCGGAATGGGAGCTCGAAATGGCTGACCATGGCTTCCTGCGCGAGAGTTTTCAGAACCTGCATGCGATTAGCGATGAGATGTGGCGCTCGAACCAGCCCAATCCTCGACAAATTGAAGAACATGTCCGGCGCCGCGGGATAAAAACCATTCTCAATCTACGCGGTGTGAGCACACGTGGGTATTATCTGCTTGAGAAAGAAGCCTGCGCCGCCAATGGCGTCGAGTTGATCGATTTCCAAGTCTTTTCGCGCGATACGCCGACGGTCGAGAAAATCCTGGAGGCGAAAGCCCTATTCGATCGGATCGAGTATCCGGCGCTGATGCACTGCAAGTCGGGCGCCGATCGCGCCGGCTTGATGAGCGTTCTCTATGTGATTTTCCGGCTCGGCGAACCTGTCAGCGTCGCAGTCCGGCAATTGTCTAAGACCTATCTGCACATGCGCGAGGGGAAGACAGGGCTGCTGGATGCGTTTTTCGAAGCCTATTTGGAAGCAGAGAAAGAGCGCGGGATTGGCTTTGAGGATTGGCTGCAAACCGAATATGACCGGGAAAAAGTAAAAGCCGATTTCTTGAGTTCAGGACGTGCAAAACTACGCCTGGACTGGCTGCTGCGCCGTGAGTGACGCATTTTTTTGACTAGTCAACAGAAAGGATTCGTGGAACGTTAACCTCACGCGAAGTGAGTTTTAAGGGGTCGCGAATGAAACGTATCGTTTCCGGAATTCTGCTGACCCTTGTCCTTTCGGCCTGCGGCGGCAACGCGAAGTCATCGCTCGAAAACGCCTGTTTAAGCAATGGTAATGCAAGTGATACTGTCTGTGCGTGCATCGCCGATGCGGCTGATGCCAATTTAGAGCCAGCCGAAATTGATATTTTGATCGAAGCCTTCTCACAAGATGACAACATGAATGGCATTAGCGAACGCGCCAGTGAATTGGGCCTTGGCGGCGCGGCTGCGTTTGTGATGAAAATGCGCGGTATCGTGACTGAGTGTGGCATGCCAGTGTAGCGGCCAACAGAATCGGATTTAGGGATTTCCTGACCTGATAGAATTCAGCGGTCAGGAGTGTTCATGAGGGAAAGAGGAAACCATGAAATTCTTTATCATTAACAGCTTTCGCTTGATGGTTTACATCGCCTATTTGGCGACCATCATTATCGGCCTCCTGCTGGCCTACTACAATGCCGTGCCCCAGAAAGGGGTCATGATCACCGAACTAATCGGGATCGAAGGGACAATGGCGCAAGTGCTGGCATTTGCTGTGCTCTCCGTTGGTAGCTGGATCGCGGCCAGCGTCGTCGCCGGTTTGATCGTGACCATTCTCGACATTCGTGACGACATTAATGACCGTCTGCCAGACGCCCGTCGCGACGACTAAATCAAAACTTAGGAGAGCCATATGAGCGCGTTACAAGTCGCGGCCGTCTATATCGCGGTCAATATACTTATGCTGGTATGGCTCGCCTTTCGGGTTGTTGGGCACCGCTTTCGCGGCAAAATAAGCATTGGCGATGGCGGATCTGAAGACCTGGCTATTGCCATTCGTGTGCATGGGAATGCCAGCGAAAATATTCCGCCTTTCTTGGTTGGTCTATTGGCGCTCGCGTTTTTGAGTGCGCCGATCTGGAGCGTGCATGCGCTCGGCATTGGCTTCACGATTGGGCGCTTGTCGCACGTGGTTGGGATGAGCGGCGGTCCTTTAATCTTCCGTCAGCTTGGCATGGTGCTCACTTGGACAGGTTTGGGCATTCTGTCGCTTGCCTTGCTCTATTTGGCATTTACCTAGGCCGTCATGGCCGACTCGATTTCTGTTTCAAATTTACTCCAAGATAGCGTCGCTCGAACGAAGCGCCTGATTGTGCCGTCTTTGCCTTTCGCCGTCGTCTTCTCGGTGATGACGGGCATCTTGGTCTGGGGGGCAGGGGCCTTGCCTGAAGGCGGCGCAGGATTTGTCGGCTTTACCGCCTTGGCTTTTGCGACTCTGTTTGCGCATAGTTTATTCTCGGTCGCGATGTATCGTGCGGCGCTTCCGATGGGTGCGGGGCAGCTCGGCCGCGCCTGGAAGCTTAGTTTGGCTTGGATGCTGATATTTGTTGTCGCCTCAATTGGCGGCGCGATTATCGTCCTATTCTTCTCTTTGATCGGGGCCAGCCTTGGCGTGGTTTCCGGTGAGGCCGGACAGGAAATCGTCGATATGACCGCGCAAATGCGCGCAGCCGGAACGTTTTGGCCGCTTTTCGCCTTGTTTTCATTGACCTTGTTTGGTGTGTTTTGGTTCGCGGTTCGAATAAGCACATTCGCCGCGGCAACGAGTGCGCGCGGCCAAGTGCATGTGTTCCGAACCTGGTATTGGACCAAAGGCCATTTCCGCACGCTCGCTCCGCTGGCGATTTTATTCATCATTCTGCCAGTGATTGTCTGCGCACTTATGGCCAGCGCCATTACACAGCAGCTCTCGAGCCATGAAGACAGCGCTTTGATGACGGGTCTGTCGGTGGCCGTGTTCACATATGTGCTGACGCCAAGTGCTTGGCTCGGGCACGGGTTTGCCTCAGCCGTTTATGCCGCGCTGGCGCCAGCGGATGAAGATCAGCCAAGCACACCAGCTTGAACGAGCGCCTCGATACGGGCAGCGTCATAGCCCATGCTTTCTAAGACTGCGCGCGAATGCTGGCCCATGCTGGGCGAGGGGCCACTGGGGCCATCATTGGTGCCTGGAAAACGTATCGGCGAGCCAGGAGACGCAAACGTCGATCCGTCACCGCTGGCGCTGGGCACGTGTTGAATGGCGCCCGCCGCTTTGACTTGTGGGTCAGCGGCGACTTCCGCCAAAGTTTGAACCGGCGCCCAGGCAATCGCTTCATCGTCGAGACGTTGCGCGATTTCGGCCTTGGTATATTTGCCGAATTCCGCGTCCATCAATGTGACCAGCTCGGCTGCGTTCTGGCGCCGCGACTTGCCCGTAGTGAAGCGCTCATCTTCGATCAAGTCAGCCCGATCCATGACCCGGCAGAGCGGCGCCCAATCGACATTGCCTTGGCGTGAGACAATGCAGATCCAGCTCTCATCTTTGGTTTTGAAGAAGTTCATCAGCGGCTGAATTTGTTCGTGCCTTGATTTGGTCGATCCGATACGGCCAAAGAAAAGTTGAATGGCGAAATCGGATCCCATTGCGAACAGCGCGGCGCGCAAGAGTGAGGCTTCAACCAATTGACCTTTCCCCGTGCGCTGCGCTTTCACCAAAGCGGCGCAGATCCCGGCGGCGGCAGCCATGCTGGTAGTGTGGTCGCCAAAGGCTGTGCGCAAAGCAAATGGATCCTGCCCCTTCGGGACAGTCAAATGACCGACCCCTGCGCGCGACCAGAATGAGGCGACGTCAAATCCTGGCTTGTCTGCATCTGGCCCTTCGAGGCCATAGCCCGTCAATGTGCAATAGACCAGTTTCGGGTTGATCTGGCTCAAACTGGCAAAGTCGAGCCCGGATCTGGAAAGGCCGCCCGGACGGACATTGGTCAGGAAAACATCGGCATCGGCGGCCAGCTCACGCAAGATTTTCTGGCCATCCTCCGTGCGTGTGTCGAGGACGACTGACTTCTTGCCGCGATTGTCGAAATCAAAGACGGGATTATCTTGAAGGTCGGTGCCAATGGTGCTGAAGAATTTCCGAATAGGGTCGCCGCCGGGAGGCTCGATCTTGATGACGTCGGCGCCCCAATCACTCAAAATGCCGCCCGCGCCGGGCGCCGCCATATAAGTCGCGTGTTCGATAACTTTGATGCCGTCTAGCATGGCGGTTCCTCTCGTTTTATTTCGCGATCATTTCTGTGTTGGTAAACCAGACATTAACCCGCTCGCTTCATTTATTCACAAATAAGAATCGGTGACAGGGATTACGCCGCGATATGACTGTACAAACCATGCGCCCAGCGCTGAGTGAAAACGACCTCATTCGCCTCGTGAAAGGCGAAACCTCGGAGGAGCGCGCGACTGTCGCGCACCGCCTATGCCGACGCATTGCGACCGATGTTTTGAGCGATGATGAGCGACTCTTCGCCGACGAGATTATCCAGATCTTGGCAAAGGATACGGCCGAACTGGTCCGTCGGACGCTGTCTGTCACGATGCGCAATTCACCGCGCTTACCGCATTCAGTTGCCGTTGAGTTGGCTCAAGATGTTGAATCAGTCGCCTTGCCGCTGCTCGAAAATTCTCCAGTTTTTTCTGAAGAAGACCTCATCGAATTGGTCTTATCCGTAACAGCGGCAAAGCAAGCCGCGATTGCTGGGCGTCCGACGATTTCCGGTCCTTTGGCCGAAGTGATTTGCGAACATGCCTCTGAGCTCGCCGTTGAAACGATTGCTGGGAATGCCGGTGCGGATCTAACTGACCGCGCTTTTGAACATTCAATTGAGCGTTTCCCGGCCAATGAAGGCATGCATGAGAACCTGGTGCTGCGCGATCATATCCCCGTGCATATTGCTGAGAAAATGGTCTCCCTCGTCTCTGGCCAAGTGTTCGATATGTTGATCAATCGCCACGAATTGCCAGCCCAAATGGCCATCGATCTCGCTGCCGGCGCGCGGGAGCGGGCGACGATTGATTTGGTCGAGCAAGCGGGCCGAACCCATGATATGCCGCGCTTTGTCTCGCAGCTTAATCTCAATGGCCGCCTAACCCATTCATTGATCATGCGAGCGCTTTGTGTTGGCCACATGTCGTTTGTGGAGCATGCTTTGGCGGAATTGTCCGGGGTGCCGCATTCGCGAGCTTGGCTGATGATCCACGATGCCGGGCCGCTAGGGCTGCAGGCGATCTTCGATCGTGCCGGGCTCCACCGCAAATTATTGCCGGCGTTCCGCGCCGCCGTCTCGGTATTCCATGAGCTTGAACTCGATGGTGAGCCGAATGACAAAGCGCGGTTCAGGATGCGCATGATTGAGCGCGTGCTCACGCAATTCCAAGCCATCCCGAAAGATGACTTGGATTATTTGCTCGAAAAATTAGATGCTTATGCCGAGCAGGCGAAACGCCAAGCGGAGTCTGCCGCTTAGTCGTCAGTCCGCATGCGGAAGCCGTATTCAATACCGAGATCGTTTAAGTAAGGCGCGTCACGCCATTGCGCATGCTCGGCGACAACGAGCATGCCAGCGCAAGCTGCTGCTTCGATCCGGTCCTGCAAATCTTCATCGTCTTCAACTTTACGGGCATCGACCCGCATACTGTCGAGCAGAATGCGCAAGTCATGACCGAGTGGGCTTTGCCAAGACCGTGTAGCATTCAAAGACACGCGAAATCCGCACCGTCGCAGCGCCTCAAGACCTCGCTTGGCTTGACCCGCGGCGGGCAGCGCCAGGGCAGCGTCTTGGACTTCCAAACAGATTTCTTGTGGGCAGAGCCGCGTGCGCGCGATTGCTGCGTCGCAGGCCATAGCCGTATCCGGATGGATGAGCGCAGCGAGCGGCAGCTCGACAATCACCGGGCGTTCCGTTGCGCGATTGTGCGCGTCATGCGCGATGGTTTCGACTTGTTCGGCCATCCAGGCAGCAGGAGAGACGGCCTGGCTGCGTTCTGCAGCCAGGTCCGTCCGACCGAAGACCGCACGCTCTTCGAAGCGCTTTTCGGTTTCGGCAAACAATAAGACCGCTTCCGCAGTCTCTAAGTGCATAACTGGCAACAACCGGGCGCGTACTGGCGTCGAGTTGATGGCGTCGTGGGGGCGGTAATCTGTAGGGCGCATTCTGCTTCCGTGACGTTGCGACAAGCACCTTACCTATAGAAACATAGTTGAAATCACGCGCATTCGGGCGTTGCGATTTCTGGCAAATTTGATCGAAACTTTCTTGGAGTGTTTATGTCCGATCCAGCGACCCCGCGCCTCTCAGCAACCATTTTGCTTTTGCGCGATGCCCCGGACTTGCAAGTCCTAATGGTCAAACGCCATTATGAAATCGACTTCGCATCTGGGGCGCTGGTATTTCCAGGCGGCAAAGCCCATGACGAAGACAGCGCGCCGGAATGGCAAGACTGGACAGATGGTGATTTCACCGATCACGAGCAAGCGGCGCGCATCTCTGCTATTCGAGAAGCCTATGAAGAAGCCGGGATTATTCTCGCGCGGCCAAAGAGGCAGCGCGGCAGCGGCGCGGCGTTGGTTGGCCCTGATATCGCCGCCAAACTGCACCCGTCGCGCGGCGCTGTGGATCGGCGCGAGACCAGTTTTCTAGAGCTGATCAAACAGCATGATCTCGTCTTGGCGCTCGATGCTTTGGCGCATTTCGGTCATTGGATCACACCGACCATGATGCCGAAACGGTTTGACACCCACTTCTATTTGGCCGCAACGCCGCCCGGACAAATCGCTGAGCAAGATGGCCGCGAAACCACTGAAGCGATCTGGCTCGGCGGACAACAGGCATTGGATATGGAAGAGGCGGGGACGGCGACGATTATTTTCCCGACGCGGATGAATCTGGGCAAGCTCGCCGAGACTAAGAGCGTAGAAGAGGCGCTGACCAGGTTTGGTAATGAGCCGGTTGTGACGGTTCTGCCGGTGATCGGCAAAGATGAGGACGGCACGCCCTGCCTGCACATCCCCAAAGAGGCGGGTTATATCCAGCACACTGAGCCGCTTAAACGTGTCGAGAATGTCTCTAAAAGCAAATGACCAAGACGTTTGGATCTGAGGTCGAGCTGGCAATATCTGGCGCGATTGCGACAGTGACGCTTGATCGCGGCGATGGCCGAAATGCGCTGTCACTCTCAGTCATGCAGGCCCTGATAGATGCCGCGCACTATTTGAAAGCGAATACGCAAGCGCATGTCGTGATCCTGACCAGCTACGGCGCTTTTACTGCAGGGGCTGACCTCAAAGACCCAGACCGCGCGGCGCTGCGCGAAAAGACCCGGCTCGAACAGCGCCAATCCTTGCTGCTCGGACCAGACATGTGCGCCGCTTGGGAGGCCTTGGAGCAGATTACGATCGCCGCCATTGAAGGCTATTGCATCGGCGGCGGTGTTGCGCTTGCGGTTGCCTGTGATCATCGCGTGGTCGCAGAAGATGCGTTTTTCCGGCTGCCGGAAATCCCGCTCGGCATGAACATGAGTTGGCAGACCAATCCTCGAACTGTGGCCCTTATCGGTCCCTCGCGGGCGAAGCAGTTCACGATTCTTGGCGAACGCATCTCGGCTGAAACCGCTTTGGCCTGGGGATTGGCGGACCAATTGACCGGGCATGGTCAAGCAGAAGCAGGCGCACGGGCCTTAGCTGAGCGCTATGCGAACGTCCCGCCCATCGCTTTGCGTATGACCAAGCAAGCGATCAATGTCGCCGCCAATCCGCTCGGCCACGCGGCCAGCTTTATGGACCGCGATCAGTTTGCTTATGCCTCAACCACAGCCGATCAAGGCGAAGCGATCCAAGCGTTTTTAGAAAAGCGCGATCCTGCCTTTAAAGGCGACTAGTTTTTATAGGCCAGGGGCTTAGCTGTTTCATCCAAGTCGAGATAGCGATCGCGCAGCTTGGTCTGCCGTGTCTCCATGGATTGCGACACGCCATTGATGAAGATCTGGCGCGGCGCACTGGTGACATCTAACGGATCGCCGTCCCAAATTACCAAGTCAGCCGTCCGCCCGCGCTCCAGCGCGCCGAGGCTGGTCATCCCGAAAATAGCCGCCGGGACGACGGTCATCGCAGCCATTGCATCGTCAAAGCTGACGCCGTTGGCGACGGCATTGCCAGCTGATTGCAAGACCAAACGGGATTGATGGCCACTATTACCAAGGTGGGCAAACGCGGTCGGGACGCCGGCTTCGATCAAGCGCTCTGCATTGCGGCTGGTCGCCCCGAGCTGCGCAAAACTTGCCGGTAGGTTGGAGAACGGATCGACAATGACCGGAATATTGGCCGCCGCAAGCTCACGTGCGACCAACCAGCCTTCATCGGCCCCGACAATGGCTAGGTTGAGGTTTGGGTTTTCCGCTTTCAGGTCGATGACCAGGCGCAAATCGCTGGCACGGTGGGCAGAGACCAATATCAATTGCTGCCCGCGCACCGCCGGGCCGAAGGCCTGGGCATCGGCGCGCGTTAGCGTGTCGCCTTCATTGTGCGCCATGAAACGGGCTGGGTATCCACGTGCATCGGCAAACGCGCCGCGCAACGCGGCCCAGGCAGCAGGGCGAGAGCCACCGGCTTTAGACGCGCCGCCTTCGCCCAAATCGACATAGACAAAAGCCCGCTCATCCGAGATTGAGCCCGCGTCGCCTGACGTGTCAGCGACAAAACCTTGCCCGGCAATCATCGAAGCACCGAAAGCCGGTGCGACGGCCACACGTGTAACGCCTTCAATGCGCGTAATGGCGACCGGGGTCGCGGCCGGATTGAAGCCGTCAGCAGCGCGCAACGCGACAGAGAAGTCGGATCCCCCGGCGCTCGTGTCATTGGTGGAGTCTTCGGCGCCGACTTCAACAGTGCCGACGCGAGAAAAGGGCGCGATAATGCCCGGCGTGACCCAAGCGCCGTCGGCATCAATGGTCGGGGTGCCACTCGGCGGAGAAAAATTCACGCCAATGCCTTGGACCGTGCCATCGGAAATATAAACGGACGCATTTTCGAGAATGCCCGCATCGGTTCCGGTCCAGATTTTGGCATTCACAATCGCGACTTCTTGCGCGGTCATGGTCAGCGAGAGGCCAATGGCGGCGGAGGAGAGGAGGAGTGTGCGGATCATTTTAGATCTCCTTCACCAGGTTGTCCGAGTTCAAAATCCATGACTGGAGTGAGCGCTGGATTGCCGCGCTCATACATCAGTGCACCATCAATGAAGACGCTTTCGGCTTGACTATAAACGCTGAACGGATCGCCAGACCAAATCACCACATCGGCATCTTTGCCGGCTTCTAGTGAGCCGGTTTGGTCGAACACGCCGAGCGATTTTGCCGGATTGGCACTGAGCCATTGCCAAGCATCGGCTTCGGAAATTTCGATCCCAGCCCGGCGACCATCTGAGAGCGCTTTGCCCGCTTCTTGGTTCAAGCGCTGGATGCCAATATCGCTGTCTGAGTGAACAATCGCGCAAGCGCCAGCTTTGTGGACCATTGGGATATTCTCGCGGATGCCGTCATAGGCCTCCATTTTGAAGCCCCACCAATCGGCCCACATGGCAGAGCAAACCTCGTTCTCGGCAAGTTTGTCAGCGATCTTGTAGCTCTCCACCGCGTGGTGGAAGCTCGTGACTTTATAGCCAAACTCTTGGCTCATATCGATGATTTGAGCCATTTCATCAGCGCGGTAGCAATGCATGTGCACTAAGATATCGCCATTGAGAACGCCCATCAGCGTATCGAGTTCAAGATCGCGCGTTGGCGGATCACCGCCTTCATCAGCATATTTATCCCATTTGCGCTTATATTCGACGGCTTTGGCCCAAGCCATGCGATAGCCGGCAACATTGCCCATTCGGGAATAAGGTGCGCCGCCAGGAAAGCGACCGCCGCCATAACCATAGACGCGTTTAGGGTTTTCGCCGCAAGCCATTTTCAAAGTGTATGGCGCGTCTGGGAATTTCATCCCTTGAACGGTTCGAGCCGGCACATTTTTCAAGGTCACACCGCGCCCGCCAAAGAGATTGGCAGAGCCCGGCAATATTTGCAGTGAGGTGACCCCTCCTGCTAAAGCCCGCGGAAAGCCTGGGTCTTGCGGCCAGATGCCGTGTTCGGCCCAAACTTCGGCCGTGACGGCGCCGCTAATTTCGTTGCCGTCGCCATGTGCACTGACGCTCGGGCTTGGGTAAACGCCGAGGTGAGAGTGATTGTCGATAATCCCAGGGGTGACCCATTTGCCAGCCGCATCGATGATTGTCGCGCCGTCAGGGGCGGCGAGGTCGTCGCCAATTTCTGAGACCTTGCCGTCCAATAGCAAGACGTCGCCGCCTTCAATCATACCGCCAATCCCATCAAGCACAGTCGCGTTTTGGATGAGCGTCGCTGTCGAAGGGTAGGGGCTATATGTCGATGGAAACGGGTTGCGATTGATCTCTGTCGCTTCCGTAGCCTCTGTTTCTTCAGGTGTTCCGCCGCCGCATCCGGCGAGCAATAGGCCTGCGGACGCCAACGCATAAACCAAGGGTTTCATCCATACTCTCCCAAGTAATGATGAGCGCCACTGTGATGGTTTTGCTTAGATTGGCAAGGCCTAAGCGATTAGAGATAAAGCGGGCGAATACACGACTCTATTGAGGTGTCGAGTTCGAAGGTCACTGGCGTCGGCGAAACCCGTGGCCCTTGCTTGGCCGCCGCTTTGTGAGCGCGAGCGAACGCCGCTTTCGCGTAGGTTAGCGGGCTGATACGAGCGCCCGCTTTTGGCGCCAGCGAGGTCAGCTGCCGCAACAGCTTATTCGTGTAAATGGCATTTGCATGTACAAAACTGTTAATCGTTTGGAACTCGCACGAGAGCGAAACATTCATACAGTCCTCGTTTTCAACCCGATGCGGCATGAATTGCGGCCATGTCACGCCGAGGCCAGGCTCGAGTTCATAGACGGTCGCATCCTCATCATAGACTTTCAGATATGGCAGTTCTTCTTCGCGCGTCATATGGACAATGTCTTCAATAAATTCAGACGGCGCCTTTTCCTCGCTGCGTGGATACATCCAAAGCTTTTTGCGGCCGCGCATTTGGAACAAAGCGACCAGCGGAATGTCTAAGTGATAATGAACTTTGACGTTTGGCGACGAGATCAGAACCGAGACGTCGCGCTTACGGGTTTTGCTGCCTGACGCGCCTTCCAGACTATCAAAAATGACATCACTGATCGGTGCAAGATCTGGGACAAGAATATTGGCGCGGCGCATATTGAGCCAAATATGGCCGCGTTTCACGGCCTCTACGATCTCAGCACCTGAGAGCTTGGGTGCCCGACCACGGAGCGAGGAGTTCACCCCTTCGCCTTCTTGGCCAAATGTCCAAATGTCCAAATTTTCGCGTGGATAGACATCCAAGAGGTGCGCCAGGCCTTCATCAGTAAAAAGCTCTGTTTTTGACACATCATGATTTGCCATCAACACGTCCGACCCGAAACGTGTCTCAGAATGATCCGGCCAATTTACAAACATTCCTATTCCTCACGATATTGTGAATTTAATCGCAATAGGAAGCAATTACGAGGCCAACTCGCCCCCGAGGCGAATTTTCACTGATATTTGGATTAGATGTCGAGCTCTTCCGCAAAATGAGCGTTCTCCTGAATGAAGCGAAAACGGTGTTCAGCCTTCTTGCCCATCAAGGTGTCGATCAGCTCAGCAGGTTTCACTTCCGTCAGCTCATCAATGCTGTCTGGCAGCGTAATCCGAGCCAGCGTCCGGGTCTCTGGATTCATCGTGGTTTCTTTAAGCTGGCCCGGGTTCATCTCACCCAAACCCTTAAAGCGACTAAGCTCAACTTTTTGGTTGGGTTTAAATTCCAACTCCATCAGCAAGTCTTTGTCTTCGTCATCCATGGCATAGACCGACTTGCCTTTATAAGACAGCTTATAGAGCGGCGGCATTGCCATATAGAGACGTCCGCTCTCAATCAGGCCAGGCGTCATCTTATAGAAGAATGTGATGAGCAGCGCTGCAATATGCGCCCCATCGACATCCGCGTCGGTCATGATGATGACTTTTTCATAGCGCAGATCATCGATGTTGAAGCGCGACCCCGTGCCGGTGCCGAGCGCCAGCAGCAAGTCTTGTAGCTCTTGGTTCTTATCCATTTTGTCGGCAGTTGCGGATGCGACGTTCAAAATCTTCCCGCGAAGCGGCAGGATCGCCTGGGTTTTCCGGTTGCGCGCTTGCTTAGCGGACCCGCCCGCAGAATCGCCCTCGACCAGGAACAGCTCGGTATCGCCTTTACTGTCGGCACAATCAGCAAGTTTACCAGGCAAGCGCAGGCGTTTGGTTGCGGACTTTCGGGCCACATCCTTGGCTTTACGACGGCGCGCACGTTCGTCGGCGCGCTCAATCGCCCAAGTGAGCAGCTTATCTGCTTCTTTCGGGCTCGCAGCGAGCCAATGATCAAAGCGGTCGCGGACGCAATTTTCAACCACGCGGAACGCCGCTGTGGTCGATAATTTGTCCTTTGTTTGGCCGACAAACTCTGGGTTGCGAATGAACACGGAGAGGAGCAATCCAGAATGCCCCATAATGTCATCTGCGGTAATCGACGTCCCTTTTTTCTGGCCCGTCAGCTCTGCGTAATTGCGCATCCCTTTGGTGATGGCCGACCGAAAGCCGGCCTCATGCGTGCCGCCATCAGGGGTCGGGATGGTGTTACAGTAAGAGCGGGAAAAGCCGTCTGTCTCGCCAAATCCAGCGGCCGTCCAAGCGATCGCCCATTCGACTTTACCATCTTCGGCTTCGACCAAGCCAGCAAAGTGCTGTTCCGTAATTGTCGCCTTGCCTTTGAACACTTCGTCCAATTGGTCAGCGAGGCCATTTGGATAAGACAGTGTCTTTTCCGCCGGGACTTTAGAATCCTCCGGCAACAGTTCAGGGTCGCATTTCCAGCGGACTTCGACGCCGCGGTAAAGATACGCTTTAGAGCGCGTCATTTGGAATAGGCGCTGCGGCTTAAAACGGATTTTCTCGCCGAAAATCTCGATGTCTGGTTTGAACCGAACCGTCGTCCCGCGGCGGTTTGGGGCGGCGCCGAGTAGCTCAAGCGGGCCTGTGACTTTACCACGCTCAAAGGCTTGGAAATAAAGCTTTTTATCGCGCGCAACTTCGACTTCCATGCGCTCTGAAAGGGCGTTCACAACAGATGATCCGACGCCGTGCAAACCGCCAGCCGTCTCATAGGCTTTGTTGGAAAACTTACCGCCAGCGTGCAGCGTCGTCATAATCACTTCGAGCGCGGATTTGCCGGGGTATTTGGGGTGTTCACCAACCGGTATGCCCCGACCATTGTCGATCACTTCAACATAACCGTCGACGCGGACATGAACTTCAATGCGGGAGGCATGGCCGGCAACCGCTTCATCCATGGAATTGTCGAGGATTTCCGCGAACAAGTGATGGTAGGCCCGCTCGTCGGTGCCACCAATATACATGCCGGGACGTTTCCGCACCGGTTCGAGGCCTTCTAAGACCTCAATGTCTTTTGCGCTATAGCCAGATGGATCAGAGTTCATATCGTTGAATAGGTTCGTTTGCTTTGCAGCGCCCATAATGGTTTTCTCCCCGTAAGCCCATTCGCCCACTGATTCCAAGGACTTCCATCATGACGATTATGATTAACACGCCATTAACCCTGCCGTCAGGCGTCGAATTGCCCAATCGGTTGGTGAAGGCGGCAATGACGGAAAGGCTGGCCAATCCAAAGAATGAAGTCACCGATCGCCACCTGCGCCTGTATAAGGCCTGGGGCGATGGTGGCATTGGTCTGCAGATCACGGGCAATGTCCTGGTTGATCGTCGAAATTTGGAAGCACCCGGTAATGTCGTCATTGATGGTGCGCCGTCGAATGAACATGCTGTCATGCTGAGCAAATGGGCGGAGGCGTGCAATGCTGGTGGCGGCAAGACGGTGATGCAGCTCAGCCATGCCGGCCGACAAACGCAGAAAATGGTCAATCCGCAGCCGGATGCGCCCAGCGCCATTGCGGTCGATCTCCCAGGCGGTCAATTCGGAACGCCGCGCGCTATGACGGACGACGACATCAAGCGTCTGATCGAGAAATACGCGATCGCAACCAAAGCAGCGCGAACCGCAGGATTTGATGGTGTTCAAATCCATGCCGCGCACGGCTATTTGATGAGCCAATTCCTATCGCCGTTGACCAATCAACGCGGCGATGAGTGGGGCGGCCCGCTAGAGAACCGAGCACGCCTATTATTGGAGGTCATCAAAGCCGCCAATGCCGAATCCGGGCCAGGTTTTGGCGTGTCTGTGAAGCTCAACTCAGCCGATTTCCAAAAAGGCGGGTTTAGCCAATCCGATTCGACCGCTGTGATCGGCATGCTCAACCCGCTCGGGCTTGATTTCGTTGAGATTTCCGGCGGCAATTACGAACAGCCCAAAATGATGGATATGGAAGGCTTAAAGCCTGTCCATGATGATGGCGCTCGTAAGTCCACGGTGCAGCGCGAGGCTTACTTCTTGGACTATGCCGAAGAGGTGCAATCGGTCGCACAAATGCCGCTTATGGTCACCGGCGGATTTCGCACACGCTCCGGAATGAATGCCGCACTGGCAAGCGGGGAAGCAGATCTGATCGGGCTCGGCCGGCCGCTATGCGTTGATGTTGAGGCGCCGCGAGACTTGGTGTCTGGCACGCTCGAAGAGTTGCCAAAATGGGAAAAGACTTTGCGCATCGGACCGGGCATTTTTGGCCCGAACTCGTCGATAGGTCTGTTCAAGGCGTTGAATGGCTTCGGCATGCAAGGCTGGTATTATTCCCAGCTGCACCGGATCGCCGACGGTTTAGATCCCAATCGCAAATTAGGGGTGCTCAGCGCGTTTTTAAAAATGCAGGGCATCGACTCCCGTATGGCGAAGGCGTACCACGCAGATCTCAACCAGACGGAGATCGCATGAGCCTCAGCATTTCGGCCGCTTTTGATAGCGGCAATATTCTCGTCAAAGATGCGAGCGATCCGTCAAATGTGCGCTTGGAGATCGTCAAAGATCACCAATCGGACTTCTTTCAATGGTTCCATTTTCGTGTCACAGGCGAAAAAGGTCAGAAAGTTCGCCTGATAATAGAAAATGCAGGCCAAGCGGCGTATCCGAAAGGTTGGGACAATTACAAAGCTGTGGTGTCGCAAGACACAATGACCTGGCACCGGGCGCCAACCTCTTACAACGGCAAACATTTGACCATTGAGACCGAGCTTGCGGCCAATTCGGCCTATGTTGCTTACTTTGCGCCGTACTCGTCGGAGCGCCACCAAATCCTTATTGCTGGCGCCCAAAATTATGAGCGTTCGACTGTTTCGGTGCTCGGCCAGACTTTGGATGGTCGCGATCTCGATCTAATCACGCTTGGCGAGCCGGGCGAAGGAAAGCGCAAAATCTGGATCACCGCCCGCCAACATCCCGGTGAAACCATGGCGGAGTGGTGGATGGAAGGCTTTCTAGAGCGCATGCTCGATCCGATTTCAGCGATGTCGAAAGATCTATTGCAACGCGCAGTTTTTTACATCGTCCCAAATATGAATCCAGATGGCAGCGCCCGCGGCCATTTGCGGACCAATGCCGCTGGCGTGAATTTAAACCGCGAATGGGCGGACCCGAGCATGGAGAAGAGTCCAGAAGTCTATTTGGTGTTGCAAAAAATGATCGAGACGGGGTGCGATTTGGCGCTCGACGTGCACGGGGATGAAGCGCTGCCATACAACTTTATTGCGGGCACTGAGGGTATTCCCAGTTGGAGTGACCGGCTGGCAAAGCTGCAAGAGACCTTCAAATCCTCTTATGTAAAGTCCTCAAACGGCGCATTTCAGACCCAATTCGGGTATCCTACGAATTCGCCCGGCAAAGCCAACCTGACCATTTGCTCCAACGCGCTTGCTGAAAAGTTTGATTGCCTGGCGATGACGCTGGAAATGCCATTTAAAGATGACGCCAACCATCCTGACGCGGAATTTGGGTGGTCCCCCCAACGTTGCAAGCAATTGGGCGCGAGCGTGCTCAGCCCGCTTTTGGCGGTTATGCCGTCGCTGCGCTGAGCGCCATCATCGCCGCTTCGATCCGTCGATAGCTATCAATACGGGTTTCGAGGCTGTCCGTGATCGACAGCAGAAAGACTTCATTGGCGCGCGCCGTTTGTGCCGTTTTCACGAGTTGCGCAGCGACCGTTTCGCCTGAGCCGACAATTCCGCGTTGCGGCGGCTCGAGCGGGGCCTCGGCCAGATAGGTCAACGCCGCGTCTGTGCTCAGATAAGGGCGGAACTGGCCCGTCGCGCGCCCGAGCGCCCAGGCTCTGATTGGCGCTGCCAATCTTTCCGCTTCGGCGTCGGTTTCTGCCGCCAGAACAACTAGGCCAATGCCGGCATAGGGCTCGGCGCAAAAAGGCGAGGGCTCGAAGGCATTATGATAGGCCGCCAAGGCCTCACCTGCGCCGCCCGGGTTTAAGAAATCGGCAAAGGCGAGTTTTACGCCCATTTGCCCGGCAAAGGCCGCTGATCCCGGCGAGGAGCACAACATCCATAGATCCGGCCGCGGCCCGGAAGGATTGGCCGCGATACCACGCGCGCGATGGTCTTCTGCCAAAGCTGTTTCGCCGCTCGCATCCAGCATCCAATCCATTAGCATGCGCAACATGGCGGCAAAGTTCTGAGCGCCCGGACCGAGCAATGCAGCGGAGGCACGTGGATCCGCGCCGGTCGCACGCCCCAAGCCAATTTCAATCCGGCCAGGCGCAAGCTGCGACAGGGTTTGGCCCCATTCCGCGACTTTGAGCGGCGAATAATTGGGCAACATGATGCCGCCTGACCCGAATGAAAGACGGGTCGTCCTGGCGGCTAAATCGGCCATTAAAAGTTCTGGCGTGGTGCCGGCGAAACTTGCGGCATTGTGATGTTCTTGCACCCAATAAGAGCGATAAGACATCTGGTCCGCCGCTTTGGCCAGCGCGCGTGTTTCATTCAGCGCATCGGCGGCGCTTCGACCTTGAAAAATTGGCGACGGATCAAGAATGGAGAGTGTGGGTGTCATCTGTCTCTATGTGCGCTATGCAGACCGCAGAGACAAGTTGGAGAGATGTATGCGTCTGGGTCTGATCGCGGGTTTGGGATTGATTTTAGCGGCCTGCGGCGCCGTGTCTGAGCCGGCAGATATCAGCCGGTTGAGCGCAGAAGAAGTTGTCGCCAACGCGCCTGTGGGGCCGCTAGAGACGTCGATCTATCCCACCCATTATGATCTGAACCTGACACTCGATCCTCGTGAAACCCGGTTTGGCGGAACCGTGACGATGACGCTGGCTTTGGAAGAAGCCGCGCGCGGCGTGTACATGCATGGACGCGATCTCGACATTGAAGCGGTCCGTAGCCGTCTCGGTGACGACGAACGGGTGCCCGGCGATTGGCAAATGGCGCTTGAGTCGGGGGTCGCCTGGGTCGATTTTGGACAAACCGCGCCGCAAGGCGAAATCCTTGTCGAGATTGATTATAACGCCCCATTTGATGTGAACCTGTCAGGCCTGTTTAAAGTGACAGAGCAGGGCGATGCCTATGCCCTGGCAAAGTCTGAAAGCATCCAAGCCCGCCGCTTCATGCCCGGTTTCGACCAGCCGGCCTTTAAGGCGCCGTTTGATATCACGCTGACGGTTCCAGAGACCGACTCCGCCATCAGCAATGCACCTGAAGCCAGCGTCGAAATACTCGAAGGCGGTCTGAAGCAAATCACATTTGAAACCACGCGTCCGCTGCCGACCTATCTCTTATCGCTCGCCGTAGGCAGTTTTGACGTCGTTGATGCCGGGATGATTCCACCGAATGATGTGCGGTCAGACCCAATCCCGCTGCGCGGCTTTGCCCGGCGTGGCAAAGGCGCGGAGCTTAGCCTCGCGCTTGAGACCGCACCGGAACTTGTCCGTATTTTTGAGGAGGCGCTGCAGCAGCCGTATCCTTACAAAAAACTCGACATTGTCGCGGCGCCGCAATGGCCATCGGGCGCCACGGAATTGGCGGCGGCGATCACCTATCGTGAGAGCCGGATCCTCGCCAGCCCGGAAATCGGTCCGGCCGCGCGGCGCAGCCTGCTCGCCATTCATGCGCACGAAGTTGGACATATGTGGTTCGGCAATCTCGTCACCCCGCCATGGTGGGACGATCTTTGGCTCAAAGAGGGGTTTGCAAGCTGGGGCGAGGGCGCCAGTCTGTCCGTCATGTATCCCGGCGAAGGCTATGAGCTTGACGCGATTGTCGATGGCATTCGCGCAATGGGCCTGGACAGTCTCGCCAGTGCCCGGGCCGTGCGGGAGCCGATTGCGCTGAATGAGAATGTTCGCAATGCTTATGATTCCATCACTTATAATAAGGGCCTCGCCGTGATTGGCATGGTCGACGCCTATTTCGGCGCCGATCTCTTCCGACCCGCGCTCGGTCGCTATGTCGAGGCGTATGAAGACGGCGTTGCCGATAGTCCTGAATTCTTCGATATTATCGGCGCAGAAACCGAAACGCCTGAACTGACCACGGCGTTTCGGAGTTTTGTTGAACAAAACGGGCTGCCAAATGTACGGATCAACCCGAGATCCGATGTCGATGGCGGTCAGAGCTTCACCATGCAGCAGTCGAGATATCACCCGATTGGCAGCGCCATTCAGCAAGATCGACAATGGGTGATCCCGCTCTGCTATAAAGTAGGCCGGGGCGAGGTCATTGAACGTTATTGTCAATTGATTGACGATCCTGCGAGCCGCGACCCGATCAATGATGTCACACTCGAGGCGCTGAACAGCGATGGCGCCAGTGCTGACATTGATTGGATCATGCTAAATGCCGATGGTGCTGGCTATTATCGGTTCTCGCTGCCGGATCCTATGTGGCAGGATCTAGGACGGTCATTCGGGCGACTGAATGCCGGTGAAAAGCTAGCGGTCTTAGACAGTATCGGCGCTGAATTCGCCGCTGGCCGCACGAGCATTGATACGGTTTGGCGCTTCATTGACGAAGCCGTCCGCGACGATGAGCGCCGTGTCGTTCAAGCTGCTATTCGCCAAGCCGGTCGATTTGCCCCTCATGTGGCCGGCGATGAGGCAGCGCTTGCCGGCTACCGCGCGGCGATCTTAGACGTCTTCCGGTATCGCTATTCTGAGCTGGCGGGACAGAATGGCGATGATCCGGAACGAGAAATCATGCGGTCTAGTCTTGAGCGTTTTCTAATCAGTAGCGGCGAAGACGCAGAGCTTCGCACCGGTCTCGCCAATGCCGCCGCGGCCTATATCGGTCTTGACGGCGCGAGCTCCGACCGCACCTTGACCACGGATGAGTATTTGACGGCGATGGCGATCGGCTTCCAGACTTATGGCGAACCCTTCTTAGAGCAAATGCTGCAAGCCCGCGGGGAAATCGATCATCCTGTGTTTGAGCAAGCCGTGGCCTTTGCGATTGGCGAGAACCGTGATCCTGCTTTACTCGAACGTCTTCTCGGTTTGGCGCTGTCGGCTGAGCTGGGCACGCGCGAAAGCCTGACCATCGTTAATGGACAAATGAAGCAAGATGAAACCCGCGCCGCAACTTGGGCGTGGCTGCAGGACAATTTCCCGGCCTTTATCGACGTGATCCCGCGCCAACGAAAACGTTCGAGCCCTGGCTTGGCCTCAGAGCTTTGCTCCGAGCCAGACAAACAAGACTTGATCCATCTGTTCGAAACCCATGGCGCTTTAGCTGAGGGCCATGAACGGTCTTTGACCCAAACCGTCGAACGGATTGAACTTTGCGCTGCGTTGGAAGCGGCGAAGGGCGACGAAGTGCGCGCTTTCTTTAAGTCTGGCGGCTAATTGTCAGCCTCCTCCTCGGGCGGCTCTTCGCGATTACGATTGCGATTGCCAAACAAAGCGCCTAGCGCCGCGTCGCGCAATTCATCTTCTAGGTCGGGCGCGTCCTCGGCTTCGGGCGTCGTTTCTGTCGTCGATCCGCCGCCGACAATTTCACCCAGAATACCGCCGGCGGCGCCGCCAATACGGTTGGAAATTTCACTAGCCGCTTGGCCGCGCAGGCGCGAGGTCAGCTCGGCTTGAACAGCAGACGAATCCAACCCGAAATTCGGACTGGTCCAACTGCCTGAGATCCGCAACGGGACTGGAATTTTGTCGACGCCAAGGGTCGATCCGCCGCCCGCTGCATTAACGTCAACGCGCGGGGTGAGGCGAACGTCCAATGTCCGCGCGCCAAGATTGATGCTGCCCGATCCGGTAATTCCAACGACTGGATTATCGATCCTCAAATTGGTGATATTGGCGACGCCATTGGTGAATTCGAGATTGCCAATGAATTGCGAGAAATCCGTCTCGGCTTCCGGCGATAGCGCGTCTTGGAAACTTGCCAGCGTCAGCCCACCGCTCGAGACCAATTGGGTTAAACTCGAAGCGTCGCGGACGAGTTTGGCCAGGTTCAAGCCTTTCAAGGCGCCGCGCTCCAGATCGGATTCAAATGTGCCGTCGAGACCGCTGACCAGAGCTTTCAAACTGGTGCCTTCGGAGGTCATATCGATTTTCACGTCGCCAAGCCCGCTTAAGCTTTGAAAGCCCGTGAGTGCTTGCAGCATGTCCTGTGCGGCAATGCCGTCCGCGAGGGCTTCGATTTCGAGAGTTGGCGTCGCGCGGGAGGCATCGAGCACCAAGTCGCCAGACCAATTGCCTTGGAACACTTTAAATCCAGGCTGGTCATTATCTTTACGGAAAATTGCGGACAAGCGGCCCGCATCAAGACGCGTATTCAGCAAGGCGTCGTCGAGGACGATTTGGTCTAAAATAACTTGTTCCGCCGCAACCGTCACAGTGGCGTCCATGAGGTTTAACGCCGCCAGATCCAAGGGCGTATCATCCCAGTCTTCATTCAGGCTCGGCTCGGTGTCTGCGGTTTGCGCGTCGGCGCCCAAGAATGGCGTCAGATCGAGCTTATTGGCGTTCAGATTGGCTGTGATGCGCGGCCGGGAACTGGCAAGATCAGCCGTGACTTGTCCCGTCGCCGTGGTGTCATCAATGGTCAGTTCAATACCGCTTAGGCTGGGCGCGGCAGCGGTCCCGGTTGTCTCACCCTTGAGCGAGAATGATTGCAGCGTTTCACCCTCAGCGAGCGGTGTGCCCAAAGCCGCCAAGACGGCGCGGGGATTGTCGCTGCGAATGTTCATCGCCCCGTCCAATGGTGTATTTCCAGACAGCGCAAATGCGCCCGTATAGTCGGTACTAAGGTCCGGCCCGCGCTGTTTGAGCCTGATATTTGATAGCTGAGGGGCCGCGGCTGGCCCGGCCACGTTGGCTGAAAACTCGACCTGGTCGAGCAATAGGAGCAGCGCCGAAAGCTCGTTTGGCAGGGTGAGCAATTGATCGGCGCGATCCAGTTTCACATCGACTTTGCCGTCAAGCCTGGGAGCGGCCAAGTCGGCGAGGTCGATCGCACCTGCGTAGTCGATTTCAGCACCGGTCGCGCGCAGCTCGGCGACGCCCAAATCGATATAATAGCCGGCGCCTTTGCCGGTGATTTGGCCCTCGGCTTGGATCCGCTGCAGCGCCTCCGCCTTAATCGGCAATTGGCCCGGGACGTGGCGCACTGCTTTTCCAGGGTCAGACACATTGATTGAAAAAGCGCCATCCATATTCGCGCCAATGCCGACACGGCCATCGAAGGATAGGTCGGCATAGTCCGTCTCGGCCGAAAACTTGCTGAGGTCGACAATGATGCTTTCTGGCGCCGCGGTGAGGTCTTGATTGATCGACCCAGCAATTTCAAACGCGGTCAGATCGAGCGCTGCTTCGGGCAGGCTGTCTTTGGCCAATTGGGTCAGGATTTTGAGTTGATCTGAAGAGGCGGTGAAATTGCCGTTTACGAGGTTTGGAAACGCCGCGTCCGCCGCCTGCTTCAGCGTGCCGTCATATCCAACTTGGAAAAAGTCGGTTTTGATGCCGAAATCCAATTTTGCTGTGCCATCGACTAAGGCGTCAAGCGCTGGAAGATCGTCTAGAGCGACTTCATATTCAAAGTCATAGCCATTAATAATGCCGCTCCCCTTTGAGGAGATTGGTTGATCTAACCCTTTGAACGAGGCCCAGCCGGTAAAGTCCTGCAATTGGATAGGCAGAGGCGTCGCTGGACCAGCATAATAGATAGAGGCATTCTCTAACCGGGCGCGATCAACCGTGGTCAGAAACGTCTGCTCGCTGTCCTCTGAGGTTTCTGGGATCAAATATTCGACATTGGTTTTGCCATCCGCATCGGTTTCGATGCGGATATCCAAGTCTCGGAACACCAATTCCTTGATTTCCACTTTTTGGGACAGCAGCGGCAAGAGCGCGACATTGGCTTGCGCTTCAGTCACTTGCAAAATCGGGTCAGCCGAAAAACCTTCTGGATTGGCCACGGTTACGCCATCGATTCGCGCCGCGATGCGTGGCAAGATCGAAAAGCGCGGGTCGCCGGTCACGGTCACATCGACGCCGAGCGCCTCGCTCGCCGCTTGTTCAATCTGGTTGCGATAGACCGATGTCGGCACCAGCATTGGGACGATAAGAGCGGCAATAACGAGAAGCCCGGTAATGGCGCCCGCGATGATCAAAATCCGTTTCATGGGAGGAGTTTCGCCTATTTTTGCTGTATCGCAGGTGAATAGCTGTAACTGATGTCATTGTCATGGCAATTGCCGCTTGACCGCTAAAATGAGCCCGTATAGATCAGCATCTCACCGCTTCGGCGGGGAAGCCCATGCGCGGGTGTAGCTCAGTTGGTTAGAGTACCGGCCTGTCACGCCGGGGGTCGCGGGTTCGAGTCCCGTCACTCGCGCCATTTTCAAAAAATGGCTCATGCGCAACGCTTTGGTTGGAGAGACGCTCGTCCCTCCAACCAAAGCTGCGCGTTATTTTGCGAGCTTTATGTGATACAAGGTTCGGTCGGTTTCTGCGGTCACGAAAACGTCGCCCACATCGTCCAAGGCCATCCCATTAAAGATTTGAGAGGGCGGCATACCCGGTGTCCCTGGTGATCCAGCTGGGATTTCAGCAAGCGTGGTTTTATCACCAGCCGCGTCAATTAACGTCACTCGGCCGGCCTCCGCTTCGACCACAATCACCGTGCCGTCGACAATCGCGAAGCCTTCGGGCGTCTCGAGGCCGTCTGCCACGATTTCCGGGGTGTCGAGCGCGGCGCCCTCCCTCGCAATGAGCAAAATCTGCCCAAGCGCGCGGTCGCTGACATAGAGCGCGCCATCTGACACATAGAGACCGCTTGGCGCCGGCAGCCCAGTGGCCAGGGCGACAGCCGTTTCGCCCTCATAAAGCGTGACGCCGCCTTTAAAGTGTTCGGCTATGGCAAGCTTGCCCGCATACCGGACCGCGGCAACCGGGCCTGCGAGGTTGGGATAATGCGCCACGCGGGTCTGCGCTTGCGGGTCCCAAATGCGCACATCGCCATCAAACCATGAAGACAGGATCAGAAGCTCGCCATCGGCGGACACGTTGATCGATCCGCCTTGTGCGCCCATGCCGACGACATTTCTCTGCGTGATCGTCTCTTCGCCGGTGCTGCGATCAAAGCCGCGAATGGCGTGAACGTCTGCGACCCATACGGTGTCGCCGATGACCGCCACGCCGCCAGGATGTGCCATGCCGCCAGGCTGCAGCGTTGTGATCGAGCCATCGGCGTTGATGCGCTTGATAAAGCCATCCGCATAGCTCGACACGAAAGGCGTATCGTCGGCGTCGAAGGCAAAATTGTCCAAGCCAGGAGTCAGTGTCGCGATCACGTCCCTCGCTTCACCGTCTATGCGGATGAGGTCGCCGGTGCCGGTGTCCAAAACGTGCAGACGGCCTTGGCTGTCAAACTTTATTGCGGCCGGGGTTTGGAAGCCTGTTGCTTCGACGCGGCGCTCGCCTGTGTCGACATCAAAACTGACCACTTCGCCATTGAACCAGCGCGGCCCATAGAGGCGGTCATCTGGCCCCCAATCCATACCGTTCAGACCGCAGCCGGGGCCGAGGTCATCGGCGATGAGACGCGGCGCCTCGACGCCTGTTGGGTCGAGCTCGTAAAGGTTTGTTCCGAGGAAGCATTGCGACACGAAGAGGCGGTCATCATTGGAGAACGTAATTGGGTTGGGGCCAGGTGGCAGCTGCGCCGCGACGACTTTTTCGCCGGCGGGGTTAAAGCCTGCGACTTCGCCGGTCAGAATAGACGTCCAATAGTATGAACCGTCTGACGCGAAGGCGACATCGTCTGGACCGATGACGCCATCAGCGGCGGAAAAGCGTTTCACTTCTTCGCCCGTGTCGGGATCAATCACAGTCAAATCAGAGCCGATGACAGAGGTAATGTAGAGCAAGCCGTCAGGGCCGAAATGGATGCCATTGGCGCCAGAAATATTGGCGCCGGTCGCGATCACTTCACTTGTCGGTATCGCCGCGACTGGGTCGGGATCGATCTCTGTCATCGACGCCTGATCCGGCGAGCACGCAGATAGGGCCGTGCTGGCCAATAGTATCGAAATTAAAGTGCGCATCTGATGGATCCTCTCGTGTCTTCACCGACCCTTTCGGACGGCAAATTCGCTGCACTGGTTGCAGGCTTTTTTAAAGGCGTATCAGATCTGAGGAGCCTGGCAAAGCAAGTCCGCGAATGCGCGGAGGACTTAGCGATCCCAGTTGAATGCGGTGAACCGCGTGTCGGGGGCGAAGTCAGACCCGCTCATTGAAAACCGTTCCTCGCTAAAGTCGCGCAGCGCGTGGAGGCCGGCTTTGTTGAGCCATATCTTCCATGTGTGCTGCGCGCTCGGCCCGGTTGCGGCAAAGGCGGCGCAGGTCAGCAAGGCGCAGTTTTGCTGGCCTGACGGGGCTCTGACGGAGGCATATGAAATCGCTTCTATGCCGCGCTCTCGGGCGGCGGCTTCCACGGCTTGCGTGGCTGAATAATCGGTTGGATGGCGCCACGATGCAGCGGCGTCAGAGAAGGGCGGTTGTTGCAAGTCTATGGCCTTTGGCACCGCAACCGGAACGTCGAAGCAAGTATGCTCTGTTGGGCGCTGCGGAAATGGCGTCTCGGGCGACTCTGCATAGAACAGGAGGAGGTGAAAGGCGGTTTCAATCACCGCAGTGCTTTGCTGTTTTGAAACGTAATAGACGCCCGGCGTGCGCCCGGCTTTGCGGAAGCGCGATCCGTTGGGATAAAGCCCGTATCGAAACGGCGTCATATAGAGCCAGTGCAAGCCTTCGCATTCGGCCGGCACAGGCGGCTTTGTGTCTTCGAGAATGTCTTCCAAGAGGGCTTGATCATCGAGCGTGTCGACCAAACGCAGCGTGGAGACCAAATGTTGCGACTCCACGCAGCGCCAAAACAGACCTTTCAAAGGCGCCGCTTTAGAGCGGAGCGCGTCTGGAATCCAAATAGGCAAGGCCATTGGTCAGTCCGGGTATGGTTTTAATGAGATCAATCGGACGTCCGCCCAAGGCTGTGTTGTCGCTTTTGAGCCATGTTGAAGAGACACGGTCATCGCCGCCGGTAATGGCATCGAGCGATCGGAAAAACCGCACGAACAAAGCCGCCAGTTCAAACGTCTTAGAGCCTTCTTCCAGCCGATACTCATGCTTCTTCATGCGTGAGACGGTTGGCTCGGAGACGCCAAGAATAGCCGCCAGGTCGCGGCCACGAATGCTTAGAGCATCGGCGGCGCGCAGAGCGGCCGTAGTGAGAACGCGGCCGCGCTGATCCTGACGTGGTTTGGGTCGAATGGACATCACTGCCTCCTTTCTCTAGAAAATACTCATATAATATATTTCACAAGAAATCAACAAGAGGACTCGCCTCGCTTTAGTCCGCCACAGTGAGTGTGGTGGATTTATGTGACTGAGAACTGTTGCCGACCATGATTGTGAATGTCCCGGGTTCGACCACGCG
Source organism: Pseudomonadota bacterium (assembly GCA_039822145.1). Lineage (GTDB taxonomy): Bacteria > Pseudomonadota > Alphaproteobacteria > Caulobacterales > Hyphomonadaceae > Henriciella. The sequence goes on along the minus strand of JBCBMU010000003.1, from coordinate 83,815 downwards.
TTCCATATCGAGATTGTAGAATTGCAGGCTTTCCGGTGTGATTGCCAGTTCAACTTGCTTGGATTCGCCGGGTGCCAGGCTGACGCGCTCAAAGCCTTTCAGTTCCATCACGGGACGGGTGACGCTGCTAATCTCATCACGGATATACATTTGAACCACCTCGTCGGCTTCGACGCTGCCAGTATTGGTGACGGTTACAACCACGCTGGTCTTACCGTCTGCGGTGATCACCGGCTCCGTCAAAACGGGCTCCGAAATGTCGAAGCTCGCATAGCTGAGACCATAACCAAAGACGTAGAGCGGGGCGGTGTCTGTGAAGGCATAGCCGCGCCGCGCGGTTGGTTTGTGATTGTAGAAGACCGGGATCTGACCGACATTTTTCGGCACAGAGACCGGCATTTTCCCACTCGGAGAAACATGCCCGACGAGCAGGTCGGCCACGGCGGTGCCGGTCTCTTGGCCAAGCTGCCAACCATAAAGGATCGCGTCGAAATGATCTTCGACATTGGTCAGCGCCAATGGGCGCCCCGAAATGATCACGCCAACCATGGGAATGCCGGTTGCTGCCAATGCTTCGACCAGTTCGCGCTGCTCGCCGATCAAAGTGATGTCGTCGCGGTCTCCCAAATGGGTCTCGGACCAAGCTTCGCGCGAGGTCGACTCATCACCGCCAATGGCAAGGATGATTAAGTCAGTGCCTTGGGCTGCGGCGACGGCCTCTTCGATCATTTTGCGATTGGCTTCGGGATCACTGAGATTGACTTCATCATCCCACCAGGAGCGATTGTCAGTCAGGGTCACGCCTTTCGCGTGGACGATATCAACCCGGTCGCCGAACTCGGCCTTTAAGCCATCGAGAATACTCACCGTTTGGCGAGGTTCATCTGAATAGCCGCCGAGCACGGTAATGTCGCTATTCGGGCCAATCACCGCGACGCGCGACAATGCGGATGTGGTAAGCGGCAGGGCGCCGTCTTCATTCTTGACCAAAACCGCAGCTTTGTGCGCCGCCTCCAACGCAACAGCGCGGGCTTCGGCATTGCCGGTCAGCGCATCGGCTTCAGCGCCATCGGCATAGGGATCGTCAAATACGCCGCCGCGCTTCTTCATGCGCAAGACCCGTTCGACTGCCGTGTCGATGATGGAGATATCAATATCGCCGGCTTCAATCGCGTCTTTCATTTGATAAAAAGCGACCCCGTCGGGCAGTTCAAAATCAACTCCAGACGAGATGGCGAGCGCACCCGCGGCGCCGAGCGAGTCGACGAGTCGGTGACGAACTTGCAACTCATTGATCGCGAAATAGTCGGCGACGACGACGCCATCAAAGCCCCATTCCCCGCGCAGAACGTCATTTAACAGCCAATCATTGGCGTGGGACGGAACGCCGTCAATTTCATTGTAACTGGCCATGACGCTGGCTGCGCCGGCTTCTTTGATCGCGGCTTCAAAAGGCGGGAAGAAGATTTCGCGCAATACGCGTTCTGGCAGCTGGGCCGGGCCGACATTCATGCCCGCTTCGGGCTGGCCATGCCCGGTCATATGCTTGAGCGTGGTCAGGACTTTGCCATCTGGAACGGTCTCTCCAGTGCCTTGGAACCCGCGAATGGCGGCGACCCCCATGCGGCTGACCAGATATGGGTCTTCGCCAAAGGTTTCTTCAATCCGGCCCCAGCGCGGATCAAGGGCGACGTCAACGACGGGCGAGAGGACATGGTGAACCCCGCGCACGCGGATCTCGCGGGCCGTGATAGAATAGACCCGCTCAAGCAGTTCGGGATCAAACGTGCTGGCGAGTGCAATTGATTGCGGGAATGCTGTTGCGTAGCGGGCCTGAAAGCCATGCAGGCCTTCTTCGTGGAACAGGGTTGGGATGCCGAGACGGGTTTCTTCAATCATCCATTTTTGGACGGCATTGGTCAGCTGCACCGTTTCGCTTGGTGTGCGGGCCGACATACGGCGGACCACTGTCGCATCGTTGACGTCTTTGCGTTCTTCGGTGGTTTCCATGCCCATTGTGTCTTGCGGGCGGGCGAAACAGCCAACCCCGTGCGGATGGATAGCTTTCATTTTATCCGGCGAGAAATTGCCATTCTCGTCAAAGACTTGACCCTTATTGATCCAGATGCAGCTGAGTTGTGCGAGCTTCTCATCGAGTGTCATATCAGCGACAAGGGCGGCTATTTCAGGATCCGATGAGAGCGGTTTCTCGACGATTTCAGCCACCTGGTCGGCGTCGGCTTGCGGCGCGGTCTCAATCGCCTGACAGGCTTGTAGAGCAAAGGCGGACGCGGCGCACACACTGAGTGAAAAAATCGATTTCAACTGCATCTGAATAGGCCTCCCTCAGCCCGTTTTTTGATCGTAGGTTTTTGCGCCTTTGTGCACTTCGCAGCAAAGGGTGTTGTAATATTGTTAGCGCTAACATTTGTTATCGTAACTGGCAAGTTGCGATGGAAAATTCGTCCAAAAACCGGTTCGATTTCAGCTTCAAGCTTGCCTAAAAAGTGTTCTCGTCACAAACGCAAAGGGATAAATTTCTATCGTCGACGCGGCGATAAGCTCACGCGAAACAAGTGACTGGAAAACGATGCTGCCATTGCCGCTCTCACAGATCATGGATCCGACGCTCTTGGCGCTTGGTCGGCTGCCGGCGCGGGCGACGTTGACACCGAAAGACCCGCAAGCTGGCGAATCAAGCTGGCGACGTGACTTGGACGGCGTTTGGCGCTTTCAATTGGTGGCGTCTCCCGAACAGGCGCCATCGGAGTGGACTGAGGCATCGACGCAAGATGCCCCGTGGCGGAACATCACGGTGCCCGGCGTCTGGACCCGTCAGGACACAGGTGACCTACCGCACTATGCCAATTGGCAAATGCCCTTCGATTGCGCCAAACCGCCGGAGGTGCCGTCCGAGAATCCGACAGGTCTTTATCGCTTGGACATAGAGCTCGGCGCCGACTGGCAGGACCGGCAGTCGGTATTGCATCTTGGCGGGTTTGAGAGCTTGGCCATGGTTTGGTGCAATGGCGCCTTTATCGGCTTGGCGAAAGACTCGCGCCTGCCGAGCGAGTTTGATCTCAGTTCTGCTATTCGCGAAGGCGCGAACCAGATCGCGATCATGATCGTGCGCTGGTGCGATGCGACTTGGATTGAAGACCAAGATCATTGGAATCATGCCGGCCTGCATCGGTCTGTCTGGCTGGAGTCGCGCGCGCCAAGCCATGTGCAAGATGTGGTCATCGAGACCGATTTTGATCCGGAAAATGACATGGGCCGGGCGCATGTCCGGGTTGCGGTGAATGGCGCGTCCGCGGGCTATTCTGTCGCCGCGAATCTCGAAGACGAGGACGGACAAGTTTGCGCCAGTGCGCCGCCAACCCCCGTTGCGCAATTCGATACGTCCGCCTCCACAAGCGCGCAATGGAAGCAGTCTTTTTCGTTCGGCGGCTCTGCTGCGCAGTTTGACGTCGAGCTTGTAAATGCGCGGCCATGGAGCGCAGAACGACCAACCCGCTACCGCCTCACCACGCGCCTATTAGATCCGTCCGGTGCCGCGATCGAAGAGCATGAGACTTGGATTGGCTTCACGCGGGTCGAGGTTTCGGATCGTCGCCTCAAAGTCAATGGCCGTCCGATCGTGATCATTGGCGTAAACCGCCACGATCATCACCCTGAAAACGGCAAGACGTGCAGCGCTGAAGATATACGGGCCGAAATGCTGACCATGAAGCAGCATAATATCAATGCCATCCGCACGGCCCATTATCCGAACGATCCGGTCCTGCTCGATCTCGCGGATGAGCTTGGTTTCTATGTCATTGATGAAGCCAATGTCGAATGCCATGCGCGCTGGAAAGAAGTCTCGGAGCATCCTGGCTATCACGCGGCGATTGTCGACCGGACGCTACGCATGATTGCGCGCGACCGTAATCACCCTTGCATTATCGGTTGGTCGCTCGGCAATGAAGCGGGGTTTAGCGCCGCTCACAATGCCGCCGCTGCGGCGGCGCGCCGGCTCGATCCGAGCCGCTTCATCCATTATGAGGGCGCCGTTTCGGCGCGCCTCAGTTTCCCGTTTGGCGCGTCGCCAGAGACAACGCAGCAAGCACCCTCTGCCGCCGAACGCAGCGCCACTGACCTTGTCTGTCCGATGTATGCACCGCTGGATCACATCATTGATTGGGCGCGCTGGGCCGAAGACACGCGCGCGGACGACCGCCCTTTGATGCTGTGCGAATATTCGCATGCAATGGGCAATTCGAACGGGTCGATAGATGCCTATGTTGAAGCGTTTTTCGATTGGCCGGCTTTGGCTGGCGGTTTTGTTTGGGATTGGCGTGATCAAGGGCTGGCGGAGACCGATGCGCAGGGGCGGTTCTATTGGGCTTATGGCGGCCATTATGGCGACGAGCCGAATGATGCGAATTTCAACATCAATGGCCTGGTCGGCCCAGATGGCGTGCCGCACCCGGCTCTGAAAGACTATATGTGGGCCGCGCGGCCGATGCGCGCCACCTCGATCGCGCCAGGGGTCTATGAGCTGCAAAACCGCCGCGTCTTTGAAGATACCAGCGATCTGATTCTGACCTGGCAAGTGCAACGAAATGGCGATGTGGTCGAGACCGGCGAGGTCAGACCGATCATCGCTGCGGGCGCCGCAGAAGTCCTCAAGATCGATCAAGCTGGCCAGGCAGATGATACCGCCGAATGGCATATCCTACTGACCTGGCATTTGCGCGAGGCTACGGCTTGGGCTGCTGCTGGCCATGTTGTGGCGTGGGATCAGTTTGAATTGGCAAAACCGGCCAGGGCGCCCGGGTCCCCGTCGGAATCCGCCCCGTTGAACCTCGTCGCCTCTTCGGCGGGGGCGGTGGAAGCGGTCGAGCTCGGCTCAGGTGAGCCGGTTATCTCGTCGCTCTTCACGCCCTGCCTCTGGCGCGCGCCGACGGATAATGATGGCGGCAAACCTGGGTCGCGGCCGCTCTTCCAAAACACCGCCGCCAAATGGGTCACCTATGGTTTGAACGCGCTGCAGCCTGGACCGGTGGAGGCCCTTTCAGAACGGGATGATCAGGACGTGCTGTTCGCGTACCGGCAGGACTGGACGGGGGAGGCCGGCGAGGCGCTCCGCCATCAGCGAATATGGCGCCAACGTCTGGACCATTACGCGATCGAGGAACGATTTACGATCCCAGACGCCTGGGAAGACTTGCCGCGCATTGGCATTCGGTTCGAGGTGCCAGCGGATTTCCAAACGCTAGAATGGTTTGGTCTCGGACCGGACGAATCCTATCCCGACCGAAAGAGTGCGCAAACGGTGGGCCTGTGGCGCGGCCACGTGGCGGATCAATATCACCCTTATGTACGCCCGCAGGAATATGGCGCGCGCGAGCAATGCCGCTGGTTCAGGCTCACGAACGCGGCAGGCGAGGGCATCGAGATCGGCTTGCCGCAACCGCTTAGCTTCACGGTGCGGCCGTATAGCGATGCTGTCCTGAATGAAGCCGAAACGCTAGCGGAATTGCCGCAGCCCGGCGCCACAGAGGTGTATATCGATGTCGGCATGCGCGGGCTCGGGACCGCGGCGTGTGGCCCGGATGCCTTGCCGCCATTCTTGCTCGGGCCAGGGGTGTATCAGTTCAATTGGACGCTGAAAGGGGTCTCAACGGAGCGCTGATTATTTGGTCCGGACCGGCTCAAACTCATATAATGAAATGCCGCGCGCATGGGCGTCGAATTTGAGTTTGCGATTGAGCGGCGCATGTGCCCGTGAGGCACAATTTTGGCGGTCGCAAAGATAGCAATTGACGCCAATCGGGGTCGGCTTCTGCGCCGTTAGGTCAAATCGGTCACTATAGACCAGACCGTCAGCATAGGCCTTGTCACAGCCCAGCCCAATGGCGACGCGCGCTGGTGGACGGCCATGATGCCCGCGCGAGCGATTGATGGCTTTCGAGATCGACACATAGGTCGTGTCATCCGGCATTTGGATCAGCTGGGTCAGCGTTTCGCCGGGCTGTTCGAAGGTCCGGTGAATGTTCCAACGGGGACAAGCACCGCCAAATTTCGAAAAGTGGAACCTGCCAGCGCTGAACCGTTTTGAGACATTGCCCGCCGCATCGATCCGCAAAAAGAAGAAGGGAATGCCCTTAGCGTCCGGCTTTTGCAGGGTCGTCAGACGATGGGCGGTCTGCTCGAAGCTTGTCCCGAAGCGGTGGCTGAGCAAGTCGACATCATAGCGTGTGTCTTTGCAGGCCTTCAAGAATGCATCATACGGCATCAGCAAAGCCGCTGCGAAATAGTTCGCCAGCGAGACCCGCGCCAGGCCGATGGCGCTATCGTCTTTTAGGCCTGAATCGCCGACGATGCGTTCAATCAGATCTCTGAATTCTAACAGGCCGAGCTGAAAGGCGAGCTGAAATTGACGCCCCGTTGGGTGCAATAATTCCGAAATATCAATGCCGGACCGGTGGCGGTCGAAATAGGTGAATGAGGACGGCATGGCGGAGCTCGGCAAGACGCGAATGCGCAGCTTATGCTTGCCTTCCAGCCGTTCCTGGATCGCCGTCTCAATCTGTTTCCGGTTTGCGGTCAGCTCGGCATAGAACCGGGTCGCGGTTTCATCTAACTCGGCGAAATAGTTGCTCTGCTCATGCAGGAATTGGCGGACCTTTTCGACCGGGCGGGCGCTTTCCTCGAGCAATTCGACTTTCTCTCTATCGGCCAAGGGGTTGGCGTCCGAGTAGGTGCTTAAGGCCAGTTCGCGATAGCGCTCATGCAAGCGCAAAAAGGCTTTGATTGTTTCGGGGCTGGCGCCGACTAAGTCTTCGAGCTCACTCTTTGGGATTTGGGCGCCGCCAAATACCGGATCTCGCAAGGCGCTGACCAATTCATTGACCAGGCCGGCATCCATATCCTGAGCCAAATCCGCGACATTGATTTGAAACTCTTCAGCCAGTTTGAGCAGCACCGCAGCACTGACAGGGCGCTGATTGCGTTCGATTAAATTGACATAAGTCGCGGACACGTCGAGGCGGCGGGCAAACTCTGCTTGGGTCAAGCCAAATTGGGTTCTCAGGCGCTTAATGCGCGGGCCGATGATCAGCTTCTTTTTCACGATGATCGCCTATAACAACATTTACAAACATTACATATCAGAATTTACATAACAAACAATAAAACCCAATAGATATGGGGTTGGTATGGACGTGGCACGGGTTTTGTAAATAGAGGGGGACAATTACAAAATCAGGAGTTCGCCATGTCTGGCACGCTAATTCAAGATGCAGTCGCTGCTGCGAAAACAACCCCTCGTCACCGCCGGCCGGCGGAAGTGGTGGGCAGCGTTCCGCCAGAATATGACCGTGTGCTCAGCCACCGGGCGTTACTGTTCATTGCAGATCTAGAGCGCCGTTTTGGCGGCCAGCGCAAAATCCTGCTGGAGAACCGGAAGCTCGCTCAGATGCGGTTTGATGATGGCGAAATGCCAAGCTTCCCGCTCGAGACTGAGCATATCCGTAAATCGGTTTGGGAAGTCGCACCGGTACCTAAAGCGCTGCAAGATCGCCGGGTTGAGATTACCGGCCCGGTTGATCGTAAAATGATGATCAATGCGCTGAACTCTGGCGCCAAAATGTTTATGGCCGATTTCGAGGACGCGTCGTCGCCAACCTTTGCCAACATGGTCGAAGGTCAGGCTAATATGATTGACTATGCCGCCGGTCAGCTCGCCTTTGACGATGAAGCCCGCGGCAAATCTTACCGTTTGAAGGATGAGACGGCGACCATGCTGGTTCGCCCACGCGGCTGGCACCTGGAAGAGGCGCATGTCATGGTTGATGGCAACGCGATCTCCGCCAGCCTGTTCGATTTCGGTCTACACTTTTTCCACAATGGCAAAGCCCTGATGGAGCAGGAAAAAGGCCCATTCTATTACTTGCCGAAAATGGAAAATTACCAAGAAGCACGCCTGTGGAATGATGTTTTCAACTTCGCCCAAGCTGCGCTCGGCATTCCCAACGGCACGATCAAAACGACAGTGCTGATTGAGACGCTTCCGGCCGCATTCCAAATGGACGAGATTCTCTACGTCTTGCGCAATCACATTGTCGGCCTCAATTGCGGCCGTTGGGACTATATTTTCAGCTATATCAAGACGCTGCGCAATCATCCTGAATATGTCCTACCAGACCGTGCGCAGGTCGGCATGGATCGCGCTTTCTTGAAAGCCTATTCGCTAAAGCTGATCCAAACCTGTCACCGTCGCCGCGCCCACGCAATGGGCGGGATGGCGGCACAAATCCCGGTAAAAGGCGATGAAGCCGCGAACACGGCAGCTTTCGATAAGGTTCGCGCCGATAAGAAGCGCGAAGCTCAGCAGGGCCATGACGGCACGTGGGTCGCCCACCCAGATCTTGTGCCGGTCGCCATGGAAGTCTTCGACGCTGAAATGCCCCAGGCCAATCAGGTTCTGAGCCAGCGCCAATTCCCGACCATCACCGAAGAGTCGCTCCTGACCCCGCACACCGGTGATGTCACTGAGGCCGGTATTCGGACCAATATCTCTGTCGGGATTGAATACACAGCTGCCTGGCTGCGCGGCAAAGGCGCCGTGCCGATCCATAATTTGATGGAAGATGCGGCGACCGCGGAAATCTCCCGCAGTCAGCTCTGGCAGTGGCTCACCCATGGCACGGCGTATAAGAAAGAAGACGGTTCTTCTGAGGTCTTCTCGGCTGCTGTGTTTGACGCGCTGCTCAGCGATGAGCTCAGCAAGATCAAAGCCACGCTCGGCGACAATGCTTATGCTGACGGTCGCTACCCTGAAGCCACCGAAGTCTTTGTCCAGACCGCCACCGGCGCCACTCTGGCCGATTTCCTGACCCTCCCCGCTTATGACGTCCTGCGCGGCGCCAACGCTTAAAACCCCAATCAAAGTAGAATACTGACGAGGATAAACTCATGACCCAACGTCCAACTTACAAACAGCTTATGGCCGAAACTCTGGAACGCTACCCTTCAGGCGCTACGCGCGCCGGGATCAGCGTCGAAGATGTTGTTCAGCTGAAAATCCAGAACACGTACAATACGCACCTGGAAATTGCCAAAGCTATGTCTGGCGTGATGCGCGAAGATATGGCGGCTTATGAGGCCGACAGTTCAAAATTCACCCAGTCGCTCGGCTGCTGGTCTGGCTTCCACGCCCATCAGAAAATCAAAGCGGTGAAGCGCATGCGCGGCACGGCCAAGGGCACCTATATCTACCTGTCCGGTTGGATGGTTGCTGGCCTGCGCAATAGTTTCGGCCATTTGCCAGACCAGTCGATGCACGAAAAGACCGCTGTGACCGATCTGATCAAAGAGATCTACACGTCGCTGCGCCAAGCTGACGAAGTTGCTTTGAATGATTTGTTCCAAGAGCTTAATGCGGCGAAAGAGTCTGGCGCTGATCAGTCGACGATTGATGAAATCATCTATCGCATCGACACGTTTGAGAGCCATGTTGTGCCGATCATTGCCGACATTGATGCCGGCTTTGGCAACGAGCATGCAACCTATTTGCTCGCCAAAGAATTGATCCTCGCAGGGGCGTGCTGCCTGCAAATCGAAAACCAAGTGTCCGACGCGAAACAGTGCGGCCACCAGGATGGCAAAGTGACGGTCCCACGCGAAGATTTCATCACCAAGCTGCGCGCTTGCCGTATGGCGTTTGAAGAGCTTGGCGTCGATGAGGGCGTTATCGTTGCTCGAACCGACAGCCTCGGCGCTGGCCTGACGCAGAAAATCCCGGTCTCTATGGCGCCCGGCGATCATGCGGCTGAATATATTAAGTGGGTCGAGACCGAAGACGTCACCGACGCCAACCCGCTGAAAGAGGGCGAAGTGGCTCTGATGCGCGACGGCAAAGTCACGCGCCCGGTTCGGATGCCGAACGGCCTCTATAAGTTCAAAGAGAATACAGGCCGCGAGCGCGTGATCGAAGATTGCATTAGCTCTCTCAGAGATGGTGGTGCGGACCTTTTATGGATCGAAACGGCGACGCCAAACGTCGACGATATTGCCTCTATGGTGAACGCGATCCGCGAAGTCGTTCCAAATGCGAAGCTGACTTATAACAATTCGCCAAGCTTCAACTGGACCCTCAACCTGCGCAAGCAAGTCCGGGAACAATGGGTCGCGGAAGGCAAAATTGCTGAAGGCGACTACCCAGATGGTACCGCGCTTATGTCCTCTAAGTTCGATGAGACTGAGCTTGGCCTCGAGGCTGATGCCCGTCTGCAGAGCTTCCAGACGGATATTTCAGCTCGCGCTGGCGTCTTCCACAATCTGATCACGCTGCCGACTTTCCACCTCACTGCGAAGGGCATGGACGAGCTGTCAAACGGCTACTTTGGCGACGAGAAAATGCTCGCTTATGTCAAGAACGTGCAGCGCGAAGAGATCCGCCGCGGGGTCTCTGCGGTCAAGCACCAGCACGAAGTTGGCTCTGATCTTGGCGACACGTTCAAGGAAATGGTTGCTGGCGATCGCGCGCTCAAAGCTGGCGGTGCGCACAACACTATGAACCAATTCGAAGCGGCGGAGTAACGCTCGCTCTCCTTATTCTGCCACAACGAAAAAGCGCGCCGGTCTTGCGATCGGCGCGCTTCTCTTTGGAGCCCCCTCCAATACCCCCTAGGGCAATTATTTTAGCGCATTCATAGCTTTCGCAACGCGCTGAAGGTCCTCGCTCGACACATCATCGAGAATGCTTTGGCGATAGACTTTTACGCCTGCTGCATCTTCGCGCATGGCACGTTCGAGCCGTGCATAAAAGTCCGAAGAGCGCACATAATAAGGATAGTAGCGTGAATACTGACGGCGGGCATCACGATTGCCGCGCAGAATGATTCGCATCATTGCGTCTGATGTCGCGCGACCTTCTTCGCTGTCGCGTGCTTCTAAAATGGTTTGGACTTTGCGTTCCATGGCGAACCGCTCAACCCGGCGATCCGTGCTTGTCCGACGTTCGCGGCCCCATTCAATCACGGTCGGCGTCGAGCGCGCTTCGTCGGTTTTATAGGTCTTTGATTTTCCGCCGCCATAAACAGTGACGTCGCGGGCAAGTGCTGGGCTTGCTAAAAGTGCAAATGTGCCCACTAAAGCAAGCAAACGAGCCCTGTTCGCAAAGGGTTTAGCCATGATTTCTTCAGTCTCCAGGCGGTCATTCTGACCTTGGTTTACAGCATCTTGGCAATTTATTTCGAATTTGCAACAAAATACTATGGTTAATAGGGGTTTTCCAGAATTGCGCTTGTCTTCTAAGGTGGAGAGACAGGCACAATCAGGCGCTGAGGACACAGGTGAATGCCGAAAGTCATTATCATTGGAGGCGGCATAGGCGGGCTGACAGCGGCTCTATCTTTCCACGCCTTTGGCTGGAAAGTTGCTTTGATCGAACGGGCGCCGGAACTCGGCGAAATCGGCGCCGGCATTCAAATCAGCCCGAATGGCATGAAAGTGTTTCGGGCGCTCGGCATTGAAGACGAGGTGCGCGAGAATGCGTTCGAACCGGAAGCCTTAGAAATGCGATTTGGGCGATCGGGCCGGCAAATCTTCCAGATTAAGGCCCGTGAAGCGATGATTTCGCGATGGGGCGCGCCGTATCTACACTTACATCGCGCCGACTTAGTAGCGACATTGTCTGGCTTGCTGCGCGCTCGCCAACCAGGCGCGGTTCAGCTTGGTCAAGTGTGCACGGGCTATCAGAATACAGGCACTGGCATCATCGCCCGTCTTGAGTCCGGGGCGACGCTGGAAGGCGACTTACTGGTCGGCGCGGATGGCATTCATTCGGCGATCCGGACCCAAATGCTCGGCACAGATCGACCGGACTTTACCGGCAATACAGCCTGGCGCGCGACTGTGCCGATGGCGGTGCTAGGCGACCTCGCGCCGCCGCCAACCGCTTGCGTCTGGGTCGGGGCGCATCGACATGCAGTGACCTACCGCTTGCGAGGCGGCGCGCTGGCCAATTTTGTTGGCATTGTCGAGAGCGACACGTGGACGTCTGAATCGTGGACCGAAGCCGGCGCCAAGGATGATGTTTTGGCAGACTTTGCAGGCTGGCACCCGATCATCACCAATTTGATTGAGCGCGCCGAAACGCACTTTCGCTGGGCGCTGTTTGATCGCAAACCCTTGGGGCAATGGATTGATGGCCGCGCCGTGTTGATGGGCGATGCCTGCCACCCGACGCTGCCCTTTCAAGCGCAAGGCGCCGTGATGGCCATTGAAGACGGGTATTTGCTGGCCAAATTGTGCAGCGATATGGATGATTTGCCCGACGCCTTGTCGACTTATTTCGACACCCGTTTGCCGCGAACCTCGCAGGTGCAAGCTGCGTCGCGGTCGAACGCCAAACTCTTCCACAAACATACGCCGCTCAGCCAAGCGATGACTTATGGCCCAATGTGGCTCGCGGGGAAGCTGGTGCCAGGCGCCATTCGCTCGCGGCAGGATCCGTTCTACGCCTATGATATTCGGGAAGAACCGCTGCGTTAACGCGGCGTGGACCCGCTAGGCACTGCCGCCGGTCTGGTGCAAATGCGCTGGATCAATGCCCAATATGCCGAGCGTCTGTTCCCATTTTTTCGAATGCGCTTCGCCGAAAACAATCTGATCATGCGGGTCGGATACGAGCCAGGCATGTTCGGAGAGTTCATGCTCTAATTGCCCAGGCCCCCAGCCGGCATAGCCGAGCGTCATCGCCGCTTGCGCCGGTGCGCCTTCACTGGCCAGGGCACGCAACACGTCTCTTGTCGCGGTCATTGAAAACGTCTCGGCGACTTCGACCGTGGCGCCATCGCTATAATAATCATTGGAGTGGACAACAAAGCCGCGATCGCTGCCCACCGGGCCGCCATTTAGAACGTAAGATGCGGGCAATTGAATGTCTTGCTCAATCCCCAATTGGTCGAGCAATTCGGGCAGGGTTAAGTCATCCATCGGCTTATTCAGCACCAAGCCCATCGTATAATCGCCGCTATGCGCGCAAATCAGGATGACCGACCGAGAAAAGCGTGGATCCCCAATCCCGGGCATCGCAACGAGTAATTTTCCGGTCAGATCGTGCACGCGTTTACTCCTCTACAAGTTACCGGACTAACTGACGGGTTGAATTTGGCAAGGTTTGGACATTGCGGTGTTGAATTAGCGGATTATGTAGAGATCCAGATACAACAGGAGATCCAAATGAGCATTTCAGTCGGCGACACATTGCCAGAAGCCACTTTCATGGAAATGACCGAAAATGGTCCAGAGCCGCGCTCGACGGCCGACGTCTTCGCCGGCAAGACGATTGCGCTGTTCGCGGTGCCCGGCGCATACACGCCGACATGCTCTGCCAAACACTTGCCCGGCTTTGTCGAGAAGCAAGGCGATCTCGCCGCCAAAGGCATTGATGAGATTGTTTGCACCTCGGTCAATGATGTCTTCGTCATGGGCGCGTGGGGCAATGAGAATGGCGCCGCGGGCAAAGTTCGGATGCTGGCGGATGGGAATGGCGCGTTCGCGGCCGCTTTGGGTCTGGAGATGGATGCGAGCGGCTTTGGCATGGGCCAGCGCTCACAGCGTTACTCGATGCTGGTGCAAGACGGTACGGTTAAAGCGTTAAACGTTGAGCAGGGCGGCGGGTTCGAGGTTTCCAGCGCTGATTATCTGCTTGGACAGATTTAAACCCCGTCAGTAAAGGCGCAGCGAGGGCGTATAAAAACTTAATTGAAAGAGATCGATTTCAATTTCTCGCTGCGTTTATACTTAAATTTATAATGAGTTTCATCAAAATTGTTCGAATACAGTAAGTATTCGATAAAGATCCATTCGATATGAAGAACGTGAGTCTAGGGGCCTAGCACTTTTTGTGGAGCCACGACTCATTATGTTTTTTGGAAAGATATTCCGGTTCCTGAGGAGCCGAAGAGCGAGCATCATGCCTATTTTTGCGCTGATGCTCCCGGCTATGATTCTGGTCGCGGGTTTCGCGACAGATCTCTCCCGCCATCACCCGGCCAATCTGCATGTTCAGCAGGCTTTGGATGCTGCGGGATTGGCGGCGGCGCGTGAGGCGAGAATAAATCTCAGTGTTTCGGATGTTGTTTTATACAAAATTGCGCAGCGTAATTTTAATGCCCAACTCAAAGACCAAGCCGAGCTGTCGATGAAGCCTCTTAAGATCAAGCGTGTCAGGGACGAGGTGCACTTATCTGTCAAAGGAAAGATGCCAACGTCTTTCATGCGCTATGCTGGCAATACGATTATGGAAATCGATACCAGTAGCAATGTTACTGTAGGCGCACTGAGCCAGCTCGAAATCGCGCTTGTGCTCGATTTGTCCGATTCAATGAACGCTCATGGGCGGTTGGATGCGCTAAAAGTCGCCGCGAAAGATATGGTCGATACTCTTGTCGTCAAAGACTCTGACAAGGTTAAAGTCTCGCTGGTCCCTTTCGGTCAATATGTTAATGTGGGAATGGTCAACGCGAACGCATCCTGGTTGGATAAAGATGCTGCTTACGATATCGTAAGGAAAGCCTGTCCGAAGGATCAAGGTTGGTTGTCCAGGCATTGTCCTCTTAAGCCGACTACATGCTCTTTCGACGGTCTAGACGCGCTATGTCGGAAACGGGTTTGCGATCCGGGTTACGATGTGCGCGATGCGCCCAAGGATCTGGATAATTGCATCGAATTCACCGAAGAACATCGATGGCACGGCTGTGTTCTATCGCGGACCCCTGGTTCAGTGGGGTACCTCAAGGATAGTTCTTACCAAACCAGTAAAATTATAGGGATGGCGTCGCAGAACGCCAATATATGTGCGGCCCCGATCGTGCCCTTGAGCAATGACGCCGACGATCTGAAAACCGAAATCGACGCTTTACGAGCGCGAGGCGGCACACACATCCCATCCGGCATGCTCTGGGGATTGCGATCGTTGTCAAGCATTGCTCCATTCGATGAGGGATTGGAAAAGACAGTTCTTGCCGGAAAGGGAGGCTTCAAAGCTGTTGTCTTAATGTCTGACGGCGCCAACACGCTCGCCACTTTTCCTGATGGTGCTCATGAGACTGTTACAGATTCTTCCCAAGAGCGCCGTGATACGGATGATAACACACTCGAGGTCTGCAATGATATTAAAAGTGAAGGTATCGAAGTCTATACGGTCGCATTCAACGTCACTGAGACTGCGACTCAAGTTTTGCTGCTGAAGTGTGCGGCAAGTTTGAATCATGCTTTCAAGGCGGAAAATCCGGATGATCTTAAAGACGCGTTCAAAGCCATCACGGAACACGTGAAGCGCGATATCGCCATCGCCTCTTAGTCCGATCAGCATTTCGTAAAGGAATCGAGCGATAACGGCGTATTCCAGGGTGGAATACGCCGTTTTTCGATGAACTATTATTGAAAAACGCTAAATGTCTTCCCATGTGAATAACGGTTCATACAGGGAGGACCATAAATGGAATTCAATATTATCGTCACAGCCATTATCGCGGTCACGGCTTTGGTGCTGATCACATCAGCGGTCAAAGTGGTGCCCCAGGGCTTTAATTTCACTGTTGAGAATTTTGGCCGCTACACCAATACGTTGGGGCCAGGCCTGCATTTTATCATGCCCTTCTATCAGCGCATTGGGCGCAAGATGAATATGATGGAATCGGTCTTAGACATTCCCACCCAAGAAGTGATCACCAAAGACAATGCGCAAGTCTCGTGCGATGCGGTGGTGTTCATTCAAGTGATCGATCCGGTGTCCGCTGCCTATGAGGTCAACAATCTCGAAAATGCGATCACCAATCTCTCCTTGACCAATATCCGGACCGTGGTCGGATCGATGGACTTGGATGAGGTTCTGTCCAATCGCGACGACATCAATGCCCGGCTCTTATCCGTTGTCGACGCGGCGACCAATCCATGGGGCGTAAAAGTCACGCGGATCGAGATTGCCGACCTGTCGCCGCCAGCCGACATTACTGAAGCCATGGCCCGGCAAATGAAAGCCGAGCGCTTGAAGCGTGCTGAGGTCCTAACGGCCGAAGGCGACAAGCAATCCGCCATCCTGCGCGCCGAAGGTGAGAAACAGTCAGCCATTCTCGAAGCCGAAGGGCGCCGCGAAGCCGCCTTCCGCGACGCCGAAGCACGAGAACGCGAAGGTGAAGCCGAAGCGAAAGCCACTGCCTTCGTTTCAGAGGCAATTGCCAAAGGCGACGTCAACGCGATCAATTACTTCCTCGGACAGCAATATGTCACGGCGTTTGAGAAGCTCGCGTCTGCGGGCGGCAACAAGACCGTCATCATTCCGGCCGAGTTCAGCTCTATCATCGGCACGATTGAAGGCATTCGTGGCCTGACCGATGCTGCCAAAGAGAGCAGTGCAGCGCGCACCGCCGTTCCGCCTGCTGGAACCCGTGGATAGGAGACCGTTATGGAAGGTTTAGACTTCTCACTCTGGCCCCTCACAGCCTGGCATTGGCTGGCGATCGGGTTGTTACTCTTCTCGATTGAGATGATGACCGGCACTTGGGACCTGCTTTGGGTCTCGATTGCAGCGGTCTTCACCTCGGCTTTCGCCGCTTTCGCGCCGGACGGCATTGCTGGCTGGCAAGGGCAGCTCATCTTCTTCGCCATTGCAACGGTGGTCCTATTCATTATCGGGCGGACCGTGTTCAAACAGATGCGGGAAAATGTTGAAGAGCATCCGACTCTGAACAAGCGAATGGCGGGCACGCTTGGTCAACGCGGGGTCGTCACCGATGATTTCGCTGGAGGCCTCGGCCGTGTCAAACTCGGCGACACTGTATGGTCCGCAGAGAGCGTTGATGGCGCCAATCTGGCCAGCGGATCTGGCGTGATTGTCGACGCAACCGAAGGCAACACGCTGAAAGTGCGTCCAGCCTAATAGGACGCGTCCTGAAAGCGTTTAAAACCAAGGCCGCTCCTGCTTCGGAGCGGCTTTTCTGTTGCTAAAATACAACCATACCGCGCGTGCATACCCCCTATGCCGATTTTGGCCCTAATCGGTCCATAATAGACGCCCTAAATACGGATTCGAAGCGCCCGGAAGTGGCGCGGAAAATGCAAGGAACCTCCCATGTTAAAGTCACTGTTCATTTCTTTAGCGCTTATCTTTACCGCGCCGCTCGCCAGCGCCGGTCAGAACGGATCTAGCTCGGCAGAGGCGCTGGTGACCACAGCGGCCGAAGAGATTGCGCATAGCGAACAAGACCATGTCGCCGATGCTGTGCTCTCGCACATTGATACAAAAGCGATCGCGAATTTCACCCTTGGACGCTACGGCCGCGCGCTTCCAGACGCTGATAAAGCCCGTTTTGCTGACGCGTTTGAAGACTTTCTGCGGCGCCAAATTGACGCCAATGCGCACCAATTTGCTGGCGTAGACGTCGATATTGTCAATACCAGTGCCCGCAACCCGCGTGATGCGATTATCACAACCGAGCTGAAAACCCCGCAAGACCGCGTGAAAGTCCGCTGGCGGGTGATTGAGCGCGGCGGCAAATGGTCAGTGGTTGATCTCGAGATTGCGGGCATTTGGTTGGCGATTGAGCAGCGCGCGCAAGTCTCCGCCATTCTCGCCCGTCCCGGCGCCGATATTGAAGACGTCATCGCGCAGTTTGGCTAAGTCTTTCCTCCTCGCGGCGATTGGCGTAGGCCACGCCGCATGATGGAATTTCTCTCACAATATGGTGTCCTCATACTGGCGCTGGCTGGATGCGGATTGATAAGTGGCCTCGCCGCCGGTCTGTTTGGGATTGGCGGCGGGGCGATTATCGTTCCGGTTTTGATGATCCTGTTTGAGAGCCTCGGCTTCTCAGAGACCGCTAGCCATGTCGCAATTGCGACTTCATTGGCGACCATCATTCTGACCTCGGCGCGTTCGGTTATGGCGCATCATGAGCGCGGCGCTGTCGATTGGCAGATCATTCGCACCTGGGCGCCATGGATCATTCTCGGCGCGATCCTCGGACAGTTGATTGCCGGCGAGCTTTCAGCCCGCGCCCTCAAGGGCTTTTTCGGCGGCATGGCCTATTTGCTCGCTGCGCAGCTGTTCTTTGGGCGCCCGTCTTGGCGTCTGGCTGAGGATTTGCCAGGCGGTGCGGGCCGCGCTGGGCTCGGCGCCTCGATCGGGACGCTATCGGCTTTAATGGGAATTGGCGGCGGCACATTCGGGGTCAGCCTCATGACGGTTTTTGGACGCACCATCCATCAAGCCGTGGCCACCGCTGCCGGGTTCGGCATTGCCATTGGCTTGCCGAGCGCAGTAACCGCGGTGATTGTGGGGCAGGGGGTTGACGGGCTGCCGCCTTTCTCAATCGGTTATGTCAACTTGGTCGCCTTTGGCTTAATTTCGACGTTCACTGTGATCATGGCGCCGATTGGCGCGCGTTTGGCCCACAGCCTAGACGCTCAATTGCTCAAACGCCTGTTCGCGATTTTGCTGGCACTCGTCGCCACCAAAATGGTCTGGGACACTATTGTTGGATAATCATCCGGTCGCCGCGAAACTCATAAGAGTAGAGTTCGCGAAGAAAGCTCATGCCGAGTAGGGATTGCTCTAAATCCGTGCGCAACACCATCGCATCGACATTACGAACTTTGACTTGATTGATTTGGATCTCGTCGATTTTGACGCTGGCGCCCATGGTGCGACCGCCAGCGGTGCGGATCTCCCAGCGATAATCGAGCTTGTCTGGACGAAGGCCCATTTTCTGCGCGTCTTTATAGGTCAGCGCCACTACGCTGGCGCCGGTATCAACCATAAACTCAACACTGGCTTTGCGATTGACCAAAGCGCGGGCCCAATAATGACCATCTGGACGAGAGGTGATGGTGGCACGGCGCCGAAACCCGGTCTCTTCGGGCGCTTCGACAGCGACTGAGGCGACTGTCGGGCTTGCTGTTCCGGCCTCTGCGGCGGCGGGCGCGGCGACCGGCGCGTCACTGACACGCGGATTCAGCATCAGCGAGATCATCGCGGCGACAGCGCCGGCGAGCACGAGTGTGGTCAGGATATGCGAGCTTTTCACGACGTGGCCTTTATCTTCCCGTTCGCGCGCAACTGATCCAGGCGCGCGGGCAGGGCGTCCATAACATCACGGCGACCGGCATCATCATAACTCATCCAGCCGCCAATCTCTTTTAACGTGCGACCGCAACCCAGGCACATTCCGGTTCCGCCATCGACGGCGCAAACTTTAATGCAAGGGCTTTCAATGTTCGGTCTCACCATTGGTTTCACTCTCTCTCGATAAGCTAAAGATATGCTTGCGACAGTTTTATCAAATTGCCAGATCTAGAATTGACTTGATCATTGAAATACAGGCGGTTTATGCGGTGGCAAGTCAATTAAGGAATCGCCGGTTTGAACGTCGACGCAACCAAAAGCCCATTCGATGATGTCCGGCAGCTGGCAATGCAGCCAAGCAAAACCGATCCTGCATCTGGAAAGCGGGTCTATGACGCGCTGCTCGGCATGGGCCGCGAAGGCGATTTTGGTAGGCTTGGTGAGGGCGCTGCGTGGCTGGCCGAATGGCAACAACGCTATCCGCCGCGCTTGGAAATGCCGACGCTGGCGATCTTTGCCGGCTCCCACGGTATTTCGGAAACCGGCGTGACGCTGTCTTCGAACGAGAATACGCGCGAGAAAGTTGACGCCTTGCGGGAAGGCCGCGCGCCTTTATCGGCCATCGCCGCGCAAGTTGAAGTGAATATTCGCGTCTTCGAACTGGCGATTGAGCGGCCGACCCCGAACATTGCGGATGAGCCTGCGATGAGTGAGCGTGAATGCGCGGCGACGATTGCTTATGGCTTTGAGGCGCTCGAAGGCAAACCTGATCTGGTCGCGCTTGGCGTCATCGGTGCGGGCATCGGAACGGCCGCGGCGGCTGTGGCTTGCGCGCTCTATGGCGGCGCGCCGGAATACTGGGTCCGTCCGGGGCCACAAGTGCCGCGTGAAATGAACCAACAACGCGTCGATGTCGTCAGCGCAGGTCTGCGCCGGCATCGCGGCAATCTCTCTGATCCCCTACAAGCGCTGCGCTGTCTTGGCGGGCGAGAATTGGCGGCCTGCGTTGGGGCGATCATTGCTGCGCGACAGCAGGGCATTCCGGTCCTCGTCGACGGTTTCGCCACGACAATTGCGGCGGGCATCGTCCACGCCATCAATCCACTCGGCATTGAGCATGTCAAAGCGGCGCATGTCACGCGGCGCCCCGCGCACGAAGCAGCTTTGGAGCGGTTGGGCATTTCTCCCCTGGGAGAGTTTCAGTTCAATACGGGGGGCGGCATGGGGTCCGCCGCAGCGATCGGCCTGTTGCGCACCGCCTGCGCCCCGTTTCTGGGGCAGTCGCCAGTGAGCTAGTCCTGCCGCGACGTGATGTGAGACAAACTGACGTTTACGTTCGCGTCAACTTGCTTTTTTGGCATTCCGACGGCTATAAGTTGCGGCAAATAAAAACGTCTCATTTCCGGGAAGATCTGTCATGAATTTAGAATTTTCACCTGAAGAAGTTGCTTTCCGCGCAGAAGTCCGCGCGTTTATCGAAGAAAACTATCCAGCTGAGTTGGAAGGGATGGGATCTCGCGAAGATCTAACCCGGGACCAGTTCCTGGCTTGGCATAAAGTGCTCGGCCAAAAAGGCTGGGCGGCGCCGGCATGGCCCGAAAAATATGGCGGCACCGGTTGGACCTCGACCCAGCGCTATATTTGGTCGGAAGAAAATGCCCGCGTCGATGCAATGATGCCGCTGCCATTTGGTGTCTCCATGGTCGGCCCCGTGATCTACACGTTCGGCAATGAAGAGCAAAAAGCGCGTTATTTGCCAAAAATTCTGTCCGGTGAAGAATGGTGGTGCCAAGGTTATTCTGAGCCAGGTGCGGGATCTGACTTGGCCAGCTTGAAAACCACTGCCGTCCGCGACGGCGATCATTATGTGATAAATGGCCAGAAAACCTGGACGACACTGGCGCAGCATGCCGATTGGGGCTTCTTCTTGTGCCGCACGGACCCGAACGCAGCAAAGCCGCAAGAAGGCATTTCCTTCATCCTGGTCGATATGAATACGCCTGGTATTGAAGTGCGCCCGATCATCACGATTGATGGCGGCCACGAAGTGAACGAAGTTTGGCTTACTGACGTTCGCGTTCCGGTCGAGAACCGCGTTGGCGAAGAAAACCAAGGTTGGACCTACGCGAAATTCCTGCTGGCGCATGAGCGCTCCGGCATTGCCGGTGTGGCGCGGTCAAAGCGCGGCATCGAGAAATTGCGCGATATCGCATCGACAGAAGTCCTGGATGGCACACCGCTGATCACGGACGATTCTTTCGCCCGCAAGATCAGCCAGCTTGAGATCGATCTGACGGCGCTCGAATTCACCGAACTCCGTACGCTTGCGCGCGAATCTGAGGGCAAAGGCCCAGGTCCGGAAAGCTCCATTCTGAAAGTCAAAGGCACTGAAATTCAGCAGCGCCTGACCGAGCTAACCCTCGAAGCCGTTGGTAATTATGGGGCGCCATACTATCGCGGCTTCCCGGAAGACGGATCGAATGAGTTTGCGATCGGTCCAGACTATGCCCACCACGCGGCGCCGAATTATTTCAATTTCCGTAAGACCTCTATTTATGGCGGCTCAAACGAAATTCAGCGCAATATCATCACTAAAATGATCTTAGGGCTCTAGGACCATGCGCGCGGCGCTCCTCGCTGCTATTGCCGCATCCGTGTTTCCGTCAGCCTTGGCGGAAACCGATGCGGCTTTGCCGCTTGGGCCGGGCAGCGCGCTGTATTGGCAGTCAAGCTTTGACGGTTCGAGCGATCAATATACCGAGACAGTCATTGCCGCGGGCGAAGACTTCAAGATTTACAAGTCAAATAATGATTTTTCAGACCATGGGCCGGAGGATTTCTTCGCGCTTTTCTCAGGCATTGATTTCCGCCCGTGCAATGAAGATATGCCGGCCGCTGAGGACCGCGCCGCGGCCGCCGCTTTATGGCCGCTGGAGGTTGGGAAGCGTGCGGAGGTTCTCGCCAACTCAGACAATCCTGTAAAAATCGAAATCCTGCAGGAAACGAACTTCTTTTTGATGGGTCAGTCTTTGCCTGCACATGTTGTAAAGATCGACTATCAGGATAATGACGAGACTGAGGATGAAGACGTGGTGGTTTTGGATGATACCAAAATCACCGTGCGCCTCGACTGGTCGGCGACGTCGCGTGATGCCCTGACTTTGGTGACAAAGCCTAGACCCGACGCCGTGTACGACTTAAGCGAAGAAGCAATCGGCGCGTGTGCCGCGCTGTTAACAGAAACACAGAAGTAAAAATTGACCGGAGGACCACACCGTGGACTTTAATTTCACCGAAGAGCAGACCATGATCCGAGACAGCCTCGCTCGGCTGATCCGCGAACAGTATGACTTCGACACGCGCATGGGTGTGGTCAAAAGCGAAAGTGGTTGGCGGCCAGAAATGTGGGCTCAGTTTGCTGAGCTCGGCCTGCTTATGGCGCCGTTCAGCGAAGAAGATGGCGGCCTCGGCGGCGGTCCAATCGACGCCATGGTGGTGATGGAAGAATTCGGCAAAGGCCTGGTGGTTGAGCCTTTCATTCCAAGCGTCGTTTGCGGCGGCGGATTTTTGAAGCATGGCGGAACCGCGGCGCAGAAAGAAGAGCATTTGCAAGCGATTATGGGCGGTGCCAGCACATTTGCTTTCGCTTATGCTGAGCCACGTGGCCGATATAATCTCGCAGATATCGAAACCACAGCGAAGAAAGACGGTGCCGGCTATGTCCTTAACGGCCACAAAGCTGTCGTGATCGGCGCGCCGTGGGCGGACAAGCTGATTGTCACCGCGCGCACCGGCGGCGACCGCCGCGACACTGGCGGCATTTCAGTCTTTATCGTCGATAAAGGCGCCAATGGCGTGACCACGCGCGACTATCCAACTGTTGATGGCCGCCGCGCGTCTGAAGTTTATTTGGAGAACGTCGCCGTCGGTGCAGACGCGCTCATCGGCGGTGAAGGCGAAGGCCTCGCTCTGATTGAGCAAGTCGTTGACGAAGCGACCGCGGCGAGCTGCGCCGAAGCCGTTGGCGCGATGGGTGTGGCTCACCAAATGACTGTCGAATATTCGCGTCAGCGTAAGCAGTTCGGAACCCCAATCGGCAAATTCCAAGTGCTGCAGCATCGCATGGTCGACATGTTCATGGAGCATGAGCAGTCAATTTCCATGACTTATATGGCGACGTTGAAACTCGGCGAAGATGCGGTTGAGCGTAAGAAAGCCGTTTCAGCGGCGAAAGTCCGGATCGGACAGTCTGGCCGTTTCGTCGGACAAGAGTCGATCCAAATTCATGGCGGCATGGGCATGACGGAAGAACTGGCCGTGGGTCACTATTTCAAACGTTTGACCATGATTGACAGCGAGTATGGCAATGTCGATCACCATATGCGCCGTTATACCAGCCTCAGCGCCGCAGATTTGAAAGCGGCGGCTGAATAAACGCCTCGCTCATTGAGACAAAAAACCCCGTTGCACGTTTCTGTGCGGCGGGGTTTTTTAATGACCGCAGGGGTCCTGATCGGCAGAGTTAGCGCATCCAGCCGAGCAGCAACCCGATGAAGATGATTTGCATGCCCGCGAGGCCGGCATAGACTGCGCGCCACCGCCCTGTGCCAAACCGCCGCCATAATACCGCCAAGGCGCCGAGCACGAAGCTGCCTTCGATCAATCCGCCGAGCCAGCCATAATAATCTGGATCCCAATAAGAGATGGGGGAGTTGAACCGCCAATTCGTCAGCGGCCAGAAATGGCGATGAGCATCATCAGCGTGCAGCGGAAAATCGAGCGCGATGTGGATCAAAGCTGCGGCGGACGCGGCCATGATCAGCGGCGATTTGCGCCACAGGGCGATGGCCAGCAACACGCCGAAGAGAATGAATGAGTTTGACACCGCGCCGAGCGATTGCCACGGCTCGCTCCAATATTGCACATTCCAAGTCTCATGACCGGACCAGCCTTGAATCCGGCTCCACCCGAAAAACACAAACATCGAGACATCTGGCACCAGCGCGCCGGCGACAATCGCCCAATTGCGCTTTGGCGATTGCGGTCGTGCGAGCGCGGCGGATGCGATAATCACGTGGGCAACAGTGTTCATAAACTGACCTTCCGCACAGGACTTGCCGCGAGGCAAGTGGTGACAGTGCGAATGGCGTCTGTAAAAGCAATTTCAAACAGGAAGGAAGCGCTCACCATGTCCGTTATAAAGCTTGAAAAACAAGGTCACATTGCCACGCTCACATTTACGCGGCCGGACATGCTAAACGCCCTCGGTCAAGAAGGTGATGGCGCCGTGGTCGCTGAGGCCTGCGCCGAGATTGAAGCGGATGCGAACATTCGCTGCGCCATCCTCACCGGCGAGGGCCGGGCCTTCTCCGCCGGCGGCAATGTCAAAGCGATGCGCGATCGTACGGGCGCGTTTGCTGGGTCACCCTATAATGTCCGCGAAGGCTATCGCCGCAACATCCACCGGATTGTCAAATCGCTCTACAATCTTGAAACGCCTCTAATCGCGGCCGTGAATGGGCCGGCGATTGGGCTTGGCTGTGATGTCACCTGTATGGCCGATGTTCGGATCGCGTCTGAGAAAGCCAAGTTCGGCGTCACATTCCTCAAGCTTGGCCTGATTCCAGGCGATGGCGGCGCGTGGTTATTGCCGCGGATTATTGGCGCTAGCCGGGCCGCAGAACTGCTGTTCACCGGAGACATTATTGATGCTGCAACCGCGGCCGAATGGGGTCTGGTTTCACGCGTGGTCCCGGGTGAAGCGCTGATGGAAGAAGCGATGGCGCTGGCCACACGGATGGCGCAGCAGCCGCCGCAAAGTCTGCGCGTCGCGAAAACGCTTTTACGTCATGGTACGACGGCGAGCTATGATACGATCATGGAAATGTCGGCTGCCGCTCAGTCGATGATGCACCACACAGAGGATCACATTGAAGGGGTCAATGCGATCCTCGAAAAGCGGACGCCGAAATTTGACGGCAAATAGTCTAGTGGACTTGGATCAAGACCATCACAGCCAACAACAAGCCGCCAGCATAGGTGATCAAAGCGCCAACTGCTTTTAGGAGATGCGGCGCTTCGAGCGTTTTGCAGGTCAAAAAACCAATCGCATGGATCAGGCGCGAGACAGTCACGGCAATGATCGTCCAGCGCACCACGGCGCCTAAGTCACGCTCGGCATAAGCGAAGCCGACGACTAAAAAGAGCGCAATGAGCAGCGCTGCATACTCCGCCGCATTGCCATGTGCGCGTTGGGCTTTGGCCATGGCGGATGTCGGCTCTAAAGGTGCGCCATAAGCAATGGTTTTGCTCGATCCGCGCTGGACGCTGGTCCAAAAGGCGAGGAGCAGGGTCAGGATGACTAAGCTCGCTGAGCAGATAAGAATGGTGATGTGCATGGTTTTGCCTCCCGTAATTTATCCGGTCAGTGTAGAGCGCTTTGTGCAAATCAGCAAAAAAGCTAGGAATGGTAGGCCGCCGCGGCCAGCTTACTGCATGCAAGGTTGGCTTTCTCACCGCGCCCCGGTACACCGACGCCCACACTCAAAGAAAGATCTCAAAGACTATGCGTGACGGCGGACGAATTGCAGCGGCAATAGATGTTTTAATCGACGTGATTGGGCGGCATCAGCCGGTCAAAGTCGCCGCCCGCGATTGGGGTAAGCGCGCCCGTTATGCCGGGTCTAAAGACCGCGCCTGGGTCTCTGGTCTGGTCTTGGACGCGCTGCGCAAGCGCAACTCAATCGCCCACGCCATGGGCGATGAGACGCCGCGCGGCCTGGTGCTGGGCGCGCTCAGTTTTGCTTGGGGCTGGGACATTCGCCGCATCGATGATGCGATGGACGAACAACACGCGCCGAGCCCGCTGACGTTGCAAGAGCGCGAACGCTTGGTAATGGCCCCGGACGTCACTGCCGAGCCACATATCACTGGCGACTATCCCGATTGGATGACCCCGCATATGCAACGCGCCTTTGGCGAATTGGCGGCCGTAGAAGGCCAGGCCATGGCGGTGCGCGCAGATGTCGATTTGCGCGTCAACACCCTGAAAGTGGATACCGAGAAAGCCGCCGCACCGCTGCGCAGCGCCAAAGCGGAACCGTCGCGTCTGCTGCATCATGCTTTCCACATCCCGGCCCGCGACCCGTCGCAACGCGAAGCCAGCCTGGACAATATTCCCGCCTATTCAAAGGGCTGGGTCGAGGTTCAAGATGCCGGCTCACAGATCGCCGCGGCGGCCGCGAATGCCAAGCCTGGCGAGCAAGTGCTCGACTATTGCTCTGGCGGCGGCGGTAAAACGCTGGCGCTGGCCGCAGCAATGGCGGGCAAAGGACAAGTCTTCGCGTATGACATTGATGGTCGCCGTCTGAGCGCGATTATTCCGCGCCTGAAACGCTCTGGCGCCCATAATGTGCAATTGATCCATCCCAGTGAGCCGGACGCGCTCGCCGTCTTGGAGGGGCAAATGGACTGCGTCTTTGTCGACGCGCCATGTACCGGAACCGGCACCTGGCGCCGCCGTCCGGATACGAAATGGCGGGTCAAACCAAAATCGCTAGAGACGCGGATTGAACAGCAAAATGAAGTGCTTTCGAAAGCCGCCGCCTATGTCAAACCCGGCGGGCGTTTGCTCTATGCCACCTGTTCTTTCTTGGTCGAGGAAGATGAGGACCGGGTGGAGGCCTTTCTTGCCGATCACCCAGGCTGGCGCCAAGAGGACGCCGTCGTGCATGCCGCCGAGAGCGGTTTGCTCACTGATGAAGGCCTGGCCGTCATCAAAGCTGGGCAGGGGCCAAGCGGCAGCGTGCGCCTGTCGCCGCGCAGTGCCGGCACAGATGGCTTCTTCTTTGCCATGCTGCGCCGTGATGGTTAATCGGGTCTTGGCAAATTAACCGGCCGATTTTGCGCCAAATTTAGCTCATATCGTCATAGTGCCCGGTAAGAGGGAGACGATCATGGCGATGAAAACTCAAGGCGGCGTCACAGTGCTGACGCCAACGGGATGGAAATGGTTCGCCGCGGCGGCGTTCACATTTTTCTTGTTTCCGCCGTTCAGTCTCCTGGTCGCGATTTTCTTTGTTCTGAACGGATTAGGCGTGACGCAGCGCCTGACTCTGTCCCCGGACGGAATTAAGATCCGAAACTTGTTTTCGGACAAAGTCTATCGCTGGGACGAGATTGACGATTTCCGGATCTATAAAGTGAAGTCCGGCCTGATCACGGCGGCCAATATGGTTTCGTTTACGCATGTGAATCAACAGGGCACAATGGTTGGCAAAGCTGCAAAATTCCTGGTTGGCGGCACACATTCGATTCCTGCTGTCGGGATTAAGGCGCAAAAACTGGTGTTGTTGATGCAAGCCTATAAACTTGGCCACGTGGCGCCAGAGACAGAGCTTGCCCCGGCGCCGCAAGCCGCCGCTGCGCCGCTCTTAGGAGCGCCCGTGACGCGCACCGCCGCCAAGCCCATGGCCAAGACGACGCCAAGACCACGCGCGGTGCCCGCGACCCCGCGCGCCCAGCAAAAAGCGCCAGCGCCAAAAGCTGGATTTGGCAAGAAACGATCCGCTGCAACGCCGCTTGTGCAAGGAGGCGGCGGTGTATTTGGACGGCGCCTGCCGGACTCTCCCTTTAAGTCCTGATTTCACCCGTTGAGGCCGACGCGGGACTCAGCTAAAGGGCGACATGGCTGAGAACAAACACGAACGCGCGCTGATTATTGACTTCGGAAGTCAGGTCACGCAGCTCATCGCCCGCCGCCTGCGCGAGAGCGGTGTTTATTGCGAAATTCACCCGTTTAACAAAGTCGATGAGGGCTTCCTCAAGACCTATGACCCGCAGGCAATCATCCTGTCGGGTGGGCCGGCAAGTGTCACTTGGGATGACAGTCCGCGCGCGCCAGATGCGGTGTTTGAGCTCGGCGTGCCGGTGCTTGGGATTTGCTATGGTCAGCAAGTGATGATGGAGCAATTGGGCGGCCGCGTTGAAAGCGGCACGAGCCGCGAGTTTGGCCGCGCCTTTATCGAAAAAGTCAGCGATGACAAATTGCTCGAAGGCCTGTTTGAAAATGGCGAAGAAGAGCAAGTCTGGATGAGCCATGGCGATCATGTCGCGGAAATGGCGCCGGGCTTTGAAGTGATTGCAAAGTCGCCTGGCGCTCCGGTCGCCGCAATCGTCAATCGCGACCGTAAATTCTACGCCACGCAATTCCATGTCGAAGTTGTGCACACCACGCATGGCGCCAAGATCTTGCGCAACTTCACCCACGGCATTGCTGGGCTGAAAGGCGATTGGACGATGGCCGCTTATCGCGAGGAAGCGATCCAAAAGATCCGCGACCAAGTCGGCACAGGCCGGGTTATTTGCGGTCTATCGGGCGGCGTCGATAGCTCGGTCGCCGCGGTCCTGATTCACGAAGCCATTGGTAGCCAGCTGACCTGTGTCTATGTTGATCATGGCTTGATGCGGATGAATGAGAGCGAACAAGTCGTCAGTCTGTTCCGCGAGCATTACAATATCCCGCTCGTGCACGTCGACGCCTCGGATTTGTTCCTGGGTGAGCTTGATGGCGTCAGCGACCCTGAGCGCAAGCGCAAGATTATCGGCAAATTGTTCATTGATGTGTTTGAGGCGGAGGCCAAGAAAATTGGCGGCGCCGACTTCTTGGCCCAAGGCACGCTTTACCCGGATGTGATTGAAAGCGTTAGCGCGATTGGCGGACCATCGGTGACGATTAAAAGCCACCACAATGTTGGCGGCCTTCCAGAGCGCATGAATATGCAATTGGTCGAACCGCTGCGTGATCTGTTCAAAGACGAAGTCCGGGCGCTTGGCCGCGAACTTGGTCTGCCGGACGCGTTTATCGGCCGGCACCCCTTTCCAGGGCCGGGCCTCGCCATTCGTATTCCGGGGGAGATCACGCGCGAGAAAGCCGATACGCTGCGCAAAGCCGATGCGATTTATCTCGAAGAGTTGCACAAAAACGGTCTCTACGATCAGATTTGGCAGGCCTTTGCCGTCCTTTTACCCGTCAATACGGTCGGCGTGATGGGCGATGAGCGCACCTATGAAAATGTGCTCGCCCTGCGCGCGGTAACCTCTACCGATGGCATGACGGCCGATTATTTTCCGTTCGAACATGATTTCCTCGGCCGCGTTGCGACCAGAATCATCAATGAAGTCAAAGGCGTGAATCGCGTGGTCTATGACATCACTTCAAAGCCGCCCGGGACGATTGAGTGGGAATAGACCCCGCTCATAATTGTTAATAAAATCAATCCTCAAACCTTAATGACGTAAATTTAAGGCCCGCTCGCCTGTTGAGCGAGTATCGTCTTAGGAGGTTGTTAAGGCCCTGCACCGATCTTGCGTAGAGTTAATTTTCGGGCCGACTTTGTTAATGGGATTGGGCAAATGAATAGAAAAACGGTGCGCTGGGGCGCAGACATTGGATATCAATTTGCGATCAAGACGTTCAAAGGCAAAGAGTCTTTGCGCAAACATGGTTTGAAGGGGAAGCTGGCGGAAGGCGATCTCGGGATCAGTCGCGGTCGCACCCGTAAGATCGCCCAAGAAGATGCCGCCGATGCCGTGCCGGCCTCCGAAGCGATCACCGAGGATCAGTGGAGTGAGCGCGAGCAGGAAATTGCCGAACGGGCTGGCAGCGTTCGCCGCGGTCTTGAGACTTGGATGAGCGGCACTTCGGCCCGCGTCCGCAATTTTATTCAAGACTGCACACCGGCCGATATTCACCCGGAACACTTACGTGAAGTGATCAAAGCGGAAGAGAATGAGTTTCGTCACTATGAGGTCGACGATGCCGAAACCGCGCGCGATCATCATGATGCGACAGTGATTGAGCTACAGCATTTCAAAGCTGAGCATAGCGACCGCATCGGCAAGCGGACGCCGGACATCAAAAAGAATGTCGAGCAAACGCTGGCCATTCTTCTGCTCATCATGATCGTCGAAGGCTGTTTCAATGCGCTTCTCTTTAAGGACGCGCAGTCCTCTGGCCTGATGGGCGGGATGATGGTCGCCTTTGGGATTAGTGCAGTGAATGTTTTAACCGGCGTTCTGGCCGGCTTTTTCGGCCTGCGCTATCTCAATCATCCAGAGCGCGGATTTAAGATCGCGGGCGGCGTGATTGCGGGTCTGCTGATTGTTTTTGGGATTATGCTCAATTTCTTCATCGCGCATTTCCGCGATGCAGTGGAGGTGAGTCTCCACGCCGCGCAAGAGGCTGGGTCGCTGGCCGGCTTCTCAATGTTTGACATTGCACCCGGCGCCGTGCTCGGCAGCATGTTCCCGAATATATTTGGGCTCGATTCTCTCGTTGCGATTGCGTTGCTTTTGATCGGTCTGACGATTTTCGGCGTCGCCGTCTATGAGGGCTATGACAAGATTTCCGACCGCTATCCGGGCTATGGCCGGGTCTGGCGCAAGGAGCGCCTGGCTTATGAAAAGCGCCAAGCGGTGCGCAATGGTGTGCGCGATGACTTGTCGGATTATTTCACCCGTTGCCGCTTCTGGTTCGAAACCCAGCATAAGCGCCATACCGCCGCCAAGCGCGAGATTGAGAAGTCTCTGAACGAGCTTGAAGCTCATCGCGACCGCGCCGTCGGGATTGCTGCCAAAGCGGGTGACCAGGAACGTTCGTTGAAAATTGCGTATCGCCAAGCCCATCGCCGCGCTCGTAACAAGTTCCGTGACAAGCTTGGCGAGCAGGCTGAAATTCCCGCCTATTTCGATGAAATCGTGACGCCAAACCTGCCAGGCTTTGATCTCACCAAAGAGCGGGAACAAGCCAATCAAGCGATCAAAACGATTGAGCAAAACCTGACAGCATTGAACCTGACGCGGGAATGGCTCGAAACACATATTCAGAGCGTCCAGAAAGGGCTCTCTTCGATCCAGAAACAAGTCAAAACCGAAGTCGCGAAAGCCCGTGATGCTCGCCTCGCACGTGAGCAGAACACGGACGTGCGGTCGGCCTGAAAAGAAGACGCGGAGGATTTAAATGCCCCGAGCTAGAGAAAAAGGCCCATGGTTTTGGCGCAGTGCCATTGGGGTCATGTTGCTCACTGTGATTGGCCTGTTTTCAGTGGCTGCGTTCAATGCCGCGCCAGCTTTAGACGGCGAAACAGAATGCCGCGCGGATCGCAAAGATCCAGCACACACAATCCTACTGATCGATCAATCTGATCCATTCTCAGCCAATGATTTGGCTTGGGTTGATGAGTTGATCGATGCCGAAGCCCGAACCTTACCGCGCTTTGGCCGGCTGACAGTGGTTCTGCCGAACAGTGAGCAGCCATTTGACCCGAACACGCTGTATACGCATTGTTCGCCCGGCAGCGTCGATGATGCCAATCCGATCTTGCAGAACCCGCGGATGATTGATGACACTTGGCGAGAGCATTTCTACCGCCCGCTGTCAGATACAGTCGGCGAAACATTGAAGACCACGAGCCAGCCAAGTTCGCCGCTCTTTGAAGCGCTTTATGCGGTTGGCGACCGGGCTGATTTTCAGGACAATCGAAGCAATCGCCGCTTGGTCATCGTTTCAGATTTGATGCAGCATTCAGAAGGCTTTTCTTTTTATCGCAGCGGCGCTGATCTCGCCGCCTATGGTGAGACGTCCATCGCCAGCCAGCTGCCACAACTGTCCGGCGTCGAAGTGGTCACGCGGATTGTTCCGCGCCAAGAATATGACTTGCCGATCAGCGAACTGAAAGCCTTCTGGCGGAGCTATTTCGACAAAACCGGCGCGGCCTCGTTCGGCTCTACGAATTAGAGCCGCGCGATGGCGCTAACGGGTGCGTCGAGCAGGAATAAGTCGCCAAAGCGCTGCAGCTGTCCGGTGATCGAGACAGGGTCGGCGACAAAGGGCAGCAAGTCCTTATTATGACCATAACCGCCAGCGGTCATGATCATCAGCGCGGCTTGGTTTTTGCGATCTTTGACATAGAAGGCGGGTGGGATGCCGCCGCGAATGCACAGGCTGGCACAGGACTTATGGACTTTACCCGTCGATGGACGCATCGCGCCGAACCAGCATTTGCTATCTAGGATCTCGCCGCTTAATGAGACCTCCGAGATCGGCTCCGGCGTCGGAAATGCCAGGTCACCTATCGCGCCGCCCGCGTCTTCGCGGATCCAGTCTAAACCATCGACCACCGCAATCATCGCATGGGCCCCGCGTTGGATGAGCGAGCCTTTGACGATAACGGGCTTACCCGCCAAGGCGCCAATCTTGGCGCTGACGCCGCATTTGCCTTGGCAGCCGAGCAGCGCCGTCCGCGGTGTCCCGTCAAGGTCGAGGGTGCGGAGCATGCTATAAGGCTCTGCGGTGGCGATGCCGCGCCATTCACGCACCTCGCCCATATTCCAGCCGCCTTTGCCGACAGGACGCTGCAGCGCCGCGACACCGGCTGCGGTGGCCGCGGTCCCGGCAAGCAGGCCAAGCCCGGCGCTGAAAAAGAACCGCCGATCAACTTTTGGCGTCTCAGCCCAGCCGATAAAGAAATCATCTTTGCTCATGCCGGATCTCCAATCGTACTCGGGGTTTGGACTGTGCCGGGGGCGTTAGGCGCAGGGTTTACATAGACCACGCCATCCTGAATACGCGTTGCATAAGTCGCTATTTTCTCGGTAAAGGGCGGCGGGCTTTGGCCGTCTTCCATGCGGTACTGAAAGCCGTGCCATGGGCATGTGATACAGCCATCAACAATTTTACCTTCTCCCAGCGGCCCGCCTTGGTGGCGACAGACATTAGAGACGGCGGATATCTTGTCGCCGTCGCGGAACACGGCAATCGCCTCGCCCTCGACGGGGCGGATGATTTTGGCCCGTTTGTCCTCCATTTCGTCAATCGCTGCGACTTTCAGCCAACCTTCATTGGCGGTCCGGTCGGAGGGCCGAAATATGGCCAAGCCAGAGAGGATGTGCAGCCCTGTCACGGTTACCGCCGATGCCGCGAGGAGGGCGACATAGATCGGGCTTTTATTGAACTGAAGGGCGCCCAGGGCGATGTGTACGACGAGCAAGCCATAGGCGAGATAGACGCCCATATGCAGCGTCTTCCAAACCCCAGGGCCGAGATTGGCATTCCAGAAATCGTGACTGGTCGCGGCCATCAAAAACATGATCAAGAAGGCCGCTACGCCCAGCACTTCAAATGGGAAACCATTGAGGCTGTCATAGCGCGGATTTGAAATGAACAGCGAGACCAGCGGATTGGTCTCGGAAAACCCATGATACCAGAGCACGACCAAGCCCGCATGGATCAGCGCGATCAAAAACGTTGTCACGCCGAGATGACGGCGATTGTAGAGGAAGGGTTTGAACCGATCTGTTATCCGAGCGAGCGGCCCGATACAGAGGATGAAGGTCAACAGTAAAAAGGCCAACGTCCCAGTTGCCCGAAGCAAGACTTGCGGCGGCATCGGGCTCTCGCCCTCAGGTTGGCTCATATAGCTGATGACGATGAAGCCGATCAGGTAAAGCGCGACACCGGCGAGCAGCCAGAGGTCGAAGCGTTTCTTGAACGGCGTCCATTGGACGGCTTTATAATCGTGAGACATTAGCGTGCCTCCTCGATCAGCGCCTCAGGCAATTGCTCATTCACTGGCTCGCCTGGGCGGTTGAGGACGGCCAGAAATAAGATCCAGAACAGGATTGGTCCGAGGATGGCCCAAATCCCGAAATGGAGGCGTCTATGTGCGCGTTTCATGAGACTGGTGGCTCCTTTTGCACAAAGAATTTGGTCAGCATTAGCGGCCAAAGCCCGATAAGACCCGGCAGGATAAGCAGCCGAACCCGCACCGGTAGGCCTTTGCCTTTGGCGGCCGGATCAATCCGTCCAGCGCCGCCAAATATGAAGATCAGGCCGACAAGGAGGCCCAGCGCGAAATAGACGCCAAGGCCGAGCACAAGCGCCTCTGCAGCCGCTTCACTCATCGTCCCACTCCCGCATAAGCAACGCCCGAGAGATCGGCCATTTCGCGGCTGAACGTCGTCAAATCATCAGCATTAAAGTCGCTGAGTTTTGAATGTCCGCAGGCCCGCGCCATGACTTTCATCAGATCGGTGGAGGCGTCGAAGAAATTCTTCAGCCGATGCGCAGACTTCTCGACCACCAGGCGCGAGACCAAATGCGGTTTCTGCGTCGCGATCCCGACCGGGCAATTATTGGTGTGGCAGGCGCGCATGGCGATACAGCCAATCGCTTGCATGGCGGCGTTTGAAACCGCGATCGCATCTGCGCCGAGCGCCATGGCTTTGACGAAATCGCCGGGCTTGCGCAGACCGCCTGTGATGACGAGCGAAACATCGCTGCGGCCGCTCTCGTCCAAGAATTTCCGGGCCCGGGCGAGGGCCGGGATGGTCGGCACAGAGATATTGTCGCGGAAG
Organism: Pseudomonadota bacterium; assembly: GCA_039822145.1. Taxonomy (GTDB): domain Bacteria; phylum Pseudomonadota; class Alphaproteobacteria; order Caulobacterales; family Hyphomonadaceae; genus Henriciella. The sequence goes on along the minus strand of JBCBMU010000003.1, from coordinate 49,278 downwards.
ATGATCGGCGCCGCGCCAGTGCCGCCGCCGCGTCCGTCGAGAATGATATAATCAACACCAACCAGCAGCGCCGCCTCGATGTCTTTCTCAATATGCTGAGCCGAGAGCTTATAGCCGATTGGAATGCCGCCGGTTCGGTCGCGGACTTCGTCGGCAAAGTCTTTAACTTGCAGGCAATCGGTCCAGTCTGGAAAGCGCGGCGGCGAGATTGCGGCTTCGCCTTCTTTGAGGCCGCGGACCAAAGCGATTTTGCCTTTGACTTTATTGCCCGGCAGATGCCCGCCTGTGCCCGTCTTGGCGCCTTGGCCGCCTTTAAAGTGAAAGGCTTGAACCTTATCGAGCTTGTCCCAGGAGAAGCCAAAACGGCCTGAGGCGAGTTCATAGAAATAGCGCGAACAGGCTTCTTGCTCCTCGGGCAGCATGCCGCCTTCGCCGGAGCAAATACCGGTCCCGGCAAGCTCTGCGCCGCGGGCCAAAGCGACTTTTGCCGGTTCGGAGAGGGCGCCATAGCTCATGTCCGAGACGAAGAGCGGAATATCCAAGTGCAGCGGCTTTTGCGCATTCGGCCCGATGACCACGCGTGTGTCTACCGGCTCTTCATCGAGCAGCGGGAATTTCTGCAATTGCGCAGTGAGGATTTGGATATCATCCCATTGCGGCAGCTGATCGCGCGGCACGCCCATGGAATCGGTAATGCCATGATGGCCGGTCTTGCTGAGGCCATCGCGCGCATATTGCTGGATCATGCCATTGGTCGGCTCGGGATGGGCGCCATGGCTCGGATCTTGGAACAGGCCGAGATACTCATCGCGTTGATAAGGCTGCGGATTAGCGTGGCCCCAAGCCTTGATCTCGTCCGCGTCGACGCAGACGTCGCCATCTTCGACCCAGGCTTTGAACTTGGGCAGAGCTTCGGAATTTTCATATTCGGAGACGCCGCTATCCAAGCGGTAATCCCAATTGTGGACGCCGCAGATCAGATTGTCATTGCCATCAACATGCCCGTCCGACATCAGTGCGCCGCGGTGCAGGCAGCGGCCATAGAAGACCGAAACTTCCTCGTCAAAGCGGACGACGACCAAGTCGACCTCGCCGACAATGGCGTATTCCGGTTGTCGGTCGGCCAAATTGGCCCATTTGGCGACGGCTGTTTTTGTCATGTCTTATAACCCCTCTTGAACTTTGTCTGGCCTCTATCGAGTGAGCCCATGACGCGCCAATCACGACTACCCAAAAAAATGTGATAGTCATTTTATATGCCTCGGATAGATAATTTCGATAGGGCACGAAAAAGCAAGCGAGGGGAGTCACATAATGACTGAAAATAAGACGACGTTGATTTGGCACAAAGTGGCCGAGAATGACGAAATTATCGAAGGCCGCGTAAAATCTGCGACGGCGGGAACGCAATCTGTCGCCCTGGTTCACTTCAAAGGCCAATATGCGGCCATGGACAATAAATGCCCGCACCAAGGCGGGCCGCTCGGCGAAGGCTCAATTGAGCAAGGCCTTGATGATCAGTGCTGGCTGCGCTGCCCCTGGCATGGCTGGGACTTTGACCCGCTGACCGGCAAACCGCCCGGCGGGCACGAAGACACGGGCCAAGAGATGTTTGATGTCGATATCCGCGATGACGGCATTTATGTTGGTGTGCCGGCTCTGCCCCCGCGCGAGCGGACCATTGCCGATGTGATGGCGGAGACGATGACCAATTGGGGCGTGACCAGCGTGTTTGGCATGGTCGGGCATTCCAACCTGGGCCTCGCTGATGCGCTGCGCGTGCAAGAAGCCGAGGGTAAGCTGCACTATTACGGCATCCGCCACGAAGGCGCGGCGGCGTTTGCGATTTCTGGCTATGGCAAGCTGACCGGGCATCCGGCTGCAGCGCTGACCATTGCTGGCCCAGGCGCGACCAATTTGATCACAGGGCTTTGGGACGCAAAAGTCGATGGCGCCCCGGCGCTGGCTTTAACCGGCCAGGTTCAAGACCAAGTCGTCGGCGTGCACGCCTTCCAAGACATTGATCTCGAGGCGGCGTTCGAAGCCGTGGCCGAGTTCTCTGAGACCGTCCATCTGACCTCTGACCACGCCTTGCTGATGACCCAGGCGATCAAGACTGCGATCCTAAAGCGCGGCGTTGGGCATTTGGTTTTCCCGGACAATGTCCAACCGCGCCCTGCAGCGGCCGAGGCCAAAGCTTATGGTCCGGAAGGCCGCATGGCAGATCTGACAGTCGGACCGCCGCCAGCCGCGCTAGCTGAAGCGGCCAAGCTGCTGAAAGGCGCCAAGCGTCCGATGATCATTGTCGGCTATGGCGCGCTGAACGGCATGGACAGTGTGATCGCCTTGGCCGAACAGCTCGGGGCGCCAATTGCGACGACATTCAAAGCCAAAGGCCAAATTGGCGACGCGCACCCCTTAGCCGCAGGCGTCATGGGCCGCTCGGGCACACCAATTGCCAGCTGGTTCATGAATGAAGCTGATTTGCTCCTCGTGTTTGGCGCCAGCTTCTCGGATCATACCGGGATTTATGAGGGCGCGCCGACCATCCAAGTCGATACCGATCCGATGCGCCTCGCCAAACGCCACCCGGTGACCGTGCCAGTCATGGGCGACGTGGCGGTGACCGCCGACTTGCTGAAAGCCGAAATAGATCGCGGCGGCGCTGCAGCGATGGACGTGCGCAGTGAAGTGGCCGAGCGCTGGACACTCTGGCGGGCCGAAAAAGCCAGCCGGGTCAGCGAAGATCGCGGCAAAGGCGTTTCGGCCGCGGCGCTGTTCGAGGCTCTCACCAAAGCGGCGCCAGCGGACGCCATCCTGCCAGTCGATGTTGGCAACAATACCTATTCCTTTGGACGTTACTTTGAGCCGACGGGCGACCAACGTGTCTTGATGTCAGGTTATCTCGGCTCGATTGGCTTTTCATTCCCGGCGGCTATGGGGGCCTGGGCAGCGACGCAGGAAGAAGGGCCCTATAAAGACCGAAAAGTCATCTCGGTCTCCGGCGATGGCGGCTTTGGCCAATATGCCATGGAGTTCACCACCGCGGTCAAATACGGCATGAACATCACCCATGTCCTGATGAACAATTCAGAGCTTGGCAAAATCTCAAAAGAGCAGAAAGCCGCTGAGTTCGAAGTCTGGCAGACCAGCCTGGTCAATCCGAGTTTTGCTGGCTTTGCCCGCTCTTGCGGCGGCATGGGCGAGCTCGTCAAAACCAAAGAGGAACTCGATGCGGCGCTGGCCAAAGCCATCGCACATGACGGCCCGTCTCTGATCGAAGTGATCACCGATGCGGAGCTTCTATGATCAGCGCCTCTGAAACCGGACATATGATGGAGGGCATGACCGGTGGTACGTCGCTTAAGCATTTGCCTTTTGGCTTAGATGCACCGGTCCTGCATGTCTTAGAAGGGCTCGCCATTTGTATCGATTTGATCGGCGTGGCGCTCATTCTGTTTGGGTTCTTCGTGGCGCTCCTCCGTCTGCTCGGCGGATTGCGGCACGGCATCGGTTTGCGCGGCGAACTCGGCAATTTGAACGCGGCGCGGACCATTCTCGGGACTTATATTCTGACCGGTCTCGAATTTATGATCGCGTCTGACATTGTCCATACGGTGATCACGCGCGAGCTAACCGATTTAATCTTTGTCGGTCTATTGGTGCTGATCCGGACCGCGATTTCCTTTTTCCTCGGTCGTGAGATTCTCGAGATCCAGCATGAAGTCGCAAACAAAGACTAGGTGTGAAACGTCGCGCTTTTGATCAGGGCATAGACGTCCATTCCGGGCGCTAAGCTCAAATCAGCGACGGCTTTGCGCGTAACTGTCGCCCGCAGCGTTTGACCGCTGACATCGAGCGTGACCGTTTGGAAGGCCGGGCGTTTGGTCGGTTCGATTGAGGCAATCTGCGCGCTCAACATGTTTTGAATGCTGATCCCGCTCGGGCGTTCAAGCGCGATGGAAACATCGCGGGCGGGGATTCTGAGCCGCACCGGAGCGCCTGAGGCGAAGTCCATATCGGAGGCGAGCCAGATCGCGTCAGCGCCAAGGCGAACCGCGAGCAAATCGTCTTGTGTTTGGTCATCACTGACAGTGCCGGAGAGGAGGCTGGTGAGCTCATACGGGTTGCGGCCGGCTTCTAGCCCGAAACGGCTTAAGACTTCATCTGTGCCGCCGCGGGCAACAATCGCGCCATTCTCCATCATCACGGCGCGATCCGCGATCCGGCTCACTTCATCGACATCATGACTGACATAAAGGGTCGGCAGCGCGAACTCTGTTTTCAATGTTTCAAGAAACGGCAAGAGCTCAGCTTTGCGCGCACTGTCGAGACCGGACAGCGGTTCATCCAGCAGCAATAGGCGCGGCCGTGTGAGCAGCGTTCGGGCAATCGCGACACGCTGTTTCTCACCGCCTGAGAGCGAGAGCGTATCACGGTCCAAAAGCGGTTCTAGCGCCATCGCGGCGACCACTTGATCGAAAGAATATCCTGCGGCTACTGCATCGGCGCGCTTGTCGGCATAATCGAGATTGCCGCGCACGGACAGGTGCCGGAAGAGCTGCGCATCTTGGAACACCATGCCGACCCCGCGCTGGTGCGGCGGCATCCAAGCTTTTGGGCGATCGCGATACCAATCTGTGCCCGCAAAACTGATCTCGCCGGCATCAGGACGGAGAAAGCCCGCTACAGTGTGGAGCAGGCTGGTTTTGCCACTACCGCTGGGGCCGAAGACCGCCGTCACGCCTTCGAGCGGCATGGTGTCGTCGACCTCGAGCGTGAACGCCCCGAGGGCGGCAGTGCAGCGGATCCGCAAGTCAGAGCCTGACATGCGCGCCTCCACGGCGATTGAATAAGAACACGCAGAACAGGGTCACAAAAGACACCAGCAAAAGCACCAGAGATAGCGCATGAGCATCGGCATAATTCAGCGTCTCGACATTCTCATAAATCTCGATTGAGGCGACCCGCGTGCGGTCAGGAATGTTGCCGCCGACCATGAGCACGACGCCAAACTCGCCCAGTGTGTGCGCAAAGGAAAGAACGGATGCGGTGACAAAGCCGCGAATGGACATCGGCACGGCAACCGAGAAGAAGGCGTCCAGGCGCGACGCCCGCAGGCTGGCGGCAGTGCGCATGGCGGTTTGGACGGGGCCTTCAAACGCGGTTTGCAAGGGCTGGATCATGAAGGGGAAAGAATAGATCACCGACCCGATGACCAACCCGGTGAAAGAGAAGCTCAGCGTGTCTCCGGTCGCCTGAAGCCAAAATCCGCCAAACGGGGCATTCGGGCTCATCGCGATCAGAAGATAAAAGCCCAGTACGGTTGGCGGCAGGACAAGCGGGAGCGCAATCAGCGCTTCGATTGCCGGCTTAAACCGAGACTTGGTCTGCGCCAGCCACCATGCGAGCGGGGTGCCAATCGCGAGCAAGACGAGTGTCGTCACGAAGGCGAGCCGAGCGGTCAACCAAAGAGAAGAGAGGTCGGGCAAGCTCATGGCGTTTGATAGCCGTAGCGCGCAATGAGTTCCTTAGCCCGCGGCGTTTGGAGATAGTTCATGAAGCCAATCGCGGCCGCATTGCGAGCGCCGCGATTGAGTAAAACAAAGTCCTGATCAATCGGAGAATAAAGCTCCGACGGTGGGAGCCATAGCCCGCCAACTTGATCCTTTGGAAGGGACAGGATTTGCGCGTAAGAGACAAACCCGACGGGGGCATTTCCAGTGCTGACAAAAGCAAAGGTCTGACCCACGCTTTCGCCAAGCACATGTTGCGCCGCCGTCGTCTCAAAGGCGCCGAGTGCTGTCAGGGTCTCCGCGGCCGCGAGGCCATAAGGCGCAAGATCCGGATTGGCGAGCGCCAGACGTGAAAAATCGCCGGCCTGCAAGATCGCAGCGCTGACCTCGTCTTTTGAAGGCGCCCACAACGCCAATTGACCGCGGGCATAGGTGAAGCGGGATCCATACACCGCGGCGCCGTCTGTCTCTAACCGTTCCGGGCGCGATTGGTCCGCCGCCAAGAAGGCCTCAAACGGTGCGCCTTGGGTAATCTGCGCGTAGAGTTTTCCGGTTGAGCCATAGACGGTGTCGATCTGGTAGACGCTGCTCGCTTCAAAATCGGTTTCGAGAGCGACCATCGCCGTTTGGAAATTCGAGGCGACCGCGATGCGCGCTGTGTTGGCATCTTCGGCGCGGTTGCAAGCTGCCAGGCTAAACCAGGCGGCACATAAAAAGACCAAGAGAATTCGGGATTTAATCGACACGGGTTCAACAGAAGGCTTTGCTTTTGCTCAGTCCTAGGCGGGCGCCGAGCGAAAGTCGATCCCCAAACAAAAAGCGGCCGGAGCGAGGAAGTGCTCCGGCCGTAAAGGTCTATCGAGAGACGGTTTTGCCTATTCGGCCGGCACCATCTCGGGCCGTTTCTTGGCCGCACGGCGCGCGGCTTTGATTGCTTGAGCGCGGGCTTCTTGTTGGTCGAGACGCTCGAGATAGTTTGGGTGTTCCGTGCCCATCCAGCGGTCCCACCAGGTGAAGTAGAAGCCGAAATTTCCAGTCCCGCGCTCATGATGCATGTCGTGATGCGTGACCGTGGTCAGCCATCCTAGGACCGGCCTACGGGCCCAGTTGCGCGGAAAGACTTCATACCCGCAATGGGCCAGCGCGTTCTTAAAGATCATAATTGTCAGCACGATATAGAGCGCCAAGGAATGGGTCGGGATCAGCATCAGCGCAATTGGCACATACATATACTCAATCACGGCTTCGGCGGCGGCGAAATTATAGGCCGTGAACGGCGTCGGATTGTACGAGCGATGGTGCTGCATATGAGTGCGCTTATACAAAGTCGCCGTGTGCATCGCCCGGTGGGTCCAATAGAAATAGGCGTCATGCAAGATGATCAGAAGCGGGATTGAGATCCAGAACCAGAGCATCCCATACTCGGCGAAATCATCATATTTCTGGAAGATGCCGAGATCGGCGGCTTCGAAGATGAAAATATCCATCGCGACAAACACGCAAACCGTTTTGAATGAGTGTTTGAGTTCCATTTGGATCTGCTTGTTGCGCGGTGTAGGTTTGCGGATTTTGCGGGTCTCAATGAACCGGTGCAGCACCACCCAAAGGACAAAGAAAGTAACCAAAGTCCCCATCGCATAACGCGTGGCTTCAAATTGAATGCCGCCGAAAATTCGGGGGCCAAGAAAGTCCGTAAAGAATGCGATCAGGTCCATATCTGTGTCTCCTCGTCTGTTCACGAGGCGACAAGATCACAGTCCGCCAATAGAGGCTCCGCAGCCGCGAAATTGCGGTGCCATTTTCGAAATTGAGGACAGTTTTTTAAGTTTGCGCAGCTTTGGCCAGAGCCTCAGACCGGAATCCGCTGGGTGTGACGCCTTGCTCGGATTTAAACGCCCGATTGAATGTCGCTAGGGAGGCATAGCCGGCATCCATCGCAATCGTCAGAATCGGCGTGCGCGCTCGTTCCGGATCGGCCAAAGCGGCTTTTGCTTCGGCCAGGCGATAGGTGTTCAGAAAGGCCGCAAAGTTGCGATAGCCGAGCCCCTTATTGATCAGTGCGCGAAGTTGGTGTTCAGGCACCCGCAATTTCGTCGCCAGGTCGCCAATGCCAAGGCCATGTTCACGATAGAGCTTCTCCTCGTCCATGACTTGCAGGAGCCGCGCATGCGTCGCCTGGTCTTTGGGATCAATGCTCGGTTCGGCGGTTTTTGTTGTGATCACCGGCTCGAACAGGAATTGTTCTGGCTGCAGGCGCAAAAACCATGCGGCCGAAAAGAGGGTGATGGGCAGAATGATCAATACCCGCGCAATCTTGAACCATTCCGGATCGGGCGCCGCGCCGGAGATATAATATTGCGCCGTTTCCCCGCCGACAATAATGAGGGCAGCTGCCGAAGAGATCATCATAAACCAAAGCCGCGTGCGTCTGCGCCCCTCAACCAAATCGTCGCGATAACCACTAATCGCTGTAACAAAGAGGTGGGCCAGTACGCCAAGTCCAATGATGCGGTTGGGGATGGTGAGATAGAATGTCGCCTGGTCATAACCTTCATTTAAAGCGTTTTGAGACGCGGTCAGGATAAAGATATGTATGAGAACGAGCCCCCAATGGTATGCTCGCAGCCTAAAATCGTCGATCAGGAGCGAAAGGCCAAATAGCCATAATAAGGTGATGTTTGGCATGTGCATCACCCAAGCTAACGTTTTCCACGCTGCGGGGGCGTTCATTCCAAGTGGGAGCGTGTGCGCGAGCATTGCAGCCAAGCTGATACAAAACGCAGTCGCCAAGCGGCCTTGCAGCAAATGCCGCGCATCGCGAAACGCCAATGCCGCGATCAGCAGCAAGATCGTGATGGTCGCAAATCGAAAGGTGATGTCGGCCAAGAGCATTGCGCTAGTCCTGACCGCATTTGCCAGAACGTCAAGCACAGCCGATTGGCTCTAGCCAAGCTGATCAGGTCAGCATAACAGAAACCCCTCGGTTCAAATCGCATATAAAGTTACACAAATGCGCCTTTCTAAATACTTCATCCCCGTCTCCAAAGACGTGCCTTCAGATGCCACAATTGCTAGCCATAAATTGATGCTGCGCACCGGCATGGTCCGCCAAAACGGCGCTGGAATCTATTCTTGGCTGCCGCTCGGCTATCGCGTTCTGAAGAAAATTGAACAAATCGTCCGCGAAGAGATGGACCGCGCCGGGGCCATCGAAATGCTGATGCCGACCTTGCAGCAAGCCGACCTGTGGCGCGAATCTGGACGCTATGATGATTATGGCGCGGAGATGCTGCGGATTACGGATCGACATGAGCGTGACATGCTCTATGGCCCCACCAATGAAGAGATGATCACGGATATTTTCCGGTCTTTTGTAAAGAGCTATAAGGCGCTACCGATTAATCTCTATCATCAGCAATGGAAGTTTCGCGATGAAATCCGCCCTCGGTTCGGGATCATGCGCGGCCGCGAATTCTTGATGAAAGACGCTTACAGCTTCGACCTATCCGAAGAAGCGGCGCGGATCTCGTATCAGAAAATGTTCGCTGCTTATCTCAACACGTTCGCGCGGATGGGCATTACAGCGATCCCGATGCAGGCCGACCCAGGTCCGATTGGCGGCGACCTTAGCCACGAATTCTTGATCCTCGCCGATAGCGGTGAGAGTGAAGTGTTCTGCGATCGCTCTGTGCTCGATGTGCCGGCCCCGGGCGCTGATTTCGATTTTGACGATCTGACCGCACTCGAAGCGGAGATGACCAAACGCACGCAATTCTATGCCGCGACCGAAGAGAAGCATGACGCCGCCGCCTTTGCGGCCATCCCAGAAGACCGGCAGGTCAAAGCGCGCGGCATTGAGGTCGGTCACATCTTCTATTTTGGCACCAAATATTCTGAGCCGATGAAAGCCGAAGTCCAGACCAAAGAGGGGGATCTCGTCACTATTCATGGCGGGTCTTACGGGGTTGGCGTCTCACGCTGTGTCGGCGCGATCATTGAAGCCAGCCATGACGAGAATGGCATTATCTGGCCCGATGAAGTCGCTCCGTTTGGGGCTGGCATTATCTCGATGAAGCCGGATGACGCAGACGTCGCGGGGGTCGCTGATGAGGCTTATGCCAAGCTCGCTGCGGCTGGCAAAGACCCGCTTTATGACGAGACTTCAGACCGTGCGGGACCGAAATTCGCTCGTATGGAATTGATTGGCCTGCCGTGGCAGCTGACAGTTGGGCCGCGCGGCGTCAAAAACGGCACGGTTGAGCTGAAGCGTCGCGCGACCGGTGAGAAAGAAGATCTTTCTCTCGAAAGCGCGATCAACAAAATCTGCGGGTAGTAGGGTTGTTTGAACGAAACCCTTCCCTCAGCGTGAGCGAACTCGACGCACGCTTGCCGACCTCGTGCCGCGCCTCGTCCTTCGGCGTCGCCCAGGATGAGAAGCGCTTGGCAGGCGGTCACAGACCAGCATCACGATTTGTCCATATTTGCTCAATAGGTCTCAAATCATGAGTCGCGCGACCCCATTTGGACAAGTTGAACGCACCCTTGCTTGGCGCTATCTGCGCGCGACGCGGGCCAATGGCGGCGTCTCGGTGGTTTCGATTGTGTCTTTCATCGGAATATTGCTGGCGGTGATGGCTCTGATTGTCATCATGTCGGTGATGAGCGGCTTTCGGGCGACTTTGCTCGACTCAATGCTGGGCGGACAGGGGCATGTCTTCGTCTTCACGCAAGACGAACCGGCGGACAATATCGATCAATTGGCGCTGCAAATTCAGGCCCTGCCGGAAGTTGATCTCGCCATGCCGATCATTGAACAACAAGTCTTGGCGACCACTGATCGCCGGCAAAGCGGCGCCATTGTGCGCGGCGTTCGGACCGAGGATTTGGATAAGCTTCCGTTCTTGGATGGCGGCGCCGCAGCGGCCAAAGCATTTGGCTTTGATGAGGGGCGTAATGGCGGCGATGTCGTCATGGTTGGCCGCTTCTTAGCTGCCGAACTGGGGCTCTATCCGGGCGACAAAATTACGCTGATTACGCCGAAAGGGATTAACGGCCCGACCGGTGTCACGCCGCGGCGCAAGACCTATACGGTTGGCGCGTTCTTTCAGACGGGCAGTGTTGAGCTCGACCAGCTTTATATCTTAATGCCAGTGCAGCAGGCGCAGCTCTTTTTCGGCCGCAAAGGCAAGTATGACAAGCTCGACCTCCGCGTTCCAGACCCAATGGATACTGATCCCGCGGAAGCCGAAGTGCAAAAGCAAATCGGTTATCAGTTTCAAACTCAAAGCTGGAAAGTTCAACGCGAAGCCTATTTCAGCGCCCTCAACACCGAACGCTCAATGATGATGATCATTATGTTGATCCTGATCATGATCACTTCGCTCAACATCATCACAGGCGTTGTTATGCTGGTGAAGAATAAGACCCGCGATATTGCGATCCTGCGAACCGTTGGAACGTCGCGCGGGTCGGTGATGCGCGTGTTCCTGATGATCGGCGCTTTGCTTGGGCTGACCGGCGCTTTTATCGGCGCCGTGCTTGGTGTGATCATTGTTGTGAACGTCAATGTCGTGGAAGACGCGATCAGTTTCGTTATCCAGCGAGAGCTGTTCCCGCCGACGGTATATGGCTTGGATGGTTTGCCCGCGGTCTTGAACTGGGCCGAAGTGACTTTTGTAACCCTCTGGGCCATGGCGATGTCTATGTTGGTAACTATTTGGCCGGCATGGTCCGCCGCCCGCCTCGACCCCGTAGAAGCTTTGAGGTTTGAGTGATGACAGCGGTGCTCGAACTGCGGGACATTGTCCGCGAATACAAATCCGAAGCCGGGATCTTGAAGGTTTTGGAAGGCGCGCAATTGGTCCTCAATCCAGGCGAACTTGTTGGTCTGATCGGGCCATCGGGATCGGGCAAGTCGACTTTGCTCCACACCGCCGGACTGTTGGAAAAGCCGGAAGGCGGAACGGTGTTTCTCGAAGGCGAAGACTGTATGGCGCTGAATGATAAGGGCCGCACGAGACTGCGCCGAGAGAAGCTCGGCTTTGTCTATCAATTCCACCACTTGCTGCCCGAATTTAATGCCCGCGATAATGTCGCCATGCCGCTAATGGTGGGCGGTCTGCCACGCCGCAAAGCGCGCGAAAAAGCCGATGCGCTGCTCGGCGAAATGGGCCTTTCCGAACGGTTGAAGCATCAACCCGGCCAAATGTCAGGCGGCGAGCAGCAGCGCGTCGCGATTGCCCGTGCCTTGGTCAATGACCCGCGCCTGGTCATCGCTGATGAGCCGACTGGAAATCTTGACCCAGCGACGACGCAGCGTGTGTTTGAGAGCCTGATCCGTATGGCGCGCAATGAAGGCGCCGCGGTTTTGGTCGCGACCCACAATATGGCGTTGACCGCGCATATGGACCGCGTGCTGACCCTGAAAGATGGGAAACTCACAGATTTTCAGGCCTTGGCCTGATATTCACCTTATGTTCCGATAAATTGTCTGATATGTGTACGCGCAGAGTCCGCTCTGTGTCACGCTTCAGTCGCCTTTGAGTCGTCTCGAATCACGGCACACGTCTACGGTCAGACCGCCAATTCTTGAGGGAGCCCGCGTGGGACAAACGCCTTATATCCACCTTGCTGTGCGCACATCCTTCTCGTTGCTCGAGAGTATGATCACCACAAAGGGCCTGACCAAATGGTGCACGGATCAGGGCATGCCGGCGATTGCTGTGACCGACCGGAACAATCTCTATGGCGCGCTTGAATTGTCCGAAAGCCTGTCCGGCGCCGGCGTTCAGCCCATCATGGCCGTTTGTTTCGATGTCACTGATGGCGCACACCAGGAAACGATTACCCGTTTGACGCTCTACGCACAAAATAAGCAAGGATATGAGCGGCTTATGGCGCTCTCCTCTTATGCCTATCTGGACGCGGAAGACGGCGTGCCGCGCATCCATAAACGCTATTTGGAAGAAAAAACTGACGGCTTAATTGTCCTTACCGGCGGCGCAGAAGGCGATGTCGCGCGGCTCTTGCTGCGCGGTAAAACAGACGAAGCGAAAGCGGCGCTCGAAATGCTCGCGGCGAACTTCCCAGGCCGCTGCTATGTCGAAATTACGCGCCACGGCTCAATCGAAGAAGCGCAGACCGAACCAGGCCTTTTGGCGCTCGCCTATGAGCTCGATCTTCCCATCGTCGCAACCCATGATGCGCGCTTCATGAAACCGTCTGATAGTGATGCGCATGATGCTATGATGTGTATCGCCAATGGCGCATATCTCGGCCAAGAAGACCGCCCGCAAGTCGAGGGTCAGCAATATCTCAAAACCGAAGCAGAAATGCGGGACCTGTTTCAAGATCTTCCGGAAGCGATTGAAACAACAGCCGAAATCGCCAAACGCTGCGGTATTCGTTCGACCAAGCATAAGCCGATCCTGCCGAATTTTGGCGACGGATCTCGGTCAGAAATCGATGAGCTGAAACTGCAAGCGAAAGAGGGCTTAGAGGCTCGGCTTGCCGCTGCGCCGAAACTTTATGCGACGCGTGAGACTTATTTTGAACGGCTCGATTATGAGCTCGGCATTATCGAACGTATGGGCTTTCCTGGCTATTTCCTGATCGTTGCCGACTTTATCAAATGGGCCAAAGACCAAGACATTCCGGTTGGTCCAGGTCGTGGTTCTGGGGCCGGTTCTTTGGTCGCTTGGGTGTTGACGATTACGGACTTGGATCCGCTTCGGTTTGACCTTCTGTTCGAGCGGTTCTTGAACCCCGAACGGGTCTCCATGCCCGATTTCGATATTGACTTCTGCCAAGAACGTCGCGGCGAAGTTATTCGCTATGTTCGCGACAAGTACGGCGCTGAATCTGTCGCCATGATTATCACATTCGGAACGCTGCAAGCAAAAGCGGTGGTCCGTGATGTCGGCCGCGTCATGCAAATGCCGTACGGCCAAGTCGATCGCCTGGCGAAGCTTATCCCGTTCAATCCGGCCAAGCCGCCAAAGCTCTCTGAAGCGATTGATGATGAGCCAAAATTTGACGAAGAGGTCAGCCGCGATCCCCGTGTCGGGGAACTGCTCGATACAGCGCTGGCGCTCGAAGGCATGTACCGGAATGCCGGAACGCATGCCGCGGGTGTGGTGATTGGCGACCGGCCGCTGACCGAACTCGTGCCGCTCTATAATGATCCGCGTGCCGATTTGCCCGCCACCCAGTTCAATATGAAATGGGCGGAATCTGCTGGGCTGGTAAAGTTTGACTTTCTCGGCTTGAAAACCCTGACGGTGATCGATCGCGCGCTCAAATTCATCCGCCGCGACGGCCAAGATGTCGGGCCTGAATGGCACAGTCTCGATGATGCCGAGACGTATAAATTAATGGCGTCTGGCGAAACCCTCGGCGTGTTCCAACTCGAAGGCCAGGGCATGCGCGACACCCTGCGCAAAGTCCGTCCCGGCAATCTGGAAGACGTGATCGCGATCATCTCGCTCTATCGCCCTGGTCCGATGGACAATATCCCGGTCTATGTCGCGGGCAAGGAAGATCCGGCGACCATTAAGTATCAGCATCCTGACCTCGAACCGATCCTGCAAGCGACCTATGGCGTGCCGGTCTATCAGGAACAAGTGATGCGGATGGCGCAAGAGATTGCTGGCTATTCGCTTGGCGAAGCGGACTTGTTGCGCCGGGCTATGGGGAAGAAAAAGCTTGAAGAAATGGTCGCGCAGCGTGAGCGTTTCTTGAAAGGCTCCAACGAACTCAAAGGCATCGAAGCGCCGCTGGCGAATGACATCTTTGACACGATGGAAAAGTTTGCTGGTTACGGCTTTAACAAATCCCACGCCGCGGCTTATGCCCTGATTGGCTATCATACGGCTTATTTGAAGCGCCATTTCCCAGTCGCGTTCCTGGCCGCGTCGATGAGCTTGGACCTGCACAATACAGATAAATTGGCGGCCTTTTTCCAAGAAGCGCGACGCTTGAAGATCCCGGTTGTAGCGCCGAATGTGAATGTCTCGACGGCCGATTTTGATGTTGATGGCGGCTCGATCGTCTATGCCCTCGGCGCGCTCAAAGGCGTCGGGCCAGAAGCGATGCAAAACCTAGTACGCGAACGCCAAGCCAATGGGCCGTTTGAGTGTTTGCACGATCTCGCCGAGCGCGTGGACCCGAAAGACATCAATAAGAAGTGTTTTGAACAGCTGGCCAAGGCTGGCGGGTTTGACACGCTCGAGCCCAATCGCGCCCGCGTCTTAAAGTCGGCGCCGATGTTGGCCGCCACATGCGCCTCATCAGCTGAGGACCGCGCCGGCGGGCAGGGCGGCCTGTTCGGTGAAGCAGAGCCCGCCATGCGCGCCGATTTACCAAAAGTTGCAGCGTGGAACATGCAGGAAAAGCTTGATCATGAGTTCGCCGCGATTGGCTTTTATTTCTCTGGCCACCCGCTCGACGATATTCTCGACAGTCTCGAAGAGGGCCGCATCACATATGCGATGAACATCGCTGATACTGCGGTCGATGGGCGGCCGATGGAGCTGATCGGCGTGGTTCGGCGACGGGTTGAAAAGCCAGCCCGTAATGGCGGCAAGTTCGCCTTCCTGACCCTGTCCGACCCGACGGGCGAGGTCGAGCTGATGGTTATGCCCGAATTGCTGGCGGACATGCGCGAGCAATTAGAGCCCGGCTGCGCTGTCGTGATCTTGACCGAGGTACGCCGCCGCGATGATGAAATCCGATTGTCGGCTCGCCGCGTGCAGCCGATTGAGCAAGCCAGGATTGCCAAAAAGGCACCCGCGCTTTCAGTCAAATTGGAGCGCGGAGCGGATCTCAACGGATTGGCAGAAATCGCGGCGCGTTTGAAAGCCACTGACGGGCCCGACCGCGGCGAGATTTTTGTCCGATTGCCGATTGAAGATGGCCGCATCGTCACGCTCAGATTGCCAGACACTTATGCGACCGGAATTCCGGCGCTTCGGGCGCTGAAAATGGCGCCTGGCGTGGCCCGGGTGGATCACGAAGCGGCCTAAACGGAACGGCCGTGCAACCCGGTATTGCGTTTAGAGCCTGATCATGTATAGACGCGCGCTCTAACCCCCGATGCGTGGTCCTCCCGGTGTCGGTCCTCAAATGAGGCTCGATAGGGATCATGCCGGTCAACCGGATAAGGAAAATTAAGATGGCATTGCCTGATTTCACAATGCGTGAACTGCTCGAGTCTGGCGTTCACTTTGGTCACCAAACCCACCGCTGGAACCCCAAGATGAAGCAATTCATCTATGGCGCGCGTTCTGGCATTCACATTATGGATCTGTCTAAGTCTGTACCGCTCTTGCACCAGGCTTTGGTCAAGGTTCGCGACACCGTTGCTAAAGGTGGCCGCGTGCTGTTTGTTGGCACAAAACGCCAAGCAGCTCAGCCGATTGCTGAAGCATCGCAGCGTTGCGCTCAGTATTACATGAACCATCGCTGGCTCGGCGGTACGCTGACAAATTGGTCGACGGTTTCAAACTCGATCAAGCGTCTGCGCGAATTGGAAGAGATTCTGGGCGGCGAAAAGCAGGCTGGTTTCACCAAGAAAGAGCTGCTCAACCTGGAGCGCGATCGTGAGAAGCTGGACAAAGCGCTGGGCGGGATTGCCAATATGGGCGGCTTGCCAGACCTGATCTTCGTGATCGACACGAATAAGGAAGCAATCGCGATTAAAGAAGCGCGGAAGCTGGGCATTCCTGTCGTCGCTGTGGTTGATACCAATTGTGACCCAGATGACGCTGATTTCGCCTTCCCAGGCAATGATGATGCAGCCCGCGCGATTTCGCTCTACTGTAACCTCATCGCCGACGCCGTTCTGGACGGCCTGGCCGAATCGTCGGCAGGGCTCGGCATCGACTTGGGCGAAGCTGATGATATTGAAGCTCTGGTTGAAGCAGACGTTGCTGCAGCAGACGCTGCAGAAGCTGAAGCCGAGGCTGAAGTTGCAACAGAAGAAACCGCTGAAGTCGCTGAAGATAAGACTGAAGCTTAACCACCACTGGTTTGAACAGAAGGAAGACTAGGATGGCTCAAATTACTGCTGCCCTCGTCAAGGATCTGCGCGACAAGACTGGCGCAGGCATGATGGATGCGAAAAAAGCATTGGTTGAGAATGACGGCGATGTCGAAGCCGCTGTTGATTGGCTGCGTGCGAAAGGCCTGTCGAAGGCCGCTAAAAAGTCAGGCCGCACCGCGGCTGACGGCCTGGTTGCGGCAATTGTCTCTGACGACGGCAAAACCGGCGCCGTTGTCGAGCTCAACGCTGAGACCGACTTCGTTGCGCGCAACGAGACGTTCCAAGGGGCATTGTCCGACATTGCCAGCTTGGCCCTGACCACAGCCGGCACGACAGAAGCGCTTGCTGCTGCTCCAGCGCCCGATGGCGACGGGACGGTTGACGATATGATCAAGCGCTTGGTCGGTACGATTGGCGAGAACATGGCGCTGCGCCGTGCGGGACAGATCAAAGCGGACTCTGTTGCGGCTTATATCCACAGCGCTGAAGCGCCTGGCATGGGTAAGATTGGCGTCCTTGTCGGTCTGAACGGATCTGGTGATCTGGCTGACGCGGGTAAGAAAGTTGCGATGCACATTGCGGCGACATCGCCGGCTTCTGCGACTGTGGCGGATCTCGACCAGGAATTGGTTGCCCGTGAGAAGCAAGTTCTGACCGAACAAGCGGAACAAAGCGGCAAGCCTGCCAATGTTATCGAGAAGATGATCGAAGGCCGGATCAAGAAATTCTACAAAGAAGTTGTTCTGGTTGAGCAGCAATTCGTCATGAACCCTGATCAGACCGTCGCTCAGTTCATTGCCGACAATGGCGCAGAGCTCGAAGGCTTCGTGATGTTCAAGCTTGGCGAAGGCATCGAGAAGGCGGAAGATAATTTCGCGGAAGAAGTTGCGTCGATGACGAAGGCTTAAGGCCTTAAAATTAAGTGCTTAATGATCCCGGCTACCGATGACAGGTGGCCGGGAATCTTTTATGCGGGATTGGGAAAACGGAGACGCGCAGATGCCAGGTGATACTGAAAGCGAGAGCGACTTAAGATTTAAGCGCGTTCTATTGAAGATATCCGGCGAAGCCCTGATGGGGCCAACCGACTATGGCATCCATATGCCAACCTGCCTCGGATTTGCGGAAGAAATCGCCAAAGCTCAAGAACTTGGGGTCGAGATTTGCTTGGTCATTGGCGGCGGCAATATCTTCCGTGGCATGAAAGGCGCGGCGCAAGGCATGGAGCGGTCACAGGCCGACTCTATGGGCATGTTGGCGACAATTATGAACGCCCTCGGCATGCAAAGCGCGCTGGAATCGATTGGCGTCCAAACCCGGGTTCAGTCGGGCATTCGCATGGATGAGATTTGCGAGCCGTTTATTCGCCGGCGCGCCATCCGGCACATGGAGAAGGGCCGCGTCGTGATTTTTGCGGCGGGGACGGGTAATCCCTATTTCACTACCGATACGGGCGCCGCTTTGCGGGCCGCTGAGATGCATTGCGACGCGATGATGAAGGGCACTCAGGTCGATGGGGTATATTCTGCAGACCCAAAAACCGACCCCGATGCGACGCGCTATGATCATCTCACCTATCAAGACGTGCTGGCGCGCAACCTAAAAGTCATGGACGCGTCGGCTGTGAGCCTTATGCGTGACACAAATATACCGATTGTGGTTTTCTCTTTACACAATAAGGGGGCACTACAGGATGTGCTGACCGGGCGTGGCCCAAGCACAGTGATCTCCGGAACGTGAGGATGATAAAATGAGTTACGATAAAAAAGACCTCGAACGCCGTATGGAGGGCGCCATCAGTTCGCTACAGACCGAGCTGCAAGGCTTGCGCACTGGCCGGGCTTCGGTGAACTTGCTCGATACAGTGCAAGTCTCGGCCTATGGCTCTAACATGCCGCTCAACCAAGTTGGCTCTGTGTCCGTGATGGATGCGCGGATGATCGCCGTAAATGTCTGGGATAAAGGCTTGGTCGGCGCGGCAGACAAAGCCATCCGCGAATCTGGCCTGGGTTTGAATCCGGTGGTTGATGGCCAGACGCTACGTATTCCGATCCCGCCGCTGAATGAAGAGCGCCGCGTGGATCTGACCAAAGTCGCCGGGAAATATGCTGAATCCGCGCGCGTTGCCGTACGCAATGTACGCCGCGATGGCATGGATATGCTTAAGAAAATGGAAAAAGACGGCGATATTAGCGAAGACGAGCAGCGCTCTCTTTCTGATGAAGTGCAAAAGCTGACGGATATGTTCGTCAGCAAAGTCGATGACGCTTTGAAGGTTAAAGAAGCGGAGATCATGCAGGTTTGACGTCTGTGCCAACAGCCTCTCAACCTGACGATGGCGGACCTGGCGCCAGCGAGATTCCAGAACACGTTGCCATTATTATGGATGGCAATGGGCGCTGGGCCAAAGCCCGGGGCATGCCGCGCGCCGTCGGGCATGAGCGCGGCGTTGAGGCGCTGCGCCGAACCGTCGAGGGCGCGCAAGACATCGGCTTGAAAAACCTAACCGTCTATTCCTTCTCTACCGAGAATTGGCGGCGCCCGGTGTCTGAGGTGAATGCGCTGTTCGGCTTGCTCAAAGCCTATGTCAAACGTGATTTGAAACGGCTCGCCTCAGAAGGCGTCCGTGTCCGTATTCTCGGCACCCGCAAGGGTTTGCCGGAGGACATTCTAGAATTGGTCGACCGGGCAGAGCGCGAAACCGCTCAAAACACGGCGTTCAATCTTTGCATCGCGTTTAATTATGGCGGGCGCGAGGAAATCCTTCGTGCGGCGCAAGCGATTGGCCAAGCAGCGGGGCGCGGCGAGGTCGATCTCGACGCGCTCGATGAAGCGGGCTTTGAAGCTTATCTCGATACCAACGACATTCCGGATCCAGATATCATGATCCGGACCAGCGGAGAGTATCGCCTGAGCAATTTTTTGATTTGGCAAGCGGCTTATGCCGAGCTGATATTTATGGATGTGCTGTGGCCGGATTTCGGCAAGGCGCAATTGCTTGAGGCGATTGAAATTTTTAAAACGCGCGAGCGTCGCTTCGGGGGTCTGGCCTCAGGAGCCGCTTAAAATGGCCAAGCAAAAGCAACATGATGGCCAGAAAGGCGATTTGGGCCTGCGGCTCCTTTCGGCTGCTGTGTTGATTCCTTTTGGGCTTTATGTGGTTTGGACGGGCGGGGTGTTACTGGCCGTGGCGTGCGGCTTGTTTTCGGCTTTGATGGCATTTGAATGGGTGCGGATGAGCGCCTCGCCATCGATGAAAAAGTTTGTGACGCTGTCTATTTTGCCCTTCATTCCGGCGGCTTTCGGGGCGCCACTCGCAGCGGTGTGGACGCTTTTCCTGGTCGTCTTCCTGGCCAGTTTTACCCACCCGGTGGGTCAGAAACGCGGCGCCGAAGCATTTGGAATGCTGTATGTCGCAGGCATGTCAATGGCGCTATTTTTGCTGCGCGAGGGGGCTTGGGATGGCGCTGCGGCAGCGCTCATTTTAATGGGCATTGTTTGGGGCTCTGATTCCGCGGCGTATTTTTCCGGACGTGGATTTGGCGGGCCACCTTTGCATCCCGACTCGCCATCAAAGACTTGGAGCGGAGCGATCGGCGCCATCATTTTTAGCGTCGCCTGCGGCGCTCTCGCCGCGCGCTTGACCGGCGGTAGCATGGCTGCATGGCTCGTCGTCGGCGGTCTTGTCTCGGTTTATGCGCAACTCGGCGACCTCATGGAGAGCTCCATGAAGCGTTTCTATGGGATTAAAGACTCAAGCGGCCTCGTGCCCGGCCATGGCGGGCTGTTGGACCGCGTCGATGGGCTTGGCATGGTGTGCTTTGTTGCTGTGCTGGTATTTCTGTTTGCCCCGGCCTTGCCGCGCGTATTAGGGCTAGCGGCATGACGGCCATGAGAACATTATCGATCATCGGGTCGACCGGCTCAATTGGCACGTCGGCGCTCTCCGTCGTCGAGCACGCCAATGCGCAGGCGTCCGAAGACGTCTTCAAGATCGATACGCTCACCGCCGGAAAGAATGTTGATCTTTTGATTGAACAGGCGCTGAAGTTCCGGCCTAAGTTGGCGGTCATCGCAGATCCGAACAAGTATCAGCGGCTCCAAGACGGATTGTCTGGAACTGAAATCGAGGTCGCATCAGGGGATGCTGACATCGCAGCCGCGGCGCAGCGCCCAGTCGATAGAGTGCTGGCAGCGATTGTTGGAATTGACGGTTTGGCGTCGACTTTGGCGGCGGTTCAGGCGGGGAACTCGGTGGCGCTCGCAAATAAAGAAAGCATGGTCTGTGCCGGACCCTTGCTCAACCGGATCGCCGCCGAAACTGGGACGACAATTGTCCCAACCGATTCAGAGCATAATGCGATGTTCCAAGTCATGGAGCGGCGCGAGGATATCGACCATTTGATCCTCACCGCATCCGGCGGACCGTTTCGCACGACACCGAAAGCTGCGCTCGCAACAGTGACGCCCGATCAAGCGCTGGCGCACCCGCGCTGGGATATGGGGCAGAAAATATCGATTGATAGTGCGACGCTGTTTAATAAAGGGCTGGAGCTGATTGAAGCGGCGTATTTATTCGATGTGCCAGAGCATCAGATTGAAGTTGTGGTTCATCCGCAATCGATTTTGCATTCGGCCGTCGCGTATCGCGATGGCTCAGTGTTGGCGCAAATGGGGACGCCGGATATGCGCACGCCGATTGCGCATGCTTTGACGTGGCCAGAAAGGCGGCAACCGGCGCCCGTGCAGAAACTCAATCTAATCGCGCTCTCGCAACTTGATTTCGAAGCCTTAGACGAAGACCGGTTCCCAGCAATTGAACTGTGCCGGCAGGCGCTGCGCGCAGGTCGCGGGCTTCCGACTGTATTAAATTGCGCTAATGAAGGTGCCGTAGCTGCTTTTCTTGCGGGCCAATGTCGATTCCTCGACATAAGCTGGATCGTAGAGACAGCTATGGAGCAGTTCATGAACGGGCCAATGGCTTGTCAGGATTGCGATAATTTCGACGCTATCTTAGCGATTGAAGCGGAAGCTAAACGACTAACCGAGGCGCTCCTCGTAAAGGTGCAGCGCCTCAAGCAGGAGCAGACAGCGTGACGGAGATGCTGGCCCAAGGCCCGATTTTTCTGCTCTGCCTGGCCTTTTTGCTTGGTGTGGTCGTGGTCATTCACGAACTCGGACATTATTGGGCGGGCCGATATTTCGGCGCCGCCGTTGAGTCGTTTTCGGTCGGCTTTGGTCATTCGATTTTTGAGCGCACGGACAAAAACGGCTCACGCTGGCGTTTCAATTGGATCCCGCTTGGCGGGTTTGTGAAATTTGTTGGCGAAAGCCAAATGCCCGGTGATGTCGGTAAGCTCGAACAAGGCCCGATTGGGAAATCCTACCCAGAGCTTAGCGTTGGGGCCCGTTCAATCGTCGCGCTGGCCGGACCAGCAGCCAATTTTGTCTTAGCCATTCTCTTGTTTGCGGTCTTCTTTGCGCTGCGCGGCACCGAACAATACGACGTTTACGCCTATAGCGTTTCGGAGGGCTATCCAGCGGCGGAGTCGGGCCTAGAGGCTGGCGACGTGATCAAGCGCGTGGACGGCACGCCGATCCGCCAAATTGCCGATATGATTGTGATCACCAGCATGTCGTCGAATCGCCCGCTCGATTTCGAAATCGCTCGCGGCGACGAGACCTTGAATGTGACAATTACCCCGCGCCGCGAAGTGCGCGAGAATCAGCTCGGCCAGATCGTTCCGCAAGGCACAATTGGGATTGTTCCAGCGCCGATCCTCGAATCTGTCGAGTTTCGCCGTTATGACCCTGTGTCTGCACTGGGTTTAGGTGTGCTCGAAACCCAGAAAACGGTTCGGCACACGGTCTATATGCTTGGCCGGATCATTACCGGCAAAGAGCCTCTCGCCTTGATGAGTGGGCCGGTGGCGATTGGCGATGCGGGGCGCCGCATTGTGAATCAAACAATGAGTGCGGAGACAATCCCGCTATCAACGAGGGTCAGCGCCTTAGCCTGGTCGGCCCTACAACTCTGCGCTCTGATTTCGATTGGTATCGGCTTTTTCAACCTGCTGCCGTTGCCTGTTCTCGATGGAGGACATCTCGTATTCAATGCTTATGAAGCCATGACCGGAAAAGTAATGCCGGAAAAGGTGCAGGAAGTGGCATTGATGACCGGACTTGGTCTGCTATTGACCATGTTCGTCTTTATCACTTGGGGTGACGTTCTAGAAACCGGTCTGTTTAGAGGACCAACGGGCGAGTAGGGCGCTCGTCAAGGAGGATCAAGAGATTGATGCGTAAAGTACTCGCTGCAGCTCTTATGGCGTCTAGTACGCTTGCTTTTGCCGACGTCACCGTTCCGACGGCTGACGCCCAAGCGACTCAAACGATTCGCCAAATCAGAATTGAAGGCAATCAACGGATCGAAGACCGAACGATTCAGTCTTATTTGTTGGTTGCGCCCGGAGATACATTCGACCCGTCGCGAATCGACTTGTCGCTGAAAACGCTTTTTGCCACGGGTCTGTTTGCGGATGCGAGCTTTGAAAAGGCCGGTCCTGACCTGGTTGTGCGTGTGGTCGAAAACCCGATCATCAACCGGGTTCTGTTTGAAGGCAATTCGGCTCTCAATGATGATAAGCTACGCGAAGAAGTGCAGGCCGCGCCGCGCGGGATCTTTACCGCTGCGCGGGTCCAAGCCGATGTCCAACGCATCCTTGAACTCTATCGTCAATCTGGCCGCTTCTCTGCGACCGTAGAACCGCAATATAAGCCACTCGATCAAAACCGCGTCGACTTGGTCTTTGTGATGTCGGAAGGCCCTGTGACTGGGGTGCGCGCGATCAACTTTATCGGCAATGAAGCCTATACTGACCGTCGTCTGCGCAGTGAAGTCGTGACAAAACAGTCGCGCTGGTGGCGCTTTTTCAGTTCGAACGATAATTATGACCCTGGCCGATTGGAATATGACCGCGAATTGCTGCGCGAATTCTACCAGAATAAGGGCTATTATGATTTCCGCGTGATCAGTGCTGTTGCCGACCTGACCCCGGATCGCGAAGACTTCTACATCACTTACACGATCGATGAAGGTGAACAATATACGTTCGGCGAAGTCGAAGTTGAGACCGCGCTCGATAAGCTGAGCAGTGAAGGCCTGAAACGCGCCGTCCCGTTCAGAGATGGTGACCTGTTCCAAGGCAATCTGATCGAAGATACGATCGACACGCTGACTTATGCCGCGGGGATTGCCGGCTACGCCTTTGTCGACATCACACCGCGCCTCGAAGCTGATCCTGAAACGCGCAAAGTCAACGTCACGTTCGCAATTGATGAAGGCCCGCGCGTCTATATCGAGCGGATCAATATTAACGGCAATACGCAAACCCTTGACCGCGTGATCCGACGCGAGCTTCGTGTCGCTGAAGGCGATGCGTTTAACCGCGTCCTGCTCGACCGCTCGCGCAACCGTGTGCGCGCCCTGGGCTATTTCGAAGAAGTTGAGATTACTGAGAAAGCGGGATCGAGCGCCGATCGAACCGTGGTTGATATTGACGTCAAAGAAACCGCCACTGGCGAACTGTCTTTCGCGGCGGGTTTCTCGTCCGTCGATTCCTTCTTGCTGGACTTAAGCGTCACACAGCGCAATTTGCGCGGTCGCGGTCAGACCTTTGTTGGCCGGGTGTCAGCGTCTAGTCGCCAACAATTCGTTGATTTCCGGTTCCAAGAGCCGCGATTCTTGGACCGGAACCTCTCGGCCGGCGTCGAACTGTTCTCCACCCGCTCCGACTTTATCGATGTCTCGCAATTTGAGTCTGAAACCGTGGGGGCCGGGATCAATTTTGGCTTCCCGGTCTCGGAGAATACTGGGCTTCAATTGCGTTACCGTCTGCAATCTGATGAGATTAATGTCGAAGACGTCAATATCTTGCTCGACAATGATACCGGATTACAGGCGATTGAAGAGGTCGAGAGTGCTTCTGATCCAGGCGTGTTTATTCCGCAATTCGTGCCGGTCGACACAACACCGCTTCCTGACAATACTCAGATCGTCGACCAGTGTTCACCGCTCTTTCTTGGTCGGTCTAGCATTTGTACCAGTGAGCGCGCCGATATCACCTCTCTGATTGGCTATTCGTTCAACTGGGACCGACGGAATGATCCGATCGCGCCAACCGGTGGCTTTGATTTCTCAATTAGCCAAGATTTTGCTGGGATTGGCGGCGACGTCCAGTACTTGCGATCCGAGCTGACCGGCGCCACTTATCGCGGAATTTTCCCAGGCGTTCGGGCCAGTGTCCGCCTGTCCGGCGGTGTCATCGAACCGCTTGGCGATGATGATAGCATTCGGATTAATAACCGTTTTTTCCGGGGCGGATCGAGTTTCCGCGGGTTTGATGTGGCCGGCCTCGGTCCACGCGTGATTGACACGCTTGCGGATGAAGACGGCAATGTCATTGACGTCAAAGCGCTCAACTCGCTTGGTGGTAAAGTCTATTACCAAGGCACCGGCGAGCTCACTTTGCCGAACTATCTGCCCGAAGAATATGGCATCCGAACCAAGCTGTTTATTGAAGCGGGTTCGGTTGGCGAGCTTGATGATGTTGATATCCCAGAGCCATTTTTCTTCACCACCAGCACAAATCAATATGCAGGCGTTCCAGGCGGTACACCTGCCGTTCGCCAAGTCAAAGACGGACTTGGCCTCCGGGCGGCCGCTGGTTTGTCAGTCGGTTGGGACTCACCTTTTGGCCCGATCCAGTTCGACTTTTCACAAATCCTTCGCAAGGAAGAGTATGACAGAACCGAAACCTTCCGGTTCAGCACTTCCACCCGTTTCTAAAAAAGTTTCCTTTAGGAGTAGAGACCTATGTTATCCCTCAAATCCTTATTCGCTGCGTTCGCTATTGTTTTAGCGATGCCTATGGCGATTGCCCCTGCCGCTTCGGCTCAGGGCTCAACTGTGGTCGTGATTGACCGCGTCCAAATCTTTGCCCGCAGCAAGGCTGGCCAGGATATCCAGGCCAAAGTCACGAATATCGAGCAAGCCATGCAAGGTGAACTCAAGCCTACCGTCGATGCCTTGACCGCTGAGCGCGCTTCGCTTGACGCAAAAGCCCAGGGGAAAAACCGTGAAGCCATTCTCGCCGATGCTGCGCTAACGGCAGAAATTGAACAGCACGCGATCAAAGCGCGCCAGTTCAACGTTGCCCGCCAAATTGCTGCGCGTGAGCTGCAAATGACCGAACGCCAAGCGTTGAATGAGTTTAACAATGCGCTTGTTCCCGTGCTTCGCCAAATCGTTGCAGAGCGCGGCGCAAATGTTATTCTCGACAATTCGCAAGTTGTGTTTGTTGACGAAGCTACGAATGTGACGGCTGACGTGATTGCTAAACTCGACGCTGCATCACCGACGATCAATGTCGTCCGTCAAAAAATGCCGCCACCGCAGGCTGCGCAGCAGTAGAAACACTAGGGGGGCTGATGACTGTTGATCAGCGCTTTTACGATTATCAGGGTCCGCAACCATTGCGGACCCTTTTGCATGCCTGCGGGATGGATCTCAGCCTCGATCAAGACCCCAAAATCACTGGCATTGCGCCGGCTGGACGGGCCCAGGCCGGCGATGTCTGCTTTGCCGAAGGGAATGCGCAGCAAACCGCTGCGGTGAGTCCCAAAGCAACCGCTTGTTTTGTGACCCAGGCGAATGCGGCTGCGCTCCCAGAGGGCGTCGTCGCTTTGGTGGTTGACCGGCCACGCTTCGCTCACAAACAGCTCGGTGAGTCTCTCTTCACTTTGAAAGATTGGCAGGCAGAAGGCGCCGCGCCAAACATCCACCCGACCGCTTCAGTGGCGCCGACCGCGCATATTGGCGCCGGCGCCGCGATTGGCGAGTTTGCGCGGATTGGCCCGAGCGCAACAATTGGTCCCGGCGTTCAAATCGGGGCGCGGACGTCGATTGGCCCGAATGTCAGCATCCGGTGCGCCCTGATCGGGAATGACGTCGCGCTCTATGCTGGGGTTGTTGTCGGCGAAGCCGGGTTTGGCGTTACAGTTGGCCCAGATGGCTGCGAGGACGTCCCGCAATGGGGGCGGGTGATCATTCAGGACAAAGTCACGATCGGAGCGAACTCTTGCATCGATCGCGGCGCTTTTGACGACACGATTATTGGTGAGCGAACCAAGCTCGATAACATGGTTCAGATCGCGCACAATGTCGTCATTGGGCGGAATGTTACGATGGCGAGCTTTACCGGGGTTTCAGGCACGTCGTCGGTCGAAGATGGCGTGGTCATGGGCGGCCGGGTCGGGATCGCGGATCACGTGACGATTGGCGCCGGGGCGAGATTGGCCGGGTCATCCGGCGTATTCAGAGATATTCCTGCTGGCGAGACTTGGGGCGGGGTGCCGGCCAAACCGCTGCGCCAGTATTTACGTGAGATCGCCTGGATCCAAAAACAGATAGCGCCCAAAAAGGCTCCAAAATGACGACCATGATCCATCCGACTGCCGTGGTCGAAGCCGGCGCTGAGCTCGGCGCCAATGTACAAGTCGGCGCGATGGCCTATGTCGGCGCCAATGCCGTGCTGCAGGACAATGTCATCTTGCACCCCAAAGCCACGGTGATCGGTCACTCGGTATTGGGTGAGGCCGTCGAAGTCTATCCGGGCTCGGTGATTGGCGGCCCGCCGCAAGTGCTCGGCTATAAAGAAAGCAATGAATCGCGCTTGGAAATCGGCGCGCGCACTGTGATGCGCGAGCATACGACGCTGCACACAGGCTCGCCCGAACATGGCGGAATGACCACAGTTGGCAGTGATTGCTTATTCATGGCGCATACCCATGCGGCGCACGACTGCGTGCTCGGAAATCGCTGCGTGATCGCCAATAATACGCATATTGGCGGGCATGTGACCGTCGGCGAACAAGTTTGGTTTGGCGGCGCCGTCGCGGTCCATCAATGGTGCCGAATTGGCGATCATGCTTTTGTCGGCGGCGGTGCCATCCTGGTCGCAGATGTCATTCCGTTTGGCTCTGTGGTTGGCAATCATGCGCATTTGGCCGGGCTAAATGTTGTCGGACTCAAGCGCCGCGGCTTTTCCAGAGATACAATCCGAAACCTGCGATCCGCCTACCGGATGCTGTACGCGAAAGAAGGCACCTTCGCCGAAAGGCTCGAAGACACCGCTGCGGTATTTGCAGAGTCGCCCGAAGTCATGCAAATCGTAGGCTTCATTCGCGATAGCAAAAATCGCGCTTTGTGCTTGCCACGATAGGAGGCATGCTTTGGCACTTCTTGGGATCATTGCTGGGCTCGGCGATTTGCCGGTCCAAGTCGCCAACGCTGCGATCGAGCGTGGCCAAGGCGTCTATGTCTTGCGCTTGAAAGGCTTTGTTGAACCCGCCCTTGACACCTATCCAGGTTCCATTGCGGGTGTCGCAGAACTCGGCAAAGCGTTCAAAGCGTTCAAAACTGCAGGCTGCGAACAGATCTGTTTTGCTGGCATTGTTGAGCGCCCAGACTTTAAAGATCTCAAGCCCGACCTCAAAGCGTTGCCGCATTTGCCGAAAGCCATCGCCGCCGCGCGGGAAGGGGATGACGCGCTTTTGCGTTTCATGGTTGGCCTGTTCGAGCAAGAAGGCTTTGAGATTATCGGCGCTGATGAAGCCGCCCAGTTGCTGACCGTGCAAGCCGGGACGCTGACCGAGCGAGCGCCATCGGATGATGGGCTTAGCGATCTCAAAAAAGCAGCGCAAGTGGCGCTGGAGATTGGCCGCATGGATATTGGCCAAGGCGCCATTGTCGCGCGCGGGTTGGTGCTTTGCGTGGAAGCGCAAGAAGGCACCGACGCGATGCTCGACCGGTGTGCGCAATTGCCGGAAAGACTGCGTGGATCGCCCGCCGAACGTGTTGGCGTCCTGGTCAAACGACCAAAGCCGCAGCAAGAGCGCCGCATCGACCTGCCAACCATTGGCTGCACAACCGTTGAGAAAGTCGCTGCGGCCGGCCTTGCTGGAATTGGTTTAGAGGCCGACGGCGCGCTGATCTTGAATGCAGACCGAGTTCGGGCGCGCGCGGATGAGCTCGGTGTCTTCGTTCACGTCTTTGCCAAGGATTGGGCCTAATGGGCGCGCCGCGGATCTATTTGGTCGCGGCGGAACCGTCAGGAGACCTATTGGCCCGCGAAACGGCTGAAGCGCTCCGTGAGATGAACCCAGACGTGCACTTGGAGGGAATAGGCGGGCTCGAGCTGGCAAAGATCGGGATCGAATCGCCGATTGATACCGCGCCATTATCGATCCTCGGTCTGTTCGAAGGTCTGAAAGCCTATGGCACCGTGGTCAAACTCGCTGACGCCGCCGCAGATGCGATTGTGGCGGCCCAGCCTGATGCCGTTGTCCTGGTTGATTCCTGGGGCTTTATGCTGCGCGTGGCGCAGCGAGTTCGGACCCGTGCGCCCGAGATAAAGCTGATCAAATTGGTCGGGCCACAAGTGTGGGCGACGCGGGCTGGCCGCGCCAAAACGCTCGCAGCGGCGGTCGATCATTTGATCTGCATCCACCATATGGAAGCGCCTTATTATGAGCCGCATGGCTTGCCCGTAACGGTCATGGGAAATCCCGCGCTTAGCCGGACCAGGCGGGGCGATGGGGCTGCCTATCGCGCGAGTTTGAATCTCGGGTCCGATGACAAAATGTTGCTTATCCTTCCCGGCAGCCGGCCAAGTGAAATTAAACGCGTGGCGCCAGTTTTAATCGAAGCCGCATGGTTGATGAAATCCAATCACCCGGATTTGAAGATAGTGGTCGCACCGGCGGTCAATGTCCGCGCGCAATTGGTCACCGCGTTCCCAGATTTAGACCGCTGGGCGACGCTTGCAGAACCGGACGCTGATACCGCCGATATGATGGCCGCCGCGGATTTCGCGCTGGCATGCTCCGGCACCGTGACGTCAGAGCTCGCCGTGCAAGGGACGCCCTTTTTAGTTGGCTATAAGACCGGGTGGATCACCTGGGCCTTGGCCCGTTATGTGCTTTACAAACCTGATCACATTACGCTTTTGAACATCGCTGCCGATGATACAGAAGTCGCGCCTGAATTCGTCCAAACGAAATTCAAATCGGACCTCGTCGCGGCCAAAGCCGAACAAGTCATCAGCGAGCCGACGCGTTTAACTGCTCAAATAGAGGCCCAAAACAAAGCGCTCTCCCGAATGGGAGAGCGCGATGAAAGTGCCGCAACGATTGCAGCAAAAACGATTTTCGACGTAATTAGCGCGCGTTGATCGGGACAAAGTCACGCATCGCAGCGCCAGTATAGATTTGGCGCGGACGGCCAATCCGCTGGCTTGGATCTTCGATGAATTCATTCAGTTGAGAGACCCAACCGACCGTCCGGGCCAGGGCGAACAAGACTGTGAACATTTCAGTCGGGAAGCCCATCGCATCGAGAATGACGCCGGAATAGAAATCAACGTTCGGGTAGAGTTTCTTCTCGCGGAAATAGTCATCCTCAAGCGCCAAACGCTCAAGTTCTCTGGCGACGCGGAGGATTGGCGTATCGATCCCGAGTTCTTCGAGGACTTCGTGAGCCGTTTTTTGCATCACAGTTGCGCGCGGGTCGTAATTCTTATAGACGCGGTGTCCGAAGCCCATCAGGCGGAAACTGTCTGACTTGTCTTTCGACTTTTCGATATATTCCGGAATCCGATCCACGGTCCCAATTTCGCGGAGCATGTTGAGGCAAGCCTCATTGGCGCCGCCATGACTTGGACCCCAAAGCGAGGCCACGCCAGCTGCAATCGCCGCATAGGGGTGAGCGCCTGACGAACCGGCGAGACGCACAGTAGAGGTCGAAGCGTTTTGTTCGTGATCTGCGTGGAGAATGAAAATCTTATCCATCGCCCGCGCCAGGGTTGGGCTAGTCTTGTACTTTTCTGCTGGAACAGAGAAACACATCCGCAAGAAATTCTCGCCGTAAGACAGTTCGTTAATCGGATCCACAAAGCGCTGGCCTTGAGTGTATTTGTAAATCCGCGCCGCGAGGGTCGGCATTTTCGCGATCAGTCGAATGTAAGCGAGATTGCGCTCTTCAGGGTCTGAACTGTCCATCGCGCCCGGATAGAAGGCTGACATTGCGCCAACCGTACCCGTCAGCATCGCCATTGGGTGGCTGTCACGGCGGAAGCCGTCAAAGAACCGATCCATTTGCGTGTGCAGCAAAGTGTGCTGCGTCACCAGACCGGCGAACTGACGGAATTCTGTTTGTGTCGGCAACTCACCATTGAGCAGCAGGTAAGCGACTTCGAGAAAACCAGACTGTTCCGCCAATTGGTCAATCGGATAGCCGCGGTGCAGCAGAACGCCCTTCTCGCCATCAATGAACGTGATTTGGCTTTCGCAAGATCCCGTTGAAGTAAACCCTGGGTCCAACGTAAAAACGCCTGCATCGGCATACAGGCGTTTCACGTCAACAACATCAGGTCCATGGGTGCCGGTCAAAATCGGCAGCTCAACTTTCTGGCCATTAATGTCCAGGGTCGCGGTTCCAGCATTTTTTGTCTTGTTAATCATCATAGCCCTCTTGCATCTCTTTCCGTTTACCCGCGCTTAGGCCGGTAAGTGTTTTCCAATTCGCGCCAATACCTCTTGGCGGCCGAGCCAAAACATGACCGGCGCCAAATCAGGTGCTGGCAGACCTCCTGTCAGTGCCGCCCGTAAAGGCGGTCCAACTTGCCCCATTGAGAGTGTGTGCGCTGCACAATAGGCGTCGATAACACTCTGCACTGTCTCAATAGTCCAAGAATCCGTTTGGTCTAGTGCCTCACGGAGATCTGACAAACGATTTAGCCCGTCTTCGCGCAATGCTTTCCGCGCTTTCTTGTTGAGATTGTCGGCATTGCTGTCCCACAAAAAGCGGCAGGACTCGGCCAATTCGGGCAGGGTTTGCCCGCGTTCCTTGAGCGTTGGCAGGGCATGCTGCAAGCGCTCAGTCAAAACTGGGGTGAGGTCGGTCAGTTTAGAAATTTCCGGCAGCAAAAGGCTGAGCAAGCGATCTTCGCCGATCGAGCGCATAAAATGAGCGTTCACATCGCCAAGTTTTTCGAGGTCGAGTCGACCTGGCGCTTTGTTAATGTCGGACAGGTCGAACACCGCGGCGGCTTCGTCCATTGTGAACACTTCCTGGTCACCATGGCTCCAGCCGAGGCGGACGAGATAGGAATTTACTGCTTCAGGCAAATAGCCCATATCGCGATAGGCAAGCGTCGACAGCGCGCCATGTCGTTTCGACAGTTTGGCCCCGTCTGAGCCATGGATCATCGGCACATGGGCGAATTCAGGGACGTCCCATCCCATCGCCCAATAGATTGGCAATTGACGGAATGTATTGCGGAAATGGTCGTCGCCGCGGACCACATGCGTGACGCCCATATCATGATCATCGACGACGACCGCCAACATGTAAGTCGGGGTGCCATCGGCGCGCAGCAGGATCAAATCATCAATCTCACGGGTTTGCAGCGTCACTTCGCCTTGGACATGATCCGTCACCGTCATGGCCTCGGCATCCGGGGCGCGCAGACGGATGGTGAACGGTGCATCTGGGGCGGGTGGATCGCCGCCATCACGCCAGGGCGAGCGATACGGGGCCAGTAAGGCATCGGCCTCGGCCCGCAATGCAGCGCGCGCCGCTTCATCCAAACCTTCGGCTTTGGCCTCAGCCCGCTTGGCTTCCCCCTCATCGCGGCGGGCCTGCAGCTCTTCTGGCGTCGCATAGCAGCGGAACGCATGGCCATTGGCGACCATTTGTTCGGCGCACTCAACATGCCGCGGGGCGCTTTTGCTCTGAAATACCGGCGGCTGGTCTGGGGTGAGGCCGAGCCAATCCATGCCGTCCAAGATCGCCGCTGTAGCTTCTTCGGTTGAGCGCTTTTTATCAGTGTCTTCGACGCGGAGCAGAAACGCACCGCCATGCCGCTTGGCCAGTAAATAATTGAACAAAGCGGTCCGGGCGCCGCCAATGTGCAGCATGCCGGTTGGAGAAGGCGCAAACCGAGTAATCACAGTCATCGAGCTATTTCGCGGGTTAATTCAAGAGATTGGGATAATCTTCCCCGCTTCAACACGCTCTGCTATTGTTGCGCAAGGGGCGGGGAGGAAAGATGCAGCGATTTCCGCTGTTCGATATCCGCATCGGGCTCACATCCACGGCGCCGCAAGCCTTCGCATTGGCCATGTTATGCGGCGCAATTTGGTATTTCTCAATTCCGTTTGAGCCAGACCTGCGGCCATTGTTTGGGGCCGCTTCGGTGGTTTGGACGGCGGCCATGATCGGCTTCATCCGGGGCTTTGCGCCGGGGCTTATGGCACTGCTGGTTATTCTGTCCGGGGCGGCAACGGGCGCCGTTTCTGGAAAACTGGCGACAGAGCGCACGCAAACCATTCAGATGAGTGAGGTCATCGGGCCGGTTTTGCTCGAAGGCTGGGTGATGCAGGCGCAACCCGCCAAGCGCGGCGTGCGCCTGGTGGTGCGGGTTCATGCGATTGATGGCCTGGCCGGGCCAGAGACGCCGCAACAGGTTCGCTTGACGCATATCGCGCAGCTCAAGACAGACCCCGGGCGTTTTGTTCGCTGCTGGTCTGTATTGCGACCACCTCCGGCGCCGATCTTAGAAGGTGACTATGCTTTTGACCGGCAAGCTTGGTATCAGGGCCTTGGCGCGGTCGGCTATGTTCAAGGGCGCTGCCGAGGCGGCGCTCTTGGCCCGCCTGACGCTCAACCGGTCGAGCAGTCCTTGCGAATTGCCAAAGCGCGCCGCAGTTTGGCGCGTTATGTTGAAAAGCGGGCAGGTGATCGCGCTGGCGGCTTTGCTGCAGCGCTGATCTCGGGCGATCGCAGCTTCATGCCCATGGCTGACCAAGACGCCTTGCGCGGCTCAGGCCTCGCCCATTTATTGGCGATTTCTGGCCTGCATATGGGGCTCTTGGGCGGCTTGATATACCTTATTCTTTGGCGCGGTCTCGCGTTCATCGAACCGCTCGCGCTACGGGTCAGCGTCAAAAAGCCTGCAGCGTTCGGGGCGTTGCTGGCCTGCGCCGTCTATTTGGTGATTTCTGGCGCCAGCATTTCGACCCAGCGGGCCTTTATCATGGCCATGGTCGTCTTCGTTGGCGTGCTCTTGGACCGCAGCGCATTGAGCCTGCGCTCGCTCGCCATCGCGATGATCTTAGTCCTAATCCTGGCGCCTTGGAGTGCGCTGACCCCGGGCTTTCAAATGTCCTTTGCTGCAACTGGCGTGTTGATCGCGAGCTATGAGTATTGGCGCAGACGCAATCTTCAGACCGGACAAAGCCAGCGCGGGATATCATTTTGGCTGAAATCGCTTTTTGTCACCTCGACTGTCTCGAGTTCGGCGACAATGCCGTTCGCCTATTTTCATTTTGGACGCGTCGCTGGGCTTGGCATTATCGCTAATCTTGCCGCCATGCCCGTGATCACTCTGATTAGCGCCCCGATGGCCGCGGCCGCGCTCATGCTCGCGCCGTTCGGTTTGGACGCTTTGGCGCTGCGCGCGTTTGGTTTGTCATTGGAATGGGTGTTAGCGATCGCGCATGGCTTTGCTGAGCGGCGTGTCACCGTGCCGTTTACGCTCAGCCCGATGCCGGGATCGGCTTTGGCCGCCCTGACCGGCGTGCTTGTTTCATATTGCGTCCTCGATCGGCGGAGATGGCGCTATGCGGCAATGTTTGGGTTCTGCTGCGCCGCGTTCGGCTTATGGGCCGGAGCGAGCCAGGCGCGCATCCATATCGCACCGTCGGGCGAGGTATTTTTGGAAACCAAGGCGGGACGCATAGAGCGCCATGCCTGGCGGGAGGCCGATGGTTTGGCACCGCTGCGTTTTATCGATGTCGATCAGACGTCTAATTGCCTCAAAGCCAATGCCTGCGCGCTAGAGTTTCAGGGTCACACACTTGAACCCGTGCGTCTCGCCGATCTTGATCTTATCCTTGTCAGTTCGTCACCGGATCATGTGGCGCAGATTATTGACTGGCCCACTGTCCAAGATGAGAATGGGATCACGCTAACCTGGCGCAATGGAAGATTCGTCCGCGAAGAAAAGCCCGCTTGCGGACGCCGGCCGTGGCAGTCTTGTTAAGCCGTTTTCGCTTACTCGTATTTGCGAATAAGGGCGACCAGGCGGCCTTGAACCTGGACCCGATCTGGTCCAAAGATCCGTGTTTCATAAGCAGGGTTGGCGGCTTCCAAAGCGACGGATGCGCCTTTCTTGCGCAACCGTTTCAGAGTCGCTTCTTCGTCGTCGATCAAGGCAACAACGATATCACCTGAATTGGCGCTTTCGGTCCGGCGCAAAATGACGATGTCACCATCAAGAATGCCAGCGTCAATCATCGAGTCGCCTTTGACTTCGAGCGCATAATGCACATCGCTGTCGGCGAATTCGAGTGGCGGGGTGACGCGGTCCACTTCGTTTTGAATGGCGGTGATTGGAACCCCTGCGGCGATCCGCCCGAGGACTGGGATCGTATTCTGACCCATTTCCGGTTTCAACGAGCCGACCACGCTGGGGCGGAAGGCTTGGCGTCCGCGTGGTGGCGCAGCGGGCGTGACGGAGTCCGGCATTTTCAACACCTCTAAGGCCCGCGCCCGATTGGCGAGGCGGCGGATGAAACCGCGCTCTTCCAAGGCCACGATCAAGCGGTGAATGCCTGACTTGGAGGCCAGGTTCAAAGCTTCTTTCATTTCATCGAATGACGGGGAGACCCCATCCGCTTTAATGCGTTCATGAATGAAAAGGAGCAGCTCTTTCTGTTTGGTCGTGAGCACAAATATTCTCCGCAATAACGAATCTGTTCTCGCTTTGTTTATTCTCGTTCTGTTCTTTTGTCAAACTCATATCGAAGAATACTCATAATATGCGTATGCCAGCGCTCAGTTTCGAACGGCGTGGTCTCGCGTCGCGTCCCTTCAAGCGTAAACCCGGCAGCGCGATAGGCCGCGATCGCGGGTGCATTGTGAGAATAGACCAATAAATCAACGCGGTGCACCCAGGTGTGCGAGAACGCGCGATGCAGAATCAAGTCCATGAATGGCGCCGCTCGGCCCTGTCCACGGGCGACGGGAGCGAGGGCGAGCCGCCCCAATCCTGCGGTTTGCAGCCGGCGATTGAGCGTGATTTGAAAATGCCCAATCATTGCGCCGTCGGCGTCAACGGCCCATAATTCTCTGGTAGCTCCTTGCTTTACGAGGTCGACAAACGCGCGACGATTGAGTGGCCAGGAGAGCCCCGCACCGGCCCATTCCAGCACGTCTCTTTCGGTTTCGAACCATGAGAAGAGTTCAGGAATATCGCGTTTGGTGAAGCGGCGCAGATCCACTTTTATCTGGCGCGGCGCAGCGCCGCGATATGCGATTCGCGATCGGCGCGCTTCATCAAACTCTCGCCAATGAGAAAGCGCCGTGCACCGGTTTTACGAAGCCGCGTGATATCGTCCGGAGCGCTGATCCCGCTTTCAGAAATATAGTCGCGGTTCTCAGGGATGAGCTGACAGAGTGTCTCGCTGGTTGCGAGATCCGTTTTCATGATTTTCAGATCGCGGTTATTGATCCCGATCAATGACGAGGGCAGGGCCAATGCGCGCGCGATCTCTGTCGCATCATGGGTTTCGATCAATGCGTCCATGCCAAGATCAATAGCGGCTTGCGTCAGATCCATGGCGAGGGCGTCATCGGTACACGACAAGATGACCAGGATAGCATCGGCGCCGTGGGCGCGGGCCTCAGTAACTTGCCATGTGTCAATCATGAAATCCTTGCGCAGCATGGGCAAAGCGACGGCCTCGCGAATGGCGCCGAAATCAGCGAGGCTGCCGCCAAAGCTCGGGCCGTCAGTCAGCACGGACAAGCAGGCTGCTCCGCCGCGCTCATATTGGCGGGCAATCTCGCTGGGGTCTGCGCCGGGCAATATTTCGCCGGCGCTCGGGCTTTTGCGCTTCATTTCGCAAATCAGAGCATTCTCGTCGGTCGCCGCGATTGCGGTCAGGCGGGCTGCAAATCCGCGCGGCGCGCTTTGATCGGCGGCTTGCGCCAGCAATGATGCTTCACTGCGTTGAGCTTTGCCGGCCGCAACTTCATCGACTTTGTAAGCGACAATGCGATCTAAAGCCGTGCTCATACGGTTTGGCCTTTCGAGGCTGCCGCCAAGCGCAGTAGAGTTTCGCGCGCGGCGCCTGAATCGAGGACACCTTCAGCCGCTTGTGCGCCCGCTTTCAGATCGCTGACGCGGCCGAGGACGAAAAGGCCGGCGGCGGCGTTCAGGACAACGGCGTCGCGGAACGGGCCGGGCCGACCGTCCAACAGCTCGGTGATTGCCAGCGCATTATCCTCTGGCGCGCCCCCCGCCAGCGCGCTCAAACGATTGCGGCTGAGGCCGGCATCTTCCGGGAC
The DNA here is from genome assembly GCA_039822145.1 of Pseudomonadota bacterium. Lineage (GTDB taxonomy): Bacteria > Pseudomonadota > Alphaproteobacteria > Caulobacterales > Hyphomonadaceae > Henriciella. The sequence goes on along the minus strand of JBCBMU010000003.1, from coordinate 12,248 downwards.
GACAGTAAGCTCTGTGAGCGTGCCATTGTGAACTTCGATGACATGCGTTTCGCCGGCAATCGATAGCTCATCGATCACGGTCCCGTCAGTGTCACAGCCATGGACGATCCAGGCCCGCGTCAGGCCCAAATCGCGCAACGCTTCCGCCATCGGGCGGAGCCAACGTTTCTCGTTCACGCCCAGCACTTGGTGCGTCGCAGAGGCAGGATTTGAGAGCGGACCAAGCAAATTGAAAATGGTCCGAATGCCGAGGCTCGCCCGCACCGGCGCAACATGGCGCATGGCGCTATGATGCGAGCGGGCGAAGAGGAATCCAACGCCGGCGGTTTTGATACAGTTGAGAAAGCGGTCTTCGGTCAGGTCGAGTTCGACGCCGAGTGCTTCTAAGACGTCAGCGCTGCCGGTTTTTGGCGGAACGGAGCGATTGCCATGCTTAGCGACGATGCCGCCGGCGGCGGCGATGACTAGGGCGCTAGCGGTGGAAGTGTTGAGACTGGTCCAGCCGAGCCCGCCTGTGCCGCACGTGTCGAGCGTCGGACCGTCTATCGCAATGGTCCGCGCATTGGCGCGCAGCGTCTTGGCGCCGGCGAGCAGCTCGGTTCCGGTTTCACCGCGAACCGCGAGGCCCATCAAGAAGGCGCCGATTTGTTCAGGCGGGACATCGCCGGATAAAAGCGCGGCAAAGGCGGTTTCTAGCTCGTCCGAGGTCAATGCCTGACCAGCGGCAATGGTTTTCAGAATAGGCGCGAGGGAAATGTCTGACATGCGATCCGACTAAATTTGTTTGAGAAAATTCTTGAGCAGAGCGTGCCCGTATTCGGTGAGGATGCTTTCTGGATGAAACTGTACCCCAAATACAGGACGCGTTCTGTGTCGGACAGCCATAATTTCGCCGTCCGCGGTGAAGGCATCTGCGATCAGTGTCTCGGGCAAGTCTTCGGGGCGAATGGCGAGCGAATGATAGCGCACCACGGAATAGGTTTCTGGTATGCCTTCGAAAAGAGGGCCGCCCTGATGGTGAATATCGTTCAATTTGCCGTGACGAATTTCTTGCGCCGTGACGATCTCTCCGCCTTCGGCTGCGCCAATGCTTTGGTGTCCGAGACAAACGCCCAAAATCGGCAAATCGTGCGGCGCTTGTTGGATCAAGTCGACACAAATACCGGCTTCATTTGGGGTGCAGGGGCCTGGCGATAAAACGATCCCATCAGGATTTGAGGCAAGCGCGGCTTCGACCGTAATGTCGTCATTGCGCACAACCTGAGTTTTGGCGCCGATCTCTTCCAGATAATGAACGAGATTCCACGTGAAGCTGTCATAATTATCAATGACAAGGATGCGTTTTGGATCACTCATTGGTCGAACTCATATCGGGCCGACAGCGCCGCGGCTTTTTTCAAAGCATTGGCTTTGTGGACGGTCTCATCAAACTCATATTGCGGGTTCGAGTCGAGTACGACACCGCCGCCAGCCTGAATGTGCAATTGGCCATCTTTGAGCACAGCTGTCCGCAAGGCGATACAGGTGTCGAGGTCTCCGTTCCAACCGAAATAGCCAATCGCGCCGCCGTAGATGCCGCGCGCGTTTTGTTCGAGCTCATCAATAATCTGCATGGCCCGGATCTTCGGAGCGCCCGACACTGTGCCGGCGGGAAGTCCGGCCAGCAGCGCATCAACGGCTGTTACGCCGTCGCGCAGGTCACCTTCGACATGCGAAACAATATGCATCACATGGCTATAGCGTTCGACAATGAAGCGCTCTGTCACTTCAACGCTGCCATAGGCGGCGACGCGCCCAACGTCATTGCGGCCGAGATCAAGCAGCATCAAATGTTCGGCAATCTCTTTTTGATCGGCGAGCAAATCGGCTTTGCGTTCGGCATCAATGGCCGGGTCGCCAGAGCGCGGGCGGGTGCCGGCAATCGGGCGAATGGCGACGCGGCCGTCTCTGACGCGGACCAGAATTTCTGGGCTGGAGCCGATCAAACGGACATCGCCGAGATTCATATGGAACATGAAGGCGGACGGATTGAGGCGGCGTAGGGCGCGATAGAAACTGATCGATTTGCGCTCAAATGGGGCGCTGAACCGCTGGCTTGGAACGACCTGAAAAATGTCGCCCGCTTTGATATAGTCGCGGGCTTTGTCGACCATATCGAAATATTCGTCTTTGGTCGTGTTGGAGGTAAACTCTAATGCCTCGTCCGAGCCATCCCGCGGCGATAGCGGCGGCGGGCTTTCAAGCGCATTTTCGACCCGGTCGAGCAAAGCTTCGGCGTCGGCTTGGGCGCCAGGCTTGTGACGCCCCACTAGGATAAGTTCCTGATACAAATGATCAAAAATCAAAACGACGCCGGGGATCATCAATAAGGCTTCTGGCACATCGAGCATGTCGGGCTTGGTAATGTTGACGGGTTCAACATGCTGAATGAAGTCATAGCCGACATAGCCAAACACGCCGCTCGCCATCGGCGGGAGATCGATTTCATCGCCGGCATCGGCGCGGCCTGCATCGGCAAATTGGCGAAGCGCTTCCACCGCGCTGCCATCGGTTTTGCGCGCCGCTGTGAAAGACAGATCATCACTCTCTTCGCCAACGCCATTCAGCACCCGCATCCAGGTTTGCGGATGCACGCCGATAAAGGAATAGCGGCCGAGATGCTCGCCGCCGAGAATGGACTCGAACAAAAAACTACCGGGCGCGTCAGCACCGAGCTTCAGCATCGCTGAAACGGGGGTCTCAAGGTCACCTGGCCGCCTGCGAACCAGTAACTGATCTCGGCTCATTGTTCGGTCACAAGGCTCCGCTTGTAGGCCTCCAAGGCGCGGACATTCGCATCCACATCGACGTCTTCTGAGATGCTGATAAGATAGGCGCGGAATAAGTCTTCGGAGACGCTATTCTGGATTTCCAAGGCGCTGCCTTGTGCGAGCAAATCGAGTGTTTCGCTCTCCGGGCGATCAATATCAGTGACTTGCATGACGATCATTTGGTTCGCCATCGATTGAACGGAGAAGGTCTCGCCTTCATTGTTCGCTGCAAACAAGCCGCTCATTAGCGGCGTCGGCAGTTGGAACTCAGTATTCTGCCGCGTCACAGGGCGTGGCAGCGATTCGACGGCGGTATTATATTTTGCCGCTTCGGCTTCGAGCGTGCTGTCGCCGCTGGCAATTGCCGCTTCAATCTCAGCTGCCACATTTTGCAATTGCTCGCTTTGGCGGCGGGTTCGCCATGCTTCTTCCAAACGACCACGAAGCTCTTCAAATTCTGGTAGGCGTTCGGGAACGATTGAATCGACGCGCGCAATCCAAGTCGTTTCATCTTCTCCAAACCGCTCTGTGTTGCGGCCCTCGGCCTGGGCGTAGACCATTTGCAGCAGGCCTGGCGCCGTGAGCAATGGCAAATAACGTTGGCCATTTGCAGCCACCCCGTTGGCATCGACCGGTGCGAAAGACAGGACCGGCGCGCCGAGCCCTTCGGCAATGCCTTCTAGGTCGGCGCCAGTGCCGAGCAAATCATCAAATTGTGGCAAGGCATCATAGAATAGGCCAATCGCCAATTCCCGAGCGAGTTCAGACTCAATTTCCTCGCGCACGTCCTCGAGCGGCGTGGCGGCACCTGGGATGATGGCTTCGAGACGGATCACAGTATAGCCCGCGCCAACCGGTTGCGGGCCGTGAATCGAACTGACTTGCGCGCCGAGCGCAAATACTTGCTCTGCCAAACGCTCATTCGCGATCAATTCGCGGCGACCGGTGCGCAATTCGGTTGAGAGGGCCGTTTCGATGGCGTCTGCTGCCGCGCCGCCGGCAATCCGCCCCAACGCCGCCCGGGCGGTGGCTTCATCCGCAAACGCGAACTCAGTGAAGGTTCGGCTATCAGGACCGGTATAGCGCTCGGCTTTATAGGCTTCATAATATGACGTGATGTCGGCTTCTGTGACTTCGGTCTGGGCTAAGAAATCATCAGGGCTGAGGCGGATCAGGCTGATGCCGCGGCGCTCTGGCTCGCGCAACAGGTTTTGCTGTTCGTCATAAAGCGCCCGTAGCTCTTCTTCAGTTGGGTCACCAATCTCCGGGAGCTCGGATTGTTGCAGGAAGAACCAAGAAGCTGACCTTAGCTCGCCGGTATAAGCGGCTTGCAAACGGGCCAAGGCTGTCGGCACACGGAGGCCCGAAAGCGGCACGTTTTGCAGACGGGAAATCGTCATCCGCGCTTCGATGTCTGATTCATAATCGGCTTCGCTGAAGCCATTGACGTCAAGCAATTGCGAATAACGTGCGGCGTCAAACACGCCGGTTGTGTCCTGGAAGACCGGGTCGGTTCGGATCGATTCGACAATCGCGCCTGTTGTCGCCGCAATCCCTTGCTTGTCGGCATATGCGGTCAGGACCGTTTCACGCGACAGTTCGGAATAGATTTGATCCAAGATCCCGCGTTGCATCGCTTCTTCTTTGGTCAAAGACCGGCCGCGCTCATCGGTTTGCGTGCGCAGGATTCGCTCCAGCGTGGCGTCAAAGGTGCGATCCGTGACTTTTCGGTCGCCCGCACTGATCAGATTGCTGCCTGAACCGCCGGCGAAAATATCAGTCACGCCCCACGCTGCCATGGCAATAATCAGCAAAACGAAAATACCGAAAGACGCTTTCGAGCGGAGCATATTACGCAACGGGGTCAACATTGTTGAATTCTTTCCCTTTGGGATCGCTTGTTTGTTTCAGCACAGCTTGCTAGGCGAGCGCACAAACTTGTTCAAGAAGGGAACTGGTATGGTTCGCACACTGATCGCAGGCAATTGGAAAATGAATGGCCTGAAATCTTCGCTAATGGAAGTCGATAAAGTTGTCGAAAGCCTGAAATCTCAAGCTGAAGGCGCAGATTGTCTGATTTGCCCGCCTTCAACGTTGATTGTGCCCATGAAAGCGCGCGCAGGCGACCGTCTCGCGGTCGGCGCGCAGGCCTGCCACCCAGAAGCCTTCGGCGCCTTTACTGGCGATTTATCGGCTGAAATGCTCGCTGATGCGGGCGCCGACTATGTTGTCGTCGGTCATTCCGAGCGCCGCTCCGAGCATGGCGAGCGCAGCGCCTATGTCCAAGAACAAGCCCATGCCTGCTTGCGGGCTGGAATTGTCCCAATTGTTTGTGTCGGCGAAAGCTACGCTCAGCGCGAGCGCGGCGAGACGCAAGACACAGTGGTGCGCGTTTTGAGAAAGTCGCTGCCAACACTGGGCGAGAATGATTCGCTCGTCGTTGCTTATGAGCCGCTATGGGCGATCGGCACCGGTCTCGTGCCGAGCGCCGAGGAAATTGCCGAAGTGCATCGCGTCATTCGTGAGCTTCTGATTGAGCTCTATCAAGATCGCGGCGCTGGCATTCGGATTCTCTATGGCGGCTCTATGAAACCTGGAAATGCAGCCGAAATCCTGGCGATTGACAACGTCAATGGCGGATTGATTGGCGGGGCGAGCTTGAAGGCGGATGACTTTATGGCCATCTACGCGGCAGCGGTGGCGTAGCGCGTATATATCTGACTGACCGAAAGGGGTTGGCGGCGCGCGCAGAAAAGCGTAATCCCCGCGGCTTGAGTTTCAGGAACTAGACATGACCAATGTAATCCTTGTCGCCCACATCCTCGTCTCCATTGTATTGGTGATTGTTGTGCTGATGCAGCGCTCCGAAGGCGGCGCGCTCGGAATTGGCGGTGGCGGCGGTGGCGGCGGTGCTGGCGGTCTCATGACTGGAAGCGGCGTGACCGGCGCATTGGTGCGAACGACGATTATTTTCGGCGCAATCTTCTTTATCTCGAGCCTGACCCTGACCACGCTGGCGACTCACCAAAACGCGGATACGCGGACGGATGTCTCGCGTGAGCTGCAAGGGGAGCCGGTCGATCCGTCTGAAACCGATGAGCTTGGTTTGAACAATCTCGATGACATTTTGAGCGGCGAAGGCACTTTGCTCGATGACCCATTGGCAGTGACGCCGAGCGAAACAGAAACCCCGGCGCCGGCCGATGACGATCCGCTCGCTTCTGAGGCAGACCCAGAATAATTCCGTAAAATCCTGACGAACCCCTATCGAGGGCCGTCGCGAATCAGGCAAACTGCATTCCCATGACTCGCTATATTTTCATTACTGGCGGCGTGGTGTCCTCCTTGGGCAAAGGAATCGCTTCCGCAGCGCTCGGGGCATTGTTGCAAGCCCGGGGCTATAAAGTTCGCCTGCGTAAGCTTGATCCGTATTTGAACGTTGATCCGGGGACCATGAGCCCGCGCCAGCATGGTGAGGTCTTCGTCACCGATGATGGCGCCGAAACCGATCTCGATCTCGGCCATTATGAACGCTTTACCGGCGTCTCGGCCCGTCAGTCCGACAATATCACGACCGGCCGGATCTATTCGACAATTATTGAGAAAGAGCGCCGCGGCGACTATCTCGGGGCGACGATCCAAGTCATTCCACATGTCACCAATGAGATTAAAGACTTCGTCCTGTCCGATGCCGGCGACGGCGTTGATTTCGTCTTGTGTGAAATTGGCGGCACGGTTGGCGATATTGAAGGCCTGCCTTTCTTCGAAGCGATCCGGCAGCTCGGCCAGCAACTTGGACCAGAGCGTGCTTGCTTCATCCATTTAACGCTCTTGCCGTACATCCCGGCGGCCGGCGAAATGAAAACCAAGCCAACCCAGCACTCGGTCAAAGAGCTGCGGTCAATTGGTATCCAGCCGCAAATCTTGCTCTGCCGCTGTGATCGCCCGATCCCCGAGAATGAGAAGGGTAAGATTGCGAGCTTCTGTAATGTCCGCCCGAGCAGCGTGATCGAAGCGCGCGATGTCGGCCATATTTATGATGTGCCGTCGGCCTATCACGCGGAAGGCTTGGACGAAGAAGTGCTCTGGCATTTCCGGATTTCCGATGCGCCGAAGCCTGATCTGTCGCGCTGGGATGAGATTGCCAAAACCGTCCACAATCCGGATGGCGAAGTCTGTATCGGTCTGGTCGGCAAATATACTGACGTTCCAGACGCCTATAAGTCTGTCATGGAAGCGCTCCAGCATGGCGGCTTGGCCAACAATGTCGGGGTCGATATCAAGCTGATCAATAGCGAAGAGTTCGATGATGAAACCGCGCCGATCGACATCCTTGAAGGGGTGCACGGGATAATTCTCCCGGGCGGCTTCGGTGAACGCGGGGCGCGCGGAAAAATGCGCGCCGCGCGATTTGCCCGCGAGCGCAAAGTACCCTGTTTTGGGATTTGCTACGGCATGCAGCTCGCTGTCGTCGAAGCGGCCCGCAACTTGGCCGGAATTGAAAGCGCGTCGACGACCGAGTTTGGCCCGACTGACACGCCTCTGGTCGGCCTGATGTCGGAATGGACCAAGGGCAATGAATTGGTCACACGCGACGCCTCGACCGACATGGGCGGCACGATGCGGCTCGGCGCCTATCCGGCGCGCCTTAAAGAAGGCTCTCGAGTGGCAGAGATTTATGGCGCGCAAGAGATTTCAGAGCGCCACCGTCATCGCTATGAGGTCAATACTGGCTATATCGAGAAATTGGAGCAGCACGGCGTCACCTTTTCGGGCATGTCTCCCGATGGCGTCCTGCCCGAGATTATCGAGCTGGATGACCATCCTTGGTTCATTGCTGTGCAATATCACCCAGAGCTGAAGTCTCGTCCGATGGAACCGCATCCGCTCTTTGCCAGCTTTATCGATGCTGCGGTTACGCAAAGTCGTTTGGTTTAAACAGCATTTGACCCTTGCGCCGTACCGACGCATCCGGTAATAGCGCGGTTTGATTTTCACGAGGTCTAACCTCGAAACCGGATTTGGAGCACGCAGATGGCTGTCCCTAAGAGTAAGATTACAAAATCTCGCCGCGGTATGCGTCGTTCGCACGACCGTCTTAAAGGCAATACGTTTATTGAAGACCAGGATTCTGGTGAACTTCGTCGTCCTCACCATATCGATCTGAAGAGCGGTATGTATCGTGGACGTCAAATCCTCGAGCCAACAGAAGACTAGGTTCGGTTAGAACCCAGATTTAAAAAAGCCTCCGCAGATTGCGGGGGCTTTTTTGTTGCGTTGAAACAGAGGATGGATGGTTTGCAGGGATGTTAGTGGTGTCAAGTTAGGGTCACAAACGGACAGAAATCACCGATCGACCGATCCATTCGGCGCGTTCCGCGAGGCATCGGTGTGGTTGCGATGCCTGCATCGACAAGTAAGCTGATGATATGACGAGACGCCGCCGCAAACCACCCGCCAAGAGCTTCGTCTCTAGCGAGCTGACGGCGATGATTTACGATCTGTTGGCGCTCGATCCGCCAAAGACGCACGGAGCAATACTGGAGAGAGTGCTGAAGCGCTTAGAGAGCGGCAACGGTCCGACTCAGTCTCAACTGCGCAAGATCGAACAGTGGTTCGAGACCAATCTGCCGCAACACCGGTTCGATACTGACCCGGAAGAGTTTTTCCAGATGATCGATGAAATCCCCAAAACCAATCGGTCTCTTAAGCTCGAATGGACGATCCAATGGTGCCGGCGATCTCGTCGCCGAACGGGTGCCGGGTGGAGGCCGACGCTTCAGCAGTACTCAGACGTCAGAAACGCGTGGCTTGAAGCGCTTTGATGCCGAAAACAGATGTCCGCTTTGGGTCAGGAGCGGACATTGGGGGTGGCTGACCACTGGACTGGAATTGCGGCTAACTTATGCTGACACCTATGAAACCATTGAGCGCTTTCGAAACCGCAGCAATGCGAGCGTTTTGCCAGATCGGCGACCTCCCGCTCAATGATCTCGCCGACCACATCCCCCATCTGAGTGCCACAAGTCGCGAGCACACGGGAGTTGGTGTCTTTGTTGAGCTGAATAGCTCATTGAGCGGAATGGGAGATGCCGAGGCGACGATCGGCGGCGTGATAGCCGTCACAAATGACGAAAGGCCTGCGTTGGGTTTCTTGTTGTTCGTCAAAGCAGGAAAACCGACCATGCTAGAGGGGTTCAGCTATGCCAATGCATGGCCGAACGACTTAACTGGATACACCGTCTCTTTGGAGTAGATTCTGATCTAACGCCGAAAGTAGACCATCGATTTTGAGTTAGTCGCATAATTGCAAGGCAAGTACGGAAAAGGTTCAGCGATGTACGAGTTTTCTGCGACAACGAAATCGCTGCCAACCAAGGTGTTTCACATTTGGTCCGAGAAGTATTCGGAAAATGGTGTGCCGATGAATGCGTGGGGATGGGCATTTTATGTTGGTGAGATTAATGCCGAAGGGAACGAGGTACCGATTTACGATGGTTGGGACACGGAATTCGACGTAATTGTTCAGTACCCATCTCGCTACACCAACGAGAAATTGGAGTGGATTGATAAAGCCGGCAATCAAATCGATTTTGAGCAATTCAAACGAGAGTTAGAGAACTATAACGAATGACTGCTTTGACGCCGAATGCGGACAACCTGTTTGCTGCCTGTCGTAGATCATGCTTTTGGTGTCTGTATGGATGCTCTAGCTTGTGGAGACCATTTAACCATCTGATTGGGATTCCCGTTATGGGCAAATACTGATTCCATGCCGTTTTTCGAAGGGAGCGCGGCATGGATAGTCAGGACCTTACGGATGAACAGTGGGTGCGGATCGAGCCATTTGTGCGTGGCGGGCGAAAGGGCAAGCGGGGTCCGCGTTCCGATAATCGCCGCTTTATCAACGCCTTGATCTGGATGGCGCGCTCGGGTGGCCGCTGGCGCGATCTTCCCGAGCACTACGGCAACTATCATACAGTCAAGAAGCGCTACTACCGCTGGGTCGAAGCCGGCGTGCTGGACGCCCTGTTCGAAGCCTTGGCGGCGGAGGCCGACATGGACTGGATATCGGTGGACAGCACCTCGATCCGCGCCCAGTCGCAAGCCGCCGGAGCGCGGCGAAAAAGGGGGGACCTGCGGCCCAGGGTCTTGGCCGCTCACGCGGCGGTTTAGGGACCAAGATCCACGCCGCTGTCGATGCCCTCGGCCTGCCCTTGCGGCTTGTTCTCGGGCCCGGCCATCGCGGCGATGTGATTTATGGCGCAGAGCTGCTGGACGGCCTCAAGCCACGCCATGTCATCGCCGATCTGGCCTATGACGCCGAGCATTTCCACGACGCCATTCTCGATCTTGGGGCCGAGCCCGTCATCCCGCCGCGTCCACAGCGGCGGCGCAAGCACGACTGGGACAGGGCGATGTACAAAGAGCGAAATCTGGTCGAACGGTTCTTCGGCAAACTCAAACAGTTCCGCCGCGTCGCGACCCGCTACGACAAGCTCCTCTGTAACTTCAGAGGCTTCGTCCTCATCGCCGCAATCGTCATTTGGTTAAAATGACTCCACAAGCTAGCCAAATACTGGATTAGAACGACGATCTCACTGATCGCATTCGGCACTGTCTTGAAAATTCTACTAGGAATCAATTTGGTGGACTTTGCTCTCGTGATTTCAGGCTGGATGTTTTTCGGCCGCTTAATTACAATTGATGATGAACTACCCGGTGGGTTTTACAATCCAGACGGCAAGATGCCATTTCCGAAGTTAGAGCTCGTAAGGTTGGGTCTCACGTTCGTTGGGTTGGTGGGTTTAAAGATATGGCTGGTTGGCGAATAACGTCTCCTTCGACGCCGAGAGCAGACGTCGTTTGGATAACGCTATCCCGCAAGTTTCGGTAAACGCGTGATGGCTGGCATTTGCGAGGACACCTGTCACCAGACCAGCGACGTCAAATCTGCTCCACGGGAAACCGTGGTAACTCCTTTTTCATCACGATTGCAGCAAGCAAGGCCTCATCGTCTCGGTCTGGGTGAAACCCCGATGTTTTCCGCAGATCGCTTACCGTCTCTTCTGCTTCAGTTTGCCTTCCGGCCACGTAGTGAATGGTGGCCATTGCCCGCTTGTAACTGATCGAAGTTCTTTTCGTATCTGGTTGCAGATCGATTAAAACCTCTTCAGCGGCTGCGGCATCGCGATCAATCACGGCGATTGCAAATGCGAGTTCAGACTTCATTGTATCCGAAATGCTGCCTTCGAAGTCTCGATACGCGAGGATCGTTTCTTTGTATTCTTGAAGGCGCCCTGTTCGAAAGTATGCAGCCATCATGACCAAAAGGGTTGGTTCATCCAAATGTGCCGCAGATGTCCGGAGCTGATCCAATAGATCGAAGTCTTCAGAAGGGATTGGCTTGTCGTCCTCTTGGCAAGCCAGCACACGCAACAATGCTTCAGAACGGAACGAATATCGATCGTTGTCAGTTGCGAGTTCCAGTAGTCTCATGCCATCGCTTTTGGCGAAATCACCTCTCGAGGACGGGATGAGGTTTGCGACCGCATCGACAACGAAAATTCCACCTAAAGCGACGATCGCTCGCGCCCAGTCCGTTTCAATTGAGTTTGTTGTCGTTCCAATAGCTATAAGAGCGACACCGCAAAGAGCACTCGCGATGGCCCCGCCTGCTCCGAACAACAATTCACCGGCGCCTCTTTGATTTCTATGTTTCGGAATCGCAAAAACCCATCCTGCATAGTCTTCGTGCTCCAAAGAGCCATCACGGTCCCAGCTCCAAGTCCAGGAGTTGCTTGGTGGGCGGTATACAATCACACCGACGGCGATTTCTCTGACATCCCATTGTAGCAATCGGGCGGCGGCCGCGTGCCCCAATTCATGAATCGCCGTGACCGCCAAAATGACTGTAAAATACAGCAAAGCGAAGAGTGGAATGGTCAGGAACGGCGTTAAGTCTGAAAAAGGCGCGAACACTCTTACGAAAAGAAAAAGCGTCAGCGACCAGGCGATGGTGCCGACGAAAAACCTCCAGGAAGCTGAAAGCCAACTTCGCTTCAACGCCACCATTTATCCCAACCCATATCGACGACAGGCATTACTTCTAAAACGAATTCGCGATCTAGTCGAAGATTCATTACGATGCGCAACGTCTTTACTTCGCCCCAGAACAGCCGCTCGTGATGGCTGCTTTTGACCCTGAGAAGACACTACAAGCGGCTGTTCTGGGGCGAGTTTAAGACGCTGAGCTTATGTCTGTTCCCAGCGTCAAAGCGGACATTTGGGCATTTGAAAGTACTAAGACTCTGGTGAAGCTGTCGCTCCGTCATCTCTGGATTCCTGAAGATCGAGTTTCTTCCTTCTGACGATGAAAAAGAACACAATCGAGCCTGCATAGGCTGATAAGACCATAATTGCGACAAAGACCGGGAG
>JBCBMU010000002.1:0-388695 GCA_039822145.1 Pseudomonadota bacterium | reverse complement strand
AAATCAACTTCAGAGAGCGTAACAGGTGGGTCCCTTTTTAACTGGCAAACTGGGGGACTTTTACATCGGCGCTAACATCGCCGATCAATAGGGCTGCCTCAGGAGTTGGAAGAACAGCCGCGATTTGGTCTATCCGAGCGGCATCGCTCAAGGTGTTGAACGCTACCAAGTCATTCGACCAATGTAGTTTTCCGCTCGATCTATCCGATGCGATGTAGACATCGGACTCTGGCATGTACCCTAGTTTGACTTCGTGCGGCCAAGGTTGATCAATCGGAAAGGATGCAATTTTCGAGACACTGAGATCACCGTTCAGTTCAAATAGTCCGCTGCGAGATTGTAGTAATATCCGTCCACCTAAGTTCTGTATCCGTGCCAGCTCACCAATACGTTCTGATCTAAGCGTGGTCTCCTCATAGAACGATGATCCGTCGAATGAAACAAACCCATCTTTGGCTCTTATCAAAGTGCGTCCGAACGTCAGATCTTCGTGAATGTAGGTGAAAAAACTGAAGCGTTGGTTTGAGCCCGTTTCTTTAGGTTGAACGGCATCAATTCTGACGGCGTCAATTGATTGATCCTCGATGAGGAGTAGTTTCGGTGGTTCTATCACCTCTCGAATAGCACCTAACCGTGTGCTCTTCTCTGCAAGAACACTAGGCGTCCAGCCGAGCCACTTGCCGCTGCTTCCATGTTGCTGCCACTTGGCGACCGGCGCTGAACCGACGAACTCTGGACTAGAACTTTTTAGAGACAAAAAGATGCTATTTGCAGGTGGAGCAGAAAAGAGCCGGATCATTTCTCCATCAACGTCAGCTTCGGTTGAATTTACTTTCTCCGGAACAATGACATCTTCGGGCACTTTGATTTTTTGCCAGTCACCAAAGTTCCTCTGCGCCCAAAGCTCTCTTGCCAACTGTCGGTTTCGTTTGACGTCTAAAGGGACTGTTACGGCTAACCGTGTTGAAGCACTCGAAAATGTCCGGATCGACAACAAACGGTTTTTCTCTTCAAATGGGAAAGGCACTGTTTCATTCAGTTGGCCGCCTTTGATCGTTGCGCGTTTAGCACCCAGTGTGAGATGCAATTCACCGCTACCAGAGTCGAAATGGGCATATTTATAGTTTTCAGTTTCCGTTATCGGCAACCAATTTGATCCGTTTGGAGCAAGCTTAAATATTTGCCTTGGTTTCGCACCCAATCCATAAAACCACCCGTCGTTCGCTTGCTTCAATCCAGTGCCATCAGCACGTCCCCAAATGTGTGGGTAGTCTGCGTCGACTGGCGAAAGAGATGTGCCATCAAACAGCAACAACTGCTGTCGATTGAAGGCGTGCACTAGTAGACCGTTTAAACCGGGAAACTGTCTCGGATGCCTGACAATGCGGTAGGGTTGTTCAACCTCGACGTCCAAAATTGGTTCACCACCGGGAACAGCTTTGACACAAAGCTCATCAGAGTTGGCGGAGCCCATGAACGCCGTTGCCAATACCATTGAAGAAACATACCTGAACGCCATACCTTATCCCCCAGGTTCGGAGCCAATATCGCTTGGTCTTTTTAGTATCGAACGGCTCTTTCCAAAGCGTTAGAGACATCCTTCAACTTTTGCGTCAGAGTCCGTTTTAGGGCGACTTAGGCCGCTGATCTAATGACCGCTATTGCTCGCTTTTCGGAAACCGCGAGAGTCCTTTGTGGGGCGAATACCGGCCGCTGACAATATCAATCTTGAAGATCCAATTCTTGCATGTACCAACGGCCTCCTTAAATCGGGTAAGTACAACTTTCGATGCGGAGCGAACAATGATGCTTCACAAGTCCGAAGATATGCGCGAGCACTCATATCTAACAAAACGTACAAACATAAGCACGATGATAACCATGGAAATCAAAGGAAGACGCGTATGGCCGCACCGCACTTGAAACGCGCTGTCTTTGTAGGGACACTATTTACTCTGTTACCTCTCGCTTCGGCTCAACTTGAGCGAAGCGAGAACGTAACTTCCAATATTGACACCACCCTTCCGCAATGCAGACAACTGGTCACAGTCAGCTCAGGCATTACCTTGAGCGCTCGGGGAAGTGCCAGCAAAATATCGGATGATGATAAAGGCTTGTTGGTCATATCGGCCATTGCAGGCGGTGACCTAGGTCAAAACCCAAATCATCTTACTAAACTATTCCGTTCAAAAGGGCTGCGGGCAGACTGCGTTGTCAGCGCAGAAGTGCACCCAAGTTCGGGATCGTCCTATTCGTTTCATGTTGCCGGGCTCGTAATAGTTACCGGTGGTGAATCGTCATGGAGCGCACAAGAACTACGAGACAATCCAGAGATCTTACGAAGCGCTGCCGCAGAGGCTAATATCGCGGACATCATCCTAAATTTAGAGTGAGCGTCCAAGGTGCGCCGCGAATAGATCCCGTTGCTCACAATGGGTGCATCTATGACACTTCAATCACCATTCTACTATTATACCTTTTGGGGGCGCTCTAGAAGCCCGTGAAGGCAAAATGCTCCGCTTGTAGTCTTCCATATCACCATTGCTGCACAAAATTTCTATGGTCTTAATTTTGAATGTCCTTCTTAGGGCGCATCCCGCCGCTTGGACGAGAGACCGTTGTGGGGCGAACTTAGGACGCTGACCAAACCCTTCGATCGACGGCTTTTGGCCCTTATTTGCCAGCCAGTTTAATGTAGGCGGTCGGCCGCCACGCATATAGAGCTGGCATTGGATAGGCCACATTCAGCTTCCGCCATCTAGATATTTTGCCACCGGCTCGTCGGTCCAGACCTGCACCTCGATATACTTTTCGAACTTTCGGTTGTGGTAGCCCTCATATGTCGCATCCTCATCGCCGTTTGGCAGTCCATGTCTCGCTACGACGTCCGCGAGTTCATCCATGAGATAGACGCGCTCGTGGTAAGGTTCGAGGGGATCAGGCGGCAAGCCATAGTCAGGGCCGAGCCGCATTGAGACGAAGCTGTCTGGATAGGTGAAACTTACCGCCCTCTGGGGCAATGAACGCCAATCAAGCGTCACAGTGTCTGGGTCAGGATATAGTCCAGAAAACCAAGCGCATTCTCCTAGAACGAAGTAGTGGGGAGACTGCCTTTCTGGCTCGCCGCCACGGGCTTCGAAAAGGTCGCGGAGTTTGGTTTCAGTCCTGCGTCGGAGATCCATGTACCGCTGGCCGAAAATGCGTTTGTAGCCCGGGTTATCTGCTCTTCGCTGTTTCAGCCTTTCGATGACTTCACTCAATTCAGTCGGCTCTAAATCGGATAGATTTTGGAACGGGCGGTCGGTTTGAGAATGGTAATGCGTGATGAAGTCAGGCAAGTTCATGAATGATAATTTCTAGGGTTTTTGAGTCCTACTGACGTACTTTCGGACGATACACAGCAACGGTCAATGTGGGCTCAATCCCGCCATTCCTCGCTACGCACATTGATGGCCGTCTTTGGTGAAAAAGTCCATCTTATCCAGTCGCCCAGCGTCCGCTTTAGGGCGTTCTAAGCCTCACGCGGTATTGGACACGCAATCAACGGGCTTTTCTCTCTCGCTAGAAAACCGTTTCAATCGATCTTGACGCTCTAACTGCGAATTTCGCTCGGTCTCCAGTCTTTCAAAGAGTGGCCAGTATTGCTCTCCATAGCGCTCAATCACCCGTGAAAGTGTGCTCAATGCCGCCTCAAGCTCCCGTGTTTTGATCCGTTTCATACAACCATCTTAGGGCGCGGATCGTACCGAATTCCTCGCGCAGATGCAAAATCTGTATTGCGCCGCAGCACAATAAAATTTGTCATAACATAACTATAAGTTGTATGATGGAGGGGTAAATACAACCAATTTAGAAGATCGATGGGGAGGTCTAATGAAAATAACTATACGGCGGGAGCTATCTATACCTGAGTTGAGGCAATCAATTCATGAACAACTTAATCGATTGGAAGATCGGTTCGGCGTGCGCTACGCCAGAAATACGACAATCTATCTGAGTTTTACGAACGGGTTTGGCAACGAAGTGCGCTGCCGAGATTCCAGAGGGGGAGATGTCAACGAAATCAATATTCGTGGTGCATACCCTTGCGCGGCAGATCGCATGGAATCATTGTGGATGGAATACGATCATGAATAGGCCATACTATCTAGATCTCGGGGCCGCCAGAGAAGAGCTTTCTGAACTTGGCATCATGTTATCGGAGAAACAGCTTAAGCGAGCTGCAGAGCCAGACGCGTTTGGAAAACGTAAGCTTCCTTTTTTCGTCGATCCAATAGACGGTCGCCTGAAGATTGAGCGAAACTCACTGCGGGGCATCTACCTTATGCGGCAGGTTGCGGCGGAGAAAAACATGAGGATAAGTTGAACAATTATTGCTCAGCCTGCTGAGCAATTTAGTATAGTAATTTCATGGCAGATATCAGAAAAAGAGTAACAAAGAACGGAGCGGTTTCGTACCAAATTAGGTTTACTGACCCCAGTAAAACATCGGGGGTGAGATACCGGTCGTTTCCAACGGCTAAGAAAGCGCGCGCATTTCTGGAAAATCTCCAATCCGAGCGCGGAAACTCATTAAATTCGCACGGTATTAGAACTGTCGAACAGGCCATAGATAAATGGTTTGATATATGCGTCACGGAAGGCACAGAGAATCACGAGCCGATAACGCGCTTTACTCAGACGACTTATAATTACCGGGCATCAATCATGAAGCGCTATCCATGGCCTGTTTCTCTACAGGAGTTACGCCCATCGCATGTAATTGAGTTTAGGGGCTGGCTGTTGAGGCATTGCGCCGGTCGCCATCAAGCAATGAAAGTGCTCTCAACATTTCACTCGGTTGTGAGAGAAATGTTTCTTCGAGATATCGTATCGCAAAACGTAGTCAGAGGTATTACGATCACGATGAGCTCCCGGCACAGGAAGGAGATTGTGCCACCTACGGAGAAGGAACTCTTTGCTCTTCTTGCCGCTGCAGACCAGCTCGCAAACGTAAAAGATCAGCGCATCGCGAAACACTGGCAGAGATACCGGCCGATTCTCTACCTCGCGGCTGATACAGGCGCTCGCCCTCAAGAGTATCTCGCGCTTGCTACTTACAATATCGGAAGCGACGCCATCAAAATTGATAGAGCCATCGAGCGCGGAAACTACAGACTAAACTCCACGAAGACTGCGGCGGGCAGAAGATGGATCGATATATCTCCAGATGTCAGAGATATGGTTAATCACTTCATCGACACTCATGCGGTGTCCAATCCGTATGACTTGGCCTTTCCTGGAGAAAACGGCAGATGGCAGGATCCTGGCCACTGGAGAAAACGGGGCTTTCATAAAGCCTGTGAGATCGCAGGATTGATGGTCAGTGAAGAAGCAGATGGGCGAATCATACAGCGCCCTAAATACTCTCCCTACGATCTCAGGCATTTTTATGCGTCGATGCTAATCGACCAAGGTACGAACCTGAAACGAATTCAGAAGCTTTTAGGACATGAGGATATCAAAACTACACTGAATCACTACGGTCACCTGATTGATCGAGCGGAGGCAAAAAGGGAGCAAACATCGGGACTGATAGGCACTTTGCGGCAAAATTTGTGTGGCACAGATGTGGCGCAAGACTGTAAGTAACTGTTGCAAAAGGCAGGTTTTGGCCCTGTCACGGCGGAGGCCGCGAGTTCAAGTCTCGTCACTCGCGCCATTTGAGATACTAATAATATCAAAGACTTATGCTTCTTGATCGTCTGCACAACAATTGATTTATGCGCCACATTCCAAAAACTATCGACCCGCTCTAACCCGCAGAAACTCGCGATTTTCCGGATTGGCATTTCTGAACATGTGGCGCGGGTGTGGCGCAACCCTAAAAAACTTATGGGCTTAAGATATCTACCCGCGAATCATTTGCCGGTTTTTGCCAATCCGATCTCTTTAGCAAAGTCCGACCTACGCCGAGCGTATTCTGGGGCGACCATCGGGTAATCGGCGGGAAGGTTCCACCGACGTCGATACTCGTCTGGAGTCAGATCGTATCGCGTGCGAATGTATCGTTTTAGCATCTTGAGTTTCTTGCCGTCTTCAAGACAAATAATATGAGCGTCAGTAATCGATTTCTTGATCGGCACCGCCGGATGTGGCCGAATTTCCTCTGTAGAGCCAGCTGACAACGCGCTGAGTTGAGTGTGAATTGACTGCATCAAACTGGGCAGGTCTGCTGAATTGATCGGATTGTTACTAACATAAGCAGAAACAATATCTGTCGTTTGCGCTAGTAGATCAGTTTGGGAGATGGTTTCGTCGACCGTGGTGTTCATATCATATCTCACTTTCGCTTGTCATCATCCGTGCAGAGTGCGTGCCAAATCTATACAACCTAAAAGCGACCGAAACTGGACATAAACTCTTTGCGCTCCCATCTAATGGGCATCGCAGACATGGAGACTTGATTGGGACTGGGGATTATTGACGAGCTAAACTTACCGACCGATCCGGAAGATGCTTTTGTCGTCTACGAGAAATACCTTCGAGAAGAGTTTCTGGTGCCCGCTGAGCACGAAACAGAGTCCAATCATTTCGAACGCGAGTATGTACTCCATGTAGCGGCCTTCTGCTCGGTATACAAAATCGATCTAGGCGTGGATCTAGAACGACTAACGACACTTGATGGCTCTGAGTTTTGGGATCACTTTAACGCTCTAAAGACCAAAGTAAGGTTTCACGCTCTGACCTTGAGTCTCTCGGCTCATAAACGTTCGTCGGAAGGTAACTCGGCCATATATGTCCTCAACCCGGCTCAGAAAACTCGTATACATAAGCAACTTCATACGATCAGAGAGATTTTGGCTGATGCTGAATTGTCGGAGAAGAAGAGAGATGCACTGGCGAACCGATTAAACGCGTTCGCAGCGGAAGTTGATAGAGATCGCACTCGTGGCGAAGCGCTCTTAGCCGCTTATGTGTGGACTAAAAAAGAGATCAAAGACGCCACGGATCTAACGGATCGTATCAATGGCATTTTTGATATTCTCTCAAAAGCTAAGGAGTACCTGCCGTCTCTGCCCGCCCCGAAGGTACCGAAACAGCTTCCGGCGCCCGAACCGAGACAAGACCTCGGCAAGGATTTCAGCCAAGATTTTGATGATGAAATCCCATTCTAGGCAGCTCGGTGGAAAGTCATTTACACGGCCTTCCAGGAAACCTCCCGCGTTTCGCGGCCTCCGCCATTCCCGCTAATGTTCGTTCCCGAATGATCTCTCGCTCTAGCTGAGCCACAGCGCCGAGGATATGAAACACAAATTCCCCCATCGGCGTGGATGTATCGATCTTTTCCGTCAGTGACTCGAAATGCGCACCGAGGGCGTTCAATTCGGCCTCGATCTCTATGAGGTGCCTCAATGATCGCCCCATCCGGTCGAGCCGCCAAACGACAAGTGTATCGCCAGCCTCTAGCGCCTCCAGCGCTAAATTGAATCCGGGACGACTCGTTTTTACGCCTGACAGCCCGTGGTCTTCGAATACAAGTTTGCAGCCCGCTTCTTTGAGCGCAGACACTTGCATATCAAGAGATTGATCAGCGGTACTAACCCGCGCGTATCCTATTTTCTTGGGCATGGTGTGTGCCTCTTGCGATCATTCCGCAACAGCCCGAAACGCACCCCGCGCTTCATGCTTGCTACACACCACAGAAAAAGGACCGTTTTATTAGATTAGGTCTATGACCTGCTCTTCTCGGTTTCACCACCTTGCTAAGCCCCATCGAAACAATGACTTAGCTTCTGATACGCAACGTAACACAAAATCTCCTCGTTTTGCAACAAAAAGGGTCCTTTTTGTTGCGATTATACATTGTTTTAATTGCAATTTTCACCGCCTCAAGAATTCTTGAGGAGCGTGCAAATGGCACTCGCAAATGGATTTAGAGCAAAAGCAGCAGCCGTTGGCCTTGGATTGGCCTCAGTAGTTGTGCCTGCCGCAATAGCTGAAGAGCAGCCTCAACAATACGCATCTGTTGATACAAGCGGCCAAAGCCCCATAATTACGACCGCCTCTATGACATCAAACTTTCAGATCACCGATGATGCTGAGCGCGATGCGATAGACTGGGCCGGTAGAAGCGACGGTATCGGCATTTCCGTTGAAATCGGCAGAGATTCAAAAGTCCCAGCTGCAAAAATTCAAGATGTTCTGAATAGGGACTTCACTCTAGCCGGAGAATCTAACGTTTCGTTCTTCGTCGAATACGATGAAAGACCGTCTACTTTGATTACTTACCACTACGGCGCAAAGGGTGCTGCATCCCATGGACCGTTTTACCTGAACGATAGCCAAGGTGAGCCCGTCCAAAAAGCCGTCGATCAAAATCATTTTTATGAAGCAAACCCACACCTAGGGTTCTAGCCGAACCCGTTTTCCGTTGTTTCCGCGGGAGCATTAAACACCTCAGATTTCTGTTCGTCTAAAGCGGCTTTGATTTCGTTATCTGCCTCACTATCCGTTCCGGCCGTATTAGCACGAGCTGCCAATTTTTCCTCTATACTCGTACCTTTTAGAACTTCCCGAACCTCCTCAGGAGAAGATGAGGCATTGAGCGTCTTAACACGATCACTTGCCACACGATCTTTACCCCACTGAGTAAGTCGGTCTGCATCAGGGTGATCCTTGTACTCATCTTTTAGTGATCCGTCTGGATGGCAGATTTCATTGAACAATGCATCTTCAACGCGCTTATTGTAATCCTCGTCACTTTCACCCGGTAATCTATCCGGCATATCATCTCCGAGAATTGGACGACCAAGAACAGTCGCGTAGTCATCACCATACTTGTCTCGGAAGTAGTCTCTGTGCCCTTGAATGGCTTCCGCAAGATCGCGCTCAAGCTGATCTAGAAGCGCAATGAACAACATTGTGTTCGTGGAGTCTCTGCTCTTGGCAGCTTGTTCATCGCGTATATCGGAGGTCACCCGCGTATCATTGATAATGCGGTTGATTTGACCCAGGCTCAGCTGGCCTTGGTTCAGAGCGATTTCCATCTGATGGTCTTCGAAGTTCTGTTCCTGCGCCTTGTCTGCAAAAACGCTTGAAAGCCCACGATCCAGCGCGGCCCCGGCATTTGAAGCCAGGTCCGTTACATCCAGTCGATTTTGGGTAAATTCGTTCCCTCTAGAACTCATCACACGCACCCCGTTTATTGTTTTTAAAGCCTGTCTTCGCAGGCCCATTAATTATAGGGGGTATTCAGTTAAGAATTACGTAAATAACGATCGCATTTAGCTCAAATTTTATATATTAAACAACGATCTATATGTCCGCACCGTATATATCATTCTTGCGATCCATCGGGTAGAAGCTTGTACGCATCCAGTACCCATTCCAGATACTCCGGCTGAGCGCTCCGGGTTGTGAGACGAAGCCAGTTGCCGATCATATTGAAGCGCAACCCTTCAGGCGGCTTGTCGAAGATCGACAACAATTTCCGGGGAGATATCGAGGTGCGTCGAACTTCTCGATGCAACGCAAGAAAATATGAACGTGAGACCGGAACATACATGCCAGTATCTTTGTACCGCGCTGAAATTGTATCATTGCGCGTCCATTGTGGCTTTGGCGGCCAAGTTTGGGGGGATAGGTCGCTCAAGCTTGGAGCGCACGGTTTACGCTCTTTAACAACTAATCGACGTTGCTTTTTTGCGGGCTGAGTCGCTCGCGGCTCATTACGCTTCTTCTGCCGATCTCGTTCCTGGGCGGCGATCAACTCCGGGTTCATGTTTGCGTCCGGCAAGCTGGCTAAGCATATTTGAGCCTGTACCCATTGATCCTTTCTTGCTCTGATCGCGCTGCCGTTGCGCCACCGCGTAAGAACCGAGTCATGCAATAGTCTAATCGATGATGGCCAAAGGCGGCTTAGTATTTTGGCGGTAGCTTTGGTCCGTTCGAATTCAGTGTTCAGCTGCGCACGCATTTCATCTGTGATGACGATCAGTGGGCTTTTCTTACGTCTCTGAGTAAGTGCCGGTGCCTCCGCATCCTTATTTCCATCATCCATAGTATGAACTATACTAAATTTAATCCGTATACAGAAATACTTTGTGTATGGGCTTCAGCTGCTGTTCATTAGCTGCCCTTATGAGAAAGCCATCTTTAATTGCATGATATGGCATGCGCAAATATATGCTATGCATGCTGTATCGATCATAACTTTGACATCCAAGCAATTTTATGCGATAGTTGTAACATCAATTACGTAGGCATCAGGGCTTACGCTTAAACCTTATGGAGCGAGAGATGGCGCGCACACAGCAAAGATCATATTCCGCTGCCAGCACGGACGCGGCGCTACTGCTTGGCCAGGCTATAAAGTTAAACCGCAAGGAGCGGCGCATCTCTGAGAAGGAACTCTCAGAGCGCGTAGGCGTATCCCGCGAAACCGTTCAACGCATTGAAAAAGGCGATCTCAAAGTTGGGATTGGCCTTGTCTTTGAAGCGGCCTTTATCGTCGGCGTTCCACTCTTTGATACATCAGGCGAGCGCCTCTCAAACCAGCTGGAGCGCGTATCCGATAAGCTCGCACTTTTGCCAAAATCTATCCGAAAACCAAAAGTTGAGATCAGCGATGACTTCTAAGGATGTCGCAGAAGCCTTTGTTTGGTTCTGGCTACCCGGTCGAACAGAGCCTGTTGTCGCAGGCCGAGTATCTGCCCAAGGCGAAACGCTACAGTTTAATTATGGTCGTTCTTATCTGGAACGGGACGACGCTATTGCCATCTATCTCCCAGAGCTTCCATTGGAGCAGGGGTTGCTGCCCCTTCCGAACGGACTGTCCATGCCATCCTCGCTGCGTGATGCAGCGCCGGATGCCTGGGGGCGCAGAGTTATTCTCAACCGAACGTTTGGCGCTAAGGGTCGCGAGATCGATAGCCAAGACCTCTCAGAGTTAGTTTTCTTGCTAGAGTCAGGCTCTGACCGCATCGGCGCTCTCGACTTTCAAGCAAGCGCTACAG
This sequence comes from Pseudomonadota bacterium, assembly GCA_039822145.1. Classification (GTDB taxonomy): domain Bacteria; phylum Pseudomonadota; class Alphaproteobacteria; order Caulobacterales; family Hyphomonadaceae; genus Henriciella. Next base: position 377,698 of record JBCBMU010000002.1, on the reverse strand, counting down.
AGTACATCCCGCGTCAGCACAAAAACGCGACCTTAGAAGAACTCATGGAGTCTGCTGCGCGCGTGGAAGCAGGCATACCGCTAACGCCGGAGTTGGATCAGGCTCTACATCACGGGAGCTCGATTGGCGGGGCGCGGCCCAAAGCACTGATCGAGAGCGATGAAAAAAAATTCATCGCAAAATTCTCTGCCAGCAATGACGTATATTCGGTTGTGAAGGCCGAGTTCATAGCGATGCGCCTAGGCGCTCTGACCGGACTGACGGTCGCGCCAGTCTCAATGGTTCAGGCCTCAGGCAAAGATGTAATGCTCATCGAGCGCTTTGATCGGATCAAAGCTAAGGTCGGTTGGAGGCGCAAATCCATGGTCTCCGCCCTAACGTTGTTCGGTCTTGATGAAATGATGGCGCGCTATGCATCCTATGAGCAGCTATGTGAGATCATCCGCCACCGTTTCGAAAATCCGAAGGCCACTCTGCAAGAATTGTATGCTCGGTTGGTCTTCAATATCCTGTGCGGCAATACCGACGATCATGCCCGTAATCATGCCGCCTTTTGGGACGGGCAAAATTTACAGCTCACGCCTGCTTACGATATCTGTCCGCAAGCACGATCCGGGCGCGAAGCCTCCCAAGCGATGCTGATACACAGCGATCAACGGATGAGCCGATTGCAAACGGCACTAGAAGCCGCGCGGCATTTTCTTATCAAAGAAAAAGATGCCATTCAGATAATCGAAAAGCAGATCAGCGTTATCGCACAGAATTGGGAAGATGTTTGTAAGGAGGCGAGCCTTTCAGAAGTGGACAAAAGTCTATTCTGGGGGCGGCAATTTTTAAATCCATTTGCCTTCGAAGGATTAGAAGGCGAGGCTGGATGTCTTGCCACCCTACATGGCGAGATCATCGGTCGCTCATAGACGAAGCATCCGATCGATCATTTGTAGGGAAAAGCGTCTGAACAAAGGGTATGAATTGCTCAAAAGACTGACAAATCAAAGCGAACACCGCGTATTCGAACAGGTCGCGCAGGCTTGCGATGAGTTCGGCGCCGAAGTCTATCGGAAAATTCGAGTCGCTGATGTCATAGACATTGAAAAATGCAGCACCCGAGAAATCGGGACCTTCGCTCTAATGTCTCACTTTGATTTCGTGGTCACAGATGAAGCTCAAATGCCACTATTTGCAATTGAGTTCGACGGTTCAGGCCATGATGGCAAGAACGATTGGAAGAAAGATGCTTTGTGTCAGCAGGCCGATTTAGCGTTGTTCAGAGTGAACTTCCAAGCACTTGATGCGCAACTTCAAGATTTGAGTTTTCTGGCTTATCTCGTGCACACTTGGTTCATGGCTCATGTTTTCAAGGAGATGCGCGAATCCGGACAGCTTCCACCCGATGAACCTTTTATGATTTGGGGATTCTTGAAGCCCGATGCCAAACACATCTTTGACTCTCAATACAATTTCACGGGCATTGCGCGAGGCAAAATCCAAAGGCTAGTTGAAAAACACAAAGTCTATGAAGAACCGATCTTAGCGCCCACACCAGGGCATCTTTCCATGGCCAAGGACATGGAGAAATTCGCCTGCTTCGCCTGCATTAACATCAAGGGTGTAAACATCTTCGGATCTGCTCGGATGGACATGAGAATTCCGTGTTTTGGATCACTAGCAGACGTGCCGTTTGGTCCGATAGCCATCGCCGACTTTTGCGACGGGCTTGCCCATAGAGCGCTTGCGGACAATTTAAGTCTGTATCTGGAAGGCGCGGGACACACTCTTACATCCGAGGGTGAATTGAAACACCATATCCGTCAGTTGCGTATCGACGAATATCGCATGCTGCACGGGGGAGGCCCGCAGGGTCACGCGCTGAGCGATGAATTGATCTTTGGCAAGTAAGACGTTCTCCGCGTGAGGCGCGCACGCACGTATCTTCTACTTCCAATACCAGAGCCCATCGTAATCCTGGCAAGACAAACGTTGCTCCGCGCCATCTTCACTGCAGACCTGAACTATGCGGCACGGCGTTCCATCAATGTCCGAAGGTTCGCTTTGGAAGCGCATTTCACACTGCCCGCGCTCCTCCTTCAAAAGCTGCGCTGCCATGATCCAACCGTTTGTTACAGCGGCTTTGCGCCGAAGGCCGCCCGGGTGGTATTTCGTACCAGGATAGTCCCAAAATCGCCGCGTGCTTTGTTCTAGACTAAAACCCATTCGTGCCATCACATAACCGGCAAACCTGTCAGCTTCCAATTCCTGTTCATGCCTAGAATAGTTTATTCGGTGAACGTGGGAGCCTACATGATGTCCAATCTCGTGGGCAAAAGTCCGTACATCGGAAATGGTTGGTCCACCGCCGTTGGCCCATCCTCGATGAGAACGATCATATACTACGATCTTCTTGCCCCACCGGTTTGTGGCGAATGCAGTGGCATAGCGCTCTATATCGGCGGCGTAGATTTCAATCCTGGGCTCAATTCCCGCAATCGCTATGATTTTGCTAAGCAATAGTTCAGCCTCTGGTGAAGGATCGCCGATATTAGAGATAAGACCTGTACTTGCGCTGTAACTAAAGCCCAGTTCAATCGCGCAGATTTTCCCAGGAAACACCTCTTCTATTGGTTGTTGCGCCGCGCTCTGAGCGCCAAAACTCGCAGCCAGAAAAGTAGCACTCGCAACAACTGATCGAATATGCATGATCATACCTCCACATCGCAAATCTCAATGCCCTCAACATGAAGGCAACCCGGTTCTGACTCGTCCTCGGCAGAAGATTCCTCGTGGGAGCGCGATGGTGGTATAGGGTCTTTGAAACCCCGATCATAAAAAACAAAGCTCAGTAGGATCTGCAATACAATCCAGGTGATAAATATACCTGTGAATGCCCGCATGGGGTCCTTGTTGATGATACTGATGAAGTAGAGCGCTCTCGTCATCACTCATCCTCCCCATTGTCATCTTCGCTGCCAGGCGATTTTCCCCGACGAAATTGATCAACGTCTTTGAGGATGTCTCGACCCACGCCAAATCTGCGCAAATACTCCATAGACTGCATGGCATCAGCCAACTCACTGACGCTCAAATTCAGCCCATGAGAGATTGCCAGCTCTTCGGGCTTCTTTTCACCCAGTGCGATCATGGTGAAGATAACGATGGCCAGTGGCGCCAAGTCTAACGCAATTCCGCCCGCCCAATGCGCGGGGTAGTTATCCGCATAAATGACAACCGCTTTGACCGCGCTTATCGGCTCCAAGGCTTCAATATGACCTACCGATGCGTCATTCGCTTGTTGAATGAATTCTGCAAGCACCTTTGTCGTTTGAGATATGTCAGCCCGCACACGATCCAGCGCTGTGCGTTGACGCTTAGCGACATCGACATTCGCAGAATAGTTTGCCTGAACGTCCACCTCGCGTGGCAAATTTTCCAATGTGCGCTTAACCGATCCAGCAAATACCTGAACTTCCATCTTCGCCAAATCAGAACGGATTTGCTCAACCTCGCCGCCAATATCTCGAAAACGGATTGCGTATGGGCGGGTGGAGGTGCGGATCTCCCGAACCTGATCCATGCGTTGTTTCACACTGGTATTCAGCGCCTCAGATTGAGTTGAATATCGCTCTGCCTCATCAACCAAGCTCAATAAACGCCCCTCAATTCCTGAAAGCGCGCTATGCACTGCGCCAGGGCCTGGCCCACCTGAATAAATCCCTTGTGAAAATTCCAAGTCCTTACGCGACGAGTAAGCCGCTGCCTCCTGGCGAAGATCGGGGAGAAGGCCTCTGATAAGCTGCGCGCTTTCAAAGCCTTCGGAGGTGGATTGCTCAAGCTCTGCAACGTAACGCGCCAGGTGAACTTCGCGAGCATCTTTTCCAGCCAAACCAGCGACGTTAAACGCGCTGGAAAGCCAAAATATTAGAACGCAACAAACGCCTAAGGTTATGCTTGCGAGAACTTTATCCTTCTTGCGCTGAAGCTGTGGCAGCGTGTTCAGGACCGTATGCCAGATCATATAGATAGCCATCCCGCTAGCGATGGCAAAGACGCTTGCGCCAGCCTTTTGCATGAAGGTCAGCGCATCAAGCGATACGCCCCGAAATGAAAAAAAAGCGGTCGCAAACGCCATTAGCGCCAATCCCGGCGAAATGGAGTCAAACTTCCCCCTCGAAATATTACTAGCAAATGGATTCATTATCTCGCCCCTGTGATTGCGTGCAGGCGCGAATAGGTGCGCCGGGCTACACCCTAGAAAGAGGCGAGAATGTGAATCCTCGTAAGCTGGCGAGAAGCGGTTTTATTGAAAATTGCGAATTATCAATAGAGCTGGTAGAATAGTCTTGAAAGGACCTCATAAATGGCCACACGCTCGATAAGCTTCACAGATCACCATGACAATCTCATCGAAGAGAAACTCAACTCCGGGCAGTATCAAAATGTTAGTGAGGTCGTGCGCGATGCCATGCGCGCACTCGAGCAGCGCGAAGCCGAGGAGTTGGCCAAACTTGATGCTCTGCGCTCGGCTGTAAATCAAGGTATGGATGCCTATGAGCGAGGTGACTTCGTCACGTTTAAATCCGGCAAAGAGGTCGGCGATTATCTTGCGGATCAAGCAAAGAATAACTCCTAAATCACATGCGCGAACTCAGGCTTACGCAAACTGCTTTGAAGGATTTTGAAGCGATACGTAGCTATACCCTGGAGACATACGGGCAAAACCAACTCAGCGCATATTCATCTTTGATCGATCAAGCTCTGGAAGATTTAAGGCTCGATCCTTTGCGGGCCGGGTCAAAACATCGCCCGGAAGTCGATCCTAAAACCCGAAGCTATCGAATTTCTCTAAGTGTGGATCGCGCCGGGGTCGACGTTAAAAATCCCCGTCATCTGATTTTTTACTTTCAGGAACGCGATGATGCTTTGGTTGTAACGCGTATCCTGCACGAAGCCATGGATCACAAGAGGCATGTGAGTAAGAGTAAAAAAGATTTTGAGTTTGAGGTACAGAACCGTGACGGACCGAGCCGGGGCCGTTCACTCTAAGAATAGTGCGCGATTACGCAGAACAGGCTTCACCTCAGCGCGTTTTTACCAGCTCTCGATCATGTCCATGAACCAGGAATTCATCCGCTCTTGATTGGAGGCGGGGAGAGGTCGAATTTGCTTTGTCCTTATCCGTGCATGGCTCTGATGCAATGTGATCTTCGGGCTGAAATCGCTCGAAAGCTGCGCCCGTTTGGACCTTGAATTCGTTTGAAACCGTTCGGCCAGTATTACGTAGATGATCGCGTTTGACCTCGAAGCCATTATCAATTTGATCAGCTTGTTTTTGCCATTGGGTTCTACGCTCCTCATAGGCGCTAAGCAGATTCCGATGGGCACGTGAACCAAGATCAAATTCCGGATACAAGTCACTCACAACAGCCAGCCTATCTCGTTCTCGCACCCAGCGCTGATTGTGAGCATCCATAGCCTGCTCATGCTTCTTCGCGTTTTCCAACTCGGCGCTCGCTGTGGCATTCGCACTCGTGGTGATATCTACGTATCGTGAGCCTTTAGACGCATCAAAAGATGCGCCTAAATCTGGTTTCTTATTAACGCGGCTCATGCGCCACCTCCAGAACCAACGGTCTCAAATGAACCTGCCTGATCAGTCCACTCGTCCTCAGGGGAAAGCGTATGACCGCGTCCATTTCCGCGATACCCATCCATAACTTCATCGCAGGCTTTAAGCCGTGCAATGATCTGCTGTGCGGTCTTGCGCTTATAAACCAGCATCACGTCATTGCGCTGACCCATATACTCAAATGAGATGTAGAAGGACTTGCCGCAATATCGTTTCGGCGAACGAGAAAACCACCAGCCCGCACGCTTCTTCTCTCGATATGACAGCAGTTCCTCCTCACGGTCTTTTTTCTCATGATGATACAGTGCAAAACTATGTGGCATCGCTCTGTCAAAGCGCTTTACACCAAGCACCTTGTGAATGCTCAAGCGATCCGGTGTGTACACCACACGCACTGATTTTTTTAGCGCGCGATAGAGCACGAATTTTGTGAGAAAATATGCTGCAAACGGACTCAGATATATAGCGAGAGCTTCTTCAGAGCTGCCAATGGTGACCTCTCTTAAAAAGTAAATACAAAAGCTGATGGCAGTGAGCGTCGCCATCCAGGATAACCAATCGGCGAACTTAGCTCGCAATGGGGTAATGGCGCTTGGGACTACTGTAATCTGCTGCGTTCCGTCCTCTAATGTCGTCTCGTGGGTGTCTGGTCCGCCCGCAAACGGCGAGCGATAAGGTTTCTTATGATCAGGTAGATTTAGGGATTGCAAAAACTCGATCATTCTAGCCTCCATGGCTTCAGACCTGGCAACCGCGAAGAGGAGCAAAACGCTCCAACCAGGCCCTCGGCATCTGTGAAGAACACTCGCGGGCTAGGGTTGTATGGAGAAGGGCGCTTATTCGATTCCTCGTAGCTTAATGATCTTTGCGGCTACGAGGTGGGTTATATTGCTCTCTCGGACTATTCCTGATCGATGATATGATTTCGGAACTCTTCACCTGAAGGGAAATAGAGTCGGCAATATCAGGCGTGGTATGGCACGCTCAATCCAATACTTTGCAGTTCATTCAGCCATTTCAGCGACATGCTGCTCCACGGCGTCAGTAAGCCACGCGCAATATTCGACTTTTGTCATTGTCATGCGTGGACATCGGACCGTGGCTGGAACCTTAAACCCTTCAATCGGTTCTTCTTCGCCGCAATTTTCATCTTTTACATTCACGACGATCGTTGTCGCGTAGTCGGGAATACTATCGTCAACGCAGTACCCAGTTAAAATCTCCTGGAAAGTTTGCTCGCCCTTTTCGGCCATTTCGGAGAAGCGCTCACGCTCGGCCTCGACACGTTCACCATATTTCACGACCAAGCGACTAGCTATCAGTTGGCAATACTCAGGCTTGGTGACTTGTTCCCTCGGAAACCCCATCTTAAAACGAATATTATTTTGTTCATCTATCTCGGGGTCGCCTGTGGGTTCCGGCTTTGTCACCACAGTCTTTGTCGCCCAATCAGGAATGCCATCGTCTAAGCAGTACCCCGCCAGCTCTTCTTCGTAACTTGTTGGCTGACGGTGATCAACCGGCTCTGCTTCCACGTCCAATTCGACTGTCTCTTGGCCGCACCCCACGAGGATTATGCTCAGTGCGATCCCAAAATAACGAAATCTTTTCATGTGTTTACCTTTGCTCTCAGCTACGCAGAATGCAAGCTTCAAGCTAAATTGCAGTTGGTGCTTATTCGATTCCTCGTGAGGACACGATCCTCGATGCCTGTAACCATTGCAAGCAAATCGTCTTATTTGCGCACGCTACTCATCGTGTTATTTGTTGAGACCTACGGTTGATTGAGGTCGTACACAGAATGGTACAGACGAGACGCGGGGCATACGTATATCCAAATCCTGATGGCAAAGGTCGTGTAACGTTTCTAGCTCTAGATGAACCCTCCGATCTGGTTCTTAAAGAAATCGACAAATTGTTTGCCCTGGCGCAAAAATATAGGGCTTGGCTAGTAGCTTACATCTCAGATAATGCGAAAGTGAATATTCTGGACTTCGCATTTACTGATGAAAAATTGTTGGAAGAAGCATATAAGTTTGCTCGCAAAGCATACTCGCAAGTCTCTCGCGATAGCTTCAGAACGAAAAGACCAAATGAACCCTACTCGTGTTTTGATTTGGATGATCTAAATAATGAAACTGATCACGTCATCGCCAATGTGATATTCAACACAATGTGCCTATCTGATCGGGATGAGCGTTACAATTCAAATACGATTGTTGAGCGTGTGATCGAGAAACACGACGAAATGTACAAGCCTATAGGAAAGCCATTCGAACCCTCAGAATTTCCTTACGGATCTCTCAAGGAACATTCAGAAGTAGTATATCACCTTTGCTTTCATGGAACTCCCGTTGATGGTGAAATCCATGAAGATCACCGGCTATGGTTTCTACAGAGCGCGATGGTTCGTCGGTGGATGTATAGTACGCTTTTGTATGACTATCTGACAAAACCGAATGGCTCTCAATATATAGTAACCGCCTCTTATCTCAAAGGTGATGAAATACCCGGCGGGCTGATTGTCGCCCATGACTTTTTCCGACACGGCTCTCCATCGGCACTAGAGCAGGAAAAAAAACATAGAATAAGCCTTGCTGAGCAGATTCATGGACCGGCCTTAACCTCACAGCAGTTGAGCAATATCACTACCTCTGTAGAATTCGAAGGTGATGTCGTCCAAAATATGGCTTGGGAATTGATTAGATTGGTCATAACCAAAACGGCAAATGATATGAATGATATGCATCTAATGTCGGAGATGATGTATAAGATGCAAAGCCGTAACGAGTCTCCGATTAGCTTTCCTCCTACTCGCTACCTTTTCTTGCGCGGCCTTCGTGAGCAGTACAGACAAGGGCATAAAAGCGTCGATCCATCCTGGGTTCAGTACGACTATCTGGTTGACCCAGATATCGTAACGCGCGTGATGATTTAGTCTCAAATTCGCGTGCGTTGCATTCGAGCACATGACTAGACCTCAAGTTTATTTTGAAACGAGCAAACCGACGCCTCAGGTGTGGAATTGTGCTCGCATCGAAGCCAGGTACTTCGGTATCGCCGCCAATTTAAATATTTAGTCAGTATACGGACTATTATGATATAATCATTCTATGAATGATGAAGACCCGAAAGAGAGAGTTTATGATCCGTCTGAAATGACGGAAGCAGAGCTGAATGAGTTACGACAACGATGTGGCTATGACTCGAATATTGGAATTCGGCAGCAGTATTGGAGTTTGGTACACAAAGATTTCGAACCTGAAACTGCCGAGAAGCTTCTGACTGAAAATTCCGAGTCATTAGACAATTACCTCAGAAGCATTCGCATTACGCCCGATATGCCTAAATCACTCGTGAAACGAAAGATGGAGTTAGAGCAAGCTGATTGGGAAGAAGAACAGCGAAGCCATTTGAACGACCCAAACCCACCCGCATAGTCAAAGCGGTTCCTTTTCAAGCACCGCAAGAAATTTCCCAAACGTCCAAGGCTCAGCACCCCGGTATTTGATATTATCAAAGCGAGTGTTTACTCGAAAGTTTGCTTCAAAGAACCACTCCTTAAAATTTTCTCTTGGGATTTGCCCATACACGCTCAACATTTTCCCGAGTACTCGGTACACCCGATGACTGATGTCGAAGTGAATCTCTATGGGACATGGTTTCTGGCACCGAGCTTTTCTAGAGTTGGAGTCATACTGAGCAATCATGGAAAGCTTCGGGAGGTATTTACGATGTTCCAACGTCGTGTCCCCATCTTGCGGGCTTCGTATTGGGATATCGCTATATAAAGAACGATAGGCGGGGCATTCCAATATGCAATCGTAGAGTTTCCCCCAGATAGGATGAGCGGTTTCTGGCAAACTCCCGAATCCACCGCCCATCCATCCTGATATTGTTTCATCGTTCATGATGCGCCTGCGTATACGCTGAAGATATCGACGAGCGGTTTCTTTGTTTACTCCCGTCTTCTTCGCAATAGCTTCAGACGACTCCATGCGTATCCACGATTCAACAAGGGACTTAAACTGTTCGGTGCTCAGTCTTGAGTTCCTACAATATGGATTTTTGGGTTTGTAACTTCTAACCATATCAATGACTTATCGTCTTTTGGGGCAATAATTGTGGTGGGGTTCGAGAAAAAAGCTCTTCCATATTTACTAGAGCTGGACAAGCTGCTTATCTCCAAAAACCAACCTTCGAGATGATCTTCAATTTTTATTTCCGAAGATTCTATCAGGAGGTTGACTATGAGTAGATGGAAATCAGAAGCAGAGCGTTATTTGACGCTCCTTACCTATTGGTATGACTACCGCTACAAACGCCCGATGCGCGGCACATTACTAGGCTTCGAATGCGATATTTTCCTCGAAGACCTCATTGCCGACGGTCCATTTGATGAGGGACAGGATATTGGAGGTGATTGGCTTCGCCGATACATGGATGGCAGCATCAATCGCAAGACGGGGGAGTACTACTATACAATTCCACGCCAAGAGCGGTTGGAAGCCGTGAGAGCCTTTATTGCAGAAACGGACTTATGCTCAGCTGTCGCGCTCAGTGATCATCAGCCTATCGCGCCGAAGGAATTGAAACCAAGTCACAAACTAGCAAACCAATCTATTCTCTCAGGTGTATTCCGTGGTTGGTATCATGCCCAATACCAAACGCCCTGCGGGTTGGAGGAAGCCGTAATGATGATTCATCATCTCGACGATGAACCATGCTTCCGGGTCAGAATGATTCAGGCGCGTCATGCCGAGACCAATTCTAACGATTGTAGAGACCGTTTTAATCAAACGCGTTTCGATACATGGTCACAGATGGACTGTCTCGGTGTCTTTGGCACACAGTACGGTGGTCTGTTTGGTGGTGATCTAAACTCTGATGAGCTGAAAGTGAGTAATTTCTCCTTTGCCAAACGCAATCGACGGGTTCTGGAGTTACGCCTTGAGAGCGGCGAAAACGGTATAGATGCTCAGACGTTCACACTCTGCCAACAACCACAGGATATTGAGCAGATGATTGGCTTTATGCACAGCGTCAGCGATGCCATGAACACCCCTCTCGCCGCAGAGTGAGAGGGGCGTGTTTCGCCTTAGGGTTTGTGGAACTCTTTAAAGTAATGCGCATAAGGCGCGTTCTTATTCCACCATTCCACGCGCTGCAGGATCATCGGGTTCAATCCTGCCATCATGACCAGTTGGCGCTTTAAAGGATCAGAACGCGCGAATGTTCGAGCCACCTCATCATGAGCAAGTAGATCATACAATTGCTTCGATGCCATGGCCCCAGACATTCCCTTCTCGCGTTGTTCATAGGACGTGTCGCCTTGTCGAATTTGCACCACCGGGGTTTTGCCCAATCGCTTCGTGACATACTCCGTACTGGCCAGGTCTACGTTGGCAAAAAATTGCTGAACGCCCGCATTGGCCGCAAAGCTCTCCCATCGTTCTTTATACAACGCTTTCCCTTGGCCCCAGTCTTGAAGAATAGTCCAAATTTTAACGTGATAGCTGGCAATTTGTCCTGCGGCGGCTTCTAGGGATTCCATCCGCTTGAGCACTGGAAACTCATCCAGAACAGCAAGCACTGGAGCCTTAGGAACGGTCTTTTCCTCCTCCATGGCCTCAATCAATTGATTGACGAAAATCCTGAGTAAGCGGGAGCACTGGTTCATCCGCGTCGCCGGAAGGACTGCATAGACGCTCATTCCGTTTTTCTTGCGCTTTAAATCTTTGAGGTCACAATCGTGACCAGAGAATATTCTTCGCATCGCTCTAAACTCTAGAAAAGCGGTATGACGGTTCATTGTCGAAAGCACGCCCGCCATTTCATCGTGGGATTTCTCATACAATCCCCGCACCGAGGCTTCGATGGTTTCAGCCACATCATCATGCTTGCCATTCTTTAGATGCTCGATACCGCGCATCATCCGGCGCGGCAGTGTGTAGCCCTGGCGGTCTTCATCAATGACCTCTTGGGCGCGCGCACCAGTAATAAAACGTCTTACCGTGATAAGAGTGCCTTCCTCCTTTGGCACATCGTCACCAAAGGCCGCGTAGAGGATAAATCCGAGCATCGCCGAGGCGGCTGATTCATTCCAATGCGGGTCTTTCTCCTGACCAGTTTTCTCAATAATCGCATCGACGATTTGCATCCCATCTTCGATCACAGTATCAGAATCTAGGGATAATTTTCTAAGCGGATTATACCGTCCTCGAAACTTTTTAGCCTCTCCGCGAACGATGTTGAACGGATCTAAAATTACAACATCTTGTCCGAGTCTGGCCCGCGCAATCGCGGTAGTTTCTGACAGTTCACCTTTCACATCGATGGCAAAAACAGAGCCATCATAAAACAGCAGATTGCTAATCACTGTAACCGATTTTCCAGAACGGTTGCCTGCAGTTGTCTGTAAGTGCCGGTTATCCTCAATTCCGATGAGTTTAGCACCCAAAGCCCCGATCAAAATCTTGCCGCCGGGGTTTTGGGGATCGTACTCCAGAGGCTTATGGTTCGCTATTGATTCTTGGTTTTGCCAGCGTGCCTGCGGGATGCTCTGATCGCGCATATATTTAGTCGAGACTCCTCTTGGGATTCCATCCATCAGATCCGGTGGCGTAATTGAATTTGACATCATTTCTCCTTCTCCCGGCATTTCTATCCGGGTGGAGAATGACTGGTCTCTTTGCGCTATCGGATTCCTCGTCGTCGGCAATCAAATGACGCGTTGGGGTTTTCCCGTACCGATATCAAAAGCTCCCCGGATTAATTGCTCAGACGCGTTATAAATCTCGTCCAGCGTCTTTCATCGAATGGCCAACCTAAAAATTTCCCCTGAAGCCAGTCAAAAGAAAGTTCCGGTGGCCGCTCATGCGCGGCCATTCCAGCGCGAAGCAAATTTCTTTTCATGCCGCCTTACTTTTCGGATGCTTCCGAAAAGGCGGCAATGACAGGCCACGAGGAAAATTTTGAACCGGCATTCCATCGAAGAAAGACCGTGAACGGTTCACGGCTCTGAAAACTAAAACAGGAGTGCTTAAAATGAAAATCGGACACTTTACCAAAACAGAAAGCGGTAACTTTGAAGGCCGCCTACAAACCCTAACCCTTCAAGCTGACCTACAGTTTGTTCCCCTCGCGGAGAAAACCAATGACGCGCAACCAGATTTTCGGGTTGTAGATGTCAATACAAACTGCGAGTGCGGCGCTGGCTGGCATAAAACATCACAAGACGCAAAGCCCTATATCTCCTTCGAGATCGATGATCCATCGCTTCCCTCCGCGATCTACCCAATTCTAACGCGGGACGATAATGGCGAGTTCAGCCTCTACTGGAACCGCCAGAAGAAGAGAAGCGCCACCAACGCTAAATCGGAAACACTTTGATCAACTCAACAGCGGGGCCAACGGCCCCGCTTTCTTTTTTTAGGAGACATATCATGCCTATATCAGAATGTGACACCTGCGGCGGTCAATACTCGTGGCGTTGGGAAGAGGCCTTTCACAAATTCGGGTTCAATGATGGCGACGGACAAGTCGAAACTTATCAAGTGGAACACGTATTGACCCTTGCCGGATACGTCGTGGAGGTGCGGCAGTGGGGATTCCACAATACTGTAATTATCTCCATCAAGGACAACTCCGGTTGCGAGTTTATCGATGTGAGCAGCTCGGATTATACATTGGGATACGATGACCCACGAACTTACTTACCGAAGAAGATTGTTCGTCTGTTGGACAAAAATCTTCCAGAGAAGGATGCAGATTAACGCATCGGGATTTCTATTTGTATCTCTCAAAACGGCCCCGTGTAGGGCCGTTTTTATGCGGGCGACATTTGCGCGGGCGGATGACCCAACCCGCAAAATAACACCGCGCCGTGCCGCGACCATGCATTTACGCCGCATTCCATGCAGCAGTATTTGACGCGCTTTCCAGCTTTGCTCTTTGTTTGTGTAATTGACGATGCACTCGACCTACGTCGCATCCTGACAACGAATTGAGGTTCTTCTTCGCGCCAGGTTAGCGCAAAACCTTGATCAAGAAGCTCACGCGCTGCCCGATCGAATACCTCGCCATCCAGAATATAGTGCGTCATCTGATCCCCCAGTTCAGCGCCTCCTGGTTTGCCAGTATTGGAGGGCGTTAGGCCGATGGATTTCATCTTATCGGCCCATTCTCGGTTATGATAACGACCACGTCCGGGAGACCCAAAGTGAGCCTGCCAGAGGTGGACCATTTCATGGGCCAGTGTCGAGAGCGTTTCTATATCGCTGCGCGTTTTAAAGTGAATTGGGTTTAGCGCGATTTCATCGCACGGCGTTCCATCAGAACGCTGGAAACGTTGAGAACCAAAATAGCCATAAGTGCGTCCTTTACGCTGAAGCGTAATCAGGCAGTTTGGAAGCGCATTTTCAAAGAGCGCCCAATTAAAATGATCATAGGCATTCTGCAGTGCATCATAGGTTTCCCGCGTGGGGATTTCATGAGGCGCCAACTTGGTTTCTGTGGTGTACACGCCAATCATATTTAGGCTCTTTGGTTTGTATTGAGCCTGAATGATAAGTCTAAGCGTGCGGTGGTTTCCTCGCGGAGTAAGTCTGCTTACCGCGAAAGACCCTTCGGTTTATTGCGAGGCGCAATCACATCGGCTGCAAACTTTGGTGAAGGTTTGCCTTTGGCTGTATAGATAAGATGATCTCTCTTCATCTCATCAACATATGCCGGATCGTGGCCAAGTAACTTGGTGTTTGAGTCTTTATCGCGTTTTTCCATCGCGGACCTCCTCGTTATCGAATGATTGAAATTCATAGCGTCAGCAAGCGAGCTGTTTCTCGTTTGCGAAACCTGCCATGTACATTACAATCGTACCAAGAATCCTGGCGGTTGAGAAATTTGCATAACCGCAACCGTAAGTGATACTATGGAAAAATGGGTCAGTAGATGGTTACAAGGTGTGCGCTGGTATTCTACACCGCTCACCTTGCTGGGGAGACATCCTGTCTCCCGCAGACCCCTCTTGGAATGCCCTAGACCGAAAACGAGTGTCCCAACACGTTTTCGCTAAGGGCATTGTTCCAGCGCTTTTAGGCATCGAGCCGCAAACGCTGGGCAGAACGGTATCGTCCGTTCAATCACGACCATTGGAGAATTCGCTCTCCATTTGGAGTAACCATCGATCAGGACGTTTGCCGCCTGAACCTGCACCAGTGTCGTAATCGCCCACACTGGACAGCCGAGCCAAGGGAGAACTCAGCGCTCCCTTCGCAAACCCATCGAGGCAGGAGATTTCAGCTCTCCCGCCGCCCGTCGATCAAAGGGCGATCCTTTGAAAACTAGCTCTTCTTGCATTCTCTGCTCAATAGGCCGGGCCAGAGTGCGAGGAATTACAATCCAGAACCCGGCCAGAATGAGGAGTGATGCCAGAAGAGAAAACGAAACGCCCAGCGCCCATTCCATTTCGTCCTCCAACAGCCAAAAGAGAGGCATTCAAGGCTATGGTCGAGGCATCGGGCCTCTCCACCAACGCTTACATCAACGAATGCGTCTTTGGCCGGGTGCGCCACAGACCAGCAGAACGTAAGGCTCTTGGCGAGTTGCTTGCAAACGCTGCCCAAATCAAAGCTGCACTTCATCAGATGAACATTTCGGGCAGCGCGGCGCATAGCATTGAGCTTGAGCGTGCATGTGAAGATCTCGTACTTATCCGAAACGGCATCATGCGGCTGCTTGGGCGGCGATCTTAGATGGGCCTCATTGTCTTTGGATCGCAGCGAGGAGGTGGCTCGGATTTAGCCATTCACCTCATGAACGGTGAAGACAATGAATATGTCGAGCGCATGGAAAGCCGGGGTAGCGTCGCTGATGACACGCCCGGCGCTTTTGCCGAATATGAAGCCATCGCCCATTCAATGACAAACTGTAAGAAATATCTCTACAGTCTCTCCATCAATCCAGATCCGACTCAACCTCGCTTCTCTCATACTCAATATATGGACTACATTGAGCGCGCAGAGACCAGCCTGGGACTATCCGGCCAGCCCCGTGAAATCTATAAGCACATCAAAGAGGACAAAGCCGGGCGCATGAGGGAGCATTATCACTGCGTCTGGTCACGTATAGATGTCCAGGAATGCAAAGCTATTCATATAGCCTTCGACAAATCCAAGCTCATGAATGTGACGCGCCAGTTCGCGCTCGATCACAACTTAATACTGCCTGATGGCTATCACACCGGTATCGCCAAAGCCGACCAACTCACTCTATATGAGAAAGCGCAATCCGATCAAACCGGACTTAGCAAAGAAGAGCGCATGGATCTTATCACCGATCTATGGCGGCGTTCTGATAGTTCCTCAGCCTTTGTAGCTGCGCTTGGAGAGCACGGCTACATGCTCGCCACAGGAAAGCGTCCCTACGTATTGGTTGATATTCATGGATACACCAACGCGCTGCCCAAAATGATCAACGATAAACAGGTTCGCACTCAAGATATTCGTGCGTTTCTAGGCACGGATTATGCGCCTGAGAGTCTTCCCACTGTTGAAGAAGCCCAGGAGATGGCTAAGAGCTTTATTGTTCAGGGGCAGCAGCTTGAGCTTAAAGAGCGACATGCCACTGATTTCACTAAGCTAGAAAACTCTCAGGAGCAAAGACGCGCTCAACTAGCAGCGGATATTGAGAAACGTAACGCTCTGAATGAGTTCGAGGCTCGGCAGTTGGCATCCCATCAAGCCCAGAAAACATCTAAGCTGCATATATCGCAAGCCGCAGAAAACTTACGCGTCCAGTTTGAACGCGCGGAGCGTACTCCCAAAGGTTTGGCCGGGACGCTGGCGAGGTTTTCTGGAGTGAGCTTTGTTCGCTCAAAGCTCCACAATTATGAGGATTCCCGGCGCGATACCCGGCATGAGTTGCAGCGCCAGGGCTTGCATGAGAAACAAAATGAACAGCGAAGAATGCAATCCACCGAACACCAGCTCAAAATGGCTGAGCTATATAGGCGGCGCAATAATCAGGAGCGTGTCTTTGAGCGGGAACGCCGAACTTTGACCCGGCAACATTCAAAAGAACATGCGCTTCTTTATCGTCGAGGTTTTGATCATATGCCCGCGGTCAATCTGACCCTAACGCCAGCGGGGCGGCCAGCTGCTCCGCATAAAGCGATGCGCAGGCATATTTCCCAGACCGTCAAAGACCAAAATGTTAGGTCCAAGACAAACCCGCCGCCTGAGATCGTCGATGTGCAACGTGATTTTGAGCGCGCTGCCAAAAAAAGACACAGCGTTAATTCAACTTCCGGCAAATCGCCGACGGCAGACTTTCGAGTTCGTTCTCCAGATCGCAAGAGAAAGAAATAGACCAAACTAGCCAATCGGAATCAGAGGTTGACCTCCGGTGGGCTCATTGCTTTCGGGATTCTCAGGTTCTTGAGTGCGTCAGAACTTTGAGTGAAGATACAGCATGTCCGAGATCGTCGCTGTTTTTTATGCATTTTTATATTCTATGGCCCAACTAAGCGCGGAGATATTGCTCTGCGTTTCGATCATTCTGGGTTTGCATTTAAAAAAAAACCATTTTTTAGTGCGCGATATTGTCTCTGCCACTACGTAAAGGCCCAGCATCAGAAACACGGAATAGCGTGTTTTAGGTCTCAGAAGTTTCATTCTACAAAAACGCTGATGTAAAAGCGGACTAGTTTGTTTCGCTCGTGCATTGGGATGCCGCAAAAGAACATAAGTTGAACATAATTCAAGGCTAACTTGGATTCCAAGCCGTGAACCTTAAATCTGTTGTCAAAGGAGCGTCTTATGTTGGGCATTAGCAATCTACCAATTGACCTAGAGGCTCGAATGGAAGCCCGTTTGCGACGGCGAGAAGCGGAAACGAATGCTGAGCATGAAAGACCGCGCAACTCCGATATTCAGGTGCCAAAAGCGGCTAAGGCGCCGCAGGAGGCGGACAAAGAGAAACAGGCGACTTCTGAAAACCAGAAGCGTGAGCAGACCATTGAGAAGGAAGTTCTTGTTCAAACCAATCAGCAGGTTCTGCCAGACTTGAAAGTGGTCATCGCGACCCTGGAAAGGGCACTGCAGGCTGACCCAAGCCCTCCTTCAAACCAGCGCATTCCTGAAATCATCGGGGACGCTGAGCCTGAGTGGATTAGACTGCTTCAAGACATCTTAGTACAGCTCAATACAATCCGCGATGCACTAGAAATCGATATCTCAGCGGATGTCGCAAAGCAGAACCCTGAGGCAATCTTCTCTACGCGGCGTTATCTGCGCAAGATGGTAGACGGCAGCGCAATGTCGATTGGTACAGCGGCAACGGTTCTGAGTGCCCATATCATCGCGCATGCCTTAGACAGACTAACGGGTACAACCATCGCTACTGATTTGATCTACAAATACAAACAATTAGGCGTACGGAGCGGTTGATTTAGTGTTTCGGTCTTGGCCAGAATTTCTCGCCTTCGGGGCTGTCTAAAAACGCCCGCTCTGCTGCAGACATCGCTCCCGCGTCCACAAGACTATCTAGTCTTTCATCTCGCGGGAGAGGGTCTTCTGCGTGGAGTTGCAGATAGCCTGTGCTGATGAACCACTGCGCACGCTTGAGATGCTCTTGAATGATCGAATTGACATCGACGGGGCCGAGAGCCCCCCAGATGTAATTTACGATCTCGCCCTTGGGTACGCCATCATTGAGCGCGTCATGCACGACCAAATAGGTGGCAAAGTTTTCCCGGTCATAGGCAGTGATAGTGGGAGCATGCCTAATCTGGGATGGGTGCGTTTTAACTTTGGGAGTTTCTGCGCTCATATGGACAGCTAAACAAATGAGAATGAACATCTTCCCACGTCTGGTTGCGAAATTTGATGGAAACTCTGTCATTCAGGCCGCTGAACCGGAATTTAGGTGGGTATCATGGCACTCCTACCGGGTGGGCGCGAATCATCCTATACCTCTGGTAGAATAAGTACCAATAAATGAACGAGTTTAATCATCGTAACCAGTAGAATTAGCGTAATGAGCTATATGTTGGTGGGTAATTTTTACTCCCACGCCCAGGCTCCAGGCCGCTTGAGGAGCCCGAAGGTGGCTGCTAATTTGATGGTGAAAGGAGGTATCCCTCATGACCAACAAAAAGAACAATGTCGTAGCGCTTAAGGCAGATAGCAAAAAGCGGATCTCCTCCACCGAGAAGATTTGGGGCAAACCGGTAACGGGACATGGCTACGCCGCGGTTCCATCGATATTGTTGAAGTCGCAGAGACGCCTTGGGATCAATGCAACCCAGATGAATATCATCATTCAGCTTCTCGAGTATTGGTATGACCCAACTAGGCCACCGTTTCCCACGAAGAAGCAATTAGCGGAACGCATGGGCGTTCATCCCAAAACCATACAGCTCAACATCAGAGAGCTGGAGCAAGCTGGCTACATCAAGAGAGAAAAGCAAAAGACCGCTTCAGGTGATTGGGGCAGCAACATTTATCATCTTGGTGGCTTGGTTGCTAAGATCAAAGCGCTTGAGCCTGAGTTTACGCAGGCGCGCAAAGAAAAGGCGGCCATCACCAAGAAGACGGAGACGCCAAAAGGGAGGCGCACGGCTTAGTATTTTCGCGGCGTAGCTCAATCGGATAGAGCGCCATTGTTTTCTACATAGAGTATTGGAAGTCAGACGCCATATTCTACGGGCAAGGAGGTTGCGGGTTCAAGTCCCGTCGCCGCGACTAATAATCCTGGGTGGAAGATACTGGAATGAGTATGAATGTATCGCGTCGGCTTGAATTGATCAGCATCATTGGACGAGAACTACAAGATCGATATACCTATACCGATCTTTATGCCTATCTCGCTGCATTTGGTGTACCCAAAGTCGAAGATGGCGCAACGTACAGCAAATGGGTTTATACTAAGGAGGCGCTCGCGAGCGCCGATCAAGAAACCATCTTGAACGTTGCGCGCGATCTCGACCTCTTAACCGGCGAAGATGTACCGACGAGCGCGCAGAAAGAGAGCGCAGACCCTCCCAGAAATTGGAATGATACGAATCAGTTTCGATTGTTCATCAGCCACATTTCGAAAGATAAGCAAATTGCTCTAAAACTGAGCAGGGCCTTAGCAGGATATGACATAAACGGGTTTGTCGCGCATGAAAATATCCATCCCACAGCGTTGTGGGAGGACGAGATCCTGAAGGCTCTTAATACCATGGATGCGTTGGTAGCAGTCCATACCAAGGGATTTTCTGAAAGCACATGGACGCAGCAAGAAATTGGCGTAGCGCTAGGGCGAGGTATGAAGGTAATATCATTTAAGATGGGCGAGGACCCGACTGGATTTTTATCTCGGCGCCAAGCGCTAGCAAGACGTAACCGAAATGCAGAGGAAATCGCCGCGCAAATCAGTCAGCTACTCTTCGAAGATGAGCGCACAAAAATTAAACTCGCATCGGCTCAAGTCTACAGGATCAATGCTGAGCGAGACGAAGAGTATGCTAAGGACCAGTCTTAAGTTCTGGTTTGTGATCTTTGCTCGCTGGTTTCCGAGCCCAGGTGTCTTGGTGTCTACCGCGCTTCGAACAGCGTGACATCGAGTTTTAGCGTACACGCGCAAAAGCTCAGGTTGAATTTCAAACGTATTCCAAGATATTTCTGTGATAGACGCATTACTCGGGACGCCTCCGGTTCGATTGTAAGCTGGATTGCTTGATGCCTTTTCCCGCGTCCCCAAAGGCAACAAATTCTTCAGCGGTGGACCGAAGTTAGAGTAACCGGCTATCTGCTCATCAAGGTGTAGGATGAGAGGTACGAATGGACCTTACGGTCTCAGCTTAGACCGAATTTCTAACGCCGATTCCAATAGCCGCGCCGCCCGCTGGCCCGCACAGAGAAACCGAGTGGCGGACGGCAAGCTCGCAAGCTCACGCGGCGTTGGGGCGTTTGCTCTTCGGTCCTTCACGACAAAACGCGCCCAAGTAGGGGCGGGCGCTAAAGGTTTTGCCGCTCGCCGCTGGGCAGAGGTTCATGCGCAACTTTTAAGAGAAAGGATGATTGCCATGAAGACTTCATACCTAAGACACCAGTACGAGATTCTGGGTGAAGACGGTCAAAGCTTCGCTGAATTCGTATCAGGGGAAATTGAACGCTCCGAACAAACTGCTCGAGATGCGCTAGCAAATGCACCTCGGAATCACCAAGGAAAGCCACTCATCTACACCGTTTTGAGGCACATCACGCCTTCGGGAATGACCCGGTCAATCTCAGTGCATACTTTTGATCTGGAAATAGAAGAAATGCTCCAGTTAAATTACCCGTGCGCGCTCCTACTTGGCCTAGCGTTGGACAAGAATAGCGAAGGCATAAAAATCCGTGGAGGTGGCATGGATATGGGCTTTGCTATGATTTATGATCTAGCAGGAAGAGTCCTAGGAGATGGGTATGCGCTCTCTCATCGCTGGTTGTAACGAGACTGAGCAAAAAAACATGTACCAAAACATGTACCAAATCGTGGACCATTTCGGAAAAGCGGTGAACATAAGTCACTGTTATTATTGTTTTTTATGAAAATGTTGGAGCGGGTACACGGAATCGAACCGAGCTCAACAGCTTGGAAGGCTGCCGCATTACCACTATGCTATACCCGCTCACGGTCGCAACGCTCATAGCACAGATTGTGCAAGTGGTGGAGGGGACTGGATTCGAACCAGTGTACGCAAAGCGGGCAGATTTACAGTCTGCTGGATTTAACCACTCTCCCACCCCTCCAGGGGCACTTACACAACGCCATTTGACGTCGCGCGTTCCGGTCGCCAGAAGGGGGCTTTCACGCCTCCACCCTTAAACCGGAACCGGCCTTATAATGAGCAAGCCCCGCCCGCGCAACCGTCCTAATTCACACAAGCGCAAAATGTCTTCGCGCCCGTCTAGCAGCGGCGAAAATTGGCTTTGGGGCGTGCACGCTGTTCACGCCGCCCTGGCCAATCCGCAGCGCCGCCTGAAGCGCCTGGTCGGCACCGAGAATGGCCTCTCGCGCCTCGCCAACGCGCCGGCCCGAGCTGAAACTCTAGCGCCGCAAGAAATTGACCGATTGGTCCCGCGCGACGCCGTCCATCAAGGCCTCGCAGCACAGTTCGAACCTTTGCCCGTGGTTCAGGTCGAGGATCTGATCGACCGCGGCATAGACCGCATTGTTGTGCTCGACCAAGTTAGCGACCCGCACAATCTTGGCGCCATCTATCGCTCAGCCGCAGCGTTCGGCTTTGGCGCTCTGGTGCTGCAGACCCGCAATGCACCGCCGATTACCGGCATTGTCGGCAAAGCCGCTGTCGGCGCGATTGAGACCGTTGCAGAGTGCCGGGCGGTGAATATTGCCCGCGCGCTCGAAGCCTTAGCAGATGCCGGCTATCACACCATTGGCCTGGCCGGTGAAGGCGCCGCGCGGATTGACCAAGCGGTCTCTGGTACAGGCAAGATTGCGATTGTGCTGGGCGCCGAAGGTCCGGGGCTGAGGCCCGGTGTCGCCAAAGCCTGCGCCGAGCTCGCCCACATTCCGATTGCGGCGCAGATGGAAAGCCTCAACGTCTCCAACGCCGCGGCGATTGCCTTTTACGAAGCGCAGCGCGCTAGCCAAGCTTCGTCGCAATAGCTGCGGCCATACGGGGCCCAAGCTCAGGCCCTTCAAGCGGATAGAGATAGGGCTCAATCAGCTCCAACTCCATCAAGAGCAAGCCGTCATCTTCACCGCGCAACATGTCGACGCGGGCGTAGAGCGGGGTCTCATCAAGTGTGGCGAGCACCGTTTGCGCGGCGTCTAAGTCGCTCGGCGACGGCGTGATCGCGGTTTCAGTGCCGCCATAAGAAGATTGAATGCGGTAATCGCCGCTTTTCGCTTGCTTGAGCAGCGCGTGTGAAAATTCGCCATCAATGAAAATGAAGCTGATCTCGCCCTCGTCTTGGATCTTTTTCAGGAAGGGCTGCACCATCATTGGGTGGGGCATGTCCGGCAGTCCATCACGTGGCGCCAACCGGAACTGGCCGTCCGCGCCGGCGCCAATTTGGCGCTTAAACACCAAATCGTCACTTCCCAGTGTTGCGAAAGCGCGCTCAAACGCGGTTTGATCAACATGGTCGATCCATAGCGTTGGGATCAGCTTGGCGCCCTTGGCCTCTAAGGCCCTCAGATAGCCTTTATGACTGTTCCACGCGACGAGGGCTGCGGAGTTGAACAGCAGAGTTTGCGCCTCGATCTGCTGCAACGTGTCCAAAAACGCTTGTGGGCGATCCCAATAGTCCCAAGTCGTGCCAATGATCGCCGCGCCATAGCTGGCCCAATCTTGGTTCGGGTCGGCCCAGTCCACGTCAATAAGCTGCAGACCTTTTTCTGCAAACGGACCGCGCAAGGCGTCCATCATCCGATCATGCTCAAACGCGTCAGAGCGGCGCAGCGGTGAGCCGGGCAGCGTCACCTGTGATGAGAGATAAGCAATCTTAGTCATAGCCGCGCCATAGCTGGCCTCTGCAGTTGCGTCTAGGACCTGGTTCTGGCACAGCCAGCGACAGTCGAGCACAGGGATCTTTTCAATGACAGCAGCGCTTTATGACGTGGTGGGTTTGGGCAACGCAATTGTCGATGTGATTTCGACCCAGGATGACGCGTTTCTCGACCAATGGGGCATTCTCAAAGATGCGATGAACTTGATCGAAGCCGATCGCGCCGACGCCCTGACCAAAGCCTCTGTCAACGCGCTCGAAACCTCTGGCGGATCTGGCGCCAACACGATTGCCGGCCTGGCCAGTTTTGGCGGCAAAGGCGCTTATATCGGCAAAGTCGCCGATGACCGCCTGGGCGAAGTGTTCAAAACTGACATGCAGAATGGCGGCGTCTTGTTTGACACGGCGCCACTGGTCGGCGGCGCGGCGACCGCGCGCTCGATCATCTTCGTCACGCCCGACGGCAAGCGCAGCATGAACACTTATCTCGGCGCTTCGGTTGAGTTCTCGCCGTCTGATGTCGACAAAGCGACGGTCGAAGCCGGCAATATCCTCTACCTGGAAGGCTATCTGTTTGACAAAGACGTGGCCAAATCAGCCTTTGTTCACGCCGCTGAAATCGCGCATGCGGCCGGACGCAAAGTGTCGCTGACTTTGTCTGACAGTTTCTGCGTCGATCGCCACCGCGACAGCTTCCGACAACTGATCCGCACGCAAGTCGACATTCTATTCGCCAATGAGGAAGAATTGCTGAGCCTGTATGAGACTCGCGATTTTGACGCCGCCATTGAGCAGTTGCGTAGCGAAACTGGGCTCGCCGCGGTCACGCGCGGGGAAAAAGGCTCTGTCATTATTGGCGAGGGTGACCCGATCACAGTGCCGGCAGAACCGGTCAGTGACGTCGTCGATACGACCGGTGCTGGCGACCAATATGCGGCTGGCTTTTTGTTCGGCGTGGCCCGCGGCCTGCCGCTCGCGACCTGCGCCAAGCTCGGCCATATCGCTGCGGCGGAAGTGATTTCGCATTACGGCCCACGCCCGGAAACGTCGCTTGCAAGCTTGGCTGCAGCGGCTGGGATTGAAGCCTAGACGGCTCAAGATCGCGGCCCAGCACCCTGACGGCAGTGAACCTTCCAG
This sequence comes from Pseudomonadota bacterium, assembly GCA_039822145.1. Lineage (GTDB taxonomy): Bacteria > Pseudomonadota > Alphaproteobacteria > Caulobacterales > Hyphomonadaceae > Henriciella. The sequence goes on along the minus strand of JBCBMU010000002.1, from coordinate 353,434 downwards.
AATAAAGGACAGAAGCGGCTGCCGGACACTCAGGGGTGTTCCTTATACGCGCTGAGGCTTTGGCTTCTTAGGTTTGTCTCAACGCAAACCAGGAGACCTGAGCAATGTCTGTCACACTCATGCTTGGCGGTAATGTCGATGCGATCAAACCCGCGCTCGATTGCGCCATTCATCTCACCAAGCGATTGCAATCCACCTTAACCGGGCTTTGCGCCCTGCCCGACCCAGCGACCTCTTCAGTCTATATTACCGGCGCTGAAACAGTGGTTCTTGGGTCCGCCGCGATCGCGTCCCTGACCCGAGCGCAAGATAAATTAGTGGCCGATTTCAGCCAGGCTTTTTCAACACCGACAAAAGCCGCGGGGCCTTGGCTGAAAGCAGAGTTTCACAAAGAAATCGGCTCCGTTGCCGCTCATGCTGTCGCCGCCGCAACGCTGGACGATGCCTTCATTCTCCCAAACGAGGCAACGCAATCGAACCACGCTTTAAACCCGGCCTTTGAACAAGTGCTGATGGAGGCGCATTTGCCACTGGTCTTAGCGCCGAACCAGATGGCCCCCTCCGACACATGCGTGATTGCCTGGGATGGCAGCCCGATTTCGGCCCGCGCCGTGCGCCTGCATTTGCCGCTGATCCGCACCTATAAGCATGTGGTCCTGGCCCAAAACACGCGCAAAGTCCGCCACCAATGGGACCATGTTTGCCAGTCTTCGAAACAGCGTGTGATCGACCTGCTGCATGACGAACGCTTAAACGTCACACCGGTGGAGATGAGCGGCGCCGTCTCGGATGGTCTGTTAAAGACTGCCGAGGAACACGGCGCCTCGCTGATTGTCATGGGCGCCTATGGCCATAATCGGATTGGCCAAATGCTGTTTGGCGGCACGACCCGTAAATTGCTGCACAGCGCGGCTGCACCCGCCCTCGCGCTATGCCGATAGGACCGCCCCACGACACATAAGCAATCCCCGCTGAGACTGGCGCGCTAGCCAGAAATACCGCGCGGCGCTAAGCCGCTGGTCTATCGGGTCACGGAGGTTGCACCATTTCGTTAGACTGATCCTGTGGCCTGGCAGGATCAATTTAAGACGAAGGTGAATGGCATGCGCACATTCTTTGCGTCGAGCCCGCACGCCTCACGATCAACGTCTTCATCGACAATCCAAGTCCATTTTCTCAGCGTCTTAATGGAATCCTCCGCGAAACCTTGATTCGGAATGGCCGCCAGCGATTCCGCATCCGTAACGCGGCCATTCGTTATATCAAACGATAAAAGAACCGCCCCGACACGGCCTTTTCGAGCGGCGCGAGACGGATATCGCATATTGGGTTTCATATCGAAGCGACCCGCACATAGAGGCAATTGACCTGGTGTTTGGAGCTCGTCCTCATGCGCCCCCGGATACCTTGCAGCCTCTTCCGGTCGCCAATTCAATATCCCGTCAAGACGCTCTTCGCGGCGCACCGCCTTGCCGCGCGTATTGGCTCGCTCTGACTGAAAAAACGCCTCCATGGCGAGGAACCAAGTTTCTGCGAGATGTCTTTGTCGATCAACCCATTCAGGGTGTTCTGTGTCAGCTTCGTGCATTTCAGCGTGGATTTTTTCGAGTTCGACAAAGTGTCCCGCCATCGCGTAGAGCGACTCTTCCTCGGTCGATCGATTGAACGCCGCAGAATGCGCGATAATCGTCGCACTGCTCCAGCTTTCCCCGAGCACATGCTTAACCGGCGCAAAGTGCTGCGCCGCCGTAAGCGCGGATCCCGGCAGTTTTTTAAGCGCCCCTGACTCAAGATCTGCAACATAGCGCTTTTGAAATGAAAACAGCGTCAGCAAAGTTGGCTCTAGCTTGGAGACCGCGGCCAAAGCCTCATCAAAAGCTTGTCTTGAGGCCTTATTTGGATCCTGCGTCCAACGGGCGTAGCTAACCAAAAGATCGACATCGATCTGTGCGATCGGGCCGCCTTCAGGAAAGGTCGCAGCGTCAAGCCATTCTATCAATTCACTTGTGTCGGTTTGTGCACTGTTCAGCGTCAGGGTTTGCACCGCTTCAAACACAAGAATTGGCGTATCTTCCCGGGCTGGCGCCGAAATCGCGGCGGCGCCAAGCGTGCTTGCGGCAGCAACTTTCGCCGCTGGGTCTCCGCTCTCCTGCGCTGCGTTATAGTCGCGAATGGCCGCAGAAAGGTCCTGGGCAAATGCAGGCATGAGTAAAATCAGACAGGCAATAGTTAGAAAAACGACTCTCATATCCACATCCCTTTTCAGCGAAGGAATATGAAAATACTCACGCCGGTCAATACAGAGAAATATCTTTCTTGCTTTTCGCGCAAATAAACACGGGCGAGAAACTTCAAGTCAAACCGCCTGGCCTGAAATCCCGCGCCTAAGATGCCAGTGCCGCTAAGCCATCAAAGCTTCTTCGGCGTAATCCAGTCGGTCATGCCCAAAGAACATTTCATCGCCGACAAAGAAAGTCGGCGATCCGAAGGCGCCGCGCTCAACAGCTTCTTCCGTATTGGCGCGCAGCATCGCCTTCGACTCGGGCTCATTGCCGAGCGCCCAGAGCATATCGGCATCTAAGCCTTCGGCGGATAAGGCCGCTTTAAACTGCGCCTCGTCACCTGAATCGATGCCGCCGCCAGGCGTGCCCCAAAGGTGTTTCCAGGCCGCCTCGAACAATTTCATTTGCTGGTCTGGATCATCGGCTAAGCGAATGGTGGCGCAGGTCAGCGGCCGCGTATTCATCATCGGGAAATGCTTATTGAAGTGCAATTCCAAACCATAGCGTTTGCAAATCCGGGCCATATCCGCAGCCATATATTTGCCTTTGGCAGGCACCATGCCGGGCGGCGAATTGCCCGTCGCTTTCATCACCCCGCCTTGGAACAAAGGCCGCAACTTCAATTCCGCGCCCGTGCGCTCTAATACTTGCTGCACAGGAACCCGTGCAATGAAGGATGTTGGGCTGATATAATCGAAAAAGAATTCGAGAGTTTTGGTCATGGCGGTCCTCCAAACATTTTATCTAGGCCGGATCGGCGCTCTTCAGTTCTTATTTGGAACTTATGGCAAATCAGTCTAAAGGTGCAAGTATGAAGTGGACAGATTTAGACGATAATTGGTGCCCGGTCGCGCGAACCTTGTCTTTGGTGGGCGATCGCTGGACGCTGCTCATCTTGCGCGATTGCTTTCTCGGCATGTCGCGTTTTGACCAATTTGTCAGCAGCACCGGCGCGACGCGGCATCTGATCTCCGACCGGCTAAAGCGTTTGGTTGAAGCCGATATTTTGGAAAAGCGCGCCTATTCAGAGCGCCCGAAACGGTTTGAATATGTGCTCACGGAAAAAGGTCAGGAATTCGCGCCAGCGCTAATCGCCTTCCGCGACTGGGGCAAAAAACACTTGCCGGTTCGGCGCGCGACGCAGCGTTAGCACCGGCTGCGCGTCTATTCGTCTTCTGGATCCAAATCCCGCGCCACCTCGGCCCGGCGGAAAACTTCGCTCATTTCCGCCGCTTCATCATAGGAATGATCCGGAATGAAGTGCAGCTGCGGTGTGAATTTCATATCGATTTCGCGCCCGAGCCGGCCGCGTAAGAAGCCCGCGGCGCGGTTCAGCGCTTCAGCGATCTCTTTCATCTCAGCCTCGCCGGACTTGCCGAGGGCCGAGCAAAAGATATTGGCGTGGCGCAGATCGGGTGAGGAGCGAACCTCACCAATCGTAATCGCGACGCCTTGCAAAGCCGGGTCACGGAACTCTTCGCGGGCGAGGATTTCCACCAAAGCGTGCCGCACAAGTTCACCCGCGCGCAATTGGCGCTGGGTTGGGGCGTGGGCGGCGTGACTGGTTTTACGGCGACGGCTCATCCGCCCTTCATGCACTGCCCGAGCCGCTTCATAAAGATCTCGCACGCAGTTTTTTCGCCAAACCAATCATGCGGCAACATCACCGGTTCAGCGCCATCAAAGAGAATGAGCGTATAGCTGCGTGTGCTCTTAATCTGTTCAATCGCATCCCATTGGATGCGCGTTTCAATCAGGCCGCGGCGCACAATCAGGACCTCATCAGCAATCTCGACTTCTGTGGTCTGCGCCATTTCGCCATCGCGGCCATGTTGGTGGCGATAAGACCAACGCATGAAGATCAAATACCAAGCAATGCCAGCAAACGCAGCGAGCAAAGCGGATATCATAAACGTCCAATATGCTGACGCGTTGATGCGCTCCAAAGCTGTTTGTGTGAGAAGCGCCATAGAGGCACCAATCACCGGCGCGGTGACCCCGGCATAATATAGGGTGGTCGGTCCCACAGTACTGCCACGAATGGCATTTGTGAGACGCTTGGCGTCGCGCTTTTTCAGCGCCCCAGAGATCGTAAACGCGGTCTGCATACGTCTTAACCGTCGCAGAAACTTCTCTGTATTTCGACAATCAAATAGATCAAAATGAAAAGACCGCGCTAAAAAGCGCGGCCTTTTTTAACCGTCAGCGGCTGAGACTAGTCGAGCGAACGCGCAATCATCTCAATCTCGAAACACTCAATCTTATCGCCTTCGCGAATGTCTTCGTATTTCTCGAACGCCATGCCGCACTCCATGCCATTGCTAACCTCAGGCACTTCGTCTTTGAAGCGTTTCAGCGTTTTCAGCATGCCTTCATGGATGACGACGTCATCACGCAGCAGACGCACACCACAGCCGCGCTTAACCACGCCTTCGGTGATTTTACAGCCAGCCACTTTACCAACTTTGGTGATGTTGAAGACTTCCAGAATGTCGGCATAACCAATGAAGGTTTCTTTCTTCTCTGGATCCAACATGCCGGAGAGCGAGGCTTTCACATCATCGATCAGCTCATAGATGATCGAATAATAGCGAATCTCAACGCCTTCTTTTTCAGCCAATTCGCGGGCTTGCTTGTTCGCACGCACGTTAAAGGCAAAGACCGGGGCGCCGGACGATTGCGCCAGCAAGATGTCACTCTCTGAAATACCGCCTGCAGCGCCGTAAACGACATTGGCGCGAACTTCTTCCGTCGACAATTTCTCGAGCGATTGCGTAATCGCCTCAACAGAGCCCTGGACATCGCCTTTCAAGACGATTGGCAGATCTTTAGTATCCGCCGAGCCGTCTTTGAGGCTGGTCATGAACTGTTCGAGCGACGCGCGCTGTGTCGCGACGCCTTGCTTCTGGCGCTTCATGCGCTGGCGATATTCGGTAATCTCGCGGGCCCGCGCTTCGCTCTCAACCACATTGAATGCATCGCCGGGCTCCGGCGTGCCATCAAGGCCAAGAATCTCGGCTGGCATAGACGGATGCGCCGCTTTCATTTGCTGACCGCGCTCATTGACCAAGGCGCGAACCTTGCCCCATTGCGCCCCAGCGACAACGATATCGCCGCGCGAAAGTGTGCCGCGTTTGACCAGAACCGTGGCCACAGGGCCGCGGCCTTTATCAAGCTGCGACTCGACGACAATGCCGTCGGCAACGCGTTTCGGGTTGGCTTTCAGCTCGAGCAATTCCGCTTGCAGGGTGATCGCTTCAGTCAGCGCGTCCAAGCCGGTCTTTTTCAAGGCTGAAACTTCGAGCGCTTGAACTTCACCGCCCATCGCTTCGACTTGAATATCATGCTGTAGCAAGTCGGTCAGAACCCGGCTCGCATCGGCTTCCGGCAAATCGACTTTATTGACCGCGACAATGATTGGCACTTCTGCCGCTTTGGCGTGGCTGATCGCTTCAATCGTTTGCGGCATGACGGAGTCATTGGCCGCAACCACGAGGATCACGATATCCGTGACATTGGCGCCGCGCGCCCGCATCGCAGAGAAAGCCGCGTGGCCTGGTGTGTCCAAGAAGCTGATCTTATCGCCAGACTTCAGCTGCACCTGATAAGCGCCAATATGCTGGGTAATCCCGCCCGCTTCACCGGCGACCACGTCGGTTGACCGAAGCGCATCCAGCAAAGAGGTTTTACCATGGTCAACATGGCCCATAATGGTGACGATTGGCGGACGGCCTTCGAGATCTTCTGGATCATCGTCGACGCCTTCTAGGCCGATTTCAACGTCGGCTTCAGACACCCGTTTCACCGTGTGCCCAAATTCTTCGGCAATCAATTCAGCAGTGTCAGCATCAATGATGTCGTTTGACCGCATCATTTCGCCTTGCTGCATCATGAATTTCACCACGTCGCCGACGCGTTCTTTCATCCGACCGGACAGGTCTTGCAGCGTAATTGTTTCCGGCAAAGTCACTTCGACAGAGACTTTTTCCGTTTGGTCGCCGCCCATACGGCGCTCGCGTTCACGTTCGCGGGCCCGTTTCACAGAGGCCAGAGAGCGTTGACGATCGCCATCATCGCCAAGTGCAGAGGCAATGGTCAGTTTACCGCGCCGCCGTTTGGCATCGCCGCCGCGACCGCCGCGGCCACCACCTTGGTCCCGGCGATCACGATCGTCGCGATCATTGCGGCCACCTTTACGGCGTCCACCACCTGAACTTGCGGCCGCTTCAATATCGGCTTGGCTTGGCGCCGCGCCGCCAGAACTGCCACCGCGAGCTGGCGGTTTGCCGCCGCGCTCGGGGCGTCCAGCTTTAGCCTCAGGCGCAGGTTTTTTCTTGGCTTCGGCTTCGGCTTTTTTCTTTTCTTCTTCTTCGGCTTTACGCCGCGCCTCGGCTTCTACGCGCTCTTTGTCTTTTTGCTGTTTCGCCTCTTGCTGTTCTTGCAGGGCTTTGTTGCGGGCGTTTTGCTTGGCCTGCTCTTCTTTGCGGGTCTCTTCGGCTTTCTTGCGCTGCAACAGCACTTTTTGGCGCTGCACCAGCTCTTCTACGGTAATCCCGAGCTTGGCTGCGGCCGCTTCCAGCTTAGACGGAGTGCCTTTGCCACCGGCGCCTTTTGCAGCGGCTTTTCCGCCCGCGCCACCCGTCTTGTTTTGCGCCCCAACGGTACGGCGTTTTTTAGTTTCGACGACCACTTGCTTCGACCGCCCATGGCTGAAGGTCTGCTTCACAGTGCCGGAACCCCCGCCACGCGAAACAGAGAGCGGCTTGCGCCCAGTTGTCGTACCTTTGTCTTTCGTATCGCTCATGCGTACCCTGGTGTTTAACCTTTCATTCGAAGCGCTTGCCGGGCGCCTCTCCCTACAAAATTTCCTGTCCGCCGGAGAACCAGCCTGTCTCAGGCGCGTCTCTGAATCCAATCAGTCGCTGGTAAGCGATTGAAAAAGCATCCGAGAGGGAACCTTGCTCAAGCAGCGCATGTATCACATGCTCCCGCCCAAAGGCTACGCCCAATTCAGCAGACGACAGCGCGCCTGCAACTTTCACGTCTTCATATATCGCCTTGGCCAGAAAATGAACCTTGTTGCGGCCATCTTCTGCACCATCGCTTGCCTCAATCAGCCAGCCCGGCTCATCCTTACGTATATAAGCCCGCACCTGGTCGAATCCAAGCACAGCGAGACCACTCTTTTTTGCCATTCCTAACAAGCCTTTACAGCGTTTCAGGAGTTGGCGTTCGACTTCCTCAGTCAGCCCATCTATTGGCGTACTCGGGGCTTTGAACGCGCTCGAGAAAACACTCTTTTCTAGCCCCTGAGACACGACCTCATGGCGGGCTGTGACCCAAGCACCACGGCCTGGCAGCTTTCCAAAAACATCTGGCACCACGGTCCCATCTGGGCCGCGGACAAAGCGAATCAACGCGTCGAGCTCTAATCGCTCACGCGTCACCGCACACTGGCGAACTCGGTCGCCAGCGCGCTTGTTCGCTCGCGCCTCTAGGCGCTGGGCGTTATCATTGAGGTTCTGCGGCATCGTCGCCGCCCTCCATGAGAAGATCTTCGTCGAGATCTAAGTCACCCAATTCAGCGAGGATATCTTCATCGCTAATATCGAGACTGGTTTCATCGCTGGCATCCGACGCGCCAGACTTACCAAGCTCGCCGAGCGCCAACAGGGCCCGCTCTTCTTCGGTTAGTTCAACATCGGCCTCAGCCGCCGCTTCTGCCGCCATTTCGGCTTCGAGTTGATCGAGGGCCTCTTGTTCAATCCAGCCAGCAATGACGCGGGCTTTCATGATGAAGAGTTGCGCATCGTCTTTGCGCATTTCGCCTTTCTTGAGGATGCCGTCCTGCCAGACCGGCTTGCCTTCTTTATTGTTCTCGCGCCAGCCAGTGAGGTCGTCTGGGACCAGACCAGCGACATCTTCAACTGTTTTGACTTCATTCTCACCGAGCTTAACGGCAAATCCAGGCGACATGCCATCGAGCTCCATGACCGCATCTTCAACGCCCAGCTCAACCCGTTTCGCGTTCTGCTCGGCTGCGAGTTTCTCAAGATACTCGCGCGCGCGCTGTTGGATCTCTTCTGCGACCTCTTCGTCAAAGCCTTCAATCTGCATGAAGTCTTCGGCGCCGATATAGGCAATATCTTCAACCGCTTCAAAGCCTTCAGAGGCGAGCAATTGCGCCAGTGTCTCGTCCGCATCGAGGGCGGTCATGAACAAATCGGTGCGGCGCTGGAAGTCGATCTGATAACGCTCTGAATCGTCGCTTTCAGTGACCAAGTCGATTTGCCATCCGGTGAGCTGTGAGGCGAGCCGCACATTCTGCCCACGGCGACCAATGGCCAGCGGGAATTGCTCGTCGGCGACGACCACTTCAACCCGGTGCTCTTCTTCGTCGAGCACCACTTTCGAAACTTCAGCTGGCTGCAGCGCGTTGACGATGAAAGTCGCGTCATCATAATTCCAAGGAATGATGTCGATTTTCTCGCCAGACAGCTCGCCAACCACGGCTTGCACACGGGCGCCCCGCATGCCGACACAAGCGCCAACCGGGTCAATCGAACTGTCATTCGAGATCACGCCAATCTTGGCGCGCGAGCCAGCGTCACGGGCACAAGAGCGGATTTCGATCACGCCTTCATAGACTTCCGGCACTTCGGCGGCGAACAATTTGACCATAAAGTCAGGATGCGCACGTGACAGGAAGATTTGCGGGCCTTTGATCTCGCGGCTGACCTTATAAAGATAAGCGCGGACCCGGTCATTCGGCTGGAAATTCTCCCGCGGAATGCCGTCATTGCGGCGAATAATACCTTCGGCGCGGCCGAGATCGACAATCACGTGGCCATATTCAACGCGCTTGACGATGCCATTAATGACCTCGCCTTCGCGATCTTTATATTCGTCAAACTGGCGCTGACGTTCGGCGTCGCGCACTTTTTGCATGATCACTTGTTTGGCCGTCTGGGCCGCGACCCGGCCAAAATCGAAGGGCGGCAGCTCTTCTTTAATCTCGTCGCCGAGCTCGAGGCTGGCATCGATTTTCTTGGCGTCTTTCAACGTCAATTGTTGCGCCGGATCTTCGATCTCATCATCAGCAACAACGGTTTGGATGCGCCATAGCGTTTGCTCGCCAGTTTCATGGTCGATCAGGGCGCGAATATCGTGCTCTTGGCCATAGCGAGACTTCGCCGCTTTCTCGATGGCTTCTTGCATCGCTTCAATCACGATTGAGCGGTCAATCGCTTTTTCTTCAGCCACCGCTTTCGCGATTTGCATGATTTCAAGCCGGTTTGCGGAAACGCCTACATTACTCATGGGCTTCAGGCTCCAGTCTCTGGGTTATCTTCAAGTGTATCGGCAACGCCCTCATCGGTTTCGAGGTCGTTAAAGTCGTCATCGCCGGGTTGCGGCGGCAGCGTGCCATCGGAGGTCGCCGCATCGATCAGCTCATCGGTCAGAATCAGGCTGGCTTTGGCCATTTCATGCACTTGCGCCACCAATTCGCTTTGATCATCAAGCTCAAGCGCCACGCCATGCTCATCTTCGCGGCGGATAATGCCTTGGAACCGGCGCCGGCCATCGAGCGGCATGGTCAGTTCAAGCTTGGCCAAATGTCCGATCCAGCGGCCAAAATCGCCAACCCGGGTCAGCGGCCGGTCAATGCCAGGGGTCGAAACCTCTAAACGATAGGCTTCACTGATCGGGTCTTCGGCTTCGAGCAGCGGCGACAGAGTCCGCGAGAACGTCGCGCAATCCTCAACATCGGTTGGGGCGCCGCCGGCTTTCTCAATCATGATCTGCAAAAGCGGACGATTGCCCCCCATCAGACGAATGCGCACAATCTCCAGCCCGAGCTCTTCAGCGAGCGGCTCGGCCAGAGAGAAGATACGCTCTTCTTGGGGGCTTAGAGTGATCAATTCAGGCTTCTTTCAGACAAATAAAAGCGGCGGCCCCGTTTCCGGAACCGCCGCCGATATGTTTCGACTTGGAGGCTTAGATAGGGGCTAAGCGGCGCTTTGTCTAGACGGTTTGTGAGCTGTGGTTGTGGAGCTTTGGGCGGGTGGACGGTTTGCTTGTGGAGGGCAGCGCGCGGCGCTGGTAGTGCGGAGAGGGCAGCGTGATCAGCGCGTCCACTAACGCGGGAACAACTGCTCTGGATCGCATGCGCGAAAGCTATCACGCGGCGTCTCAAACAAATAGCAAATGTCGCTTGCCCACCGCAGCTCAGTCAATTCGACATCGTCAAGCACAAGGATCGGGAAGTTTCCATGGGTTGTGTCTGGCAGGGCGTGTAGATCTCCGCGGGGAAGTTGAGTTCCGCTTTTGATGAGTATAGCGAATACAGGCGGCCGGCGCGCTTCTGACCATTCTGGAGAGGAACCTACGAAGGCCTCGTAGATCGCCTCAAAAGCTTCATCGTCGGGCAACAACAAGCTGCCCTCAGCTTGTAATTGCCTCAAACCAAACCATCCGTGTAATGTTTGCGCTCTGCTAAGCCGCTGCGGCGACGCGATGTCCGCAGGCTCAAGCACCGTGAGTGTTCTTTTGGTCCCGAGAAAATAGCGCTCCTCAGGTGACATGCGCTTATAGTCTTCATACTCAAACTCCGCGATCGCATTCTCGCGAGTAAGCTCCACTGCTTCCAGTCGCCCGTCTTTCGATTGTATCTTGGTTCCGACCCTTAAATAGTCGCGAGTAACATATAGTTCGGCAGGCGCCAGATCTGTATAGGGATGAGTTTGCAAAAAAGGGTAAAGCTCATAAGGTTCATCACTATACGCCGATTTCGAAACCGGTTGATCCTCAAAGAATTGCCAAGGCAAACACCCTTCAGGTTGCGGGTCACAATACCGGGTATGCCGGATGTCATCATCCCCAACGACCAGCATATACTCAACCCTAGAATGTGGCACGCCTGTTACGCCGACCAGGCCGCTGCGTGGGCTCATGACGATAATGCGCCGCACGAGGTCAACCTGGCCCTCAATTTGAAAAATCAGCGCCTCCTCATTAGAAAGAACCAATGTAATAGGTTCTCCGACGTTCTCGATCACCACTCTAAAGCTTCCGAAGTGAATTGGAAAAGGTGCGGAATGAAGTGGCATAGTCTCTGGAGTAGCCACAATGTTTGTATGCTGATCGCGGCCCACGACGCCGCTGATTACAACCACCCGCTCACCGTCAGAAATAATCGGTGCCTCGCATACCGGCATTGGCCCGGAACGGTCTATCCGGCAGGCGTGAGCGGCATCGATTGCAAATAGAACCAATAGAGCACTTCGTAGCAAAAGCCGCATCGAAACCTCCAGAAAGACAATTCGAGAGTATTTTGGCAATTAACTTCAATCTAAAACGCTTTATATTTTTAATGCAAATAAATTTATGATAAATATTGAATTATTTGAATAATTAATTATTTTATTATTTGGATTATTCAGAAACAATAAACCAGAGCCATATTTGTCGCCGCCGCCGCCTCCACCGTCACCCCACCTCTCCCGCTGAAGGTCCGGGCGGTTTCGGGGTGTTGAATGACGTCGCGATCCAATGAATGGCGGCGACCCATAACAAGTCGCCATGCAGTTCGACTTGGTAGCTAAAATAGAGGCCGCCGAGACAAGCGCCGACGCACCACTGCCATTTCCAGCGCAAGGTGAAATAATGCAGCGCGCCGAACATGAGGGCGCTCAAGGCGGCGGCGATCCAGACTGAGAGGCCCCAGCCTCCTAAAATGTGCGGGAAGGCGAACCGGAACACCCATTCTTCCCAAAGGGACAAGGCGCCGAGATACAGGATCCAACCCATTTGGGCTGGGCTCCAAGTCCGATCGAGACTCCATCTATAGGCATTTAACGCAATGAAAATGCCGACAAAGGCGACCAGGTGGAGGCCGGGACGCCGAAACGCCCCGGACACACTTTCAAAGAAAACGATTTGCAGGCTGGGCAGGGTCAACAGACAGAGCGCAAGGCCCAGTCCTGGCAATCCATGCCGGAGCAATACGTCGCGAAAAGAGGTTAACCGGTCACCGGTAAAATCCCGATCGCGCTGCAGGCGTCGTTTTCGAGGTTGCAAGCTCAAAATTCGCTTAAAACCAGAGCAAAACCGGCGATTAGATCAGTTTCAGATCAACCGCAGAGGTCTTGTTACGACGCTCGTCATGGTAGAGTTCATACTCAACTGGCTGATCGTCCTGCAGGCCTTGCAGGCCAGAACGCTCAACTGCTGAGATGTGGACGAAAATGTCTTTGCCGCCTTCATCAGGAACAATAAATCCAAAACCTTTTGTGGCGTTAAACCACTTCACTTTTCCGGTGGCCATGTAGGGCCCTTTCCGTTGAGTCACGCCGTTCCTGCACTGTGCAGGTGGTCGCGAAGTCGATTACGGAGAGGTAGGGACTTTAATTATCCGCCGGTCTGGCGGGGTCTTCTCAATTCAGACCGGCCGTATTCGATGCGCGGACCAGGCTCACATTAACGCCGCGCGGTCAAGCAAAACCGGCTTAATCGATCTGAAAAACCAGGTCTTGCACGATCCCGCGGCGATTTAAGCGGCAGGTGACGCCAATTTCGTCACGGTCTTCCGCCCGAAAGCGGCCGCGCTTCAGCCATTTCAAACCGTTCTGCTCAAACGCCCCTGCCGGCACCGCCGCGAGCACGGTTTCATTGATGACGCGGCCGTCTTGGTCGAGATCATATTCTAAAATAAGCGCCCCCCATTGGCCGCGTTTACCAGAGATTTTTGGCGCGTTCAGCCTGGCCCGGTTGCGCATCTCACCTTTGCATTTCGGCAAAGCGCCGTATTCAGCTGGCGCGGCTTTGATCGGAGCATAGGCGGCCAACACCTCATCATAGGCCGCCTGGGAGACCGCAGAGGCAGCATCGGCTTTGAGCTCCGCCAGCATCGCCAAGGCCCAGGCTTTGGCCTGATAGTGCTGGGCTTTGGCCCAATCGGGCCAAACCCCTCGATTGTCGATTTCGCCGGATCGGCCCTGAATGTGCGCCATTTCATAGGCCGCGTTTTCAGCTTTTTCAGCATTAAACTCAGCCATCGCGGCATGGAACCGTGCCGCGAGATATTGCTTTGGCAAAATCTCCGCCACGGGTTCTAAATGTAGCGTCGCCGCACCTGCGGTTTGCTGGAGACGCTGGACATTTTCGCCCGGCCCGTCATAGGCCAAAAGGGTCAAATGGGCGTTCACCGATTGGACGCTTGGTGGCCCGTCATAAGCCGCCAAAAGGCTGGCCAAAGTGTCATGAGCCGCCTCCGTTTGAGCCTCGAGAAACGCCATCGTCGCCTGTTCAATCTGGGCCTTTGACGGGCTTGACTGCGCTGCGGCGCCAAAGCTCAGCCCAAAAGCGACCAGGATCAGAATGAGGACTGGCATTGATGAACCTCCCTTAGGGACCATAGACAAGAGCATAAAAAGGACCGCCCCTATTTGTCCAAGCCTATTTCAAAATCATAATAAATCGGCGCGATATCGCCCAGATTCTTGGCTTGATAGCGCGTTTGAATGTGATCGCTTGGGGCGTCGCGCCAATCCCGCACCGAATTTGCCGTCCAATTATAGGCAGGATGGGCCAGGAGACGCTCTAGAGCTTCATCGGCATAAGAGCGCACATCGGTGGCAAATCTGACCTGGCCGCCGGGCCTTATGACCCGGGCCAAATCGGTCAAGAAATCGGGCTGAATGATCCGCCGTTTCTGGTGCCGGGCTTTCGGCCATGGATCCGGGAACAGAATGAAGGCGCGGTCAATGCTGTTCTCGCTCAAGCCATTGACCAAATCGCGCCCATCCTTTGGCCAGAGCCGAATATTGCTGAGCCCTGCATCTTCGATTTGGCCAAGCAGTTTGGCGACGCCTTCGAAAAACACTTCGCTGGCCAGGATACCAATTTTAGGATGCGCGGCGGCTTGGCCGCTGACATGCTCACCGCCGCCAAAGCCAATTTCGAGCCAAAGCTCTTGGGCCGATGGAATCAGATCTTTGCCGTTGAGGAGACGGGTGCCGGGTAGCTCAATTTCGATCTTGGGTAAGACATTTTCAACCAAGCTCTGCTGTCTGGGTGACAATCTGCGTCCACTTCTACCGCCAAAGGTGCGCAGTGTTTTCTTTTGTTTCTCGTCCATTCCTTGCTCCGCGCGGGCCCGGCTCCGCTCAGACCCATCATTCCGTCGAGCCCTTAGACCCTTACCATATCGATTGGAAAGTCTGGGCGCCTTGCTTTTTATCACTGCGCTCGCAATCGTTATCGGAAGAAATCTTGAACAGGCGCCGCGACGGACCTAGGATTAGAGCATGACGCCGAGCTCTGTCAGCGCCTGCAAACGAGTTTCGACACTGAAATCAAACGCTGGTTCATTTGCCCGCTGCAGCGCCCAGACACTCCGAACTAACCATTCCTAAATCAAAATGTGACATAAAGACGATAGCCGAATGCGTCATCGGCTGTATTGCGTTTAGGGGACAAAATGGCCGGTTTGCCAGCTATGTCTTCGCTGGGGCTCCAGCGCGGGCATTCACATGCTCTCAGATTTCAATGGGTGCGCCCGGGCAGTCTGCAGATTGCTTGGCAAGTTTGGGCTGTGTGGGTTGCCGTTTTCGCGCTCTATTCAGCGTTTCTGCCCCGAGATGCTGGCTATGACATCGCGCACTATCACCTGCAGAATGGCTGGTCAGCCTTGCACGGCCGGCTTGATCAAGATCTCGCGCCAGCCGATTTTCACAGCTTCGTCAATCCCGTGCACAGCATGCTGGTTTGGAGCCTGATTGAGCGATTCCCAGGTCCGATTGTTATGGCCCTGCTCAGTCCGATCCACGCCTTCATCCTGCCAGTTCTATACGCGCTCGGCGCGCGGGTATTGGAACGCTTAGAGATTAAACTGGATCCGCTGGTCCTGATGCTGGTCGCCGCGACGGGCTATCTCGCACTCGGCAATACATTGATGCATGCCAGTGTCGGCAATGATCATTGGGGGGTCCTGGCCTTTCTCATCGCGCTGGTTTTGCTAATCGGCGAGCGCGGTCAGGGCCCGACGTGGAAAAATCTGGCCCTTGGCAGCCTCATCCTCGGCGCCGCTGTCGGCATGAAAGTGACCAATTCTGTTTACGTTCCGGGTTATGCAATCGCGGTTATGATCCTGTCGCCCAGCTGGACGGATCGCTTCAAAGCGTCGGCCATTTGCGCCGGTGCGGGTGTGCTCGGCATCGCTCTGCTTGGCGGCTGGTGGGCCTGGACCATGTGGGAGATGTTCGGCAATCCGGTTTATCCGAACCTCAGCGTCGCCTTTGGGTCTTCGCCGTTAAGTCCGGACGAGGCGTTTCGCGATGAGCGCTATTTGCCGGTAAATATTTTCGACCTGTTTGCGCGGCCATTTTTCTTCTCCTTCGACACCAGCCTGATTTATGAATTCGCGCTGGTGGATTTGCGCTTTCTCGTCGGCTATTTGGCCATCGCCTTTGCCTTAGGCTGGATGGCGCGGACGGCTTTGCGCGGCACCGTCTGGCCGAAAGGGACCCGGCTTGTCGCCGCCTTGAGTGCGGGCTTTCTCGCAAGCTTTGTGGTCTGGTCTGAACTCTTCTCAATCATGCGCTATGCCAATGCATTATGGATTATCGGACCGCTTCTGGCGCTGCTCATCACTCTCTGGGCCGTGCCGCGCTTGGCGCAATCGCCGCGCCTGGTCCTGATCTCGCTTGCCGCCTGCTTGGCGCTTGTTTTTACCACCAGCCAATCGCCATCGCGGCGCGTCGTCTGGACCGCTTGGGACGAGCCTTATGTGTGGACGGAGCTGCCCGCCGAAGCCGACATCGCGGGCGCCGCTATTTTGTTCTCCGCGCATTATCCCACCGCCTTTAATGCCCCCGCCTTGCGCGACGCTGCCTGGTTTACACACGCCGACAGCCAGGCTTGGAGCAAGCCAGGATTGAAAAATTACCGGCCGCAAATTGCGGCGCGCCTGGCCGCTCATCAGGGGCCGGTTTATGCCGTCATGTTCTGGGGCCAGTCGTCTGACGCCGATGATCTGCACCGGATGGCGAGCGATTATGGCTACACCGCTCGCCCGGAGGCCTGTCTGCGGCTGCGCACGAGTTTTGACTTAGACGCTATGCATTGGGCGCTATGTCCCCTGGTGCCAGCGTCGGACGCGCCCGTTATGAACCGGTCTGACACAGTGTCTTAGAAATCGTCTTTTGCGCTTAGAAAAAGCTTGCGGTCTGATCGGGACAGGCGCACAACCCGCGCCTTGATCAAGCGCGAGTAAGAGCTGTGGCAGACGCCAGCATATCTACAGACACGGATGCCGAAGCGCCGTCATTGCCTCTTCCTCAGTGGGAATTGGTGATCATGGTTGCGGCCTTGATGGCCCTCAACGCCCTCGCCATCGACATCATGTTGCCGGCCTTGAGCAATATTTCCGAGCATTACAATTTGCAGCACGACAATGATCAGCAATTGGTGATCTTTGCTTACATTGCCGGGTTCGGCGCGCCGCAATTGGTGTTTGGTCCGATCTCCGACCGGTTTGGCCGCAAAGGCTTACTGAGCCTTTGCTTGGTGGGGTATGCGATTGCCGGCCTGGCCTGCATCCTGACCAATTCTTTCATGACGCTGCTGATCGCGCGATTTATCCAAGGCATTTTCGCCAGCGGCGTCCGGGTGATTGCCGTCTCGATCGTGCGTGATTTATTGGCCGGCCGAGCGATGGCGCGGATCATGTCGCTGGTCATGACTGTATTCATGGTCGTGCCAATCTTAGCCCCAACCATAGGCGCTGGCGTGATGCTGGTGGCGCCGTGGCAATGGACGTTCGGCCTGCTCAGCGTGGCGGCAATGCTCAATCTGATTTGGATTCAGATGCGGCTGCCCGAGACACTGCCGGACCGAGACCGACAGCCTCTTAATCCGCAGCAAACCGGGCGCGCCTATTGGCAAGTCCTGACGACGCGGATCACGCTCGGCTATATGTGTGCAAGCGGGGTGATTTTTGGCGCGCTGTTCGCCTTTGTCGCCGCCTCGGAGCAAATCTTTACCGACGTGTTCGAGCAGCACGAGACCTTCGCGCTCTGGTTTGCGGGAGTCGCTGCCGCGCTCGCCATAGCCAATTATACGAATGCGAAAATTGTCGAAAAATATGGCATGCGCCGGATCAGCCATTCGGTCTTGATCTTGTTCATCGCTTTGGCGCTGCTCAATGTGCTGACGCTTAACACGATTGGCGAGAAGCTATGGATTTTTTATCCGCTCTTCTGTTTGACGTTTGGCTGTTTCGGCATGTTGGGCGCGAACTTCACCGCCCTCGCAATGGAGCCGCAAGGCAAGATTGCGGGCACGGCCAGCGCCGCCTATGGCTTTGCCTCGACCACTGTTTCGAGCTTTATCGGCTATCTCGTGGCCAGTCAGTTTGATGGCACAATCGCGCCTTTCATGTGGGGCTTTGTCATTCTCGGGGTGAGCTCACTCAGCATCATTTTCGTGACCGAGCGCGGCCAGCTTTTCCAAACCCGCTAGACCCTCTTGCGCTTCCGCGGCGATAGCGGCGCTATCTCTCGCCAACTGTTATTTTCAGAGGACTTATTATGGCGCTCAAAACCCGCATCACGGACATGCTCGAAATCGAAAAGCCGATCATTCAAGCGGCGATGGGATGGATCGCGCGAGCACCGCTGTCCTCAGCCTTCTCAAATGCCGGCGGTATGGGAATTATCGAAACCAGCTCGGGTGAGCTCGACGCGGTCCGCGAAGAGATCCTGAAAATGCGCGACCTGACCGACAAGCCCTTCGGCGTCAATGTCGCGCAAGCCTTTGTCCGCGACCCTGACATTGTCCAATTCGTCATTGATCAAGGCATCAAATTCGTCACCACCTCGGCTGGGAATCCAAAGAAATATACCAGCCAGCTGAAAGACGCTGGCCTCACTGTGTTTCACGTCGTGCCGAGCTTAAAAGCGGCGCTTGGCGCGATCGAAGCCGGCGTCGACGGCCTGATTGTCGAAGGCGGCGAGGGCGGCGGCTTTAAGAACCCGAAAGATGTCGCCTCCATGGTTTTGATCCCGCAAGTCTGCGAAGCGGTCGATGTGCCTGTGGTTGCGGCCGGCGGGATTATGGACGGGGCCAGCATGGCGGCCGCCTTCTCGCTCGGCGCTGAAGGGGTGCTGATGGGCACACGTATCCTGTCGAGCGCTGAAAGCCCAGTGCATCACAATTGGAAACAAGCCATTGTTGACGCGGATGCCACCGATACAGTCTTCCTCAACCGTGATGGCCCTGGCCCCGCTCTGCGGGCGCTGCGCACCGAGCGTACAAGCCGAATTGAACAAGACGGTGTCGAGAATATTTTCGGCGAGTTTGCCGGCACACAGCAAGTCTATTTTGGCGGCGATCTGGAAGCTGGCATCGCCCTGACTGGCCAAGTTGCCGGCCGGATCAAAGGCGTGCGCCCCGTCGCCGACATTCTGAATGAGACCATGGACCAGTTTAAGGCCGCAGTGGCGCGCCTGAACCAGCTACAAATGTGACACCTTCGCCCTAGGCGACTGGCCTATAAAGTGGTTTAAGACCGCAATGTTCCACTCAAAGGTGACCTAATGACCGCAAAATCTTACCTGTTTGGGGGCGCCGCGGCGCTCGCGCTGATCCTCGCTGGTTGCGACGTTGTCCGCACGCCAGGATCGGAAACGACCACAGAAACCGACGCCGCAGCGACAGAGGTTGATACGTCCGTCGCAACGGATGAAGCCGCCCTGGCAGAGAACCCGCTGCTGCAGACTTGGGACACGCCATATGGCGCGCCGCCTTTCTCGCAGATCAAAGACGAGCATTACCTGCCGGCGATTGAAGTGGCGATCACAGAGCTTGAGGCCGAGATTGACGCGATTGCCAACAATCCCGACGCCCCGACATTTGAGAACACCATTGTCGCGTTGGACAAAACCGGCGGCTCGCTGTCGCAAGTTGCGTTGACTTTCTCAAACATCACCGCGACCGATACCAATGACACGCTGCAGGACCTCGCCACTCAGATTTGGCCGAAAGTCACAGCAGTCAGCAACTCGATCAATTTCAACGAGGCCCTGTTTGCGCGTGTCAAAGCGGTCAAAGACAGCGCCGATACACTGGACTTGGACGAACAAGACCAGCGCTTGATTGAGTTGACTTATCGCGGCTTTGAGCGCGCTGGCGCGACCCAAAGCCCAGAGGTCAAAGAGAAAGTTGCGGCAATCAATGAGGAGATGTCGTCTCTGACCACGCAATTTGGCCAAAACCTGCTGGCCTCGACCAAAGCGTTCAAACTCGAGGTCACTGATGAAGCCGATCTTGCCGGTCTGTCTGACGGCTTCAAAGCGGCGCTCAAGGATGGCGACAAATGGATCCTGACGGTCGATCGGTCCGTCTATGAGACGTTCATGACGCAGTCTGAGAATCGCGACTTGCGGGAGCAAATGTTCAATGGCTATCGCCTGCGCGCCAATAGCGGCGAGTATGATAATGGCCCAGTCGCGATTAAACTGGCGCAGCTGCGGGCAGAGCGGGCGGAATTGCTCGGCTATCCCAACCATGCCGCCTATACGCTTGAATATAACATGGCGCGGACCCCTGAAACGGTCGAGAATTTCCTCGTCCGCGTATGGGAACCCGGCCTGGCGCAAGCCAAGACCGAACGCGCCGAAATGCAGGCCCTGATCGGTGACGCGTTCACGTTTGCCGGGCATGATTGGTGGCATTATTCTGAGAAAGTCCGCCAAGACAAATACGCCTTCGACAGCAATGTCTTGAAGCCTTATTTCGAGCTTGGGGCCGTCCGCGCCGGGGCGTGGAGCATGGCCGAACGCCTGTTCAACATCACGCTCGAAGAAGTGGATGTCGAAGGCTGGAACCCCGTGGTCACGGCTTATGATGTCAAAGACAAAGCGACTGGCGAACATCTCGGCTTGTTCTTGATGGACATGTATGCCCGCGACAGCAAACGCGGCGGCGCTTGGATGAGCTCATACCGCTCTTCAACCAATTATGATGATGCTGAAGAAGTTCGTCCAATCATCAACAACAATCTGAACTTAATCACGCCGGCGGGTGACGGCCCGACTTTGATGAATTTCAGTGAGGTTGAAACCTTCTTCCACGAGTTCGGCCACGGCCTGCATGGCTTGCTGACGCAGATCAAGTATTCGAGCTTCTCAGGCGTTGATGGCCCGCGCGATTATACCGAATTCCCAGCCCAAATCCTTGAGCATTGGGCCGGTGAGCCTGAAATGCTGGCCGAATATGCGCTGCATTACGAGACCGGCGAACCTCTGCCGCTGGAGCTGATTGAGAAGATGCGTGAAGCGTCTAATCACAATCAAGGTTTCCGGACGACCGAGTTCATTGCCGCCTCTTTGCTCGATTTGAACTGGCATATGCTGAGCCATGAAGAAGCCCTGGCGATCACGGATGCACGGGCTTTCGAACAAGCGACCTTGGCGAAATATGGCCTGATCGAAGAAATCGAGCCACGTTATCGCAGCCAATATTTCAGCCACATTTTCGCCGGCGGCTATAGCGCTGGATATTATGCTTATCTGTGGTCAGAGATTCTTGATGCCGACGGCTTCACTGCCTTCAAAGAAACCGGCGACATCTGGGACCCAGAACTCGCTGCGAACTTGAAAAAGTGGGTTTACGAGGCCGGCGGTCTGCGCCCGGCTGATGAGCTTTATCGTAATTTCCGAGGCTCTGATCCAACCATTGAACCGCTGCTCCGCATTCGCGGGTTCTCGACGGTCGATAGCGGCGACGAATAGACCGATCGCGTAAAACAAGACCTGAAAAAGCCGTCCTGATCTGGGCGGCTTTTTTTAGGCCGGCGCGTCAGCCACGGCCCTGCGGGCCGGCTCAGATTGAAGAATTTCCAACACCACGTCTGGCGACGCGTACGGCACAAATAGGTCACCGGAGTCTGCAAAGATGATGGGCAAACCTAAACGTTCGGCCTCTGCGGTGATCGCCTCAGAGAAGCTTCGAATGGTTTCGACGCCTGACAAAATCGCTGCGGCTTGCCCTTGAGTGACGTCAGGGTCCCAACACGTATCTTCAATCAAAGCTGTTTTCAAATCGCTATAGAAGACGTCGGCTGACATGTGCTGAAGGTGTAAACCTGCTTGCAGGAAATCGTCCTTATTGGCGTCGATATAGGCCAGATCCCCGGCGCTCTTCTGAGCAAATTGGGTGTAGAACCAGAGCGGATCGCGGCGGACCACGGCGCGCAAACCGCGCACGCCGATTTTGAGGCCGCTACGCGACATCGCCGTTTGGCGGATCATCCGGCCGAGCCAAGCCGGCCGGATCACGTCCCAAATCGATGGGTGAAACAGCGGATTGGCGTAAATCGTAAAGCGGACCTCAGGACAGAGCTGCGCCAAGCGCAAACAAATTGAGTTCGCCGTGCCCAAGCCTAACAACGTCACACGTTTAAGCTCGAGCCGATCAATCAACAGACGGAACAAGGCCGCCTCCGCCGCCACGGGGGCACGTTTTTTAACTTCGCGCTGGCATAGCAAAGCCGCGGGCAGGCTTGGCGTCTTGCCGAAGCCCGGACGTCGGAAGAATATCACTTGATAGCCCGCCGCCCACATTTGATCGCAAAATGCGATTGAAGGCGGCATGACCAAGTCGATTGAATTGATAATCACCAAGGGCAATAGGGTTGGATCTCGCTGCCCGCGATACATCATGACTTCGACTTGGACCGAAGAATCCTGAAGCGAAACATACCGAAACGCGCGCGGATCTGGTGTAGACCCATTGCCTTTTTTATCTGAATGCGTGTGCGCTACTCTGGCCATGGCACCGCACCCTAAGGCGCGCATGATGCAATGTCTATTTCGATTGCAGAATGATCTATTTGTTCAACGCGCGGCGTAGCGCCGCATGCGCATGCGCGAGTTCATCCGCCAGTTTCGGGGGCAGGTTAGCGGTCTCAATCGGCGCCGCTTCCAATACTGTGAGCCAATCTTGGACCAGCGTCTCTTGCGCCATTTCGTCGGTCCACGTTTCCTCATTTTTGCTCTCGTCTGATTGCAACAGATCTCTCCCTCTGCAGTCACTGTTACACATTGCGCTCAAAGATCAAGCATTGCCGCTCAGACAAGGCGCACAAGGTGCGGACCCAGGGTAAGAAACATCCAAATACATAACCCGGACATTAAAACTAAATTTTATTATTCAAATACAATGTCTTACATTATTTTTTCCTTTTCGATAGCCCGCTGATCCGTCGCAAACTGGATTAGGCTGCAAAGCCCGCGCGCTTGCTTTTGGAACTTTTTTCTGGGTTTGAACCGCTCGGCATGGCAGTCACGATCCGATTCCGCTCGGTGACAACGGCTAAGTCTGAGCAGCAAACCGATCGGCAACGCGTCCGATCGGTTCGCGCCCCCGCCCGTGCGGTGTCATCTCGCTCTGCCAGCCCGGCCTAGTCTTCCAACGCGCGAAGCGGATGCTTGCCATCAACCATGCCCATAAAGGGGGGGTAGACGGAATAGCCAATCAGGGCCTGTAGCTTCGGCGACAAGTCGCGCACAGTGTCCTTGGACAATTCCAAAAAGTAATTCTCTTGTTGGCGCATATAGGCTTCGCAATATTGGTGTGTGATCGCGCAACGCCCTTGATTTGAGTGGTTTTGGCCATCGCCCTGCCAAGTCGTCCCCAAGCAGACCATAACCGATCCGGCTGGCATAATGACTGGGATGGCTTCATGCATTTGGCCGGCACGCTCATCATCCCATTCATGGCTGCCGGGTATGATCACAGAGGCGCCATTGTCTGCGGTAAAGTCATCAATGGCCCAGATCGCCGCGGCGCTCAGCGGTGGGCATGGACGCGGCAAGCCGTAAAATCCGTCATGCGTTGTCAAATCCTGTGATCCGGCGCCTGGCAAGATGTTCACAATTTGACTCTGGGACAATAGATAGCCCGGCCGAAACAACTCGTCGAGCAGGCCGAGAATGCGCGTGTGCGTGGCCAGAACATCGGTGACTCGGGTTTTTGAGAAGACATTGAAGACCCGCTGCGTGCTCGCCGCTTCAAAGCCATTGCGCGCCGAGGCTTGCAAGAGGGCTTGACCCTCAGCTTTGATCTCGGCGCAAAGCGGCGGCGCGATAATATTTTTCAATATGACATAGCCATCGCGCACTAAGGCTTCGAAATCGCCGTCTATTTCGATCGATTCCGGCTCACTATCAGCGACTAAGACCAAGCGAGGTTTGGCCGCTTGCGGCGGCGTTTGGGGCGGCGATGTATACGAGCGAGAGATGGCTTCACTCAACGCCAACAACTCGTCGCTGACCTCGTCTTGGTGCTCGGACAGATCCAAGTTGAGGGCCCCTCGAACCAATTGCCAGATCTGCTCCACCAATTGCTCGCGTTCCGGGCGTTGCTTTTTCACCACGGCCCGCTCAACCGCAATTCGGATACCGCCAAGAATGACCGGAATCGCCAAAGTCGGCGAGATGTCTGCTTTGACCACACCTTGCGCTTGGCCCTGAAGGATATTGCGCACACCGATATCCGTGAGCGACTCCATACAAGCGCCAAAACTGTCAGACACTTCAGGGGATTTCGACAAACGTCCGGCGAGAAGTGGCGATAAAGGATGATCAAAGACATAGTCTACAATCGCGGCCAGCCGGGTTTTCTCACGCGCACGCCAATCCATGTTCAATGGGATAGCATCGCCGGTGGCAATCCCCCGGAGCGGCTCGATATAGCGCTCGACCACGGCCGCCAATAGACCACTTTTCGAGCCAACATGGTGGTAAGCGAGACTGACCGCGATGCCAGCACGGCGCGCCGCCGCATCAATCTCGAGATGCCCATCATTGGCAATGAGTTCCGCTTCAGCGGCATCAAGCAATCGCGGTTGAGACCCAGGTGTTTCCATAATTTTCCACGTGATTATTGAATGGTTCTTTGGCCGTTAATTCACCATGCATGTATTAGATATGTCAATACTTGTTGCTTATTTTCAACTGGACTTTCTATTGATTTTATTCTATGTTTGTAGGATTCTAATACTTTGTATTATTTCCGTGTCAGCCGAATAGTCTGAGTGTTGTCTGCCCGTTTTCGCGCGCGCCTTTGCGCCGGCCTCATAGGTCCAGATTTTCGGAACGCTGAGGCTGGATATCGCCGCTTAGCCTGTCCGAGTGTGTCACGCCCGAGTCGCATCTGTGTCGCGTCTGCGTCACCCGCGAGTCCGGTGTGCGTTCCCGCGACGTCACACGCAAAAAGTGTGCAAAAATCGAGAGATTGTGAAATCCAGAGCGCGCCACCTACCGTAAAGAGAGTCTGGTAACTTGTGGAATTCGCCACTATGTTCTCATCATCGCCCTGAGGGTAGAACTCCGGGCGGGCGTTAAGTCCTTAACTGTCAGGATCCTTGAATGGATGCCCCCAGGTTTGGCTCGACCTCCGTCCCTCAGACTAAGGAATATTGCCATGGCCATGGATGCCATCACCCCTGAAGATCAAAAAGCTGGCGACCCTATTGTTCGCCCCAGCATGGAAGAGGCTATGGATGCTGTGCGCACGCTGCTCGCGTGGGCCGGAGACGATCCGAGCCGTGAAGGCCTGATCGATACGCCCAAGCGCGTCGCAAAAGCCTACCAAGAATTTTTCGCCGGCTACGAAATGGACCCGGTCAAAGAATTGTCGCGGACGTTTGAAGATGTCCAAGGCTATGACGATATCGTCATGCTCAAAGACATCGACGTGGAAAGCCATTGTGAGCACCATATGGTGCCGATCCTCGGCAAAGCGCATGTCGCTTACATGCCGACCCACCAAGTCGTAGGCATCTCTAAAATCGCCCGCGTGGTTGAGATTTTTGGCAAGCGCCTACAGACCCAAGAAACGATGACAGCGCAAATTGCCGACTGTATCACAGAAGCGCTTCAGCCGGCTGGCGTGGCCATTCTCATCGATGCCAAACACCAGTGCATGACAACACGCGGTGTTCACCACAAGAATGTGGCGACGATCACAACGCAGTTCACCGGCGCGTTCAAAACGGACCAAGACTTGCGCAATCGCTTCTTGCGCTTTGCCGGCCAATAAGCCCCAATGATCTATTGACCTAAGCGCATCTGTTTCCTTCAATTGGAGCGATGTGCGGAGGTCGACATGGATTTAAAAACAGCGAAACCAACAGTGTTTCTAGGGACGCGTGATGCCGATGCATCACGCGTTTTCTATGAGCAAAAACTTGGCCTCCAACTCAGTGCCGATGATGCCTTTGCGCTCGTCTATCAGCTCGCAGGGTTAGAGCTCCGCCTCTCAAAAGTGCCAGACCATACACCGCCGCCCTTCACTGTTCTCGATTGGCAAGTCGATGACATTCAAGTCGCCCATGCCGAGCTTTCCGCCAACGGCGTAGACCCTGTAATCTTTGACGGCATGGGCCAAGACGCAAGCGGCATTTGGGACAGCCCTGATGGCGGCGCGCGCATCCTTTGGTTCAAGGATCCAGACGGACATGTCCTATCTGTTTCAGAACGGTCATAAACCTCGAATTGCGCGCTCGGTCATCTTTTGTTAACCCTGTTCAAGCGCGCCGTAGCTCGGCGTCGCCCTTACAACCATTGGGAGGATGGCCTCATGAAAAAGTTTCTTACCGCTATAGTTGCAGCCGGAATTATCGCTGCCCCAGCCTTTGCCGCAAAAGTGACTGTGTCGTTTGCGAATGATGACGGCACCACACAAGAGTGGACGTTTGACGACGCCACCGATATGGCGACAGCCGGCGATATCACCGCCCCTTACACCTTTGACCAAGAAGCCGGCGTGCTGTGCGCCGATATTCCGCAACAAGGTGAAGTTTGCGCGACGTTTGAAGGCGTGGCCCAAGCGGTGGGCGAGAGCGCTGGCTATACGCTTTCAACCGGCGGCGCGGGCACCGCAACCATCACCGCGATCAGCGAATAACACGCTGAAAAATAGACACGAAAAGGCCCAGCGCAAACGCGCTGGGCTTTTTTATTTGACTTTGGCGCAAGCGCATCATATTGTTTATCAATAAGAAGGATCTCTCCCATGCACGCCGAAATTGTCCGCCTTAGCCTCCACCAAGTCGATATTAAAATCGTCGATGGCGAAGAAATGCATGTTCTACAATGGCGTCGCAACTTGCTTTGGGATGAGGTCTTATTGGACGGTAAGCGGCAAGCCCATTCGGCTGGCTTTACCGGGCGCGAGAAAGTCTATGGCCTGGTCTTCGGCGCCGACGCGAATGGCAAAGATGGTACGCAAGTCATGTTGCTGCTCGACCCGTCGACGGATTATGGCAATTGGAGCGGCTCGCAGCGCCTGAGCGGTGTACGCCTTGAGGCCAAAGACGGGCCGATTGTTTCGTTTGGCTCACTTGATCCACAGGCGCTGCAAAAGCCCGCCACATTCGCCGATTGGATGAAGAAGACAATGGGCATGGAATGGGGCACCTAGGCCCTTAACGCTTCGGACCAAAGAAAAAGGCGCCAAGCTTAAGTCTGGCGCCTTTTCTCATAGTGTGGCCGGCAAACCTATCTGCTGCCGCTCACAAGGGGACCTTTGAGCACGAATGTGTCATTGCGCACGGAGACGAGCACATCGAGCGCCGCCGCTTCCGTACCTTGGACACTGTTAAAGCGCACGCGTGGCATGGTGCTGCGGGCGAGCATTTCGCCAGACTGAGAATCGACCAGACCCCAAGCCACAACTTGGCGATCCCGGTCGGACAGTTTGGCGTTTAGCGGCGTTGTACCGCGCGCCGCAACTGGGATCGCATCTTGGAAGTCGCCCTCGGCAGCCGCGAACACTTGGACAATGTAAAATTGCCCCGCTTCTTCGACGACGCCAATGCCGACATCCGTGAAGCTCTCGCGGCCCATATTGGCAGTGCTCGACGCATCCATTTTAATCTTCGCATGAACTGTTTTGGCGTCATCGGCGGCGCGGCCGACCGTGACGTTTGAGCCAGATGCGCCAACCAACATGGTGCGGTCAAAAGCGCGAATGCGATAGAGGTGATCGCGCCCCTCGGGATCGACATGATCGGCGAAAATCCGCACCGACATGTCTAAAGCATGCGCCTTCGCAGCGGTGTCGAGCGAGGCCCGGCGCTGCAGCGGTGCAAGACCGTTTGCGGTCCGCTCGGCATTCAATTCTGCGAGCAAGCCGGCCGCAAGGGTTTCGTCAAAATTTTCCGCGGTTTCAATACAAGCCGAGACTTCGGCGACATAAGAGGCAAGCTCTTTGGCGTAGCCATTGTCCATCGTGCAGTTGATCTCTGCCGCTGTGGCGGTTCCCGAAATCGCTGCTCCCCCTGCAGCCGCTATCGCCAGCAGCAAGGAGGATTTAAGTTTGTCATATTTCTGTAACATAACGACCATGTACGCTATATGACAATTATGTGTCAATCGCTTTTCATCCGATTTCGGAGTAAGTATTATCCTAATCCGGACGAAATCGCAATAAAAAAGCCGCTCCCAGCAGGAGCGGCTTTACTGTAATTTTTCGCTTTAAGCGGGAAAACGGCTAGTCTTCCGCCTCTGTCGCGACTTCCGTTCCGGTCTCTTGGTCAATGTTTTTCATCGACAGACGGACCTTACCGCGATCATCAAAGCCCATGAGTTTGACATAGACTTGCTGACCTTCAGAGACGACATCTTTCGGGTGACCGATGCGCTCATTGGCCATTTGTGACACATGCACCAGACCATCTTTCGGTCCGAAGAAGTTCACGAACGCGCCGAAGTCTTTGATCGAAACGACTTTGCCTTCATAGATCTCACCAACTTCTGGCTCTGCGACGATCTCTTTGATCATTTTCAGGGCCTTGTCGATGCTTTCGCGATCGGTGGCGGAGACTTGGACAGTGCCGTCATCATCAATGTTCACTTTGGCGCCAGACTCGTCGACAATGCCGCGAATGACTTTGCCGCCAGAGCCGATGACTTCACGGATCTTGTCTTCTGGAACTTTGATGATTTCCATTTGCGGCGCATTGTCGGCGAGCTCAGTGCGGACTGTATCCAGACCTTTGGCCATTTCGCCGAGAATGTGAGCGCGGCCGCCTTTGGCCTGCTCGAGCGCGGTTTCCATGATCTCTTTGGTGATGCCTGCAATCTTAATGTCCATTTGCAAGCTGGTCAGGCCCTTCTCAGTGCCGGCGACTTTGAAGTCCATGTCGCCCAAGTGATCTTCGTCACCGAGGATATCTGACAGAACCGCAATGCCTTCATCATCTTTGATCAGGCCCATCGCGATCCCTGAGACAGGGCGCTTCAGCGGCACACCCGCATCCATCATCGCCAATGAACAACCACAGACCGTCGCCATAGAAGACGAGCCGTTCGATTCAGTGATCTCAGAGACCATGCGGATTGTGTAAGGGAACTCATCATGCTCTGGCAGAACCGCACGAAGGGCGCGCCATGCCAGTTTCCCGTGACCGGTCTCACGACGGCTGGTGCCGCCCATGCGTCCGGTCTCACCGACAGAGTAAGGCGGGAAGTTATAGTGCAAGAGGAATTTCTCTTTACGCGTGCCGTCGAGGCCATCGATGAATTGCTCATCATCGCTGGTGCCGAGCGTGGCCACACAAATGGCTTGCGTTTCACCGCGGGTGAACAAAGCAGAGCCGTGGGTGCGCGGTAAGAAGCCAGCCTCAGCTTCAATCGGGCGAACTTGATCGAGCGACCGGCCATCAATCCGCTTACCGGTCTTGATGATATCGCCGCGAACGACTTTAGCTTCGGCTTTTTTGAAGGCAGATTTGAACACATTGGCGTCCATGCCGTCTTCATTCTCTTCCGTGGCGACGAGTTTGGTCGCCGCTTTTTCGCGGGCTTCGCCAACCGCCGCCTGACGGTCGAGCTTCTCCGTGATCTGATAGGCTTTTGAGAGATCTTTGCCGACCAGTTTCTGGATCGCATCAAGCTCTGAAGACAGATCTTCAGCTTCAAACTCAAACGGCTCTTTTGCAGAGGCTTCGGCCAGTTTGATGATCGCGTCGATCACTGGCTGCATGGCCTCGTGTCCGGCCATAACCGCGCCGAGCATAACATCTTCAGACAGCTCTTTAGCTTCTGATTCGACCATCATCACGGCGTCATTGGTGCCGGCAACAACCAGATCGAGTTCAGACTCTTCGAGCTCATCAACGGTTGGGTTGATGATGTAAGCGCCGTCTTTATAGCCGACGCGCGCTGCGCCGATCGGGCCCATGAACGGGGCGCCAGACAGAACCAGCGCCGCAGAGGCGCCAATCATGCCGAGGACGTCTGGATCGTTTTCCAAGTCATAAGAGACTGCGGTCAGAACCACTTGGACTTCATTTTTGAAGCCATCCACGAACAGTGGACGGATCGGACGGTCGATCAGGCGAGACGTCAGAGTCTCTTTCTCAGTCGGGCGTCCCTCACGCTTAAAGAAACCGCCTGGAATGCGGCCTGAAGCGTAGTATTTTTCCATATAATTGACGGTTAGTGGGAAGAAGTCTTGTCCCGGCTTCGCGGATTTCGCGAAGGTGGCCGTCGCCAGCAGGGTTGTGTCACCATATGTGACCATAACCGCGCCATCAGCTTGACGTGCCACTTGGCCCGTCTCGATTTTAAGTGTCCGGCCGGCCCATTCCAGCGAGACAGATTGCTTATCAAACATAAGATTTGCTTTCTTTCATACATACGAAAAGCCCGCCGCGGCCGAATGCCAAGGCGGGCTGTTTTGAGAGCCTAGCGGCGAATGCCGAGCTCTCCGATGAGCGTTTGGTAACGCTCGTTACTTTTCCTCTTCACATAGTCGAGGAGTTTGCGGCGGGTGGCGACCATCGCCAAAAGTCCGCGGCGGGAGTGGTTGTCTTTTTTATTGTCCTTGAAATGGTCCGTCAGATTGTTGATCCGTTCGGTCAGGATCGCGACTTGGACTTCAGGGCTGCCTGTGTCACCTTCGGTGCGGGCAAATTTCTTGATCAGTTCGGCTTTACGCTCAGCTGTGATCGACATCGATATACTCTCTATTTTCGCCTTGCGGCGGGTTGAATTCGTGGCCTTTTGGCCAGTGTTTTGAGGGAGGGCAGTGCAGGTTCAGCCGCGTCCGGGATGTCGTCCAGAAGGGCTAGGTTTGTACGTTGCTCGCAACAAGTCGCGCATGTGGCACATTTGGTTGTATTTGGAAAGGCCTAGCATACTGCTGACCTAAAGCCCCACCGCACTCAGCGCGTCGGCTTGTGCCGTGCCCAGCGCTTCTTCGCTAAAGCCCTCCAGGCTTTCTTCAAACAAGCGGTGATAATTGAGCTCCGCCCCAAGCCGTAAATAGGCTGCCCCAAGGCCAATCGCGGCGCGGTCCATGAAGACAAATTCCGCTGGCACTGTCACTGGCCCTTTTTCCTTCAGCAATCGGCGCACCGCGAAGGCTTCTTTGCGGCCATAATCGCCTGGTTTGATCCCGTCCGCGACGCTGCGCACGCGGTCATCGATCAGCGGGCCATAAATGAACCGGGCCCAGATGCTTAAGACTTCCACCAATTCAGTGTTCAAGCCTTTAAAGCCCCATTTCTCAAACGCCGCATAGACGGCATCAAAATCGTCGGCGAGCAGACCGCGATAAAGATCGACGACGCCGGCGACAAAGCTTGGCGGGAAAATCCGGATACAGCCAAAGTCTAACAGGTTAAGCGCCTCGCCGGATTGCGTGACTTGGTAATTGCCCAAATGCGGATCGCCATGGATCACCGCAGCGCCGGTAAACGGTTTCCACCACGTCCAAAACAAATGCTGCGCAATAGTGTTGCGAACGGCTTGCGGGGCGGCTTCATAATCATTGAGGCGATCGCCGGTGACCCAAGACATGGTCAGCAATCGATCCGTGCACAGCTCCGGCACCAGGTCCGGCACAGTGACATAGTCAGCGTCTTTGAGCAGATATTGATAGAGCGCCAAATGCTTGGCCTCGCGGGCATAATCGAGCTCTTCGCGCAATCGGTCAGTGATCTCTTCAATCACTTCTGACGGGTCCACAGAGCCATCCAGGCGTTTAAACATGCCAAGCATCATTTTCAGCTGGCCGACATCGCTTTCGACGGCGGAGCTCATATCCGGATATTGCAGCTTACAAGCGACTTCCCGGCCATCATGCAAGGTCGCGCGGTGGACTTGGCCAAGGCTTGCCGCGTGCGCGGCTTCTTTGCCAAATTCAGCGAATTTGCTCCGCCAATCTGGGCCCAGTTCAGCCCGCATGCGCCGCTTCACAAAAGGCCACCCCATGGCCGGCGCTTGGGCTTGCAGCTTGCTCAGCTCTTCAGAATATTCTTCGGGCAGAAAGTCCGGCACGGTCGAAACCATTTGCGCGACTTTCATCAACGGCCCTTTCGATTTGCCGAGCGCGGCGGCCAAGGCTTTGGCGATACGCTCATCGCCTTTTTCGCCGCCAAACATCGCATTGGCGGCAAAGGTCAGGCCGGCGCCAGAGAGATTGGTGCCGACTTTCATTGTCCGTCCCAAACGCGCCGAAAGGCGATTGCGTTCAGGGTCTTTTTCGAAATTTTCTGCGTCGCTCATTACCGCTCCAAGGTCCGGTTTCTACTTACATAGGGCCAAAACCTCAGTGGCGAAGAGGAGAAGGAGTCGCGGGCAGCGCGGAACATGTCTATATTCCTCTTATGACGGGACCGAATCGCACACTGAGCATCTCTGAAATGGCCGCCGCGAAAGCGCCTGTGGCCAAGATGGACGCCGATTATCTGAATGGGCTGAACCCGGAACAGACAGATGCGGTGCTGACCACGGAAGGGCCGCTGCTGGTTCTGGCCGGGGCGGGAACCGGCAAAACCCGCGTGCTGACGACACGGCTGGCGCATATTATTGGCTCAGGCCTGGCTTATCCGAGCCAAACTTTGACCGTGACCTTCACCAATAAAGCCGCGCGCGAAATGCGCGAGCGCGCCTTGAAACTGACCGGAGAAGCCGGCGAGGGCCTGCGCTGGCTCGGCACGTTCCACTCCATCTCCGCGCAAATCCTGCGGCGCCATGCCGAATTGGTTGGCCTCAAATCCTCCTTCACGATTATCGACACGGATGATCAGATCCGCCTCTGCAAACAAATTATCGAAGCCGAGAATATTGACCCGAAACGGTGGACGCCGCGCTATTTGGCCGGCCTGATTGATGGCTGGAAGAACCGAGCGCTGCTGCCGCACAAAGTGCCAGGCGATGAGGCCTATCAATTCGCCGATGGCAAAGGTATTCAATGCTATGAGACCTATCAGGCGCGCTTGAAGGTCTTAAACGCCTGCGATTTTGGCGATCTGTTGATCCACAATATCACTCTGTTCCAAGACAATCCGGATCTGCTCGCGGATTTCCATCGCAAGTTCAAATACATTCTGGTCGACGAATATCAGGATACCAATGTCGCCCAATATTTGTGGCTACGTCTCCTGGCGCAAGGCAGTTCCAATATTTGCTGTGTCGGTGATGATGATCAGTCCATCTATGGCTGGCGCGGCGCCGAAGTCGACAATATCTTGCGCTTTGAAAAAGATTTTCCTGGCGCCAAAACCGTCCGCCTTGAACGCAATTATCGCTCCACAGAACCGATCCTTGCTGCGGCGTCGGCGGTGATCTCGAACAATAAAGGGCGGCTTGGCAAAACGCTGTTTGTGGGCGGCGATTGGGCCGGCGACCCTGATGCCAAAAAAGTGCAGGTCCGCGGCTTGTGGGACGGCGAAGCAGAAGCCCGGATGATCTGCGACGAGATCGAAGCCTGGGCCGCAAAGGGCGGTAAGAACCGCTATGAAGATTGCGCCATTCTGGTCCGCGCGTCGTGGCAAATGCGCCTGTTTGAGGAACGCCTGATCATTCTCGGCATTCCTTACCGCGTCATTGGCGGGCCGCGCTTCTTTGAACGGGCTGAGATCCGGGACGCGATGGCCTATTTGCGCCTCATCCGCTCGACCGATGATGACCTCGCCTTTGAGCGCGTCGTCAATCAACCCAAGCGCGGGGTTGGCAATACAACTGTGCAAAAGCTGCAACGTTATGCCCGCGATGATGGCCGCAGCCTGTTCACGCTGACACCAATGGTGCTGCAGACTGATGAGATTAAGGGCCCCGGCAAACGCGGTCTCACAAACTTTATCGACCAGATCAATCTCTGGCGCGACCGCCACAATAGCGGCATCAGCCATACCGATCTGGCGCAAATTATTCTCGACGAGTCGGGCTATACGGACATGCTGCAAAAAGACCGCAGTCCGCAGGCGCAGACACGGCTCGACAACCTCAAAGAGCTGATCAATGCGATGGGCGAGTTTGAGAATCTGACCGGGTTCCTTGAACATGTCGAACTGGTGATGGACACAGGCGGCAAGTCGAATGGCGACGAAGTGCAAATCCTCACCCTGCACGGCGCCAAAGGCTTAGAATGGCCACTGGTCTTTTTGCCAGGTTGGGAAGAGGAAGTGTTTCCATCTCGCCGCTCGCTGGATGAGAGCGGTGCCAAAGGCCTCGAGGAAGAGAGACGCCTCGCTTATGTCGGCATCACCCGCGCCCGCGAAGTGTGCCGGATCTCATTCGTCGCCAATCGCCAAATCTTCGGCCGCTGGCAAAGCGTCTTGCCGAGCCGGTTCGTCGACGAGTTACCGCACGAACATGTCGAGGCGGAAGCCGAGACGGGGTATTCGACGCTGCCCGGCGGCGAGGATGGCTTTACCGGCACCGTCGAGGATTTAGGCGAGCGCTCAAACTACACCTCCCCCGGCTGGCGGCGCTTAAAAGAGAATGCCGGCAAATATGAAGATAGCCCCGTGCTCGAAGGCAAAGCGACCTTAATGGCGTCCGAAAGCGGCGCCTCTGGCTTCAAGCTCGGCCAGCGTGTGTTCCATGAGAAATTTGGCTATGGCAAAGTCATGGACGCCAATGGCACCAAGCTAAAAGTCGCGTTCGAAAAAGCCGGCCTGAAGAAAGTGATCTCGACTTTTGTCACCGCCGCATAAGTTGCCTCCCCCTCATCACACCGCACAGGACAGACATTATGAAAACACCCGAAGACGCCCTCGACGATTTTCTGGAAACACTTCGCCGCGAGTTTCGGTCTGATCCAGAGCTCGCGCACCGCGTCGTTCGCGCGCTCGGCGTGAGGGTAGAGCTGCGCGGATCTAAGGCTGCCGATGTTCTCAACGCGCTCGAACTCGTCGATCGAGACGGCCAAGATGGCGCGCGCGAGACGCTTCGGTCCTTTTCAGCGGCCGAGCTGAAGAAAATCGCTAAGAATAACAATCTGGCAACGCCCATTGATATGAAATCGCTCGACGATGCGGGCCTGATTGAGGTGATCATAACCCGCGCCGCGAACAAAATTGCCGAGCGGCGATAGGGGCGACTTTAGCTCGCCGCCTTCAGCGCCTGATCCAGATCTGCCATCAAGTCCTCAGCATGCTCAATACCAATGGACAGTCGCACTGAATTTGGCGCCGCGCCGGCGGCGACTTTTTGCGTGTCTGTCAGCTGCCGGTGCGTGGTTGAGGCTGGGTGGATGACCAGCGACCGCGCATCGCCCAAATTAGCAACATGGCTGAACAGTTTGAGCCCGTTCACAAACTTTACGCAGGAATCATAGCCGCCTTTAAGCTGCACCGTGAACAAAGCCCCGGCGCCTTTCGGGCAAAGCCGCTTGGCGCGGGCTTTATAGGGCGAGCTGTCGAGCCCGGCATAAGTGACGCTCGACACCGCCTCATGACCTTCGAGCCAGGCTGAGATTTTCTCAGCATTGGCAACATGCTTGTCCATACGCAGCGACAGGCTCTCAATACCCATCAGTGTGTAATGCGCGCCTTGTGGATTCATAGTCATGCCGAGATCGCGCAGACCAATTGCAATCGAGTGGAAGGTGAAGGCGGCCGGGCCAAAGGTCTCGTGGAATTTGAGGCCGTGATAGGCTGGCTCTGGCTCGGTTAGAGACGGGAATTTACCCGACGCCGTCCAATCAAAGGCCCCGGAATCCACAATTGCGCCGCCCGTGACCGTGCCATTGCCGGTCAGGTATTTGGTCAAAGAATGAGTGACCAAAGTCGCGCCATATTGGATCGGGTTACAGAGATAAGGCGTCGCCGTTGTATTATCGACGATCAGTGGCACTTGCGCCGCCTCAGCAATCGTTGCGATCGCTTCAAGGTCAGTGACATAGCCGCCCGGATTGGCAATCGTCTCACAGAAGACCGCGCGCGTGTTTTCATCAATCGCCGCTCTGACCGCGTCCAAATCGTCGAAATCGACAAAGGTTGCGGCCCAGCCAAAGCGCTTAATCGTGTGCGTGAACTGGGTGACGGAGCCGCCATAGAGGCGCGTCGACACGACGACATTGCGGCCCGGCTCCATCAAGGGGAAAAGCGCCATGAGCTGCGCCGCATGTCCAGACGAACAACAGACCCCGCCAGCGCCGCCTTCAAGCTGGGTCACTCGGTCGGCCAGCGCGGCAACGGTGGGATTGGTCAGGCGCGAGTAAATATTACCCACTTCTTGAAGGTTAAACAAAGCCGCCGCGTGATCGGCATCGCGGAACACATAGGCCGTCGTCTGATAGATTGGCACTTGCCGCGCGCCGGTTGCCGGATCGGCCTCTGCGCCGGCGTGAATCTGTTTTGTGTCAAAGCCGAGCTCTTGGTCGCTCATGTCTATACCTCCCGTAAATCTGAGAGGGTCCTAGACCAGAGGGCGCTTAGCTTCAACTAAAGGCTAAGTTTAGTGTTTTGTAGCTTCGTCTTCGCCGCTAATGTCGCCCCAGAATTTCTTCACGCGGCCCATAAAGCCTTCAGATTCCGGGTTGCAGTCTTTGCCGGAGCATTCGCAGAACTCGCGCAGGATTTCTTTCTGGCGGGCGGTCAGATTGCGCGGCGTTTCAACGAACATTTCAATGTAGAGATCACCGGTTTGATGATTGCCGCGAATGCTCGGCATGCCTTTGCCGCGCAGACGTAATTTCCGGCCGGTTTGTGCGCCTTCTGGAATGGTCACGCGGGCGCGGCCGCCATCAATGGTTGGGATTTCCACCTCGCCGCCGAGCGATGCCGTCACCATCGAGACTGGCGTGCGGCAATAGAGGTTCGGGCCATCGCGCTCGAATAGATCATGCTCGTCGACATTGACGAAAATGTAGAGATCGCCTTTCGGTCCGCCTTGGGCGCCCGGCTCCCCTTCTCCAGATAAGCGAATGCGCATGCCAGTTTCGACACCGGCCGGGATCTTCACAGACAGGTTGCGGTCTTCTTGAACCTGGCCGACGCCGCGGCAAACCTTACACGGATTGGCAATGATCTGGCCTTTGCCATGACAGCGCCCACAGGTCCGCTCCATAGTGAAAAAGCCTTGCTGAGCACGGACGCGGCCCGCGCCATTACAGGTCGGGCAGGTTTCGGGATGGGTGCCAGGTTCAGCGCCGGAACCATCACAGGCCTGACAGTCAACGGCTGACGGGACATTGATCGTCGCATCTTTGCCGCTAAACGCTTCTTCCAGCGTGATATCCATATCATAGCGCAAGTCGGCGCCGCGTTGCGGTCCGCCCCGACGTCGGCCACCGCCGCCGCCAAACACTTGGCTGAAAATATCTTGGAAAATATCATTCGGGTCGCCGCCGCCAAACGGATTGCCGCCGCCTGCGCCGCCGCCCATGCCATTTTCAAAAGCCGCATGACCGAACCGGTCATAAGCAGCTTTCTTTTCCGGGTCGGACAAAACCGCATAGGCTTCGCCGACTTCTTTGAACATGGCCTCGGCTTCAGCATCATCTTGATTCTGGTCCGGGTGATATTTCATAGCGAGCTTGCGGTAGGCGCTCTTCAGGGCTTTATCGTCGACGCCGCGGTCGACGCCAAGCACGTCATAGTAATCGCGTTTGCTCATGAAGCGGGATACCTACTTATTACACTCTCTCGAACGCCAAAGTGGGGAAGTCCGACCCGAAGTGCAAGCCCTTAAGCTGCCGCCTAGCCGGTCTTTTCCAGTTTGTCGTTGCCGAGCAAGCGGTCAGCAATTTCTTTCGGCACGACCATCAGCGTTTGGTTGAGCGTCTGATCCCAGTCTTCGAGCAATTCAGTGGCACGCACAGATCCAGTGCGTTCACGGTGGATCTCCAGCATCATTTCGAACACATCAATATGCTTTTGATCCATCTCAGCGAGGGGGTACCAGTCAATCGCATCGGGATTGGCAACATGCGAGAATCGCGTTTCCGGATCCCAAATATAGGCGACGCCGCCAGTCATCCCGGCGCCAAAATTGTCACCGATTGAGCCGAGGATGGCGACCCGGCCACCTGTCATATACTCGCAGCCATTAGCGCCGCAGCCTTCGACCACCGCTTCAGCGCCTGAATTGCGCACAGCGAACCGGACGCCGGCCTGGCCCGCCGCATAAAGCTTGCCGCTGGTTGCGCCATAAAGGCAGGTATTGCCAATAATTGTATTGTCGCCGCCCTGATAAGAGGCATTTGCCGGCGGCCGCAATTGAATGGTCGCGCCAGATAAACCTTTGCCGACATAGTCATTGGCGTCGCCAATCACATCGAGCAACAGACCTTGCACGCTAAACGCGCCGAGCGACTGTCCAGCACTGCCGGTCAAGCGAATGTGGAGACGGCCTTCCGGCAGGGCTTTTTCGCCAAATTTGCGCACGATGGCCGAGCTCGAGCGCGCGCCAATCGAGCGCAGAACGTTCTGCACTTCATAAGTGAGTTGCATTTTTTCACCGCGGGCGAAGAAGGGTTCGCCATCACGCAGGATTTGCGCGTCTAACGTGTCAGGCACTTCTTCGCGGCGCTTTGGTTTGTATTCCACTGCGGCGGCGGTATCAACTTGCACCAGAAGCGGGTTGAGATCGAGATCGTCGAGATGCGGGGCGCCGCGAGACACCTGCGCCAGCAAGTCAGTTCGACCAATCGCTTCATCCAGAGAATTGAGCCCGAGCGAGGCAAGAATCCGGCGCACATCTTCCGCGACAAAGCTCATCAGATTGATGACTTTATCGGCGGTCCCGGTGAATTTCGCACGCAGCGACTCGTCTTGGGTACAGACCCCAACCGGACAGGTGTTTGAGTGGCATTGCCGCACCATGATACAGCCCATGGCGACCAGACTGGCCGTGCCGATGCCATATTCTTCCGCGCCCAGCATAGCCGCGATGACAATATCGCGGCCGGTGCGCAGTCCGCCATCGGTGCGCAAGGTGACTTTGTCGCGAAGATTGTTGAGGCTGAGCACTTGATGCGCTTCTGCCAGCCCCATTTCCCAAGGCAGGCCAGCATATTTGATACTGGTTTGCGGCGACGCACCGGTGCCGCCAACCCCGCCGGCGATCAGGATCACGTCGGCTTTCGCTTTCGCCACCCCAGCGGCGACTGTGCCGACCCCTGATTGCGCGACCAGCTTCACACAGACCCGGCAATCTGGATTGATTTGCTTCAAGTCATAGATCAGCTGCGCCAAATCCTCGATCGAGTAAATATCGTGGTGCGGCGGCGGACTGATGAGCGTCACACCTGGCGTGGAATGGCGGTTTTTCGCAATAAATTCAGTAACTTTAAAGCCTGGCAGTTGACCGCCCTCGCCTGGCTTGGCGCCTTGCGCGACT
Organism: Pseudomonadota bacterium; assembly: GCA_039822145.1. Taxonomy (GTDB): domain Bacteria; phylum Pseudomonadota; class Alphaproteobacteria; order Caulobacterales; family Hyphomonadaceae; genus Henriciella. Next base: position 314,505 of record JBCBMU010000002.1, on the reverse strand, counting down.
TTAATTTCGACCTCGCGGCATTGGTTCAAATATTCGGCGGTGACCCCAAATCGGCCAGACGCAACTTGCTTCACCGCTGAGTTCATATTGTCGCCATTGGGCAGCGGGCGATAGCGATCACGCACTTCGCCGCCTTCGCCAGACACAGACTTGGCGCCGATGCGGTTCATTGCAACATTCAGCGTGCCATGCGCCTCTGGGCTGAGCGCGCCAAGCGACATGCCCGGCGTGACAAAGCGTTTGCGGATCTCGTTGACTGACTGCACACGCTCCAGCGGCTCAACGGGGCCGGCTGGCTTAAAGTCGAGCAAGTCGCGCAACTGGATCGGTTGCTCGCGCTTATCCACGGCGCTGACATATTTCTCAAACAGCGCAAAATCATCGCGATCACAGGCCGCTTGCAGCATATGGATCAGATTGCCATCTAGCGCGTGCGGCTCTGAGCGCGCGCGCAGGCGATAGAAGCCGCCCACCGGCAGAGCAATCACGTCCTCATCAAACGCTTCTTCGTGCCGCGTCACGGCATTCTCTTCAATCCCGGCCAGGCCGAGGCCTGAAATACGGCTGGCCAGCCCTGGGAAGTAATCAGCAACCAGGGCGCGCGAGAGCCCAAGCGCCTCAAAATTATAGCCGCCGCGATAAGAGGAAATCACAGAAATCCCCATCTTCGACATGATCTTCAACAGGCCGGCTTCAATTGCTTTTTTGAAATTCAGCACCGCTTCACCAATGCTGATATCGCCGAGCAAGCCGCGCGCATGACGATCAGCAATCGCATCTTGGGCCAAATAGGCGTTGACGCAGGTCGCGCCGACGCCAATCAGCACGGCAAAGTAATGCGTATCGATACATTCTGCGCAGCGCACTGTGATCGAACAGAAGCTCCGGAGGCCTTGACCAACCAGATGCGAATGCACCGCGCCAGTGGCCAGGATCATCGGGATCGCGACCCGGTCATCGCCCTGATGCTCATCCGTCAGCACAATATGCTCGCGCCCCGCGCGCACCGCGTCTTCAGCTTCTTGGCGGATCCGCGCCAGTGCTTGTTTCAATGCCCGGCCATCGCCGGTCGCATCGCCTAAGCCAAAGGAACAATCAATCTCCTGCACGCCGCCCGACAGCATCGTGGTCAGGCGGTCATACATGCCGGTGGACAGAACCGGGCTTTCCAGCACGAAAACGTCTTGCTGGGTTTCATCTGTGGTCAGCACATTGCCGAGGTTTTTGAACCGCGTCTTCAAACTCATCACACGATCTTCGCGCAGCGGGTCGACCGGTGGATTGGTCACCTGACTGAAATTCTGACGGAAGAAATGTGAGAGCGGTCTAAATTGCTCTGACAATACCGCCACCGGGCTATCATCGCCCATAGAGCCAATCGCTTCTTTGCCATTCTCAGCCATTGGCGCGAGGATGAGTTCGAGCGTTTCAAGCGTGAAACCGGCGACTTTTTGACGGCGCAGCATGATTTCGGTCTCAAACAGGCGTGGCTCAGGGCCGGGGCCGAGCTCAGGATCGAGATCGCGAACATTTTTCAGCCATTTGTCATAAGGATGCTCTTCCGACAGCTCATCGACAATTTCTTCATGCTCATAGAATTTGCCGTTTTGCAGATCCGCCGCGATCATACCGCCCGCCTGGACATGGCCGCGGCGCACCACGTCATGCCCCGACAACGGACACATGCCGGTCTCAGATCCAACTGCGAGAATACCGTCTCCGGTCAGGGCGTAACGCAATGGCCGCAAACCATTGCGGTCCAGCCCCGCCACGGCCCAGCGGCCATCATAAGCGCAAATCGCGGCCGGCCCGTCCCAAGGCTCCATCACTGAGTTGCAATAGGCATAAAGCGCAGCGTGCTTTTCCGGCATAATCGAGGCGCGCTTTGACCACGCTTCGGGAATGAGCAGCGCTTTCGTCATTGGCGCCGTCCGGCCTGCTTTGCACAGGATTTCAAACACCGCATCAAGGGCGCCAGAATCTGAACTACCTTGCGGCGCCACCGGCTTTACATCATCGACATAGTCACCAAATGTGCCCGAGACCATTTTGATCTCATGGCTTTTCATCCAATTGAGATTGCCGCGCAGCGTGTTGATTTCGCCATTGTGCGCGAGCATCCGAAACGGCTGTGCCAGCGCCCATTGCGGGAATGTATTGGTCGAGTAGCGCTGGTGATAAATCGCCACAGCTGACTCAAACCGGTCGTCTTTCAAATCGAGATAAAAATTGTCGATATCCTCGGCCAGGAACATGCCTTTATAGATCAGCGATTTGTGGCTGAGCGAGCAGATGTAAAAACTTGGAATACCGGCTTCGCGGGCCCGGCGTTCAATCCGGCGCCGGCAAATATAGAGCGCGCGCTCTAATTCCTCAGGATCACGAGCGCGATCGTCGCGGAACATGATTTGTTCAATCTCGGGCCGCGTATCTTGGGCTTTTTGACCAATGATAGAAACATCGACCGGCGGCTGGCGCCAGCCATAGATATAAAAACCAAAGTGTAGGATTTCGGTTTCAACAATCGCCCGCGCCGCCTCTTGCTGTCCAAGATCGGTGCGCGGCAGGAAAATCTGTCCGACGCAAATCGGATCCTCGGTCGGTTCATGGCCGCAACGGCTGACTTGATAGCGGAAGAATTCTTGCGGCACTTCAACCCGAATACCGGCGCCATCACCGGTCTTGCCATCGGCGTCAACGGCGCCGCGGTGCCAAACGTTTTTGAGCGCTTTAATGCCCATTTCGACGATTTCACGCCGCGGCTTGCCATCCAGCGCGGCGACCAAGCCGACGCCACAAGCACTGTGCTCATCCTCAGGATTGTAAGCATGCGCATCGATCAGACGCTGGCGATTATCAGTATAATTGCGAACAAAATCAGTCATTGTTTTGCTGCTCCGCTTGGTATTTTTCAAATCGTTCGAACATTTGAGCGCTGGTGATCCGCGGCGCGTCTGTGTCGAAGCGATAATAATCAGGTTGTTCGTCGACGAAGATTTCTTCGTGAATGGTCAGGCCGTCTGGCAAATCAAACAAGCCGGCTTGGCTGCTGTGAATGACGTCCGAACCGGTGAGATGATAATAAAGCGTCGTCCCGCATTTGTGGCAAAAGGCGCGCTCGGCCCAATCTGAGCTTTGGAAAGCGTGGATATGTTCTTTGCCGGCAACAATGTGGACGCCCTGTTCGAACGCGGCCGCCATTGCAGGACTGCCATGCCATCGACGGCACATGTCACAATGGCAAATTTCGAGTTTTGGCGCGCCGCGGCCTTCTAATTGGACGGCGCCGCAGAGACAGTGGCCTTTATAAATCCCGCTCATCTCAACTCATCCTCGTGCCATTCGGGATAGGCGCATCTGGTCCAGAGAGGCGGATCGCACCGCCCGCATCGGCAAAGCCCAGGGTCAAAACTTCCGACATGAATTTTCCGATTTGGCGCGGCGGGAAATTGACGACGCCCATGACTTGGCGCCCAATCAGCGCCTCTGCGGCGTAATGTTCGGTGATTTGCGCCGAGCTTTTCTTGCGCCCGATCACCTCACCAAAATCAATCTGCATCTTGATTGACGGCTTTCGCGCGCCCTCAAGTGGGGCAGCTTCGACAATCGTTCCAACGCGAATATCGACGGCGAGGAAGTCGTCAAAGCTGATTTCCGGCATCGCCGGTGCCTCGGGCGTAAAGCTGATATGCATTGCTTACTCCGCCGCGACTTTGCGCTGTTTGGCGCTGGCGCGCATGGCTTTATGCATTTGCTCTGCGGCCTCGCGGCCATCGACAATCGCCCAAACCACCAAGGACGCGCCGCGGACAATATCGCCGGCGGCGTAGACGCCAGGAAGGCTCGTGGCCATGGTCTTGAAGTCGACTTGCACCGCGCCCCAGCGATTGACCCGCAAGGCTGGCTCATCAAACAAGACGGGCAAATCTTCAGGATCAAAGCCCAGCGCTTTGATCACCAAGTCGGCTTTCAAATCGACGGTTTCGTCCGTTTTCTCTGGCGACTGGCGCCCAGAGGCATCCGGCGCGCCGAGCTTCATCCGGCGCACTTTCACGCCTTTGACTTTGTTCGCTTTGGTATGAAGCACCGCTTCCGGTCCAGACAGCCACTCAAATTTGACGCCTTCTTCTTCAGCATTGGCAACTTCGCGCTGCGAGCCCGGCATATTAGCGCGGTCACGGCGGTAGAGACAGGTGACCGCTTTGGCGCCCTGGCGCACGGCAGTGCGGACACAGTCCATTGCTGTATCGCCGCCGCCTATGACGATCACGCGCTTGCCATCAGCGTTCAGCGTGCCGTCTTCGAATGCGTCAACGCTATCGCCAAAGCCGGTGCGGTTGGACGCCGTTAAATAATCAAGCGCTGGGTGAACGCCGTCGGCGCCAATACCTGGGACTTTCAAATCGCGGGCTTTATAAACGCCCGTCGCGATTAATACTGTATCATGGCTATCGCGCAGGTCGCTAAGGCTGATATCCCGGCCAATATCGCAATTGAACCGGAACGTGATGCCGCCCTCTTCGAGCAATTTGATCCGGCGCTCAACAATGTCTTTTTCAAGCTTGAAGCCTGGAATGCCATAGACCAGCAAACCGCCGCCGCGATCATAGCGGTCATAGACCGTGACTTGATAGCCTTTGCGGCGTAACTGCTCTGCCGCGGCGAGGCCGCCAGGACCCGCCCCGATAATGCCGCCTGATTGCGACCGCTCACGCGGCGGTTTGATCGGCTTGATCCAGCCCTCTTCCCAGGCGGTATCGGTAATATGGCGCTCAATCGAGCCGATGGTCACAGTGCCATGGCCAGACTGCTCAATTGTACAAATGCCCTCACAGAGGCGGTCTTGCGGGCAAATTCGGCCGCAAATTTCTGGCATATTATTGGTCGCGCTAGAGACAGCATAGGCCTCTTCCATGCGATCTTCTGCGGCCAGCTTGAGCCAATCTGGAATATTGTTCGAGAGCGGACAGCCTTTCTGACAGAAGGGCACACCGCATTGCGAACAGCGTGATGCTTGGTCTCGCGCCGCCTTTTGTGCGTAATCGCCGTAAATCTCATCAAAGTCCGCTTTGCGCGTTTTCGCCGCCCGCTTTTTCGGCATGGCGCGCTCGACTTTGATAAATTGCAGCATGTTTTCTGCCATTTTACGCTCCCAGAGGTAGAGCCATGCTTATGAGCGGGGGCAATCGCCCTCGCAAGGGGGAAATTCTTCTAATTATATCATTATGATATTTAATAACGAAAGAGAATTACATATCCCGCCAAAATCTCACATAAGCCTCGCTCTATATATATCATTATTAGATATATTTTTCAGTCGTGCGAAATCGAAAGAATTGTGCGACCAGAGACACAAAGGGAAAAGATGAGCGTCTGATGTCACTGATACAACTCACAATAATTGCACTGGTGCAAGGGCTGACCGAATGGTTGCCAATCTCGTCTTCCGGGCATGTCTTGCTGGCCGCCAATATTTTTACCCTTGAGGGCCGCGATGAGCTTTTGATCAATGCCGTATCAAATCTCGGGACGCTGGCGGCGATGCTCATCTATTTCCGCAAAGACGTGATCGCAGCCATATTTGGCGGCTTCGAACTGGTCGCTGCGCCGGTTCGCAAAGCGCCATTGTCGCGCGGAGCAAATTTGGCGCTCTGCATCATTGTCGCGACCCCAATTGCGGTGATCGCCGCGGTCGCCCACGAAATGCTTGTGCCTGACACGATCCAAGCGCATCTGCGCAGCGTCTGGACCGTCGCCGCCGCAACCATCGGGTTTGGCTTATTGCTCTGGTGGGCCGATGTCGCAGGCGGCAAGACCCGCACGGAAGCGGACATGACAATCGGCCACGCTGTGCTGATTGGAGCCACTCAAGCGATCGCAGCGATCATTCCAGGCACCAGCCGCTCTGGGATCACCATGACGGCGGCCCGAGCGCTCGGCTATGAGCGTACAGAAGCGGCCCGCTTTTCGATGCTAATCGGCGCGCCGATCCTTGCAGCAGCAGGCCTGTACGGAGCGTACGGCTTGCTTGATGCGGAGGCTGCGGGCGCCGTCGTCACTTTGCAAGACGGAATGATTGTTGCTGCCTTGGCTTTTGTCTCTGGGATCGCCTCCATTCATGCCTTGATGACTTTGCTGAAGCGGATGAGCTTTTTACCCTTCGTCATTTATCGCTTACTTTTGGGCGTCGGCCTGATCGCCGCGGCACCTATTTTGGGCCTGATTTAAAAGCAATTTTTTCTGTCCTGACACTTTTAGACTGGCGTCTTGGCGCGATAATCCTTTTATAATGGTGGGACATTCGAAAAAAGTGCGGGCTGCTGGTCCAGCCTCTTGATCAGGTGAGCAATGAAACGCCGAGAGAAAAAAAGCGAAAGCTTAGACATCCGACTGCCGCATCAACAGAAGCTCGACTTCATGGCGGCCACGAAACAGCGCGGCGAAACTGCGTCTCAAGCGCTACGGCGCTTCATTGCTGACTATATCGAAGAGGCTCGACTGGCTGAACAATCCCACCCGGTCCAGGAGATCACCATGACCCTCGCACGACACAGACTCAAAACCCTCGCTACCGCGGCCGGCGCCGCAATCGGCGTCTTTTCCGTCACCGCTCTGCCCTCTGCCGCCGATCCAACGGCGTTTGACGCGCTCGACAAGAATAAGGACGGCGTCTTGACCGAAGGCGAGATCGCGCCGGGCTATGACGCAGACATTATCAAGCGGCTCGATACAGATGGATCTGGCGGCGTCAGCCAAGCCGAGCTCGAAGCCGCGGGCGACCATATCGTCATCCATGATAGCGAGTTTGAAAGCGAAGAAGATGGCAAAACCGTCACCCGCAAGAAAATGAAAGTGCTCAAATTCAGCGACTCTGCCGATGGTGAAATCCATGGCGAGCTGACCACGGAAGTCGACAAGAAGATCATCATTAAGCGGATCGAGTCCGGCGATGAGCTGTCGACAGCAGAACTCGAAGCGCTGATCGAAACCGCGCTCGCAGAGGCTGAAAGCGATGTCGACCTAGAATTAGAATTCGACACCGAAACCGTGTTTGAAGAGACCAGCGAAGACGGTGACACGCGCATCATCATCAAACGCGCCAAACGCTCTGAGACCAGCACTGAAACGGACAGCGAATAGGCCCCGGCGCGTCCGTCCAATTAAAAATTAGATCCCCGAAAGCCTGTCCGGACACGAAATGTCTGGCGTATGAACGGGCTTTCGGTTTTCTTATGCCAGTGTTTCGGGTCCGGTCTGGGCTCCGGCAAGCGGCAGAGGACTGAGTATGGGAAAATCGCGCCCCGAAAAGAAGACAGAAATGATTGAAGTGCGCCTGCCGCACTCCAAGAAAGAAGCCTTCAAGAAAGCGTGCGAGGCAGAAGGGATTACGGTCAGCCATGCCGTGCGAACCTTTGTCGATGCTTATCTCCGCCGCTCACGCCGGGCAAAAGCCCAACGTATCGCAAAGGATATTTCCATGACTTTGATCCGAAACCCTATCAAAACCACAGGCGGCTTCGGCGGCGCCATTGCTCTGCTTGCCAGCGCCGTCGCCCTCAGTGCCGCCCCGAGCTTCGCAGACCGCGATGTTCAGCCAATTGAACCGCCCAAACCCGTCTACCCGGACCGTCTCGCGAGTGAGTCGATCAGCGCTCGCTGCGATGGCTATTTCGACGTCAATCCAACCGGGTATGTGATCAATCTGGAGGTAAAATGTGGTCATCCAGGCTTTATTGACTCGGCCAAGAATGCGATTTCGAGCTTGCGGTTTGAACCTAAAATTGTTGACGGGCAGGCCGTCAAACGCACCGGGGTCGTCTACCCGCTCTGGTACATGCTCGCAGATGAGAATGGCGATCCCGTCGCGCCTGTATTGGTGCCCGACGGGGCGACCGACTAAGACGCTTCGGATTTCTGGTGATACTGCCCGTAAGGCCGGAACCGATAGAGATAGCTTGGAACGATCGCTTCGACCGTTTCAAGCTCCTCAACGCCAAGGTCGGCCAGCGTCAGAGCGCCGTCCGCCACGACATTATCGGTCTTGAGCATTTCAACTTGATCGCCGGTGATTGGCGGCGGACCAAAAATCCCCGAAGAGAGCGGCGGCACATAGCGAAACAGGGTGCCAAACGTCAGCCCCATTGGCTTGGCGACAAAGAAAGGCAGCGGCAAGGCATAGCGTTTGCGGGCAATCGTTTCGCCAATAAAGTCATAAAGCGCCTTGAAGGTATAGGTTCGCGGCCCGCCAAGTTCATACGTCTTTCCGGCGGCGTCGGGGCGGCTGACGGCATTGGCAATCGCGTCGGCGACATCGCCGGCATAGACCGGCTGCAGCTTGGTGGTGCCGCCGCCAATCGCTGGCAAGAACGGCGCAAGGGTTGAGATCGGGTGGGCGGCCATCGCCGCAAACCGATTGAAGAAATCATCCTCAGGCCCGAACACAATTGAGGGTCTGAGGATTACGGCGCTCGGCAATGCTTCGCGCACGCCCTGTTCGGCCTCGGCTTTGGTCTTGGCATAATCGGCGCCAGACTCCGCATCAGCGCCAATGGCAGAAATATGGACCAAACGCTCAATCCCCGCGTCCGCGCACGCCGCCGCGACATTTATTGCGCCTTCGCGCTGCGCCGCCTCAAAGCTCTGGGCGCCTTTTTCAAACAGGATACCAACCAGGTTGACCGCCGCATCTGCGCCTTCAAGCGCTGCCGCGACAGAGTCTTTATTGCGAATGTTGGCTTGGACAATGTCGACCCAACCGGGCGCCCCAGCGAGGCGCACATCGCCAGCAAGGTGAGGCCGCCGGACAGCCACGCGCACGCGGTATCCCGCTTTTACAAGCGTCCGGGCTGCGTAACGCCCGATAAATCCAGAACCCCCGAATAGCGTTACAAGTCCTTTGGCCATGTCTTTCGCCTCCCATTCCGCGCTATCGTGGCGTGTTTCCATTTACAGATCACGTCGCTGCTGAATTGTCCATGCGCGCCTCTGACCGGTTCTATCTGGTCGGGTTGGGCTTAGGCCCAAGCGCTTAAAAATGGTTTGAGCGGCCTTGGCATAAACTTTTTTATCGCCTGCTGTGTCACTCAAAGACCGAAACAAGGAACGGGTTCAGATGACCGATCAAACAGATCCAATTGAAGTGATTGACCGTTTTCTCGAAGCGCTACGCTCGGAATTGGTCGCCAATCCAAAAATGGCCTTTCGCATGGTCAAGGCGCTGCCTGTGAGCGTAAATTTCGATGCAAATTAGGGCGCGAAATTCATCAATCCGCTAGAAGTCGTTATGCATAATGACATGGCCACCAGCAAAGCCAAGTTCCAGCCCTTCAAGCTAGCGGCCCTTAAGAAAATGGCGCGGCAAGCCAATCTCGCAACTGGCAGCGATTTAACCGGCCTCTCGAAAGAGGCGGTCATTTAACTGATAGTCGAACGCGCCACGCGGAAAATTCAAGAACGCTCGCCGAGCCAAATTGGCTAATCAAATACGCGCCTAGGCGCGCTGCTTGTCACCCCCGTGTTTCGGGCGCGTTTTGGTCAAGTGCCGCAGGTTATCAGGTACATCGATCATGGAGCGGCGGCCGTTCAGGACAGTGGTAAAGCCCTTGATTTGGCCAATCGCGTTACCGACCCGCCAAACGCGATGCCTTGCTGTACGGGCGCCTGGAAGAATAGTGGCCGCCAACCACAATGATCCGACGGTCAAGTGATAGATGTTGAATGCGAGATATCGGAAGATTGAGCGAGCACCATATTTGGCGGTGATTTTGGCAGCGCTTTCGCCGTACATTTTGCCCTGCTTATAGCGCGCCTCAAATGTCGTCCGCTGGCGATAATACATCAGCGCATCCGGGACAAATTTAAGCTCAAATCCAGCCAGCTGTGCCCGCCAGCTATAATCAATATCCCACAAGTGTCCGATCTCGACATCGAGACCACCAATCGCGTCATATAATTTACGAGAGATGCCGATACAGGCGCCCACGGCAAACGGCAATTTGAGCGGGCCGATGAAATTTGCAAAACCTGCTTTGCGGGTCTGCATGCCTTCACCCGGTTTGATCAAATCCGTGTCGTTGAGCTTATAGTCATCAATCGCCGAGCCGACAAAGTCGGCATCCTGCATCGCCGCAACCATATGTTCGAGCCAGCCTTCGCCGGCTTCATCGTCGGACTCGCAGGTGATGAAAATATCACTGCGCGCTGCTTTGAAAGCGGCATTGTAGGAATTAGACGGCATCAGGCGCGGTCCAATGCCAGAATAGAGATTGAGGATACGTAAATTGGGAATACGGTCAGCATAAGATTCAACGATCTCGACGGAGCGATCAGTTGATCCATTGTCGGCCAAAATAAACTCCCAATCGTCCTGCCAGTTTTGGCGCGCCAGAGCCTCCATTTGGACACCAATAGTGGCTTCACTATTATAACAGGGAAGAATGACTGTCGCTTTCATGACCTATCCGCTCCGGATCGTGGGGTTTGACTATTGTAAACTGCGTCTGAGCGCTTCGGCACTAGCGCTGCAATTTACATACCGAGGTGAAGGCTTAAATTTGCACATTCACTGATAGATGCCGCGGCGAATTTCGCAATGTGGGAGTCAAGCGTATCGATATGTAACATCACCACCCCGCGTGACGCGGCACTTGCGTAGCTATTTGGCACATCGCACCCCGAAACCAGTCAAATAGCCTTAATCGTGGGCATTGCCCGCGGATTATCGTCACCGAAACCGCCTCCGAAAATGGAAGAATGAGACTCCTAGTCGCTAGCAAGGCTCTGTTTTTACGACGTTTGGTGGATTTTTCGTATAAAACATTCAGATTGAAACACTTCTGATGCTAAAAAGTGGAATGCCGGTTGCACCTTGTTTCGTGTATTAAGGTTGGTCATTGCCGATCATAAAACTTAAGTACCACTGAAGGAGAATTTGGGTGGAGTTCTTTACGAAAACAGCATTGGATGCGGCCTTACTAGCAGGCAATCATCTTCTTTCTGAATATAAACGTCACCATGTTGAGGTTTATGGCAGCAACACACTCTCGGTTTCAAACCGCGGCTTAACGAAAGAGATCACCTCTATTCGCGACCATGAGGCCGATAAGCTAATTATCGATCTCATTTCCGAACGTCACCCAGAGCATAATCTGCTGACTGAAGAAACCGGGTCGCTTGACAATGGCAGTCCTTACACATGGGTTATTGATCCGCTCGATGGCAGCTCAAACTATGTCAATCACAATCCTTTCTTCGCGGTATCGATCTGTCTTGCTTATGAAAATAAGCCAATCACGGGGGTCATCTTTGCGCCCTTTATTGAAGAAATCGCAGTTGCCCGCCGTGGCCATGGTTGCACCTTGAATGGCCGCCGCGTCTCGGTCTCTCCAACCGATAATTTCAGCAGTTTTTATACCGTAGGCTGCCCCGGCGGCGACGGAAATAATTTCCGCTTTGCAAAAATGAGCGGCGCGCTGACCGAAGCGATCAAAGACTTCCGCAAAATGGGCTCTGCCGCGATTGAAGCCTACACAGTGGCCGCTGGCCGCGTAGATGCTTTTGTCACCCTCAATATTTCTCCCTGGGATATTGCAGCTGGCGCGCTCTGTGTCGAAGAGGCTGGCGGCAAAGTCACTGACTTTGACGGCAATCCTTGGAACATGACCAAGTCGGACGTGTGCATGAGCAACGGCCTCATCCATGACCAAATTCTTGACCGGGTTGCGATTGTGAACCCGAACTCGGCGCGCTTTTCCGACAAAAGTCTGTTCGTAAATTCATAGAGTGCGGCGCCATGTCCTATCAAATACTCAACAGCGAAACGCTGCCCGATTACATTCTCACCATTGACCGATGCAAACAGGTTCTGGGCGACGGCGAGGGCCTCGTCGTCTCGGAGATCGGCGATGGTAACCTCAATTTTGTTTATCGCGTCGAACGCCCTGGCAGCGAAAAACGCTCATTGATTGTCAAACAAGCCGTTCCTTATTTGCGCATGGTCGGCGAGGCTTGGCCGCTGAACAAAGACCGCATGATTACCGAGATTAGAGCGCTTGAAGCTTATAATCGGATTGCGCCGGATTTTGTTCCAGACATTTATCATGCTGATGAGCAAATGTGCGTCCTGATCATGGAAGATCTCGGGGACGTGAAAGTGCTTCGATATGAAATGATTGCCGGCGTCGCATTTCCGGACGTTGGCGTCGATATTGGTCGCTTTTTGGCGACGACACTGTTCAACACAAGTTATCTCGGCATGGCGAGCATTGAACGCCGCAAGCTAATGGCTGACTTCACGCTGAATGATGATCTTTGTAAATTGACGGAAGAGTTCATATTCACCTTCCCTTACATCGATCATGAGTCGAATTACGAGAACCCGCCGACCAATCAGCACGCCTTAGAGCTGTTTCGGAATGATCCAGCCTATTTGCGCAAAATCCTACATTTCAAAGAGCTTTTCTTGAGCAAAGCCGACGCCATGTTGCACGGCGATTTGCACACCGGCTCTTTGATGGCCGGCAATGGCAAAACCTTTGTCATTGATACGGAATTTGCCTTTTTCGGGCCTTTTGGGTTCGACGTTGGTAAGATCATCGCTAACTTCCTGATGGCCTATACATCGCATTTTCACCGCGTCGGCGGCGCCGACTACCAAGCTGGCTTGCTCAGTGAGATTCGTAAGATTTGGACGACCTTTGAGCGTGATTTCTTAGCGCTATGGGCCGAGGCAGCAGACTCTGCTTTGATGTTTAATGGTTTCCTGGCACGACAAGATCTAGAGGCGTACAAAGCCGCTTTCATGCAACAGATTTTCGCAGACGCGATTGGCTTCTGCGCGTGTTCTCTGGCCCGTCGCACAGTCGGCATTGCCGGCGTCGCGGACATTCGTGACATCGAAGACGAGGCCGATCGCACACGGCTCGAGAAAATCAACATCGATCTCTCATACCGACTGATGATGCAACATGATCAATTAGACGATGTCGACGCTTTCTTGGCGTCGGTGGACGAATTTTACAAAATACAGGGGCGCTAAGCTAAGGTACGACTTATGACAAATTCAATGCTGGGGATTATTCCTGCCGCTGGCAGCGGCGTGCGTGCCAGACCTTACAGTTACGAGGTCCATAAAGGCCTCTTCGAAATCGACGGACAACCCAATCTCGAGCGCACGATTCGAATCATGCGCGATGATTTGGGGATCTCAGAAATCGTTATCATCCTTGGCTATATGGGCGATGCGATAAAAGCCACATTTGGTGATGGCGAAGCGCTTGGCGTGAGCATTTCCTATATGGAAAATAACCACCTCGACCGCGGTTGGGCTTGGTCGGTTATGCTCGCCAAGCATCTGCTTGCGGGCCGCCATGCCTGCGTCATGTTGAGTGACGAGTTCTATCTCAACACGAATATCAGAGACATTATTTCCGGCGACTTCGCCGACCATACGGTGACCGTCGCAATCAAGCAGGAAAACGACCCGAACGTCATCAAGAAGAATTTTGCAGTTGAACGCAACGGCGATCGCATTGTTCGATTGATCGAAAACCCGGTCACTGTTCAAAACGACAATCTTGGGATCGCCACTTTCATCCTCGACCCGGAGGTGTTTCGATTGCTGGAGCAGGCCTTTGATCGAGGTGCGCCGTCGATTGACTTTGTCAGCTTTATTGATGAGCTGATCCGTGACGGCCACAGCGTCAAAGCCTTTGAAATGACCGGTGATTATATCAATTTGAATGATGTCCCGAGCCTTGAAGCGGCAAATGATTTGGCCATTCGCGATCGGCTGAACAAAGCCGAAAGCTAGCGGATCTCAAGAAAATGGCCCGGCAAACCAATCCCGCGATTGGCACCGATTTAACCGGTCTCTCGAAAGAGGCGGTCATTTAACTGATAGTCGAACGCGCTGCGCGGAAAACCCAGGAACGCTCGCCGAGCCAAGTTGGCTGATCGATCAGGGGCCCGTCGCGGCGGCTGGCGCTCAGTTAACGCAACATTTGTGGCGTTGAAACGGCAAGGCTCAACCGATCTCTGTCACAGACATTGTCGCCTATTTACGAGGCGAGTTCTAAGCTCGGCGCATGCTCAACACGTTCCAGTCCGAACAGCGACAGGATCTTATCCGTCGCCTGTTCCAGCGGCAGCGTACCGTCGTGAACCTTGGGCCCGTCGGTGCCTGCAGGCACCCAAAAACAGCCATTGCGATTATGCTTTGAGTTATTCACCTGCCCGATTGGCATAAATAATTTGTCGAATTTGATCGTCTCGCCAGTTTCGCCGTGGCGCACTTCAAAGTCTGGTTCGACTTCTGAGATCAGCCCGGAACAGAAGAATAACCGGTTATTGTCGCGCTTCCAGTGCATGATGGATTTTCCGTTGGATTGGATATTCTCCATCGCGCGGGCCGCGGCTTCGGCTTCCTCGCTCGTATCATATGTGGCCCACGCTTCGTGCGTCATAACCGGTTCGAAACTTACTGGAGCCGGGGCGCCCAGCCATTCGAACAGGTTTTCAAAATTCTTTGGCCGGTGCACGAACTTGCCGCCGATATGTTCATAGCGGGTATTAGCTTCTTGGCTGAGCGCGGTTGAAAATACAATCCGTCCATTCGGCCCGACCAGTTTCATGGCGCGGCCGACAATCTTATCCATCTCGCGATAGCTGTCTTCGACAGCGCTGCCATAGGATTTCATATGCGCTTCGGACGGTTTCACTTCATAGGCTTCTGGCTCCATGTGACGCCAATAACGGTGCTGTATGAAGGCGGTTGAATTGGCGAAAAACGTGGCGAAGTCAGGTCGCTGTTTTTTGTACGCGGACTCGAAAACATCCCACATCAGGGTGTCTAGGATAATCGAGCGGCGCCAATGCAGGTCGCGATCGCCGATTTTCTCTTCAGCGAGTTGCTTCACGATCGAAGAAATCGTGCTCAGCTTCAAACCGTGACTGACGAGAAAGGTCAAAAATTTCACCAGGTCGTTAAGCCCTGGCTTAGCGTCGGGATTGGTGTGCTCGGTCACTTGATGACGAATGAAATCGTGTAAGCTCTTATAAGATGGGTCGGTCGCCTCAACCCCGGCAGACCAAGGATCTGGCAACAGAAAAACTTTGTCAGACTGCTCGGTATTGCCATTCATTGAACCAAAAATGATCGACGAAAAATCGTGTTTTGCCAATGTGTCCCAAAATCTTTCAGTGCTGACGAGATGCCCCTCATCGAGCTCTTTCGCGCCATGCACAGTTTCAGTCTGGCCCGTATGCAGGGTCACCCATTGCACCCACGGCTCCAAACTTTCTTCGTCTGTATAGGTCGTGTAGGCTTCACTTTTCCGGTGCAGCGCAGTGAAATTCGGCAGCTCGCCTGCGGCCATCATTCGCTCCACAATCGGAGGACAAAGCTCGTTCAATTCGAGCATTAAAACGGGCGAGTTTGAATTTCCCATGGGGGACTCCGTAGAAAAACGTTTTTAGTCTAGCAAAATTTGAGGACTAAGCTTCAAATTACGTACCACTTTGATTTTTTCGATCCATTAGATTCGCCTCTAAGGAGTCCGTTGCGCCCCAAAATGCAGAAGAATACTCAAGTTTTGCCTAGAATGCTCGGGTTCTAAGAGCCCGGCAAGGTGACGTTTTGACCAAGGCCATACGAAGACCTCAAAGTAGCTTTAAAAGCGGCTGACGCAGCAATTGGCTTAAAAATTGCTTTTGTCGAGTATAAGTTGTTGCAACCCGTTAATTATTAGGCGGAAAATCCATGTCCCATGTCCCCCTTCAGAAATCCCACCGCCTCGATATTATCGTGCAGAGGAAGCTGGAAGTGATTTCGTCCGGCAATTGCGCTTATTTGGAAACATTCCTTACGGCTGCGAAGGCTGCTGGGCTTGGTGTTCGGGTTATTTTTGCCCCCTGGCGTAGCTTCGAAAACCGTCCTTGGGCAAGCATCCACCCACGCCTGGAGAAGCTGATAGATCAAGTCGCTTGGCAGTCTTCGATCAAACTGGGGCACCGATACTGGTCGACGTCACCACGAATTTGGGGCCGCTTCGGCATTAGAATTGTCAAAGAGATCATGCGCCGCTTGGGGGCAAACATCCAAATCCCTACCTTTTTCTCGACGCCGTTAAAGACGGATGAGCGCGAACGTGTTTCTGCCATCCTTAAACAAGATCTCGCCGATATCACTGTAGCCGAATATAGTTCTCTCGGTCCTGTGCTCGCTGACCTGCCAAAGGATGAGACGGTCCATGCCGTTCTCATGCACGATGTCCTGTCTGATCGCGGCCCAGCGCTGCGCACCGGCAATATGATCCCGAATTTCGTGGAAATGTCAGCCGAGGAAGAAGTCAGCTGGATGTCGACGTCAAAGCTGAACTTTTATGCTTCGCGCAATGAAATGAAGAGCTTCGGGTCTCGCTTGCCGGAGGCTCATAATGTCTGGCTCCGGCCAAATGTCCCGCACTTTTCTGAGCCACCGGTTAGCGGGCCTCCACGCCTTATTTTTATCGGCACCCTGCACGCCGCGAATGTCGATTCTGTGGTGCACTTCCATGATGAGATTTGGCCGAAAGTCCGGCAAGAGCTGCCGGAGGTTGAGCTATTGATTGCTGGCTCCACCGGGCCAGCTCTGCCCAAACGCATCCAAACAGCCAAAGGCATAAAAGTGCTCGGCCGCGTTGACGAGCTGGCCGACCTGGGCGGCCCACAATCGATCACAATCGCGCCAACGCGCGCGGCTACGGGCATATCGATCAAAGTCGCCGAATATTTGTTGCTCCGGACAGCATGCGTCGCTTATCCCGTGGCAATTGCCGGGTTTGGCAACGCGCTTGAAGGCTTGCTAGAGGTTCACAAAACCCCAAACGATTTTGCAGATGCCGTGATCAGGCTCTACAAGAATGAAAAATTGCGACACAAATTGGCCAATAAAGCTGGCGATAATGCGCCAAATTGCTTATCCAACGCTGAGGTCGTCGCGGTACTGAGAAATGCCGTGAAATGTCCTCAGGCGAAACTGACGGAGTGACAGAATTTTGCAATTGCAAGCGCTCAAGGACTTGATTGAAAACGATCATGATAATCGCCATTTCTATGTCGATTTTGATCATACGCTGCTGCTGACCAATTCGACGAATTTGTTCATCAATTCAGCCCGTCCGCGGTTCATTTTTTGGCCGCTCTTGAAAGGATTGAGTCTCCTAAGGCCGTTAATCGTTCTGCGCCAGAAAAGTACGCTTCAATGGCGTGATCCGATCCGGGTTCGGTTGGTGCGATACCTCAAAGGAAAGCAAGTCGTCGAAACGTTTCGCAAAAGTTCGCGTCAAATGTGGCAGCGCTACAAGAATGACCAACTATGTGATCTGATCCAAAAATTGCCGCCCTCAAACGTCACAATCGTGTCTTTTGGGATTGATGAAGTCGTCCTCACCCTGCTCAAAGGCACGTCTTTGGAGAATATAAAAATCGTCGCACCGAGCGCTGCTACGATGACGAAGGAGCGCCAGAAAGGCAAACTTGGCATGTTGCGGGAGCGTGGCATCGTGTTCGACGCCGAACGCGATGTTCTGATTTGCAACTCCAAAGAAGATGACGCGAATCTCCTGGCCCGGGTCGAGCAAGGCTTTCACATCGAATGGGCACAGAAATAACTCCCCATTGGCACGCTGGCGTCGACGCCACAAAAAATGTTGTGCATGAGACACTTTAAGGCTAATGTTTAAGTGCTATGGGGCTATGTCTAGAGTCGGCGTTTGATGTTCAATGCACTTTTTGACGTTCGAAAAGTAGCGGAGTTTATTTGAAAGCGACCGATGTCAGAACGACTGGTTTCTCATTTGCAAAATTCGCCCGCTTTGGTTGGGACATCTAAAAACTGTGCTTGGCGTTTGGGTGAATTTAATACCACTTCAAAGTTCGATCTAAAGAGCATCGCATGACCGAGTTCAGACTTCTATCAGGATGGAATAATTCAGAAGCGGTTAGGTTTGGCGCGACTTTTGCACGATTGGTTCATAAGACAGCCTTATAGAGGCGTTTCACGTAAATTAGGTTTGGTATTTGGTAATGCGTAAATTCAAATTTCTTCTACTTTGTTGTTCAGCACTTAGCGTGACTGCTACACCGGCACTTGCTCAGGATTCGCAGGCAAGTGCCAGCGCTGAGGAAGACTATTACAATCGCAACAAGTATGTTGCTGTCACGGATCGGGTCCAAGAGGCATTTGATCCAGTCGAAATGAATTGGGGCGCCTTTATCGCTCAACCTGAGTTCAATGTCGGCGTTACATCAGACTCCAATCTTTTCGCATCAGAGACGAACGAAGAATCTGACATCATTACCCATGTCGGTGCGGGAGTGGACGTTCGCAGCAATTGGAGTCAAAATGAAATAGGCTTCAGCGTTTCGGGACGTCAAAACGAATATTCTGACTTTGGCAGCGAATCTAATTTCGATTTTCGCTCTAAAATCCGCGGCCGTTTAGATGTTTCGCGAACCTTATCCGTTCGCAGTGAAGCGATTTATCAAGACCGCACTGAAGATCGCACACTGATTGCCAACAGTGTCGCGAATGTCGAGCCAATTCAGTTTGGTGTCGCAGGTGGTACAGTTGGCGCCGACTATCAAAACGATCGCACACGTTTGTCGGGACGAGTTTCCATCGAAGAACGAGACTTTGATGACGGTCGCGACGCAACCGGCGCAGAGTTCGATCAGGACTTTAGAGACCGCACCACAACCACGAGCACCGTTTATGGATCCTACGCTTTGACGCCAAATATTGCGGCATTCGCTCAAGCAACCGCAATCAATCGAGACTATGATGTCGAAACGATTTCTGACGGCACAGCTTTTAACCGCGACTCGTCAGGCTATAATTTGCAAGGCGGCGTCGATTTTGAACTTTCATCCCTCTTACGCGGCCGCGTTGGCATAGGATATCTCGAAAACGATCGTGACGATGAACTCCTGGAAGATATTGACGGCATAACCGTCGATGGACAAGTGCAATGGTTCCCGTCCCAAATCGTAACAGTGACAATGGACGCCTCACGGCGGGTTGAAGATCAGGGACTTATTGAATCTCCGAATGCGATCGCGACCCGGTTTGGGCTGCGCGCAGACTATGAAATTCGCAGAAATGTTATCCTGTCCGCCGCCGGTTCGCTGGGCGAGCTAGATTTTGATGATACCGATCGATCAGACGACTTTACCGAACTGTCACTGGCGGCGAAATATAAGCTTAACCGCAGGGTTCATCTTGACGGTTTTGTCCGTAACATCGAACGCGATTCAGATGGGGTCTCGAACAGTGTCGGCCAACCGTTCCAGAAGAACGTTATAGGCGTCGGTCTGAGCCTATACCCATACTAAAATGTAGGACTAACGAGCTCACGCCATGGACGTGTGGCTAAGCTCGTAAACTTGATTGCACGTTTGATTGGAAACCGGAATGAAGAAGTCATTCAGTATTGAAATCCCAGGGAATATATCGAACCTTGACCAAGGTGATGAGGCCACAGCCCCAGTTTCTTTAAAAGGACTGGTGGATATTTTCTTCAGACGATTCCGCCTCATAACACTGGGCTTTCTAGCCACGTTTTTGGCGATCGCGTTTTTCACGTTCAATCAAACACCGCTGTATAATGCCACAGCGCAAATCATGGTCAATACGAGTGAGAAGAATGTCATTAACATTGCTGGCGTTATGGGCGGGCTCGGCGCTGATACATCCGTGATCGATACGGAGGTGAAAGTCATTGAGTCAACGACGCTGCTCAGAAAAGTCGCGATCAAGTATAGCCTCATAGAAGCTCCTGAATTCAATCCATATATTCGCGAGCAAAAAGCCAGCCTGCTTGATGGTGTTAGGGATTTACTAGGGCTGAAAAAGAAAGAAGTCGCTGATCCATTTGATGGCCTCTCCGAGGAAGAAATCCAATCGCTTCAGCTTGAGAAGACCATTGATATTCTGTCAGGCCGTGTAAACGTTTCGCGCGTTGGGACAACGTTCATTCTTATTGTTCAGGTCACGAGCGAAACGCCAGATATGGCGGCGACTTTGGCGAATGGCATTGCCGAGCAATATCGCACCAATCAGTTGGACCAGAAACTCGAAGCGACCAAAGTGGCGACAAACTGGCTGTCCCAAAACGTCGAAGAGCTCGAGCGCGAAGTTTTACAGAAACAGCGCCGCGTCGAGGAATATCGCGCGAGTTCCGGCCTCTTAGAAGCCGCAGGAACACGTCTGACCGAGCAGAATCTCGCATTCCTGGAATCAGATCGGTCGCAAATTCGATCTGACCTGATCAAAGCTCGTTCGAAGCTAGAAAATGTCGAGAATACGATTGCCGCTGGCGGTGATGTCACATCGCTCGCCGAAGTCCTCGACTCTCGGGTTATCGCTGACTTGAAAATTCAACGTGCAGCCATCTTACGGCGCCAGGCCGACCTGCAAGTTGAGCTCGGTTTCCGTCACCCCGATATGATTAGAATTCGCAGCGAAGTTGCAGACATTGAAGCGCAAATCGACACTGAGATTGATCGCATCGTTGATCGCTTGAGAAGTGCCGTCAGCATTGTTGAGCGCCAACTTACCGAGAAAACCAAGCAAATAAACGCATCGAAATTAGAATTGACCCGCAACAATGCCAACACGGTTGAGCTTGATGCGCTTGAGCGCGACGCACGAACCAGTGAAGAATTGTATGAAGAGTTTCTATCGCGCTTTAAGGAAACGCGCCCCCAGAACGAAATCACGGAAGCCGATGCAAGACTATTGTCGCGGGCCCGTACCCCGCGATCACCAAGCTCTCCGAATACGATCCTAAATCTGTTAGTCGGGATTATTCTAGGTGGCTTGATTGGCGGTGGCTTGGCGCTGTTGGCCGAAGTCTTTGATAATAAGATTAGCAGCGGCCAAGATGTCCGACGTAAACTTGGCGCCTCATTGATCGGATCAATCCCACAGATCACCCATGCCGGCATCCTTGGACTGTTCTCAAAGAGCCCCGCCGATTATCTCGTCGACAACCCGTTTACAGCCTATGCGGAAAGCATTCGCTATCTGCGGGTCGCCATTGCCTTCTCAGACCCCGACAATGAAACAAAAACCGTCGCGATCACCTCGTCTTTGCCGGATGAAGGTAAGACATCGATGACCCTCTCGCTGGGCAGAATGTCGGCCATGTCCGGATCCCGCACCTTGGTCATCGATGGCGACTTCAGACGCCGTCAGCTGACCAAATCCATGGGCGCTGAAACACAGACTGGCCTTGTCGAATACCTCGCCGGCGAAGGAACCCTAGAGAACGTGATTGTCAAAGACGAGCGTACGGACTTGCATCTGTTCCCCCTGTCCCAACATGGACAAACGCCACATGATGTCTTCGGCACCAAAGCCTTCGATGAGCTTCTGGCCCAGCTGCGCGACCAATATGATCTCATTTTGATCGATACAGGCCCACTCTTGCTAATGGCGGAAACGCGTGTCGTTGCCGGCAAATGTGACAAGACAATCTTGGTCGTGCGCTGGCGCGCAACCGCACAGACAGCTGCGAAACAATCGCTCGAGCACTTGCGTAAGTTCCGCGCAAATCTGATCGGGGTCACTCTCAGCCGCGTTGATCTTTCGCGCCATCGCTACCACCAAGATCCAAGTGCAACGACGAAAGCCTATAAGAAATACTATCTTCAGGACCCATCGGTGTTCTCATTCAAAAAATTGTTCAAGCGGTCAAAGTCGAACAAGACTTTTGTAAACCCAGAGCCGTCATTCGCTCAAATGGGTCCGGACGGAATTCTCGACCGCATTGGAGCGAACCGAGCAGAGCCATTTGAAACGGTCATCCGGGAATCTCCAACTGAGCTTGCCAGCAATGAAGAGCTGCCTCAAAGCCCGGCGGATGCTGACGGTGCGCGCGACGGCGAGATCGACCACCAGCTTGAGGCCGTGACCAACGGCGAGACAGCCGAGGGTGAAGAGAATAGTGGTGACGCCACGGAAATGTTCGCCCGCTTGAAACAGGCTGCGCGTAATTTGCAGGACGAAAAAGAAGCAATTTAGAGACTGGCAAGCTAATCCCTATATCCCATTTAAACGGCGTCTAAGAGCAAAATCGCGAAGAGACGCTGTCGCCTACGGATTTTCTGGATAACTTACCTAGCTGCTCGGACTCTCATGGAACACCATATTGCGTTTTTTGGGCATGATGCGGCCGATGGCGCGGTCCGCCGCCGTGTTCGCGCGATGCAAAATGACGGACTTCAAGTCACCGGCTTCATGATGCGCCGGCGCGAAAATATCTCGCCCGAATGGAACAATATCGATTTAGGCCTGACGCGTGATCGAGCCGTGCTGGCGCGGTTGAAATCAATATTTGTTGGCGCCAGGGTTGCCGCTCGAAGTGACGAATTAGAGCATGCGGACGTGATCTACGCCCGCAATCTCGACATGCTGATCGCGGCGTTTTTAGCCAAGCGGCTGCGTAACTTGCCGACCCCTGTGATCTATGAGTGTTTGGATATTAATCGACTGATGATCCGGCAAGACATTGTCGGTAAAATATTGCGCTGGATAGAAGGTCGACTGCTCAAACGCAGCAAAGCCCTGGTGACCAGTTCTCCTGGTTTCTTGAAACACTATTTTGAAGTCCACCATGCCGGGAAATACACCGCGTATTTGGTCGAGAACAGGCTTGCCGCCGGATTCAACTATGGCGCGCGTCCGAGTGCGCCTAAGCAAGGACGCCCTGATAAGCTAAGGCTCGGATGGGTCGGTATGCTGCGCTGCCAAAGATCTCTAGATTTGATGTGTGACCTCGCCGACCGGTTTCCAGAACAGCTCGAAATCAGGCTGCACGGCATTCCAGGTCGCACTGAGATTGCTGAATTTGAACCGGTGATTGAGCCTCGCGCCAATATTATCTTCGCCGGTCGCTATAAATCGCCCGAAGACTTAGCCGAGATTTATGCAAATATCGACGTCGTCTGGGCGGGAGACTTTATGGACGCCGGATACAATTCAGTCTGGCTGCTGCCAAACAGAATTTATGAGGGCGGATATTATGGCGTTCCCGCAATTGCCCCGAAAGAGACCGAAACCGGCAATTGGATCGCGGATCGATCACTTGGGTTTACGCTCGCCGAACCGCTCGAAGACACGTTGCCATCTCTGATTACAGAATTTTTGGGCTCCCGCGCATCAATCACCGCGGCGAACCGTCATTCCCTCGCGCAGACAACGGATACATTCGTGGAACCCCCGGGTCTTATCAAATCGATTATCCTGGCGGCTTTGGGGCGGGACTAATTAAGGTCCATCAGTCTTTATCCGCTACCTTACGAGATGTTAACTCAGAAATTTCGGACGCCATTCCAAATAAATATATGGTAAATGGAAAGCATACGGTTTCTAGGCTACTAGATGGATGAATAATTTTAACTCGACCTTAGGATATCAGCCGCCACATACGCTTATGAGATCGACGAAACTATCTGAGGCATTACCAAATAGTTCACCTAACGGTATCGCCCGTCTGGGTAAAATTTCTTATGCCCGGCCCCAACCAGATGCCCACGTCACGAAGTGGCCGCGGGCGACAAGAATGGCATTCCTGATTGTTTCTGGAATGGCTTCCTGGGCGGCCATTGTTGGCTTGCTCGCAATCCTATTTTGACCCATGTTCGGTCGCGGGCGAACCTTAGAACATTTATAGATCTTAGGGGATGCGTGTCCTCTCTTAGGTCCATACTCCTTAACATTCGCCCTCGAACGCTAGCCAACATCGCCGCCTAGGCCTTAGACAGCTCCGCGCTTGAACAAGACTACTGGTATGGTCAGAATGCCAATTTTCAAATCGCCCCAAAAAGACCGGTTTTTTGCGTATTTTGCGTCTAGCGCGACACGCTCCGAATAGCAGAGATCACATCGTCCACTGACTTGCCACAAGCCGGTTAAGCCTGGCCGCACTTTATCATAATCGGCGATGTATTTCCCATATCGGGACACTTCTCTGTCGATAATTGGCCGCGGCCCAACGAGCGACATGTCGCCTTTCAACACATTGAAAAACTGCGGCAGCTCGTCGATTGAAGTCTTCCGAATAAACCGACCGATGGGCGTAATCCGCGGATCGCTTTGCAGCTTCTGTGTCAAATTCCACTCGTTGCGAGCATCAATATCAGTGGCAAGCAGCGTTTTCAGGCGCTCAGATGCATTTGGCACCATGGATCTCAGTTTGTAACACCGGAACATGCGACCGCCTTTGCCTCGTCGCATCTGTGAGAAAATAGCGGGTCCGCCATCGGATAGTTTAATCGCAATCGCGAAACCTATCAGAATTGGCCCGAAAAAGATTAACCCAAATATCGCTGCGGCGATATCAAATACTCGTTTTGTCGGCGTCTGGGCTTGCTCGAATACACTCTCATCCTCGGCAATCCCATCATCATTCGCTGGGACTACAACTTGCGGGCCCACCCCAGTCGTTTCGAGCACTCTTAATTGCACTCTCGAATCCTTCGACATGCTAACTCACCATCTACTAAATTAAACCAACCGCGTTCTGCGCAGGCCTATCCCCTTGCAATTTCCTTTCCGGAACTAACAAAGTCACCAAAAAAAAACACTCTTTTCCCCCATGGCGAGAATTTGCGAACTGCATTGCCCCAATAGGCAGGCAATCCACAAATCTGTTCTGCTTTTTGCTTACTTATTAAACACTCAGTATGGTCGCCTAGAAGAAGCGTTCCTTGATCCGAATGGAATCACCAGGCTGAACCAGTGTATTGCCATCGAGCACAACCGATACTTCCTCGGATGAATCTTTGCTTTTGATCAGAACTACTTTTTCATTCGCCCGATAGGTGAAACCACCCGACTGGGCGACGGCTTCAATAACCGTCAAACCTGATCGATAGGGGAACTGACCAGGCGACCGGACTTCACCCAAAATCGTATAAGGGCGGTAATTTGTGATATCGACATTAACGCGAGGGTTTCTCAAATAGTCCCCCTCCAACGCACGTGTAATTTTGGCTTCGGCTTCCGCTGTCGTTAGATCAATCACTTCCATTTGCCCAATCAACGGAAGTGAGATGGTGCCATTACCGCTGACATTATACTCTCCGGAGAGATCATCTTGTCCGAAAACAGTGATCCGCAAATCGTCGCCGCTGCCTAAGCGATACTCTTGATACACGCGTACCGTTGCATCACTCTCCTGACTAACTTGTGGCGCGCTAGAGGCACAGGCCGAGAGCATGAAAGCCCCGAAAAAACACAGTAAAATCTGTCCTGCCGTTACTCTACTAAGCATTGTCGCACCCCTCCAAAACTTCATCCGTATTATTTTAAGTTATATCAATGCCGCGTCTGAGTACATATGGGATATCGAGTAAATTGCACTAAGTTGAGATAAATCGCACATCATTCCCGAAGAAACGCCCGGCAGAGAGGCGCCCCGTAATATAGGCTCCGGTGTCTAAGCCAATCCGTCTATGATCATAGAAGATCTGGTCTGCCGGCGTGTGGCCATGCACGATGATCTTCTCAAACGGTTGCGCGTGACTGAGAAACTCATCGCGGATCCACAGCAAGTCACTGGAGGATTGCCGCTCAATCGGAACGCCCGGCTTCAATCCCGCATGGACGAATAGATAGTCTCCGATAATGTGGTAGGCGGCCAATTTCTGGTAGAATGTCAGGTGGGCATCTGGAATGGATCTGCGAAAGCCGCGCCATAAGTCATCCCAGGCCTGCGCAAGAGTTTGATCATCGCTCTGCGTGCCCAACATCATTTGGCGTGGGCCCTGAAAGCCATAGGAATATAGCGTTTCAATACCGCCATAATTAGCCCAGGTCTGCCCAAAGCTCGCATCCTCGATGAACCGCAAAAGCGCCTCTTCGTGGTTGCCCATCAGAAAAACTTTTTCGAATGGATCCAGTCGGTCACTGATCAAGAAGTCCACGACTTGTCTAGAACTCAACCCGCGATCGATATAATCGCCAAGGAAGATTAGCTTTACCTGCGTATCCGCCGGTAAAGCCTCAGCGTCAGCTTGAATTTTGCCGACCAATTTCTGGAGCAAGTCGAGGCGCCCATGTATGTCGCCAATCGCATAAACACAGACCTTATCTGGAACCGTGCCAATGCGGCGGTCTTGGGTCTTGGCAATACTTATCGGCTTGGCAACATATTTGGCGTCGGAGGGCACCCCTTGCTTTGGCGTCGCATCGGGCGACACTTTTGACTTTGAATAAGCCATGAGCGCGCGCATTTGGCGACGCACGAAGGATGCCGCAGCCGATACAAATGCAATCAGCTTAGACAGCGGGGTCATGTCTTCCCGTGCCTTCCATGTTCGCCGGTCGAGGCGTTTTGAAGCGCATTTATTGTCATCGCTTCCGCGGATTTGTTTCTACTCTTCTGCAAAATGAACCCTAACGCCCAGGACATATGCATAACCCCCAAAGCCAGTCCGGCCCATACTCCACATATTGAGCGTTTCTGCAAAGAAACAAACACTGAGGCAAGACTCAGGAGCGCTGCGTATCCGAACGGCAAAGCAAAGAGTGGCCAAAATACCAGCCCCCCCAACAGTCCAAGCAGATTTGCCACAAAGGCAATGATCGGTAGCATCTGCCGGATCCGCAAAGATTGACCATGCTTGGAGATGTTTCGCGAACGCCCTTTTCCATAATTAAAGTATTGTTTTGCCAATGACCGCAAATTGCCTCTTGGAACATATTGGATGCGGATCTGTGAATCCAAATAAATTTGGCCACCAAGCGCGCGAAGGCGCTCATCATACTCAGCGTCTTCATTGTGTGAGAACGTTTCGTCATAGCCGCCCGTGTTCAGAAACGAATTTAATAGGAAGCCTGCATGATGCCCGTGATCTACAAAGCCTGAGGTCGCACCTCCTCGATGGGCGGCGCCTCCAGAGCCCAGCGGCGTGTCAACAATCCAAGCATTGGCCTTTTCAAAGCAAGTTGTTCCGACGGCATCCATCGGAATAACAAGCGAGTCTACGCCCTTAGACGCAAGCGATTGAGCGACATTTAGGATGAAATTTTCAGGATAGATAGAGTGCGCGTCACACCGCACAAGATATCGTATCTGCTCTGAGCCAAACTGGGCCGCTGCCAAATTGATCGCGGCCGATTGCAGGCGTTTAGGGTTTTCCAGCAGGGTCAAGTTGGAGAATTCGCTCTGCAAGCGTTCCACAATGAGACAGGTTTCGTCGGTACTGCCGCCATCGACAATCACAATTGGCAGCTCTCGCAGCGTCGCATCGCCGGTCATCAGTGATCGTATACATGTTTCAATATGCATCTCTTCGTTCAGTGTCGGCACAACTGCCAGAACTGTGGAGGCATCGACGCCATCTACTGCTCGATCAAGAGACATCACAGACAATTCTCTTTCTTCGCTAAAATTCACTGATCCACCCTGAACTAGCAAAACACGTTCCACATGAGTTCAACCGAGCTCGCGTTTAGGGATCGGGAAACGGACTCTAGTCTGAGCTGATCAGCCGCTTGACCCTTGGGTGATTTTTCACCGATGGCACGGCGACAGCGACAGCGTCGACCAACCAGCGCCGGTAAAAGCACACCAGAAACCCGAAAAAAGCCATCGCACCGGTCAAAACCAACAATAGGGTCACGCCCAAATTTAAGTCTGCAGCGAAGGCGCTCTTTGAAAGGAAAACAATAGCGGCCATAAATCCGCCGGCAAGGTAGGCTGGCATCAGACGATGGATCAACACACTGGCATTTGAATGCATTTCTTTCAGCAAAACCGGCGTGGTCAGGATGCTTTGCAGAATAGCGACGCCGATCAGGCTGGAAACCGCGCCAATCAAACCGAAGCCCAGTTTGATCATAACGAGACAGAGTATCGACGCGACCACGACATCAATCACGCAAAAAAACAGCAGCTTGTTTAAGAGTCCGATCGCGGTGAACGCGGCATTGCGGAAATAGTATAGCGGAGAAATCAGGCCGACGACGCTGAGGATTTGTAAAACCGATGCGGCGCCTTGGTACTCGTCTCCGAGAACAAATCCCACGAACTCATCGCTGAGCGCGAATATGCCAAAAAAAACGGGCACAAAGACCATGCCGGTCAAATGCGTTAGATCGCCGTAGATCTGAGATCTTAATTCTGGTTTGTCAGTCTCAGACACGAGTATGACCCAAAGCCTACCGATCGAAGCCCCGATGATTCCGTAAATCGACGAGACTAGTCGAGAGGCCACGCGCATCACACCCAGCTGTGTCGCGCCAAGGCTCAACCCGACAATAAGATCAATAGATCTGGGCAGAGAAACCGCTATAAACTGAGACAGAAATACTTTCGTCCAGTCTTTGAAAAAGCTTGCGGAAATCTCGCGGTCAAAGCTTCGCTTCGGAATCCATTTTGCCCGCAAACACATCACTGCTGCCGCAACCGTTACTTGCACAAGCCGCTGCGCCACGAGCGTCCACTCAGGATACTCACTGAAAGCGCAGGCAATTGCCGCAACCGCGCCCAAAGACGCCCCGAAGACTTGTCGTATAGCCGTTCCTTTAAAGTCTCGCGCTCGATATAATAGCGCACCGGGGACGACCTCGATGGCGCTCGGAATGAGCGTCAGACAAAGTGCGGGCAGAATGTACTTCAGGGAGTCTTCACCCGATGCTAAAGCCAGCAGCCACCCGATAACAAAGCAAATGACTCCGCCAACACCGTAGCAGGCAAGGAGAATCCAGAACGCCGAATCCAAGTTTTTCTGATCGAACTTCTGTCGGCGCAGCAAAGTATCAATAGCAGCGCCTTTTCCCTGAATGCCAAAATAGTCGATACAAATCACCGCGAGCGCGAATATACCGAAGACGGCTGGTTCGAGCTTGTAGGTGAGAAAGATAAAGACGACCACGACGACGATTTGAGAGAAGCCTTGCTCAAGCAGGTTCCACGACATGGACGAGCGCACAGAGCGACTGAGATCGTCATCACTATTTTCGGGGCGGTTCGATGTCATGATTAAGGAAGCTGCCTTTTTGTGGGGTCTTTGATAATCTGCGACCCGAAAGCACAGATGTTTCGAATTGGCAAAACAGTCGCAGCAAACCAGGTGCCAAGTGACGGCGCGTCAGGAGGCTTAGGCCAGGTGAAAGACTTTGCTGCGTAAACCCAAAGTCTGACAAACGCGCTCAAACTCGAAATCGTATCCCAACACAGTCTGTTGCAGGCGGTCTGGAACTTGCAGTCGCAACCACACAAAGCTGAATTATGAAGAGCCAGGACTTCCATGCCATTCAAACCCGAACTGCACGCGCCATTTGCCGATCTCGCTGACCATTTGGTTGAAGCTGCCAAAGGACGAGACGTCGTCTATATTCCGAATCCGGGAAATCTCGGGGATGGGTTGATTCGGCACGGCACCAAATTGCTGTTTAGCGACCATGGCATCGACCATTATGAACTTAATATTGGTTACTCACGGATCAGATATCAATTGTTCCCCTTATTGGCGAAGCAAAACCGGTATCATTTTGTGTATGGCGGCGGCGGCGCGTGGTCGCCAAATTATGCGTTTGGTGATCGGATCGCAAAACTGATTGCGCGGCGGACGCGGCGTTTGACCATCCTGCCGTCGACATTCGCTTTAGAGAACCCGCCTAAGATTGGCACCTTGTTTCGCCGCGATCAGCTTCAAAGTAAGGACACAGCCCCGAACTCCATCTTCTGTCACGATATGGCACTATACACTGCGGCGCGTGAGCAAGCAGATCGATATTTGTATCCGGCCCCCACGAAAACGTTGGGCATCATGATGCGGACAGATCACGAGTCGCGATTCTCAGAAGCGCTTATTCGTGATCTGCCAACAAATGAGGATATCAGTCTCGAAGGGGATCATATGTCACCTGGCAGTCAATTTTTGATGCGCGTTGCCGACTATGAAACCATCTACACCGATCGACTCCACATTGCCATCGCCGCCTGTCTGGTGGGACGAAAGGTCAGACTCCTGACCGGCAATTACTTTAAGATCAAAGCAATTTACGAGGCGACGCTGGCCCCCCATTTTGCTGATCTGATTGAGTTGATGCCCGACGATTTCACCCTTGAAAACATCGCGGAAAATGCCGGCCTGGTGTGAGTTTTGCAGCTTTCGCTGCTGCACCCAAGCTTTTTAATATAGACGTATCGCGAGAGGCCTTAGTCATGACAAAATCTATTGCCCCAAAGCTTTCTGTGGTAATCACTTGCTACAATTACGGAGCCTTTGTCGCGGACGCGATAAACTCCATCCTGCAGCAGAACGCAACAGTTGATATTGTCGTGGTCGATGATTGTTCTAAGGATAATTCGCGAGACATCATTGCCAGTTTTGGTGACCAAATTACCGCAGTCTTCCAAGACGTGAACCAAGGACATGGCGGCGGATTTAACAAAGGTTTCTCAGTCACCAACCCCGATACGGACCTGATCATGTTCCTTGATGCCGATGATTTCCTGTTACCGGGCGCCGTCGACACCATTGTCGGAAATTACCAAGCAGATATAGTCATGTATCATTATAGGATGCGGTATGCCGATGAGGGCGGCGCGCTGGCCGGTTTTCACCCGGCGATGAGGATCGCGCTTGGCCAAGGGGACATCTCTAAGCAGCTACGTGAAACCGGGCGATACAATGGGCAAATCACCTCTGGACTGGTCTTTTCGAGACAGACTCTAGAGAAAGTCATGCCAATGGACCCCGAGTCTTATCGGCAAGGCGGCGACGGCTATCTTTCTGCAGTCGTCCCCCTCTACGGTGCCTGCCAGAGTTTTGATGCGGCGATTTCTGGCTACCGCCTTCACGGTATGCAGCACTCCAAGTTTCAAGCCGCTTACGCCAAACGGGCGCGCTGGAGAATTGGCCATGATGAAGAACGATATCACTCCATTCGCCATCATTCCGAAAAGCTTGGATTGAGTGTGTCTGATGATTTGTCGGACCGGGATCCATCACACCTTGAAGAACGCCTTGTTTCCGTTTTGTTCGACCCGGAGAACCATCCGATCGCGGGCGACACTGTGACGTCGCTCAGTGCGAAAATTGCCAATGTTCAAGTCAGCCAGAAAGCCTTTTGGAAAGCGTTCTCTATCGCACCTTCCAGCTTTAAACGGATTATGATGCAGTGGCGAATTGATCCACTGACCCGCCCACATGTACTGGTCAAAGTCGGGCGCTTCGCGCGGACCATGCTGAGCCGCTAGAGGCTCATTCCTTTAATCAATAAAAAAGCCCCGCTCTGGCCGGTCGACGCAGAGGCGCAAAAGCGGTTGAGTTGAGAGCCGTGCCTGTGAAGCAGGTGCTACTTAAGGTTCAATTTCATATCGGTTGCTCAGCGTCGAGTTTTGGTACTGCGGGAACAGCGACTCGTTGTTGTCCAGGTCGCATGGAGTACAACGCGCCCATATAGAATGATGTGACGATCATATCGAAGGCACCACAGAGATATGATTCGGTTCCAAACGTCGACGCTGTTACGACCATCATTACCAGCAGACCGGAATTCAACAGAGAGGACTCCCCTAACCACTGCCGGAAATTCAAGAATATACTAAAAAGTAGAACACAACAGAAGACGACGAAACCGACCCAGCCAAGATGTACGCGCATTTCCCAGTAGACACTGTGAAAGCTGATATTCACGCCGGGTTTAGCATGAGTGGCTTCTGCGAGGCTGGCCGCGATCCCGACATCAGCATGCCAAAACGCACCAAGCCCTTGGCCCAAAATGGGCCGGCTTTCGGCGGCAAGTTCGGCGTATTCCCAGATCATTGTACGTCCCGTTAGGGTCGTGTCTTTGCCCACCAGCTCGAACGCATCTTCGACGATTGAGTTTTGCGGCATGGCCAAAACGATCAGCGCCGCAGTACAAACAAGCGCGCAAAAAAAGACGAATAACAGAGTCCTAAGATGAGCAATCTTTGCCATTGGCACCCAAACGAATTTGGCGCCGAGAATGAAGATAAAAGCAACAGCCGTAAGGCCGATAGAGGTTACTGATTCCGCTACCAGCTGCAATGAGAAAGCAATGATCGCGGTTAATAGCCCAATCACCCTGACAATTGTCAGTTCCTCATCATTGACGGCACTGACCAGCGCCGGAACACAAATTAGCAGCAAATGGTAAGCGAGAATTTGTTTGTGCATGATCGCGTTTGGACCATGGAATTGTATTCCCGGTTGAGCCAGATATGCAGTCGCGAGAGCGCCGCCAATCGTCATGCAGCGAAAAAATAATTTAGGAGGTAACCGGACCGCAATCGTGACCAGGACAAATGGTGTGATGAGTAGCAATATGCCTATCTCAATGCCTTGACCTGGGAACGCGCTCCAGCCGCTCGAGATCAAACCGAAAACCGGGTAAATCAAAAGCGGCCACGCCTTGATGAGGCTCGGCATGGTTCGCGTTACGTGGAGAACGAATAGGCCCAAAATCGCTAACAAGCAGAGAAACATTAGCAGGCTGAATTGAGGCACACGCAGAAACAGCGTGAAAAACCACACCATAAATAAGCCCTGTTCCCAAAGCGGCGCTTCATCTCGGACGATTAGGTGAACCATTCGGGGCTGTACTAGAGAAGATGTATAACTCATCTTTTATTGGATCTCCCCACAGAAAAGGTAGCGCAGTGTTGAATTTGAGCGTTTCAAGTTCTGAACCTGTTTGAAGCTATGCGTTTTTCGGCGGAAAGGCTAGTTTGTGTGACTGAATGTACGCAGGAGCAAATTTCAGGCCAGATTAAACATTTAAGTTCGAATGATGGTTGTGGGTATTATCTGTTTGAAAATATCGCATGAATAAGATTGCGGCACAGATATTGCGCGAGGATCGCAAAGATCAGTATCCAAAATTTGTCAGGCGGTAGGTCATCGTGAAAATTCCACAGCTTCAATCTTTATTTCGTCGAGACGTTGATCCTGCCCGCTATCGATTAGAAATCGACGGCCTACGCTTTTTCGCGATCATGATCGTGATGGTCGGACATTTATTGGAACGGATCGAAAAATTTTGGATGACGTCGAATGCACATTTGGACAGCGCCTCAATCAATAGTGTGATCGACTTCTTTGCCAGCCCTAACCAAGGCGTACTGCTGTTCTTTGCGATCAGTGGGTTCATTATATCAAAGCAAATGCAGGACTTGCCCAACGGCAAATTTGATGCGGCCTTCATTGGCAAATATTATGTCCGCCGAATAACCCGCATTTTTCCACCTTATTACGCGGTTCTGATCGGCACATTCATCATCGTTGCAATCGGTGGCATTGAGATTGGTGGATTGAACGGCACTTATGTGAAAGCCGTACCTTATTCTGAGAGTCTATTCGCAAGTCTCGCTTATGCGCATGGCATTATATATGACAGCATGCCGCGATTGTTCCCATTAGGCTGGTCGCTTGAAATTGAAGTTCAGTTTTACCTGCTCGCGCCATTCATTTTTCTACTTCTATTTAGAGGCGAAGACCGGGCAGCGCCTTGGCGCTTCGCCCTGCTTCTTGCGGCAACATTTGTGATTACGTTCGTATCCATAAATAAATTGATTCCGATCAATAAGTTCACCATCGCCTCTTATATTGTATATTTCGCACTGGGCATTGCGCTGTCTCGATATGAGAATGTCGTCCAACGCGCCTTCGCGAAGATAGGTAGCCTCGTCAGTGGTCTTCTTGGGCTCGTTACAGTGATCACGCTGTTTTGGATTGGCGACGCCCATTTCGATCCTCTAATTTACACGCTCTACTATTGGGCGCTGAGCTTAGGCTGCGTGTTTGTGTTATTTGGTTTGGCGTTCCAGCCAACGACTTTGTTCGGCAAATTCTGCCGAATTCCGATCGTCACCTATATTGGTTTGGCCTGCTATTCGCTTTACTTAGTCCATATGCAAGTGTTCCACATCGCTACAGTCGCGTTCAGCAAAGTCGTCCCGATATCGTACCTTTCACTCGGACTAGGCTTCAGCGTGATTATGATCATCGGATTGATTGCGGGAGGTGTTTTCTTCGCCCTGGTGGAGAAACCGTTTGCATCTTGGCGCCCTCTTTCGCCAAGATCTCGAAAAGCCGTTACGTGAAACCAAACGGTCCGACAAAGAAAGGTTGGGGGACGAACGAAATCGTATGCCTGGGACATTAAAACTGGAATCGTTGCAGATTTTGCGCGCAATCGCCGCTTTGGCTGTAGTTCTGTTTCATCTTGGCATTGGCTGGGATATCAATTTTGGGTTGGCGCAAACGAACCCATTCGAAGTCGGCGCCAACGGCGTAGATATGTTCTTCGTGATCAGCGGGTTCATAATCTGCTATGCCTCTGTCGGCACACAGTCATCGATCGAATTCTTAAAGAAAAGAGCTTTTCGGATTCTGCCGCTTTATTACGCGCTGACACTCGGTCTCTTCCTGATAGCCATTATCACGCCGCAGCTGCTAAACTCCACTGAGGCTAATGTTTGGCATCTGATCAAGTCGTTCACATTCATTCCTTATGAAAACTCCGGAGGCCTGGTTCAACCCATCCTGTTTCTTGGCTGGACGTTGAACTTTGAGATGTTTTTCTATCTGCTCTTCGCCCTCTGCATCCGGCTGCATCATCGGGAAATCGTAGTGACTTTAATTGTCATGGCGATCGCTGCGCTCGGATACTTTATTCATTTTGGCCATGTCGTCCCAGACTTCTTCTCACGATCGATAATCCTAAATTTCGCTTGGGGTGTGGGAGTGTTCTTGATCTATCAGCACCGTCCATATTGGATTGAGAAACTTTATGGGGTCTGGATCCCTGCGGCCCTTTTCATCCTCGCGCAATTCTTTTGGGACATCCCAATATCCGCTGAATTCGCGATTGGGGTGCCAACCGCGTTGATTCTGGCGAGCCTGCTGCCCGCCAAACAGATCGAGGGGCCGATCGGCAAAGTGGGAAACATGGTCGGCGATGCATCTTATTCGCTCTACCTAATCCATCCCTATATCATTCAATTCTGCTTCATTCTTGTTGTGCCGGTTTTGGGGGGCAGTATGGCCGTCATCGTGGGCATGTCAGTGGCCAGTTTCGTGCTATCAATTATA
The DNA here is from genome assembly GCA_039822145.1 of Pseudomonadota bacterium. Taxonomy (GTDB): domain Bacteria; phylum Pseudomonadota; class Alphaproteobacteria; order Caulobacterales; family Hyphomonadaceae; genus Henriciella. The sequence continues at coordinate 279,390 of JBCBMU010000002.1, read as the reverse complement.
GCATCGATCATGCTCTTCAAAATCATCGAAAAGCCATCGAATATGTTGTTGCGACAATGGTTTCTGGCGAAAACCACCTAGCACATCACAGCGGTTGGGTTTGCGGATTTGGCGATATCTGAGAGTGTAAAATTCCTCGCGGTGTGAAACGGAATCCGGATTTCGGAACTAACCCAATCTGGGCGATCGCGCGATGACGGCGAACCGGCAGACGCCCTTAGTCCATCAAACCCACTTTGAAGTATGAGGAATAAGGCTTCCGACATTGGCTCTAATATGCCAATTAGCGATCAAGGGAGGAGCAATGTCATGCCTGCTACAATCGCGGCAATCGCCAATCTAAAAGGCGGGGTAGGAAAATCCACAACCACACTCATGCTGGCCGATGGCCTTGCCTATTATTATGGCGCTGACGTTTTAGTTGTTGATTTAGATCCCCAGGCGAATTCGAGCCAAATGCTGCTGACAGATCGCGGTTTGCAAATGGCCTTCGAGCAAGGCAAAGGCGTGCATCACTTGCTCAACCAATTCATGCAGAATGAGCCACCAAACCTCGGAAATCTTATTTTGCCGAACGCCATTACGCTTGAAGAACTCCGCCGCGCCGAAGAGCGCGATGAACGCAAAGGCTGGATCTCCATTCTCCCGGCACACACACAGTTGCGATTGACCGAAATGGAATTGGAAGAGAGGCTTTACTCAAAAGGTATGGCGCCGAGCCGTTTGGCTGGATATCTCGCCGGACATTTAGAAAAAGCCCTAGAGCCCTTAGTCAATTTATATGACGTTATTCTCTTGGACACGCCGCCTTATTTATCGCCAATGGCGCGCGCCGGTCTGTCAATTGCCAACCAATATATCACGCCGACGCTCGCAGACTCCGTCTCGATTTGGGGCACAAAGCAATTTTCGGATTGGATCATTGGCAATGTTACGCCGCATCTGGCGTCGCGCAATTTCGTTGTGATCACGCGTTTCCGAAATACGCGCTATGCCCGCAATGCTGAGACCGAGCTTAAAGAGATTTATCTCAAAGATCGTACGTTCGGGCCGACCATCCCGGAATCCGTGCAGGCCTTGAGCGCGATGGATAGAGCGGATTTGGACAGTTATGATTCGCTTCGCAACAAATACGGGCGCCTGCGCGGCGACGTGAAACGCCTGGCGCAAAGCTTTGCGGAGTTTTTGGCGAAACGTTCAAATTCTCCAACACCGGCAATGGTTCGCGATTAAAGCTGCCGCAAAGCGTCTCTTACGTCCACCATATCGGCCGGCAATTCAGACTTAAACTCAAGCGCCTGGCCTGTGACAGGGTGCTGAAATCCAAGGCTCGCCGCGTGTAATGCTTGGCGATTGAGCTTGCGGGCAAGCTGCGTCGCATGCTCAAACGCTGGTCCGCGGCCAAATGCTTTAATGCCGCGGTGGCGACTATAGACCGGATCGCCGATTAACGGGCAGCCTAGATGCGCCATATGCACTCGGATTTGGTGCGTGCGGCCTGTTTCCAACTTGCAAGAGATCAAGGCCGCCGCAGGCACCGCCTCACTCTTACTGATCTCGCCATAGCTTTCTAGCGTCTCAAAATGGGTCACCGCATGGCGCCCATGGCCGGTCTCGACCACCGCCATCTTTTTACGATCGCGAGGGCTGCGGGCTATGTCCGTATCAACCCGACCGCGAGACGGCCTCGGGCGCCCGCGGACCAAGGCTAAATACGTCCGGTCCATATCGTGTCTAGCAAATCGTTCTGACAGACCTTTGTGCGCAGCTTCTGTTTTAGCGACGACTAAGATCCCAGTCGTATCCTTATCAATGCGATGGACAATACCGGGGCGCTCCACTCCGCCAATGCCAGGCAATTGGCCTTGGCAATGATATAAGAGCGCATTCACCAGCGTGCCCTGCCACGATCCTGGCGCGGGATGAACCGCCATGCCAGCCGGCTTGTTGATCAGGATCAAGTCGCCATCCTCATAGACTATATCGAGCGGAATATTTTCCGGCTGCGGGACGGCTGGCACTGGATCTGGCATTTGCAAAAGATAAGTTACGCCCGGCTCAACCGAGGCGCGTGGGTCGGCTTGGAGCATTTCCTCCGTACCTTTTCTCTGCCGGACGCAGCCCTCTTTGATCAAGGTCTTGGCGCGTGAACGTGACAAGGTCTCAATCTGCTCGCTCAAGAATCGATCAAGCCGGGTTCCCTTATCGTTGTCGCCTGCTAAAGCAGATAATTCTGTCATAGGATCGGTATAAACCGAGAATTTGAAAAATGGCATGCTGTAATCACAAGAACAGCAGCGAGAGGAGACCTTCGATGAGCAAGCTCACCCGGCGTGGATTATTGGGCGCAAGTACCAGCGTGCTCGGATTGGCCGCTTGCCAGCGAGACCCTATTCTTGATCCTGAGGCGCGTATCACGGTGAGCCCGGATGAACGCCCTGCTTATCCCGGCGCGGTCAATTTCATCCATGGGGTGGCGTCTGGCGACCCGCTGCCAGATCGGGTGATCCTCTGGACACGCGTGACGCCTGATGCCGCTTATCCGGATGTGAATGTGCCCGTGAGCTATGGCTTGTTCGAAGACGAGGCGATGCAAAAGCCGGTTAAATATGGCCAAGGCTATGCCTTCGCGAACCGTGACTTCACCGTCAAAGTCGATGTTTCAGACCTCGAGCCAGATACAGAGTATTTCTATCGGTTCATCGCGAAAGTCGCGTCAGGTGACGTAAGTTCGCCCTCTGGCCGGACAAAGACTGCTGCGGCCCGTGGCGACACGCCGGTGAAGCTCGCCGTGGTCTCTTGCTCAAACTATCCGTTCGGACGCTTTCACGTCTATAATGATATTGCGGCGCGTGCAGATTTGGACGCGGTCGTCCATCTCGGTGATTATCTCTATGAGTATGGCATTGATGGCTATGGCGGCAGTATCGGCCAATCGATCGACCGTAATCATGAGCCGCCCCTGGAAATCGTCTCGCTGGACGATTACCGCACCCGGCACGCCCAATATAAAACCGATCCGGATCTGCAGGCGGCGCACGCCGCGGCGCCTTGGATCTGCACTTGGGATGATCATGAAAGCACCAATAATTCCTATCGCAGCGGCGCCGAGAATCACAATCCAGAAGCTGGCGAAGGCAATTGGAGCGACCGCAAACAGGCTGCGGTTCAAGCCTATTTAGAATGGATGCCCGTGCGCGATCCGGAAATGGGCAAGGCGCGCGAAGCCCTTTATCGACGCTTTGACTTTGGCGATGTCGCCTCAATCATTTGCCTCGAAACCCGCCTGACGGGGCGGTCCGATGAAATTAGCTGGTTTGCGGAACTCGGCGGATTAGAGCCGGCAGCGATCCCAATGGCCGCTTTGAGCACAATCACGCGGGTTCAAGACCCGGAACGCACGATGCTAGGCGCCGCACAAGAAGCCTGGCTTGAGGCCGAACTCAAAGATTCAACGGCAAAGTCCAAAGCCTGGCAAGTGCTCGCCAATCAAATCGTCATGGCCCGGGTGCGTCCGCCAAATTTCGAGACCACGCTGACCGACGAGCAGAAAGCGGCGCAGGATATTGGCTATGTTCAACAACTGATTCCGTTCAGCCAACTTGGCCTGCCGTGGAATTTGGACGCTTGGGATGGCTTCCCAGCCGCGCGCGACCGACTTTACGCGAGCGCAAAAGCAGCGGGCGCGCGTCTGGTCACGCTGACCGGTGACACGCATACGGCATGGGCAAACACGCTGCTCGACGCTGATCGTGAGCAGCGCGGGGTCGAATTTGGTTGCACGGCTGTGACCTCTCCCGGGTTCGGCACTTATATGAAAGACGTACCGGACATTGGCGCTCAATTCGCTGACGCCAATGAGGAGGTCGATTTCTATGACCCGTTGGATAATGGCTGGACGCTCGTGACGCTGACAAAAGACCAGGTCCAAGCCGACTATCGCAAAGTCACGGATGTCACGGCGGAGACCTATTCCACCGCGGATGTCGCGTCTTATGTCAGTGACCGCACAGCTGACGGTATGACGCCGTTGAAGCCGGCTTAATTCACGACATTTGAGCCATTGCTAAGCCCGCGACGGCAGACTTGCTCCGTCGCAAAATCCATGCTGTGTCGCGATGAGACACAGATATGGAGGGCGCTATGGGCGTTTTGGATGGCAAAACAATCCTGATCACGGGTGGCGGAAACGGGATTGGCAAGGAATGCGCTCTGCTTGCGGCACGTGAAGGCGCTAAAATTGTCGTCAATGATCTCGGCGGCGCGCTCACCGATGCTGGCGACACCTCCGGAGATGCAGGTCTTGCCGAACAAGTCGCGCAAGAAATCCGCGCCGCCGGCGGCGAAGCCGTTTCGAACTCTGAAAGCGTCACAGACTTAAAAGCGGTTCAAGGCATGGTCGAACAGGCCAAAGATACGTTTGGCGGACTGCACGGGATCATCAATCCCGCCGGCATTTTGCGCGATGGCATGTTCCACAAAATGAGCGAAGCCGATTGGAAAGCGGTGATTGATGTTCACTTGCATGGCTCCTTCAATGTCACCCGCGCCGCGATTGAGCATTTCCGCGAACAAGAAGCCGGGAGCTTTGTCCTCTTCACGTCGACCTCTGGCTTGATCGGAAATATTGGCCAAGCCAATTATGCCGCCGCTAAAATGGGCATTGCGGGGCTCTCGCGCATCGTTGCCATGGAAGGCGCGCGCAAGAATGTCCGCTCGAACATTATCGCGCCATTTGCCTGGACCCGTATGATCGCCTCCATCCCTGTGAAAGACGAAGCCGGGGCAGAACGCGTAGAACGGATGCGGACCGGCATGCGCGCCGATCAAGTCGCGCAACTGGCGGTGACGCTGTGCGCCGACGGCGCCAATCATGTCTCAGGGCAGATCTTCAGCGTTCGCGGCAATGAAGTGGTTCTGTTCAGCCAACCCCGGCCCGTAAAATCTGTGTCACGGATGGAAGGCTGGACACCAGAAACCCTGATCGAACAAGGCCTTAGCGCTATGGAAGGCAGTTTTACGGATCTCGGCGCTACAACCAGCGTGTTCCCCTACCCACCAGTCTAGGCTAATTCTCTCGGCGTGAGGCTTGCAAGCGACCCGCTTGAAAAGGGACTATGCCGATGGAAAATGAAGCCGAAATTCAAGTCGAAGGCTGCATCACGCATGATGGAAAGCGCATCTGCGGTGACAACCTGTCGGTGACCTCGCTGGACGCAGCTGAACCGACCCCTGCAGACATAGAACCCGTGGCCGCCGACAGTTCGGGTCTTTTTGCTTTGGCCGATCCGATCCTCGCCGACCCGCTGGGATGGGCCGAGGCCAATCTGCTTAATGCCGATGTCCTGATGCCTTATCTTTGGCAAGTCGCGGCGATAATCGGTGCCCTATTTGTTGGAATCCTTTTCACCGGGCGGGCGCGCAGCTTGGTTTGGGCAGGACTGGCACGCCTGCCGGAAAATGTCCGCGCGCTGGTTCAAGACACCGTCCCGAAACTGGTTCGGCCGGCTTTGTGGGCGGCCCTGCTTTATGGCGCGCAAGCGGCCATGGCCGGCGCCGGAATGGACAGCACACTGGTCCGCATCGCCTCATCACTCTCTCTTGCCTGGCTGCTGATTGGGATTGTCACAGCGTTTTTGCCCGAAGGGTTCCGCAAACCGGCCGGCTGGGTGATTTGGATTTTCGCGGCCTTTTACGCGTTTGGCATTCTCGACGAAGTCATGACCTGGCTAAATTCAATCGGTCCGCCATTTGGCGACCGCATCATCAGCCCAGTCTTTGTCGTCCAAGCGATTGCGACCGTGGCGCTATTTATGTTTGCTGCAAATTGGCTGGCGAAAAAGCTCAAAACCCGCGTCGATGAGCTTCCAAAAGTCGAACCATCCCTGCGCATTCTGATGGGCAATGCGGTCCAGATTGGACTGTTCTTCGGCGCCGCGCTTCTGGCGATGGCGGGCCTTGGCATTCCACTATCAGGGCTCGCCGTGCTGGGCGGCGCCATTGGGGTCGGCCTCGGTTTTGGCATGCAGCAAATCGTCGCCAACTTTATCTCTGGCGTCATCCTGCTCACTGATCGTTCGATAAAGCCGGACGATGTGATCGAGGTTGACGATACCTATGGCGTCGTCAAGTCGCTTGGGCTGCGCTATGCCAGCGTCATTACGCGCGATGGCAAAGAACACCTGATTCCGAATGAAATGCTGATCACGGATAAAGTGGTCAATTGGTCCTACTCGAACAAAGAAGTGCGGGTGAAGAGACGTCTTCGCGTCGAGTATGAAACCAACCTTCGCGAGGCCGTCGACTTGGTCGAGAAAGGCGCAATGGAAACCGATCGCGTCCTGGCCCGCCCGGCGCCGAAATGCTTGGTCATGGAGTTTGGCGACGAAGCGATTGAGATCGAGGTTCGGTTCTGGATCAATGACCCTGAGAATGGCGTTTCTAACGTCTCATCTGCGGTCATGCTGAACATTTGGGATAAGTTTACCGCCGCCGGGATCGATATTCCGCTGCGCCATGAAGACGTTCTGATCACGCCTGGGTCGACCCTAAAAGTCGAAATGGTCAAAGCTTCTAAGTCCGAAGACGCTTAGCCTTCCGGGGTGGGATCAATCCTACTTTAAGACTCGTTTGCGATGACACGACCGGGCGGGCGTGGAGAGAAGAGCATGTTGTCTAGACTGCTGGCGCATTGGCGCTTATTGACCATCGCCGCCATACTCAGCGCCGCGCTACTGGCCTTGCATGCCGTTTCCGGCACGCCTGCTGGGGCATCCTATATTCTCAACCTGCCTTGGTTTAACGCCTTTAATAATGCTTTCTGGGCAGGCGATCTATATCCGCGCTTCTCGTTTGATTTTTGGTACGGGCTCGGCGGCTTGGACTTTTATTTCTACGCGCCGCTACCCTTCTGGTTTAGCTCGACAGTCGGGCAAGTGACCTGTCCGGGATGTGCACCGCATACGACCTTTGCGGTCTCAGGTGCCTGGATGGTGATCTTCGCAGGGATCTCCTTTTTCGTCTTCGCGCGGCGATTTTTCTCGGTGCCCTGGGCCGGGTTTGGCGGGCTGCTTTATGCAGTCCTCCCCTATCACTACATCAATGATTGGTATTGGCGCCAATCGATTGGGGAAGTCCTCGCCGCAGCGATCATACCCCTGCTCGCGCTCTCGATCATTCGGCTCTCCGCCGATAAAAAAGGCGGCGCCATGTTTGCAATTTGCTTGGCCGCGCTGGCCCTGGCGCATTTGCCCAGTTTCTTAATCGGCTGCCACTTGTTCGCGCTGATCATTCTGTGGAAAATTTTCCAGCGCCAATCCGATTGGCGGGCCCGCGGCGTCGAGTTCGCGCGCTTTGCCGGGTGGGGCCTGCTCGGGGTCAGCTTGTGCGCCCTGTATTGGATCCCGGCACTTGGATTGCTCGACACTGTGTCGCCTGAAATCCTTTTCTCTGAGTTCGCCAACCCAGCCGATTGGTTATTCTTAGATGGACGCCCGGAACCGGACCCGTTCACCTCGCTGGTCGCGAAAGTCTGCCTCGGTTTGGTGATTGTCGCGGCTTGGTGCGCCTACAGGATCCTCCGCCGCTCAAATGCGAATCGTGACTTGCAAGTGTGGATATTCGCGCCAAGCCTGTTCGCTTTTTTGATGCTCACACCGCTCGCCTATCCGATCTGGGAATATTGGATATTGAGCACTGTCCAATTCCCATTCCGGCCTCTGGTCTTTGCCGACCTGTCAGTCGGGCTGGCCGCAATCGTCATCGCTAAAAACGTCGTCCAAGCTAGCGATTCTACGATCCGGCGATCCGGCGCCGTGTTAAGTGCGTTCGCCATCACCGCCCTCAGCGTCGCTTATCTCGCCCAAGCGCCGAAAGTGCTCGAGATGGTCAGCGATGCGAAAGCTTTCAATGGTGCATTTGAGCGCGCGGGCGGCCCTGAATTTATTCCGCCGCGAATGACCGATCGCGCTCGCGAAGTTCTGAACGAAACCGCTCAACCTGGGATGACCAGCAATCAGCGCTACGCGATTTTCTTCAAGGCGATGGAGCAAAACCTGTTAGACGCCGAAGCGACCTTGGTTGCGGATGCGCCCGGAGCGGTGTGGGACAAAGCCGGGCCCGACCAAGTCACGCTTTCCGTCGATTTGGATACGGCGGCGACTGTTCGGGTTCCGATTGCAGCTTGGCCTTATTGGCGCGCCAAAACCGCAAGTGGCGACGTCCTGGCGGTCAGCGAAGATGCAGACCTGGGATTGCTCTCAGTGGCACTGCCGCGCGGCGCATCGACGGTGACCTTCTACCGGATTGAAACTCAGTACGAACGCGCGGGCCGATGGCTTAGCACGCTTGGAGCCTTGATTTTGCTCATCTATTTGGGATGGACATGGAGACGTAGAAAGCACGAGCTCGCTTAGATCCATAGCCGGTCATCGCCGGTCAAACCCAACCCTTCTAAAAAATAACAAAAGAGTCATAAAAACTCTATTGACCACATTTGTAGTCATCGCTAATGACCACACCTGTAGTCAATAGGTGAGACATATGAGTCTTCAAATCACGCCTGCCGAATTGGAAATCATGAAAGTGCTCTGGAAGAATCCAGGCACCGGCGCTTCAGAAATCGTCGATGCTTTGGACGGATCGCAGGATTGGAGCCCGCGCACAGTGAAGACACTGCTCTCGCGCCTGGTTGAAAAAGGCGCGCTCGAAACCAAAGCTGAAGGCCGCCGCTATTTGTACCGGCCGCTGATCGCCAAGCGCGACTATCAAAAGAAAGAAGCTGGACAGTTGATTGACAAACTGTTCGGCGGGCGAGCCGCCCCATTGGTGGCTCAATTGGCTGACGCCCGCGGGCTCAGCGATGACGATATCGAAGAACTCGAGGCTTTGTTGGGGAGACTGAAGCAATGAGCTGGACAAACTTTCACCCGCTAATCCAAGAAGCGACCCTAACGACGCTAGCCGTCGGACTATTGGTCCTATTCGTCTTGGTTATTCGCAAACCCTTTGCCCGCCAATTTGGCGCCAAAGCGGCTTACCTTCTTTGGGCGCTGCCTCTGGCCCGTTTTGTCACACCGCCGCTGCCCGGAAATTGGTCTTTGGCCGGCCTTCTTGGGGTCTCGCGCCCAGCTCCAGTTGAGGCCGCCGGCGACGCGAATAGTCAATTTTTTCCAGTCGACGTGACGGCAACACCCAATGACGACGCGGCGTCTTATAACGCGTCAGTGTTCGCAGAGACGACCGGCGCCGCGCCTGTCATAGCGCCGACAGAGGCCGTCCCAGCTGCGGCCGAGACCGTTTTCATCGGCTCCGCGCCGACGAGCACCAGCTTGCTAGAGGCCACCCTGGCCCAGGCACCACTGATCCTGACCTGCGTCTGGCTCACCGGGGTGGTCCTCTGGCTCGGCCGTTCAATCTATCAGCAGCGCCAATTCCTGGAGCTGATCGAGGCCGATTCTGAACCCGCTGAATCTGCTACGGTGGCGGAAACAATGCGCATCGCCAAGCAGCTGGGCCTGAAGCGGGTGCCGGATGTCCGCGCCAGCCTGCTGTGCAGCGGCCCCTTGGTCACAGGGCTCAAAAACCCGGTCATACTGCTGCCAATGTGGTTCGAAGAAGACTATGACGCTCCGGAGCGCCGGGACGCCCTGGTCCACGAGCTTATGCACTTGAAACGGCGTGACCTCTGGGCCTTCCAGGCGGCCCGGATTGTCGCCGCCACACAATGGTTCAACCCGATTGCTTATATGGCCCTCCGCGCGTTCCGTACGGATCAAGAAGCGGCCTGTGATGCCGACGTAATCGCGCGCGCCAAACTGTCCCCTGCCGCCTATGGCCGGACTCTGGTCAAGGCCGCGCGCCTTGCCCGCCCTTCAGATCGCCGCATCGCGGCGGCGAGCCTGACCCTCGCTCATCCCATAAAAGAAAGACTAATAATGATGACGCACCCCACTCCCACACTTCGCAGCCGTCTTATGGGTGGCACGCTGGCTGTCGCCCTTGGCGCCGGCGCCGTCTTCGCCACCGCCTCTTGCACCTCGTCTGTGGCCCAAGAACTCGATGGCGCCCCGCTCGAAAGTGCAGAAGCGCGCTCTGATAGCGACAATGACTTCGTCTTCGATAGCGACCATGAGATGAGCTTCGACATCACTGTTGATGGTGAGACCTTCTCGTTCGACGTCGCTGATTTGCCGCCAATGCCGCCTCTGCCTGCAATGCCAGAGATTGCCGGTATGGTGTTCGAACAAGACGGCAATAGTTTCCGCATGGAATTCGATACGGAGAAGCTCGAAAACCTCGAAGGCAGCCCGGAATTCGCCGAATGGGAAGCCAAAATGGAAGCCTGGGGCGAAGAAATGGAAACCTGGGGTGAAATGGTTGAAGACCGAGCGGATGCTTGGGCCGAGACGATGGAACCCCACATCGAAGCGTGGGCAGAATCTCAAGCCGAGCGCTTCGAAGATCAGGTAGAGCTGATGGTTGAGCGCGCCGAACTTCACGCCGAACGCGTTGAACGCGAAGCCGAACGCGCAGAGCGTGACGCTGAACGCGCAGAAGCGCGCGCCGAACGCAGCAATCGTTGGTCATTCTCGTGGAGCGATGATGGCCAAAGCGCTGGCAGCTATGACGGCGTCACCTCGCCTGAAACCCGCGACTTTGGCAGCAAGAATTTCAAAAAGATCGACGTCGGTAGCGGCATCTCTATGGTCTATTCACAAGACCCAAACGCCTCGGTGAAGGCGACACTGACGCAAGGCAACTGGGACCAGATTGAGATTAAAGTTGAAGGTGATACTTTGGTCGCGCGCAAAAAGAAGAATAGCCAATGGGGCCGGTATGGCCCGAAAATCACGGTCTATGCAGCGTCGCCCACCTTGACCTCTGTTGATGCCGCATCTGGGTCTTCATTCAAGGGCAATGTTGTTACCGGCGATTTGCGTGTCGACGCCTCCAGCGGCTCTTCCCTGACCATGGAAGGCGCCTGCAAAGGCCTCAGACTGGATGCGTCTTCGGGTTCAAGCGTTTCCTTGAAAAAGCTCGAATGCGAAAGCGCCAATGTTGATGCCTCAAGCGGCTCTTCGATCAACGTTTATGCCTCAAAGAGAGTCAATGTCGATGCCTCGAGCGGCTCGTCGGTCTCAGTCAGCGGCAAGCCTTCTGATGTGACCACAGACAAATCAAGCGGCGCATCCGTCAGCATCCGCTAAACGCCCCTCTCCCCCCTGGAAGCCTGACATATCAAGGTTTCAATGAGAGTGTTAAAACCCCGCCACGCACGGCGGGGTTTTTTATATCCTTTGAGGCCATACGAATTTTGCATAATTGAATTCACGGGCGGCGCCCTACTGTTTGCGCCGCAATCCGCCATCTTGTCGGCAACGCAACCCAATACGGAGCTGATTATGATTGAGATTAGACGTTTTGACGACCTCGGGACATTCGAGAATGACTGGCTGAACGCCCATTATCACTTCTCGTTTTCGCACTATTATGACCCCGCCCGCATGAGCCATGGCAAATTGCGCGTCTGGAATGATGATACGATTAAGCCGCAAACCGGATTTCCGCCGCACGGTCACAAGGACATGGAAATCATTACCTATGTCCGCACCGGGGCAATCTCGCACCAGGATTCAATGGGCAATAAAGGCCGCACAGAAGCGGGCGATGTGCAAGTCATGAGCGCCGGCGCCGGGGTTCAGCATTCTGAATGGAATGCCGAGCAGGAAGACACAACGATTTTCCAGCTGTGGATCGAACCAGCTGAGGCCGGCGGAGCCCCCGACTGGGGCGCAAAGGCCTTTCCTAAAGCCGACCGCTCTGGGGCTTGGGCCGTCTTGGCTAGCGGCCACGGCGAAACCGATGCCCTGCCGATCCGGCAAGACGCCGCGGTACTTGGCGCAACGCTGAAAGCCGGTGAACGCCTGGACTATGAGGTTAAGGCTGGACGCTATGGCTATCTGGTCTTGGCTGCCGGGTCTGTCGAGCTCAATGGCGAGGTTTTGAACGCGCGTGATGGCGCCGCAATTACGGGGGCTGCGACGCTTACTCTGACAGGCATTGAGGACGCAGAGATCGTCTTTGTGGACACGATTTAACCGATCTCAAGCGCCTGTGATTGGAACAGAATGGAATATTGCTCTATGTTCCATCCTGTTCTGAGCGCGAAAAGGAGACTACCCCATGAAAACTCTGATGGCAGCAATAGGTGCTTTGGCGTTTTTGCCAGTTGCCGCGGCAACCGAAGTGGCCGTGTCGTTTAGCGAAGATTTCGCCGAAGACCTAGCCGATGATTATGGCGAGCGCGAAGGCGAGCGCCTGATGGAAGACATTACCGAAGATCTGGTCCAAGCGTTTGAGCGCGCCGGGGTCGAGCCGGCTCGGGTCGATGTGACGATTGTTAACGCCAAGCCAAACCGTCCGACCATGAACCAGTTGTCCAAGGAACCAGGCCTGGACCCTATTCGGTCGATTTCAATCGGCGGCATGAAGCTTACCGGCACAGCCTATGATGCGTCCGGCAATGTTCTCGCCAGCCAGGAATATGGTTGGTTCGAAAATGACATTCGCGATGTTATCGGATCGTCGACTTGGACCGACGCCAATCGTGCCTCTCGTCGTTTCGCCACACGCTTCGCAAAACAGTTAAGCGCCAGCTAACCGCGATTGCCGGGATAGATCTCCCGGCCATCCACTTCCAGCCGAAACAGATCAGGTCGCGAGTAATGCCCTGCCGGGTCACTCGCGACTTTGCAGGCGCGCGCCAGCGCCAAATCGGCATCTTTGACCAGCAGCCCTTCTTCGTCGGATAACACGCCCTCGACGACTTCGCCGCGCGGATCAATGATTGCGGACCCGCCATTGTGATCGAATTCATAGAGCGACTGGAACCGCTCTGGTACATGCTGTTTCAAACGCAGGCCAGCGGAGCAAATCACCCACGCGCCGGCTTGGCTGGCAAAGGCGCGGCTGAGCAAAAGCTGACGCGCCCAAACCGGCTGGCTTGGGGCTTCTTTCGGCTCTCGTCCGGGCCAGGCCGCAACATGTACATCCACGCCTTGCGCCATCAGCGCATAGCCCGGTAAGACGGCATTATGCTCCCAGCAATTGAGGGCTGAGAGACGGCCCCAATCGCGTGCTACGGGCTTTAGGCCTTTGGCATCGCCGTCGCCCCACACCGAGCGTTCATGATGTGTCGGTTTGAGCTTGCGATGACGATTGAGCAGCGCGCCATCTCGGCCAATGGTTAGCATTGTGCAATACAGCGTCGCCTCAGTTTGCGGGTCGAGTTCATTGACGCCAATCACCAGGTCGGCATTAGCGCGCTTGGCCGCTTGCTTAAGCGCGGTCACTTCAGGGCCGTCGAGAAGAATACCATTTTTGAGCAATTCAGCCGCCGCAGACCACCACGTGTCTGATAGCGGACTGTCAATAAAGAAGGGATAGCCAGGCAGCCAAGACTCGCCAAAAGCGATAACGTCGGGCTTCTCTTTCGCGGCTTGATCGATCCAATTCAAGGCGATCTCGAGGCTCGCGGTTTTGTCGAACAGGGCGGGCGCGGCTTGGACCGCGCAGAGGCGAACAGTGTCAGTCATGCGCTCCGATACGCGCAACCCCCTGTCGCGACAAGTCGATCACAAAAAGTTTGATCGCTTAGACCAGATAGCGCTCGCGCAAATCCGCGCGGGCCGCGGCATCGACGCCGAGCGTATCCTGCAAATAGGCATCAAGGGTCCCAGCTTGGTCGACAATGCTGGTCAAGGCCGCATCGAGGAAAGCCGCATCAACGCCAACGAAGGGATGATAGATCTCGTCATCGTAGGACTTGCCAATATGTTCATTAAACAGACGTGCCATTTCTGGCAGACGCTCTGCGACATTCGCGGCCTGATTGGTCAGCTCATAATCGGCAAAAATCGTCTCACGCTCGACGCCGAGCACATGGTGCGTCAGGGCACACAAAATGCCTGTGCGGTCTTTGCCCGCGGCGCAATTGACGACCGCCGCCTCGCCAGGCGCGAGGCGATTGAGGCCTTCAAACCAGGCCGTGAAAGTCTCAACATGTTGGTCTTTAAACGGCGCTTCGCGATAATAGTCCGTCATCCAGCCATGTGCTTTCGGGGCGTCGACAGACACTTCGCTGAGAAAGCGAACATGCGGGGCCTGTGTTGCCAAACCTTTATCGCTGAGCACGACATTGACGCCTTCGACAGGCCAGCGATGGCCATGGCGTTCGCGCTCATCAGGGCGACGTAAATCGGCTTGAAGCTTGATATTATAGGTGTCGAGGGCGGCCAAATCGGCCTGGCTGGCTTCGCCAAACTGAGCCGACCGAAACAGAAGGCCAGTACGGATGGTGCGGCCATCGGCGCCGGCATATCCGCCAAAGTCGCGGAAGTTGCGGACATTCTCAAACGATTTGATGCGGTCTTCCATAGGGCGCCCCTTAGCTTTGTTTGACAGTGACTTAGGTCGGAACCCCGCCGCGGTCTACCGCTTCCGCTGGGGCGGCGAGGCCTCAATCAAAGACGTCAGCGACATTTTGGTCCCGAAACGCCAATTCGCGGTAAATCGCCGTATAGAGGTATACCTCAATGATTGCGAATACGACCTCAATCAATGAATCGATCGCCAGTATTGGACCAGGGGCGCCAGTTTCGCTCTCCACGCCCATAAATACAAAGAAAATCGAGATAGCGATCACACCAACAACATAGATAAAGATCGCACCGAAGACCGGCCAGAAATGAGTTTTGACATAGCTAAAACTCGTCTGCAGAGCCTCAACAGGCCCTTTATTCTCGGCCAGCAGAACCGGGGTCGCCACCGACCACAAAACCGCGAGTGCAATCCCTGGTATGATCAGAAAAAACATACCAATGATTATTCCAGCGCCGCTCATAACGGCCAGTCCCAACAAAGCCAGAAAGCGCCGACTGGCCTCGCCTCTGACCTGCATCGGTCCTGATCCGTCATCGCTCAAGGCGACAAGATAAAACACGCCATAAAAGAACGGGTCGAGCAATAAGGTCGTGCTCAGAAGGCCCAAGCCTTGGTTGAGACCAAGCGCATGATCGAGTGCATACAGTCCAAATTTCACCAGCACCCAGAATGCCGCAAACTGAATCAGGCGCAGACCGTCTCGATTAAGCAGCCACCACCAGCCAGAAATCACACGGCTTAAGCTAAAGGAACGTGGGGCGGCCTGCATCAGCGGAAGGGCGGTTCGTCAAAGGCCCGCAATTTGCGGCTATGAAGTTTGGCGTCCCCGCTCGCCAATTTTTCCAACGTCGCAACTCCAATTTGCAAATGCTGACCGATGGACTTTTCATAGAACTTATTGGCCGCGCCGGGAAGCTTTATTTCGCCATGCAGCGGCTTATCAGACACACAGAGAAGAACGCCATACGGCACGCGTAGGCGGAATCCGTTGGCCGCAATTGTGGCGCTTTCCATATCAATCGCAATCGCGCGTGATTGGTTGAAGCGCAGCGCACTATCCGTGAAGCGAAGCTCCCAATTGCGATCATCGGTGGTCACCACAGTGCCGGTCCGGAGCCGGCGTTTCAGCATTTCTCCGGTTTCGCCGGTAACATCCGCGGCGGCCTCTTGCAGCGCCACTTGAACCTCCGCAATTGGCGGGATCGGAATATCTGGTGACAGCACATCGTCTAAGACATGATCATCGCGTAGATAGGCGTGCGCGAGGACATAATCGCCAATCGTCTGACTGTGGCGCAGGCCGCCGCAATGTCCAACCATGATCCAACATTCAGGCCTCAGCACGGCCAAATGATCTGTGATCGTTTTGGCGTTGGACGGTCCAACGCCAATATTGACCAGCGTTATCCCGGCCCCATTTGCAGCGGTTAAGTGATAGGCTGGCATTTGGAACCGCCGCCATGGTGCATTGGCAATTTTTTCGGCAGCACTTTCTGTGTCCGCATCCACGACCAGACCGCCGGCGACGGACAGCTGCTCATAGCGGCTGTCATTGCCCAATTGCTCCAAACCCCACTCGACGAAGGCGTCAACATACCGGTGGTAATTGGTGAATAAAAGATAGCGCTGGAAATGCGCAACAGGCGTGCCGGTATAGTGTTGAAGACGCTTCAGAGAAAAATCTGTGCGGGGCGCGTCAAACAAAGCCAAGGGTCGGTTATCATACGGCTCAAACAGCTCACCATCGGCGATCTCATCGCCAATATCGCTGAGCTGCGGCGATGGAAACCACTTGGCCAAATCGGCCGGGCTGATTTCGTCTAGGCCGCTCGCTTGTCCTTGATCCCAGACATAGGCATAGGGGATTTCAGCCGTCGACAGCCCGACCTCAACCTCGACCTCATAATCACGCAGCAATGGCTCCAATTGCTCGGTGAGATAGCGGCGATAAAATTCTGGCTGTGTCACGGTCGAGGCATAGGTGCCCGGCTCAGACATTTTCCCGAAGGCGCGCGAGATTGGCGGCGGCGGCCCGTCAGGATTGTAATGTATAATCAGTTCTGGATAGCAGAAGGCGCCAGCAGCACGCGCCTCCGGATCGGGCGTTTTGCCGTCTTTTAAGTAGGCTTGAAGCGCGTCGCAAAGCGCGTTCGCGGAGGTCGTGTAGAGCTTTTCCAGCTCATCTATTATTGTTTTTGGTGTCTCTAGTTTTGTCATGGCCTCCTTTGGCGCAAACTGGTTTCCGGGTCAACGCTGACGGGCCGAGTGTCACTCAGACTTCACGCGATACAGACGGACGATGCCTTTTTCACTCGTCCCTGTCGCGGCGGTATCGCCGGTTTCAACCCGCTCCAACCAATCCGGCACTTGGCCGCGATTCATTTGCGCGGCGAAACTCTCAGGGCGCAGTTTTGCGTAGAGCAGAGTTTCGTTCAACCCGATACAATACGCGAGGTGGGTCGCGCCCATATCAACTAGCCTCGCGTGCGCGTTTTCTGCGCGCCCAAGGAGCACATCGGTTGCGCGCTCAATGCCCAAGACATTTCGATGATAGGGGCCAACAAAGACATTGTGAGGGGTTCGGAGCAGTATTGGAATGCCCAAATCAATCGGCGTGTGGATCGACATTTGCGGCAAATCTTGAAAAGCGGAGAAATTGTCGGCGAAGACGCAGTCACGGCTGACCGGTGCATCAGCGCCCTGGACAGGCGGATCAATGCGCGCGCCAATGGTTTGCCAAAAATGCGGTGACATGAAGATGGCCACGGCGCCCAAGACCAGGATCGGTCCGGGCCCGCGTTTTTTCCGCCAATCGTCGAAAGCCGCGCCGACAATCCAGCCCGCGCCAATCGCTCCGAAAACGTGCGAGAAGGTCTGCCCGCGAACCTGCCACAGGGTTGCGATGACGGAGAGACCGAAAATTAGGCCGAGCCCCAGCCGCATCATCCGAGTCTCTGGCGGTGACTTCCAAATCATCAGGGCCGTCGCAAGACTGGCCAAGCTGAGAAAGCCAAACACCCAAATCACGCGGCTGAGTTCGGTTTGGATCAAAGTATCGATCGATTTGGCCTCTTGCACGCCATCGAGCCAAACCTCCCGCACCTGTTCGGGAACCGCGGCATAGGGGTCGCCCAAACATGCCGGGTTCACCAAAACAAAAATCGCCAGGGTTACGATGGCGGCGAAACTGCCGAGCGCCAAACGCTTAGGCCATGTTTCAAATGCGCCGCCAAAAACACCGAGCGCGGTCAAAAGCCATCCGCCCACCAGAAAAGCGGCCCAATGCGATGTGCCATACGCATCGCAGACCATCCGGCGCGCCCCTGCGCCAGGCGCATCGAACATGTAAAAGACAGCTCCAAACGCCATCAGAGCGAGCCCAAAGACCGCCAGACGAGGGCCTTCGCGGTGCCCGCGGCAGATCCACAAAAGGCCCATAAATCCGATCAAGCCGATCACATACGGCAGGCTTTCGATCGCAATACTCATGGCCGCTGCTAAACACATCGCGAGCACGATGCCTGACCGTGCTGACAGCGCTGGTGATGCAATGGCGGCAAACCCGCCAAGCGTTAGCACGACCACGAAGCCATGATGATCAATGCGCCCAGGCCAGAAAGAGTATATCCCAGCGGACATGATAAAGACCAATAGACCGGACACTTGACCCGCTCGGCTGACGCCGAGGCGCTGCATGATCAGACTGAGCAAAATCATCGCGCAGGCCAGCAAAGTCAGCGGCCAAACAGCCATTGAAATAGCCTCAGCATTTGACGGTCCGACCATTGGTGTGAAAATCGAAATTAGCGCGCTGAGAAAAATATCTGGCAATCGCGACCAATGCATATTGCCGCCTTCAGGCGTCAGCAATCGTGATTGATCGACGAGAAACCAGGCTTGCCCGTCGAGCAAGTCGCGGACTTGCTGAAGGCGCATCATGTCGTCGAGCCCTGGAATCTCTTCATTGAAGAGCTCAGCAACGCTGTTCAGCAAAAGCAGGATTACGCTAAGACCGACGGCCCATAAAACCCACTTTCCATCTCCAAAAGGCCCTGAATGGCGCAAGCGTGAAGGCGTCATTAACAATTTCCTGTCCGAGACTTACTCGGCTTTAAGCATGTTCGGGATATGCCATAGGGGTGTTACTGAAAGGCTTCGAAAATGTGGCCAGATCGCCAAAATGAATCCCCGAGCCTTGCCGCGGAAAAGGCGCGTCCCCGGGTCGCTGTGATCATCCCGTGTTACAATGAAGCGGTGACGATTGAGAAAGTCGTCACAGACTTTAAATCTGCGCTTCCAGACGCAGATATTTATGTCTTTGACAACAATTCCAAAGATGGCACGGCTCAAATTGCCCACGACGCTGGCGCGATTGTCCGGTTTGAACATCAACAGGGCAAAGGTCATGTCGTGCGCCGGATGTTTGCCGATGTCGAAGCCGACATTTACCTCATGGTCGATGGCGACGACACATATGATTCAACGATTGCCCCTACTTTGGTTGAGCTGCTCAAACGCAACCATGTCGACATGGTTGTCGGAACCCGCGCTGATGTGACCAAGGATGCGGGCCGCGAAGGTCACGCCCTCGGCAATAAGCTGTTTAATAAGATTTATGGCCGCCTCTTCGGCAAGCAGTTCAGCGACATCTTTTCAGGCTACCGTGTTTTCTCTCGGCGCTTTGTGAAATCATTTCCGGCCGTCTCAAGCGGCTTTGAGATTGAAACCGAGATGTCTGTACATTGCAGTCAGCTCGGGATCCCGACACTGGAACGTCCAACTGTTTACGGCATCCGCCCGGAAGACAGCGAGTCAAAGCTGCACACATTCCGCGATGGGTTCCGCATTCTCGGCATGTTTGCCATGCTCGCCAAGGAAACGCGCCCCGCCGCCTTTTTTGGCGTGATTGGTCTCTGCCTCTTACTCGCGGCGGCCGCGTTCTCAGCGCCGCTGTTTATGACTTATGTTGAAACCGGCTTGGTGCCGCGTGTCCCAACGGCGATTCTAGCGACGGGACTGGTCATCACTGCGTCAATCTCAGCCGTTTGCGGCTTGATCTTGGACAGCCTCGCACGGGCTAGGATCGAAGCGAAACGCGCGGTCTTTCTTAGCTTTCCGGGTCAAGACTGGCATTAAGGCCTAAGCGGCGCACCAAATGCCCCATTTTGCGTCCTGGTTTGGCTTCGCGCTTGCCGTACAGGGTCAAGACGCCATCAGCCGGGAATGTCTCTGGCAGCGCTAGCGCCTCATCCCCAAGTAAGTTCTCCATGACCACATCGTGGAATCGCGTCACTGGGGCGAGCGGCCAACCGGCGACGGCGCGGATATGCTGCTCAAACTGTCCTGTGGCGCAGGCTTCCGGCGTCCAATGACCTGAATTGTGGACCCGAGGCGCAAACTCATTGGCCAAAAGGCGGCCATCTTCGAGGACAAAAAACTCAAGCGCCAAGACACCAATATAGTCGAGCGCCGCGGCCAATGACTCCGCCGCGGCACAGGCGCGCGCGGTGATATCTGGGGCAAGGTTCGCGGGCAGACTCGAGCGCCGCAATATACCGTTTACATGCTCATTGCGCGGCACATCAAAGCAGCGCGTTCCGCCATCAACAGCGCGCGCAACAATCACTGAAATTTCACACGCGAACGGGATCAGCGCTTCGAGAATACAAGGGGCATGGCCTAAGGCTTTGTGCGCTGCTTCGAAATCATCACCTGCTTCCAGGCGGGCTTGGCCCTTGCCGTCATAACCATCTCGGCGAGTTTTCAAAATCCCGCGGCCGCCAAATCGCTCAATCGGCGCCGCAATGTCGTCGGAACTAACAATATCGGCGAAGTCCGCCGTTCCAATGCCGCAACCTTTGAGGAAAGACTTTTCGATAAACCGGTCTTGCGAAACTTCTAATGGCTTGGCGCCTGGGCGCACGAGATGGCCCGCACACAACAGCGCATTGGCGGCTTCGACCGGCACATTCTCGAACTCGTAAGTAATGACATCGCAGGACTCGGCCCAGGCGAGCATAGCGGCATAGTCATCATAATCGCTGGCGACATGATCACGAGACACACGAGCGGCGGGGCAATCAGTTTCAGGGCAATAGATCGAAACATCAAACCCGAGCTGCGCCGCGGCCGTCGATAGCATGCGGCCCAATTGACCGCCGCCTAGAATGCCAATCCTCGCGCCTGCTTGTAGAGCCGTCATTAGGTCGGCGTCTCTTGCACAGCTGCGGATTGTTTGGCTCGGTAAGCGTCAAGCTTTTGGGCAACCTCGACATTCTCAAGCGCGATGATCGAGGCGGCCAAAAGGCCAGCATTCACGGCGCCAGCTTCGCCAATCGCCAACGTTCCAACGGGAATGCCTTTTGGCATTTGTGCGATCGACAATAGGCTGTCCATACCGCTCAAGGCGCGCGATTGCACCGGAACGCCTAAGACCGGCAACGGCGTCATCGAGGCCGCCATGCCTGGCAAATGCGCAGCGCCGCCGGCGCCGGCAATAATGACTTTAAGGCCGCGCGCTTTGGCGCCCTTGGCATAGTCATAAAGCCGCTCAGGTGTGCGATGGGCCGAAACGATTTTGGCTTCGAAAGCGACCCCGAGCTCGTCTAAAAGCTGACAAGCCAATTGCATGACCGGCCAATCGGATTGACTGCCCATGATGACACCCACTTGTGGCGTCTCACTGTTCGCGGTTAGGGCCATTGGCTCCCCCGTTGCAAAGCGCGCAACATAAAAATCTTCCCCCCCGCGTCAACCATGATAGGCCTGGGCTTAACAGCGCGGATCCTTTAAGCTCTCTATATGTCTGAGTCGGCGGCCAAATTAAGCGTAGAACAGCTGCACGGCGCGTCACTCGACGCGCGCCGCGATTTAATTTCTGCGATTGGCCTCGACACGGCCCATTTGCCGAAACAGGTGAAGGCCGCAATCGAGGCTTTGGCCGGCGAAGTGCTCAACCTGCGAGAAGATCGAGAACGCCTCGAACGGGAGCTTGAAAACGCGGCGCATCTCGCCGACCGCGATGCGCTCTGTCCAATCTTCAATCGGCGCGCCTTTGAACGAGAACTGACTCGCGAAATTGCGCTGGCGGAACGCTATGGCACGCCGCTTTGCTTGATTTTCATCGATCTTGATCGCTTCAAACTGATCAATGATCAATTCGGGCACGCGACCGGCGATCGCGTGATTCAACATGTGGCTGAAACTTTGGTCGAGAATGTTCGCCAAAGTGACATTGTCGGCCGGCTCGGCGGCGACGAGTTTGGCATTGCTCTGACGCATGCCGATTTCGCCGACGGCGCCGCAAAAGCGGCAAGTCTTGAGTCCACTATTGGCAGCCTGATCGTTCGCGACGCGGAGGATGAAAGCCTTGAACCCGTGAACCTGGGGGCGTCTTGCGGAACAGTGGAGTGGCAGCGTGGACGTGACGCCGCGAGTCTGATTGCTGAGGCAGATGAGACTATGTTTCGCCGCAAAAACGAAAAAAAGCGGGCGCGCTGAGCGCTCCAGACGCAAGATTTTTTCAAATTTGGGAATCTGGGCGCTATGCCCGTGACTCGATCTGCAACCTATGGTTATCTGTTGCCATAAAGACACAGAGATCATTTCAGCAACAAGGAGTGCCCTATGTCCCTGCAAGGTCGGATCGAAGAACTCAGCAAGCGACACGCAAAGATCGATGAGAAGATCCACGAAGAGCAAAAACGACCCTCCCGCAATGACATTATACTGAAAGATCTCAAACGACAGAAACTTCGACTTAAAGAAGAGATTGGTATGCTAAGGGCGAGTTAAGCCCTGGCGCACCTGTTTTGGTCCTGCTAGCGGCGGTCAGCAGCTGGCGGGAGCGAGACAGTGGATAAACCAGTCACCCTTATTATTGGCCTTGGCCAAACCGTTGGCGACGCCGTCGCGCGTCGATTTTTGGATGAGGGTCATGCGGTGCTCGCCGTCGACCCAGATACTCGTCTACTCGAAGAATTACGCAAAACCGTGGGCGATAAAATCGCCTATCATCACGGCGCCATTCACTCCAAGCTTGGTCTTCGCAATGCCATGGCTGCGGCTCTTGAGACCTATAATTTTGTCGACAATGTCATCTGTATCCCGCCTTTGCCAGCGCCGGATCGATTGATGGATCTCGACATGGAGGATTTCGAAACAACGCTGATGAAGACCGCGCGCGGCGCGGTTCAGGCTCTACGCGTGTTTACGCCGGAACTGATTGCCGAACGGCCTGAGACTGAAAATGCCGCTGATCGCACGCGGCAAACCGGGACCTTCACTTTCGTCTTGTCGCTCGGGGCGAGTATGGCGCAGCCAGGCTGGTTCAGTGAAAGCGTGTCACAACATGCTATTCTCGGCATTGTCCGCTCGGCGGCGATTGAGCTGGCGCCAGAAAGTGTTCGCGTCAATGCCGTGATCGCGCTGCGCCCAAGGGCCGAGGGCCGCGAACCCTGGCTTAAGCCTCGCACGCCCATGGGGCGGCCGTCTTTGGCCGAGGAGATTGCCGAAACCACGACATTTCTGGCCAGCCCGAACAGCGCCATCATAACCGGCGAAGCGATCACCCTGGATGGCGGGCGTCGCTTCTTATCTGGTCTGGTTGAACCCGAAGACGAGTAAAAGCCGGACGCTTATTTCGGGTGACAGATCACCGGCATCCATGTGTAGCCTTTGACAAAGGCGCCTGAGGTCAGGCTCGGCTCGTCCAGCACTTCAACATGGCTGAACCGCTCCATCACTTCTTCCCATAGAATACGCAATTGCAATTCGCCGAGACGGTTACCGACGCAGCGATGAATACCGAAGCCGAAAGAAAGGTGATTGCGAGCCTGTTTGCGGTCGATGATCAATTTGTTCGGATCCTCATCCCAGAACCGCTCATCACGATTGCCGGAGACGTACCACATGGCGATTTGGTCGCCTTTTTTAATCGTCTTACCGTGCATCTCGACGTCTTCGAGCGCGGTGCGGCGCATGAAGGCGAGCGGGGTTTGCCAGCGAATGACTTCCGAGACCATGTTCGGGATCAAAGACGGGTCGGCTTTCAGTTTGGCATATTCCTCAGGAAATTTGTTGAGGCCATAGACAGACGCGGTCATTGAATTCCGGGTCGTGTCATTGCCGCCGACAATCAGCAGGATGACATTGCCGAGCAATTCCATTGGCGTCATGTCTTTGGTCTTTTCGCCATGCGCGAGAAGGCTCATCAAGTCATTGCGAAGCGGCTCACTCTGCTTCTTCTGGAACAATTCCATGAAGGTGCTGAGACATTCGAGCAGCTCTTGTCGCCACTGCTCTTCGCCGCCTGGGCAAATGTCTGGATTTTCACGATTCGTCGTCACATCAGACCAGCGTGTCAGCTTACGGCGATCTTCGAATGGGAAATCAAACAGTGTTGCGAGCATCATTGTCGTCAGCTCAATTGAAACGGTGTCGACCCAATCAAATGGCTCGCCGACCGGCACGGAGTCTAAGATTTCTTTTGTCCGGGCGCGAATGAGCGGCTCAAAATCTTTGAGCATATTTGGCGCGACTGCCGGCTGCACGGTTTTGCGCTGTTCAGAGTGTTTCGGTTCGTCCATCGCGATGAACATGGGCAACTCAAAGTCTTCAATCGGGTCGCCTAAAACGATACCGCCATGCTCCCAGCTGGAAGAAAACCGCTTATGGTCGATGTCGACTTTCATAATGTCTTCATAGCGCGTCACGGACCAGAATCCGCCAGCGAAGCTATCTTCGGTCCAGTGCAATGGATCCTCATCACGCATCCGGCGGAACAGATCCCAATAGGCGCCTTTGCGCCAGATTTCTGGATCGACAAGGTGCATTTTATCCAGCGGAATATTTTTCACGTCCGGTAACGGCGCGTCGAATTCTAAATAGCCTTCAAACAATGGCGCACGTGGCGTGATTGATGGGCGCTCAAGATTATGTGGAATTTTGGTCAGCGTGTCTGCCATCTGGGCCTCCGGATTGGCGGTCTAAATTGCCGCAATTATGACGTCGGCGTCACCGTACCATATCTAAACTCAAAAAACCATGACGCTTGCGTCACTTTTTTCGAATTTATACGGAATAGCGTTCGTTACGGGCTTTCCAAATCGCGCTTTCAATCGCCTGTTTAAGGCTTTTGCGCTCTGGCGGGGTGAGAAATCGACCGATCACCCAGGCTTTATCGGCATGCGCCAAAGTCAGTTCGCTGGGCCGGCGATCGGGGAAGATAAGGCTGACCCGGGCAAAGGCAGTCGGCAAGCTTGCTTCGCGCGGCGGTTTGCCAGGCCGAGTGTGCAAAAGATCAATCCGTTCAGCGGTGACGCGGACGCGGGTCTCTTGCTTTAGTTTACGAAAACTCCATCGGAAGGCGAGCCAGATGGCGAGGGCGTCTAGGCCGAAAAAGCCGATTACCGGAAACGCGCCCATAGAGACAAAAGCCAAGCCGGCAATAAAGCTCATGCCCGCAACAACCGCCATCACAATGGTAAAGGCGCGCGGGCTGAGCGACCGGTTTGGCGTTAAAACCGCATCGAAGTAAATCGTCTCTGTCGTCGGTTCCATGAGATGGAGTATAGGGCAGAAAAGCGGCCTGGCGACAAGCGCGACGCGGCGCCGCAAGAAACGGATTTGCACGGCCAGATAACTATCCTAGGAGAGGGGTCATGACCGCGACGAAGACCAAACCTAAACGCAAACGCGCGCCGCGCACATTTGGCAAGGACAAAGCGGCTGAGCTTTTTGCCGAATTGGCCAAGGACCGCCCAAACCCCAAGACGGAGCTCGATTTCGTCAATCCGTATACGCTCGTCGTTGCTGTGGCATTGTCGGCGCAAGCCACAGATGTCGGCGTCAACAAAGCCACCAAAGGCTTGTTCAAGGTCGCGGATACGCCGGCAAAAATGTTGGCTTTGGGCCTGGAAGGGGTCGAGAGCCACGTCAAAACCATCGGCTTATGGCGCAACAAAGCCAAAAATGTCATCGCGTTGAGCCAGATGATTTTGGATGAATTTGGCGGCGACGTGCCGCAAACCCGCGAGGAATTGGTCAGATTGCCCGGCGTCGGCCGTAAAACCGCGAATGTCGTGCTGAACGAAGCGTTCGGTCAGCCGACCATTGCCGTCGATACACACATCTTCAGGGTCTCCAATCGCACGGGCCTCGCGCCTGGCAAAGATCCCGATCAAGTCGAGGCGAGCTTGGAGCGAACCACGCCGGACGCGTATAAACTCGGCGCGCATCATTGGTTGATCTTGCATGGGCGCTACACTTGCGTGGCCCGTAAACCGAAATGCTGGACCTGCTCGATCACCCATCTCTGCAAGTTCAAAGACAAGACGCCGGACCCGGCAACAGTCTCATCGCTCGGCCCCAAAGGCCCGAAGCGCAAAGCCAAAGCGAAGAAATAAGCTTGCACCCACCTTCGATCCGGCCTTAAACGCCCGCCATGCTCAAAACCCGCATCATTCCCTGCTTGGACGTCAAAGATGGCCGCACCGTCAAAGGTGTGAACTTTGTCGATTTGCGCGATGCCGGCGATCCGGTCGCACTGGCCAAGGCCTATGATGCGCAGGGCGCCGACGAATTGTGCTTTCTCGATATAACCGCAAGCCATGAAGAGCGCGGCACGCTGCTCGACATCGTTAGCGCTACGGCAGAGCAGTGTTTCATGCCGCTAACCGTTGGCGGCGGCGTTCGCAGCGCTGAGAATATGGTGCAATTGCTGCGCGCAGGCGCGGACAAAGTCGCGATCAATTCTGCCGCTGTGGCAGATCCTGACGTGATCTCGCGCTGCGCCGCGAAAGCCGGGCGGCAATGTGTCGTGGTCGCGATTGATGCGCGCAAGACCGGCGACCATTGGGAGATTTTCACCCATGGCGGCCGTAAACCGACCGGCATTGACGCCGTCGAATTTGCGCAGTACGCCGCAGCCAAGGGGGCCGGAGAAATCCTCCTCACCAGTATGGACAAGGACGGCACCAAGTCGGGCTTTGACTTGCCGCTGACCAAAGCCGTCACGGACACCGTCAACATTCCTGTCATTGCCAGCGGCGGCGCCGGCAAAGCTGAAGACCTTGCGCCGGCAATTTTACAAGCTGGGGCGAATGCTGTTTTGGCCGCTTCGATTTTCCATTTCGGCGAGGTCAGTCTAGATCAAGCCCGCGCCGCACTGACCGCAGCCGGGGCCCCCGTCCGCCCGCTTTAGGAGTTTATGATGTCACACACCCCTCTTGGGACGCCGAACAGCCTGATGGATATGCTCGGCTATCTCGCAATGACCATTGATGCCCGCGCGGACGGCGATGGTGACCGCTCTTACACGATCAGCTTACTTGAAAAAGGACCGCTCCATTGCGGCAAAAAAATTGCCGAAGAAGGCGCTGAATTGGCGCTTGCTTTAGCCGCCCAGGGCATAGAGGAAAGCGCCGCGGAAGCGGCTGACCTGTTCTATCATATCCTGGTCGGTTTGCGCGCCAAAGGGGTGAGTTTGGATGCAGTGAGCGAGGCCCTAAAAGCACGCCAGGGCGTCTCAGGCTTAGACGAGAAAGCCAGTCGGAATTCGTGAGCTGCTTGTTTGATCCTGCATCGTCGCGTATATACATGCCATGATCCGTGCGCTGACCTCCTGCCTTTGGTTTTTCGCCGCCTTAGCTCTAGGCTTCGAAGCGGCAGCACAGCCATGCGATATTCTGATCGAGATGGAGCACGAAACCGCCCACGACTTGGCGGCAGATATGCCCTGTCACGATAACATGGCGACCATGCCGCATGACCCAGATCCCGCGCCTGAGCATGACCGGCAAACCTGTTGCTGTGCGGCTTTGCTCGGCAATGGCATGACCAGCGCGGCACCGGAGCTTGGACAACCAAAGCCGGGACTGACGCTTTGGGCGACGCCGATGCCGGACAATGCCAATTCAGTTTTCCTGGACTATGAGCCACCGCCGCCGCGCGCCTGATCCTTTCGCAAGAGGATCAACTCAAACAGGACATTCAAATGAAACGCATCCAATCTGCAGGCATTCTGCTTGCGCTCGGCGGTGCTTTATCCAGTCAAACCGCAGATGCGAGGCCCGTCTCGTATCCCGGCGGATGGACGCTAATGCAACAGAATAACGGGGATTTCTCCGCTGCTCACGCGCATTACTCACCGACATTCCGAGACTCGTTCGGCCTCTATATCGAACGCAATTGGGAAACCGATTGGCAGTTCACCGGCCTGCAATACAATCGCTTGGTTAAGCGCTGGAACGCGCCGAATGCGCAGGCCAATTTCTATGTCAAAGCCGGGGCGGGCCAAGTCGACCCGTTCGGCGATGACTTAGACACCGACCTCGCTGGCTTTATTGGCGTCGCCGCCGATTGGGAGACCCGCCGCTGGTTCGTCTCTTATGAAGGCCGCGCCTATGATCTCGGTTATACTCAAGATGCCAGACAGTCGGCGCGGATCGGCGTCGCCCCTTACATTGGCGATTATGGCGATGTCCACACTTGGCTGATGCTGCAAGTGCAGAATCGACCTGAAGCCGAAACCCCAACCGTTGTGACCCCTTTGGTCCGCTTTTTTTATGACGTTCAGCTCCTCGAAATCGGGTATACTCCTGAAACGGAAGAGGTTCTGCTGAACTGGATTGTTCGCTTTTAGGAAGGAACAGACAAATGAAATACACTTCAATCGCCGCAATCGCGGCTGCCTTCGCCCTCGCAAGCCCCGCTGCTTTTGCCCAAGAGTCACAAGTGACCGAGGCTACCGCCCCGGCGAGCACTATGATCACTGCCAAAGTCAATGGCATGGTCTGTGACTTCTGCGCCCGCGCCGTGACCAAAGTGTTCGGCAAAGAAGAGGCAGTTGAAAACGTCCATGTCGACCTCGACAGTGGCGAGATTCATGTCACCCTGACCCCAGGCGGCGCCCTGACCGATGACCGGGTCGCTGAACTGGTCAAAAAGTCGGGCTATGACTTGGTCTCTGTCGAACGCGAAATCGCATGACCGTCCTTCAAGATGAGGTGAAATCGCCGAGCGTGCTGCCAGCGACGCTGGCGCTTTTCACCTCCGCGACGACGCTGATTTGTTGCGCCTTGCCGGCCATGCTTGTCATGATTGGTATGGGCGCAGTCTGGTCTGGTGTCATCGGCGCAGTTCCCGGGATTACGTGGTTTGGCGCCAATAAGGAGATCGTGTTTAGCGTCACTGGCCTGGTCTTAGCCGCGTCAGGCGCGTGGCAATGGCATGCGCGCACCCTGCCCTGCCCGGTAGATCCGATCAAAGCACGGGCCTGCACCCGCCTGCGCCGGATCAGCTGGACCCTATGGGGGATCAGTGTTGCGGCTTTTTGCATTGGCGGGTTTTTCGCCTTTTTCCCAGACGCCGCGGCGGCCTTGTTTCTCTAAGCCTGTGCTGGACAAAATCTGTTTGGGCCTTCACCCTCACCCAAAAATGGGAGGAGGCCCAAATGGCCAATCAACATGCGGTGCCAGTGACGGGTCACCAACCTAATCTACAAAATTGGTTCGACTATATGATGGGCGGACACGATCGCGGCAAATTGCTTGAAATGCTGCATGATGATGTCGTCTTTCGCAGCCCCGTCGTCCACACGCCACAAGAAGGCAAGGAAATCACATTCGCTTATCTGTCGGCAGCGGGAAACACGCTCGGCAATGGCACGTTCCAATATACCCGCGTGTTTGATTGCGGTGACCGCGCCGTGCTTGAGTTTGAAACAGAAATGGATGGCATTCACGTCAATGGCATCGACATGATCGAATGGGACGAGAACGGCCAAATCACAGATTTTAAAGTCATGGTGCGCCCGCTCAAGGCCATGCAAACTGTGCACGCTGCAATGGGCAGAATGCTCGAACAAATGAAAGCACAGGCTTGACCGCGCCGACCATTTTGACGGCGCGGCTAAAACTGACCGCACCGCAACCGAGCGACTATGATGCGTTTGCGCAAATGTGGGCAGACAGAGACGTGGTGAGGTTTATCGGCGGTGAACCGCGCAATCCACAAGACGCTTGGCTGACTCTGATGAGAAATGCCGGAGCGTGGGCGCTGCTCGGCTTTGGTCCGTGGATTATACGCGACCGGAAGACGGACGAATTTATCGGAGATGCAGGTTTTTGCGATTATCGACGCGGCATGAGCCCAGACATTTCCGGTTATCCCGAAGCCGGATGGGTGTTTGCCAAACCGCATTGGGGCAAAGGCTACGCCACAGAAGCCCTTACGGCGACCCATGCATGGCTCGATGAAGTCCATCCTGGGCGGTCCGTTTGCATTATTGAACCCGATCATGCCGCCTCTATCCGCGTCGCACAAAAAGTCGGATATCGTGACTTTGTCAGCTCTGATTATAAAGGCACGCCGATGTTGATCTTTGAGCGTTTCACGTCAGGCACAGGAAAAAGCTAGCGGTTTCGCAGAAGCAAGGCTATTTAGCCTGTCATGGTTACGACATATCTCGACTTCGAAAAACCGCTCGCCGAGCTTGAAACCAAGATCGCGGAGCTGGAAGCCGTCGCCGCCCAAGAAGGCGGCCCGCAAATTAATGATGAGCTGACCAAGCTCAAAGACAAAGCCGCGAAGCAGCTGAAGGATACGTATTCTTCGCTCAATCCATGGCGCAAAACGCAAGTGGCGCGTCATCCCGAGCGGCCGCATTTCACGGATTATCTCGCCGCTCTATTCGATGATTTCCAAGAACTCGCCGGGGACCGGGTGTTCGGCAATGATGAAGCCGTAATCGGTGGTCTAGCCAGTTTTAACGGCCAATCGGTTGTTGTCATGGGCCACGAAAAAGGCCGCACGACGGAAAGCCGGTTGAAGCATAATTTCGGCATGGCTCACCCCGAAGGCTACCGCAAAGCCGTGCGGCTGATGGATCTCGCCGACCGATTTAAGCTTCCCGTGATTTCGTTTATCGACACGGCCGGCGCGTTCCCGGGCAAAGCTGGCGAAGAGCGCGGCCAGGCCGAAGCGATTGCTCGCTCCACTGAGCGCTGCCTGACGCTGACCGTACCAATGGTGTCGCTGATCATTGGCGAAGGCGGGTCTGGCGGTGCGATTGCGATTGCCGCGGCCAATCATGTCTTGATGATGGAACACTCCATCTATTCGGTGATTTCGCCGGAAGGCTGCGCCTCCATTCTGTACCGCGACGCCGCCAAGGCCAAAGACGCCGCAGAAGCGATGAAAATCACGGCGACAGACTTGAAGAAAATGAAAGTCATTGATGGCATCGTCAAAGAGCCTGTTGGCGGCGCCCACCGTGCGCCCGACAAAGCCATGCGCGCCGCCGGCAAAGCCATCGATAAGGCCTTGCAATCTCTGCTCGAGCTCAGCGAACAAGAGCTCAAGATCCAACGCCGCGAGCGCTTTTATGCAATTGGCCGCGAAGGCTTGAATTAGACCATTCGCGACGCGCTGAATTCTGCAGCACGCATAATTGACACACAATAAAAAAGGGCGGCCCGAGCGCCGCCCTTTTCAATTTATAGCGTTCAACGCTTAGCTTCCGCCAAAACGTTTCGTGACACTGATCTTAAACGTCCGCCCAAATGGGTTGTGCGTATAAGGGTCATAATTCAGGTCGAACTGTGCAAATGGCGGATCTTCGTCAAATGCATTGACCACGGAGAGACCGAGATCGAGTTCCCAAGGAGTCTGCCAGTTGTAGAACAGGTCCAGAGTGGTTTGGCTGTCGATTTCGCTATTTCCGTCACCGGTAATGTCGCCGCGTTCGTCTTCATAAGAGTCGATGTAACGGACGATGCCCCGGAAATTGTGATCACCGATTGAGTAATTACCCGTGACGTTGGCTTTCAACTGTGGAAGCGAACGGAACGAGTTAGAACGGTTAAATTGTCCGGCTGCGTCGAACTCAGCAGTTGGAACACCTTCAATGTCAAACGATCCAACATTGTATTCGATGACATAAGTTGCATCAGCCCCGAGAGAGAACTCAGACCCATTCGCCAGGTCCCAGATATTCTCAACGCGGATGTCAAAACCAGACGTTTCGATATCTGGTCCGTTGATCACATTGGTAGAGATCCGAGAGATTTCGTTCGCGGTGTTGATGCCATCACTATTATTGTCGGTGAATGTAATCCGAGACAGGATCGCATCATCATCCGTGGTGGCTGTTCCCAGCGCGGCCGTCGCCAGTGCGACGATCGCTGACTGCGATTCCACGATAATTGGATCGGAGAAATCAAAGCTATAATAATCAAGCGAAGCAGAGAAGCCGTCATTCTCGTACAAGATACCCGCATTGTAACTGAACGCTGATTCCGGCGCCAAGTTTGCGTTACCGAATTGATCAACCGCTTTAAACGCGGATGTTGGCGCAACAAACTGAAGCGTCGTAACGGTTCCAGACAATTGATTTAGGGTTGGCCCTCGGAACGATGTCTGAGCTGAAC
The DNA here is from genome assembly GCA_039822145.1 of Pseudomonadota bacterium. Taxonomy (GTDB): domain Bacteria; phylum Pseudomonadota; class Alphaproteobacteria; order Caulobacterales; family Hyphomonadaceae; genus Henriciella. The sequence goes on along the minus strand of JBCBMU010000002.1, from coordinate 247,519 downwards.
CCCGCAGCGCGAGATTGTCATTGATCGTGTACTTCGCCGCCACTTTAGGATCGAAAGTAGAACCAACCGAGCCACCATAATCCTCATACCGAGCCGCAACCTGGATATCGAGATTATCATAGAGTGGAATCTGCAATTCGCCGAAGAGCGCATAAATGGTCTGCTCTTCATCGGCTGCATTTGTACCGGCCAAGAACGAGAATGGACCCGTTCCGCCAGCGCCCGGCGTGACCGCAAGATCTGTCAGGTCGCTCGGATCAACTTCATATGTTTCCGTCCGGATTTGAGCACCAGCAGCCCAACCGACAGAACCACCGCCCGCTTCCACATTGCTCAGTCCTGAGAAGACGGCGTCAAAGGTTAGAAGGCTGGTTGTAACGTCGGTTTCTGTTGGATCGGTCAACCAATCCGCGAGGGCAGCTGAGTTTTCCAATCCAGGAACATAGCCCGGGTTAGCTGCACCTGTAATGGCGCTTGCCGCAATGGCATTCGAGAACGGGTTATAATACTCACAACCGCCTTGGCCTGCGACAGCACCAGCATTCGGAGTACCCGTAATTTGATCGGCACAGAGACCGAAACCATTAAGCGCTGCAGTCAAACCGCCAACATATGCATCATTGGTTAGACGATAGCCCTCAGACGTTGAGTAGCTGACAGCCAGATCGTAGTTCACGTCATTGGCAAACGTGCCATTGTAAGATCCCGAGGCCGCATAAGTATCGTATTCACGAATACCTTCTGCGGCGCCACCGGTTAATGGGTTACCGCCCCAACCGAAAATACGGCCAATGAACAATGCCGGAGCCCCGGTAAATGCACCTGGATTATCAGCCTGATACTGCAAAAAGCCCGGGTGCGTAGCAGGAACAACCTGACTGGTTAGAGCTTGCGGTGGATAAGAAGGAGATGTTTTCCACTCAGGAACTTCGATATTCGAATAGAGGAATTCGAGGTGCAGGTCACCGCCGCCAATTTCGCGGTTATATTCAGTGAACAGTTTCAGCTGCTCTTCTTCTTCAACCAGGTTGTCAAATTGAGTAAACTGGAACCGACAGAATGGTGCGAGCGTGCCACCCAGCGCGGTACACCCGGCAGAATCACTAACCGCACCGCCAGTGCCGAGATCAACATAATACCCTGGGTTGGACAGAGACGAGAAGCCGCCGACCGGGTTTTCTGCGAAAGTCGAGATCGCCCAATCTTTTTCGAGCAGAGGAACCTCAGAGCGCTTTTGGTACTCAAGGGTCGTAACCCAGTTGAAATTCTCACCTTGCAGACCGTAAGCCCCGGAAATTTTATACTCACCGTCAGACCCGTCAAAGACCTGGTAATCGGCCGCAAGCTCAAACCCGTCGAGATCATCGCGCGTGATAAAGTTCACAACACCCGCAATCGCATCCGATCCGTAAAGAGCAGCCGCGCCGTCTTTCAGAACTTCGACACGGCCAACGGCGGCGCTCGGAATGTTGTTTGTGTTGACGAAGAGCTGCGCTTGTTCGCCAATGCCGTACGGAGAGAATGTCTGCCGGCGTCCATTGACAAGCACCAAAGTACGACCAGCGCCAAGTCCGCGCAGGTTGATGTTTGATGTCCCTTCAAGACCGTTTGACGCAAACTGGTTGGTTTGCCCATCTGCGCCAGATGATGGTCCGAGGTTGCGAATAAGGTCTGTGACTGTTGGGTTGCCCTCGAGTTTCAGATCCTGAGCGGTCAAAACATCAACCGGCAACGCCGCATCTTCAGGTGTGCCCTGAATGAACGAACCCGTTACAGTGACCGTGCTTTGACGGAGCTCGTCTCCGTCATCTTGGTCTTGCGCCATTGCCGTCCCGCCAGCCATAAGGGCTGCCAAAGATGCGCTGAACACCAATTTTCTTCCTAGCGTCATATATTCCTCCGTGAATTATCTGTAGCCGAGTCTCGTGCATCGGATCGGCCTCACTCTCCACACTATGAGTGTTGACGATGAGTGAAAGAGGGCAAATATGCTGCGGCGCACCATGCAGTGGTTGACAGCGCTCGACATTAAACTGTCACAAACCATATTGAGTATCGATATTGCGCAATTCCTCTATCCTAATGCGCCAAAACACGGTTAGACGCCTGTATGACAGCCCCAATTGAGCAAATTTCTCCCTTCTTCGCAGATGCAGCAGAGCCAGCAAATTTTCCGCAAACACTGTTGCGCTTTCGCAACACGCGTTGGGCAGAAGAGGTTGGATTGGGGAATCTTGAAGAACATCAGTGGGTTGAGCACTTTGCGCGGTTTACGCCTATTCCGGGAAACCTCGCGCAGCCTCTGGCCCTGCGCTATCACGGACACCAATTCCACGTTTACAATCCGGACCTTGGCGATGGCCGCGGATTTTTGTTCGCTCAGGTTCGAGCCACAGACGGGCGTCTGCTCGATCTTGGCACCAAAGGGTCGGGCCAAACGCGTTGGTCGCGTCAAGGCGACGGCCGGCTGACGCTGAAAGGCGGCGTCCGGGAAATTTTGGCCTCAAACTATCTCGAAGCACTTGGCGTCAATACGTCAAAAAATTTTAGCTTGATTGAAACCGGTGAAGATTTGCACCGCGGTGACGAACCTTCGCCGACACGATCTGCGGTCCTGGTGCGGCTCAATCATAGCCATTTGCGCTTTGGTACATTTCAGCGCGCCGCTTACCATGACGATACCGAGGCTATGGCGGCATTGGTTCGCCACGTGATAGAGCATTACTTCCCCGAATGCGCCGATGAGTCTTTGGACACCGCGACAACCGCTTTGTTTGAACGCATGGCTGAGCTTACGGCAAAGATGATTGGCCAATGGATGGCCGCCGGGTTTGTTCACGGCGTCATGAACACAGATAATTTCAACATTACCGGCGAAACGTTCGATTTCGGTCCATGGCGGTTTCTTGCCAAAAGCGACCCAAATTTCATTGCCGCCTATTTTGACCAGCAGGGGCTGTATCGGTTTGGCCGGCAGCCTGGGCAAGGGCTGTGGGCGTTGCAGCAGCTCGGCGGCGCCCTTTCTCTAATTGCCGACGAAGACGCGCTGAGCCAAGCGCTCAGTATCTATGAACCGGCTTACCAAACGAGTTTTGCGGCCCACACGCTGGCCATGCTTGGCCTGGAGCGGCAAGCGGAGCTGCGAGAAGACCTCTTATTTCTGCAGGACTTTTACAGCTGGATGACCTCCAGCGAAGCGCACTGGCCGCAAACCTTTTTTGATTGGTTTGGCGGCCGTGCGAGCGAGGCGCGCGCGGCGCGTAGTCCTCAAGCGGGGCTCTATGAAACAGAAGCTTTTGCGCCGATCAGAGCGAAAATTCTGGCGCGAACGCCCGATCGACCAGAGCGTTTACAGCATGCTTATTTCCAGGCGTCCCGGCCCGTTGATCTCATCATAGAGACCGTCGAGGCCTTATGGGCGCCGATTGCGGAGCACGACAATTGGGCCCCGCTGCACGCGCATTTGGACCATATCGAGCAAGCCCGGCAGGCCTATGCTTGGCCGGGTTTCGAGGACCAGCGCAAAATGTGACCGAGCGCCAGGGTCAGCGCCCCGGCAACAGTCAATTGCGTCTCGAAATCATGCAGCGCTTCAACAAACGCGCCGGCCGCGAGCAAACCAAACCCGGTGACAATCAAAAGCGCGGTTGCTGGACGGATCTGCTTTGACGTCAAAGCGATCAAGGCAAAAGGAAGCGCGGCGACGATAAAGGCTTTATGGAGCCATTCCGCCTCACCCAGTCCACCAGCAATTGGGAGTGTTGCTGACAAAACCGGGAGCAAGAGGCAATGAATGAGGCAAAGCCCGGACAGAGCAATCGCCGAACCATCTATAGTCGCCGCGCGAAGGCGTGATTGACGCATCAAAAGGCGAGCCTCACACCAACACGAATGTTCTGACCTGGCGCTGGGATAAGATCCTTAAGCACAGACGTCGCGAACCGAACTTCTTCGTCGGTGACATTGCGTGCTTCAATAAACGCCTCAGTTCCATCAGCACCAAAGCCGAAATCAGACAAGTCGACTTCGCCGCGCAAATCGAGCGTGGTGTAGCCATCTGTCGGCAATTGTCCGGTGCCTGCATCGTCTTGATCGCCGGCAATTGTGACCGCCGCGCCAATTTCCCATGCACCCCATTCAGCACTGGCGTCGCCATTGAACGTAAGTGGCGGGATAAACGGGACATTGCCGCCGCTATCAAGATCGGCTTCGACGAAATCGACGCTGCCGCCAAATTCCCAGTCGGCGCCGAGCGGGCCATCATCGACAAACAGTTCGCCATAGATTTCGCCGCCTATGAAGCTGGCATCATCTTGTGTGAACAAAAAGACTGCCAGGCCATCGCCCTCATCCGTGAGGACGCCGTCGACCACAGCTTCGCCTGGGGTCAGGAAGGTGAAGTCGCTAAACTCAGTGACAAATAGGTTGATCCCGAAGCTGCCCGTATCATACGTCCAACGCGCCGTGCCTTCTAAGTTCAGGCCGCTTTCTTTGCCAAGATTTGCATTGCCCACTTCAAATTGATCGGTCGCCAAGTGCGGACCGAAGGCAAACAATTCGCTCTCGCTTGGCGCGCGCTCTGTGTAAGAGAGCTGGCCGCCAATGAACAGGCCTGTATCAAAGTGGCGGTGGACGCCGAATGAGCCGCTGAACAGATCAAAGTCCGCGCTTCCGAAATTCACATTGTCGAGTTCGACAGTATCGATCCGAAGGCCGCCTTCAACGCCGACGCCAGACTCAAATTCTTTGGTTTCGTACAGAAACACACCGAGGTTTTGGATATCAGTTGGGGAGACAAAGGCTTCTTCGCCAACCGCGCTAAACTCGCGATCTGAAATTTGGAAACCAAACGCGCCGTCAAATCCGGCAATCGTGTGGTCGAATTCAACCCGGCCTTCATAACCTTCATTGGCAAATATGGTGCCGGCTTCGCCTGGGGCTTCAAACTCGGTGTGCTCATAATCAGAGAAAGAGAAGGTCCCAATAATGTCGGTCAGGAAGCCATTATTGACAGAGACGCCGCCGCGCAGATCAATGCGGGTTTGCTCTAGATCGATGAATGGATTTTCTTCCTCCTCCTCGCTGTGCTCTTCGCCTTCTTCCTCACCCTCTTCTTCTTCATGCTCATGGCCATGACCTGGCAGACCATATTCAGCCGTCTGCTGACGCACGGCAACGCCGAAGAAGGCATTCTCGCCAACCCAGCTCACACCAGCCGCGAGCGAAGATGTTTCTAGGAAAGAGTTTTCAGCGGTGCCGCGAACTTCTTCTTCCTCGCTATGCTCCTCGCCTTCTTCCTCTTCCTCAGCTTCTTCTAGCGCCCGCTGCAGGGCGGACTCAGAAAAATCAGGAATATCGTAATTGTCGAAATCACGCATTGAGCCAGAGAGCGAGAAGACCAATTGGCCAGCCGTGAACTGGCCGCGACCCGCAAGCTCCGTGCCTTCATTGACGCTATTATAAGCAGCGAACAAATCGCCAGAGGCTGGCTCTTCCGGCAGCTCTTCAGCAATCAAGCCATCAATCACGTTGACGACGCCGCCAATCGCTTGTCCGCCATATGCGAGAGCGGCGGGGCCCCGGAGGATTTCAATCGCCTCCGCATCAATCGCATCGGCGGTGACCTGATGGTCCGGAGAGGCCGCGGAGACGTCGATCACGCCAATGCCGTTGGTTAACACTTGCACCCGTTCGGCTCCGAGACCGCGCAGAACCGGACGGCTAGCGCCGGGTCCGAAAAAGGTCGTGGAAACACCCGGCTGACGGTCCAATGTGTCTCCCAAAGATCCCGCCAGGGTCTCCAAGATATCTTCACGATCGAGCGCTGTGGCATTGCCGATCAACTCATTCGCGGCGCGGTCAGGGCCAGGCGCGCTGACAATAATCACAGGCTCGCGGAGCTCCTCGCTGTCTTGCGCTATGGCGAGCGAGGTGAGGGCGAATGGCGAAATCGTGGCGAGGAGGAGTGCGCGGGACATATCTATACTCATGTTATGTTATCACTTAGCAGGCACAACTAATAGACGCGCCCGAATAAGCAAGCGGAAATCTCCAGCCAAATATGAAAGAGCGGCTTCCCTTTCTGGAAAGCCGCTCAGTTTTATCCCTGGCATTCGGTCGTTAGCCCCGACCGTGGAAAGGGGAAGAAACACGTATCTGAGGTAGTCTCTCGACCTGTCCAGGGAACGCTGTGTCGCTCTCAGACTTTACTTACGTCCACCTTCTGCTGCCTTCAGAGCGTCATCCGCTTTATCGGATGTTTCTTGGCCTGTGCTGGACCAATCGCTGGTGCGACGGCGGGGCACAATTCCGGTCCGTGACGACGAGGTGTCAGTCTTCCGGCGCTCGACGCGGGCGGCGGTTTCTTCCATCCGCTCTAAAGCAGATTGGACAGGCTCATCTTCTTTCTTAGGCTCTGAGCTCTTCGGCTCAGCGGCTTTTGGTTCAGGCTTTACCGCTTCGATGACCACATTGCGCGCTGGGGCTGGAGCGGGCGCGGCTTTGTCTTCTTTACGCAGAGACGTGTTGAAGAACAGGTCCCAATATTTCGAGAAGACTTTTTGGCGGCCTTGCAGCGTGCGCAAGTCTCTCACTTCGCGATTGCTGGTCAGTTTAGCACCCTCGACCCGCAAACGGTCTGGGCTTCGCACAAATTGGACAAAACCATTGTAACGACGGGAAGCAGCGCGGTTCATTTCGAACTGAAGCTCACCGACGCCATCACGCTTACCGTCGGCACCGTCAGACAGGGAGTTGCGGTGCTTATAGGTCATGAATGGCCATTCCATTTTCGAGAATTCGATCAGCGTGTTGCTCTCGATCTCGAGGTCTTCATTCAGAGAGTAGCCTGAGAAAATGAAGCCTTTTCCATCTGGTTGAATATCAATCACAGACAGGCGTTGATGATCGTCGCCTTTTTCAGATTGCAACCATGTGCCTTCGAAATAGTACTTTCCAAGGACCAGGCGGCGCACACTGTTAAAGCGGAACAGAGCCGGGAAAATGGCCTCAGTCATGGCTAGCCAGAAGACGACCATGACGACCACACCCCCGCCAACGGCGAGCATGCTTGAGGTCGATCCAGCGGCGCCAAGGCCTTCCAGTGCAGCGACAAATTGCGGCCCAACAAAGGCCAATACCGTGAGGATGGCGGCCGCCGAAACAGTGTTCGACACCAGCCCAAAACGTGAGTACGGGTTCATACCCCTTTCTCCTTCAATCTAATAAAATAAATGGGAAAACGAGAGGGGGCTTCTGCGCCCATCCGTTACCAGTTCATTAACCCTAATGAGACATTAACTCAACGAGCAAAGGGTTAACAAAACCCCTGATTTTGTTAACTATTTCGCCGAATTTCGATGAATTTAGCCCATGCTTCGCTGCGCCGCAGCGCAGATCCCGTGACTTCCGCGCGTTGCCGCCATAGATTGCGTATCAGATCGGATGCAGAAAGAAACGCCATGGACGGGATGTCAGACGTAGAACCAAGCCCAGTATTGGACGGCCTCACAGGTTTACTCCAAAACGCGGTCGCGCAAGTCGATATTTTTCGCTCTGCCTTGCATGAGAAAATAAGCGCGATTTTGGCGCCAGAGGGCAAAATTGACCGCGCCGCCTTCAGTGCGCATCAGCATCTCGCCCATGGCTATGCTTGGATCGTCACATATGTCGAAACCCTGCGCGAAACCGCCAATTGGGCGACACGTCTTGAAGCAGATGGCCAGCTCGGCGAGATTGATGCGCTACTCGCACAAATCCTGTTCAGCAAATATCTCGCAGATCTGGTCGGCGGCGTGCCAATGAACCAAGGCGAGATCATCCGTCCGCATGAGCTCGACGCCTTGACTGAAGTGGACGCGCTGTTCGCCGCGCCCGCGGTTCGGCAATTGATTGAACAAGGCTTGACCCCATCGACCATGGCAGCGGCAGCAGAGCTTCTACCGGACAGTTTGGGACGCGCGACGGTTGAGAATACCGGCGAAGACGAAACCATGAGCATGATCCGGGATCAGTTCCGCCGGTATGCCGACGACCGGATCGTCCCGCACGCGCACGAGTGGCATTTAAACAATGACTATATTCCCATGGACGTGGTCACTGAAATGGCTGATCTAGGCGTCTTTGGCCTAACCATTCCGGAAGCCTTTGGCGGCCTCGGCCTGGGCAAAACCGCCATGTGCGTGGTGTCAGAAGAACTCTCCCGCGGCTATATCGGCACTGGCTCCTTGGGGACGCGGTCTGAGATTGCGGCAGAATTGATCATGATTGGCGGTACGGAGGCCCAGAAAGAGAAATATTTGCCGGCTATTGCCAGCGGCGAAATCTTACCCACGGCGGTGTTTACCGAACCGAATACCGGGTCAGATCTTGGCGCCCTGCGCACACGCGCGGTTAAAGATGGCGAGACATATAAGATTACCGGCAATAAGACTTGGATCACACACCCGGTCCGCGCCGACTTGATGACATTGCTCGCCAGGACTAATCCGGAGACCAAGAATTTCTCTGGTTTATCTATGTTTCTGGCCGAAAAGCCTCGCGGTGATGACGCCGCGCCTTTCCCAGCTGAGGGCATGACCGGCGGTGAGATTGAAGTGCTCGGCTATCGCGGCATGAAAGAATACGAGATTGGCTTCGATGAATTTGAAGTGCCTGCCGCCAACTTGCTCGGTGAAACCGAAGGCATGGGCTTCAAACACTTAATGGCGACATTCGAGTCGGCCCGCATCCAAACTGCGGCGCGCGCCGTCGGCGTCGCGCAAAACGCCTTTGAGCTTGGTCTGCGCTATGCGCTCGATCGGAGCCAGTTTGGCCAGCCGATTTTCAACTTCCCGCGCGTTGCCAATAAGCTCGTACTGATGGCGGCGGAATTGGTCGGCATTCGCCAGCTGACCTATTTCTCGGCGCGCCAGAAAGACGAAGACAAACGTTGCGATCTTGAAGCGGGAATGGCCAAATTGCTCGCCGCGCGGGCCGCTTGGGCCGCCGCCGACAATGCGCTGCAAATTCATGGCGGCAATGGCTTCGCGCTCGAATATCCGATCAGCCGGGTCCTGCAAGATGCGCGAATTTTGAATATTTTCGAAGGCGCCGGCGAGGTGCAAGCCATGGTGATTGCCCGCCGGGTAATTGCTGAGGGCAACTAGCTCGGCGCGCTCTAATCCACTGTGACGCGCTGCGCCCCTTCGGAACGGACGGCGGCGAGGGACGGATAGCCATTCACAGCCATCATCAGATCGGCCTCCGCAAGGATGCATTTCAAAACATGCGCCGCGCCTTCTGCACCGCCCAGTGCCATGCCATACGCATAAGGGCGGCCGACACCGACGGCCGTCGCACCGAGCGCGATGGCTTTGACCACGTCCGAACCGGAGCGAATGCCGGAATCGAACAAAACGGGTGTATCGCCAGCGCCTTTGACCACACCCGGCAACATATCAATCGCACCAATCCCGCCATTGGCCTGGCGGCCGCCATGGTTAGAGCAATAAATCGCATCAATCCCTAGATCACGGGCCTTTCGCGCATCATCCTCGTGGCAAATGCCTTTCAGCACGATCGGGAGTTTGGTCGTGCTGCGCAGCCACGGGATATGGTCCCAGGTCAAAACCTCGCCGAACACACCGGCCCAAGTCAGGATCGCGGTCTGTAAGTCTTCTTTTGGCGAGGTCGGCAGCAGGCTTTGGAAAACCGGATCGGAGAAGTAATTCTCCAAAACATGGCCGCGCAATTGCGGGAAGTTGGACCCGGTCAGATCGCGTGGTCGCCATCCTGTCACCCAAGTGTCCAAGGTCACGACAATGGCTTTATACCCGGCCGTCTCGGCGCGGGAGATCAAGCTCTCGGCGAGCTCACGATTCTTCGGCGTATAGAGTTGGAAATAGGCCGGCACATCGCCGCAATGTTTGATCACCTCTTCAAGCGGATCATTGGCCAGCGTCGAGGCCATGAACGGCACCCGCGTCAGCGCCGATGCTTTCGCCGCGGCGATGTCGCCATGACCATCTTGGGTACACATGCCATTGACCCCGATCGGCGCCATGAAAGCCGGGCTCGGCAATTGGTCGCCAAACAGGTTTACAGTCAGGTCTCGCTCGGCGCAGTCGACCAACATACGCGGCACCATGCCCCAATGGCGAAACGCCGCCGCATTGCGGTCCTGGGTCAACTCGTCGCCGCAGCCGCCTTGGACATAGCTCAACACATGTTCCGGCATCGCCGCTTCGGCCCGAGCAACTAAATCTTGGAAAGCGATTGGGTATTCCGGAATAACCCCTTGCAGACCGGAGAAGTAAATCTCGTTCTGATAGGCCCCATAATTAGGGCTGGTGACCCGTGTTTGATCATCCGCCATAGCGTTTCCTCCTGACCTGCGTTTCCGCATCCATCTTGGCACTGACCTTAGACCGGGAAAAATCGACTGACGAGCCGTTTCTCATGCGGCGCGCAAAGAAGCGCTTGGCCGCTCACACCTTATTAAGTTCGTTCATGGCATAGTAAGACAAAATTATCGGACGATAGAGAGACTTTCGCCATGCGCGTTTTGCCTGTGCTCCTCGCTGCTGCCGTTTTCGCAGCGCCGGCTTTTGCTGAGAAACCGACCCCGGACGCCAAAGTCACGGTCGAAGATGATACGTATCGTTTCGGCGATCTATACCGGTCGGAGCGCGGCACAAGCGTCGAAGCCTGTGCCCAAATGTGTACTCAAGATTCCAGTTGCGCCTCTTGGTCGCTGATCCCGGCAACGTTCCGCTTAGGACCGCGCTGCGAGCTTAAGCGCACCCCGGGCACGGCCAGCCATCGTCCTGGCGCTGTATCAGGCATGTCTGAATTCTGGCAGATGGACCCAAGCCGCCACGCGGAAATGCGCTATCAGCCCGCTATTCCAGCTAGCCGTCAGCCTGCAGCAGTGCCATTAGAGCAACTGCGCCCATCACCGATCCCGCGAACCTTCGGAGAGCCGCTGCCGGTGCGCGAACCAGAATTGGTCGGCGGCCCAGAGCAAAGCGCGGCCATTGTCAGCCAGCCTGCGCCGCAACTCGCTGCCCGCCCCGTCAAAACGCCGCCGCCACAAACCGTCTCTGTTGAAGTGGCCCGCGGTCCAGCCCAAGGCACCGTACCGGCTTATGTAAAACAGCCGGTCCCGGAAGAGCCTCACCCGCTTTATCGCAAACCCGTGCGCACGGCGCAGCCCGCTGCGGCGCCGACCATGTTTAAAGATCCTGCCAATTCTGCCCCGCAGGCCCGACCAGCGCAGGCCACATTTAATGCGGTTCAGAAACGTGAAACTCAAACTGTGAGTGCCCCACCCTCGACGGCTACTCCGCCACCCGCGCCCGCTGCGCCTGCACCGGCTCCCTCACCTGCACCGCAACGTGTGCCGTGGACAGAACGGGTCGGCAATGATCCCAACTATTCTGTGAGTGGCGGGACATTTGTCCCGGGCGATGAAGACGCGACTGCGGGCTTTGTTGACGGTGTCCCTGAAGCCGGCAGTTAATCGCGCGCCGGCTTTTTACCGCGCCCGCGCTTACGTTCAATTTCTTGCGATTTGTCCCGGTTCGGCTTTGGTCCGCCGCGTCCGATAAAGCTTCGGCCTTTCCGGATCGGCTTGCCATCAGCATCAGTCACGCGTTTTGCTCGCGGCGGCAGCGACGCTGCAATCAAGGCCGCGCGCTCTTTGGCTTTTAAGGTCCGCCACTGGCCAAGTGGAACGTCGCCAAGCTCAAGCGGGCCAATTCGGATCCGCTGCAAGTCCGTCACGCGCAAGCCGACCAAGTCACACATCCGGCGGATTTGCCGTTTGCGCCCTTCTTTCAAAATGAAGCGCAGCAGCTGATCGCCCTCATGCGTAACTTTCGCTGGCTTTAAGCGCCGTTCGTCCAAACGCAGCCCATTGCGCAAAAGCGTTAGCCGACCATCGGTGATTTTGCCGCTGACTTGAACCAGGTATTCTTTCTCTAAACTATGCTGTGGACCAATAATCGCTTTGGCCAGAACACCATCATCAGAGAGCAGTAAGAGCCCGTGAGAGTCTTGATCGAGGCGGCCGAGGGGCGCCAGGCTGGCATCCTTAGCCGGCCCGCGGCTACCATCGGTTGCATTGGCGGTTTTGACTAGCCGGACGGCTGGGGTCTGACCCTCTTCCGGTTGCGCCGAGACATAATCGACCGGCTTATTCAGAACCGCGGTAAACTTGCTAGCAATCGCGCGCTCTGCCCGCTCAGCGAGTTTCATGACTTGCCCGGGTTCAATCTTATGGCCAGGCCGCTCCACCAGGACGCCGTCCACAAACACGCCGCCCGCCTCAATCAAGGCTTCTGCTTCGCGCCGTGAGCAAAGACCAAGCTCAGCCATCCATTTGTTCAAACGGACCGGCGCATTGCCGCGATAGGGATGTTCATTCGACATGCTCGCTCGTTTGGCCGGGCAATCGGCAAGCGTCAATTAAGAAATGCCAGAGGGAGATATTCCCTTTTGGGCCGACTCCCTGCTAAAGGCGTGGCCAAGCGAGGGAGTGGCCATGAAAACCGCTGTAATTGTCTTTCCTGGATCAAATTGCGACCGCGACGCGCAAGTCGCCTTGAAACAAGCCACCGGCCAGGACCCGGCTATGGTTTGGCACAAGGATGGTTCAATTCCAGATGGCACGGATTTAGTTATGGTGCCGGGCGGGTTCTCATACGGTGATTATCTACGCTGCGGTGCGATGGCGGCCAATAGTCCGGTGATTTCGCAACTGCATGCCCATGCTGAGCGCGGCGGGTATATTCTCGGTGTTTGCAATGGCTTCCAAATCCTTTGTGAAACCGGCCTGCTGCCCGGTGCCTTGATGCGCAATCAAAGCCTCAACTTTGTCTGCAAGCCGCAAAGACTAAAAGTGGAAACGGCCAATAGCGCCTTTACCAGTGCTTATGCGAGCGGCAGTGAAGTGACCATTCCGATCGCCCATCATGATGGCAATTACGTCGCCGACGAAGACACTTTAAAGACGCTTGAAGGTAACGGCCGCGTGGCCTTCCGGTACATTGACAATCCAAACGGCTCAGCGCGCGATATTGCTGGCGTGATTAGCGAGAATGGCCGGGTCCTTGGCATGATGCCGCACCCAGAGCGGGCGATTGGCGGGCATGAAGGCGGCACCGACGGGCTCGGCATGTTTGAGAGCTTGCTGACCGCGGCTTAATCGGCGCAGAATTTCACTCTTTATCTTGCATGGCTTAAGCTCCCGTCACGGGTTTCAGAGGCGGCGAGGCATGAGTTATCTACAAGAAACAAAAGACGCTGGCCGGCATGTCTTTCCTGACCTGGCGCGTGCATGGGCACTGTTTGGTATTGCCCTGGTCAATGTTGGGCTGTTTGCGTGGCCTGCGATGAAAGGTGGATACGCCGCCGGTGGTCTTGAAACGGGCGTGGACCAAGCCGCTTTCTTTGGCGTCAATGCGCTCTTCTTGATGAAATCCTATACGCTGTTTTCCTTCATGTTCGGCGTCGGCTTTGCCTATCAAATCATCTCCGCCGAAAAAGCTGGGGTGTCATTCGCAGGCCGCTATTGGCGCACGCAGTTCAAACGCGGTCCGCTGGAATATGTGCTGCGCGGCTTCACTTATTTCGGGGCGCGATGATCCGGCGCAAAAATACCCTAGCGAATCTGGCGGCTTAACGCTAAAGCGCGCGCATGACTGACACATCCGCGATTATCGCCGCTATGCAGGCTCAACAGGACGCCACGTCCGGACGAGAGCATGGGATCAATGCTGAAGAATGGGACCGATTGGTCACCCGCCTGGGGCGCGCTCCAAATCTGGTTGAGCTCGGCATCTATTCGGTGATGTGGTCGGAGCATTGCTCCTACAAATCCTCGCGTCGGCACCTGTCCAAGTTTCCGACCCAGAATGAGCATGTCATTCAAGGCCCGGGCGAGAATGCGGGCGTGATTGATATTGGCGACGGCCAAGCGGCGATCTTCAAAATGGAGAGCCACAACCATCCCTCTTATATCGAGCCGTATCAAGGCGCGGCGACCGGCGTGGGCGGTATTTTGCGCGATGTCTTTACCATGGGCGCGCGCCCGATTGCTTTGGTCAATGCGCTGCGCTTTGGCGATCCGAGCCATCCGAAGACGCGCAGCCTGGTCGCCGGGGTCGTGGCGGGGATTGGCGGCTATGGCAATTGCGTCGGGGTGCCAACAGTGGCCGGGGAAACCGAGTTTCATTCGGGTTATAATGGCAATATCCTCGTCAATGCGATGGCGGTGGGCCTCGCGGATCAGGACAAGATTTTCTATGCCCGCGGGGCGACGCCGGGCAACCCGATTTTCTATGTCGGCTCGAAGACGGGCCGCGATGGCATTCACGGCGCGACCATGGCCTCGGCCGAGTTTTCAGAAGGCGATGAGGACAATCGCCCGACGGTGCAGGTCGGCGATCCGTTTACCGAGAAGCTGCTAATCGAAGCCTGTCTGGAATTGATGGCCACTGATGCGATCCAAGCGATCCAAGATATGGGCGCGGCCGGGCTGACCTCCTCTTCCGTCGAGATGGCCGATAGCGGCGGCGAGAACGGGGAAGGCATCGGCGTTGAGATGGATTTGGACAAAGTCCCACAACGCGAAACCGGCATGAGCGCCTATGAGATCATGCTGTCAGAGAGCCAAGAGCGCATGTTGATGGTGCTCTATCCAGACAAGATCGACGTCGCCAAGAAAGTCTTCGAGAAATACGATCTCGATGCCGAAGTGATCGGCATGACGACTGGGTCTGGGCGCATGGTGCTCAAACAATTCGGCGAGACGGTGTGCGATATTCCTGTCGCGCCGTTGGCCGAAGATGCGCCCAATTATGACCGGCCTTGGGTCGAGCCAAAAAAGCGCGCGCCGCTCGATCTGGCATCGATCCCAGAGCCTGAAGACTATGGCGAAGTGCTTCTGAAGCTCATGTCCTGCCCGGACATGGCAAGCAAACGCTGGATCTGGGAACAATATGATCGCCACGTTATGGGTGACACGGTCGACAGCTCGCAAAGCATGGGCAATGCCGCAATTGTGCGCATTCATGGCACCAAGAAAGCCCTCGCTATCACGTCTGATTGCACCCCGCGCTATGTTGCTGCGGACCCCCATGAAGGCGGCAAGCAGGTCGTGGCCGAGGCCTATCGCAATCTGTCGGCGGTCGGCGCCAGACCGATTGCGATCACCGACAATCTAAATTTCGGCAACCCGGAAAAGCCCGAAACCATGGGCTATATCGTCAAAGCGATTGAGGGCATGGCCGAGGCTTGCGGCGCCCTCGATTTCCCGGTCGTGTCCGGCAATGTCAGCCTGTATAATGAGACTGACGGCATCGCCATCCCGCCCACGCCTGTGGTCGGTGGGGTTGGATTGATCGAGGATTTGGACAAAGTTGCGACTTTGAAAGGCGCGCAGCCTGGGGATGCGTTGATCGCAATCGCGGATGGCGACCCAACGCCGGGCCTTGGGGCATCGCTCTATCTCCGCGAGATTCTTGGGCGCGAAGAAGGACCGCCGCCTTTGGTCAATCTCGAAAAAGAGAAGGGCGTCGCAGATTTCACGCGCAGCCTGGTTGAAGCCGGGCTCGTAAACGCCGTCCATGACGTCTCCGACGGCGGCTATATCTGCGCGGCCACGGAAATTTGCCTCGCCAATGGTGTCGGGGCCAAGCTCACCTTCCCGGCGACTGGCAGCCTCCTCGGATACTTTGTTGAGCATCAGGGCAGCTATATGGTGGCGGTCTCGCCTAAGCAGGCAGATGACGTGATCGCTCGCGCCCAAGCGGCTGGTATTTATGCAGGCAAGCAGGGCGATTTTGGCGGTGACGCGATCGTCTTGAACGAAGACGTCATCAACCTCCCCCTCTCCCGCCTCCGCGAAGCGCATGAAGGCTGGTTGCCGAACTACATGAACGCTGTCGATTAAAACCGATAGCTGAGCCCGATTTGCACAACGGGCCAGACTTCATAATCCTCGATCTCTTCTTCGATGTCGCGGATTTCTTGCTCCAGCTGCGCTTGCAAAAGCGGGTCATTTGAGAGCGTCCCGCCGACCGCTTCGAGCGTCACATCGCCCGACCCGTAGAGCGCGGCGCCTGCGAGGATGTGAAAGCCCCAATGGCCATCGCCCTGGAATGTGGTGTCAAACCCCGCACCGACAAAGGGGGCGACATCATCGAATGAGACATCGCCTTCCAAACGGCCATATTCGGCCGGCGTGAAGAGGAGGTCGCCAATCTCGACGCTCACATCAGACGTGGCCAAGAGATCGATGGTTTTGTCGCCCGCATAAGCGCCGCCGGTGACAAAGAAACTGTTGCGAAACGGATGCACGTCGACAAAAGCGCCAAAGCCGGAAAAATCGAGGTCGCCATCATAGCTGATCTCATCAACATCAATGGTTTCATCAAAGGTGAGAAAATTTGCGCCGGCGCGGAGCTGGAAGAAATCGCTGACTTTGACCTGCCCTTCAATCGATCCGCCGATTGTGCCGATACCGCCTGTGACCGCGAAATTGCCGTCCGCAGCCGCCAGGCCTGAAAAGGCCGAAGCCACCAAAGCCAAGGCAGCTAGTTTGAAATGGGTCCGCATGAGAAGTCTCCCGAATAAGCCCCCAGAAGGAGCATCGCTTCAGGCGATGAAATAAACGTGAAGTTGAAAAACTATTCCGCGGAATTCACGCAGATTGGGCGTAGCTATATTAGCTCATAATCCTCAAGCTTTACCTCTGCCACAGCCGCCGCATAGTCGCGCGTGTGCGACGACCAGTTTTGCGTGATCTTACCATGCTCATTCTTATACCAAGAATTGCAAGCCGGGTCGGCCCAGACCGTCTTTTCTAGGTCCGCCTGTACTTGCATATTGAACCGATCTTGCGCGGCTTTAGTCGGGACCATCGCAGCTTTGCCCGCCGCGCCCAAACCGTCCAGCGCTTTGACCGCATATTCAACCTGGCGCTCGAGCATGAACGTGATCGCATTGTGCCCAAGATTGGTGTTCGGGCCATAAAGCACAAAAAGGTTGGGAAAATCGGTCACCGTGATCCCGAGATAGGCTTCCGGATAGTCTTTCCAGACCTCGTTCAACTGTTGCCCGTTGCGCCCCTGTACATCGACGGACCACCGCCAGCCGGTGGTTTCAAACCCCGTCGCGAAGGCGATGACGTCAAGATCATAATGGCCGTTCGCCGTTGCAATCCCGGTCGCGTCAATCGTCTCAATCGCGCCGGTTTCGAGCGTCACACTGTCTTTCATCAAAGCCGGGAAATAATCGTCAGAAATCAGAATGCGGCGGCACCCGATCGGATAGTCTGGCATCAGCCTAGCACGCAAATCTGCATCCGGAACTTGGCTCTCGAGTTGATTCATGGCGATCCGGTGGTACGCCGCCCGGCCTTCTGGCGTCCATTTGAAGGCCTGCCAGAAATATTCATCGGCTTGCTCATAAATGATCTCGCGATTCATCGCGCCGAGTTTCATCGCAAGCTCAGGATTGGTGCCAAGCAGCGCGCCTTCTTCAGCGCTCATGGCAATATCACGGCGCGGAATGACCCAATTTGGGCTACGTTGGAAGACTGTGAGCGCGCTGGCGCTTTCGGCCAGTTCGGGAATGATCTGTACGGCGCTCGCAGCGCTGCCAATAATGCCGACCCGCTTGCCCGTCATCTCAATTGAGTGATCCCATGCGGCGGAGTGGGTGATCGCACCTTGGAAAGAGTCTTTGCCTGGAATGGCAGGCCAGTTTGGCCGGTTGAGCTGTCCAAGCGCGCCGATGACTGCATCGCCCTCATATGAGGCGCCGCTCGCAGTTGTGACCGTCCATTTTTTGGCGCTCTCATCCCACACGGCTTGAGTTGCTTCATCGTCGAGTTTTACGTTGGGGCGCAATTGATAGCGATCTGTGATTTCTTCGGCATAGGCTTGGATCTCTGCGCCTTGAGGGTAGGCGCGGCTCCAATTGACGCTTTGCGCAAAACTAAATTGATAGAGCGCCACTGGCACATCGCAGGCCACGCCAGGATAGGTATTCTGCGCCCACGTGCCGCCGACGCGGTCCATTTTTTCGACAATCGTAAAACTATGACCCGCTTCTTGAAGCTTAATCGCGGCGCACAGTCCGCCAAGGCCTGCGCCAATAATGATGACGTGCTTGCCCGCCATGGCTTATCTCCTCCCAAGTCTGTCTTATTATTTTTGACGACAGAATGACCGCGCGGCCCAGCAAGGCAAGGGTCACGCAGGGAGAGCGAGATCGAAGGTCAAGATCAGCGCGCGGGATTGCGCGGATAGATGCCGAGAATTTTCAAGGAATTAGAGAAGAAACCAAGCTCTTCGAGCGCCAATTGAACCGAGCGTTGATCGGGGTGGCCTTCAATCTCGGCGTAGAATTGCGAGGCCGCGAACGAGCCTTCAATCTGATAGCTTTCCAGTTTTGTCATATTGACGCCATTCGTCGCAAAGCCACCAAGCGCTTTATAAAGCGCCGACGGAATGTTGCGTACTTGGAATAAGAACGCAGTCATTGCCGGGCCATCATCGGGGCCAATATCGAGCGGTTCCGGCGCCATAATAACAAAGCGCGTGGTATTATGTGCGGCGTCCTCGACATCGTTGGCGAGAATTTCGAGACCATACTCTTCAGCCGCTAGGGACGGCGCCACTGCGGCGGCGGCTGGATCTGCGCGCTCTGCGACCTGCCGCGCTGCTCCAGCAGTATCTGCGGCGGTGCGAGCTTGGATATTATGTTTGCGCAAAAAGTTGCGGCACTGGCCGAGCGCCATGACATGGCTGTAGGCGCGCTCAATCTGATCCATCTTAGTACCTTTGAGGCCCATCAGCTGGAACCGGATCCGCATCAAATGCTCACCAATCATGTGAAGACTGGTCGCAGGTAAGAGATGATGAATGTCGCCAACACGGCCGGCAATTGTGTTCTCGACGGGGATCATGGCAAGCTGCGCTTCGCCTTGTTCAACCATGGCAATCACGTCTTCAAATGTGCGGCACGCGACAGGAATGTGATTAGGATAGACGTCGTTGCACGCAATATGCGAGTTGGCGCCGCGTTCCCCTTGATATGCAATCTTTAACTGCGCCATTTTTGGCCCTCCGCGTACTTGCTTAACTCTTATCTGTGATGTTTGACGCCATGAAGATGTCGCTAACAGGCCTGCGCGCATTCGCCGCTGAATCGAGTAACGCGCGATCTGCCACATTTGTATATATTGATTGCGAACGAATAGCGTGTCAGAAGGCGCGCGCAAGACTGGATTATTGAGGGATCAGCCATGGGCGAACTCGGACTCAACAAGATTTTTGGTGCACTTTTGGCTGTCGCACTCGTAATTATGGGATTGAAAGAGGTGTCGACCATCGTTTTCGGCGGCGGACACCACCACTATAAAGAATACGAAACGCTGAATAAGTGGGCCGAATCAAATTTCAAAGGCTACCGCGTCAACATCGCTGAAGTCGGCGGAACTGGCCCAATCATCGAAGAGATTTACGACCTTGGTGCACTGTTGCTCGGTGCAGACTTAGCCCGCGGCGAGCGTAGTTTTAAAGCCAAGTGCGCGTCCTGCCATACGGTCAACCAAGGCGGATCAAACGGCACTGGCCCTAATCTTTACGCCGTTATGGGTGCCGACAAGCAGCGTGTGGGTGGATTTAGCTATTCAGGCGCCCTCAGCAACACAGATGGCGATTGGAGCTGGGAACGCATGGATGCCTGGCTGGAAAACCCATCAAGCTATGCCCGCGGCACCAGCATGGCCTTTGCCGGCCTGAAACGCGATGATGAGCGCGCCAGCGTATTGGCTTATCTCGCTTCGTACAGCCCGGACGCCCCGGCCCAGCCTGAACCATTGCCAGAAGTGACCGAAGAAGGTGACGCGGAAGAAGCGGCAGGCGACCTCGCTGAAACAGACGAGACTGTGATTGAAGGCGCCGCCCCAAGCGCGCCAGAAACTGCTGAAGATATCGCAGCGGACGCTGAGGCAGCCGCGGACGAGGCGATCGAGGCAGCAACTGAGCAAGCCTCGCCGGCCATTGCTGAAGCTACAATTGCCGCAGAAGAAACAATCGCCGAAACGACGGAAGCTGCAAATGACGTTGTGGAAGAAGCAACGACTGTTGCTACAACTGCTGCAGATGAAGCTGAAGCGAGTGTGTCAGACATTGTCGCCGAGGTGGCTGATGCGGCGGACGACACTGTTACCGAGGCCGTCGAGGATGCGGTGGATACGGTCGAAGACGCTACGCCGGACGAGTAAGCCAGCCGGGCTTAACTCCTCTCAAAGCTGAAATATTTATGCGGCGGGCCTGTAAAGGCGCGCCGTATTCATTTGCAATCCGTTTAATTGCCGGCGCCAGTGGCTCCTTCATAGTCGTCATGAACGTCCCATTGGCGTGCAGCAAAGTGTCACTGTCCGCCATCATTCCGACATGGCCTTGCCAGAAGATCAAATCGCCGCGCTGAAGCGCCCCGGGCGATTGCCAGTCTGAGATTGGCGTCCCAAACCAGGCCTGCTGCATATCGCTGTCGCGCGGGCAGGCAACGCCGCAAGCGTCAAATGCGATTTGAACCAGGCCGGAACAATCAAGCCCCAAACAATCGCGGCCGCCCCAAAGATAGGGGGTCCCCAAAAAGCGTTCAGCAACTGATACAGGATCGTCTTCTAAGGCCTCGATCGGGGCAACTAAGTGGTCGACCACCCACCCTGCCCGTTCAAACCTCAGATAACGCCCATCTCGCTTACCCGTACTCGACAGGCGGGCGCCGGGACCGAGGACAAAATGCGGTGCTGCGGTAATACCTGGCTCTGCATAAGTATGCAGGCGCGCCGCGATCACGCGGTGGGTGACCGGCAAAACGGGGGCCGAAAGTGCCCCCATTAAAGCCCAACCGACATAGCCATCCTGCACGCTTTGCACGAGGCCAAACTCGCCTTCCTCGTGATGCAGCAGGACGGTTTCGCCGTGCAGGACCTGGCTGATCTGAGTCGCATCCGGGTCCGGCGTATTGCGTAACGCAGCGACGCCTGCACTTACCTGCATTGGCAGACTTTGCCCACCATCTGGCAAGACTAAACGAGGATCATTTAAGCTGAGCATCAGCGCCTCCCATGAGCGGTTTCTATTGAAACATCATGGAATGAATTAGGCGACGGCGCGACCACTATCTGGCACCGCCACGTCGGAAATCTCACCGGCTTCTGCCGCCTGGATTTGCCCGCCAAACGCCCGCAACCAGTCCATGCCCTGCGTGGTGCGTTCGATGTGTACGCTGCGCAGGTCATTTTCGTCCGGAATTCGTTTGATCAAGCCGTTGCGCTCAAGCACATCAAGCGCCCGGGTCACCGCTGGTTTGGCAATGTTCAAATGCGTCGATAATCCGCGAACGGTGTGCGGGCCCGGCGTAAGGGCCACAGTCATGAGGACCGCTTGTTGGCGCGCCGTCATGTCGGACTCATCAGAACGCACATAGGCCGTTAATGCGCACCGCCAGAGGTCTAGTGCTTGCCTTTGTGTCATCGCCATATCGCTTACCTCATTTCATTTGGTAAGCGAATCAGAATCCGATTTGCGACTCGCGTAAAGAGTCCAGAAAAATTTTATTTCAGAGTCGAATCATCACGCAAAATTCTTCGCATGCTTGCTGGCTCGACCGGAGACTCGACGGCGCCAAATGCGGAAACTATTTGGTTTCATTTCCCGGCGCATGATCTCAATCACTTGCTTTTCCGCTAAACCCGTCTGCACGCGAATCGCGTCAAACGATGTTTCATCATCCCAGGCCATATCGATGATGGCAGAGATTTCGATCGGATCTATGGGCAGTTTCATGGGGCAGGAGATAGACCGCCTGCCCCGAAAACAAAGCCAGATTTAGAAGTTCAACACTTTCGCATAACGGACATGCGGCAGCGCTTTGAGTTGTTTGACCAAATCAATTGAGGGTTCGCTATCAATGCCAATCAGCGCGATGGCCTCACCGCCCGCATCCGTTCGGCCGAGATGGAAGGTCGCGATATTGATCTCTTCTTTGCCAAGCAAAGCGCCGAGCGATCCGATAAAGCCTGGCTTATCGAGATTATTAACGTAGAGCACCGTGTCATTGAAGTCGCCCTCGAGCGCCATGCCTTTAACCTCGACAATGCGCGGCTGACCGGCAATCAATGTGCCGGCGAGCGAACGCCAGCCTGGCTCCGGGTCATTCTCAGTCCGCTTGGTCAGGACTTTGATGCGGATCAGACTGTCATAAACAGGACTGTCTTCGGTCTTGGTCTCAGCCAGCTTAACGCCGCTTTCATTTAAGATGGCCGGCGCGGAGACCATATTCACATCGCCGCGCGACGCCCGCAATAGACCGGCCAGAGCCGCCGCAGTGAGGGGCTTGCGATTAAGCTCGGCGACCTCTCCTTCGTATTCAATGACAACTTCTTCAAAGCCATAGTCGCTAATCTGGCCGGCAAACAGACCGAGCTTTTCGGCCAGTGCTGCGAACGGCTTCAAGCGCGGCGCTTCATCAGCGGTGACCGATGGCATGTTGAGCGCGTTGGTAACAGCGCCTGAGAGTAGATAATCGCTCATCTGCTCGGCCACTTGCAGCGCGACATTTTCCTGTGCCTCACTGGTCGCTGCGCCGAGGTGCGGCGTGGCGATAAAGTTGGGCGCCCCGAAGAGCACATTCTCTTTCGCCGGTTCTTCGGCGAAGACATCGAAGGCCGCTGCGCCGATATGACCTGACTTTAGCCCTTCAGCGACAGCCACTTCATCGACCAGGCCGCCGCGGGCACAGTTGACGAGGATGACGCCTTTTTTGGTCTTGGCCAGCGCTTCTGCCGACAAAATATTACGAGTCTGATCTGTCAGCGGCGTATGCAATGTGATGGCGTCGGCGCGCGTCAACATCGCCTCTAGGTCTGCCGCCTTTTCAACGCCGAGCTCAATCGCCCGTTCTTCGGTCAGGAAGGGATCATAGGCGAGCACTTTCATTTGGAGGCCTTTTGCCCGTTCCGCGACACGCGCGCCAATATTCCCGCACCCGATCAAGCCGAGCGTTTTATAAGAGAGCTCTGTGCCCATGAAGGCTTTCTTCGGCCAGTCTCCGGCTTGCGTCCCAGCATTGGCGGCAGGAATTTGGCGGGCGGCGGCGAACATCATTGCAATCGCATGCTCGGCCGTCGTAACGGCGTTACCGAACGGCGTATTCATAACCACAACGCCTTTGGCTGTGGCCGCTTTGATGTCGATATTGTCGACGCCGATACCCGCCCGGCCGATCACTTTCAGATTGTCGGCGGCGGCGATGATGTCGGCGTCTGGCTTACAGGCTGAGCGAACAACGAGGCCATCGAAATCAGGGATTATGGCGATTAACTCATCTTTGCTAAGACCGACAGCAGTTTCGGTTTCAAGGCCGCGATTGTGGAAAATTTCCACCGCAGCAGGGGCGAGTTTATCGGCAATAAGGACTTTAGGCATGTCAGTCTCCAGGGCGCCAATCGGCGCGATCTAATCTGTGAACAAGGCAGTCATCGTCTTCGTCAAATAGACGACGACCAATCGGTCGGAAGCCCAAGCGCACATAAAAGCGGTGGGCGTCCGTATTGGAATTTAAAGGGTCAATAATAATCGCCTCGACGGCTGGATCCGCAAACGCTTGATCGATCGCGATCGTCATCATTTGGGTGCCATAGCCTTTTCCGAGGCACTCCTTTTCGCCAATCCATATGTCCATGGCGCGCAAATTGGGTGGGCAGTCTTGGCCCCAATAATGCGTGCGCTCCAAAGCTGGATCGATGATTTGCATCGCGCCAATCGGACGCCCTTCGAGCTCGGCAATAAAAAAAGCACTGGCCGGATCATCACTGGCGATTTCTTCCAACCATTCAGCGTCCTCAAAGGCGACATCAGCCTCCGGGTCGTCGCTGGTGGCGGAGATCACATGTGGCTCATGGTCCCATCTTTCCAAATGGGGCACGTCCTCTGGTCGGGCAGGTCGAAGCACAATCGTCATGGCCGAAGCCTCAATCGGATTAGAGCGCAGCGAGCTCTTGAGCGAAGGCCCAATCGAGCCAAGCGGTCAACGCTGAAACATCATCCGGCTCGACCGTCGCCCCGCACCAAATGCGCAGGCCCGGAGGCGCTTTCGCATAGCCATTGGCGTCGAAACATGCATCCTCTGCCTCTAAGCGTTTCATCATTCGTTTGATGAAATCGCGTTGCGCCGCATCTTCCAGTTTAGAAAAAGTTGGATGCACGAGTGAGAAAGTGACGCCAGTATTCGACCGCACGGCTTCATCGGGACAAAGGAATGAAATCCAATCGGTCTTGGCGACCCAATCTGTGAGGATTTGAAGCGACCGATCCGAGCGGGCTTTGAGGCCCTGATAACCACCGCACTCTTCCGCCCAATCCAGCGCTCTAAGGTAATCTTCAGTACACATCATCGAGGGTGTATTGATGGTTGCGCCTTCAAACAGCGCTTCATTCAATTTGCCGCCTTTGGTCATACGAAAGATTTTTGGCAGAGCGCGCTCTGGCTTATACGTTTCCAATCGGCGAACCGCATTTGGCGACAGGATCAGCATCCCGTGCGCCGCTTCTCCGCCCAAAACTTTTTGCCAGCTATAAGTCACAACATCGAGCTTTTCCCACTCAATGTCTTGCGCAAACACGGCGGAGGTCGCGTCACAAATCACGATTCGGTCTGGATTTGGCTTAATCCAATCCGCATTCGGCACGCGCACGCCAGACGTTGTCCCATTCCAGGTGAAAATAATATCAGCATCATCGCGCGCCTGCTCGAACGCTGGCAGCCCGCCATAATCGCTTGTATGGATTGTACAATCCTCGAGCTTAAGCTCATTCACGGCATCTGTGACCCAATCACGGCCGAAGCTTTCCCAAGCAAAGATATCAACGCCGCGTTGGCCCAGCATTGACCACATACACATCTCAATCGCGCCCGTATCGGAGGCTGGCACAATCGCCACGCGGTAATCCTCAGGCAGGCCGAGAATGTCTTTGCTGCGCTCAATCGCTTGTTTTAATTTGGCTTTCGCCGTCGCTGAGCGATGGGAGCGGCCAAGCGCCGCGGTTTCAAGTTGATCGAAAGAAAATCCTGGGCGCTTTGCAGTCGGCCCGGAAGAAAAGTGCGGGCATGCAGGGCGCACGTCCGGCTTTGCGACGTCAGTCATCTGTTTGTACTCCTATCCTTACAGATAGGCTGACTCTCGTTGGGAAGAGCTGGCCCACGGCGCATATGGCGTAGGCCGGCCCTGAACGCAAGCCACGAATATGTGACGACGCGAAATTGTCAGGTAAAGCTTAGGCCGCGACGGCGACTTTGCCTTCTGCACCGGGCATTTGCTCAAGCAGGAAGTCATGGAAGGCTTCGGCGCGCTGAATGAACCGGTTAAATGGCAATTTAGCTTTGAAAATCGCTTCCGGCGCGAGGTTTGCCCCGCATTTGAGCGCGGTGGCGACGGCTTTATCGCGTTCAGGTTGAGCCGAACAGACGGCAATCCGGTGTTTGCCCATATTGGCAACCCGCGCGATCGTCATATCCGCATCAAAGCTATCAGGTAGCATCAAATCTAGGATCACCAGATCGAAGCGTTCCAGACGCAAGCGGTTTTCCGCTTCCATCAGGGTCGTGGCTGTTACAAGATCGACTGGCACCCGCGCGCGGGCAGCCTTGTCCGCTGCAACATGTAACAGCTCGCGAACCGGCTCGTGATCTTCGACCCAAAGAACTTTCATCAAATTACCCTTATGACTCTACAGTGTTTCCCCGGCGCTTCTCGCCTTGCCCTCTTCTGAAACCCACATTGCCATGGACGGATTACGGGATGGTAAAGCAGAAATGACCAAAGTGTTGACAATGCTACAGAACGCAGCCGGCTGAGGCTTCCCGTCGCCAAGCTGGCACGAACTGTGATAGGAATGTCGCAGAGGACCTCCAGGCCAATGGAGACGGGAGTTTATGACCAGCAAATCGCTACCAGCCGCGAGCACGCAAGCTGCTTTTTTGGCAGAGCTGGACGACAGCGACGATCATATTGTTGATCGACTTATTATGGAGCGATGCCCAAGTTTTGTTCGGCATTGGTCCTGGCCGGTAATTCGGCCGCTACTTTATAGTGTGCTCGGCTATGACAAAGCTTGCCGCACGACTGACTATCTGCAGACCTTGAATGGCGGCGATAGTTTCGATCACCTGGCTGAAGAGTTGCGAGTCGATCTGACGCTCAAGAATATTGAGCGCATGCCGAAAGAAGGCCGTCTCGTTGTCGCTGCCAACCACCCGACCGGTCTCGCCGATGGCGTTGCGGTTTGGGACGCTCTGCGCCGCGTCCGCCGTGATATTGTATTTTTCGCCAATGCCGATGCGTTGCGCGTCAATCCCGGGTTTTCCGATGTTCTGATCCCAGTTGAATGGGTCCTGGATAAACGATCGCCAGCCAAAACCCGCGAAACGCTGCGGCTCGCCAAAGAAGCCTTTGCCGAAGAAAAATGCTTGGTGATTTTTCCGTCTGGGAAACTGGCCAAAAAAGTTGATGGCGTGCTGACCGAACAGGACTGGATGCCAACGGTCACCAGCCTGGCGCGAAAGCATAAAGCGCCGATCCAGCCGCTAAATTTGAAAGCGGCAAACTCTTGGCTTTATTATTTCTTCTCTAATGTGAATGGCGAACTGCGCGACATTACGCTGTTCCATGAGCTTTTGAACAAACGCGGCAGCTCGTTCGATATGACGTTCGGCCCGCTGATCACGCCGGACAGGTTAGACGGCGACGCCAACGCGCTAACACTAGCGCTCCGGGAATATGTAGCGACGGAGCTCGTGGCTGGGCCCGACACCGCATGGGCAATCGAAGGGTAGGGCCGCGCTATACAGCACGGCCCGTATTTCGTAATTAGGCCGCGTCCAAGACTTTGCTATCCCCATACCAATCGACATTTCTGGTCATGTACATGGTCAATGCAATCGCCGCGAAGCTGGCAACCGCCCCCGCGAGCAAGGCTTGGCTCTCAGCCCGCATCAAGACATAGATCAGGCTGTAAATTCCGCCCAAAATACCAAGCGCCCGAAGTCCATATTTTCGTGAGTTGAAGACCGTCATCGCATACATGGTCGTCAACAGCACTGTCATCGACGCCGCGATCAGAAACGCAATGTCGAACCCGACCCGCTCGGCAAACGCGAGCAGTAACATATAGAAAATCGCCTGCGCTAAGCCGACCAAAATATATTGTGCCGGGTGCGCCCGCTTCTGACTGCTTGTCTCGAAGAGAAAATACGCGAGGAAAACAAAGCCGATAAACATTGCCGCATATTTTAGCGCCCGCTCAATGCTTTGATAGGCGCTAACCTCATTGACGAATTGAACACCCATATCGCGTTTGTTCCAAGCGGTGATCACGTCCAAGTCTATATTTCGACCCGCCCCTTGAACGCCGCGCGCCATGTATGGGACACGCCAAGTCGCTTCGAACCCAGACTCTGTCTGACCGACATTATGCTGATCAGGTATGACGCCGCCAACAAAACTCGGGCTCGCCCAGTTTGATTGCATGTTGAACGTTGTGTCTTTTGCAAACGGCCCGATCGCCAATCGTTGAGCGCCGCTGATACGCATGCCGACCGCGATCTCAAACGCTTCTGTTACATTTGAGAGGTTTTCGACATGCCCGCCGGCCAGTTTCACACCCGCAACAGGAACCGCAAAATAGCCATCGCTATTCCTTGATCGCGTTGCTGGTTCCATGGAAATAGCGCGGCCGTCGACTGTGACACTTATGGCGTCCTTAACCCCACGCGTATCACTGATGCCAACAAAGACTCTTGCATCAGTCCAAACTGGTATCGCGTTTTCTGGCACGGCGTTACGCAAAGCGTCAGGTAAAAATCTCGCCCGCATTTCGATATCCGCCTCATAGACGGGAATGGTGTGAATGCCGCGGCGCTTTTCGA
The DNA here is from genome assembly GCA_039822145.1 of Pseudomonadota bacterium. Taxonomy (GTDB): domain Bacteria; phylum Pseudomonadota; class Alphaproteobacteria; order Caulobacterales; family Hyphomonadaceae; genus Henriciella. The sequence goes on along the minus strand of JBCBMU010000002.1, from coordinate 219,529 downwards.
TCACGGTCACCCGTGATGACGCAATTCCGGTTTCTCCAAAGGCGACGGCAACGCCGTATACAACGTGGTCAGGCTCTTCCTGGTTCGGCGTAAGTGAGTAAGGCAACACCAAAACTGGCCCAAGCACAGATTGTTGGCCACCGACAGTTTCGCTCAACGCAGCGACAGCCCGGTCAAGCCCAGAACTGCGTTCATAAATAATGCGATGGATCAGCGTCGCCGGAAAGGTCATGACCATCGCCAGAGCGCACACTAACAACAGTTTTAGCCCAGCGGAGCGTTGCGGGAATACGTCAACAAGATTGAATGTCCGTCTTGCTGGGTCAGGTGAGGATTGTTCTGTCATTGACAGTCTCCAGTATTTTTCGATTTTTCAGGAGGCTGCTTTTGTTACAGACAGAAAAGGCGAGACCGCGGTCTCGCCTTGTTCAGATTACGAAGAGTTTAGGGCCGTCTTGAGATAGACTTAAGCCCCTTTTACATTTGCCGTGAGCAAGCCATGACAATGCTTATACTTCTTGCCTGACCCGCAAGGGCATGGCGCATTGCGCGGCGTTCCGGCCCAGCTTTCTTCGGCTTGAGCAACCATGGAATGTGGCGCTTGCTCGGCGATATTTTGCGGCGTTCCAGGCTGCTGGTTCTCACCTGTGTCTGGATCTAGGCTGGTTTCAAATTGCGGCTGAGGCGGCGCTGGCACAGCGCGCGGTTGCGGCGGCTGAATTTGTGCATTCATCAACCAACGCGTCACTTCCAAACGCATCTCTGAAAGCATGTCATAGAAGAGCTTGAACGCTTCTTCCTTAAACTCATTCAGCGGATTACGCTGCCCATAAGAGCGGAGGTGGATCACCGACCGCAATTGGTCAATTTGCTGCAAGTGTTGGCGCCAGCGGCCATCGAGAACTTGCAGGAGAATTTGCTTCTCAATCATCCGGAACTGACCGTCGGCAGCAAGGCTAGCTTTGCCGTCATATGTGTCTTTGGCGGTCTGACGAATGCGCTCAGCAATCTCGACATTGGCAACGCCTTCTTCGCCGGCCCACTCGGCAATCGGGAGGTCAAGCCCGATCAGCTCAATACAGCGCTCCCGTAGGCCTTCTGTATCCCACAATTCGGCATGGGCTTTTTCCGGCATATGGTGCGCGACAATGCCATCAATCACTTGATCGCGCATGTCTTCAATTTCGTCGAGCACGCTATCCGCGCGCATGAAATCGATCCGCTGTTCAAAGATCACTTTGCGCTGATCATTGATCACGTCGTCATATTTGAGAACGTTTTTCCGGATGTCGAAATTACGTTGTTCAATTTTCTTCTGCGACGTCTCGATCGCTTTATTCATCCATGGATGAGTGATGCCCTCGTCTTCTTTGATGCCGAGGCCTTTCATGATCGAATTCAGACGTTCAGCCGCGAACACGCGCATCAAGTCATCATCGACTGAGATGAAGAACTTCGAACGCCCTGGGTCGCCCTGGCGCCCGGTTCGGCCACGCAGCTGATTATCAATCCGGCGGCTCTCGTGGCGCTCTGTCCCAAGGACATAAAGACCGCCCGCATCGAGCGCCCGCTTCTTGGCGACTTCAATTTCGGCTTTAATTTGATCCGTGATCAATTGCAGTTCGCCCTCAGACGGCTCGCTACCGGTTTTTTCAATATGCGCCTCGACGGCTTTAGAGACCCGCATATCGAGATTGCCGCCGAGCTGAATATCGGTGCCGCGACCAGCCATATTGGTCGCCACTGTCACCGCGCCGGGTACACCCGCATCGGCGACGATTTCAGCTTCTTGTGCGTGATGACGCGCGTTTAGAACTTTGTGCGGAATTTTTGCCGCAGTCAGATAAGTCGAGACGACTTCTGACTTCTCAATCGAAGCGGTGCCGAGCAAAACCGGCTGACCCTTGGCGCGGGCTTCGCGCACTTCTTCGACAATCTCTTTATATTTCGCCGCCGCAACCCGGTAGACGACATCATCTTCGTCGAGACGCAAAATTGGCTTATTGGTCGGCAACTCAAAAGTCGCCAGAGAATAAATGTCGCCAAATTCAGAAGCCTCGGTCATCGCCGTACCGGTCATGCCGCCAAGCTTGTCATAAAGCCGGAAATAATTCTGGAAGGTGATCGAAGCCAGAGTTTGGTTTTCTGGCTTAATGTCGACATTCTCTTTCGCTTCGATGGCTTGGTGCAAGCCTTCAGAGAGACGACGGCCTTCCATCATGCGCCCGGTAAACTCGTCAATCAGCATGACCTGATCGTCTTTGACGATATAATCTTTATCGCGGTGGAAAAGTTTGTGCGCCTTCAGAGCCTGGTTCGAATGGTGCACGATTGAAACATTGGCCGGGTCCCAAAGGGAGCCTTCAATAATGCCATCCTTGGTCAGGCGCTCTTCCATTTTTTCGAGGCCTTCTTCCGTAAAGACCACGGACCGCATTTTTTCATCGAGATCGATATCTTCGTCGATCAGATCGGGGATCAGCTTATCAACTGTGCGATATAGCTCTGATCGGTCATCCGTGGGGCCCGAAATAATCAACGGTGTGCGGGCTTCGTCGATCAAGATGGAATCAACTTCATCGACAATCGCAAAAGCATGTCCGCGCTGGACCATTTGGTCGAGCGCATATTTCATATTGTCGCGCAGATAATCGAACCCGAACTCATTATTTGTGCCATAGGTGATGTCGCACGCATAAGCATCGCGGCGGTCTTCATCTGACATCCGGCCACCGCCAGGCACTTCACCTCGGATGACACCTGTTGTCAGACCAAGAAAGCCATATAGCTTGCCCATCCATTCGGCATCGCGAGAAGCGAGATAATCATTCACGGTCACGACGTGAACGCCGTCGCCGCTCAGCGCGTTCAAATAGACCGGCAGCGTCGCCACCAGGGTTTTACCTTCGCCAGTGCGCATTTCAGCGATCGCACCATTGTGCAGGACCATGCCACCGAGCAATTGCACGTCAAAGTGCCGCATACCGAGCGATCGTTTGGCGCCTTCGCGAACAACCGCAAAGGCTTCATCCAAGATGTCATCAAGCGACGCACCATCTGATAAGCGTTTGCGAAACTCATCAGTTTTAGCGCGTAGGGCTTGATCCGAAAGCGCCTCAATCATGGGCTCTAAAGTGTTGATCTTCTGCACTCGCCGGCGCATCGGCTTGAGCTTGCGATCATTTACGGAACCGAAAATCTTCTGAGCTACGGACAACATTGGAAGGGGATACCACACTGTTTGAATTGACCCTAGAAATCACGAAAAGCTTTCTAGGATATGGACGCGCTTTATTGCGCAGCCACAATTAGTCTCTCGACCACTGTCTTATGCGGACTTAAGAACGCCGCAAACCCGTGTCAATCAGGCGAGTGCGGCAAAGGAAAGCACGATATGAAAATGAAGTCTCTTTCTGGCGCCTCTGCTGCTGTTTTGGGCGTCTTAATAGCAACGCTCGCCGCCTGCGATCCGGCGCCAACGGTCCGCACCAACGCAGCGACGATCGACGATATCACAGCCGCCGTCGTCAATGGCGAGGCAATTTATATCAGCGATGTTGAGTTAGAAGCTGTCGCCCAAGGGATGATCGACCCGAACTCAGAATTCGGGCCGGCGCATCCTGATTTTCCAAACATTCTCGACCAGTTGATTGATCAGAGATTGCTCGCCCAGGAAGCCATCCGGCGCGGGCTTGACCAAGACCCGGCGGCGCTCCGACGCCTCGCCGCAGGGCGCGAGCGGTTGCTCGGCAATATTTTGGTCGAAAGTCTGGTGGCCACTGAGGTGACAGAGCAAGCGATTGACCGAATGTATGAAGAGCAAGTCAAATTGCAGCAGCTCGATGATGAGGTCCGGGTCCGGCAAATCATCGTTGCAACGGCGGAAGACGCCGCCCGGGTTCAAGACGAATTGAGCGCCGGTCGTGATTTTGCCGACGCGGCTTTGGAAGTTTCCACCGATGTGCGCACCCGGCTCGACGGCGGCGATCTCGGATGGATCAACCCGAATGAGCTCGATGATCCATACCCGGCGCGGATTGGCGACACAGTCACCGGTAGTGTGTCTCAGAGCTTTGAGACCGTAGCCGGCTGGGTGATTTTAAAAGTTGATGAGCGCCGCACCACACCGCCGAAGACAAAAGACGAAATGCGGCCTGAAATCATCACTTTCATGACCTTCACGCAGATTAGCGATGTGCTCCGCGATTTGCGCAATACGGCGAGCATCCAACAGCGCGACCCGCTTGAAATTCTCGAACAGAAAGAGGCGGACATAGACGCGGGCGCCGAGGAATGAACCTCGCTCCGTCTCCTTTCGCACCCGCCGGTTTCCCGGACCTGCCGCCTATTAAAGGCGTCACCGCCGCTACAGCTTCGCGCGGATTTTATGCCCATCGCGGGCTTGAGCGCGACGATGTTTTTTTGTTCAAGTTTGCTCCGGGCACCACGTGCGCCGGCGTCTTCACGCGCTCAACCACCGCTTCTGCGGATGTGTACTGGTGCCGAGAAGCGCTCTTCGAGAGCGGTGGACGCGCCGCAGGATTGGTTGTCAATTCAGGCAACTCAAATGCGTTTACCGGGCCCAAAGGCGTTCTCAAAAATGACGCAACCCTGGCCGCCATGATGCAGGCCTTAGAGGCGCCGAAATCGCATTGCTATCTCGGCGCAACCGGGGTCATCGGCGAGCCTTTGCCGGACCCAAACTATGTCGGCGCAATTGTACCGCAGCTTGCCACCCAAGCCAGCGCCCCAGATTGGCTGGCTTGTGCGCGCGCCTTTATGACCACAGACACATTCCCAAAAGGCGCAGGCTGGCGCGGCCAGATTGGCGACGATGCGGTTGCCCTTGCCGGCATCGCCAAAGGCTCTGGCATGATTGCGCCGAATATGGCGACGATGCTGGCTTATGTATTCACCGACCTCGCGGTCGCGCCAGAAGTGCTAGATACGGCTCTAAGAACCGTCTGCGACGTCAGCTTCAATGCCATCACCGTCGATAGCGATACCTCTACGTCAGACAGTTTAATGCTGTTCGCAACCGGACAAGGTGATGCGCCGCCAATGGCGCGGATCGACGACCCACGCTTTCCTGGTTTTGTCTCGGCCCTGCGCGAGGTGTGCCTCGATCTCGCCACCCAAATTGTCAAAGACGGCGAAGGCGCCAGCAAATTTATCACCATCACAGTTGAAGGCACGGCGCGCGACGAAGACGCTAAGACGATTGCCAGCGACATCGCCAATAGCCCGCTGGTCAAGACCGCGCTGGCGGCAAATGACGCCAATTGGGGCCGTATCGTCATGGCCGCCGGCAAGTCGGGCATTCCGATTGATCAAGCAGGCCTCGATATATGGTTCGGCGAGACCCAAGTTGCCGCAGGTGGCGGCCGCGCGGACGATTATGACGAAGCCAAAGCGACTGCCGCTGTTTCGACCCCAAACATTACTATTCGCGTGCGCTGTGGCACTGGGACAGGTCAAGCCACGGTCTATACATGCGACCTCACACACGCCTATGTCGATATTAACGGGGCCTATCGCACATGAAGGTGGTTTACGTCGCCGCGGCCGCGCTAATTAACCAAGAAGGCAATATTCTATTGGCTCAGCGGCCGGCCGGAAAATCCATGGCTGGGCTATGGGAATTCCCAGGTGGCAAAATAGAATCCGGCGAGACGCCGGAAGCCGCTTTGGTCCGGGAACTCGAAGAAGAATTAGCCGTTAAGGTTACCACAGACGCCCTCAAGCCGATCACTTTTGCCAGCCATGCTTACGAAAAATTTCATCTTTTTATGCCTTTATATGAGGTGAAAAGATGGATTGGGTCACCGCGTCCTGTTGAAGGGCAAGCGTTGGCCTGGGTCGCGCCGCATGACTTGCACAGCTACCCAGCCCCAGCAGCCGATATCCCGCTTTTCAATGCGTTGATCGACTGCGTTAGGGACGAGTAGTAATGAATTCACTTCGCAAGCTCGCGAGCCGATGGTGCCGCGATGATACTGGTGCGACCGCAGTTGAGTATGGTCTTATCGCTGCGCTTATGACGCTCGCTCTTGTCGGCGCCCTTGCTGCAACTGGCGATGGCACAAGCGATAAGTGGGAAGGCGTTGCCGATGATGTTGGCGACGCGATGAGCAATGCTGGCTTATAAGCTGCCGCGGCGTCCTTGCTTGACCTAGCTTAAATCTCTGCTTCCTTCTTTGTGTTTAAGAGGATGCGAGATGAGCCAAATACAGCCTTTCAAAATAAATATTCCGGATCAGAAGCTCGCGGCGATCCGCGACCGCGTCGCCGCATATCAATGGTTTCCCGCCCCCGCCGGCCTGCCGGACTGGTCGCTCGGTATGTCGACTCCGGTGCTCAAAGATGTTCAGAACTATTGGTTGAGCACGTATGATTGGCGGGCTGAAGAAACAAAGCTCAATCAATATCCGCAATTCATCGCCGAAATTGATGGACTAACGATTCATTTTCTTCACGTGGTCGGCGAAGCTGAAGGCAAACGACCTTTGCTGCTCACACATGGCTGGCCAGGGTCTGTTTATGAATTCCATGACGCCATCGGTCCGCTCGCCTATCCAAGCGAACATGGCGGTAAAGCCGAAGACGCCTTCGACCTAATCATTCCGTCCCTGCCCGGCTATGGCTTTTCCGGCAAACCGCAAGCACCGATAGGGCAACGCGCGACTGCAAAGCTCTGGAACGCGCTGATGCAAGATGTGCTCGGCTATGACACTTATTTGGCACAGGGCGGTGATTGGGGCGGCATGGTCACGTCATGGCTCGGCTTTGATCATGGCGCCGTTAATGGCAAAGGCGGGTGCGCCGCGATCCATCTCAACATGATCAGCCTGCGCCCCAATCCGACCGTGCCGCAATCTGAGGAAGAGACGACATGGGTCCAACGCGCACAAGCCGCAATGCAGCTTGAGGGCAGCTATTTGATGCAGCAGGCGACCAAACCACAAACGCTCGCCATGGCGCTGATGGACAGCCCGATGGGGACCGCAGCCTGGATCCTAGAAAAGTTCAATACTTGGTCAGACCTCAAAGGCGGCGACCTGTTCGCCATTTATACGCGTGACCAATTGCTGACCAATTTGATGATCTATTTGGTCAATGACGCGATCGCCACCTCGGTTTGGTATTATGCGGCTTTCTTTGCCGAAGGCGGTGCCACACTGCCAGAGGGCACTCGCTGCGAAACCCCGACGGGGTTCGCTAATTTTCCAGGCGAGACGGTCTATTTTCCGCCGCCGCGGTCGTGGTGTGAACGCGCTTACAATATCACGCATTGGTCTGAAATGCCGCATGGTGGGCATTTTGCGGCGATGGAAGCGCCGGACCTGTTTGTCGACGAAATCCGCTCCTGGGCGCGCAGCCTGGATTAGCGCCCCGGACGATACGTCCGCGCAGCATTCGCCTCCACATCGTCCCGCGTCAGCAGCGCCGGGCGCCAATCCTCAGCCACAAAAAGCGGCGCTTGGTCAGCATAATGCGGCGAGCTTTCATCCAGTGTTGCCGCGCCATACTGATGGATCACTTCGGCGGTTTGATTGCCCTCGGCGTCCCATTCGACCAGGGCGATCCAGGTATCGCCGGCATTGGCTGCCAGAATACCCGTCTCACCGATCTCAGCCGGGTAAATCGCCCGAAGGATGTCTGGGCCACCGCTGACCGGCAGGCTCACATCGCCGCGAACTAAGCGGTTAACATCGCCCCATTCAGGGTCAATTCTGCCGTGATGCGTTTCCAAAAAAGTGACCGCTTGCCGGAAGGCATCCGCCGGGCTTGGAGCTGGAATACCGGTCAAATTCTCAGTCACCGCGTGGATCGTTGTCAGCACGCCAAGGGCAGCATGGCGGTCATTGATATCGGTGCCGTAAGACCAAGCCGCGAGATGATCAGCGGCCGCTTGCATGGCCGGATCGGCGCTCCAATCCTCGGCCAGGACCGCTTTGACGGTTTCGTCAGCCTCTGAGCCTTGTGCGTAGCCCGTGTCGAATTTGAGCGCTAGCAGCCGCTCGCGTCCGATCAAAGTCTCTCCATCGGTAAGCTCTTGGATACGGAGCGAGCGATTGGTCTCATTTGTCTGCAGCCCGAGCCAGTCCGGATGATCTTCTGGGGCGATATTATCCGGCCCATCCGTCGCCTGGTATGGCGTGTTATTGGCATTGTAGACAAGGCCAGAACTTGGATTGATGAGCTTCGGTCCATCGGCATATGCAATGTAATCGGACCATATCAAGTCTGAGCGATCACCCGGCAAATCGGCTTGCCAATCCCAGTTTGGTAAACGTTCTGGGTATTGCCCATTATGAATGAATGCGATTGTCCCGTCTTTATCGGCATAGACATAATTAATGCTGGGCAGAGCGTTCAGCGTCATCGCTTGGCTAAATTCGTCGAAATTCGTCGCCAAATTGAGGCGCACATATTGTTCGAGCTGGCGCACTTCGCCTATGCCGGCATAGCGGACCGCATAGGTTCCGTGAGCCGCCTCAATCACTGGACCATGATCAGTGCGCAAAACGGGGCGGCGAACTTTTAGCGCAAAGGGGCCGAACAATTTGATCCGCAACAGCGCGCTGTCCTCTTCAAACGCCTTCCAGGCGCCATCTAGCTGGTACTGATCCGGATTATCCGGGTTCACCGTCAGGCGGTAGACATCGGTCAGGTCGGGCTTTGACACAGTATTGGCCCAGCCCAGGTGACGATTGAACCCATGCAAGATCACCGGCGTGCCTGGAAACAGGCCGCCGGAAATATCCAGGCCTTCTTCAGAGACAATATGCGCTTCCCACCAGGCCACTGGACCAGTCATCGGTTGATGCGAATTGATCATCAGGCGTGTGACATCATCACCGCTGCGCTGCGGCGACACCGCAAACGCGTTCGACCCGCGCTCCAAATTGAGGGTTCGGTCGAGCAGCCAACCCGCTTGCAACGGGTCGGTCGCCAGCGGCGCATCGCGGGTCTCGGCAAACAGATCCTGAAGCGTACCGTCAAAGCCGTAGAAAAACGGCGTCTTCAGAACGAAGCCGGCAATCACGTCTTGTCCGGTAAAGGGTGCGAGACCCGCCCACGTTTCGTCAGGGTTTTCAGCTGCGTAGAGATTTATGCCGGCCGCATAGGCGTCTGCAATGGCTTTAATTTCGGCTGGGACATCTGTTTCATAGCGGCGCTCAATCACGCCCCAGACATCGAGCAGCGCAACCACGTAATCGGTCGGCGCAGCGCTAGCACCTTTGTATCGCGCCAAGACGCCGCGCGTCGCCGCAACGACGTCTTGAATGGTCTCAAAATCGTCCTCGGCATGCGCATAGGCAACCCCAAAGGCGGTATCTGCATTAGTCTTGCCGTAAATATGCGGCGTGCCCCATGTGTCGCGAATAATCTCGACTTCGTATTGAGCAGCCGCTTGAGAAAGCTCGGCGGCGCCAGGATTGCGCGGCAGAGGATCCCACGCATAGACGCCTGCTCCGATGATGAGGAGGCCCATCAGGCCCGCCGCCGCTAAGGCAATTTTTTTGATCATTTGGGATCTACTTTTACCGGTGGTTCTGCATAGGACGCGGTTTCCCAAATCAGCTCATCTGGCGCTTGCAGCATCTGCATATACATGTCTTTCGGATAGGCATGGTGCGGCTTTTCTGGATCATAAGGTGGCTGTTTCACGCTGCCACCGGCGCCGCCATAAGGGTCTGGGCTCATATACTCCGCAGCTTCATCGGCGCTGATCCCGACTTTTTCCAAAACCGCCGGATCGACCCAAGCTTGCTGATCAATTTCAGCCTCAGAGGTCGCCACTTCGAGGACCAAATTTTCCGGCCCGCCAAAATAAATCGATTGGCACATACCATGATTAATCGGGCCAATAACATTCACGCCTTTAACCCGGATCCGATCTCGAATGGCGAGCAGCTCGCCCGGCGTGTCCACTTTGAACGCCAAATGCTGCATCGTTCCAGCAGCGCACGGTCCAGCGCCGGTGCCGGAATGCGTTACGCCGATTTCAACCGGGATGTCTTTCACCATCGGCAATTGGACGATTGAGAAATAACAATGATCGTCCAAATGCATGAAAGCGTGGATGCCGCCCGGCACGCCGTGCATGTCAAACAAAGCAGAAAGTTTGCAACCGAGTACGTCGGAGAAAAAAGCGATATGGCTCTTAATGTCGGCTGACATAATCGCCAGGTGATGTATTCCAGTGGCCTTGACCATGGCGCCTACTCCCTTGTCTTTGCGTCATACTGGACTCACCGACAGAAACCGCCAAGTCTTCACCCAGCGGGAGGCAAACTATGGCAGAACTGATCCGAGAGCCTTATTTAGTGCTGCATCAAGAGACATCTGGCTTCAAAGATGTCTATGGCGGGGCGGGAAGCACGGTCGTCGTAGAATGTATGCGGATCACGCCAAAAGACACTTCTTCTAAGACTGCGATCGTTTTCTCTCACCCTATCGGCTCGGGGGCGTTCTTGCCGCTCGTGACCGCGCTCGCATATGCAGGGCATCATGTGATTTATTGCAATCCGCGTTACCGCGGCAATGACACAGCTTTGATCATGGAGAAGTGTGTCGCGGACCTCGGCGCCTGTCTCAAACATGCGCGCGGAACACTCGGCTATGAGACCATCATCCTCGGCGGGTGGTCAGGCGGCGGATCGCTATCACTCTTCTACCAAGACCAAGCCGAAACCCCGACAATAACACACACCCCCGCCGGCGATGCATATGATTTGACCGCCATGAACCTGCCGCCCGTGCAAGGCATTATGCTCCTCGCCGCGCACATTAGCCGCGCCATGACGCTGACCGAATGGATGGATCCCTCAATCACCGATGAAGCGCGCCCCTTTGAGCGTGATCCAGAACTCAACATTTACGACAACAACAATCCCAACCAGCCCGCCTACACCATAGACTACGAAGCCCGGTACCGCGACGCTCAGATTGCGCGCAATCGGCGGATTACCGATTGGGTTCAGCACACCCTGGAAGACCTTCGCAAAGCCGGTGAAGCGCATGCTGAACGAGCCTTTACCGTGCACGGCACGATGGCGGACCTGCGCTGGACCGATCCGACCCAAGACCCGTCCGATCGCCGCCCGCACAGCTGTTATCTCGGTGAACCCAAAGTCGCGAATGATGGACCGGTCGGGCTCGCACGATTCTCAACCCTGCGCTCATGGCTCAGCCAATGGGGCTATGACACGACCAATGCCACGGGGCTTGGCAATGCGGCGCGTATTTCTTGCCCGGTTCTCGTCATCAACAACACCGCTGACCTGGCCTGCACGCCAAGCCATGCGCAGCGTTTGTTCAACGCGGTGGGACATGGTGACAAAGAGCATCACGACATTAAAGAGGCCGACCATTATTATATCGAACGTCCAGACTTGCTGCCTGACGCGGTGCGTATTTGCTCCGATTGGATGTCGCGAAAAGGCTTTAGCGACTGATTTTCGATTGCTTTCACGCCTATCTCATTTAGCCTCATAGGCATGAATGAAGCCGTCACTCTTGCTCAACATATCGACGCCGCCGACCGCGTGGTGATTTTCACCGGCGCTGGCATTTCCACCGAAAGCGGCATCCCTGACTTTCGCTCTCCCGGGGGCGTTTGGTCGAAAATGCAGCCGATCTATTTCCAAGACTTTGTCTCAGACCGCGAGGCCCGGCGCGAAGGCTGGCGACGGGTGTTTGAACGCACCGCGGGCTGGACCGGCGCAGCGCCTAATGCAGGACATCACGCCATTTCCAAACTTGTCGCGATTGGCAAAGTTACCAGCGTGATCACCCAGAATGTCGACAATCTACATCAAGATGGCGGCGTGCCCGACGCCAAAGTCATCGAAGTCCACGGTAATGCATCTTACGCCAAATGCCTGAATTGCGGAAAACGCTATGATTACGAAACACTCCGGCCACGATGGCAGGCTGATGAAGACATTCTCTGCGACTTTTGCAGCGGCATCGTCAAATCGGCGACAATCTCATTCGGACAGGCAATGCCCGAAGACAAAATGATTTTCGCCGAAAGTGAAGCGCTGTCGTGCGACTTGATGATCGCGCTCGGCTCCTCTCTGGTTGTCTATCCGGCCGCCAATATCCCCCTGATCGCCAAGCAGAACGGGGCTAAATATATCATCATCAATCGCGAAGAGACCGAACAAGACGTCTATGCCGACCATGTGATCCATACCGAAATCGGATCGCTGCTACGCGAAACGATGACGGAGCTCGGTTTGCCGCTCGAATGAGTGAGGCGTGGCACCAAGCGCTTCGTTTCGCCGCCCTTCCCGGCGCTGCTAAAGTGCGGCTCGAGCGCCAATCCTTGATTGAGGACGAAACCCGGACGGTGAGGTATCGGCTGACCTCATTCACGGCTGACGGAGAAACAATTGGCGACGACCGGGACTATGATCTTTTAAAAGCGGTGATGAGCCCTTTAGAAGCACTAGCGGACGCGGCAGGTCACAAAGATTTGAAGATCGAACTGGATTTAGAAAACGGCGCCCTGTCCGGCTTCGAACAGAGTTAAAATTCTTAATAAATACAAACTTCTGCTGACAGCGCGATCAAGCCCCTTTTCGATTTGAACCTTTTGTGCTTTTTGCACGCTTCTTGCACTGCACAATCGCCCTTTACCCAAGGGCATGCAGTACCCATATATGCATAGCAGGTGAGGCCTGCCAAGTAGATTTCGATAGGGAGGGCGAGCTTTGCTGGTCAACATGTTGAAAGGTAAATTGCACGCAGCGACAGTCACGCAGTGCGATGTTTATTATGAGGGATCGGTCTCTATCGACCAGGATCTGCTCGACGCTGCTGGTATTTTGCCGCATGAGCGCGTCGACATTTGGAACATTACCAATGGCGAACGGATTTCGACATATGCGATTGAAGCCCCCCGCGGCTCTCGCACGATTGGCGTGAATGGCGGCGCCGCCCGCAAGTTCGCGCTTGGCGACCGCGTGGTGATTGCTGCCTTCGTCCAAATGGACGCCGAATTGGCCCGCCAGCACAAGCCTCGAGTGGCGCTGATGAATGAGCACAATGAGATCAAAACGCCCAGCGCGGCTTATTAAGCCCGCGGCGATTGAGCGTAGAATTGTAGATTGGAGAAAGCCCGCCTGTTTGGCGGGTTTTCTTATTCTGCCGGTTTGCGCAACTCGAAAGTCACATTGACGCTCACAGAATACCCAACTTCGCCGCTGGCAATTGGCGTCGAGCTTTCGGCGCTTCGCGATTGCGCCATCATCGCCATAGGTTGCGGGCTGTAGCCGCTGCTCTCCGAAATCGTCACCACTCGAGCTAATTCATAGCCTGAAGCCGCGGCATAGAGCTCGGCCCGGGCAATCGCTTCTTTCATGGCGATGTCGCGCGCGGCATTCTTCGCCGCTCGATCATCTTCAAGCGCGAAGCGCAGCCCGCTAAATGTATTGCCGCCAGCGCCAACCAATGCGTCCATCGTCTCGCCAAGCGAGTCCAAGTCGCGGACCCGCACGGTCAATTGGTTGGACGCTTGATAGCCGGTCAAACGCGGCGGTTGGCCGGCGGGGCGGTTCGAATAGTCATATTGCGGCTGCAGCGAGAAATTCGAGGTCTGTAGATCGCTAGCTTCAATATTTGCCGCCTCCAGCGCCTCAAACACGCCATTCATCGCGGTTGCATTGGCGCTCATCGCGGCCTGCGCCGTTTCCCCTTGCGTCTGTACGCCGGCGTTCAAAAAAGCAATGTCTGGCTCGCGCTTGACCGAGCCTTCGGCCGACAGGCTGATCGTCGTTTCCGGTTGAATGGAGTTTGGGTGAGCACTGCTCAAAGGTTCAGCATTTGGGGTGACCGTCGGCTCCGGTGCCGCTTCGGCAGGCGCGGCGGTATCGGCCACCTCCGCCGGTGCTGTCTCGCTGCTGCAAGCCGACAAAGCGACCAGCGCAAAGACTGACATCCCCAACATCAGGCTCGATTTCGGTGTGATCTTCATAAGTCCCTCCATGAGGATTTCAAAAAACTTGCAGTCTCTATTGAATTGCGCCATTGCGGCGAGATCAAGTCTGACGTTTTATACAAGCGTTCATCTTGTGGATCGGGCCTGTAGCTCAGTTGGTTAGAGCGGACCGCTCATAACGGTCTGGTCGGGGGTTCAAGTCCCTCCGGGCCCACCATTTTTTCCCAATCATCGGTTTTTACTGCGCCATTCGTCCGAGTTTTGGTCTGTATTCTGGGATGGGCCACGCCAGAGCTGACGGCGAGACCAGGGGATAAGCGATCCCGCCGGTCATTGCCCCATTGTATTTGCGAGGTGAGGCGCTACACCCCGGGCGATCATGCTGACCATTTCAAACCTCGACTTTCGCGTAGAAGCGCGGCCGCTTTTTGAAGCGGCGTCAGCGACGATTTCCAAAGGCTGGAAAGTCGGTCTGGTGGGCCGCAATGGCACCGGCAAATCGACCCTGCTCAGACTGATTCGAGAGGATGTTGAAAACCCGAGCGCCGACAGCTCTATTCGTTTGAGCACCGGGGCCCGGCTCGGCTGGGTGGCGCAAGAGGTGGCGCCAGGCGACGAGACAATCCTCGATATCGTGCTTGCGTGCGACGAGGAGCGTGCGGCACTGATGGCCGAAGCCGATACGGCGACTGACCCCAACCGGATCGCCGACATTCATACCCGTTTGGTCGATATTGATGCCTGGTCAGCCGAAGCGCGCGCGGCGGAAGTTCTGATGGGCCTGGGCTTCAAGCATGAGGATCTGGCGCGGTCGACCCGGGAATTTTCAGGCGGCTGGCGGATGCGGGCGGCGATTGCCGGTGTTTTGTTCTCGCAGCCCGATCTTTTATTGCTCGACGAACCGACCAATTACCTGGATCTTGAAGGGGCCGCCTGGCTCGAAACCTATATCAAGCGCTATCCCCATACGGTGATCATTGTTTCGCACGACCGGGAATTGCTGAACCGATGCGTGACCCACACCATGGCGCTGGAGCATAAACAACTTTCCATCTGTCCTGGCGGATATGATGACTGGCTCAAATTGCGCGCCGCCAAAGCCGCTCAATTGGAGAGCCAACGCGCCAAACAAGACGCCGACCGGGCGCATTTGCAGGCCTTTGTCGACCGATTCCGGGCCAAAGCCTCAAAAGCGCGTCAGGCGCAGTCTCGGGTCAAGATGCTCGAGCGCATGCAAGACATCTCCGTGCCGATCAGCGAGCGCACCACGCCTTTCTCATTTGCCACGCCAGAGGGCCGGCTGGCGCCGCCAATGCTGGAATTACAGGGCGCGACCCTGGGCTATGGTGATCAGGCGATCATTCTAGACGAGGTCAATTTGCGTCTCGATCCGGATGACCGGATCGCGATTGTTGGCACCAATGGCCAAGGCAAGACGACCCTGGTCAAATCGATCGCGCAGCGTCTGCCTTTAATGGACGGTAAGCGTGTCATGCCGAAGGCGGTCAAGATTGGCTATTTTTCGCAAGACCAGATGGATGAGCTGACCCTCGGCGAAACCGTTTTGGACCATGTCCGGCGTGCCTTGCCCCGTGAGACCAGCATTGCCCGTCAGCGCGCGATCGCGGCCAGTATGGGATTTTCCCACGAGAAAGTCGAAACCAAAGTCGACAAGCTGTCTGGCGGTGAAAAAGTTCGACTCTTGCTTGGCTTAATGGCGATCGAACAGCCGCATGTCTTGATCCTGGATGAGCCAACCTCTCACCTCGACATCGACAGTCGTGAAGCGCTGATCTACGCGCTCAATGATTTCAAGGGCGCGGTCTTGCTGATCACCCATGATGTCTATCTGGCAGAGGCGACTGCCGATCAGCTTTGGTTGGTCAAAGACGGCAAGGCGACCCGCTATGATGGCGATTTGCAAGACTATCGCGCGCTCGTGCTGCGCGCGGACCGCGATGACGCGAAGCCAAAATCTAAAAAAAGCAAATCCAAAAAGCCCGCCGCCGCCGAAACAGCGGCGCCCGTTTCGGGTGTCGATAAAGCCGAACAAAGACGACGCCTGTCTGAAGCTCGCAAAGCCGCCTTGCCGTTTAAAGACAAAGCCAAACAGGCCGAGCGGAGAATGACGCGCGCCTCGACCCGCATTGAAGATATTGATCGCGATTTGACCGAACCGGGCCTATCGTCGGACGCTGTGCAGGATTTAATGCGCGACCGCGCCGCTCTGGTGAACGATTTAGAGCAAGCCGAGAGCGACTGGCTTGAGGCGACGGAGGCGTATGAGAATATCGTCGCTGGACGCTGATCTTGACGTGGCGCGATGAGGTTAGAAGGTCCCGTTTAGGGCGTTCTAAGCCGCTAGTTTTGCCAATTCGCTCTGATAGTCCAGGATCGCGGTTTCGCCTTTGGGCGTAATGGCGTAAATGCCCGTTTTGACCCGGTTGAACCAGCCATAATGGTCGTCGGCCATGATCCGGCGGGCGGTTTCGACGCCCGTTGCGCCGGCAACAATCGACGCTTTGGACGGGCCGTGCGCCGCCAAAAAGCCGAGACACCGCAATGCATCCTGTCGGTAGGCGGTGATCAAGCCGCGCCGTGTGTTTCCGCCGGAATTGGGATCGCCCACCCGTTTGGCAAATTCTTTGAGCATTCTTTGTGTCTTCACCGCAGACCGGCGCGGACGATAAGGTCCCGGATCGGCATGCGGAAACACGGATCCGTCCTTCAACCGAATGGTGAGTAGGCCAATCCCGAGCCGCCGGCACAGCGCGATGTTGCGTTTCAACGCTCTTGCGAACGCCTTTCCCGACTTGTGCGGGACGGCGATGTAAATCAGGTCAGAGACCGCAAGCCGCTCCACCGCCTGATGGAATAGGGACAGTGAGAACGCCGTTTTCAGCTCGACCAAAACCGGTGACTCATCGCCGCGACAGGCGACGACATCGACGGCGCCAATCTCCCCTTTCACCTCATAGCCTTGCCCCTGCAGGAACCGCTTTATCGGATCGTACAAATCGGTTTCGCGCATGCTGTTCGCCATATCTATTTCAATCTGCTTTGCTCTTTCGGATCCGACATTAGCGCGCAATTGGTAAAGCCGGGGTTTGAGCCTGCAGAGGCGGCTCGCCTCGGGCTAAACCCGGGCTTTGGTCGATTGTGCCCGAAAGCAAGGATGGGGTTTGTGGACCCCCGCCTGGGATGCGCGGAAAGAACGGAGATTTCTCGTTGACGGTCGGGCGGTTTGACGGCTATAGCGCGCGTTCCTTTTTCGTGCCCAGATGGCGGAATTGGTAGACGCGCTACGTTCAGGTCGTAGTGTCCTTATGGACGTGGAGGTTCGAGTCCTCTTCTGGGCACCAACTGCTTTTCCGGATCAGTCCGAATTAGCCCAAAAATTCACATAAAAACAAATGCCAATGTGCGGATCACCCGGAGGGATCGTCCAGGCCAATCCGATTTGGTGTGCTGATATACCATCAATAATGTGGTATCTGGGAGGGTATGGCGGCATGCGGGTCGCGATGTACCCAAATTAGTCCGTGGCCGACGACTCGGTCTTAATCCTAGCCGCTCGCTTAACATCCCGTATCGACTCAGATTAGCCCTGAGCGCGCTACTTTCTCCGCCGCGCGCTGAAGAACTCCGTCAGCATTTGCCCCGCCGCTTCCGCGCGCTTTGTGTCTTGCTCAATTTCTGGGCGCCAGTGGCAGGTGGGCTGATCAAAGAATTTCGGGCCATGTCGTATCGCCCCGCCTTTCGGATCATCTGCCGCAAATACGATTTTGCCCAAACGGGCAAAGCTGATGGCGCCGGCGCACATCGCGCAGGGTTCAAGCGTCACATAGAGGTGCAGACCCGGCAGCCGGTAATTGCCGAGCGCTTCGGCGGCATTGCGAATGGCTTTGATCTCGGCATGCGCGGTCGGGTCATGATCAGCGATTGGTTGATTATGCCCTTCAGCGATAATCTCGCCGGTCAGCGGATCGACAATCACCGCGCCAACCGGCACTTCGCCAAGCGCGGCAGCCTGCGCGGCGAGGTCTAAAGCGTGTTGCATTGGATCAAGCGTGACAGTCATGGCTTCCCCATCGCGCTCTCAGCGCATAAAGGCAAGCCATGCGCATTGTTGCCGGACAGTATAAAGGGCGCCCTTTGCAAGCGCCAAAGACGCGAGAGACGCGGCCGACATCGGACCGCGCCCGCGAGAGCCTGTTCAACATGCTGATACATGCCGACTGGGCGCCGCCGCTTGAGGGCGCCCGCGTGATCGACTTGTTTGCGGGGTCTGGTGCGCTGGGCTTTGAGGCGGTGTCGCGCGGCGCAGCGTTTTGCTTATTTGTCGAGACCGCGTCGACGGCGCGCGGCGCGATTCGGCAGAATGTTGAGGCGCTCGGCCTGTTTGGCCCAACCCGAATTCATCGCCGCAGCGCGGCAGACCTCGGTGATTTACCAGCCGGATTAGGCGCGCCATTTGAGCTCGCTTTCTTGGATCCGCCTTATCATAAGGGCCTGGCGGCGCCCTGCCTGGCCAGTCTGAAGGCGGGCGGCTGGCTCGCACCGGAGGCTTTAATTGTGGTGGAAACCGCCGAAGATGAGACGCTTGACCGAGACGGCTGGGATCTTGTTGCAGATCGTAAAATCGGCGCCGCGAAACTGTGGTTCCTGAAAGCGCTTTAGTCCTGCAGAAACTCTTTTTGTAAATCGAGACTGGACGTGCCCGTGCCGAGATAGCCGGCGCAGCTGCTGAGCCAGTTTTCAGCTTCGCTCCGGCCTTTGTCGCGCAATTCGGTCAGGAACGCCCAACTGGTATCATATTTGGTCTGCAGCGACAGGTCGCGCAGCACTTGTCCGCCGCGCAAAGCGTGGATGTTTAGCCGCCGGTATTTTTTGGTCAGCGCTTGTTTCAGCATGCCGTCGTCGAGCAGCTTTTGCACAAAGGCGATGGCGCGCAGCTCGCCAATCAAAGAGGCATTGAAGCTAATCTCGTTCAACCGGTCCATGATTTCGGGCACGCGTTTCGGCACCCCAAGGCGCGAAATTGGGTTGAGCAAGACCATCAAGACGTCGCGGGGGGCTTTCGCATAGATCAGTGGAAACAGGCTCGGATTGCCCATATAGCCGCCATCCCAATAGGCTTGTCCGTCAATCTCGACGGCGCGAAAGGTCTGCGGCAAGCACGCTGAGGCGAGCACCGCGTCGCGGGTGATTTCTTCGTCTTGGAAGACTTTGACTCGGCCGGATTCGACATTGGTGGCCGACAAAAACAGGTCGAGCGGCGCCGCCCGAACCGCCTCGAAATCAATGCCTTCATCGAGAGCATCCCGCAACGGGTTGAGATCAAACGGATTAAATTCGTACGGGCTGGCAATACTGGTAAAGGCCATCGCCGCATGGAACGGCCCGAAGGGTAGGGCCGCGAAAGGTGAATTGGCCCACGAGAACGCCGAAAATGGCGTGCCGCGCTGCGACACAATCCGCCAAAATCGCTCTAAACTCTCTTTCGCCCCATCGACGCTGCCAGTGGCGAGGCCTGAGGCAAAGGCGACGGCATTCATCGCGCCGGCAGAGGTCGCCGTTATGGCTTTGATATCGAGGCCGGGCTCCTCGACCAGGCGATCGAGCACGCCCCAAGTGAAGGCGCCATGAGCGCCGCCGCCTTGCAAAGCCAGGCTGATCGATTGGGAACGGGATTTGGGCATGTCGGCCTTTTTGCGAGAACGCTCTCTTTGGCACAAACTGTTTACGAGGTCTTCAAGACATTCTGTGCAATCTCAGGGCCATGCGTCCACCTGCTCAACCCGTTGATGATCTTCGGCCCGTTCCCGCTGTCGGCATTGTCTGTTTTCGCGGCGAGGAGGTTTTGCTGATCCGGCGAGGTACGCCGCCGCGTCAGGGACAATGGTCGTTGCCAGGGGGGCGCGTAGAACCGGGTGAGTCGGTGCGCGCCGCGGCGCTGCGCGAGCTTAAAGAAGAAACCGATGTTGAGGCTGACTTGGTCGGTTTGATAGATGTCGTTGACGCGATTTTTGAGAACAAAGCCGGCGATTTGATCACGCGGCATTATGTGCTGATCGACTTCGTGGCGCACTGGATCTCAGGCACCCCTGTTGCCGGCGATGACGCGGCTGACGCACGGTTTTTTCACCTTTCAGACATAGCCTCGCTGCAAATGTGGGACGAGACGCTGCGCGTGATTGATGCCGCTGCGGCCCGTCTTGGACTTGAGCGTGAGGGCGCAGCATGAGTTTCTGGCCAGGGAATATAATACCGGTTTTGCAGGAGACCGTCCCGCAGGACGGCAGCGGTCCGGCCCCCGATCCGATCGAGGCGATTACTGAAACGACCGCGCAAGCGACCGAAGCGGCGACGGAATTTGTTGACTGGATTGGATCTGGTGAGCTTGAGGCGCTGATTGCGCTCGGGCTAGTCGTCGCCTTTACGCTCGTGCAGTTGATCGCACGCTGGGCGATCCTGAAAGGCATTGTCCGCTTGCCGCAAAGCGATGAATTCTCTTTCGCAGCTTTGTTCCAGCGGGTGGTCCGTAGCTTCCACACCTATTTCATGGTGATGATTGCTTTCGCCCTAACCGATGCCATGCTCGGCTTGCCGCAAGCGGTCTCGGTGATGGTGAAAATTTTCTTCGTCCTTGCTGCGATCCTGCAAGTCGCCGAATGGGTGCAAGAATTTGCCGTCTCTTTCATTCGCCGCAATGTCGCCCGCTCGAGCGGCGATGCCAGGGCGCTGGCCTCAGCTTTTAATATCATTAAATGGTTTATCAGCGTCGCGGTCTGGTCAGTCGCGCTATTGCTCATTCTCGACAATGTTGGCGCCGATGTCACCGCACTCCTAGCCGGTCTTGGTATTGGTGGTATCGCCATTGGTATCGCGGCGCAGGGCGTGTTCCGGGACTTGTTCTCCTCGCTCTCTATTGTCATCGATAAGCCATTCCAGGTCGGCGATACGGTGCGCTATGGTGAGAGTTGGGGGATTATTGAGGATATCGGTCTGAAAACCACTCGGGTCCGGTCGAAGACGGGCGAGCAGATGATTATATCGAACACTAATTTGCTCGATTATGAGATCCACAATATGGCGCGGATGGCGCGCCGCCGGATCGAAACCAGTTTCGGTGTGGTTTATCAAACCGCGCCAGATCTCGCTGAAACGGTCCCGGAAATTGTCGCCAAAATTGTCAAAGACGTGCCCGCAGTTGAGTTTGATCGCTGCGGCATGTCAGCCTTTGGGCCGAGCTCGCTCGATTATGATCTTGTCTTCTATTCGCTGCAACCAGACTTTAATCGCTCAATGGCGGCGCGTTCGCGGGTCTTATTGGCTTTGCTGCGCGGCTTGCAAGAGCATGGCCTTGAATTCGCCTATCCGACGCAGACCTTATTTATTGAAGGGATTCCGGAAAAGGCCGCTTAGCAGTCTATTCGACGGTCCAACCGCGCGGCGTTTTTTTCGCTTCGAGCGTAATCGTACCATTCTCGGCGGACTCTTGATAACGTGTCCGCTGTTCTTCGGCGCTCGAACCAGACAGGCGCAGGATCACCGCAAAAATCGCCAAGGCGATCCCGGCTGCGGCGGTGGCGACGGCAATCACACCCGCCATAAGAACAATCGCAACCGCGAGCACGCCTTTCGCGAACAGGTTCGCGAGCCGGCGCATCATGGCCAGTAGATTATGCGGAAATCCGATCGGGGCGGTGCCAGTTGCAGTCATAGTATCCTCTTATGCGCCATAGATGGCGTGCAAGATGGGTGCCGTCAATGTCTAGATTATGACGGATGATCAATTCGCCGCGATGAGACCGCGTTCGGCGCGAATTCGCGCATAGGCGCCCGTTATAGTTGCAGCTTTATCATGCGCCGCACTTTCAAATTCGCGCGGGGCGCCATTTAGCAAGACGCGGTCGGGGTGATTGTCGGCCATTAACCGCCGATAGACTTTGCGGATTTCATCAAACTCAGCATCATGGGCAACGCCGAGAATATGGTAAGGATCATCGCGGTCGGCGCCCATATGGCCGGCTTTTATGCGCCGAAACGTCGCCTCAGAAAAGCCGAAAGCCTCAGAGACCGTTTGCAAATAATTGAGTTCATCCTCGGTCACCACACCATCCGCTGTCGCGATCATGAAGAGACCGTCAAGCACACCTTCGAGCAAGCATGGCCGGGCCGCATATTTGCGGCCAATCTTGCGAGCATAGGATTCATAGCCGCTGACAGTTTGCTGCGCGAGATTGAACACTCGGCGCACCGCAGCAGCGTCTTTCGGCGCGGTTTGGAACACGCGCGAGAAGACCATAATCTCATCATCAGTGACGCGGCCATCGGCTTTCGCCATTTTTGCGCCGAGCCCGACAACCGCTGCCGTAAAGCCAACATCGTTCGGATCAGGCGCGCATTCGAGGTCGGCCGGGACAGGGTCTTCGACCACATCCACGTCAAATAAGCGTTTTCCGCTCTCGATCAGGCGCTGCCACAAAGACATGAGCACACCTATAGCGCGTATTTGAGCCGCCTGTGAATGAGCGAATCTGACATGGCGGTTAAGCGCCGAGGGAATAGTTCATTAAAAACGAGTCATCTGAAAAACTATTTTATATCGTATACCGTACTTAATATGACGCCGATATGGTTCGGGTCGTAATCTGACATGGAGATTTCCTCGTGAAACTCGCAACCCTCTTAATTTCCGCCAGCCTCCTCGCCGCTCCTGCTTTTGCTGAACAGTGCTCGTCTAAGAAAAACACCCACCGGGTCGATGCCAGCTACACGCATGCGATGTCTGGTGAAGGCTATACTAAAGCTTCGTCTGACATTGTTGATACCGCGATTGCCGCTGGCTCTTTCTCAACATTGCTCGCTGCTGCCGAAGCCGCTGGCTTGGTCGGCGCCCTGAAAGGCGAAGGCCCTCTGACTGTTTTTGCGCCCACCGATGAAGCGTTCGCAGCGCTGCCAGCCGGCACAGTTGAAACTCTGCTTATGCCAGAAAACAAAGACGCTCTGGCCGGTATTCTGAAACTGCACGTGATTGCCGGTGCGAAAGTTAAATCAACCGACCTCGCCGGTCAGCAAATCACCGCCACCACACTCAATGGTGATTTGGAAGTTGACGGCACAGATGGTGTGGTTGTGACGGCGCCAGGATCTAGCGCAACGGTCGTGGCCGCAGATGTCTCCGCGTCGAACGGTGTGATCCATGTCATCGACACCGTGTTGCTGCCAGCCGGTTAAGCGACTCTGTCGCCTATTGGGAAGCAAAGCGTCCCCCCACCCAGCGCTTCCCAATTGTCCCGCCAGTCCCCTCTGGCGGGACACCTTTTTTGGGGGCTAGGCCTAGCCTTTTGATTTCTCAGCTTTGAGCGCCGCAACTTCTTGCTTGAGCTCCTGCAAAAGCGCGATGATTTCGTCACGCTCTTTGTCGGCGTCGCTAAACTCTTCGTCCATGTCCTCTTCGATCTCGTCGAGATGCTCTTCTGTGGCGGCCCGTTGTTCAGCGGCGAGGGCGTCGACGATTAAGGCGATGAATAAGTTCAGCACTGCGAAACTGGCAATGAAGATGAAAATCAAAAAGAAGAAGGGCGCATAAGGATTGCCGTCATCGACGACTTTCTGGACGACTTCAAATCGCCATCCATCCATCGTCATGACTTGGAACAGCGAATAGGCCGAACTCGGCAAATCGCCGAACAGTTGCAAGACTTCCGGATTGTCTGTGTCGCCAAACAAATTGGTCGCCATCACCGCCCCAACATAAGTCAGCAGTGCTAAGACCGCGAGGATCGCGCCCATGCCAGGCAGGGCATTAAGCAGAGCCTCGGTAATTCGCCGCATCATCGGGACAATATGCAAGAGCCGCAAAATCCGCAGCACGCGCATGGCGCGCAAGACAGAGAACGCCGCGCCGCCTGGGATCAGGGAAACGCCGACGACTAAAAAGTCGAACCAATTCCACCCGGATTTGAAGAAGTTCAACCGATAAACCGTCAGTTTCATCAGGATTTCGATGGCAAAAATAACCGTCACAGCGCGGTCAAACCAACTGAGAGACGCCACCACTTCGCCCGGCAGCGAGCGCTCATATGTAAGCAAACCCAAGATCACGGCATTGGCAATGATCAGCGTGGTAATGAAATTCCGAAACAGAATCCCTTCAATCGCACGTTCCATGCGCGAATGGCTTGTCTCGAGATCGAGTGTTCCTTGCTTCATCGATCTAACCCCTTCACGCGGACGTTCCGAATCGTCAAACTCGGGTTTTAGCGCGCTATGCGGCAGGATCAATCGCCGTCAGCGTGATGGTGACGCCGGCCAGCTCGAAAAGATCTGGTCCGTAGGGCAATTTTTGCGCCGCCGCGCGCGCCAAACAGCCACTTGGGTCAGGGTGGGCCAAATGGAAATGAGTGACCGCATCGCGGTCGCCGGGAAGGACGCGCAAGCGCCCGTCAGCAAGGTCGATTTGCCAAACATCACCGCGCAGCGCCGTCGCGTCGGTGCCGAGCACCCCGGCCCATTTTTGACTTAAGGCTTGCGGGTCGCGGGCGATGATATCGGCGCCGAGAAGTTCGCCTGGCGCACTGTTCTCGGCCCAGTCCGGCCCACCCCAACGCCAAGACGCCGTCGGGCGTGCTTCATCAATCGAGACAATCGCCGCGCCCATATCTCCGGGGTGCAAATGGCTGGCGGAAATGTCTGTGAGGTCAATGTTCCAAACCCGGCGAATGCGCGCCGCGTCAGCCCGGCCCCGAACCGCATCAAGATTATCGGTCTGGAAAATCGCCATATAGCCGCCAATGCCTTGGCTGCGGTCAAGGAAGCGCCCGGCGGCCGTATTGGCCTCGGTCGGTACGACCATTTCGAGAAACTGATCGCCGAGGGCAAATACGCCATTTGTCAGCCCAAATTCTCGCACGCCCGGATCGACAAATCCTGGCCCCAAGGCGAGAACGTGCCGCAATCGCTCTATATCGGCGTGCTCATGAGAGGCGAAAACCAGTTGGCGGAGGCGCGGCGCGGTCATGCTCAGTCCGCCGACGTGGTGGTGTCGCTGACAATTTTCCACCCGCCCTCGAGGTCTTTGAGCACCAGCGTAAACAGGCCTGATGGCCGGTCCTCAGCCCGCTCCAAGGCCCATGCACCATGCACAATCGCGGCGTCATCGTCGAGTAAATCGACCTCTAGATTAGAGAATTCCAATTGGCCCATGATGGAACGATCAGCATAGTTTTGATGATAGCGATCACGTGTTGCTTGCCAGCCATAAGTGACCGTTCCGCCCGAGGCGAAGCGCAGATCGGGTGAGACCCAATAGCCTTGCATGAACCCGTCAATGTCGCCGTCATTCCAAGCCGCTTGCTGGGTTGAGAGCACAGTTAGAATGCGATCTTCCTCGGAGACATCAGACCCGAGAAATTGCTGATCATTGACTTGTAGATTGACCGTACAGGCGGGCGTTGCCAGCAGCAAAGCGAATCCAAGGAGCGCGGGCTTTAACTGCATTCTGAGACCTCCGGGGCTATTCGTTTGGTGCGAAATCATTTACCCGCTTGGACGTCTTGGCAAGAGCAACCATATAGGCGCCGAGTTTTGGGAGCTAAAATCCGATGATGATGACCCTTCTCATTCTAGGTGGTTTCGTCCTGCTATTCGCGGGTGGTGAAGCACTGGTGCGAGGATCCGTGGGGCTCGCCCGCAAAATTGGCATGTCGGAATTGGTCATTGGCCTCACGCTGGTCGGCTTCGGCACCAGTCTGCCGGAATTGGTCACCAGTCTTGAAGCTTTGAGCGAAGGGGCGGTCGGGCTATCGATTGGCAATGTCATCGGATCGAACGTCGCCAATATCCTATTGGTCATCGGCGCAGCGGCTTTTGTTAAAGCGATCACCACCGATCCAAAAGCCCTGGCGCGCGACGGCGCCTTCATGGTTGCGGTGACGATTTTATTCGCGGTCGTAGTTTGGATTGATGGCTTTACCCGCACCACTGGGATTTTATTCTGTATTCTACTGGTGGCCTATTTAGTTGTCTCAGTGGTTCTTGACCGCCGGGCCAACAATCAGGCCGGGGCCATGCACCAAGGCGAAGCGGAAGAGTTTGATGCCGATGATGCCGTCTGGCTGTCCATCATCCTGACCTTAGGCGGTATTGCAGCAGTGATCGTTGGCGCACGTTTCCTTGTCACTGGGGGATCGGATGCCGCGCGTTTGCTCGGCGTTTCTGAAACGGTGATCGGCATTTCAATCGTCGCCATTGGCACCAGTTTGCCAGAATTGGTGACCTCCATCATGGCTGCCCGGAAAGGAAAAGCCGACGTGGCGCTGGGCAATGTCTTAGGCTCTAATGTTTTCAATATTCTCGGCATTCTCGGCGTGTCTGCGATTGTCTTCCCGTTCTCATTGCTTGAGGTCAGCGCCGTCGGGGTGCCGTTAGAGGTCGCCGCGATGCAATTCGGACAAGCCGCTAGCATGGTCACTTGGGCCGATATGGGGGCGCTCTTCTTGTCCGTGCTCTTACTCTTTGTGTTCGCGTTTACCGGCCGCAAACTGGCCCGTTGGGAAGGCGGCGTTCTGCTCGCGGCTTATTTCCTCTATATCGGTATGCGATTTGACCTGATCCCAACCTTTGGCGGCTAAGATGACAGACAAGCGTATTTATGAAGGCTTAGATCAGCTTGGCCAGCAAATTGGGGCGCCGGCATCACCGGATGAGGCCAAGCTTGAGCGGGTGCCAAACCCGCACCCGGACACGCTGTATTTGGCCCGCTTCGTGGCGCCAGAATTTACGTCGCTTTGCCCGGTCACCGGACAGCCGGATTTTGCTCATTTGGTCATCGACTATGCGCCCGCAGACTGGCTGGTCGAGAGCAAGAGTTTGAAATTGTTTTTGACCAGTTTCCGCAATCATGGCGGCTTTCACGAGGATTGCACCCTGCGGGTCGGCAAAGACATCGCAAAGCTGCTCTCACCGCGCTGGCTCCGGATTAGCGGCTATTGGTATCCACGCGGCGGCATTCCGATCGATGTCTTTTGGCAAACCGGCGCCGTTCCGGACGGCCTTTACGTCCCTGAGACCGGCGTTGCCCCCTATCGCGGCCGCGGTTAGTGATCTGATAAATATCACTAAACTCAGATCCCATTCAGCTAAAACGTGCTAAGTTCTCATTTATGTTGAGATCATTCCTCCTCAGCCTGACGCTGTCGATCACGGCGCTGAGCGCGGTCGCGCAAGCCGATACGTGCGCGAAATCCGAAGCGGCCTGCGTTTTGGATGCGGCGTGGAGCGCGGCTTTGGTTTTGCCGCAAGAAAAACAAGAACGCCTTTACGACGCCTTTCTCGAAATCGCAGTGATGACGGGGGAGACAGAGGTCGTGGAAAAGTGGGAAACCCGTTTTGGCCTCTCCGCCCGCCCGGTCCAACCTTATCAAGATTATGGCTGGCAAAAAGCGCAGCCGATTTTGCAACGCGCCGGTGTGGATGGCCTGATTGAAGAGATCTCGCGCGCCGACTCTGATCTCGCCATCGGCCGGGCCGACGCGCTCTTGGCCGCGGGCCGGTATTTCGCGCCGTCTGATGCAAATGCGGCCCGGCGCCTGTTTGACGCCTTGTTTGGCTTGATCAAACCTGCCTCAAAGTTTGAACGCCCGAGCCTCGCGCACGCCGCCGCAGAATTGGCCATGGTTCGCTGCGATGCCGAGGCTTTGGAAAAATCCTTGTCATACACCGATGCGCCGCGAAATATTCGCTACGCTTTCTGGCGGGCCCGGATTAACGGCGATGGGCTCAGCTTACTGACGCGGATTCGCAACATCGATAATGACCAAGATACGCGCGATGTGCGCCGGGTTTTGGACGGTTATCGAGCAATCATAGAGTTTGGCTACTGCAAACCCGAGAAAAGCGAGATTGGCGATAGCGCGATTCAGCGTATATCCGTGCCATGATCGAGCCGGACCAAGACCCCCCCGAAGCCATTTGCGGCAGCGCAGAAGTCGGCGCCCTCGCGCACTTATACCGGGCGGAAGTCTATCGCTCGACGATTTGGCGCCAACGCCTCGACATGACGACCAATTGGGCGGTGGTCTCAACCGGGATCGCCTTTTCAGTCAGCTTCGCGAATGAAGAGGCGTCGCCGCTGCCAATTGTCTTGGTTGGCCTTTTGTCAGCAATGTTCCTGATCCTCGAAGCGCGGCGCTATCGTTATTTCTATGTCTGGAAATTTCGCGCGCGAATGATCGAGATCACCAATTACGTGCCGATCCTGCGCGGCAAAGGCGCTCAAATTCCGCTCGATAAAGGCACCGCTTTATCGGACGACTATTTGCGTCCGCGGCATCGGATTTCGGCGATGCGGGCGATTGGTCGGCGTCTGCGCCGCAATTATGGCTGGCTGTTCTTAATCCAAGGCGTCGCTTATTATGCGAAAATCGGCATGCATCCGAGCGATGTCTCGTCTTGGTCAGAATTTTTCTACCGCGCCCATATCGGCCCGATCCCAGGCTGGCTGGCGCTAGGCTCTGGGTTTATCTTTCACCTCGGCTGGATGGCGTTTGCCTTTTACACCTGGCGCTTAGATCGCGCCGACAAACGGATCACGGCGGACTATCTTGACCCAGAACTCGCCTCTGGGGTGGCCGAAGACGGTGTCTAAGCCGCTATAATCAGAGCGATTATTTTGGCCCGCCAACATTGCCGCCATCGCACTGATAGCCGATGCCATATTTAAACGTGGTGCCTTTCTTGCGGCCATAGAAAATCTTGCATTGGCCATTGCCATTCAGGACGGTTTTGATCTCTTCGCAGCTCATATAGGCCGGATCGACCGGGCCGCCTTTCTCTTGCACCATCATTTTGATCATCTCAAAGCCATTCTCTTTATTGGCTTTTTTGGTCAGGTTCATTGTCTTGCTGCCCGTGGTCATGCCGATCGATAATTTATTGCCAACCCGGTCTCCCGCATCGTCGCGGGCGGTGACCCAAAGGTGACTGGCGAGGGACTCTTGATCCAGCGATGAGCCGCCATCAGATCCGCCAGCTTCGGCGGTTTTGTTGCGAAACCGGATATTACACTTGCTGCCCTTCAAGGCACATTTGGTGTCTGAAATATCGCATTCGGCGCTGGCGATAGGGGCCGTTTGCCCGGCCGCGATGACGAGGACGGCGCCGATGATGAAAGCCTGATACTGCATGTGAGGTTCCTATGTTCGAGATGAAGTGGAAAAACCGGCGCCGGACCCAACCTGCGCACTTTTTGGGCCGACAGGGCTATCGCCCAGGGCCGCCGACATTGCCGCCATCGCATTGATAGCCAATCGCGTCGCCATCATTCTGGCCCGTATTGGTATGGCCGTGAAAGACTTTGCAGATTCCCGTGCCGTTCAAAACGGCGATAACTTCGTCACAGCTTATGCTGGCGCTCGCAATCTGGGCACCAAAATCTTGTGATGCCAATTTGATCGTTTTGAAGCCGTTCTTCTTATGGGTCTTTTTGGTGATGTTCATGGTCTTGTTGGAGAAGGCCACGATATGCAGCGAATTGCCGGTTGGGTTGCCGCTTGGATCCCTGGCTTTGACGATAATCGTTTGCGCCGATGAGGTTTGTGAGAGCCCTGAAGTGCCATCTGATCCACCCGCGTCGCCGGTCCGATTGCGGAAATGGATGTTACACTTGCCGCCATTCAAGGCGCATTTGGTTTGAGAGATATCGCATGCGGCGCTCGCGATTGGGGCGGTCAGGATCGCTGCGAAGACGAGGCATGGGCTGGCAATATTAGCGAGGTGTTTCATCGAACACTCCAGGTTTGGATGGTTGCAGAGAGAAGAGGTCAGGATCTCGCGCGGCGCCCCCGCATATCCTTAGGTGCGGCTTTATCCCGGCGGGCCGCCAACATTCCCGCCATCACACTGAAAGCCGAGCGAGAAGTGCGTGGCGCTGCCTGAAATAACACCGTGAAAGACTTTGCACGTCCCGTTTCCGTCCAAGACGGCTTGCACGTCTTTGCAAGTCATTGTCGCGCTCTCGACAGCTCCGCTATAGTCTTGCGACGTGAGTCTAATCGCGTCGAAGCCATTTTTCTTTCCGGCCTTTTTCTCGATATTCATGGTCTTGCTGGCGCCGGCGACGATTTGCAATTTATTGCCAACCCGGTTGGCATCATTATCAACCGCCTTGACCTCAATGGTCTGGGCTGAGGACCTTTGGTCGAGGTTTGAGCTGCCATCGGAGCCGCCTGTATCGCCGGTCTTGTTACGAAATTTGATGTTACACTTACCGCCATTCACGGCGCATTTGGTTTCTGAAATATCGCATTCAGCGCTGGCGCCAGGGGCGGCCAGAACAACGGTCAGCGCGAGTGCCGTACTGGCCAAAAGGGGATGAGCGTTCATGAGGGGCTCCGAGTTAGAGGAGGGAGGGATGAAAAGGGCTACTCGGCGGGACCGGCGACACTGCCGCCATCGCAGCTATAGCCAAGCTGATAATCGAGATGCTCATCGCCATAGGGCGGATAGCCATGGAAGATCTTGCAGGTGCCATTTCCATTCAAAACAGCGATCACGTCTTGGCAGCTCATCGTGACACCATCGACGCGGGCCATTGCGGGCGAGGTGATCCGCACTTTTGCGAAGTTCTTCTTCGCTTTATTGTCGAAATTCATCGTATTGCTGGCACCGGCGGTAACCGTCAGAACGTTGCCAGCGGTATTGCCGTTCTCTTTTAGCGCTTTGACCTTCACGGTCTGGGCGGAACTGTCTTGGCTGAGATAAGTGCCGCTGGATGACCCGCTCGTATCGGCCGTTCTGTTGCGAAATTTGACATTGCACTTGCCGCCATTGACCGAACACTTGGTCTCCGAAATATCGCAGTCAGCGCTGGCCACAGGGGCGGCGAGGGATAGTGAAAGGGCGAGCGCGGTGCCGGCCAAAAAGGGATGAGGCTTCATCGGAAACTCCGAGTTTGAGAGAAAAGGGGAGGAGGACGCTATTGGGGGCCTTTCACATTGCCGCCATTACAGCTGAAGCCGAGCCCGAATTCTAAATAGCCAGGGCCGTCGGCGCCGTGAAAAATCTTGCAGGAGCCACCGCCATTCAAAATGGCCTTGATATCGTTGCAGCTCATATCGACGCCGGAGACCCCGAGATTATAGTCTTGCGAGGAGATGCTGATCTCAAAAAATCCGTTCTTCTTATTGGCTTTTTTGGTGACGTTCATGGTTTTCTTGGCGCCAGCGACAATTTGAAGTTTGTTGCCAACCCGGTCTAAATTGTCGTCTTTGGCTTTGACGACGATGGTTTGGGCTGAAGACCGTTGTTTGAGACTTGTGCCACTGGCAGAGCCGCTGGCATCGCCGGTTTTATTGCGAAAGTGGATGTTGCACTTGCCGCCATTCAGCGCGCATTTGGTCTGCGAAATATCGCATTCCGCAGCGGCGGTTGGGGCCGTGATGACGGCGAGGGCGGCGAGGCTCGCGGAAACTGAAACGAAAGCGCGCATGATCGGGTGTTCCTCGTAAATCTCCCGACAAGACACCAAATTGCGTCGCGTGCTGTAACTGTCAGATCCGCCAGCGCCGGGCGGGGCTGACCGCCTGACTCAATTGGCTTGCGCTCAGGCTTGCCTTCCTGTATGTCCGCGCTTTCGAGATTTAGGGCCGGTCAGTAATCGTCCCGCAACAGACTCTAAGAGGCACCCCGCGATGAAAGCCGAAGGCCATCCAGATTATCACTTCATCACCGTCGTTATGACTGACGGGACGGAGTATCAAACCCGCTCAACTTGGGGCAAAGAAGGCGACCGCATGGTCCTGGATATTGACTCAAGTTCACACCCAGCTTGGACCGGTGATCGCAATGCGAACCTGGATCGCGGCGGCCGTGTGTCTCGCTTCAAAGACAAGTTCAAAGGCTTCATGTAAGCTGCGCGCCTGCGGGCGAACCGAACGTAAAAAGCTCGTCCGTTTTAGGGCGGGCTTTTTTTTGTGCTGCCTGGCCGCTAGGGTCTCGTCTTATCGCTGACGAGGATGCGGCATGGGAAAACAGGCCCCAAACACTCCGCCAAGCTGGGACGCCCTCGCGCAACGGCCAGGCTTTGCCGAATTGCGTGAGATCGCGACTGAGGACACGTTGCCAAAACTCGCGGCGGCGAAACCGCGCGCTGCGCAATCGAGCCCGATCAACGCACTTTATGGTGGCGGCGCGGTCACCCTGTTTGGAGGCTTATTCCTAGTCTTTGCGCTGTCGACCATGTTTGGACTGCTCGGGTTTGTTGTCGGTCTGGTGGCTGCCTTTTTCATGGCGAAGCCGGCGATCGAACGGATCGCAAAACTTCACATCAAGCGGATGATAGAAGATTTGGAGTTTCGCCACTCTGTGTTTGCGCCGCTGACCAAACCGCTTGGCCTAACCTATGTTGCGGCGCCCGGCGGCGGCCAAGGGATTGTCGCCCAGCAAAGCCAAGAAGGCCTGTTCCAAAAGACTTTCGCGCAGCTTTTCGAAGCGCTTGAAACTTATAATGGACAACAGGAAGCGGTCGCCGCAGCGCGTGCCTCTGGCCTCGTTGAGCTGGCCAACGTGATCCATATTGGCAACGCCGATGAAGCGACGAAGAAGGCGCGTGAGACGGGTCTGACCCGGCTTGAAGACGGTTTTTCGGGCCACCATAAAGGGCTGGCTTTTGATGCTTTTGAAGTCGTTCGCAGCCCCCGCCAGAGCCGCGATGGCACCACTCATGCAGCCGAGCATGCATTACTGTTAGTCCTGACGCTGCCGCAGCCGCTGCAAAGGACAACCCAGCTCCGGTCGCGCAATATTGGTTGGCATAAGCCCGGCGACGCCGAGCGCTTACTAAAGGTGAGCCTTGAATCGAATGATTTCGACGAGGCGTTTCGCGTCCGCTCAGACGATCAAGTCGAAGCGCGCTTTGTGTTTACCCCGGATGTCATGGCGCGGATCACAGAGCTTGCCCATGGCGAACAAATCCGCGCGACCGCGCAAGGTGCGCATTTGGTCATCGCCTTTGAAGGCCCGAACCGGTTTGACCTGACCAGCGAGGATACCGGCCTTGAAGGGGACGCCGCGATCCGGCTGGCGATCGGACAGATTGCTGAAATGCTCGATCTGGTCGGCGCGGTCGCAGACGTGTTCGGGCTCGATTAGCGGGATTTAGGCGGTCTTCGGAGATCGCGCCAAGAAAGACCACATTTGTAGTCAAAAGCGATTGACTTATTGTTTTTCGATATGTAAGCAGGCGAGGCGTTCAGGATCACAGACAACCCTTATGGAGCCAAACCCATGATCCGCACTTTAACTGCTGCCAGCCTCTTCGCGCTGGGCCTTGCTGGTGCTGCCAGTGCAGAAACCCGTAGCTTTGATGTTGGAGCCTTTACCAAAATTGACATTTCAGCCGGCCTCGACCTTGAGTTCCAAGAAGGCGGCGCGCAATCCATCGCCGTCGAAAATCGCAAAGGCGATTTCAGCGATATTGACGTCTTGGTCAAAGGCGACACGCTGGTGCTCAAGCGCAAAAAGAACAATTGGGGCTGGGGCCGTAAGCGCGAGCAATATGGGATTACGGTTACCGCCCCGATGATCAGCGCCATAGAAGCCTCTTCCGGCTCCGATGTCTCTGGCCGCGGCATGAGCGGTGAGTCGATTTACATTGATGTCTCTTCCGGCGCCGACGTCACCGTCAACGGTGTTGATGGCGGTACGGTGACGATCGAGACCTCAAGCGGCTCTGATGCCAGCGTCTCAGGCCAATGCGTTACGGTCCGCGCCGATGCGTCTTCCGGCTCTGATCTCGAAGCCCGCGACTTGGTCTGCCAAACCGGTGAGGCCGATGCATCGTCGGGTTCCGACATTTCAATTCACGTTACTGGGAGCGTCTCAGCCGAAGCGTCAAGCGGCGCCGATGTAGATGTCTATGGCGGCCCGACAGATGTCACCAGCGACAAGTCGAGCGGCGGTAAAGTCTCTATTCGCGGCTAATCTGAAAAAGTAGGGGTCCCGGCGCACCCGCCGGGATCACTCGATTTCAAAGTCTTCAAGTCTATGGCCGGGATCCGGCCAGCTCAGGTCCATATCTTCCAGTGCCCCGCGCACGACCCGCGCGATCATCGCATTTCGCCGCGTTCGGCTATCGGCGGGGACGATATACCAAGGCGCATGTTCGGTTGAACAGCGCTGTACCGCGGTTTCATAAGCGTCCATAAATTGCGGCCAAAGCTTACGGTCTTCGAGATCGCCAGGGTTAAACTTCCATAGCTTATGCGCTTCGGTGAGGCGCTCCTTCAAACGAATGCCTTGCTCTTCAAAGCCGACATTCAGCATGAATTTCAATATGGTCACGCCATTCTCTGAGAGATGTTTCTCGAAAGCGTTGATTTGCGCATAACGCTGTTCGACTTTCTCTGCCGGCGCGAAATTGCGGACTTTCACGACCAGCACATCTTCATAATGCGAGCGATCGAAAATCCCGATCCGGCCTTTGCGCGGCACCGCGTCGTGAATGCGCCACAGATAATCATGTGCGAGCTCGGTTTTGCTTGGCGCTTTAAACGCCCGCACTTGCATGCCGAGCGGGCTGGTTTCGGCAAATACATTGCGAATGACGCCGCTCTTGCCGGCCGTATCCATGCCTTGAAGGACGACGAGCAAAGCCCGGTCCCGATTGGCGTAGAGCTTATCTTGCAGCTCATTAATCGCGGCGGCGTCCTGCTTGAGCGACACACGCGCTTCCTTCTTGTCAGGGAAGAGAGAGCGGTCGCCCGTGTCCCGCGACGATAGACTGAATTTCGCACCGGGCGTCGCCAGGAGGTGTTTCGCGACGTCGGCGGATGATGGATGGGCGGTCATAGCGTCTCTTGAGGAATAATCGTTTTGTATCTGACCACTATCGATACGCGCGGACGGTCATTTCGCCTAGTCCCCGGCAGCACACAAAGTATTCAAGTTGACGAATTAAACAAAATATAGATTATATAAGTATAAATGGAGAAATTATGAAAATATATTCTATATTAATAGCTTTGATTATGGGGACTGCTTGCAAGCAGGGCGTGTATGCAGAGATTGACGTTGATCCCGAGGTTCTTTGTGTTCCTGGGGAAACTGAAATAAGCTGGGACGTCGAGTCGGTTGGAACACCGGGCATATCTATCACGGTCACCGACACCGATTCGCCGACCTATCTCTATCCCGGTCTTCCGTTTGCGACGACCAGCGCAACAGGCACGCTGGCCGTCGCCGTTCCCGAGGGACAAACGGAGTTTCAAATTAACGCCAGTGCCTCGGGGAAATCATCGACGGATACAGTAACGGTTACGGGTCTCGGATCTGATTCATTGGCGGGTCAGTTTACTTTCGAACCCGATTGCAGCGATGATGGCAGCGTCAATGGTTGGTATCCGGTTGATGTAAGCGGATATGATCCCGCGATATCCCCGCGTGGGATTACAAATACAAGTAATCGACAAATTATTATCACCCATGGCGGTATATCGGACACGCTCGAACAGCGCGAAACAAGTTCTGCGTGGAACGGAACAGAGCTAAATGGGAAGTGGAGTGTCTCGGCGCGGCTTCTAAATCGCACGCTGATCGACGGAGAAATGGTCACAGAGAGTTGCAGCCCAACCGTCGGTCCAGGCGGTTATGTCAGTCCAAACCCTGGTGACCCGACGCGCACAATACGATTACAGAGCCTATCCGCCTCGTTTACCTTTGGCTGCGGCTGAGGTCTGCACACAAACAAAAAAGCCGCGCCAGGACAGCGCGGCTTTTGATTTTGTGATATCCGCTGAGGGCTTAAGAAGAATAATATTCGACGACTTGCGCCGGTTCCATTTGGACCGGGTAAGGCACGTCGGACAATTCTGGCATCCGAACAAAGGTTGCCGTCATCGTTTTCGGCTCAACCTCGATATATTCTGGCAAGTCGCGCTCCGGGGAACCAAGAGCTTCCAGAACCAGCGCCATGTTGCGAGACTTTTCGCGCACTTGAACAACGTCGCCCGGCTTCAACCGGTAAGAACCGATATTGGTTTTCACACCATTCACAGTGACGTGGCCATGATTGACGAACTGGCGCGCGGCAAAAATGGTTGGCACGAATTTCGAGCGATAGACAAACGCGTCGAGACGCGACTCTAGCAGACCGATCAGGTTCTCAGCCGTGTTGCCTTTGCGGCGCGCGGCTTCAACGAAGGTTGCTTTGAACTGTTTCTCAGTGATGTCGCCATAGTGAAACTTAAGTTTCTGCTTGGCCATCAGCTGCATACCAAAGTCAGAGACTTTACCGCGACGGTTCGGACCGTGCTGACCTGGCTTGTTTGGGCGTTTATTAACAGGTGATTTGGGGCGACCCCAGATGTTCTCGCCAACACGGCGATCAATCTTGTACTTCGCCGAGTGACGACGTGACATATTAGACCTCAATTTTTGACGTGGGCTGGTCACTCTCTGCTTGAAAGCGACGATTGCAACGGCAGCACCACACCGACCCGTCTGTAAGCGGCGTCTAAAACAGGATTAGCGGCGAAGAGTCAAGCGTCGGTGCCAGTCAAAATCATCCAAACTGACGCGGGGAGCGCCTTGACCTTGTCCGTATGCTAGCGCCCCATGCGGACAAAACAAAATATAGGGAGGACCGCATGGCGGATCTAACAGGTAAAGTGGCGGTGATTACAGGCGCGGCGAGCGGCATTGGTGCCTCAGGCGTGGAGGTGTTTGTCGAGGCCGGCGCGCAAGTGATTGCGGCTGATCTCCAAGACGAAAAAGGCGCGGCTCTGGTCGCTCGGTTTGGGGCGGACAAAGTCGCGTTTCAGCATTGTGACGTGACCGATCCCAAAGCGCTCGAAGCGTTGATGCAGTCGACCGTCGATACCTTTGGCGGGCTCGACATTCTTTGGAATAATGCCGGCAGCGGCGGCACTTCAAGTTCGGTCGAAGAGCTCGATCTGGAGGGCTATAGCTTCACCATGGACCTGCTGCTGAAATCTGTTTTTGCGGGCACGCATTTCGCGGTGCCGCATATGAAGGCGCGCGGCGGCGGCAGTGTGATCAACACCTCTTCCATTTCCGCGATTTGCGCCGGCTATGCTCCGATCACCTATTCTGTGGCCAAGAAAGCGGTCGCGCATTTCTCCAAAATGGCGGCGGCAGAATTGTCAAAATACCAGATCCGGGTGAATGCGATTTTGCCGGGCTTTATCGCCACGTCGATTTTCGGTGCTTCGCTTGGTTTGCCGCGTGAGCAAGCGGATCAAATGGCTGAAATGCTCGCACAAGCCGGCGGCGCGATGCAGCCCGTCGGCCGCACCGGTAATGGCGAAGACATTGCGCAAATGGCGGCCTATCTGAGCTCTGACGCGGCTGGGTTTGTCACCGGCGGCGAGTTCGTCGTCGATGGCGGTATTACAGTCGGTCCGCCGCATAGCTGGAACGAAGCACTCGGGGGCCCAATCCTCGATGCGCTTGGCATCACACCAGAGCAAGCCGAGCAAATGGCAGAGGCGATGCGCGGCGGTCAGGGGAGCTAAAGCCCGGCGCGGCTTAAACTGTGAAACGCGGCTCAGGATGAGGCCAGAATTATCCTAAGATGCCAGTCCAGGGATGGCTTCAACTTGCTTTAAGAGATCACCCGCGCTTAACGCCCGCGCCACTTCTGCGCCGCGGTCATCGAACAGGATAAATTCGCTATTTGACTTGCGTAACGGAAAGCGGCGCCAGTGCGCACGGGTGCGATAGAGCGTGATTTCATTTGGCGCTTCGCCGGTGGCAGACCAGCCTGTCCAAACATGATCGGCTGGGATAGAGCGCCAGAGTCGGTCAATTTCATCAAGATCGGCGGCAGAGAAGGTAGACATGTCAGACAAGGAGGATGGATCCGGTTACCAAGACGTTAATGCGTTGAAATCATCGAAGAATTTGCAAGGCGCTCTGCTCATGCTTTTGTCCGGTGTTGGGTTCACCATCTATCTGCTCCTTAACAAATTGCTGTCGGCTGATGTTCACCCGGTCTTTTTGGCCTTTTGGCGGGCGTTTTTTGGCATGGTCATGGCGATTCCCTTTGTGGCCGCGATTGGCTTCTCCAAAATGCGGACGAAACGGCCAGGCTTGTTGCTGATGCGGAGCCTGTCCGGAACACTGGGCTTCACGCTAGCCATTGTCGCGGTTTCAGATTTTTTCACGCTGACCTTGGCGCAATTTAACGCGATCAGTTTCACTCGCCCGCTTTTTGTGACGCTGCTCGCTGCCTTGGCGCTTCGCGAATTTGTCGGGCCGCATCGCTGGGCGGCTCTGGTCGTAGGATTTTTGGGCGTGTTGATCATGGTCATGCCAGGCCTGTTCTACTTTTGGCAGCCCAGAGCGCTCGATTTTACCGGATTTGACCTTGGCAGTCTGGTCGCGCTGATCAGCGCCTTCACGCTCGCTGCAGCGATTGTCATGGTCAAATTTTTAAGCGCCGAACTCCCGGCTATGATCTTGCTGCTTTATGCAAACCTGCTGTCGAGTTTGCTTTTAGCGCCATTTGTCTATGTGTTCTGGCATCACGTTTCGCTTGAGGATTGGGGACTGATCCTGGCGATGAGCGCGTTTGGGTTCGTGTCGCAGTTCTGCTTCATCTATGCGATGAGCATAGGCGATGCGTCTTTCCTCTCGCCGATGGACTATTTGCGGCTGCCAATGGCTGCTGTCGCTGACTTTTGGGTGTTCCGATTGATCCCCGGGGTCAGTGTTTGGATTGGCGCCGCAATCATTGTTGTCTCAACCTTGTATATTGGCTGGCGCGAGCGGCGAAACGCAAAACAGTCATTTTGAGCCTTAACCGCCCATTGCCAAATCTCGTTTAGACGCCTAAGGCAGCGCCATCCAAAGGAGCCGGCAATGCTAACGCGTGTCATCTGTTGCGTTTGTATCTGCGGCTAAGGCCTTCTCGCCTTAGCCAGCCTTCGCCTTGCCCCTTTTTCCCAGACAGATGAGCAAAATATGTCGATCCGCCTTTATGATACGCTGAGCCGCGAAAAGCGCGCTTTCAAGCCCCAAGACCCCAACCGAGTGACCATGTATGTCTGCGGGCCGACGGTTTATAACCGCGCCCATATCGGCAATTTTCGCCCGGTCATCGTGTTCGATACACTGTTTCGATTGCTGCGCTCAGCCTATGGCGAAGACGCTGTCGTGTATGCGCGCAATGTCACCGACATCGAAGATAAGATCATCACCGCCAGCCAAGAGACGGGCGAGACGATTGAAGCGATCACGCAAAAATTTGCGAATATCTATGATGAAGATGCGTCGGCGGTAAACGCGTTGCCGCCGACCATCATTCCTTGGGCGACAGAACATGTGGGCGAGATGCTCGAGATTATCGAAGCGCTCGAGCGCAAAGGCTATGCCTATGCGACGGATGCGGGCGTGTTCTTTAATGTGCCGCAAATGAGCGATTATGGCCGCTTGGCCAAACGCAATCTTGACGACAATCAAGCTGGCGCGCGTGTCAGTGTCGATCTTGGCAAGCGCGACGCGGCAGATTTCGCGCTCTGGAAATTCGCCAAGCCGGGTGAGCCGGAAGACGCGATTTGGGACAGCAAATGGGGCCGCGGGCGCCCGGGCTGGCATATTGAATGCTCGGCCATGGCGGCCAAGCATTTGGGCAAGACAATCGACATTCATGGCGGCGGCATCGACTTACAATTCCCGCATCATGAAAATGAAATCGCGCAATCCGAATGCGCGCATGGCGAGACCATGGCCAATTATTGGATGCATAATGGCTTCCTCGATATGGGCGGTGAGAAAATGTCGAAATCGCTCGGCAATGTCGTCTTGCTGAATGATTTGCTGAAGGATTGGGAGGGCGAGGTGATCCGTTTTGCCATGCTGAGCGGTCATTACCGGGCGCCGCTGGATTGGACGGCTGACTTGCTCGAGCAGGCCAAAGTGACCCTCAACCGGATCTATGGCGCGCTGCGCCGCGTCTGGGACGCTGAGGGTGGCCGCGCCAAAGATCGCGGCGTTCGCGAAGCCCTCCGCGATGATCTCAACACGCCGATTGCGCTGGCTGAATTGTCCCGTCTTGCGAGCGTCGCCAATGGCGCCGCCGATCGCAAAGATGAGGCGGCCATGGCCGACGTGCGGGCCGATTTGCTCGCCGCCGGGGCCCTGCTCGGTCTGTTAACCCGCACGCCGTCCGAGTGGGAACAAGGCGGTGACCGTGACGAAAATGCCCGCATCGATGCGCTTGTAGCGGCGCGGGTGCAAGCACGCGCCGATAAGGATTGGGCGGAAGCCGACCGCATACGCGATGTGCTGACGGCAGAAGGCATCGAGATTATGGACGGCGCCAATGGCGCGACGTGGCGCCGAATTTAGACCGATGAGACGATATGCGGGCGCGAGAGAGCGTGGCCTTGGCGTCTGAACCCGATCCGTCCAATGGCTATGACGGCATTGTCGACGCCTATCGCGCGGCGCGCAGTCGATCTGGCGTCAATGTCGTTGCCGAATGGATTAAGCCGCTGAAGCCGGGCGCCCGTATACTCGATCTCGGCGCTGGCACCGGCCAACCGCTCATACCGGTCCTGCAAGCTGCGGATTTGAGCATTTTCGCTTTGGACGCCTCGCCGGCAATGGTGGCGGCCTTCAGGGCTGAATTTCCGCAAATCGAGGTGGTTTGTGAGCCGGTTGAAGAGAGCGATTTTTTCGGGCGTAAGTTTGAGGCGATCTTGGCCATCGGACTGGTCTTTTTACTGCCCGAAGAGGCGCAGATTAAATTGCTGCACCGGATTTCAGCCGCGCTTTTGCCTGGCGGTGCAGTGTTGTTTTCAGCGCCAATAGAAACGGGTGCCTGGCAAGATATGCTGACGGATCAGACGTCTCAGTCGCTCGGTGAAGCGGCCTATCACAAGCATCTCTTGTCGGCCGGTTTTAAAGCCGTCACGCATCTGACAGATCGCTGGGGGTCTAATTACTATGCTGCGCAAAAAGCCCTGCCATAGTTCGGCGCTCAGACGGTACTGCGCGCGTTGCGTTTTGAAATAATCGGCGCGGTGAAGGCGAGCACGATGCTGGCGGCGACGCACCAGCCGCTCATCACCAACATTTGCGTCGGCAGCGATGTCCCGCGGTCGATCAAATAGCCGGTTAGTCCTGGACCGATAGCGGTTGCAGCAATACTCGCGGCGACCGCAATGGCGCGCACCGAGCCGAGGTTTTGAATGCCGTAAACCTCTGGCCAGAGGGCGCCAACCAAGGGTGCGGTAAAGCCATAGCTAACCCCGACGAGGAACATAAACGCATATATCCCCCAGAGCGGAGTGAGCAGACCGACGGCCAAACACGCAGCGCATAGCGGCATCAAATAGAAGGGCAGCAGGCGCACGGACCCAAACCGGTCAATCAATTGCCCACTGAGGAGCGAGAAACAGACTGTCGTCGTCGCCATGACCGGGAAAGCGGCAGCAAAAGCCAATTCATTATAGCCGCGCAGCTCAACCAAATAATCCTGATGAAAGAAAATGGTCGTGCCAATGAAAGGCGGCGCCAGAACGCCGACCAATAGCGCGTAAAAAACCGGATCCGCAGCGACTTGGGCGACGGTTTTGTCGGCCCCTGTGCGGGCGCTGGTAAGATCCGGATCGCTGGCGCGCGGGGTGCGTTCAACGCGCCATAATTGCAGGATCATGGGCAAAGCAAAGACCAGGAGCAGCGCCGCGCCAATCACCCACCCGGCTTGCCAACCCAAGCTGACCGCGATCACAGTGAAGGCGATCGGCAAAAGTGCTTCACCGGTCTGATGACCTGGGACGATGAGCGACGTCGCGCGACCGCGATTGGCGACATACCAGCGGCCAATCTCGGTATAGGCGGTATGGGTCATCATCCCTTGGCCAAACAGACGCAGCAGATAGAGCGCAGCGACGACCGCGATCAGGGACGGAGCAAAGGCGATGAACAGACAGGCCGCGGCGAGGGACGGGATCACAAAACGCGCGACTTTCCAGCCTGGCATATGGTCCAACACACGTCCCAAGAAAGGCAGGGTCAGGGCGCTGCCTATGGTGGCGATCATATAGATCCCGCCAAACTCGCCGTCAGAGAGATCGAATTTGGCCCGCAATTCTTCGCCCGAAAGGCCAATGAAAAACGTCTGCCCAAAGGAAGAAAAAAAGGTCAGGAGAAACCCGCCTGAAATCCATCTCATATTGTCGCGCAAAAAGGTCAGCATCCTCTGCGCCTATTCCGGCGGCCAAACTTGCGCGCCATCTTCTTTATACACCGGCGCAGACGGCACCCGCTCGAGCAGATCTAAAACGGTCTCGCTCGGGCGACACAGTTTGACGCCTTTGGGCGAAGCCACAATGGGGCGATTGACCAGAACGGGATGCGCGAGCATCGCCGCCAGCAAGGCCTCATCCCCGACGCCGTCTTCGAGCAGGCCAAGATCCTGTGCCGGCGATTTCGTTTCGCGCAAGGCTTGGCGCGGAGACAGGCCTGCAACGGCGAACAAAGTGAGCAATTGCGGCTTGGTCC
This sequence comes from Pseudomonadota bacterium, assembly GCA_039822145.1. GTDB lineage: Bacteria > Pseudomonadota > Alphaproteobacteria > Caulobacterales > Hyphomonadaceae > Henriciella. The sequence goes on along the minus strand of JBCBMU010000002.1, from coordinate 177,039 downwards.
AGCCGGTCTCGAGATAGTCGATAATTTCCGGCGCATAGCCCGCCGCCTGGACGATGGCGACGACATTGCGCGACGTGCCGCAAGCGGGATTATGGTGGATGATTACCGGAAATGCCGTCATGTTGCCGCCCGCCTCGCTTTCAATTAAATTGTCAGTGCCCAAGCTTTTGGCTTAGAGAGCGCCATGGCTCAAGTGCGAAACTTACGAACGCTATTACAATCGCTGTGTTCTGAAACCGAGGGCGAAACCGTGTCGGTTGCCGATCTGCTCAATGCGGTCGGCCGGCGGTCTTATGGCCCTGTCTTATTGCTGCTTGGCTTTATCGCCATCGGGCCGCTGACCATTATCCCAGGCGCCAGCGTTTTAATGGCTGTCGTGACGTTGCTGTTCGCAGCGCAAATGGCGATTGGCAGGCCGTATCCCTGGATCCCAAAAAAGGCGCTTTCGTTTCAGTTCAAGCGCGATCACTTGATCAGAGGCGTCGCCATCGCCGACAAATATGTCGTGCAAGTCGACCGTTTTCTAAAACCGCGCCTGACTTTTCTGACCCATCCGCCATTCGTCAATCTAGTCGCTTTGGCTTGTGTCGCGGCGGCTCTGGTGACCCTGCCTCTATCCTTTGTGCCATTTGGACCACTGATCCCGAGCCTCGCCATCTTGCTTTTTGGGCTCGCCATCACCGCGCGCGATGGCTTTGTATTGGTCTTGGCTGGCGCGAGCCTTGCCGGCGCTTGCTATATTCTGATGCGGGCTTGGGCTGTCCTACCCTTCGTCTAGGACTTGATTTTGTGGCGTTTCGGCGCGACATGAGGGGCATGGTTGATCTGTATCATAACCGCGTTCTTGAATTGGCGGCTGACATTCCAAATGTCGGCGCGCTTGCGGACGCGCATGGCTCAGCGACCAAAGTCTCGCGTATTTGTGGCTCAACCGTGCGCGTCGACGTCAGGCTTGAAGACGATGGCGAAACGGTGGCTGCGATTGCGGTGGACCCGAAAGCCTGCGCGCTTGGACAAGCGGCCACAGCAATTCTGGCCGAACATGCGGTCGGGGCGACCTATGCCGAACTTGTCGAGGTCAGAGACGCGATGAAAGCGATGCTGAAAGACGGTGCGGAGCCGCCGAAAGGCCGGTTCTGGGAGCTGCGCCATTTAGAGGGTGTGCGCGATTACCCGCCGCGCCACGCCTCAACCATGCTGGCTTTTGAAGCGATTTTGGACGCGATTGAGACCACGCGAACCAGTCGGGCTGCGGCAGCTGACGCGCTGCCCGCGGCCTAACTCAGCGCATACCGGGCTGGCGCCCTATTCGCCTGAGGTCAAAGCGTTTAAACCCTGTTTTCAAGAGAGCCATTAGGATTGATCCGCAATGTCCGGTTTCCGCCGTTCTGCTGCCTTCGGACTGCTCAAAGTCTATAAATTGACTTTGTCGCCAGTCTTCACGCTGTTTGGCGTACGCTGCCGGCATGAGCCAACCTGTAGCCAATATTGCGCCGAATGTGTTGCGCGATACGGGCTGTGGCAAGGTGCTTGGATGTCGGTTGCCCGCGTTCAACGGTGCCGGCCTGGCGGATCGAGCGGATATGATCCGGTGCCTTTGGAAACGAAATCTGCACCCTTTTGGGCTCCATGGCAGTATGGGGATTGGGCTTTGACAGAACGCCCATTTCCTGGTCATGGCCCAGACGAGAAATGAAAAGACAAAGAAGATGATTAAAGTCACGCTTCCAGACGGCGCGGTACGAGAATATGAAGACGGCGCGCGTCCTTATGATGTGGCCGTGAGTATTTCCAACTCACTGGCCAAAAAAGCACTCGCGGCGAAAGTCGATGGCGAGCTATTTGATCTGATGCGCCCGCTTGAGGGCGACGCCAATCTGGCCTTGGTCACAGCCAAGGACCCAGAAGGCTTAGAGCTGATTCGCCATGATGCGGCGCACGTGCTCGCGCAAGCGGTCCAGGCCCTGTATCCGGATACGCAAGTCACAATCGGTCCGGTGATCGATGATGGTTTTTATTACGATTTCGCCCGCGAGACGCCTTTCTCGTCGGAAGACTTCGAAAAGATCGAAAAGAAAATGGCGGCGATTATCGACGCTGATTACCCGATCGTGCGTGAAGTTTGGGACAAGGACCAAGCGATCGAGACATTCAAATCGATTGGTGAAGACTATAAAGCCCAAATCATTGACGACATCATCCCACCTGGCGAAGCGATTACCGTCTATAAGCAAGGTGACTGGTTTGACCTTTGCCGCGGGCCGCATTTGCCGAGCACAGGCAAGATCCCAAAAGCCTTTAAGCTGATGAAGTTGGCGGGCGCCTATTGGCGCGGCGACAGTCAGAATGAGATGCTGCAGCGGATGTATGGCACAGCGTGGACGAATGAGAAGGAGCTGAAAGCCTATCTCAATCGCCTCGAAGAGGCTGAAAAGCGCGATCATCGCAAACTCGCGACACAGCTTGATCTGTTCCACTTGGATGGTGAAGCTGCGGCTGGGTCTGTGTTCTGGCACCCGAAAGGATTCCAAGTCTGGTTACAGGTCGAGGCATATATTCGCCGCCGTTTGGCTGGCGAAGGCTATGATGAGATCAAAACGCCGCAATTGATGGATGCCGCGCAGTGGGAAAAGTCAGGCCATTGGGGCAAGTTCCGCGAGAACATGTTCGTGGTGCCCGACTTTATTCCGGACGGTGAGGGCGAAGTCATCGTACCGGCGGACGCCAAGCTGATGGCGATTAAACCAATGAACTGCCCGGCGCACGTAGAAGTGTTTAAGTCGGGTCAGAAATCATATCGCGATCTGCCATTGCGCCTGGCCGAGTTTGGCTGTTGTCACCGCAATGAACCACATGGCGCTTTGCACGGCATCATGCGGGTGCGCCAGTTTACCCAAGATGATGCGCATATTTTCTGCCGCGATGATCAAATCATCTCAGAGACAGAGCGTTTTTGCGCGCTGTTGCAGAGTGTCTATGACGATTTCGGGTTCACTGAGGTCGCTGTAAAACTATCGACACGTCCAGACCTACGCGCCGGCACAGACGAGATTTGGGATCGCGCCGAGCATGATTTGGAAGAGGCGATCAAACATACCGGTTTGCCTTATGAAATCATGCCGGGTGAAGGCGCGTTTTACGGGCCGAAACTTGAATTCCAACTGACCGATGCGATTGGCCGGGTTTGGCAATGCGGGACGCTGCAGCTGGATTTCGTTCTGCCAGAACGGCTTGGCGCAGAATATGTCGCCGAAAGCGGCGCCAAAGAGCGCCCAGTCATGTTGCACCGGGCCATCCTCGGCTCGATGGAACGCTTTCTCGGCATTCTGATTGAGGAATTCTCAGGCGCGTTTCCGATGTGGCTGGCGCCGGTGCAAGTTGTGGTCGCGACAATCACGACGGAAGCCAATGATTATGCCGAAGAGGCGGCCGAGGCGCTGCGCGCGGCAGGCTTGCGGGTTGAGACGGATCTTCGCAACGAGAAGATCAATTACAAAGTCCGCGAACACTCGGTTCAGAAAGTGCCAGTGATTGCGGTGGTTGGCGCCCGCGAAGCTGAAGACCGGAAACTGGCCCTGCGCCGGTTCGGGTCGAAAGCCCAAGAGATTGTAACGCTTGATGACGGCGCCGCGATGCTTTCTAAAGAAGGCTTAGCGCCAGACTTGAAACGCGATTGAGATCTTAAATGACATTGGGCCCGAGAACGTTTTCTCCCTTTCTTGCAGGGATTTTGGTTCTCTGGCCCATTATCGCTTATATGGGCGCCCAAGGCTATACGGGCGCGGTTGCCATCGCGGCGCTGCTCGGGCTCGCTTATGTCCGCGTTAAAGGTATTCGACCTTATGCGCTTTTCTGCGCTGCATTCATGTTATGGATTGTGGTGGCCGGATTCTGGGCGCCGGAAGCCAAAGACCTGATTACCGGGAGTATTTTAGACGGCTCCTTTTCCATGGATATGCCGGGCATCCGGTTCGCCTTGACGGCGCTGGCCGGAATTGGTGTGCTTGCGGCGACCGCTGCGGTGGCGGTGCGCTCGAGCCGGATTAGCCTCGGTGTCATAGTCGGCGCCGCCTTGGTGCAATTCGTTGGGGTAGTTGTCACCGCCGTGTTCATGGATCAGATCTTAGCTCTGTTGGCGCCGATCAGTGATCCGGTACAAGAAATGCCCCAAAATCTGATCCGAAACGCCAATTCCTTTTCGCTGGTTTTGCCATTCTTGCTGGCCTGGATATGGCATCGCCAGGATCCTCGGCTTGGGCCGCGGGCGGCGCTCATCATCGCCCTCGTTGCCTTCATCGCCTTCGTCCTCACCGGCACGCAGAGCGCGATGGTCGGCGCCGTGATTATGGGCCTACTGATGCTGCTGGTAAAAGTCATGCCCAAACACGGCTTTCGCGCCATATTCTCAGGCCTCGCAGTCTATGTCATCGCCATGCCGGTGATTGTTAGCGCCGGACTTGCGCTTGTGCGCGGGCTTGGCTTGCCTTTGCCCCGGTCGTTCTTTTCCCGCACCTATAGTTGGGAATTTGTCAGCGCTAAGATCCAACAAGCGCCGCTGTTCGGCCATGGCCCTGAGGCCTGTCACACCTGGCGAGATACGTTCGGCGATCATCCGGAATGGCTGGCCGACGCCGCGACGCGGTTTGGCGACGGCGGGGTGTGGCAGTCTTATCCGGTTGTCCCGCTCCATCCGCACAATATGCCGCTGCAAATTTGGGCGGAAACGGGCGCGATTGGCGCAGCGTTGGCCGCGGCTTTTTTGTTTTTCCTCGGCTGGCGCCTGCGCCCGCCGCAAGACTGGCCTCCTGTCAGCAAGTATGCTGCGGCCGGCCTGATCGGCGTTTGTATCTCAATTGGCAGTTTTGCCTATAGCGTTTGGAATGAAGCCTTTCTGGGCTCTGTGGTGCTCGCGGCGGCGGTAATCTTGCTGCAAGCGCGCCATCAGGATGAGGCCGCGCGTGACCCTGCCTAACGTCTCGGCGATTGTTGTCTCCTATCAAACCGGCCCGCGTTTGAAAGAGTGTCTCTATGCCTTGGCCACAGATCCCGAGGTTTCGGAAATCATCCTGGTTGATAATGGCAATCCGGCGCCGATGCAGGCCTGGCTCGATCAATTCGGGCGTCGACACAGCCATCTGACGCTTTTGCGCGGACACGGCAATATCGGCTTCGGCGCAGGGGTGAATCGCGGCGCGGCGGCGGCGACGCATCCAGACCTCTTGGTCTTAAATCCCGATGCGGTCTTGCGCCGGGACTCGGTGCGCGGCCTGCAAGAGACGGCGAAAACGATGCGATCACCCACCCTGGTGGGCGGCAAAATCTTTGATCTTTTTGGCCGCGAAGAGCGCGGTGGTCGCCGCCGGGAGCTGACGCTGTGGCGGGCGGTGACGAATATGCTTGGCTGGAACACATGGACGCTCGAGCACTTGCCTCCGCCGGATCGGCCTGTCGATATGCCGGTCATATCTGGAGCGTTTTTCTTGATTTCGAAAACGGACTTTGAGCGGATCGGCGGCTTTGACGAAGCCTATTTTCTGCATGTCGAAGACATTGATTTGTGTCGTAGATGCCGCGAAGCCGGCGGGCAAGTCATGTATGATCCTCGCGCCGCGGCGCTGCATTTTGGCTCAACCTCTCAAGCTCCAAGCCAAGTTGTGGCGGGACATAAGGCCAACAGTTTGGCCTATTATTTCCGCAAAAATGCGAAAAATCCGCTGAGCCGGGTTCTGGTCGAGCTGGCTTTGCCGATGATGCGGGCGGGGCTTTGGCTGAAGGCCCGCTAGTTTGCGCGCTCTACAATATCGCGCACACGAGGGGTAAAGTCCTGGAAATCATAATCCGTAATTCGAAACGCCCACCCTTCGGCGCGGCTGTTGATCGCTTGCGCGCGGCGGGCGCCTTCACCGGCCTCAATCGCGCGCAAAGTGACCCAGAGGCCGAACGGCTCGCGATAGGCCTGTAGATTGATTTCGAGGCCGTCAAAGGTTTCACTAATATGCGTTGCGACCGGCATTGTAGTGAGATCGTTGGCCGGCTTCACATCGACCGGCGATAGACGCGTGATGGCAAGGGCCGTCGTCGAGGCGGCGAGCCGCGAAATAAGAGCATCATCCTGATTTGGCGGCGCCGGGCGGAAACTTCTGGCATCGCCGCCTTCAGTTCGCCGCAAGTAAAGCGTCTGATCATCAGAATCTGTAATACGCACGGAGCGTATGGCCGAGGTCTCAATGTCTATAATATCGAGATCTAGCCAGGCACGACGATTATAAAAAGGCGGCAAATTTCCCGCCGCGCGATAGGTTTGATCTGCATCTGGAGCGCGTACGTAGATTACCTCGCCTTTGCGTCCAATAATCAAACTATGCATTAATTCGTTGCCAAGGCCGAACACGTCAATTTGCGCGCCATTGCCGCCATCACTGGGAGTCCCAAGTCCGATCCGGTCATGTTTTTGCGGATCGTCGGTGCGCTTTTCGTCATAGGTCAGCGTTTCGAGACCGCTTGCCAGCTCGGCCAGGCGGTCGCTTCGGATTAGGTATCCACCCGTCTCCTCCAGCGCCCAGCCCTCAGCCGTCCGCGCGAGAGTATAGTTTTCATCGGCGAGCGAGAAGCGAATGCGTTGAGCGTCTGACCGCGTCGCCCCAAAGCCCCGTAAGACCGGCTCGCCCATTTGACTATGCGCGCCGCTGGTCGTGCCAGTGCTCAGATGGGTGGCCGCGAGCAGGAGCCAGAGTATGACCGCGATAGAGGTCAGAATAAGCACGGTTCGGCGGCGCACTTGCTGTGATGACGCACTCATCCGCGGGCCCTCCGACGATTTCGAAGAAACAGCGCGACACCTAGTAGGCCAATCAGGAGTGGCCCTCCTAGTATGGTGAAGAGACGCAGCCTCAGCTCGAGCTGGTCAATGTCGCTTCGGAAATCCCGCTCTATTTGGCGCAGACGTCCGCGGGTCGAGACAATATCTTCTCGCAAGCGCGCCAATTCGGTGCGCTCCGCGTCATTCAATTCGGCGCTCACATCGCCATCAAAGAAACCGCCTGTCGCCCCAACGGATTGTAATTCTTCCAATCGTTGCTGCGAGGTTGCGAGCCGCGATTCGAGCCGGGCTTGCTCGTTGAAAAAGCGGGTTTGAGCGGCCTCACGCATCTCATCCACTGTGCTCATCGGGCGCCGACCTGGCGCCCGGGCGCGCAGGCTCATCAAATCGGATCCGCCGGAGAGGCTGTCGAGGGCGTTGAGGATAAAGGCGGCATTGTCGGCAAAGGCGATGCCGGATTGCAGGTCTAAGTGTAGACCATCATCGAGCATGTCAGCGTCGGATACGAGAATGATATCCGCGTCGACTTCGCTGGTGGTCAAGTGTTGTGGCAATTCTTCGGCGGCGGCGCGCGCCAGCTCCGCGTAAATTGGATCTTCCGGGATTTGTAGATCTGGACGGCCCTCCGGAAATGCGCTGATCAAAGCGCCCGAGACACGGACAGCGACGGGAGCAGCGCCCGTATCGCGGGCCTCATAGAGGGCAATCGTGTCGCCAGCGGAGAGTTCAATCGCGGCGCGGTCGGCGGGAATGTCGCTCGGCGCGGGCCCCGTACGCATTAGGATTTCCCGGCTTCCAGGGGCGCCATCATTGAGGATGAAGCGACCCGGCGCGCTGAGATTAATTGTCCGCGAAATATCCGTGGTGACGATGCTTACCCGCGACATCAAAGCCGGTGGAATGGCGAGGAAGAGCGGATGCTGCAGCACCGTGGTCCGGCCCTCCCCAGCATCGGCCTCAATTGATAGGGCGGTTTCTGTATCGGCAATTGCAGGCGTGTCGAGGCGGACGCCCCAAACCGGCGCAAAATGATCAAGATCGGACCGGATTTGCCGATTGGTCATGCCAAACGGTCCCGAACCTTGCGCTGTCTTAGCGGCGGGGTCGACCAAGATTAGGGCGCGGCCAGTGCGGAGAATGAATTGATCTATCTGCCACAGCTGCCACTCATTCATCACCGGCGGATGCGCCAGCATCAAGACATCAATATCGTCTGGCAGGGTCACAAATTCTTGGTCTATCGAGGCAAGATCAAAAGATTTGCCCATTTCGCGGCGGATCGTATATCCGGCTTCATCGGTCAAAGCGTCCATGCCTGGCAGGGTCGAAAGCAGGCCAATCCGCGCGGGTTCTGGCCGATCGAGGCGCGCCAACATGCGGGTAATATCATATTCGAGCCGGGTTTCTTGTTCTGGCGCCAGAAACGGGATGACCCTTTCATCATCGACGGCATTGCGGCCAATCAGACCGAAATAGAGCGGGTCGCCGCCATTGGTGTCGACTGCCACCAAGCCCGCCGCTAGGGCTTCGTCTTCGGCTTCAGAGAAAGGCGCAGGATCGATTTCTCGATAGCGTATATTCGCCCCGCCTAAGGCCGAATAGGCGTCGAGTAATTCTCGTACGCGGACCGCATAAGCGCGTACGGCTGGAAACTCCTGGCCAACGCTGCGCGTATAAACGAATGTGAGATCGACCGGTTCAGCAAGATCTTTGAGCGTCGCCCGCGTACCTTCAGACAGCGTATAGAGCTGGCTTTCGGTGAAGTCGGCGCGGGCCCCGGACAGCCAAGATTGCGCCAACAAATTAGCAGCGGCAAAGATCGCTGCTGCGAGCAGGCTGGCCAGGAGCAAATACCGACGCGGGCTCATTGGGCGCCCCCACGCCTATGGCTGACAAACAGGGTGTTGAGCGCCACGCAAAGTGCGGTGAAGCCAAGAAAGAAGGCGAGGCCCCGCAATTCAAGCACACCGCGCTGCGCCGTTTCGAAATGCGTGAGGAAAGAGAATTGCGCAATGGCGTCTCCGGCGGCCGCGCCAAACACGCTCGCTACGGCGCCTGACACGAGCGGCCAGCCTGCGGCAGTGAGGATGAAGGCGATCAAAACACCAAGGACGAAAGCGAGCACTGAGCTGCGCGTCAGAGCCGAAATCGCGGCGCCAATTGCCAAATAAGCACCGGCCATGATCAGACTCATAAAATAGGTCAGCGCGATCGCTGCATTGTCGGCGGGGCCAAGCGTGTTGACCGTCAGCCACCAAGGGAAAGTCAGCACAATAGCGAGCGCTGCGACGGTCCAAGCCGCGAGTAATTTGCCAATCACTAATCCGGTTAAATTGACCGGTAATGAGAGCAGCAATTCAGCGGTGCCTTGGCTCGCCTCGTCTGACCATAAGCGCATGGCGAGGGCGGGCATGAACAGCATGAAGAGCCATGGATGCCAGTAGAAAAATGGCCCAAGGTCGGCGGCACCGGTATCAAAAAAGCGCGACAGATCCCACGTGAAAAGGCCTAGAACGAGTAAGAAAATCGCGACGAAAACATACGCTAATGGCGTCGCGAAATAGGCCGAAATCTCCCGCCGCCAGGCCGCTTTGAGGCCGGTCCATGTGCCTTGCAAATCGAGCTTCAGCACGTTTCCGCCTCCTGGCCGTTGGCCAACGATACGAAAGCTGCTTCTAAGCCCCCGGGCTGTTCGGTGAGCGATGCCGGGGTGTCATCCGCTACTACTTGGCCTTGATCAATAATAATGACACGGGAGCACATGGCAGGGACTTCTTCGAGCGTATGGGTCGAAATTACAATCGCTTTGTCTGGTGCCATGCGGGCCACAAGCGCCCGCACGGCGCGCTTTTGGATCGGGTCTAGGCCGTCAGTCGGCTCATCTAAAAGCAAAATCGGCGGATCGTGAATGAGCGCGGCGGCCAAACCGACGCGGCGGCGATAGCCTTTCGACAAAGCCGCTATTTGTTTGCCCGCGACCGTTGCGATTCGAGCATCGGCGATGACGCGATCGACAGCCGAAGCGCGGTCGCTGCGACTGAGTCCATGCGCGTCGGCCATGAAGCGGAGGAAACTCACAGGCGTCATGTCACGATAAAGCGGCGCGCCTTCAGGCAGGTATCCGATCAGGCTTTGTGCGGCGCGGCGGTCAGACACAATCGAGTGCCCGTGGATGATAGCATCCCCGGCGTCCGGTTCTAATACGCCGGCGACCATGCGCATTGTGGTCGACTTACCGGCGCCATTCTGGCCGAGAAAGCCTAGCACTTCGCCTTTTTTCAGCGTAAAACTCAGATCCGACACCGCGATATGGTCGCCAAATGCCTTTCTGAGGTTTTGAAGGTCGAGCATGGGGGGTCCGCGGATCGTAGCTTGGCATCAGTTAACCACATTTGCTAGCGCAAGCCAGTAAAGGGAACACCAAAAACGATCTGTGAAATTTCTGCACCCCCTCGAGAAGGGTTTGAACATAGTGTTTTGATTTTCAGGGAGTAATGAGTGTCGAGCGGCTCAAAACAGTCGCCCCGGGGGGCTGGGGGGGCTGATGGGTCCGGAAAGACTGCTAGACTTCGCCGCCCGACAATTGCAAACTGGTGGTAATCGGTGACCGTCGCAAGGCGTGAATGCGGCAAATCTGCCCTATTCTGAATTAAATTTGCGTCACGGTAGAAAGACTTAGACTAAACAATGGGTTCCATGGCTAACGTTACGCCTCTGAAAAACACTTCGCAAAAGCCCAAAATCGCCTTTCAGCGCGATGAAATGAACCTGATCTTCAATATCTATGGGCGATTAGTGATGTCGGGACAAGCAAAAGACTACGCCGTCGGGGCGCACAAGGATCAAGCTGTCTTCGCAATTTTTCGTCGGCACGCCGAAACGCCAAATTGGACAGTCATAAAAACCCCGGCTTTGGCGCGTATGCAGGGGGCCTATTCTGTTCATGGGGCGCAGGGTCAAATCTTAAAACGCGGCCGCGATCTGAAACAGGTGCTCAGCGTGTTTGAGACCCGTAAAATTGACATTGTGCGCTGATTATTGGCCGACAAGGCGCTGTAGAAAGCCCATCATGCCGGTGAATTTGAGACCGCCTTCGCGGATCGCCAGAGCGTAGCAGACCCCATCCATGTCGCCAGTTGGCTGATGCGTATCTTTTGGCCCTTTAAGGCTCAAATCACCAGGGCCATAGCTGCCGCTTTCATCGGTGAAACCGCCCGAAACGACGAGCGTGAACTCGCTGCCGGAATGGCTATGCTCTGGCACCGTGCATCCAGGTTCAATGCGGTAGAGTTCAACCTCAGCTTGGCTACCAGCATCAAGCTTAAGGCGCCTAATGCCTTGCGTCAGATTTTGCCATTTCGAGATTTGAAATGATGTCAGGGCGGTTTCGCGCAGCGGCTCTGGCAGGTCTAAAAGTTCGTCCAAACCCTCGCCGGCCATACGAATGGCGGCGCGCGGCGGTGTTGCCTCGCCCGCTTCGAACGCATCAATCATCGCCATTGCTTTATCGATCGCGCCGGCGCTCAGCGCTGCACTGTCTTCGGTTTCAAAGAAAACGCCAGCAATGGTCTCAGCCTTGGCCACCGCGCGCGCCACATCCGGGCGCAGCACCGACTGGGTTTCCACCAGTAAGCAAAAAGCCGGGTCTAAGCATCCAGCGGCATAAGCGCTGTACACGTCCCCAAAATCATTGATCGTCGCTTTGCCCATAGGCGTTGCGCGCTCCTCAAAACTATCGCGGTCTTTCGGCGATATTGGTGGATCGAGGTTTTCGTCAAGCAATTACAGCTCCAGATTGCAGTCGTCTTAAGAATGGTCGCGCTCCAGCGAGCCTCGTAAACGCATGAATGCAAGACGAATACGCGACTTCACTGTGCCTAAGGGTAAGCCATAGGTCTTAGCGATTTCAGAATGCGAAAGCCCTTCATAGAACGCGGCTTTCAAGAGGACGAGCTGGTCCTCCGGCAATGTTTCGATAACTTCCCGCACTTTCACTTCGAGCTGTGCGCGATTGACCGTGATGTCCGGTTGCTCAACTTCTGCCGGCTGCAGCATTGGATCTGCAGCATCGAGCTCAGGCTTATTGGTCCGTCGCAAGCTGTCGATGCGGCGATTGCGGGCAATACGAAAGATCCAAGTCGACACAGAGGCTTGGCGGCGATCATATTGCTCGGCTTTGCGCCAGACATTGAGCATGACTTCCTGCATAATCTCTTCAGCGTGCGAGGCCTCGCTGCCAAGTCGGACAAGATAGCTCTTCAAACGCGGCGCGAAATATTCAAACACTTCGGCAAACGCCGGACGCGATTGCGCTGCCGCAATTTGCTCGACGCAGTCGGCTAAGTGCTCCCGTTCTGACGGGTTACTACCTGAGGTTTCGAGGGACACGTTCTTCCCCTGCGCCGCTTCACACTCGTATAAAGCGCCTAATTTCGAAGAATTGCAACCTTTACGATACAACAAAGTCATAATCGCCCGTTAATAATGTTTGTCTTATTTCAGCCCTAAGACTGATACAAAACAATTTCTGGTCTGGCTAGATAAAATATTGTACATGGAAGAAGATATATGAAACGCCTCGCTTTCTTGCTCTTTGGATGTTTCATCGCCGCGGCGGCTCTGACAGCGTCCGCGGCGCCGAGCGTCGTCCAACAATATACTGATTGGATCGTTTATACAGATGATAGCGGCGGCGACAGAATGTGCTACGCGGCGACCAGGGCCACCGACAAAGCGCCTAAATCTGCAGATCATGGCGATGTTTGGTTTTATGTTGCCAATTGGCGCTCCGGCAAAGCGCGCAGTCAGCCCAGTTTGAAAGTTGGCTATGAGCTACGCGGTGATTTGCCTGGAAAAGCCAAAATTGGCCGCGCCGACTGGACTCTGTTTGGGGTTGGCCGCGAAGCCTTTGCGCAAGACAGTGATGATGCAGCCTTAGTCCGCAATCTGAAGCGAGGACGCGAGCTTCGGGTCGAAGCGACGTCGGCCCGTAATACGCGCGTGACCTATCATTTCTCGCTTTCTGGGTCCTCTTCGGCCATCGACCGCGCTGCGAGCATTTGCAGATAATTTCCAACAAAATGCAGTGAAAGCAGCGGTCTTTGGACGCTGTTAACCACAATCTGCGAGATGTCCCGCAAGCTTACAAATAATTGGAGCGGGCGGACAATGAAATATTCACACCTGCGGGGGCTAGCCTCCCGTGCAACGATGGCTGCGGCTTTTTGCTTCGGCCTCGCATATTCTGCACATGCAGAAAACACTCTCACTGAGGCGGGTACGTCCGTCTCAAACACGTTCGAACTGAGCTATAGTGTCTCTGGCACGGCGCAGCCGATCATTACCAATGACGATGCCACACCGCCTTCGGGCGCGGTTGTTCAAGGCACACCAACCTTGTTCACAGTTGACCGTAAGGTCGACTTAATCGTCACGGCAACCAATAGCACGCTACCCACAGCACCGGGTACAAATGCGACGCTGACCTTTGAAGTGCTCAACGAAGGCAACGATACGGCGGCCTATTCCTTCTCCATCGCTGACTTAGACGCGGGCTCGGACACGTTCGATGCCACGGGCTTGATTGTGCGATACCTAATTGATGCGAACGATGATGGCGTCATTAATGACGGGTCGTTCACCACAATCGCTGAAACGACAGTTGGCGATGCGGCCGGTTCAGCCGTTGTCACCGGGGACGTTCCGAAAGGAGTGCGCGTCTTTGTTCAGGTCCAAGGTACGATTGCTGCCGGCATCGGGGACACGTTGACCGATGATGTGACGCTGGTGACCGAAGTTCGGGATCCGACAGCGTTCGTGATCGAAGCGTCAGCAACGCCTGGGGCTGTCACTGCGTCAACCGGCGGCGGCAATGTCCTAACCGGGTCCGCTCAGAACGTTCTTGCCGATGGCACAGGCGTGGCTGCGGCCGAGACCTCCGGCGATGCGGACGGCTTGTTCGCGACGACGGGTATTATCGAAGTTGAATCACCGGATCTGCTCGCCAGCAAAACGGTGACCGTGATTAAAGAGCCGGGCATTGCGGATCCTTTCGTCGCCCTGACAGATTGTGCCACGGCCACTGCTGTTGCCGACGCCAAAGCGGTGCCGGGAGCCTGTGTGGAATATGTCATTCAGGTTCAAAACACGGGGGCAACCGCGACCGCGACCAATCTCGTCATTGACGATATTTTGCCGGGTGAGGTGACATTCGTCTCGGCGACGCTCGAAACCACGACCGCGTCAGGCTTTACTGATGATGCCGGCGTGGCTGGCGCGGGCCCGGTTCTCACTGTGCCGACAAATGCCGCGGACAGTAATTGCAATGGCGCCGACACATGTATCATCCAATTGTCAGACGCCGTGCTCGCGGCTCAAATGGTTGGACAAATTGTGATCCGAGCAGAGATTAAATAAAAGACCCAGCGTTTTCGAGCGCTCAACAAATTAAGCCCTGGCATGCGTTGCATGCCGGGGCTTCTTTTATTCTAGCCCCATAACATACTGAATAAATTACAAAAATAACTGATTCATTCTGGGAGATAGATCAAATTTGATCGATTTCTCGAGCCGGATGATAACCATACCCCGCTAAGGTCTCCTCATACGGCAGCAAAAGATCTGCCGAAAACAAGAGCTAAGCGGACAAGCCAAAAAAAGAAGCTTGCCGCGTGATGGTGGAGAATTGGGGATGAGCTTCGGGCGGAAGCACATCAGTGCCGCAGTGCGAGCAGTTTTGCTGGCATGGGCCATGGTCTGGATGATGGCTGGGACAGCTTATGCTGATCTTGGTGATCGCGTGACCAATGTCGCGACGGTCTCGCAAGAGGTCGATAGCGGAACACTGGTGATGCAAACAAATGAGGCGGCGTTCACGATTGAAGCCCGCCGGACCCCTTCGGAAATTGAATTCTTCCGCATTGTTGAGAATGCGCCGGATGCGATTTCAGTTCGTCTGAATGGCTCAGAGTTTAGTCCATCCGGGGCCCTGAGCGGTCCATTTAGCTCGTTCGATGAGGTTCCACTGCTCGGTCAGAAAACGCTGGATACGACGGCGCCGGTGAGTCTGGTACCGGCGGAAACGTATCTGTCAGGCGAGCTGATGATTGTCCGGGTCAAAGATCTTGGACAGAATGGTAATCCCGACCGGATTGAAACCGTGGTCATCACAATTGAGGCCGATAGCGGCGACATGATCACGCTCCGCCTGTACGAAGACACAAACAATTCAGGTCATTTCTACGGATTCTTCCCAAGTACGTCTGAGCCGACGTCGCCGAATGATCGGGTCATGACAGCGCCTCAAGACACTCAATTATTAGCGACATATGTTGATATCTTCGATGCCACCGAAGTGTCAGTGGATACGGCGCTAGTGGATCCATTTGGCCGCGTCTTTGATAGCTTTACCGGAGCGCTTTTGGACAATGTAAACGTTACGATTATAGATGCACAGACCGGACAGCCAGCCGAAATTCTTGGCCTCGATGGGACCGGCGCGTTTCCGTCGACGGTGGCCACGGGGCAGGCGATAACGGACTCAATTGGTATTACCTATCCCGCAGCGCCTGGTGTGTTTTTCTTTCCGATCCTCGCGCCCGGTCAATATCGCCTGCAAGTCGAGGCACCAGACGGTTATCTTTACCCTTCGACCCGCGGCGCGGACCTGGTGCAAGATCTCCCAAATGCGCCTTTCGACTTGGATGCCAATGCCTCTTTTGGCGCCGTGTTTGAGGTCACGCAGTCAGGGCCGGTCAATCTCGACGTGCCGTTGGATCCAAATGGTGAACTCATTGTCCGCAAGCGCGCTTCTGACACGCAAGCTGCGGTCGGCGACTTCGTCGGCTATACGATTGACCTTGAAAATGCCGGCAATGTACCAGCGCCTTTCGCATTGCGCGACACATTACCGGTCGGCCTTCGCTATGTTGCCGGGTCGGCACGGTTTGATAGCGCTGAGTTTGCCGATCCGAGCATTGCCGCAAATGGCCGTGATCTGACCTTCACGGGCGGTCTGGTGCTACCAGGATCAACGGTTCAATTGACCTATTTAACCACTGTTGGGCCAGGCACACCGCTTGGTGAGGCGGTCAACAAAGTGGTCGCCATTAATGCTGGCGGTGCCGCGCTGTCTAATCTCGCCGAAGCGGCGATTTACATTGAGGAAGACCTGCTGTCTTCGCGCTTGACCATTGTCGGCCGTGTCGCCGAAGCCGCCTGTAAGCCAGATGAAGAATGGGCTCGGTCATTGATGGACGGTGATGGTGTCGCTGGCGTTCGCCTATACATGGAAACGGGTCAATATGTGGTCACCGATGAGCACGGCCTTTACCATTTCGAAGCGGTAGAACCTGGCACCCATATTGTTCAAGTCGATGAAGCCACCTTACCGCCAGGCTATGAACCGGTCATTTGTGAAGAGAATACGCGCTATGCCGGGACGGCTTTGTCAAAGTTCGTAGATGCGCAGGGCGGCACAATTTGGCGAGCGAATTTCTACCTAAAACGCACCGATGCGGTGACTAAGCCTGTGTCTTTGGATGTTGCCGCGACGCGCGACGAAGACCTGTTCGACCAGGCATGGCTCAACGCTCAGAGCACATCCGAGTTTAAGTGGGTGTATCCGGCGGTGGAGCAAACCCCGCATGGACGATCTGTCAGCCTGGGTATTTTGCACGGACCCAAACAGCAGGTGCGGGTAGAATTAAACGGTTCGGTCATTCCGGGTCTCAATTTCTCGGGCAAGGAATTGTCAGCGACGCGCAGTGTGGCCATTTCACGATGGGCCGGGGTCGACATTCAGCGCGGAAAAAACACCTTTGTCGCAACCCTGTACGATCCCGATGGCACCGAGCGTGGCGAGATTGAGCGCGTCGTTTGGTTCGTCGATGAAGTCGCTCGCGCGCATCATGTCGACGACCAGTCTGCACTTAGCGCGGACGGCCGTACAAAGCCGGTCATTGCAGTTCGCCTAGAAGATGGCGAAGGTCATCCCGTCCATGAAGGCCGGATTGTTGAGATTAGTGTCGCCTCGCCATACCGCTTGGCGCAGGAAGCCGAGCAAGAGTTTGAATCGCCCGTAGATGCTGCCTTTAGCGCTGTCACAGGCGTGCGCGTCGGCGCCAATGGCATCGCCCGGGTTGAGCTAGAGCCGACGCTTGAATCTGGCCGTGTCCGAGTGCAAGTCCTCCTCAATGATGGAACCTATCAAGATCTTGATGTCTGGTTAGCGCCCGAAAAGCGCGACTGGATTGTCGTTGGCCTCGCAGAAGCGGAAGGTCATTCAAGCCGATACAAAACGCCAGAAGGGCGCCGGCTTGAGGAAGTTTCGAGCGATGGCCGCCTGGCTCTGTTTGCCAAAGGCGTGGTCAAAGGCGATTGGCTGCTGACTGTTGCGATCGATACGGCCAAACGCCGGGGTGCGCAGGACGGCGAGCTGTTCGACGAGATTGATCCGAACGCCTATTATACGCTCTACGGCGACCGTACTTGGCAGAACAATAATGCGGAAAGCCGCTACCCGGTCTATGTAAAGCTTGAGAAAAATACGTTCCAGGCCCTGTTTGGGGATTATGAGACCGGCTTCACTGAGACCGACCTTGGTCGTTATTCGCGCCGTTTCTCGGGCCTCAAAGCCGATTATGAGAGCCAGGACGTGTCTATCACGGCCTTTGCCGCCGAAACCAATCAGACCTTTATCAAAGACGAATTGCCGGCCGATGGCACCTCTGGCCCCTTCTTCTTGAGCGCGGCACCTGTGGTCCGCTCTTCAGAAGTGATCCTTGTCGAAACACGCGATCGCTTCCGTCCAGATGTGATACTGAGCCAGTTATCGCTGAGCCGATACATTGACTATGACATTGACTATATCACCGGTGAGCTATTCTTCCGGCAGCCTGTCGCAGCCGTCGATACGGAGCTTAATCCAAACGTGATTGTGGTCGATTACGAGACCTCTGAAGCCGGCGAACGCGGTGTAACGGCGGGTATACGCGCCGAAACGCGGTTTGCCCGCGGAAAAATCCAAACTGGGGTCACTATGATCCATGAAGAAGACGGGGCATCGCAAGGCGAAGAGGGGTCAAACCTGATCGCCGCAGACCTGACGGTGAAAGTCGACGACTATACTGAGCTGCGTGCAGAATATGCATCTACAGATGCGGAAACCGAGTTTGGTGAGACAGATGGCGAAGCGGTCCTGTTAGAAGCCACACGTCGCACCGAGCGTTTGAATATGACCGGCTATTTCCGTGAAGAGTCGGAAGGCTTTGGGCTTGGCCAGCAAGCCTCGTCAACATCAGCGGTCCGCCGGATTGGCGCCGAGTTGAGCGCTGAGCTGACGGTCAGCGAAGCCGCGCCGGGCGCCGATCGCTCGGTCCGCAGTCTGCAAGCGCAGGCTTATCAGGAGACCAATTTGAGCCAGTCCGCGCGCCGCAGTGTGGCCGATGCTGTGCTTCAGCACGAAAGCCAAACCTTTGGCGCGAGCATTGGCCTGCGCGCCGTCTCTGAAGACTTTGAGGACGCTGCAGATCCGCGCCAATCTGTGCTGCTGCTGGCCGGTTTACGCAAGACATTTGTCGATCGCGGTTTAACCATCAGCGCGACCTGGGAAGAGCCCGTTTATGCCGGCGGTGCGAATGATGACGAGTCGACGCTCTTCCCCGGTCGCGCGGTGTTCGGCATTGACAAAACAATTGGCGCGCGGGCGACAGCCAATGTCCGCCATGAGGTGACCAATGGGGCCAATGCATCGGGTCAGAACACGATTGCTGGAATCACTTGGGAACCGCGCGGCGGTACGCAGGTGCGCGCGGCGACAGATATGCTGACCAATGATAGTGGCCGCCGCATCGGTGCGACAGTTGGTGTCGATCAGGTTTGGCAAGTCAATGACGCCTGGACGTTGAGCGGTGGCTTGGCCCGTCGGGCCAGTATTGATGGCACAGATGAGGCGCTCGATGTCACTCCGGACGTGGCTGTAAGCCCCCTCGAAGATGGCGTCCGCAGCACGCTTACGCTGGATGACCAGTATGCTTCGGGCTATGTTGGCGCAGCCTTCCAGACCGACACAATGGCGGCATCAGCCCGTATGGAAGCGCGCGAAAGCACGTCAGGGACGCGTCTGGTGGCGGTGCTTGGTGGCGCCCGCGAGATTACCAAAACGCTATCCTTCTCCGGCGCGGCGCAGCACCGGTCTGAGAATCTGACTGGCCGAGGCGATCGGGTCGAAACCGAGGCTCGTTTAGGAGCAGCTTGGCGCCCGCGCGGCGAGGGACCCGTGGTGTTCAACCGCTTGGACGTTGGCCATTTGCGTGAAGAAGGCATTCAAGACCGGACCAAAATCGTCAACAATTTCGCCGCCAATGCGATGGTGTCCGATCAAACGCAAGTATCGGTTTATCACGGCATCAAATATGTGGAGACCGAGTTTGAAGGCGCGCGCGCCGACAGTGTTACGCAATTGGTCGGCGGCGAAGTGCGCCACGATGTCAGCCCGGAAGTCGATATTGGCTTTCAAACAACCTGGTCGTCAGGGTCTGCCAGCAGCACCGCGACATGGTCTTATGGTCCAAGCATCGGCTTCACACCGAAGGAAAATATTTGGGTCAGTGTGGGCTGGAACGTTGCCGGCTTTGACGATGAGGACTTCGAGGCTGCGCGCTACAAACAGCAAGGTCCATACTTGAAACTGAGAGCGAAGTTTGACCAGAACACGGCCAAAGGCCTGCTAAAATCTCTCGGCCTCGGTGCGGAGTAAGCCCGGCGAGACTCTAAAATCCGTATGAGACGTTGAACTTTAAGATCGAGTCGAGGGGATCCTTCTCCTCTGGCGGGTCGCCTTCATATTGGAGTTCGTAAGACATCCCTGCACGGATCGCATCGGTCAGCGCCGTGCTCAATTGTGACCGCGAAGATAGCGTTGCGCTGGGTTCTGAAAGCGTGAGTTTGGAATCGTGCTCAATCGCCCAGTCTTCATTTAATACCCAGCGTGTGTCGACAGCCCCATAAAGCACCCAGTCGCCTGATTCTTCAGCCGTCACTGTCTCTTTGGAAAACCGATAGCCGGGGCCGACTTCTCCGCGCAGCGACAATTCTTCGTCATTGATGAAATAGTATCCGGCGCCCGCGCCCAAAAACGCCCGATAGTCAAAGCCAGCAAACTGATCGCTGTCGAGCGAGGTACGGACATAGCCAAAGACATCGTCGGTCCACAGCGTATCCATTTGATAAGACGCGCCCCAGTTTTCCTGCGTGCGCTCGCCATTCGCCTCGCCCGTATTGGCATAGGCTTCAAGCCTGTAAATATTGGCTTTTCGTTTTAAGCTCGCTTTCAAATGACTGCCAAGCGTCGAGGTCTCGGTATTGCCGTCTGTATAGGCCGCGTTAAGATCGATCTTGGCGGTAAGATTTTCTAGGAAATGATACTTTTGGGGTTCCGGCGGGGTGCCGGTGACCACCAAGGGCGTAACCAATAGCGGCTCAGTTGGGACGGTCAGGTCGGCAACCAATTGGTCAATTTGGCTGTGATGGTTTGGAAAGGCCAAGCGCGCAGCACTCACCACGGCATCCATTTGCGCCGGATCTTCAAACTTCGTCGCGGCTGAGATCATGCGGATCGCGCCGTCTGGAAGCGCGGGAATGGCGACGGCTATCTCGGCTGGATTGTCCAGAATCGCGGCGGGCTCGACGGGGGCCATGATGGCTTCAAACATGGGTGCAAACTACTCTTACTGAACGTGTCGCCCCAGGCGCCGAGGTGCAGAGTGTCGCGCGCTGAGTCAAGGTGATCTGCGTCTTTCTGGCATCAAATTCTTTTCAACCTGTTTAGCGAGACAGAGGGCGCTTGACTTCACCGTCTATGCCGCGCACGAGACGCGTCATGTCACAGGTCAAGATTTGCGGTCTTCAGGATACAGCCCACATTCGCGTCGCCGCAGAAGCGGGGGCGGATTGGGTTGGTTTTGTCCTCTTCCCGAAAAGCCCGCGCAATGTCTTGGGTGAAGGCGAAGATGCCCTGGAGGAGGTGATCGGCCTATCAGATTTCGCCCAAGATCTCGGCTTGCAATCAGTGATCCTTCTGGTCGATCCAGACGAAGACTTTTTCGATGATGTCCTGCATGAGATCGAGCCGGATGCGATCCAGCTCCATGGCAAAGAGACGCCGGACCAAGTGCTGCGCTGGTGGCGTGATTGCGCTGGCATTTGCGAACTGTGGCGGGCGATCAGCGTAAGCCATGAGGACGATTTAGAGGGTTTAGACCAATGGCGGGTCGATCGCTTGCTGATTGACGCCAAACCGCCAGAAGACTCGGATCGGCCCGGCGGCAATGGCGAAATGGTCGATTGGGGCCTGCTTGAGGGCTTCGAGCCTGATGTCCCCTGGTTGCTGGCCGGCGGGTTAACCCCGGACAATGTTGAAGCGGCGATAGATGCGACAGGTGCGCTCGCTGTTGACGTTTCCTCTGGCATTGAGACCGCGCCGGGCGTAAAGGACGAGGACTTGATCCGCGCTTTCATAGACGCGGCCAAATCTGCCTAGAGAGCAATGTGATGGATTTGAGAAATACTTGGGACCAATGGCCCGATGAAAATGGCCGTTTTGGCGAGTTTGGCGGGCGCTATGTCGCGGAAACGCTGATGCCGCTTATCCTCGACTTGGAACAAGAATACCGCGCAGCCAAGAAAGATCCGGCTTTTGCAGCGCAAATGGATGATTTGTGGGCGCATTATGTTGGCCGCCCCAGCCCGCTTTATTTTGCCGAACGCCTGACCGAACATTTTGGCGGCGCCAAGATTTATCTCAAACGCGATGAGCTCAATCATACGGGCGCGCACAAGATCAATAACTGCCTCGGCCAGGTCTTGCTCGCGATGCGTATGGGAAAAACCCGGATCATCGCGGAGACCGGCGCCGGTCAACATGGCGTCGCTACCGCTACTGTATGTGCCCGCTTTGGCCTGAAATGCGTTGTCTTTATGGGAGAAACAGACGTCGAGCGGCAAAAGCCCAACGTCTTCCGCATGAAATTGCTTGGGGCTGAGATCGTTCCGGTCTCATCAGGCACCGGCACGCTGAAAGACGCGATGAATGAAGCCCTGCGCGACTGGGTTACCCATGTCGACAACACATTCTATTGTATTGGTACTGCGGCGGGGCCGCATCCTTATCCCGAGCTCGTGCGCGATTTCCAAAGTGTCATTGGCAAAGAAGCCCGGGCGCAAATATTGGAACGCGAAGGGCGCCTGCCAGATGCGATCATGGCCTGCATTGGCGGGGGCTCAAATGCGATCGGCCTGTTCCATCCCTTCATTGAGGACGACACCGTGCGGATGATTGGCGTTGAAGCCTCCGGCCACGGCATTGAAACAGGACAGCACGCGGCGGCCTTAAATGGCGGTGCGCCAGGCATTCTGCACGGCAATAAAACCTATCTTCTGCAAACCGAGGATGGCCAGATCATCGATGCCCATTCGATTTCGGCAGGGCTCGATTATCCAGGCATTGGTCCAGAGCACAGTTTCTTGCGCGACACCGGACGGGCTGAATACTTGACCTGTACTGACACCGAAGCGCTCGAAGCGTTCCAGCTCTGCACGCGTTTGGAAGGCATCATTCCGGCGCTGGAGCCCAGCCACGCGCTGGCGCGCCTTGGCGACGTTATCGATACGCTCGATAAAGACGGACTGATGATCCTCAACATGTGCGGCCGCGGCGATAAGGATGTGTTCTCAGTTGCTGAAGCGTTGGGAGTGGAGATGTGACCCCACTCACGCTCTATCGTATTACCTGTCCGCGCCAGCGTGTCGCCCGAGCCATTGCCGACGAAGCGGTCGACAGCCGCGCTGCCGCTTGCGCCAATATTGAAGGCCCGATGGCATCTACTTATCGCTGGAAAGGCGTCGTTGAGCAGGCCTTTGAATTCATTCTTTGGCTGAAAGCGCCAGCCGCCAATTTTGCTAAAATCGAAGCCATTGTTGCGGCGCATCACCCTTATGATGTGCCCGCGATTGTGGCGCTCGGCTGTACCCAAGTGAACGCCTCTTATGCCGCTTGGGTCGAAGAGAATACGGACACTGAGTAAATGCCCACTTCCCGAATAGAACAGCGCTTCGCCAAGATCAAAGCAGAGAACCGCGCCGCTTTGGTGACTTATTTGATGGCTGGTGATCCAGACTTGGAAACCTCTTATCAGGCGCTCTGTGCGGTCCGCGATAATGGCGCTGATGTGATTGAGCTCGGCGCGCCGTTTACGGATCCGATGGCAGATGGCCCGGCGATCCAAAAGGCAGCCCTGCGGGCACTCGCCAATCAGACCAAGTTGCAGGACGTCTTGGCATTGGCCAAACGTTTCCGCGAAACCGACTCTGAAACGCCACTTATCTTGATGGGCTATGCTAATCCTGTTCACACAATGGGCTATGACGCCTTCGCCGCAGCGGCCGCAGATGCTGGTATCGATGGTACAATCCTTGTCGATCTGCCGCCCGAAGAAGATGCACCGATCCGCGCCGCTTATGCCGCGCACAGTCTTTCAGTGATCCGCCTGGCGACGCCGACCACGCATGAATCGCGGATGGCGACAGTCGCAGATGGCGCGAGTGGATTTTTATACTATGTCGCGGTCGCCGGCGTCACTGGCTCGGGCTCTGCTGACCCGGAAGATATCCGCGGCGGTGTCGAAATGGCCAAGCGCGTTTCGGGCCTTCCGGTCTGTGTTGGGTTCGGCATAAAAACCGGCGAACAAGCAGCCGAAATGGCTAAAATCGCGGATGGGGTTGTCGTTGGATCTGCTTTTGTGGAAGAAGCAAGACTTGCAACTGTGTCCAAAACGCCACAAATTGCAGCGGAGAAGATGGGCGAATTGGCCCTAGAGTTGAGTACGGCGCTAAAGGGTGGAGTGCCAGCCTAACAAAGTCCAGCACTGGGCGAAGGGATCGTAGAGCGATGAACTGGCTGACAAATTTCCGAACACCGGGCCTAAAAGGCCTTTTATCGGGTACGAAGAAAGACACCCCAGATAATCTCTGGGTGAAATGTCCAACCTCGGGTGAACTCGTCTATCGTTCAGACTTGGAAGAGAGCTGGTATGTGACACCGGCTGGCGCGCATTTGCGGATTTCGCCGCGCCGCCGCTTTCGCCTGTTCTTCGATCAAGAGCGTTGGGAACCGATTCCATTGCCGCCCGTCGCCGCCGACCCGCTAAAGTTTAGAGACGACAAAACCTACCCGTCCCGGATCAAAGGCGCCAAGTCTAAGATCGCCAAACGCGATAAAGAAGAAGCGCCTGATACCGGCGCTGTCTCACCGATCGCGCAAGATGATTGTATGGCCGCCGCCTTCGGCAAAGTGAACGGCGTCCCCACGGTCATTCTCGTTCAAGATTTTGCATTTATGGGCGGATCGCTCGGCATGGCCGCTGGCGAAGCCTTTATCGCTGCGGCGCAAATGGCCGTCGCCCGGAAAGCAGCCTTCGTCATCTGCACCGCATCTGGCGGCGCCCGGATGCAAGAAGGCACCTTGTCTCTGATGCAAATGCCGCGCTCGACGCTGGCCATTCAGGAAGTTAAAGACGCCGGTCTGCCTTATGTGGTTGTCCTATGCGACCCGACCTCTGGCGGCGTTTCAGCCTCTTACGCGATGCTCGGTGATGTCCACATGGCAGAGCCTGGCGCGATGATTGCGTTTTCCGGCCCGCGCGTGATTGAGCAAACCATACGCGAAAAACTGCCAGAGGGCTTTCAGCGCTCCGAATTTCTGCGCGAAAAAGGCGCCGTCGATATTGTCGTCGATCGCCGTGAGCTGAAAGCAACGCTGTCGCGCGTGCTCAGCCATTTAATGCCAAAACGCAAAGTCTCTGAAAAAGACGTTTCAGCGCTCCCTGTGGAAGCGCCATCGGCCGATGTGCCGGCGCCGCGTACGCCTGAGGCCTAACCTCAATGACTGCCGCGCTCGATGCGGCCCTAGCGCAATTTGAAGGCCTCTATCCCGAAACGATTGAGCTGTCGCTTGGCCGGATAGACGCTGTCTTAGAAACGCTCGGGCGCCCCCAAGATAAACTGCCGCCGACCCTCCATGTCGCCGGAACCAATGGCAAAGGCTCGACATGCGCCTATTTGCGGGCCATGGCCGAAGAGGCCGGGCTTAAAGTCCATGTCTACACCTCGCCACATTTAGTCCGCTTCAATGAGCGGATACGTTTGGCTGGCGCTCTGGTCGAGGATGACGCTCTAATCACCTGGCTCGACCGCGTCTATACTGCCCTAGAAGGGCGCCCGATCACGCGATTTGAAGCCACCACAGCAACGGCTTTGCTGGCCTTTAGCGAAGTGCCTGCCGATCTTCTTATTCTCGAAGTCGGCCTTGGCGGGCGGTTTGACGCCACTAATGTCCTCAACACCCCGGCTCTGAGTGTAATCACGCCAGTGGATTTTGATCATAAGCAATTCTTGGGCTCAGATTTGGCCTTCATTGCCGGCGAGAAAGCCGGGATTATTAAGCCAAATCGCCCGGTCGTCTCGGCCATTCAGGCGCGGGTTTGCGGCGATGTCATTCGGGCCGAGGCGGAGACGCAAAATGCGGCGCTCACCGTGCTAACCATTGAAGATATTGAGCGTGTGCCGGAAGCGGTGGCGCTGCCGGGCACGCATCAGCGCTACAATGCCGCTTTGGCGGGTCTGGCCATGCGTCAATTATCGTCACCGCGCGTGGATGATGCAGCGATTTGGGCCGGGGCACAGAGCGCGATTTGGCCCGCCCGCATGCAACGCCTCAGCGACGGTCCGATCACCCGCCTTGGCGGCGGCGCTGATGTTTGGCTGGACGGCGGGCACAATCCGCATGCCGCCACTGCAATTGCCGAATTGCTACGCGAAATGGGCGGGCGCACAGTGATGGTCACGGCGATGATGGCGAGCAAGGATCATGGCGGTTTCTTCCACCCGTTTAAAGGCGTCACTGAGGCTGTGCTCACTATCCCGAATGCGCCCGGCCATGCCGGCGCCGAGCGGGTCGCGCTTGCTGATACGGCACGGGCCTTCTTGCCTCACGCTGAGGCCTGCCCCTCCCTAGAACAGGCGATGGTAAAGGCGGCGGCGCTCAAACCGGACCGGATCTTGATTGGCGGGTCGCTCTATCTGGCCGGCGACGTGCTCGAAGCCAATGGCGAATGCCCGACCTAAGCGTTTTTGATGTTGAGGCCGCCATCGACGGGGATAACCGCGCCGTTTAGATAAGACGCTGCTGGCAAGCAGCAGGACAGCGTGATGTGCGCTACTTCTTCCGGGATCCCATAGCGCCGCAGCGGCACACGCCGTTTCGCAAAAATCGCTTTATGGTCGTCGGGAATGGCGGCGTTAATGCCGGTTTCAATCGGACCCGGGCAGATCGCATTACACGTAATCCCGTCGCGTCCGAGATCGGTTGCCATCGCTCGTGTCAGCCCGATCACGCCATGTTTTGCAGCGACATAGGGTCCATTGCCCGGCGTGGCGCCGAGGCCCTCGGTTGAGGAAATATTGACAATCCGCCCGCCTGTTTCTGTCTTCAGCAAATGCGGCAGCGCGGCGCGAATGAGCCTTTGATGAGCGGTCAGCATGACGTTCACACTGTCATGCCAAATCGTCTCATAGGCCTCGTCTGATGGATGCGCGAGACGGGCAAACCCCGCATTGTTGATCAATATGTCGAGCCCACCAAAGGCCTCCACCGTGGCATCGACAGCGCCTTGCAGAGCGTCACCATCGGCGACGTCGAGCGCCATGGCTTTGACGTTTTGAGAGCCGCCGGCGCGGATCTCCTCAGCCACAGCCTGGACCCCTTCGGCGTTTAGATCGGTGGCCATGACATTGGCGCCTTCGCGCGCAAATAGGTGGGCGGTGGCCCGGCCCATGCCGCTGGCAGCACCGGTGATGAACATGGTTTTTCCAGCCACAGAGCGGCTGAGATCTTGATAGGGCGTCATGCGGGCCTCCTTCAATGGAGGGCCAAGCTATCGCAATGGCCTGACAAAAAAACCCCCGCCGTCGGGCAAGCCTCGCCGCAAATATTGGAGCGAAGAGTGCCTTGCCAATAAAGGTGCTGGGATGCCGCTGATTCGTTTGTTCGCGATACTGAAGAAGATTTTGTCTCAGCGCCCCAGCCTCGGTCCATTCCAGACTCCCGGTGGATCTGAGACGCGAGCATTAGGAGCGGTCAGATTTGTCGGACACGTTCGTAAAAAGAACAGCGAACAAGGCCATCCAATGCGCTTGAAATTTTATTGAAATTTTTGGCTCAGTCTAAGGGCTATGTTTCCGCCTTCTCGTTCTACTGCCAGTAAGCATAATGGGGACCATAATGCCGACATGGAACTGTTTAGAGCGCGCGGCCTTGGCTGTGCTGATCGGCGTGAGTGTCGCGGCATGTGGTGTCAGCCCCGACGAAGACGGTATGCCATCTGTACCGCCAAGCGGCGAAACACCGCCCGCATCACCACCACCACCACCTCCGCCTCCGCCGCCACCCCCGCCGCCGCCGCCCCCTCCGGCTGCGGATATCGATGCGACTTTGTTCGACAGACCCATCAATTATGCCGTGAACGCCCCGGTGGTGTCGCTGAACGCGGCGAGCGATAAACTCGAATACGGCCCTTACATTAACCAGGGCGGCGAAAAAGCGCTCCAGATTATCCCTGATTTTTCGCACGCGGGCTATATGGGCGGCGGCGTTGCCCTGCCGGACCCGGCCGATATTCCAGTGCTGCAAACCTTGCAGCCAAACGGGTCGGGCGATGATTATGGACGCATCCAATCTGCATTGGACGCGATCGCTGCGACGGCGCCGAATGCAGACGGCATGAGAGGGGCGCTATTGTTGAAAGCGGGGCAGTACCGCTTGAGCCAGACCCTTAATATTGATGCGAGCGGCGTTGTTCTTCGGGGAGAAGGACAAGGGCTTGCGGGCACCATTCTTGAATCGACGAGCACTGAGACGAATGACATCGCAATTCGCGTGGACGGTCCCGGAAGCTACCGGAATTTGCCGAGCGCAACGCCGTCCCACACGACGCGAATTCAGCAAGCCTATGTGCCCGTCGGAAGTGTCTCATTTGAGGTCGACGATGCCGCCGGATTTGTGGTTGGCGATACGATTGCTGTGGTCCGAACACCCAATGGTTTTTGGGTCGGCCCGAACGGCGTGGACACGGCGCAATATGGATGGACCGATAGCAGCTATAAACTCGCAGTCGAGAGGCGCGTGGTTGCGATAGCGGGCAATCGGTTGACCATAGATATCCCTCTCATCGATACGATTGAAGAGCGGTTTGGCGGCGGCGAAGTCTATCGCGCAGACGCGACGGGTCGCGCTCATAATATTGGCATTGAAAATCTAAGAGTTTTAACGCGTCAATCCGCAGACACCTCAGATCGAGACAGAGCTTATACGGGCATTGTGTACCAAGATGTTGAGAATAGCTGGATCCGGGATGTCACGCTCCAATACTTTTCTCACGGGTTCCAACTCAATTCTGGGGCGCGGCACATCACGCTTCAGGACATTGCCTATCTCGACCCTGACTTCGAAGTCGTCGGCGGCAACCATTATGCTTTTTACTTCGCCGGGGGCCAAATGAACCTTGTGCAAAGATGCTATGGCAGAGGCGGCAGGCACACATTTGTAACCGGATCGCGGGTGCGCGGCCCCAGTGTGTTTTTGGATTGTGTCGCAGAAGAAACGCGCAATGATGATGGGCCTCATCACCGATGGGCAACGGGAATTCTTTGGGACAATTTGAAAGGGAAGCTGTTTCAAGTTCAAAATAGGAAAACCAGCGGCAGCGGACATGGCTGGGCGGGGGCTCAACAGATGTTGTGGAATAGCGCGTTTGATCAGATCGCGCTCGAGGGCGCACCGGGCGCTATGAGTTGGGGCGTTGGCAACGTCGGCGCGATCATCGAAGGTAAAATTTCTAAAGGTGGCAATGCCGGCATGATCGAAGCGCACAATACGCCCGTGGTTGAGATCAGAAGTCTATATTTGTCGCAACTCAGGGACCGGTTAGGTCAGACTGCCATTGACGCCATCACCACATCCGCCCAACGCGACAGATCTCTGTGGCAAGACCTTGAAGCGTGGCAGGGCGAAGGGCCGCTTGGCGGTTAGAGCCTGCGAAGCGGGCTCGATTTGGATCACTTGTCGACAGAGTTGGGATCATGGTGCATCGAGCGATCACGAGGACACAAGCGGCCCATCCTCATGGTCCGCGTCTGACCGGTCTTATTTCACCTAAGCGACCGAATTGACCGCTGAAATAAACGCGACAAATCGTGGTGAAGAACCTATGTCCTATTCCTCACCCTCGAATACGATTGATTGAGAGCCTGATCATGGACGAAAAAGCCCGCCTCAAAGCGCTTGCGCGCGCCCTGCCAAAGGCTGAATTGCATTTGCATATTGAAGGTAGCCTCGAGCCGGAGCTGTTGTTTGAATTGGCACGGCGCAATCAGATCGATATTCCCTTTGCGTCAGTTAAAGATGTGCGGCAGGCCTATGAATTCTCTGAGCTGCAAGACTTCCTAGATATTTACTATCAAGGCATGGGCGTGTTGATCACTGAGCGTGATTTTTACGATCTCACCTACGCTTATCTGCAACGCGTCGCCGCCGATAATGTTATCCATGTCGAGATCTTCTTCGACCCCCAAGGGCACACGGCGCGCGGCATTTCCTTCGATACAGTCATGCGCGGGATCACAAAAGCGCTGGCCGATGGCGAGCGCGATTTTGGCATCAGTTCGCATCTGATCATGTGCTTCTTGCGCCATCTAGATGAAGCCGCTGCGTTGAAGACTTTTGAACAGGCGCAACCTTGGCGCGATCATATTTTCGGGGTCGGGTTGGATTCCTCAGAACTCGGCCACCCGCCCTCGAAATTCGAAAAG
Organism: Pseudomonadota bacterium; assembly: GCA_039822145.1. Lineage (GTDB taxonomy): Bacteria > Pseudomonadota > Alphaproteobacteria > Caulobacterales > Hyphomonadaceae > Henriciella. The sequence goes on along the minus strand of JBCBMU010000002.1, from coordinate 147,299 downwards.
GTGTTCGCCATGGCCAAAGCTGCCGGTTTGAAATGTGTGGCGCATGCCGGCGAAGAAGGCCCGCCGGAATATGTCTGGGAAGCGCTCGACCTGTTAGGCGTCGATCGCCTAGATCATGGCAATCGCGCGCTAGAGGATCAGGGCCTGATAGACCGCCTCGTCGCAGACGAAATGACGCTGACCGTTTGTCCCTTGTCGAATTTGAAACTGTGCGTCGTCGACGACATGCGCGCCCACCCCATGAAAAAGATGCTCGACGCGGGCATTGCGGCGACTGTGAATTCCGATGACCCCGCCTATTTTGGAGGCTATATGAATCAAAACTTTGAGGCGATTATTGATGCTCTCGACTTGGACGAGCGAGACATTCGAACGCTTGCAGAGAACAGCTTTCGCGGGTCATTCTTGGCGCCAGACATCGTCCAGCGCCAGATTGAACGGGTTAAAGCTGCGGCGCTTTGAAACGCGGCGGCGTCGTCACGCCTCGCGATTAAAAAAAGGCCCGCGAATCGGTCGCGAGCCTTTTGAAACCTAAGACGGTCTTGCGACCGGTCTTATGTATTCTCTTTGATCCACTCTGTGATCTTCTGTTTCGACATCGCGCCGGGATGCGTCGCAGCGACTTTTCCGTCTTTGAAAATCATCAGTGTCGGCAAGCCGCGAATGCCGTATTTGGACGCGGCCATTGGGTTGTCGTCGACATTAATCTTCGCGACTTTGATATTGTCGCTCATCTCATCCGCAACGGCGTCGAGATGTGGCGCCATGGCTTTACACGGGCCACACCATTCGGCCCAAAAGTCGACAACGACAGGCGTGTCGCTGGCGACGGCGTCGTCGAACGTCTCATCGGTAATATGCTCAGCAGCCATGATGGCCTCCTTGAATTATCTGACGCCGCATAAGATAGGGACTCTTTGCGGGCGTCAAACCCTGCTTTCAACACGGTTTAGGGATTCTGATAGTTGCGTGTCGTCCAATTCGATCAGACGGGGTCCATCTGTGTAGAGCAAGGCGCACCGAACTGGGCGGTCTGGGTAAAGATCGTGCAAAACGACGCGATACGCAGCCATTTGGACGCAATAAGCGAGCTCCACACCAGTTGCGTCACGCGGGGCGGGGCGATCGGTTTTATAATCAATGATCAGCACCTCATCGGCCTTGATGATCAATCGATCGACCCGGCCATTGACCATTTGTCCGCTCGGTAACGATCCGACAATCGCCGCTTCACTGCGTCCACCCGGCGCGAAAATGGCGCCGAAGCGCGGATCATTGAGCGTGGTCAGCGCCGCGCCGAGCATTTCATCCGCGTCTTCCGGGGATATTTCTGGAGCGCGGGCCAAAAACCGCCGGCCAATCTCTTCCCAAGATGCGGGCGCGGTTTCCGGCAGGGTTTGTAGCAGGCCGTGGATCAATTGTCCGCGGCGCAAGGCGGCTTTGCGGTCTGGACCAAACGGCGCAATCACCGCCGCCCGGTCCTCGATCAAGCGCGATGGCGCGGCCAAACGCAGCGGCGGGGCAGCGGTTTCAGCGGGCCGCGTCAACCAATCGGGGGCCACCGGAGCGCCCTCGGAACGATCCGCTGCGCGCCCGGCTAAGGCTGGTTCGGGACCGAGTGTCCAAATCGTCTCAAGCGGCGCATCAGGTATTTCTTCGCCCTGCAGCGCAGCCATCGCAGTCAGGCACCAGCGATACCATGAAGATTTCTCATACCCGGCTTTGCGATGAGCAAACCCAGCGCCAGCAATGATCAGGCGGTCCGCTGCGCGGGTCAGGGCGACATAAAGCAGACGCCGCGATTCGCGCTCAGCCGCGTCATTTGCCGCCTCGCGCAAACCCGCCGTCGCCGCCGCATCCAGGCGCGCCGCGGGGCTATAAAGCGGTACGCCGTCCGGGGTGAAAAAGAGGGCATCGGAAACCGGTTTCGTGGCGCCGACCGTATCGGGCAAAATCACCACCGGCGCTTGCAGCCCTTTGGCCCCGTGCACGGTCATGACGCGCACAGCGCCGTCTGGTTCGCCCAATTCGCGCTTCAAGACCGTGTCTTGCGATTCGATTTGCGCCAGATAGCTTTGCAGGCTCTTCGCCTCCGTCATGTCATAGGTTAGCGCGCCAGAGAGCAAAGCCTGGACCGGATCACGCACCGGCTCACCCAATCGCTGGATCAGCTTGTCCCAACCACTCAATCCGCTGGCATCGCGCAGTGTGAGGGTTCGTGTCAGAAATTCAAAGGCGGGCAGGTCTGCGTGCTCAAGGAGGTCCAGACAGAAGGCCTTGGCGGCGGAAAATTCTGGATCTTGCGAAACCTGCAAGCTTTGCCACAGCGTTACACCGGGCGCGCGGCCATGCGCGAGCGCGAACAAATGCTGATCGTCATCGACAAGCCCGCAAAACGGCCCGCGTAGGATTTCGGCGAGGGTCAAGTCGTCGCCAGGCTGTAGCGCAAACCGAATGAGGTTGAGGCAATCCTGCACACCCAAATTATCGAGTAAGCGCAACCGGTCGGCCCCGGCGACGGGCACGCCCTCTTGTTTGAGACTGTCAATCAGCGCGTCGAACAGTTCATTCCGGCTGCGCACAAGAATGAGCACGTCTTCAGCGCGGATGGGCCGGCGCGACCATTTTCGATCCGCGCCTTCGCGCCATACAGTTTCGCCGCGATCAATCATCTCGCGGACGGCGGCGGCGACCCGGCGGGCCAGTTTGCGGCGCGGGGCATTCGCCGGAACGTGATCCGTCGGCGTCGTCCAAGCCGACTCTTCCGGGGCGGCTTCGTCCGGTGCTTCTAAGGGCCATACTTCAACCCGGCCAGGCTGATTGACGCGGCGCGGCGCGTGCGGTCTCAAGTCGGCCTCTGGCGGCGGTAAAGGGTCGGTCGCGGCGCTCGATAGCGGCACCCAGGCGCGGACTTCATCGACGAAGCGCAAGACTTCAGGCGTCGACCGAAATGACATTGCCATTTCAGGCTGATTGATCGGGCGATCCTCAGCCGCGGCAATCACTTGCTCGCGGGCAACGAAGGTCAAATGTTCGGATTGAAACTGTTCCTGATTGGCGCCTTGGAACGAATAAATCGATTGCTTTGAATCGCCGACAACGAATTGCGTGCGGGGATCGGTCAGCCGGTCAGATCCAAGGCCAGATTGAAATTCCTCAATCAAGGCATTGATCAAGGCCCATTGCTGCGGGCTAGTGTCCTGGGCTTCGTCTAAAAGCAAATGCGATAACCCGCCATCGAGCTTATAGAGCACCCATTCGGCCGCTGTGGACGTCGTCAGGAGCGCGTGCGTGTGAAAAATGAGATCATCAAAATCGAGTGCGCCGCGTTGCCGTTTGGCTTGCCGATAGGTCTCGACCATTGGCAGCCCGACTTGCATCAAAGCCAGCGTTCTCTCGGCCAATTCGGCAGCTTGGATCTCCGCCAACACGCACTTCATTCGAGTGATCTCGTGGCCTTCTGGGTCGCCTTTTTTAAGATTGCGACTGAACAAGTCAGCAACCCTCGCCCCAGCTTTGGCGGTGTAAGGGTTGCTGCCGGATGGGAAGTCGCGCTTGGCGCCGGCGAGCGCGGTCATATAGAGCTCAAACCGCGCCTGAGGATCGTCTGACGCGAGCACGGCCTGAAGTGCGCTCAGTAATTTCTGATCGCCTTTCCCCGGCGCGTCTAAAGCCGAAAGGTCGGCGATACAGTCCGTCAACGCAGAGATAGGCAATTCGGCGACCATTGCGCGGTCTAATATGGCGTCAACGCGCTCAGAGCCTGCGCCGCTCGCAGACCTGATTTTAGAAGTAAGTTCTATTTCAGAATGCACAGTTTGGCTGAAGGCGCTCAGCTTTTGTCGTTTTGGCTTCAATGCCTCTAGCGCGGCCGTGACCCCGAGCCCGCCCGTGGCCTTGGACAAAACTTTCATCGCCTCGGGCTGCGCCTCGGCTGTTTCTTCTAACCGCGCAGCGAGGACGGCTTGCCATAGACGATTAGCTTCATCTTCTTCAATCGCATCGAAGCCTGGCGCAATGCCTGCTTCAAGCGGGAAGCGCCGTAAGATGCGCGCGCAAAAGGCGTGAATTGTTTCAATCCGCAAACCCCCAGGGGTTTCCAGCGCGCGCGCAAACAGACGCCGCGCTTCGCGAAAGTCTTCTTCTGTATACGAGGCTGGTGCTCGGTCTTCCAATTGGGCGAGTGAGGCGCGGAGCGATTCATCTGAGGCGACAGCCCATTTGCCAAGCCGGTCATAGAGCCGCGCCAGCATCTCATTCGCCGCCGCTTTTGTGTAAGTGATGCACAAAATGGAATCCGGCGTTGCGCCTGGGCGGCCATCGGGGCGGCGCAGCAAAAGCCGGGCGACGCGGTCAATCAGAACTTTGGTTTTCCCGGACCCAGCATTGGCTTCGACCCAGGCCGACTGACCCGGGTGCGCGGCCGCCGCTTGCGCTTGTTTCGCCGCTTCGAAGGCCGGCGTGTCGGGGGAAGAAACAGCCTCAGTCATAAGTGCGAAGCCCCGTCCATTCATCCCGCCGTGCGAGCCGAGAATAAGCGCTTTCATAAATCACCCGCTCCGGCCGCGGAGCGCTGAGATAAGGGTGATTGGGGTCGGTAAAGGCTGTGATCAGGCGCAGCAAGCCGGCCTCCGCATCGGCGATAAGGTCTTCTGCCGGGACGGCTTCCAATCCGGCGCGGCTGGCAGGTGCGCCGAGGGATTGAACATCAAACGTGGTACCAAAACGGACATAAGTGAGCGCTTCGACCGGCACCCGGCCAAGCTCAGCATAGCCGCCTTCACGAGCAATCAGGCCTTGCAATGGCATTTGCGGGCTCAGCCCCGCACGCACTTGTTTTTCGCTCGGCGGCTTACCGGTTTTGAAATCTAGGATGGCGATTTGTCCGCCCTGTCGCACTTCAATCCTGTCTGCTGTCCCGCTCAATCGAAAGGGGTGTCCCTGCACTATGAGATGCAGCTCGCCGCGAATTTCGGTAAGCGGCCGACCTTCCATACCGACTTTATTTTCGGCCCTCCAGGTCAAATAGTCGGCGCAGACCTCGCGGCGCTTCTCCCGCAGCGCGACCAGGTCGGCTTCAGCCTCACCGCCGCGGCGCAACTCGTGTTCTAAGAGCGCCAGCAAATGGTCGGCGTTTTGTTGGGTTCCCGGTGCCTCGAAATCTTCCAGAGCCTTGTGAATGGCCGTCCCGCGGACCCGGGCATCGGCGGCCAAATTGAGCGGGTCAAGTGGGCGCAGGCGCAGAACGGATTCGCAATATATCGCATAGGGATCGCGCACCAATTGCTCGACCCTGGTCACAGAGAGAGCTTTCGGACGAGCGGAGAGCGGCGGTTTTGGACGCGGCTCAGCGGAGAAGTCGGGCGCCGCTTCCGGTGCCGCTTCCAGCGCGCGCAGCCACGCAATGGCATCGCGATCCGGTCGCGGCGCGAATATCGTATCTGAATCCGCCCCAAGCGCCCCGCGCACCAGAGTTTTCAGGCGCCACAACCATCGTGACGCGATGGCGGGTTTGTCCTCTCGGCGCTGACTGTTCAGCAAAGTCACGTCCGGCGCGGCGGCGAGTTGGGTAAAGTCATGCGCTGATAGACCTACCCGCTCATCCGGGTCCGACAGACCAATTTGGGCGCGAAACACACGCGGTAAAAAGGCGTCCGCGGGCGGCTGGGCGGGCCAAACGTCTTCATTGAGACCCGCGAGGATCAAGCGATCGGCGGTCTGTAGCCGCGCCTCTAAGGGGCCCCAAATGGCGAGGCGCGGATGCAAATTGCCGATCGGAACGGCCAGCGCGGTGGCTTCGGCTTTTAACAGATCGTTCCAAACCGATGCAGGTTGAGGACCCAGGGGTTCGGCGAGGGTTTTCAAATCCTCCATCAGGTTGGCCAGGGTGCCGCCATCCTGACCGGTCCAAGTCTCTGGCCCAAGTGCAGCAGCGACGCTCGCCACATGCTGATACCAGACGGCGCCGTCGAGCGCGGCTAAATCGAGTGGCTCGATCAGCTGTCCGATCTCTGCCATCATGGTTGAAAGGCTGGTCAACTCCGCTGAGGCATCTCCGTCAACGCGGGCGAAATCCGCGACGCGTTGTTCGAGTTGAGCCCAATCTGTCCAAATCCGCGGTCCTCGAAGCATGCCTTTGTCGAGGCTTCGGACCTCGTCAGTTCCAAATCGACATGTACTATGTTGGAGCATAGCCATAAGCGCCACAGGGTGAGCTGGATCAAGCAGCCAATCGGCCACCAATAGGATGAAACTGCCAGCTTGCGTCTGGGTTAGTGGCCAACCTGAAGACGGGGCAAGGTCTATGTCCCAGCGTTTCAGCCAGGCGCTGACATGACGTGCCAGTCCTGCATCCGGCGTCACCAAAGCCGCAGTTTGACCTGGATGCTCTAGTGTTTCGCGCAGCATCAAGGCGGCCAACATCGCCTCCTCGGTTTCGTCTTTCGCCTCCAGCACAGTCAGACCTGAGACGGCGTTTCGAACAAAATCGGCGGAATCTTGATCCCCCGCGACTTCCGACAGTTTCGCTGTCCAGTCAGCTGTGCTCTGCGCCGGTGCCAATGCTTCATGCAAAAGGCGCTGGCGCGCATGTTGCGCTGGCGCTGCGTCTTTGATTGGCCAAAGCGCAATTTCTGAACGCGCGAGGTTGAGCGCCTCCAACGCCCGTACCATGGCATGTTGAGGATGTGACGGCGCCGCTTTGACTTGCCGCGCTGTTTCATCATCTAAGTCCGTGTCGAGGCCAGGCAGCACGATCAAACCCTGTGGCGCGTCCAATGCGGCTTGCATGAGAATACGGCTGGCTGGCGTCGCGCCCGTCGATCCGGCAATGATGACAGGGGTTTGCGGCGGTGTCGCGCGCCAATGCGCGGCCATGGCTTCCGCCGCTGCGAAGCGCCGCGCATAAGGGTCGATCCGCGCCGCGTCCTCAAGTTGAGCGGGCCAATGCTCGGTGATGATTTCTAGGAATTTGACCGATTGCTCCCAATGCGCTGCCAATTGGGTGCCGGGCGCCAAATCGGCCAGCGCCGCCCAATCCACGTCTCCAGACAGCGCTGCTTGGTCTAAGAGACGGGCCAGTTCACGGGCTGCGGACAAGCAGGATACGGCCGGGATTTGACTGCCCGCACGCTCAAAGTAAGCCATGACGAGACGGGTCAGCGCGCCGATCCGTTCGGCTGGGGAAATCACCGGTGGCAAGTCGGCAAGCGCTGCTTCTGCAGTTGGGGGCGGTTCGTCGGTTTCCAAGTCGCCAAGCACGCGAATGTCAGGCAATAGGCAAGCCTTGCCGCCCGCCGCTTGATAAAGCGCAAACCGTAAGGCGCTGTCGGAGCGGCGGTTCGGGACATAGATCAGTGCATCGGCAAGGGCTTCGGGATCGTCGCGCAAGCCGGTCTCGTCGGCGAGGGCTGTGGCAAAAGCATTGAGAAAGTTCGATCCGGCAGGGATCGTGTAAATGTTCGGAGTTGAAGCATCGAACAAGGAGCTCATGCGCCGTGACACCTCAGCCAGAACTCCGCATCCTTGAGAGCTTGCGGATCGCCAACATGTAACCAAAAACGGTCTAGAGGTATGCCATGAACGCGGCCTTTTGGGATCAAATCATTCCAAATTCGATTGGCCGAGAAAGGCTCAATCGGTGCGTCGTCATATAGGCTTGGCTTGAGGATACGCAGGCCTGCATAAGCCCAGGGCGCTGCGTCGGCATCGCCCCTGCGGCGGAGCATGCCCGTCTCGTCGCGGAAAAAATCCCCGGCCCCGGGAAAGCCGAGGGAGCGTTTGGTGTCTGCCAGCAAAAGCAGCTCATCCATCTGGTCGGGGTCAAAAGCACTCGCGAGATCGTTCAGCGGCGCGCTGCCCGCGGGCGCCCAAAAGGCATCCGTGTTAACGACGAAAATAGGCTCATCACCGAGCAAGGGCCTGGCCTTGGCCAAGCCGCCACCGGTCTCAAGCACTTGCGCACGTTCGTCGGACATGAGGATTTCAAGATCGTCGCGCCGTTTGACATGAGCTTCGACTAGGTCCGCGCACCAATGAACATTGACCACCGCGCGTTTGACGCCAGCGGCCACAAGATTGTCGAGCAAGCGGTCAATCATGCTGCGCCCGGCGACGTCTATCAGGGGTTTTGCCGTCGCGTCGGTGAGCGGGCGCATCCGTGTGCCGAGCCCGGCGGACAGCACCATCGCGGTGTGTGGCATCTGGATCATTCCTCAAGCTCCAAAATAAATGGCGCCGTTGCAGCCATGAAAGCCCTCATCTCGGCCGCGGCGGGATGCTGTAAGTTCTTTTTTAGAATGTACAATTGCCGAGGCATGAAAGCTTGGTAACGCGGCTTGCCGTCTCGTTTTACCAGCCGCGCGAACACGCCGGCAATGCGAAGCGCATTGAGCGTCCCGATCACGGCCAATCTTTGCTCGAATGGGCGAGACTCTTTGCCACTGGCCTCAAGGTAGGTCTGTTTGGCTGCGCCAGCGGCGGCAGCGCTGACCGTGCGCCGGGCGTCTTGGGTTAGCATTGCCATATCCCAGGCATCCCACCCGATCACCGCGTCTTGGAAATCCAGGAGGCCAATTCGACCTTCTGGTAGCCATAGCAAGTTCTCAGCGTGATAATCGCGCAACGTGAATTCGCGCGGGAAGCTTTCGGCCTGCTCGATCAAAGCGTCTCGCGCCTTAGCCCAAACGATACGGTCTGCATCGGTCATGCGCGCGCGGTCATCATATTGATGGAACCAATCTGCAAACAGATCGGCATTGGCGCGCAGCGCCGTGGCATCAAAGTCGAGTATCGGCCATGTGTGCGCGCCTGAGGTTAGAACCGATGGCTTCGGAAACGCGTGCAGATGCGCCAGATCAGAAGCCGCTTTCTGATATAGCGGCACTTCCTCGACGCCTTGCTCAATCAGGCGCGCAAATTCGCGGGCCTCACCGAAGTCCTCCAGCACAGCGAGCCCGGCTTCCGCGTCAAAGGCGAAAACTTCAGGTGGTCGTAAGCCGGCATCGCGCAAGTGCTGAGCAATCAAGACGAAAGCATCGACGCGGCTGGCGGCGAGCCGTGTCAGGGCATTCCAGCCCAGGCGCGCGCGCTCGTTTGCGTCCATGCTGGGCGTGCAGGGATCCTCTTCAATGCGCGGCGCATCCATTAGAATTGCAGTCTGCCCATTTGGCTGGGTCAGGCGGGCATAGCGCCGGGTCGAAGCGTCTTGATCGAACCACTGGATGTTTGCGTGGCCATAGGCAGCGCCGTCCAAAAAGGCGGTGATCAGAGCGGGGCGACTAGGGTTCGAACTCATGCAGACGAGTCTGCCAGTCTTCGCCTTGCGGTTCCAGAGCGGCGATGCGGATTTCCCCAGCGATTTCAATCTTCAGATCCAAGCGCCAGACGGGTAAATGGCGACCCGCTTTGTCCGGCCATTCGACCAGGGCTAAGCCCGATTGGGTCTCATCCCAGCCCAGTTCATAGACCTCGTCAGCCTCGTCCAGGCGATAGAGATCGAAATGGAAGATCGGAAAGTTCGGCGCATCATAGGTTTGGACCAGCGTATAGGTTGGGCTTGGTACCTCCGTCTCCGCACCCATGAGAGCGGAGATAAAGGCCCGCGCGAACGTCGTCTTGCCGGCGCCGAGACCGCCATGCAAGGCGATTACATCGCCGGTTTTGACAATCTGGCTTAAGCCGTTTGCCAAAGCCGCCGTGGCGGTGAGATCTGTCAGCTCAAAGCGCAGCAAGGCTCGCCTCAATGGCGCTGATCAGCGCCTCTGTCGGCTCGCACCCCATAGACAGGCGAACAAAGCCCGCAGGCACATTATCACCCCACCGGGCACGGCGTTCCGCGCTGGTGTGGATGCCGCCAAAACTCGTCGACGCGAAAATGGCCGGGCAATCATTGATGAAGGCTTCGGCTTTGGCTTCGCTGTCAAATGTGAGGCCGAGGACAAAGCCCATGCCGGGATATTTCAGGGTTTGAATAGCGGCGTGGCCGTCTATGGCTGCGACCAAAGCTTCGGCATTGGCGCACATGCGCGCAAGGCGAAGGTCAAGCGTCATTAGACCGCGATGCACTAAGAAAGACGGGAACGGGTCCGGTATGCTGCCAGAGACTTTGCGCCATTTGGCGGTCTTGGCGAACAAATCCTCATTGCGCGTTGCGACATGCCCGAACAAGCAATCTGAATGACCAGCCATGGCTTTCGTGTCTGAACTGACCACCAGGTCGGCGCCGAGATCGAGTGGCCTCTGCAAGAGCGGCGTCAGGGTCGTGTTGTCGACAATCACGGTCGCACCGGCGGTCTTTGCGGCCTCTGCGACGGAGCGGATGCTGCACAAATCGAGTCCCGGATTGGACGGTGTTTCAAGCCAAACGACCTGATAAGGCGAGAGATCGGCGGTGGCGAAGGCTTTGGTCGGAATGGCATCGAAGTGAATGTCATGGCCCGACAGGATCTCTTCGAGCATCACCCTCGTGACGTAATAGCCATCGGACGGTACGAGGACCCGGTCGCCAGCTTTGGCCGTGACCATGAGCGCCGCGGTGATTGCCGCCATACCGGATGGAAACGCGACCACCGGCGCTTCTTCCAAAGCCGCAATCGCGGCTTCTGCGGCTTCAACCGTGGGGTTGATATCGCGGCCATATGTGTAAGGCGTATCTGGTGTCCCAGCGAGCGCGTATTTCGCAGTGGTGACAATAGGCGGACTGATCGGCGCGCCGTTTTCAAGGCTGCCAGACCGAGCATGCAGCATGGCCATAATGCGTTGAGAATTTTCTTTATCCATTCGGGGCTTGTGGCACAGACTGCATTAGGGGAAAAGAACGAGAAATCTTGCCGCAGCGTCGCGACTTGCAAAAAAGTGACGCATGCGTCATGAAACGCAACAGTTTAGGAGGGTCAGAAGGCCTTGGATCTCTCTGGATCAAAACGGATAGTGATTGTCGGCGGCGGCCAAGCCGCGGCGCAGGCCTGCGCCTCCTTGCGCCTGTTTGGATTTTCCGGCGAGATCACACTGATTGGCGAAGAAGCGGCACTGCCCTATCAGCGCCCGCCTTTGTCGAAAGCCTATATGAAAGGCGAACTCGCTGAAGAGCGCCTCTATTTCAAGCCAGCGGCGTGGTATGAGGACCAGAAAATCGATACCGTGCTGTCGGTCCGGGCCACTGGAATTGATCGCAGCGCGCAAACGGTCGCGCTCGAGCATGGCGGATCGGTGGCTTATGACGCGCTCATCATCGCGACGGGGTCGCGCCCACGGGCTCTTCCGATTGCGGGCGCCGAGCTTGATGGCGTGTTCGACTTGCGCGACTTATCTGACGTGGACCGCATCCGGCCGCGGATGATTGCCGGTCAGAAATTGGTCATTGTCGGCGCTGGCTATATTGGCCTGGAAGCGGCAGCCGTGGCGCGCCAATTGGGCTTAGATGTGACTGTGCTTGAAATGGCGGACCGGGTGCTGGCGCGTGTGACCAGCCCGATAATGAGCCAGTTCTTTGATGAAGAACATACGCGCCAAGGCGCTGAAATTCGAACGGGAGCCATGCTGTCCGCGCTGAAAGGCGACGACGGAAAGGTGACAAAGGCCGTCCTCGCCGATGATTCAGAGGTCTCCGCCGATATTGTTCTGGTGGGTATTGGCATATTGCCTAATGTCGAGCTGGCCGAAGCGGCTGGAATCGCCTGTTCGAATGGTATCTTGACCGACCGCGATGCGCGCACCAATGACCCGCGCATCTTCGCTGCGGGCGATTGCGCCGCCCGCCCGCTGGTTCATTATGGCCGCAAGGGCCGTCTCGAAAGCGTGCACAATGCAATTGAGCAGGGAAAATTGGCGGCGGCGGCGATCATGGGCAAACCGCGCCCGCCCGAAGATTGCCCTTGGTTTTGGTCGGATCAGTATGATCTCAAGCTGCAAATTGCCGGCCTGAGCCAGGGCTATGACGAAACCGTGGTGCGGGGTGATCCAGAGGCGCGTAAGTTCGCTGTCTTTTATTTGCAAAATGGCAAGCTGATTGCCGTAGACGCGGTCAACAGCCCGCCTGAATTCTTGGCGTCTAAGAAACTCATCATGACAGGCGCACATCTTGCACCCGAGACCCTCAGCGATACATCAAAATCCATGAAAGAGATTGCGGCACTGACCGCGTAAGGAGACTGACCAGACATGGCCAAAATTATTTATGTCGATCACGACGGCACTGAACGCCCTATCGAAGCCAATAATGGCGAGAGCGTTATGGAAGCGGCGATCAAAAACTCGATCCCAGGCATTGATGCCGATTGCGGCGGTGCTTGTGCGTGTGCAACTTGCCACGTCTATGTCGAAACAGCCTTTATGGAAAAAGTCGGCAATCCAGAAGACATGGAGCAATCCATGCTCGATTTCGCTGAAAATGTTCAAGCAAACTCTCGTCTATCGTGCCAGATCACAGTCAGCGATGACTTAGAGGGTTTAAAAGTGACAACCCCGGAAAGCCAGCACTAAGCTCTTTTCAGGCTTCGCTCAGACAACGCCCTGGCCAATGCGCCGGGGCGTTTTCGTGTCCCGTGACGTGGCGTGAGATCTTGGTAGGTGGTCAGAACTCGCTATGTCGCAAACACGCAAATTTCCTCCGAGGAGCGCCAAGATGGCCAGTTTCACAGACCTGCTCGCAAGCTTGCAGCGTAATCCCGATCAAAGTGTCGCCGCGCATGTCCCTGAAAGCTGGATGCAGGGGCGTACGACTTATGGCGGCTTAACCGCGGCGCTGTCTTTGCAGGCTGCGCTCGGACTGGTTGATGATCTTCCCATCCGCTCAGCGCAAGTCGCTTTTGTTGGCCCGGTTGGCGGCGATGTAATGATCACGCCCAAATTACTGCGCCGGGGTAAAAATACCGCTTTTGTCAGTGTCGACATCACCGCGGAGTCTGGGGTCACAGCGCAGAGCATTTTTGCCTTCGGCAAAGCCAAACAGAGCGTTGTTCACTTTGACGATATGCCAATGCCAATAGTCCCGGCGCCTGACGAAATTGAACCCTTCTTTGACCGCGATCGTCCGCGGCCTGGATTCACCCAAAATTTCGACATGCTGTTGGCCCTTGGCGATCGGCCGGTCTCAGGATCAACACAAAAGTCGATTGGCCTATGGATGCGCCATTTGGATCCGAAGACGCCTCAAGATGCAACAGGAGTGTTGGCGATTGGCGATGCCCCCCCGCCGGCCGTGATGTCTATGTTTGAGCAGCCCGTGCGGATTAGCTCGATGACATGGATGGCGGAGTTTATGACCGATGACATCATCACCGATCCTGAAGGTTGGTTCTTCGCCCAGCACACCGCTCAGCTGGCCAAAGATGGCTATTCCAGTCAGTCGATGCGATTGTGGAGCCGACAAGGCGAGCCAATCCTGGTCGGACGTCAAACGATTGCGGTTTTCGGTTAAGCGTCTAACCCTGCCCGCAGGAGGTTTAGCCGATGCAGCAGGATGAATATGTCGCGGCGCTAGATGCGGGCGGCACAAGTTTCAAATGCGCTTTGGTCGCTCTGGATGGCACGCTCCTCTCGGCTTGGGCGGTTCCGACAAGCACTGTCGATGACACCTTGGCTCGCTGCGCGGCTGAGTTTGAGGCCGCCTTTGAGGCGCGTGGGCGGCGGGCGCGTGGGCTCGGGATTGCCAGCTTCGGGCCCGCCGACGTCGATCCAGCTTCGGCCACTTATGGGACTATACTTGGCACGGCCAAGCCGGGTTGGCAGGATGCAGCGCTCGGCCCGCGGCTCAGCGCCGCCCTGGATTTGCCGTTTCATCTCGACTCTGACGTTAACGCCGCCCTGCTTGCAGAGATGCGGTGGGGCAATGCGCAACACGCGCAATCTGCGGCCTATGTGACTGTGGGGACAGGGATTGGCGCCGGCCTATTTGCCAATCGCGGCTTGCTGGGGCGACCCACTCATCCTGAGTTCGGGCATATCAGAGTGGTACGACACGCTAGAGATCAAGACTTTCCCGGCACTTGCGCGCTCCACGGCGACTGTTTGGAAGGCCTCGCGTCAGCGGCAGCTTTTATGGCGCGTTGGGGCGATCCAACCCAATTGCCTGCCGATCATCACGCCTGGGAGATTGAAGCCTTCTATCTCGCGCAGGCCTGTATGAACCTGTATCTGATGGCCCGTCTAGAGCGCGTCATATTTGGCGGCGGCCTGATGCAGGCAGCGCATTTATTGCCGCGCGTAGCTGAGGCGTTCGACGCATTGATGGGAAATTATCTGCCGATAACCGGCCGGCAATTAATTTCCGCGCCAGGCTGCGGTAAACATGCTGGGGTCTTAGGCGGCGCCGAAATAGCGCTGCGCCAGCTTTAATTGACCAGCGCGGCTTTTAAGCCTTCGAGATACGAGACTTGTTCTTCCAAAACGACATTGCCGTCTTTGCCTTCGGCGAGCAGTGCCTGTCGCGCTTCATCGAGCTCTTTCTGGACGCTTTCCGCTGAGACGCTGTCCATATTCACGGCTTCTTCGGCCAGGATGGTGAGGCCGGCGGGTGTGACATCAGCAAAGCCGCCGCGCACGAACAGGCGCATCGTCGTTTCGCCGCCATCCTCAACCCGGACAACGCCATTCTTCAGCGTCGTCATGAATGGCGCGTGATTAACCAGGACGCCAAACTCACCGTCTGTGCCGGGCGCAATCACGTGATCAACTTCCCCAGAAAACAATTCCCGAGCCGGAGAGACGAGAGAGAAATGTAGTTTGTCAGCCATAATCAAAATCCTATGCTGGCGCGGGTATAGCGCGCCTAATTCTCATGTCCAGCATGGGCTGCTGTATACGTTGTCGCGGCGGGGTTTAGTCCCCCGACTGGGCGTGCTGCAAGATCAGAAATCATTTTCAAGCTCGGGCGCCGAGCAGGCATTGATCGGCGCGGGGTCCCTCTGAACATTGCTGACTTGCCAACAATCATCAAACACGGAGCAATAGCAAAGTGTCATCTCAAACCGGTCGTCGCGAAGGGCCGTTCTGAAAGCTTGAATTGCGGTTGCTGTTTCCTCCCGGGATGCAATGTCATCCATCGATTCCAAGTCAAATTGGGTGAAGACGGCAGTATCAAGATCGATCACCGTGACGTCGCTGCCGGGGACTAAAACCGAAGATCCGACATGCGAGTCTGAGCGCGGGAAACGCCCTTGCGCAGCCGGCGCCAGCCGCTCGAACAAGTCATCCCACGATAAGACTGTCTCGCCATCCAGCGCAACCTCAGCTGCACGGATGCGGGCCGGGCCAATGCCGCGATTGCTGACCGTGATTTTGACGCCCATATTGGTATCGGTGGTAATGTTTGACCGATCGACTTGAACATGCGGCCACACGGCCGCTTGCTGCTGTTTGCGTACCGCGTCAGATTCATTCAACGCTGCAAACAAAGCGACCGTCGCGATAAAAATACCAACGACGGCCGGAATGGTTTGAAGAAGAGAGAGCCTGACGAGTAAACGGTTCTGATTAGACCCGGATGTCTCAGCAGGCTCTGTCATCGCAGGCGAGCCTTAGGCCGCGTCTGCGAGCATTTTCTCGGCTTTGGCTTTCGCGTCTTCGATCGAGCCAACCATGTAGAAGGCTTGCTCTGGCAAGTGATCATACTCACCTTCAATGAGGCCTTTAAAGCCAGCGACGGTGTCTTCCAGTTTGACCTGAACACCAGGCGAGCCGGTAAAGACTTCTGCCACATCGAATGGTTGTGACAAGAAGCGCTCAACTTTACGCGCACGGGCGACAGCGAGTTTGTCTTCTTCAGACAGCTCGTCCATGCCGAGAATGGCGATAATGTCTTGCAGTTCTTTATAGCGCTGCAGGATTTCCTGAACGCCGCGAGCCACTTCATAATGGTCCTGACCAACAATTAGCGGGTCCAGAATACGAGACGTCGAATCGAGCGGATCCACAGCAGGGTAGATACCCTTTTCTGAAATCGCACGGTTCAGAACGGTCGTCGCATCCAAGTGCGCAAACGAGGTCGCTGGCGCTGGATCGGTCAAGTCATCCGCAGGGACGTAAACCGCTTGCACGGAGGTAATCGACCCTTTGTTTGTGGTCGTAATCCGCTCTTGCAGGCCGCCCATATCGGTCGCCAGTGTTGGCTGATAGCCCACAGCGGACGGAATACGGCCGAGCAGCGCTGACACCTCAGAACCGGCCTGGGTAAAGCGGAAAATATTGTCGACAAAGAACAGAACGTCTTTGCCTTCAACGTCACGGAAATACTCAGCCTGCGCGAGACCGGTTAGCGCCACACGGGCACGGGCGCCTGGAGGCTCGTTCATCTGGCCATAGACCAGGGTCGCACGGCTTTCGCCTTCGAGATCGATCACGTTCGCGTCTTGCATCTCATAATAGAGATCATTGCCTTCACGAGTCCGCTCACCGACGCCAGCAAACACAGAATACCCACCGAACAGTTTCGCAATATTGTTGATCAATTCCTGAATAAGAACTGTCTTACCAACACCGGCACCGCCGAACAGACCAATCTTACCACCCTTTGTGTACGGGCAGAGGAGATCGATCACTTTGATACCCGTCACGAGTACTTCGGCTTCTGTTGACTGATCAACAAAGGCAGGCGCTGGCGCGTGAATGGGCGCGCGCAATTCGGTCTCAACCGCGCCGCGCTCGTCAATCGGCTCGCCGATAACATTCATGATCCGGCCGAGCGTCGCTGGGCCAACGGGCACCATGATCGGCTCGCCGAGGTCAGCGACGGCTTGGCCGCGAACGAGACCTTCGGTGGAGTCCATCGCAATGGTTCGCACCGCGTTCTCACCAAGGTGCTGCGCCACTTCGAGCACGAGGCGGTTGCCATTATTCTCACATTCGAGGGCGTTCAGAATGTCTGGAAGGGCGCCATCGAACTCAACGTCGACAACAGCGCCGATAACCTGGCTTACGCGGCCAGTCGCTTTTGATAGGTCCATGCGAGGCGTCTCCTTAGGAGCGGGTTTAGGTTTCGGGGCCGCCTCTTGGGGGGCAGCCATTGTTTTAGGAGCGGCGACAGCAGGTGCCGCTGCGGTTTTCACATCAGCCGTTGCCGGCTTACAGACGCCGCAAGGGCGTGCATCTTTTTGGCCGAGCGCGGTCATTGCGGTGTCGGCTTCGTCATAAGTGGCAAATGGCCCATGCCACTTGTCATCATCATTGGTTTGATCACCGCCGACGCCTTGGCCTTCATTGCAATAGCGGCAGGCTCCGGTGTGCAGGCGCGCGCGTTTATTGCCGTAATTTTCGTAAATCCAGAACGACATTTTAGAGCGCCTCCGCACCGGAGATGATTTCGATCAACTCTTTGGTGATTTGAGCCTGACGGGCTCGGTTATATTGTAGGGACAGGGCATCGATCATATCGCCGGCATTGCGGGTCGCATTGTCCATCGCGGTCATCGAGGCCGCTTGCTCACCGGCGGCATTTTCGAGCATCGCAGACAGAAGCTGCGTGTTCAGATAGCGCGGCAAGAGTGCTTCGAGAATTTCTGGTTCGGAGGGCTCATACGCGTAAATCGCGCCGCCAAGGTCGATCGTCTCAGCATCATCCGGCGCTTCGGCGGGGATCAGCTGTTTAGCGACCGGGTTTTGAACCAGGACGTTCTTAAATTCAGAAAAGACCAAAGTTGCAACATCGAACTCGCCGTCTTCAAAGCGTTTGGTCAGGTCGAGCCCGAGGGCAATCGCGAACGGCGTGAACTTGTCTTTGGCGTCTGACAGGTCGACATGGTCAATAAACAGGTCAGAATATTGTGACTTTAGAACTTCGCGGCCTTTTTTTCCGACTGTGATCACTTTCACAGTCTTGCCTGCGGCTTTCAGCTCTTCGATCTTAAGCCGTGCAGCTTTTGCTGTATTGGAGTTGAAGCCGCCGCATAGACCGCGCTCTGCCGTCATCACGACCAGCAAGTGAACCTGATCATTGCCAGACCCAGCCAGCAATTTCGGCCCGCCCGATCCATCGCCCATAGAGGCGGTGAGGTTGGCGACCACATTCGCCATCCGACTGGCATAAGGCTTAGAGGCCTCGGCTGCTTCCTGCGCGCGGCGCAGTTTTGCAGCGGCGACCATTTGCTTCGCCTTGGTGATCTTCTGTGTGGATTTCACACTTCCGATCCGGTTTTTAAGTTCCTTGAGGCCAGACATCGGGTCAGACGCTCCCAGTCGTGAGGTTCAACTTACCCGAAGGTCTTCGCGAAGGCTTCCAAAGCTTCTTTAATGCCGCTTTCGACACTTTCAGAGAGCGCTTTCTCGTCACGGATTTGCTTCAACAGATCCTTCTTATCGTTCCGGAGGAAAGACAGAAGCTCAGCTTCATAGCGCGTGACAGAGCGGGTCGGCACATCATCAAGATAGCCGCGCGTCCCAGCATAGATCACACACACCTGCTCTTCCATAAGAAGCGGGCTGTACTGAGGTTGCTTGAGCAGCTCGGTCAGACGCTCGCCGCGGTTGAGGAGCTTTTGCGTTGCGGCGTCCAAATCGGAGCCGAATTTCGCAAAGGCCGCCATTTCGCGGTATTGCGCCAGCTCACCTTTCATTGACCCAGCGACTTTCTTCATCGCTTTGGTCTGCGCGGCAGAGCCCACACGAGACACGGACAGACCGACATTCACCGCCGGACGGATGCCCTGATAGAACAGATCCGTTTCAAGGAAGATCTGACCGTCTGTGATCGAGATCACATTGGTCGGGATATAGGCCGAAACATCGTTGGCTTGGGTTTCAATGATCGGCAGGGCCGTCAAAGAACCTGAGCCATTGTCTTCATTCATCTTCGCCGCCCGCTCAAGCAGGCGAGAGTGGAGATAGAACACGTCACCAGGATACGCTTCGCGGCCGGGTGGGCGGCGCAGCAGCAGAGACATTTGACGATACGCCACAGCTTGCTTTGAGAGATCATCATAAATGATCAGCGCATGCATACCATTGTCGCGGAAATACTCGCCAATTGTACAGCCCGTAAACGGCGCCAGATACTGAAGCGGCGCAGGCTCAGATGCGGTCGCAGAGACGATCACGGTGTAATCCAGCGCGCCGCGCTCTTCCAGCGTCTTCACAACTTGCGCCACAGTCGAGCGCTTCTGGCCAACCGCAACATAGATGCAGAACAGCTTTTCGCTGTCATCTTTGGCCGCGGCATTGGTTTCTTTTTGGTTCAGGATGGTGTCGACGCAGACGGCGGTCTTGCCGGTCTGACGGTCGCCAATCACCAGCTCGCGCTGACCTCGACCCACCGGGATCATCCCGTCAATCGCTTTAATCCCAGTCATCATTGGCTCATGCACAGATTTGCGCGGGATGATGCCAGGCGCTTTCACGTCGACCCGGTTGCGGGCGGCAACGTCTGTGATCGGGCCTTTGCCATCGATTGGGTTGCCGAGCGGGTCAACCACGCGGCCGAGCAGACCTTTGCCAACCGGCGCGGCGACAATCTCGTCGAGGCGCTTCACGGTGTCGCCTTCTTTAATGCCGCGGTCATCGCCGAAGATCACGACCCCGACATTGTCGCTTTCTAGGTTCAGCGCCATGCCTTTAATGCCGCCGTCAAATTCGACCATCTCACCAGCTTGTACGCTGTCTAGGCCGTAGACGCGGGCGATCCCGTCACCGACGGAGAGGACTTGTCCAACGTCTGAGACTTCAGCCTCGACGCCAAAATTTTCGATCTGCGACTTAAGAATGCCGGAGATTTCTGCTGCGCTAATAGACATGTGCGTCTTACGCTCCCTTCATGGCGGTGTTCATACGATCCAATTTGGCGGCCACACTGGCATCGATCAAAGTTGATCCAATACGCAGCTGAATGCCACCGACCAGGTCGGCATCGACCTCGGTCTCTAATTCCACGTCGCTGCCAACAGCCTTGGCGAGCACTTGCTCAAGCCGGGCCCGCTGGTCAGCGGTCATATCTGTTGCGGTGCGGGCGATCGCACGTTTGACGCCGCGCTCTTTGGCATAGAGCTCGTCAAAATGTTTCGCCGCCCCGAGCAGATCACTGGTGCGGCCATTTTGAGCCATAGTGCCCATGAAGCCAGTCGCTGTTTTGGTCATGCCGGCTTTTTCAGCCACCGCGACCAAAGCTTTAACCTTGTCTTCACGCGCAAAAGCTGGGCTTTCAAGCAAACGGGTCAGGTCGGCGCTATCAGCAGCGAGGCCTTCAAGCGTTTTCAGGTCACCGGCAATCGCTGCCAGCTCCCCTTTTTCTTTGGCAAGATCAAACAGCGCGCCGGCATAGCGGCGGGCGGCTTCACTTGCAGTTGTCGCGGATGCTGCGGCCAAGGCGTCGTCCGTAAGCTGTAGGGCAAAATCGCCCTGGGTCTAAACCAAAAGGAATCAGGGTGTGGTGACACCCTTGTCCTGAAACTTGTGCGGGCAGTTAGCACCTTGTTTGTAGACTGACAACACATCCAATCAGCCATACGTGCGACTCATTCACGCGGTCGCAGGGTTAAGCTGACACAGCAAACATTGCGACGCCGAGAAAAGTTTGCGACTTTGCCAATATGCCGCGCCCATTTCCTGATCGCTACACCGACAATCTTCGCCGCAGCTCTGATAGTATTGTGATATTCGAGTGCTCAAGAGACTCCGGCGCTTGGCCTTGGCTGAAGCTGGACCCGACCCACCCTATCCTCGTGCAGACGATAAATTTCTGGGCGTCGATTGATGCCGGTGAATTTCTTGGCACACTCGATCCCAACACCTGGACCGCACTAACCAAAGTCGAATGGGTGTGCGGACCGCCCGGTGTCGGACTGCCCGCGCGCGGCGAATATTGGGGCGAACAAGACAAAAACCGCGCTCGGTACGCGCTCACTTTTTTCGATGATACTGGTGAGCTGGTTGCGAAAATGGCGGGCGAAGGCGTGACTTTTCGAACCCGTAATTTTGAAGGCTGGCGCGGCGAAGCCAAAGAAAAAGTACAGCCGCCTGAACCACCCGCTTTCACATACGCGCCGGCGGCGGCAGTCGGGGTCGCGGCGCAAAGTGAAAGTTTCCTGGCGCCGCTGGCAGGTACGGGTTCTATAAAGACGACGGGTCTGGTCACCAAAGCCACCGGCTTGCGCCCAGGTCATCCCTATATTGGCGGCTCAGGAGACCATGTGAACTCGACTCATATGGGCGAGATTGGCCGTCAATTTGGCCAGCTTTTGCTCGGTCGGCCATGCCTTCAAACCGGCGGAACAATGGTGTTTGATCACTATGTCGAGCTCGACGCCCCGTTTGAGGTTGCGCTGCTGGATCATGACCTTGCCGCTCGGACGTATCGCTTGCGTGTGCGCCAAGCTGATCGCGACTGCACTCTCATTGAGATGACTTATGTTTAGCGCATCGGCGTGTGCTGGCCGGCCGCGAATTCTTCCGCCAGCTTAAATTTCCGGATCTTGCCAGAGCCCGTGAGCGGCCAATCCGAGACTTGGACCCAATAGGCCGGCGTTTTTTGCGGCGACAACCGTTCACGCACGAAAGCCTTGAGCTCGTCCGGGCTGAATGCATGGTCGCTGCTGCTGCGAATGAAACAGGCAACTTGTTCGCCCCATTTCTCATCCGGCACACCGACCACCGCGACTTCATCAATCGCGTCATGTTCGAGCATGGCATTCTCAATCTCAGCTGGGAATAGGTTCTCACCACCGCGAATGATCATCTCTTTGACGCGGCCGGTAATCTTCACATAGCCGCGTTTGTCCATGCGGCCGAGATCGCCGGTGTGCAGCCAGCTTTCACTATCAATGGTCGCGGCCGTGGCCTCTGGATTGTCATTGTAGCCGAGCATAACGCTATAGGCGCGGGCGCAGATTTCGCCCTGTTCGCCAATTGGGATGACTGTATTGCTCTGTGGGTCGCGGATCGAAATCTCAGTATAGGCGACAGGCTGGCCAATCGTTTGAGTCAAGTCCTCTTCCGTGTCCGCATGCCAAGCCTGTGTCAGCACTGGCGAGGTTTCGGTCTGGCCATACACGATTTGGATCGGTGCCCCGAGCGTCTCAAGCGCGTCGCGGCAGAGCTGCGGCGGCACCATCGAGCCGCCTGACATGATACATTCGACCGACGAGACGTCTCCGCCGCTCTGTCGCACCTCTTGGATCAGCGCGACCAGCATGGTCGGAACGCCCAAAATGAAGCGGGCTTTCTCGCGTGCAATGACGCGAACGATCATGGCCGGATCAAACATCGGCGCGAGCAGCATGGTGCTCCGCGTACCAAATCCGCCGAGAACCAGGATCGCGCATCCCGTTGTATGGAAGAGTGGCATATTGTGGACGAAGATATCGCCCGGGCGCACACCACCGCGGGTCATGGCGTCGATGCCATTTCGCACGAGGCCGTTGTGATGCAGTAGCGCGCCTTTTGGAAAGCCTGTCGTGCCTGATGTGTATTGAATCTGTACCGCATCATTGGGTTTGGGGTCACGTAGGTCGCCCTGATCGGCGCCAGCATACAGCGCCGCGTGATCGGTCAGCAGGATACGGTGCTTAATTGCCGAGATCTCGTCACAGACGGCGTCGGCAATCTCTTGCATTGGGTTGCCGCGAAAATCGGCGACATAGTAAATCGCTTCCGATCGTGACTGTTCGAGGACGTATTTCAGCTCGCGCTTCTGATAAGCTGGGTTAACGGTCACCAAGATGACCCCGGCGAGGCCGCAAGCAAGTTCCAACAGCACCCATTCCGGGACATTGTTGGCATAGACGGCAATTCGCGCGCCCTCAGCGTGCCGGCTTGCCAGGGCGCGGGCGAGGCGCTCGGCGTCGGCGAGCAATTCTGAATAAGTCCAAGTTCGGCCGACGGCGCCATCATAACCCAATTCTTTCAAGGCGAGCAGATCCGGCGACGCGGCCACGGATGTGCGCAACATCTCGCCAATGGTCATCGGCGCGGGTTCGTCGCCTTGGGCTGGAAAATAAGAGTCTGTGAGATCGACATTATACATTTTTTAGGCCTCCCGATCCGCAACTATCGGCGCATCAGCCGGTTCAGGCAATCCCCGTTTCGAGAGATGCGGACGACGGTCGCGCCGCGCGGTCGCCCGCTCCGGGGATTTGCCGTAAGTTACAGTGACTTACGTTGAGTGAGGCTTGCCTCCCGCTGCGAGAGCAGGCCTAGGCAAGGATTTCACTCATCCCGGGAGAGCTTACATGTCGGCGCCAGCAACCATCGAAATCAAAGACGAAATCGCCATCATCACAATGGATGATGGCAAAGCCAATGCGATCAACCCGCCTATGCTGGAAGCGTTGCACGCTTGCTTAGATCAGGCCGAAAAAGAGGCCAAAGTCGTCATTATCACCGGGCGGGAAGGGCGATTTTCGGGCGGCTTTGATCTGAAATTAATGATGAGTCTCCCCGGCGAAGAGGTCAAAGCCCTGGTTGATGGCGGCGGCAAGCTCGCCCATCGCCTCTACAGTTTCCCAATGCCAGTGATCGCCGCCTGTAACGGCCATGGCGTCGCGATGGGCTGTTTCATCCTGCTGTCTTGCGATGTCCGGATTGGTACTGTCGGCGCATTCAAAATCGGCGCCAATGAGACTCAGATCAATATGGTCTTGCCAATCTTCGCCTCGGAGCTCGTCAAAGCCCGCGTGGCCGATGATTATAAGACCCGATCTATGGTGTTTGGCGAGCTGTTCGACCCGGAAACAGCGGTCAAAGCAGGCTATCTCGATTCTGTCGTCAACGCCGATTCTTTGCTCGCGACCGCCAAGGCGCACGCCGAAGCAATCTTGCCGTTAAGCAGTCCATCGCTGACCGGAAATAAGCGCCTGCTGCGCGAGGAGACCCTGGCGACGATCGCCGCTTCGTTGCCGGCTTAGGTTGATCCGAAGTAGCGTCGCTTATCTGTCTGATTTGCAGAGACAATTACGACTAACGGTAGAATTTCATCTAAATGTTTGGCGCTGATTTCGCCGGATATTCAGCAGACCGATGTACGCGTGCCTTATGACTAACGTCACTAAGTCGCTATTCCGGTTTGCGGACACAATCGCCCGCATGAGGCCAGGCGCCTCAGCGACGACGCGCGCGCGAACGCGGGCCTTGGTGATTTGGACTGTCTTCGCCGTTCCACTGGGCACATTTCTGATCGTCGTGGCCGAAGGCTTAGACTTTGCCAGCGCCGGTTCACTTTGTGTGCTCATCGGCGCAACAGGAATGGTCTTCGCGGTCTGGCGCCTTCGTGTGACCGGGCAATTGAATGAAGCCAGTACGATTTTTATTTGCAGCGCCGTAATCGGTCTCGGTGGTAGCGCCTGGCTCGATCCTCAGCCATCCCTGGTGCCGCTCGTTTTCTTAGCCGCGACGCCGGTCTATTTTGGATTGATTGTGCGCTGGCAAAAATGCCTAATCTACACAGCCTGCATGGTGCTTTTCTATTTTGCGCTCGCTTATTGGTTGTCGCTAAAGCCAGGAATCGAAGATGCGTTCATCCTAAACGTCCTGGCCTGTGCTTTGGCCGTCTTGGGAGTTGGACTTTCAACCACGGCTTACGCGAACACAACGGAACGCGCCGCCTTGAAATTGAAGAAACAAGCCAATGAAATCGCCTCAATTGCGTATATCGATCCGCTAACAAATGTCGCAAATCGGAGAGCCTTTAAAGACGCCATGGAGGCCAATTGGTTCGGACTAGAGCTTGAGTCCTTGGCGATGATCGACTTAGACTCTTTCAAGCAAATCAATGACATGCATGGCCATGAAGTCGGCGACCAAGTGCTAGCCGAATTTGCCAAACGACTGCAATCGCTGGTCTCCCAGAACGCCAAGCTCTTCCGCCTTGGCGGCGATGAGTTTGTCTGCGCCGTCGACGCAAGTTTCGCAGATCCTGACGCGCTGGGGCATGCGATTTGTGATCTTATGGACGCGCCTTTCGAAACTCATTCGGGGTCGGTACCGATGAGTGTCTCTGTTGGGGTCGCCTCCTCGCACTTTGGCGCGCGCGAAGGCAAGCAAATGTTCCGCGAAGCGGATATTGCATTGTATGAAGCGAAACGTTCTGAAGGGTCCGGGTGGATCACATTTTGTGATGGACTTGGCAGCATCAATAAGCGCAGCAAACGCCTAACAGAGCTGTTAAAGAAAGCACTGGAAAAAGACGAACTAGAAGTCAACTTCCAGCCGCAATTTGATATTCAAACAAATGAGATTGTTGGCTTTGAGGCTTTGGCGCGTTGGTCGATTGATGAATTTGGCCGAGTGTCTCCTGGAGAGTTCGTGCCCATTGCCGAACGCGCCAATCTGATCAATGCGCTGGATCAATCGGTATTCAGGTGCGCCGTCAAAGAAGCCGAGCGCTGGTTGGCCGGGTCGCAACGCTTGGCCGTGAATGTCTCAGGCAGCACGCTATTGAGCGAGAATTTCTTGGCGTTCATTGAAGATGTTCTACAAGCATCAACGCTGCGCCATGATCAGCTGCAAATTGAGATTACAGAGACTGAGATCATCGAAAACCAGGCGGCTGCGGTCGACATCTGTTACCGATTGCGCAGCTTGGGGTGCACCATTGCTTTGGATGATTTTGGCACTGGGTATTCGTCGCTGAGTCACCTCTCGGCATTGCCGGTGAACGTCCTCAAAGTAGATCGCTCTTTTGTGCAGAAATGCGATGGCGAATCTAATCTGAAAATCTTGAAGTCAGTTATCGGGTTGGCCCGCAGCCTCGGGTTAAAACTTGTCGTTGAGGGCGTTGAAACAGACTGGCAGCTGGAAATCGTCCGCGATTTAGGCTGCCGCTGCGTTCAGGGGTTCTATTTCTCGCGGCCGTTGCCATCCCATGAATGCGACGCGCTCAATGCACACATGGATCGGGCTGAGACGGTACGTCCAGAACCCATAGCCCTGTGATAAACACGGCTCTAATATAGCCCGGCGGCCCGAAGCAGAAGTACGGCGCCAATTGCAGTGACCAATCCTTTCATCCATTTGCGAAAGCCCTCATCGTTCATCTGTTCCAGTACACGCTTGCCCAGTGTCGTGCCGAGCATGGAGAGCGGGATGGCCAGGGCGAATAGCCACCATGGCGGCATCGCAGCCCATCCAGCTTGGCTGATAATCGGGACGCTCCAAAAGCCAATTTTGACCAAATGACTGAGCGCCTGGGTGATAGATTTTGTGGCGACAATTTCCTGCCGTGTCATCTCGGCTCGGACGAAGAATAAATCCAGCATCGGCCCGGCGACACCCGCGAGCGTATTCAAGCCTTGCACAGCAAACCCGGCGCCGACGGCGTGGAGCGGGCGTTTGATATCAAGGTGCAATCGCTCCTTTGGCACCCAAACGAGCATTGGGGTGAGGCCCAGCAAGAGGTAAAGCGTACGCTTGTCAGGGGTGAAACTGACAAAGAAGAGAGCGCAAATCCCGGCCGCCGCGCCAATACAATAATAGCCGAAGACGTGCCAATCGATGGCGTCTCTGAGCAGAAAGGCACGATAACCATTGGCGAACATTTGGATGCCGCCATGGATGACCATGGCTGCCGCGACACTGACCAGCGCCACCAGAACGGCCATCAATATAATGCCGCCAGCCATGCCGAAAATGCCGGAAATGAATGAGGTCGCGAGCGTTGTCGCGAGAATGGCGAAGACGGCAAAGGCGCTCATAAATGCTCTCGTGGGGTGAGTCTTTTCGGGAGACAAACCACCCTAGGATGTTTCCGGAGTGACGGTTCGCCTCAGTTCGGTTTACCTTACCCCGCGATACGGTTTTACAAGTTTACGTGCACGTCATACCGTGCGGACAGAAATGACGTGAAAATCGAGGAAGACGAAGATGCCATATACCGATACCGGGGCCGGTGACATGAACGACGATCTGTTTGATCTAAGAATGTCAGACGAAGCACGCCCGCTTTATGATCATGTGAAGAAATTCATCGCTGACGTGGTCGACCCCATGTCGGTTAAGTTTCACGAGCTCGACAAGAATAAGACCGACATTTGGTCTTATGCACCGGGTCAGCTGGAATTGCTTGAAGAAGCAAAAGACGAAGCCAAGAAACAAGGCCTTTGGAACTTCTTCTTGCCAGACGCCGATACGGGCGAAGGCCTGAAAAACCTCGACTATGCTTATATCGCGGCTGAGCTTGGCAAGAACTCACTGGCATCTGAGACCATGAATTGCTCTGCGCCTGATACCGGCAATATGGAAGTGCTTGAGCGTGTCGGCACGCCCGAGCAAAAAGAGCAATGGTTGAAGCCTTTGCTCGAGGGTAAAATCCGTTCGGCCTTCGCCATGACCGAGCCTGGCTTGCCAAGTTCCGACGCTAAAAATGTTTCGACCCGCGCTGTTCTCGAAGGCGATGAGTGGGTGATCAATGGCGAGAAATTCTACATTTCTGGCGCCGGTGACCCGCGCTGTAAGATCATGATCACAATGGTCAAAACCAACCCAGATGCAGAGCCTCACAAGCAGCAATCGCAAATCCTCGTGCCAGTGGACACACCCGGCGTGAAAATCTTGGACGGGATGCAAGTGTTCGGCGACTATGACGCGCCGCATGGCCACATGCATATCGTCTTCGACAATGTCCGGGTGCCGAAAGAGAATATGTTGCTCGGCGAAGGTCGCGGATTTGAGATCTCTCAGCTGCGTCTCGGACCTGGCCGAATTCACCATTGCATGCGCTCAATCGGCGCAGCGGAACGGGCCCTCGATTTGATGGTTGTTCGCGGCATGACGCGCCAGGCCTTTGGTCGCGATTTGATTAAACTCGGCGGAAATCTTGAGAAAGTTTCGCGCGCTCGGATCGATATTGAATCGATGCGGATGATGGTGCTGAAAGCCGCGAAAGCCATGGACGTGCTCGGCAATAAAGAAGCCCGCGTCTGGATCTCAATGGTCAAAGCCATGGTGCCGGAGAAGGTTTGCCGTATCATTGACGAAGCCATTCAAATGCACGGCGCCGCTGGCGTGTCGCAGTGGACGCCGCTGGCACGTCTTTACACCGGCCAACGTACGCTGCGTCTCGCTGACGGTCCTGACGAAGTCCATCACATGGTGGTTGGGCGCGCCGAAACCCGCAAATATTCCGGCGAGGAAGAAGATCCAGCCATGGCTGCGGTCTGGCGCAAATAGGCGCCTCGCCTCAAATGTTCAGAAAAGCGCGGCCTATGGGTCGCGCTTTTTTGTTTGTGCTTTTGCGGGCTCGCCAAAGAAAAATGGGATGCACCCGAAGGTGCATCCCAAGTAGTTTGGCTGGGTTAGAGGGGCGGATGAACCCAAGCCTTTGAGCTTGTCCGGTACGGTCATGGAGAAACCGCCTGCGACAGATTTCTACTTATACGGGAGTTTCTAACAAAAAGTAAACACTTGAGCTTTTGCTAGACAAAATATGTAATCGACAAGCATAAAAGTATCTTTGCTGTATCAAAATAGACAAAACCATTATCCAGCGACGTTTATTGTTGTCTTTATACTAAAGTCTATAGGTCTCTAAGAATTTGGAGAATATTTTCTGTGCGCCTCAAATAACCACCAGAAATAGAATTTAGGTGTGCCAGCGCATCCCGGTTTATGCTTTAACGGATTTATATCGGTCGAGCTATTGGCTAGGCCGCGTCGCGGGGATCGCCCCACTCACGCGCGACGCCTTGGCCGCCGCGACGGGTCAACCAAAACATACCCAACAGATCAAAGATGCCGGCGCCGAGGCGGCCAAGAAAGCCATATTTAGATTGTCCGTGCCAGCGCGCCCGGTCATTGACAAGCTCTTCGCGAACCTCCCAGCCCGCGCGTTTGATCAGTGCGGGTAAAAAACGGTGCATAGAGGCAAAATAGGGCAGCTCTCGGAACGCTGTTGTGCGAATTAGTTTCCAGCCGCAGCCAGTGTCCGTCGCATCATCGCGCAGCATGAATCTGCGCACGCCGTTGGCGATGCGCGATTGCAGCCATTTAAAACCGCTATCATTCCGGCTATTGCGCTTGCCGGCAATAATCCCGAGCTTGCCTGTGTCTCTGTCAGCGATCAGCTCAGCCCAGAGGCGGGCTGTGTCATTCACATCATTTTGGCCATCGCCATCGAGCAATTGCGTCCACGTCCCTTGAATCGCCTTAAGGCCGGTAAACAGCGCCGCAGACTTCCCGGCGCGCGCAATATGGGTGAACACTTGAACGGTCTTAGGCCAGCGTACCGCGGCCTCCGAAAGTTCGGCTGCGGTGGCATCGGCCGAGCAATCATTGACGCAAATGACTTCAAACGGAATACCGTCTAAAACTGCGTGAACCTCTTCAAGAAGCGGCAGGACATTCCCTTCTTCATTGTAAAAGGGAATGAGGACGCTGAGCTCAGGCTGCGTCATTCGCCGGCCTCAATCCGCGCCGCCAGCGCCTCGATCCGCGCGGCCGTATCGTTTAAGGCTTGCGCGGCGCGCGCGACATCTGGGCCGGCGGCTTCGGCTTGCATCCGATGCGACGCATCGAGCTCATCCAAAAGGGCTAGCGCAGCGATCAATAATAGCCGCTCATCGCCAATATTACCGACCGCACTGGCAATGTCTTCAACTCGGGAATCCAATTGCCGGGCCAGCGCAATCAACCGATCTTCTTGTCCCGGGGCGCAGGCGACCGAATAGGTTCGGCCGCGCAGTTTGATGTCTGCTTTGGCCACTAGTTTTGCCCTTCCCGGCCGAGGGCGGCCCGCACTTCGGCAATTGCCGCGCCGAGCGCTTCCGAGGCCTCATCAGCGAGCGCTTGCAATTCTTTTTCGCGGGCCAGCGATTCATCAAGCTGTTCTGCGAGGCGGGCGCGATCTTCCATCATCGCATTCAGCTCTTTGCGCAAAACACCAGGATCACCAGAGCGTTCGAACAAGCCTTCCACCGCGCCTTCGAGGCGGCGCAAGGCTTGGTCCAATCGTGTCGCGGCGGGATCGATAACGCTCATTCTGTAGGGTTTGCAGTTATTACGCTGAAAACTCAATAGTCATGGATGCGCTCTCTTGACAGGGTCCCCCACGCTGTCCATTCCCGGGGCGATTCAAAAACAGGGCTTTGGAATATGACAGTTTCCACTCGAGATATGGCGAACGCCATCCGTGCTTTGTCAATTGACGCCGTTGAAGCGGCAAAATCAGGCCATGTTGGCTTGCCGCTCGGCATGGCCGACGCTGCCACGGTTCTGTACTCAAAGTTCATGAAGCATAACCCCGCTGACCCGGAATGGGCCGACCGAGATCGCTTTGTGCTATCTGCTGGCCACGGCTCGATGTTGGTCTATTCGCTGCTCCATCTGACCGGCTATGACAGCGTTAGCCGCGATGATATCAAAAATTTCCGCCAGCTCGGCCGGACAACGGCGGGTCATCCTGAGAATTTTGTCACCAAAGGCGTTGAGACGACGACTGGTCCACTCGGCCAGGGCATCACGACAGCCGTCGGCATGGCCATGGCAGAACGTCATCTCAATGCCCGTTTCGGCGATGAGCTCGTCAATCACAAAACCTATGTCATCGCTGGCGATGGCTGTCTCATGGAAGGCATTAGCCAAGAGGCGATCACGTTGGCGGGACATTTGAAACTCTCCAATTTGATTGTCCTCTTCGATGACAATGCAGTGACCATTGATGGTGGCACTGACATGGCTGACAGCACAGATCAGTGCGCCCGCTTTGAAGCATCTGGCTGGGTGACCAAGAAAGTCGATGGCCATGATGCCGCCGATGTCGAAGACGCTTTGTCTTGGGCTCAAGATCAAGACAAGCCGGTGATGCTCGCCGTGAAGACGATCATCGGTTATGGCGCCAAACGTGCCGGCACGGGCCCGGCCCATGGCGGCCCCTATGGCGAAGAAGAAGTCGCGACGGTACGCGAAAACATTGGCTGGCCGCACGCACCCTTTGAGGTTCCAGCCGACATTGAAGCGGCTTGGTTAGAGGCTGGAGCGCGCGCTCATGCGGAGCATTTGGCTTGGAAGAACCGGCTCGACAATCACGCCGACAAAGCCGCTTTCGAAGCGGCGATGGCCGGGGCGCTGCCGGCCAATCTTTCGGAGATGGTCAACGCGCATAAGAAATCTGTTGTCGAGGGTGGCAAGGATGACGCGACCCGGAAATGGTCTGGCGCGGCGCTCGAGCCATTGACCGAGGCGATCCCAGAAATGATTGGTGGATCTGCTGACCTGACGGGGTCAAACAATACCAAAACCAGCCACACGGCGTCGCTCGGCCCCGACAATTGGGCTGGTCGTTACGTCCATTATGGCATTCGTGAACACGCAATGGCGGCGGCGATGAATGGCATGGCCTTGCATGGCGGCGTCATTCCATATTCTGGCACCTTCCTTGTCTTCGCTGACTATTCGCGCGCCGCGATCCGACTCGGGGCGCTGATGGGCGAGCGTGTGATCCATGTTATGACGCACGATTCCATTGGCCTCGGCGAAGATGGTCCAACCCACCAACCAGTTGAACATGTGGCGAGCCTGCGGGCGATGCCGAACATGACTGTCTTCCGCCCTTGTGACGGCGTTGAAGCGGCAGAGTGTTGGGAGCTGGCGCTGCGCAATTCAAGCGGTCCGAGCACGCTGGCACTGACCCGTCAAAAAGTGAAATCTGCACGGACGACCCACACGGATGAGAATCTCTCCGCCAAAGGCGCTTATGTCGTGTCTGATGCAGACGGCGCAAAAGCGGTTCTGATCGCTACTGGCTCAGAGGTTGAGATTGCCCTGGAAGCGCAAGCGGCTTTGTCGGCAAAAGGGATGCCGGTTCGGGTCGTCTCAATGCCGAGTATGGACCTGTTCGAGCAACAGTCTGAAGCGTATCAAACCGAAACGCTTGGCGGGGATTTGCCGCGCATTGCGATTGAGGCCGGTGTGCGCTTCGGTTGGGACCGCTGGATTGGCTATGATGGTGGCTTTGTCGGCATGAGCTCTTTCGGGGCCTCAGCGCCGTATCAAGACCTCTACAATCATTTCAACATCACTGCTGATGCCGTCATCGCTGAGGTTGAAAAACGCGTTTAGCGCCCGCTCGGTAAGAGTCGATCCGGCATGATGCACGGCGCCGGCCCCTCGGTCGCTGGCGCTATGCCATCGGGATTGGCAAGATAGGCTGTCAGGCTGGCGCGGGCGGTGGCGTCAAAATCAACACTTGAGACCGAGGCATCGATGCGCCCCATCGTACGCCGATGATGGCAGCGATTAAGCTCGATATAGCGGTCTTGTGCTTGCGAATTGCTGCCGCGCGTTTTGCGCAACGCGACGATAAAACCGCGATCAGAGACGCTCAAGGTCGCCGGCCAGCCCGCCTTGAACGGCACCGCAACCCACGCCGCGCGAGGGCCAGATCCGCGAGAGCCCGGCGGGAAATTGACGGCGTAAATCATGCCGTGCGGGGTCGGTTCGCTGTCAATCGTGGTATGTGGATGCCGCTCAATGCGCGACCGCCAACTTTCAATGACACGATCGCGGAGGCGCCATGTTTCACGTGCCTCGCCGGCCGCAAGGAAACTGGCCATGGCGTAGAAGTTCGCCATTAGGTCCCGCATCGGGCCAGCATTTCGAAAGTGGTGAATGGCGGCGTTCGTGTCGCGCATGTCAGCCGCGGCGATACCAGCGATTTGATGGGCCTCAGGAATTTCGGGCCGATCCGGACAAGCGGCAATAAACGTCTCGGTCACCTCTCGAATATAGTCGGGGGATTGCTCGACGTCTGGGTCATTCAGCGCCACTTGCCAGGCCATGGCCTCTCCCAGCGAACAGGTTTGTGCATTGGCCTCAGGGATCATGCCCAAGGCAATGAAAGTCGTAACGCCAGCCGCAATCGCGGCGCCGATATACCGTTTAACCCGGTTCGAGAGTCTCAATTTTCCGCCCATGTAGAGCGCGGTGCAAGTTACAGACCGAAGGCGCGTTCAAACGCCCAATAGGCGCCAATTGCACCTATCATGAGGCTTGCGGGCCACACAAAGGTCTGCCGATACGTCTCGGCTTGCAGCCGTGCGCGCAGGGACCAAAAGACCAAAGCGGCGAGCGCCACAACTGACAACTGGCCAATCTCAACGCCAATATTGAAGCCAATCAAGGCGCTCCAAAACTGCCCATCCGGCAAGCCGAGAGAGCCAAAAAAGCCCGCAAAACCCATGCCGTGGATGAGGCCGAAGGCGAAAACAACGGCCGGGCGCCACCGCGTCATCTCTTTAAACACGAGGTTTTCGAGCGCGACGAAAGCGATGGTCGCGGCAATTAATGGCTCGACAATACTGGCGGGTGGCGAGAATACGCTGGCCGCGACCAGGCCTAGGGTGAATGTGTGGGCAATGGTGAAGGCTGAGATCTGAATCAGCAGCGGCCGCCACCGCGTTGAGGCGAAGAAAATCGCCAGGACAAAGAGGATATGATCGGTGCCGCCAGGCAAAATGTGCTGAACGCCAATCTTAATATAGAGACCGAGTGTTTCGAACGCTGGGCGTTCGAAGTCGATTTGCTCGGTTTCCGTAAACGCGCTTGCGCCAGGTGCGGAGGTGCCGCGGTCGAGATCTTGGAGCGCTTGGCAAAGCGCTGGATCCAGACCGCCATCGCCGGTGCAAAATTCATCCTCAGGGTGGGCATTGGCGAGGCCGAAGCCTGACGTCGCCACGGCAAGCGCGATGAGAATGACCCGAAGCCAATGCATATTATTTACTTCATGCGTGGGCCGTGATGGCCCGCATGGTCGTGATCATCATGCCCGTGGCCTTCATGATCATGGGCGACGATTCCTGGATGGTCATGATCATGGTCATGGCTGACAAAAGGCAGGTTCAACAAGACAACCGCAATGGCGACCCCGCTCACCAGGGCGATAAATCCTCTGGTTGGAGCGACTTCTTTCAGCGGCGCCATGAGCGGTCCGGTGGCGACAAAGAGGAGCAAACCGGCTGACAGCGCAAACAGCCCGCCCAGTGCTTCAGTGCCGAGGCCAAACATGAACGGTCCTGACACCAGAACGCCAAATGGCGTTGTCGCGGCGGCGGCCAGGAAGGCCCAGAAGAACGCAGATCGGTTCGAAACGCCATGCCGGCGCAGAATGGCAAAGGCAATCACGCCTTCAGGAAACTCGTGTAAAATCAATCCGATGGCGGCCAAGACGCCGGATGAAAAGCTCGCGGCAAAGGTTACGGCATAAACAATGCCATCGATAAAAGAGTGACAGGCTATAGCCAGGATCGGGGTGATGGCGTCGCTTGGCAAAGTCGACGCTTCGCGCTCTGGAAACGCTGCTTTGATGAAATAGTCGAGGAACAGGCCGGAGAAAAACCCCACCGTAAGCCACACCGGCGCCAATCGACTGAGCGCGAAAGCCTCTGGAACAATGTGCAAAAAGATCAGTGCCGTCAGCATCCCGGCCGCGGCAAGGCCAAACAAGTTGGCATATTTCAAACTCCAATCGCTGCGCAAGGAGACAGCGAGCAAGCCCAGCGTCGTCACAAACGCGGCGATCAGTCCGAAAAAGAGAGGGGCTTGCAGAGCTTCAAACATTGAAAAATTCGCGATGGCGGATTGCCAGATTGTCCTATAGCGTGAGGAAAAGTGTTATAGTATCTCAATTGTATCCGGGCGAGGTAGTCTCGGCACCTCGCGCTGTCAAACAAAAGCTGGAGTATCCAATGCTGCGTCCTTCTCTTCTCGTTGCCGTGAGTTTTCTCGCGCTCGGCGCCTGCCAACCGGCCAGTGAAGCGACCGAAGACCTGGTCGCTGAAACACCGCCGCCTATGCCTGAAGACGTCGCTGTTGAGGTCGAACCTGCCGCGGTTGAAACAGTCGCGGCTGAAGCGGACGTGGTCGAGGTCGTCGAAGATGAGGCGCACGACCATGAAGACGAACACGATCATGGCACTGAGGATGAGCATGATCATGAAGACCATGATGATCACGCAGATCATGACCATGAGACCCACGACCACGAAGATCATGATGATCATGACCACGCTGGCGGCGAAGCGCACGTGCACGGCCTGTCGGAATTGGCGGTGAGCCTCGAGGGGTCGCAGGTCAGCATTAGTCTTGAGGGCGCTCTGGCAAATTTTGGCCTGGATGAAACTCTACGGACGATCGAGGATCCCGCCGCTTACACCGATACAGTGATCGCGCTTGAAGGCGGCGACTGTACGCGGGAGAGCGCCAGTGCGAGTATCCGGCCCGTTGGAGATCACGGCAATATGATGATCGATATGGTCTATAGCTGCGCTGCAATGGACGATTTAGAAGCGTTGGTTGTCACCGGCTTTGAAACGTTTGCGGGCTTCGAAGAGGTCAAAGCCGTGGTGCTGACAGAAACGGGTCAGACCGCGAGCACATTGACGGCAGGGACGACACGGGTGGATCTAAAATAAATGCCGTTAGCCGTCGTTTCCGTCTCGGGCCTGCGGTTCGCATGGGCCGGGCAGCCTGCGATTTTGGACATAGAGTCTCTTACGCTCGACACGGGGGAACGTCTCTTTCTGCGCGGCCCGAGCGGGTCCGGCAAATCGACGCTTCTGGGTCTGATTGCCGGCGTGCTGGAAACACAGCATGGGCAAATTCAGGTCCTGGATCAAGACATGACAATGCTGTCTGGCAGTCAACGAGACCGCGTCCGTGCGGACCATTTGGGCGTCATCTTCCAAATGTTCAATTTGGTGCCGTATCTCTCTGTGGTTCAAAACGTGGTTCTGCCGTGCCGTTTTTCGCGTAGACGATTGGCGGAGGCCAAGGCGGCAGGCGGGGCTGAAGCGGAAGCCTTACGCTTGCTGAAACGATTGGGGCTCAAGGATGAGGGGCTGCTCAATCGGACCGTTACAGAACTCTCTGTCGGGCAGCAACAGCGCGTCGCTGCGGCACGGGCTCTGATCGGCAATCCATCGCTGATCATTGCCGATGAGCCGACCTCCGCACTCGATGCCGATAGCCGTGACCGGTTCATTGAATTGCTCAGCGAGGAAGCCCAAAAAACTGGCGCCGCTTTGCTCTTTGTCAGTCATGATGGCGCCCTCGCGCCGCTCTTTGATCGGGCTGTCGATCTTGCGAAAATCAATCGCGCGGCGATTGCTGGAGTCGCGGCCTAATGGGTGTTTCGATCTTTGGCTTGGCTTGGCGCAGTTTGCTCAACCGCAAAGTCTCAGCCTTGCTGACTGTGATTGCGATTGCGCTCTCTGTGGCCCTGTTTCTCGGCGTCGAGAAAGCCCGCAACGCGGCCAAGGATGGCTTTGACAATACGATCTCGGGCACTGAATTGATTGTTGGCGCCCCATCTGGGCAAATCAACCTCTTGCTTTATTCGGTGTTTCGGCTCGGCAATGCGACGGCCGAAATTTCTTGGGGCACGTATGAAGAGATTGCGGCCCGCGATGATATTGCCTGGGCGGTGCCGATTTCCTTAGGCGACAGCCATCGCGGTTATCGGGTCTTGGGCACAAGTTCTGACTATTTCGATCACTATAAATATGGCCAAAAGCAAGCGCTAAGTTTCGCCGCAGGTGAGCGTTTCGATGATTTGTTCGATGCCGTGATTGGCGCCGACATCGCCAAACAGCTCGGCTATGAGATGGGCACGCCGCTTATCTTAACACACGGCCTCGGCGCTGGCGGTTTAAGTGATCATGACAATCGGCCGTTTCGCGTCGCTGGCATATTGAAGCCAACCGGGACGCCGGTCGATCAAACCATTCACGTCTCTTTAGAGGCGATCACGGCTATACATGTTGGCTGGGAAACCGGCGCTCGCAATCCACTCGCGGATTCGATAACTGAGGACACGATTCGCGGCTTTGACCTGACGCCGCGCACCGTGACGGCGATCTTCGTGGGCCTTAAAAATCGCGCCACTGTGCTGCGCACGCGGCGTGACCTCAACACCAATATGTCTGAGCCTTTGCTGGCCATTATTCCCGGACAAGCCTTGGCCGAGCTATGGCAAGTGATGGGCACCGCAGAACGTGTCCTACTTGCAGTGTCAGCCTTTGTAATCGTGGTTGGCTTGGTCTCGATTCTGACCAGCATTTTGACGAGTTTGAATGAACGCCGCCGCGAAATGTCGATCCTTCGCGCCACTGGCGCCCGGCCGGTGCACATCTTTGCACTCTTGGTGATCGAAGCTGCGGTCTTGGGCTTTATCGGCGCCGTCTTGGGGGCCGTGCTGATCCAGCTCATCTTTGCGATCGCGGCACCAATTCTCGCTGCGCAATATGGTGTCGCCCTTATCGGGACCGGGGTTGGGCTGGTCGATTTGTATACGATTGGCGTGGTGACACTTGCGGCCTTCATCCTTGGCATATGGCCGGCTTTAACGGCGCTAAGGCGGTCCTTGGCTGACGGACTGACGGTGAAAGTCTGATCACAAGCGTGATAGGCCTCTAGCCGGAGCGCGGTTTCGGTCTTAATTAGAAAGTATGATGAGACACCTCTTAGTCACGACATTCGCGATCGGCGCCTTGGTGGCGTGCGGCCAAGCCACGTCTTCGGACCGCACGAGCGCGAGCGCTCAAGCGGCGGACGTGACAGCCGCAACCAAAACGGAACCGCAGGTCGGCGACCGAATCCCAGAACCTGAGGGCGATGCTCAAAGCTCAAATCGCTTGGCCGCTGCAGGCGCTGAGGCCAATGCCCGCGCCGCCAGCGGCGTGCGCGAGATTGGCTGGGAAGAATTGATGCCGGAAGGCGAAGAAGAGCGGCTGGCGCAGCTTTATCAACAGCAAATGGCGATGCTCTATTCTGGTGGGCCAGTCGCAGAAGGTTCGGCGGCGGATCAAATGATCCAGATCGGCACGTTCAATACGGTCAAAGAACTCAACGAGCTCAAGATCCGAATTCCAGGCTATACCGTGCCATTTGAGTTTGGCGCCAATGCGGAAATCACTGAATTCCTGCTGGTGCCTTATTACGGCGCGTGCCTACATGCACCGCCGCCGCCGCCCAACCAAACGGTGTTCGCAATCACCGACGAGCCTATCCGACTGCGCGATCTGGCCCAAGCGGTGTGGATTGAAGGCACGATGTATACCCAGACCCAGGAATCGGAACTCGCCGATGCGGCTTATACGATCCGCGTCGATAAGGTGGAAACCTACGAATACTAGCCGCGGCTGCCTGACCCATGGTCGAACCGAGGCAAACGCCCTATCTCTTTCTAGGACAGTTGAGAAAGACGCGAGACATGGCTTCAGCCCTTACTATTGGCCTCTACATTGGCATCGCCGCGCTGGTCGTGATTTTAGCCATGGGGATGATCAATCTGACCCGAACGGACGAGGGCCAGCGCAGTCGATCTAATCAATTGATGCGGATGCGGGTCATGGTTCAGGCTGCGGTGATCGGAATCCTGGTCTTGCTCGGCATTGTGCTTGGCTCAATCAAACTGTTCTGAGCCGACCAATGGTCAAGATTGACAAAATCTACACGCGTACCGGCGATCGCGGTAAAACACGACTTTCAACCGGAGAACCTGTCGACAAATGGCACCCCCGCGTTGTTGCTTATGGCACCGTCGATGAGACCAATGCCGCGCTTGGTGTCGCCGCACTGGAAGCTGAGGGCGACATGTTGGCGGCTCTACGGCGCATTCAGAACGACTTGTTTGACCTTGGCGCTGACCTGGCAACGCCAGACCGTGGCAAGACACTCGAATGGGAGCCGCTGCGGATCGTCAAAGCGCAAGTGGAGCGTTTAGAGACAGAGATAGATGCGATGAATGTCGATATTCCGCCTCTAGACAGTTTCATTCTGCCCGGCGGTAGCGCGCTCGCGGCCTATTTGCATGTCGCCCGAACCTTGAGCCGACGGGCTGAGCGCGAAGTTGCCGAGCTCGCTTCACTGGAGGGTGAAATTGTCAGTGCTGAAGCGTTGGCCTATGCCAATCGTCTCTCTGACTGGTTGTTCGTGGCCGGGCGCGTCGCCAATTCGAATGGCGCAGATGATGTTAAATGGGTACCAGGCGCAAATCGCTAACCGCTATTGAAGTGGCCATAAATGCGCTCTGCTAATGCCGCTGAGACGCCGTCGACGGCTTTCAAATCTGCTAATTTAGCGCGCGCGACGCCTTTCGCGGATCCGAAATATTGCAACAGCGCTTTCTTGCGGCTGGGGCCAATGCCTTCAATCTCGTCGAGCGGGTTCTTTTTGATATCGGCGCTACGTTTGGCGCGGTGCGCGCCAATGGCCCAGCGGTGAGCTTCATCGCGCAGGCGTTGAAGATAATACAAAACCGGAGCATTCTCTGGCAATCGGAACGGCGCTCTTCCGGGTTGGAAGAATTGTTCGCGGCCCGCATTGCGTTCGACGCCTTTGGCAATTGAGACCAAATTGACGTCGCTCGGCGACAACCCGAGCTCGCTGAGCGCTTCGATCACACTGCTCAATTGGCCGAGGCCACCATCAATCAAAACCAAATCTGGCCAAGTCGATGGACCGCTTTCTTCGCGCTCCTTTAAAGCGCGTGAAAAGCGGCGGCGCATCACTTCGCGCATCATCCCATAATCATCGCCTGGCTCGAGGCTTTTATCCTTGATGTTGAATTTTCGATATTGGCCTTTGTCAAACCCGTCCGACCCGGCCACGACCATGCCGCCGACCATGTTTGAGCCTTGGATATGCGAGTTATCATAGACCTCGATGCGCTCGGGCGGCTCTTCGAGATCGAAGGCTTTCGCTACTTCTTTAAGAAGGCGCGCTTGGCTGGCGCTTTCGGCGAGTTTGCGGCTGAGGGCTTCGGCTGCATTGCGGCTGGCTTGTTCGACGAGGCCGCGTTTGTCACCGCGTTGCGGCGTGCGGATTTCGATTTTGCGATCGCCTTTTAGCGCGAGCGCCTCGCCAATCAGGGCCGCGTCGCTCGGTGTATGATTGGTGAGAATAAGCTTTGGCGGCGGGCGTTTGTCGTAAAACTGAACTAAGAAGGCGGCTAAAATCTCTGTCTCTCCTTCGCCTTTTTCATGGCGCGGAAAGTGGATGCTCGCCCCCCAGTTTTGACCGGCGCGAATGAAGAAGACTTGCACAGCAGAGAGGCCGCCTTCCATGGCGATCGAGAAGATGTCGGCTTCCTCCAACCCGTCCGGATTGATGTCTTGCTGCGCCCGCACATGCGCCAGGGCGCGAATGCGATCGCGCAAACTGGCGGCGCGTTCAAATTCCATATCCTCTGCTGCGGCTTCCATTTGCTCGGCGAGATTCGATTGAAGATCGGTGGCTTTGCCGCGCAAAAAATCGGCGGCTTGATCGGAGAGTTCGCGGTAATCCTCAGGCGAGACCAGATCGACGCAAGGGGCGGAGCAGCGTTTTATCTGATGCAGCATGCAAGGCCGCTGGCGAGTTGAGAACACGCTGTCTTCGCAGGTCCGCAATAAGAAGGCTTTTTGCAGCGTATCAATCGTGCGGGTGACCGCATTGGCGCTGGCGAAAGGCCCGAAATAGTCTCCCCGGTCTTGCTTCGATCCGCGATATTTCAGCACTTGCGGGGCGTCGTGATCGCGCCGGATCAGAATGTAGGGAAATGATTTATCGTCCCGTAGCAGGATATTAAACCGGGGCTTCAGCGACTTAATCAAACTGGCTTCCAGCAGCAGCGCTTCGGTCTCTGTTTCGGTGACCACAAATTCCATACGGGCCGTGGCCATAATCATCGCTGCAATGCGCTGCGTATGGCCACCAATTCGGGTATAGGATGACACCCTTGCGTGCAGGCTTTTGGCTTTGCCAACGTAGAGCACGGTATCGTCTTCGCCAAACATACGATACACGCCCGGCTTTTTGGGCAGACGGGAAAGATTGTCTTTGATGACATCGACCCCACGTTTGCGGGCCGTAGGGACAGGCGAGTCAGGCATGCACGCTATTTAGGGGGTCATGGCGCGAAAGCCTAGACCGCAAAAATACCGCCCCATGAGCCCGGTTCCGCGCCGAATAAGATACCGCCGCCGAGAAACACAGCGCACAGCACTAAAACAGCGGTCGCAAATTGGCGGCTGAGGCTGCCCGGATTGTATTTCCGGCGCGCGCGGGCGACAATGATATAGATCAGAACGCAAATGAAGGCGCAGAGCGCAAGCAAGCGTTCTTCCAGTGTTAGATCGACAAAGAAAGTGCGCATTTCACCAAAATAAAAGCGAACATCGATCATGAACTGATCGATGGCTCGCTGATACAAATCAGAACTCGTTCCGCGTGAAAACCACATTGCTTCGTCCCTGGACCAATTTGATGGAACATACGCGAAAACTCTATCAACAACGCTACGTAGAAAGTTGTAATTTCATCAATTGGCTTATCGATTTGGTCGCTTGCGCAGCGTCAATTTGCGGCGTACATGGGCGCTCTCAATCAGGAGTTTGAAGCCATGGCGAGCCAGTCTTTCTTAAGTGATGCAGTCAATCGAGTTGCCCCGTCCGCGACCATTGCGGTCACCACAAAGGCGGCTGAGCTGAAAGCGGCGGGCGAGAATGTGATTGGCCTCGGCGCGGGCGAGCCTGACTTTGATACGCCCGACCATATCAAAGAAGCGGCCATCCAAGCGATCCATGACGGCAAAACCAAATATACGCCAGCGGATGGATTGCCGGCATTGAAAGACGCGATCTGCGCGAAATTTAAACGCGATAATGATCTGACCTATACGCCGAGCCAGGTTCATGTCGCGCCCGGCGGTAAACCGGTCATCTATAATGCCTTCGTCTCGACATTAAATGAGGGCGACGAAGTTATTATCCCGGCGCCATATTGGGTCAGCTATCCTGAAATGGCGAAGCTTTGCGGCGGTACACCGGTAATTGTCTCATGTGGTCCGAACGCGAAATATAAGCTGACGCCAGACGCCCTCGAAGCTGCGATCACGCCGCGGACAAAGTGGTTGGTGCTGAACTCGCCGTCCAATCCGACCGGCGCTGCTTATACTGGTGATGAGCTTCTGGCACTGGGCGAGGTTTTGTTGCGCCATCCGCAAGTGTGGGTTCTGACCGATGATATGTATGAGCATCTGGTCTATGACGGATTTGAATATCGCACGATCGCGCAAGTCGTTCCGGATCTATATGAGCGCACCCTCACCATGAATGGCGTATCTAAAGCCTATGCGATGACGGGCTGGC
Organism: Pseudomonadota bacterium; assembly: GCA_039822145.1. Lineage (GTDB taxonomy): Bacteria > Pseudomonadota > Alphaproteobacteria > Caulobacterales > Hyphomonadaceae > Henriciella. Next base: position 105,267 of record JBCBMU010000002.1, on the reverse strand, counting down.
GGATTGGTTTTGCGGCCGGGCCTGAGGCTTTGATCAAAACGATGCGTAAAGTGATCAGCCAAACTACGTCTAATCCAAGCTCCATCTCGCAATATGCAGCGATCGCAGCGCTGAACGGAGATCATAGTTTCTTGGCCGCGCGCAATGACGTGTTCAAGCAGCGCCGCGACATGGTCGTCGCCGAGCTGAACAAAGCCGACGGATTGACCTGCGCGACGCCCGAGGGGGCCTTCTATGTCTATCCGTCTTGTGCCGGCGCCATCGGCAAAACGGCGCCTTCCGGAAAGCGCATTGAGACTGACACCGATTTTGCGTCAGAATTGCTCGAGCAGGAAAAAGTTGCCGTGGTCATGGGCGAAGCGTTTGGGCTCTCACCGGCATTTCGGATCTCATACGCGACTTCGACCGAAGCTTTGGAGGATGCGATGGCGCGGATCCAGCGCTTCTGCGCGAGCCTCGGCTGACGGTTTAGTTGATCTGCGGTGCGTGCATCGCCGGTGTGTCAAACAAGCGATAACAACTTCGCCCATCGCCTTTGGCGGCGTAAAGGGCGAGGTCGGCACACTTCATCAAAGTCTGCGAGGATTCGGCGTGCAACGGTGCGCAAGCGACCCCAACTGAGGCCGTGCATTTCAATTCAATGCCGCCAATCTGATATGGCCGCGACAACGCGGTGACGAGGCGGGCAGCCATTAAACAAGCGTCGACCGGGTTTGGAATGTTGCGGGTCACCACGACGAATTCATCGCCGCCGAGCCGGGCGGCCCAATCATCCCCGCGAATGGTCTTTTGGATGCGTTTGGCGACCAGGTTCAGGAGCGCGTCGCCGGCCTGGTGCCCATAGGTGTCATTGATTGTCTTGAAATGATCAATGTCGATAGCGAGCAGAGCGACGTTGCTGTCTTCTTCGCTAGCGCCCACGCTTTTATCGATTCGATTTTGGAAAGCGTAGCGATTGGACAGGCCCGTCAACATGTCATGCTCGGCCATGTGGCGGAGCCGGCTTTGCGCTTCGATCCTTTTCGTTACATTGGTGCCGACCCCAAGATATCCGATGACATCGCCATCGGTGTTAAAGCGTGGGGTTGCGGACAGCGAAATATAATACCGCTTGCCGTTCGGGTCGCGTAAGATGGAGAGAATATCCGAATAGGGTTTGACCTGTTGAAGGGCAGAGAGCATTTTATCCATCTCTGTGCCATCGAGTTTGATCACGTCCAAATAATGACGGCCGACAATGTCTTGCGTATTCGGGCTTAAAACCCTGAGCAGGCGCCCGCCCGCGATGGTGACATAGCCCTCTAAATCGGTTTCCCAGAAAAGATCTGTGGCGAAGTCGGCCAAATGACTGAGTTGAGATTCGGCAATCGCATCGGCGCGTTCGGCGCTTTTTTCTGTCCGGGCGAGCAAAAGGACGCAGAGGGCCATAAGCGTAAACCCGACACACGAGACAGCCAGAACAAACATATCCGGCAGATCAAGATAAACGTCCAATCCAAGGAATAGGAGTTGCACTCCGCCTAAGATAAGGAGAGCAATCAGAGCAATGAAAAACTCATGTTTTCGTTGCGCGCGCGAGGCGATACTGGCCTTAAGCATGCGGCATTTATGCTCGCATAAGTTGATTTTTAGTTATTTATCGCAGTAGGTTAGCGGCGTCCGAAGAGACGCTCAATGTCTGCCAGTTTCAACTCCACATAAGTCGGGCGGCCATGATTGCATTGTCCGGAATGCGGCGTGGCTTCCATCTGGCGCAAAAGCGCGTTCATTTCATCGCCCGTCAGTCGCCGCCCGGCGCGCACAGATCCACGGCAAGCCATATTGCCCATGACCTCTTCAAATTGCTCTTTCAAAGCGAGCCCGGCATCATATTCGGCGAAGTCATCGGCCAGGTCTTGAATCAAGCCGCGTGTATCCATTTCGCCAAACAAAGCCGGCGTCGCGCGGACGCAAACGGCGCCGACGCCAAACGGCTCAATCTCGAGGCCAAGGTCGGCCAGTTCGTTGGCGCGGGCGAGCACGCGGTTCGCTTCATCCTCTGTCAGCTCGACAATATCTGGAATAAGCAGCGCTTGACGTTTGACCCCGCCAATTTCCATTTGGCGCTTCATATCTTCATAGACGAGCCGTTCATGCGCCGCATGTTGGTCGACAATCACGATCCCATCTTCGGTCTGCGCCACGATATAGGTTTCATGTAATTGCGCCCGCGCTGCGCCGAGGGGATGATCAGCGGCGGGTTGGGGTTCAATCGGCTCAACCCGTGCCGACATATTGCCATCATATGGCGCCGGGCTTGGGCTCTCAAAGCGCGCGACTTGCGGCGAGGCTTGCATTAGGGGGGCCGCGATCGGGGCGCCGGACGGCGCCCGGCGATCTGCCCAGAGTGTTGAGGGCCGAAAGACGTCGGCTTGAACCGGCTCAGCTTGGATTTTGCCGAGCGCTTGCGCCGCTACGGTCGTGCTTGCCCGGTGCCCCGCCGCCGCCAAAGCATGGCGCAGCGCGCCAATGATCAGGCCGCGGACATTACCCGCATCGCGAAACCGCACTTCGGTCTTGGCGGGGTGCACGTTCACATCGACATATTCTGGGTCCAAGTCGACAAATAGCGCCGCCATAGGGTGGCGGTCGCGAGCCAAGAAGTCTTGGTAAGCGGCGCGGATGACGCCGTTGAGCATCCGGTCTTTCACCGGGCGGCCATTGACGAAAAGATATTGCCGCTGCGCATTGCCGCGATTGAGCGTTGGCAAGCCGGCAAATCCGGTGAGCGCCACGCCTTCGCGATCAGCATCAATGGTCAGAGCATTCTCGCGAAAGTCCCGGCCCATAATCGCGCCAAGACGCGCCAGACGGCCGTCAGGCGTATCTGGGTGGGCGGCATATCGAAAAATGCTGCGTCCATTGCTCTCGAGCGAAAATGCAACATCTGCGCGGGCCATAGCCAAACGTTTTAGCGTATCGGTGATGGCGAGTGTTTCTGAGCGTTCGGACTTCATGAATTTGAGCCGGGCCGGTGTCGCGTGAAACAAGTCGCGGACTTCGATCCGTGTGCCGGTAAGACCGGTGCCAGCAAAGGCCGTAGGCTTCGGTCCTTCGATTCGGCCCGCTTCGACGTAAATCTCTGCGGCCTCTTCACCGTCCGCGCGCGAGGTCAGCGTCATTCGGCTAACCGAGCCAATTGACGGCAGCGCTTCGCCGCGAAAGCCCATTGTATGGATGTTGAGCAAGTCGATCCGGCCATCATCGCCGGGACTTAGCTTTGACGTCGCATGACGTTCTAGAGCGAGACGCATATCAGCGCCGTTCATGCCGCAGCCATCATCTTCGACAATTAATCGCTTTAGGCCGCCGTCCTCAATCGACACGCGCACCGCGCGGGCACCAGCATCTAAAGCGTTTTCAACCAGTTCTTTAATCGCTGCTGCGGGCCGCTCAATCACTTCGCCCGCAGCAATCCGATTGACGGCGTCTGGCGGCAATTGGCGAATAATAGGACGCTGAGGAAGAGAAGCGCTATCGGGCATGGTGATGAAAGTAGGGAGGTTCAGCGATTCGCACCAGAGCGCGGGCCATGAAAAAAGCGGCTGAGAGATCAGCCGCTTTTTCGTATCTATGAAAGTTCCGTGCGCTTACAGCGCGAGCTGGAACAGGGCGATGAGCAATTGGACAAAGAGCGCCAGTCCCGAGAGGCCAATCATGGTTGCGACCCAGGCGCCGCCCCAGCCCATGCCCAGGCCGATGACAATGCCGCCACCGGCGCACAAGACGAGAGCGATCAGCCACGACATGCCAATTGACAGCGTGAACGTCGTGTAACCAATCATCAGCAATGTAATCAAGGCGCCCCAGGCGCCGGCCCGCATCGTGCCTTCATACATGCTTTTCTGTGCATCCACATTCATTTCGCCGCGCGTATAGTCGCTTGCTGCCATGGTCGACTCCGAAATTGTTTCGCCTGTCTTTATCTCCATCATTTGCGACGTCAAGCGCAGTCTATGTCGCAGCGCGAAGCCGCAGCTTTCACCCTTTCAATGTGTGACAGAATGTTTCAGGGTTGAAAAAAGCGCGGTGATAATGCGCATGGGAGATCATTGATGAGCTATGCGCCAGCTGAGGTGACGACGGAAACGGAACCCGCCACCGGAGGCGCATTTGGCATAAAGGGCCTGGCTTGGGCAATCTTCGAATGGGCTCGCAACCCCTATTACAATGTCATCGTCATTTATGTTTTTACCCCCTACTTCGCCCAGTACGTGGTGGGCGGCGGTGCAGAAGGACAAACAGTTGTCGCCAATACGATCGCTGCCGCGGGATTGATCATGGCAGTGCTTGCACCGGTTCTTGGGGTGATCGTCGATAAAGGCGGGCGTAAGAAACTCTTCATTCTGGCCGTGCTCGCGGCTATTGTCGCATGCTCGGCCGGCCTGGGTTTCATCTTGCCTGATACGCCAGGCGCCATTCCAATCGGAATGGTTTTGCTAGCGACCGCCTATTGTTGCTACACGATTTCGGAACTCCTGCATAACGCACTATTGCCGGCGGCCGGGGAACCAAGCGCGCTTCCGATGATTTCAGGGTTGGGCCTAGCGGCTGGAAATATCGCTGGCGTCATCGTTTTGGTTGGTCTGATTCTGGCGTCGAATTTTAGCCCCTGGGTAGAAGCGCGGCCTGGTGGGATCGGTCCACTTTCTGGTCCGATTGTGGCGATTTGGTTGAGTGTCTTCATCATCCCCTTTTTCCTCTTCATGCCCGACAAACTTGGCAGTCTCAGGAGTTGGCGAAAAGGGGCGGTCGAGACGTTCACACCGCCAAACTTCAAGCTTTGGGGGACACCGCCTGTCCTGAATTATCTTTGGTCTGGGCCAATTAATGCGACCCGATTCATCATCGAAAAGTTTCGTGAATCGCCAAATGTGATGAAATTTCTACTGGCGCGCATGATTTATGCAGACGGTATCGCCGTGCTGCTCACAATGGGCGGTGTCTATGTCGCGGGCGTTTTGGGGTGGAGCCTGACGGAAGTCATGATCTACGGCATCGCGGGCTCTTTAATCGGCGCAATAGGCGGATTTGTCGGCGGCTGGCTAGACGGCGCGTTTGGTCCCAAACGTGCTTTGGTCATGGAGTTGAGCGCAATTTTGATCCTGCTCTTTTTGCAAGTCTCGATCACGCCGGACGCATTGCTGTTCGGTTTGATCCCATCCGGTCATGAGGTCTGGAATGGCTTCGGCAGCGGCTTATTCACACGCCTGTCTGACGTGGTTTATTTCCTATTAATCATTCCGGTCGCCATCTCGATCGTCGCCTGCATCTCTTCCAGTCGATATATGCTTGTCCATATCGCGCCGCCCGATCGAATTGGTGAGTTTTTCGGGTTCTATGCGATGGCTGCCAGCGTCACCGTGTGGATCGGCCCGCTGGTCGTGAGCATTATGACCACCGCATTTGATGATCAGCGGATCGGTTTTTCGGGCGTGTCCTTGTTATTCTTGGCTGGCCTGATCGGCGTGGCCTTTTTTGTCGAAGCCGACAAAACACCCGAGCATATGAAAACTTCGCCGAGAGCCTAAGGGACTGGTGGCGTGAACGCGCCGCAAGAAGTGGAGCCGCCAGTGGTGTCGCGTGAGATCGCGTCCACACGGCGCGGTCGTAGATAAAACGTATCTGTTAGCGGCTTTTCATTGGGAAACATGAACCCAATCGGTGAATTATAAGGGTACTCAATTTCGGCCATGATCAAGGTGCCGCCGGACGGGATCAAATTATCCGGAATGGTGACCGTGGCGCCCGCGACAAGGTCCGAAAAGGCCGTGCCGCATTTGTCACTCCACGCGACCTCAGGCTGAGTTGCAGTGCCACTGTCTTCCAAACTGGTGACACGCATGTGCGCGCGGGTGATATCATTCGGTTGAATGACCATGCGCGTGGCTTGGAAAATATCGCTCAAATCATCATTGTCGATGGCTGATGCGCGGGCAGTGAGATCACCCAAAGTGGCCGTCGCCGCCGTGACTTTGCGATCCAGCGTCATCATGAAAGAGAGCTCAATACTGCCGCAATAAATGATCGCCATGAGCGGTGCGATCAGGGCAAATTCGACAGCTGAAATGCCGTCATTGGCGTTTGAGAATCGGCGCCGCGCGCGGATCAGTTTCGAAATCATGATGAAACTCCCATCCCCAATCTTGTGTCTAAATCAGAACGGTTCATTGCGGAACGCGATCGTGGCTTGTAAAAGGCGCTTATTGCCGTTGATATTCTCCAGTGGCTTGCTGAGACCCGGAATAATGAGGTCCCACTGGTAAAAGACTCGGACGACGACAATGTCGTTTTGACCGCCAGGGTCGAATCCGAAGCCGGTATTGTCAAAATCTCCTGACCCATCAACCGGCGGCGACGAATTGGGCGCGCCTGAGAAATCAGAGAAGGTTTGCACATCAATTTCGAGTCCATTGCAGTCGAGCAAGCCAAACAATTCAGGGCAAATCAGGTTTTCAAAATCGGTTTGGGTCGGTGAACCACCATTCAGCGCTTGGAATTGACCCGTGCGAATTTGCCGTGAAGCTTCGCCGCTTGCGTGCTCCAAGATGGACGACATGATAAAAATCACGCAAATCTCGAGCAAGCCGAAGATGAGAAAGAAAAAGGGCGTTGCGATCAGCGCGAATTCGACTGCCGCAATGCCGCGCTTATCCTCAGAAAAGGCGCGCATTTTTTTCCACCAGATGGGGGCGAATACACCTGGAATGGGTACTTGTCGCATCGCGCACTCCGTCCGTTCACAAATCCCAAACTCGGCCATAGCAGACCGCAGTTGCAGACAAGTTGACAGGGTCGAGTGAATTTATTGCAAATTTTGCGGCATTAAGGGGGCTTTACGTTCGCGCTGTCTCAGCCCACATGGCAGAAAGAGGTCGCATAAGGTGGCGAAGGCATGACTCATAATCCGATCCGGCCCTGGCGAAATATTGCCCGGCGCGTCTCTCGCCAGATCCATGTTGGCAGCGTTTTGGTGGGCGGCGATGCGCCGATTTCAGTGCAGACCATGACCAATACCCCGACCCCAGATGTGGCGGCGACACTCGATCAGATCCAACGTGCGGCGGACGCTGGCGCCGACATTGTCCGCGTGTCTTGTCCAGACGAGGATTCAACCGCGGCGTTTTCAGCGATCACAAAGGGGTCGCCTGTGCCGCTGGTTGCGGACATTCACTTTCACTATAAGCGCGGCATCGAAGCGGCTGAGGCGGGGGCGGCTTGTTTGCGGATTAATCCAGGTAATATTGGCGCACCGGACCGCGTCAAAGAAGTGGTCAGCGCGGCGAAGAATAATGGCTGCTCCATTCGGATTGGCGTCAATGGCGGCTCGCTGGAGCGTCATCTACTGGAGAAATATGGTGAGCCCTGTCCTGATGCGATGGTCGAAAGTGCGCTCGATCACGCCCGCATCCTCGATGATCTTGGCTTTCATGACTATAAGATCAGCGTCAAAGCCTCAGACATGTTTCTCGCTGTTGCTGCCTATCAGCAATTGGCGGAGGCCACCGATGCACCGCTCCATTTGGGCATAACCGAAGCGGGCGGGCGCCGGATCGGCACGGTGAAATCCTCAATTGGTATGGGAAATTTACTATGGATGGGCATTGGCGACACGATCCGGGTGTCGCTCTCTGATGATCCCGTCGAAGAGGTCAAAGTTGGCTTTGATATGCTCAAATCCTTGGGGCTTCGGACCCGCGGTGTGAACATCATTTCTTGCCCGAGTTGTTCGCGGCAAGGCTTTGATGTGATCACCACGGTGAAGACTTTAGAGGATCGCTTGGCTCATATTTCAGAGCCGATCACGCTGTCGATTATTGGCTGTGTGGTCAACGGGCCGGGAGAGGCCGCAATGACGGATCTCGGCTTTACGGGCGGCGGCAAGGAAAGCGGCATGATGTATGTGTCCGGCAAGCCGGATCATAAATTGTCGAATGCTGATATGATCGAGCGGATTGTTGAGCAGGTTGAAGTCAAAGCTGCGCGCCTAAAAGCGCAGCGAGAAGCCGACTCTGTTGCCGCTGAATAGGCGAGCTTTAGAGCGGGCCACAGATTGCGCCATCGACCAAGGCTGCAGCCCGGTCATAGTCTTCTCGAGTGGGCGCCAACCGGCGGATCAGAGCGACGCCGCGGCCACTAAGCTCGACATCGCCGGCAGCGCCTTTTGGACTGACCACCACACGCTCAAACGTGCTGCCAGGGCTTAAATCACCAACAAATACATTGTCAGTTTGACCGTTAAAAATCGAGAGCGATCCATATCCATTGCCGATCGGAGCCGAAATCGCGACCGGTCCATCTATCGTATCAAACCGGCAAATGGCATAGGCCAAATCCGGCGAGGGGCGGACAATTTGTTGCGTCTGCGGCGTTTGTCGCGGCGACTGTACCCATTGATGGACCGGAACATATTGGCTTTCTAACGCCTGATGGGCTTTGCTCATGACAAAGCTCGGGATCTGGGTCAGCACCCAAAAATGCGCGGCAGCGGCACTAGCGAGGAGTACGAGGAGACTAAGAAGTGTGCGCATCAGGTTGCTCCTGGGCCGCACGTCACCCGTTCAATACGGGGCGGTCTGAGGACGTCATTGGGCGCTGAGAGCAATGCAGCGCTCGGCTGATAAAGGCGGAGCGTTAAATCGAACGTGCCGGCTGATCGGCTCGAGACCCATGGCATGGCAGCAGTTTCCGGCGCACTGGCAGAGACCTGGAATTGCCAATCTTGGTTTGGCGATTGGAACTTCCCGGCGGCTTGGGTTTGGTCAAAGGAGAGACGCTGGTCAGTGTTCATCGGCAAGCGACTGTCGCCATCGTAAAGCGTGATCGACCACCATGCTGCCGGAAACGGCCCGCCGCTGACGCGATAGGTGCAGGTCTCTACGAGACGGGCGCCGTCATCGTCCGTGGTCGCAACAAAGTAAACCGCTTCCTCTTTGCGGAGCGCAAAAAGACCATTTCTGGCGACGCGGGCGCGGACATAAGGATTGGCGTTTTCAGATCCGATCGCCCAGTCGCTGCTCCATCCATTGACGTCGACGCCTTTGCTGATGTTTGGAGCCCCGGAGATCAAGCCGCCAAACCACAACGCCGAAAGCGCGCCGAGGACGGCGCCGAGAAAGGCCATCAGGATCAGTCGAAACAGCAAGTTCATACGGCTTTATATCTCACATCGCGCACACGTGAAGTGGCTTCGCGATATCGGCGCTTGCCATCCTATGTGGGCCCGGTAATCCGAGAGCGACGCCAAAGAAAGGCTGATGGCATGATTTTAAGCGTATTGAAGTGGATCGCCCGCTTAATCGTCGGCGGTATTGTGATTGCCGGCATGTCGGCCTGCACCATGCTTGGCCTCAATTATGCGAGCCTGGACACTGACAACAAGCCGGTGGCTTTTCCCGATATTAGCTTGCCGTTCGATGCGGCGGCGACACGTGCGACACTCGCGGCAGAACTTTATGGCCCGTGGCCGGCAAACCTGCCTGTTAGCGTCGGTGAACGCCGGGTCGTTGACGCAAATTATCTCGGCGGCCGCGGTACACTTGAGGAGCTCGAGCTGACCATTGGCGAAGGCGACACGGCGCGCCAGTTTCCAGTTGTGATCGCTATTCCAAATGAAGCGAGTGGCAAACCCGTGCCGCTTTTGATCAGCCAAACCTTTTCGAGCAATTGTTCCGTCTTTGCCAACGATCCGGTGACGCAATTCGGCGGTGAGCTCTGTGAAGGTTCGGAAATGACCGGCGCCGTCGGCTTTCTCGCCACCAATATTTTTGGCACTTACATCGCCTATGCGCCGATTGAGCGATATTTCGATGCCGGCTTGGCATATGCGAGCTTTGCTGGCTGGTCATTTGTCCCCGATCAAAACGACGCTGCGCAATCGGCTATGGTCAATCTTGAACCCGGGCCGCAGCCAACCAGCGCTCTCATGGCATGGGCTTATGCCTTCCATGCCGCGGCGGGCGTGTTTGGTGATGACCCTCGTATCGACACAGACGCGATCGCCGCGATTGGACATTCGCGCTATGGCAAAGCGGCCTTGATGGCGTCTGGCTGGTCTGATCGCATCGCGGCAGCCGTTGCCCATCAATCCGGATTTGGCGGCGGGTCCTCGTCGCGCTCGAAAACGGGCGAGACCTTAAAGCGTATGGCGAAATCCTACCCGCACTGGCTCCGCCCGGGCCTTGGGGAAGACTTAGAAAACGGCCTCGAATTGACGCTCGATCAGCACTTTTTATTGGCCTTGTCAGCGCCGAAGCCGATTTTCCTCGGCAATGGTCGCCGCGATGTGTGGTCCGATCCAAACTCCTCGTTCCGGCTCGCTAGTGCGGCCGACCTTGTCTACGAAGCGAATGGCGGGAGCGGTCTGCCAGCGAGATCCGGTATGCGCGATTTCGATCCTTCAGCGGAGATCAGCTATTGGCTCAGAGCCGGTGGGCACAGCGTCGTTTCCGAAGACATTGATGCCTTTATCGCCTTTATGAACGCGCATTTCCCGGCGGATTAGCGCAGCGACACGCCTTCCCAAGCCCCGCAACGGCGCCTAGCCTTGCCACATAACGAATGCTCGGGAGGCAAATATGGACGTCGAAGCTCCAAACTTTAACGCAATGGTTTCAACCCTTTTAGAGGGTCAACTCGCAGATATGAAAGCGTTTCTGACGCCGGTCCTTTTACTGGTCTGTTGGACCCTGATAATGTGGCTGTGGATGTATCTGACGCGCATTCCGGCGATGCAGAAAGCGCAAGTTGATCCAGACGCCGCCGCGTCTAAATCAGCTGGCTATCTTGATGAGCTGCTGCCTTACAATGTCCGATGCGTCGCCGATAATTATAACCATTTGCATGAGCAGCCGACGATTTTTTATGCGCTAATGATGTTCACGGCGCTGACCGGCGGCGCCACCGATATGATGATGTATCTGGCCTACGCCTATGTCATTTTGCGGGTGGTACATACGTTTATCCAAGTGGTCTTGCGCAAAATTATCATTCGGTTCTTCATCTTTACGCTGTCCTCTTTGGTCCTGTTTGTAATGGCCGGCATCGAAGTGTTTCGGGTCTTCCTGTAGAGCCCAATCCGGTTTAGAGGCGGGGCATGGCCACAATACCTCAGTCCCGCCTTGAACAAGTCATTGAACGCTATGAAGAAGTTGAAGCCCGGATGGGCGCAACAACGGATAGCGTTGAAATCGTCGCCCTGTCACGTGAACATGCCGAGCTTAAGCCAGTCGTGGAAGCTGCGCGCACGCTGATCTCGATGCGCGAAGGCCTCGCCGAAGCCGAAGTGATGACCAAAGGCGACGACGCTGAAATGGCTGAGCTCGCCCAAGACGAAGTGAATGAGCTTAAGGCGCGTATCCCTGAAGCCGAAAGCGAAATGCAGCTGCTTTTATTGCCGAAAGACGCGGACGATAAAGCCAATATTGTCTTAGAAGTTCGGGCTGGCACGGGCGGCGACGAAGCGGCGCTCTTTGCCGGTGATTTGTTTCGCATGTATTCGCGCTATGCGCAGCTGCAAGGTTGGAAGATAGATCTCCAAAGCGCCTCTGAAGGCGATGTTGGCGGCTTTAAAGAGATCATCGCCAATGTTGAAGGCGACGGTGTTTACGGTCGCTTGAAGTGGGAATCGGGGGTCCACCGCGTGCAACGCGTGCCAGCAACCGAAACCCAAGGACGTGTGCATACGTCGGCCGCATCTGTTGCTGTCTTGCCGGCGCCTGAAGATGTTGAGATTGACATCCGCAATGAAGACATTCGCATCGATACAATGCGGTCGTCTGGGGCGGGCGGCCAGCACGTGAACACGACCGACTCGGCGGTTCGGATCACCCACCTTCCGACCGGCATTGTCGCGACCAGTTCTGAGAAGTCGCAGCACGTGAACCGCGATAAAGCAATGCAGCAATTGAAAATCCGGCTGTATGAAAAAGAAAAACAAGAACGCGATGCCGAACGCGCCGAAGCCCGCGCTTCGCAGGTCGGGTCCGGGGACCGCTCTGAGAAAATTCGGACCTACAATTATCCTGAAAACCGGGTCACGGATCACCGCATTGGCTTGACCCTTTACGCGCTCGATAAAGTCATTGCCGGCGATAAGTTGGAAGATGTGGTCGATGCCCTGATGACCGAAGACCAAGCCCGCCGTCTCGCGGCGATGGAAGACGAATAGGTCTGCGCTATGCAGCTCACATTGAGCGAAGCCCTTCGGACCGGCGCAGAGGCCGTTGCGGCAACGGGCTCAGAAGATCCAAACTTTGAATCGCGAGTGCTTTTAATGGCGCTGACCGGGCGATCCCGAACGGACTTGTATGCCCGCGAAGACGAACGCTTAACACCAGAGCAAACAGACCGTTTCCTTCAGGCCGTCGCGCAACGCGCCGCGGGCGTGCCACTTCAACACATACTTGGCTTTGTCGACTTTCGATCGATCCGGCTAAAATGTGATGCACGCGCTCTGATCCCACGGCCAGATAGCGAAATCGTCGTCGATCTTGCCTTGGCGGCGCGCCCGCCGCGCATGGTCGCGGATTTAGGCACGGGCTCCGGCTGCTTGCTTTTGTCGATCTTAGCCGAATGCCCCGAGGCGAGCGGTATTGCCGTCGACGCTGATGCCGCAGCATTGGGATTGGCGCGAGAAAATGCGGAGCTGCTAGATCTATCTGGGCGAATAGATTTCTTTCATGGTTCGTGGCGTGCTTGGACGGGCTGGGGCGCCTGTGATTTGATCATTTCCAATCCGCCTTATATCCGCAGCGATGTCATTTCGACGCTGGCCCCGGAGGTCCGTGACCATGACCCGATGGCGGCCTTAGATGGCGGCGCAGACGGTTTGGACGCTTATCGCGAAATTGTTCAGCTTGGTGCTGATCATATGGCCAAGGGTGCTCAGCTTGTCCTGGAGATTGGCTACGACCAGAAATCAGCTGTGTCAGACTTGCTCGAAAGCGCGGGATTTGGAAATCTCCAGCATCGGCAGGACCTTGGCGGAAATGATCGCGCCATTGCTGCCACAAAATCTTAGCACATTCCCCCTTGGCGAAACCAGAATCGCACGCTACCTAGACAAACAAGGTCAGTGAAACGGGGGCAACCTTTCCGACCTTTAGCCAGCGCGACAGTGTAAAAACGTGAAAGCCTCGCGCGTAAACCGTCCGAATACCGGACTTTAGAGACCAGGAAATGCCTATGGCCATGCAGCGCAAGCGCCGTCGCCGCTCGGGTGGGAACAACAATAACAATTCGAACCCAAACCCGAACCGTCACTATGAGAGTAACGGACCGGACGTACGTATTCGCGGCTCCGCGCAGCAAATCTTGGATAAATATATGCAATATGCGCGTGATGCGCAGACCGCCGGTGACCGGGTCAAAGCCGAAGCTTTGTTTCAGCACGCGGAGCATTATGCCCGCATTGTTGCGGTCTTTGAAAAACAAAAAGAAGAAGCCCGCCTTGAGCGCGAGGCCCGCGATGCGGCTCGCGCTGAGGAGCGCGCGCAACGTGATGCTGAGCGTGCTGCGCAAGACGGCGAAACCGTCGAAGCAGCGATTGAAGATACTGATGCCGCAGAATCTGCATCGGTAGAGGCCGAGCAGCCCAAGCCACGCCGCCGCAGCCGCAAACCGCGTGAGGATGACGAGACCGATGCGCTGAAAGTGATTGATGGCGATGACGCACCAGCTGCTGAGGGGGTTGAAGCATCGGCGGAAGAAGCACCCAAGCCTAAACGTCGCCGGACCTATTCGCGCAAGAAAGAGGCATCGGCGGAGAGTGTGGATGAGGCAGATGGCGTCATGAAAACGCTGTCCCGCGGCACCGATGAAGTCATCGCTGAAGCCGAATAAGGCTTAAATCATACTCGCATCTGTTGGCACACCGCATAAGAGGCGGCCGGTGAGTTCCCACGTCGCGGGCGCCGTCACGATATGCTGCGTCATTGCATGTGCGTCGCGGAATCGCCGCTGTAAATCACTCGCTTCAAACAGCGCGGCGCCGCCGCCTAAATCATAGCAGGTTCGGCAAGTGTCAGCGCCGGTGCGCACCATATGTGTACAGGCCATTCGAAGCGCCGCTCGGCGTTCGATTGGGATTTCGCCATCAGCTTGTGCAACGTCCCAAGTCTGTTCAATTTCATCATGAAGATAGGCGCGGGCGGCCCGAAACGCTGCTGTCATCCGCGCTATTTCGAGCTGTATAGGTGCCCGCTCGCCCAGCGTCTTCCGAGAGCCTTGGTTCTTTTTGACGCTGGCCAGGTCCGTGAAGGCCTGAAGTGCGCCTTTTGTATTGCCCATGGCCGTCGCCGCGACGCCCAGGCTGAGCAGTCCGAAAGCTGGGAATTTGTAAAGTGCGCCATCAACATGAGGTTTGTCGACGACCAAGCTGACCGATCGCGCTTTCGGCACACGGAGGTTTTCAACCGCTAAGTCACCCGACCCTGTGCCCTTCAGGCCCATGACGTGCCATGTATCGATCAGCTCCGCATCTGCGGCTGGGAAGACCATCATGCGCGCATCGGGTCGCCCGCTTGGCAGTTTGCGCAGCTCGCCGTCTTCAAACACCATTGCGCCGCCGCATAGCCAAGTGCAATTGGCCGAGCCTGAGCCCCACTGCCAGCGGCCTGATACGATAAAATCGTCGCCGTCGCTGACGGCTTTTCCCATCGGCGCAAATACGCCGCCGGTAATGGTCAGAGGGTCATCATACACCTCTCGGGCCATATCGGGGCTCATATAAGCGGCATTCATTGCCGTCGTGGCGCCAATCATCACGCACCAGCCGGCGCTAGCATTGGCTTCGGCGACGGCCTCAACGGCGTCGACAATTTGTCGAGGCGAGCATTCTAGCCCGCCATAAGCGGCTGGCGTGACCATTCGAAACAAGCCGCCTTTTGCAAGCTTTGCCGCAAGGTCCGCCGGCAACCGGCGAACATCTTCCATTTCTTGGGCGCGGGTCGAAAGCTCGGACTGCAACGCCCGTGCGGCGTCTAAAGTCGGGTGATTGGGTTCGATCGTCATTGGTTTAGCCTGCCTGACAATTTAACGGCTGCCAATATTGCAATATCTCAATTGCCGTAACGAAACGCACGCCTATGTCAGAAAAAACCACTTTTGGAGCTGAGACCATGACTTATACCCTTATTCACCATACTGGCTGCGGTTCATCCAAAAAGGGATTGGCGCTGCTCCAAGAGAATGGGATTGAGCCCGACGTTCGCAAATATATGAACGCCTCGGAGCGGCTTTCTATCGATGAGCTGAAAGACATCGCGACAAAAATGGGCGGCGTGTCTCCACGGGCCTTTCTGCGCGAAAAAGACGCGGTGAAGTTCGATCTACCAGAAACGGCGTCTGATGACGAAGTCTATGCTGCGATGGCTGATAATCCACGCCTGATCCAGCGCCCAATCGGGATGAATGGCGACAAAGCCGTGCTTGGGCGGCCGAATGATAAATTGCTCGAAATCGCCTAAACGATCAAATTTCACCAATCCGGCACACGTCAATTCAACCCGCATCTGCAATAGAAATCGCACGATTTAGTTTTGCATGTGGTGACGATGTTGACGCTTCAAATTATAGCTTTTGTTTTGCTCGGTCTGTCGGCGCTGCTTTTGTTCGGGCCGCAATTGGTCATCTATGGGCCGAAAATGGCACGGCAAATGTCTACCAATGGACAAGTCCAATTTGTCGGTGGTTGTTGGGTATCGGTCTTAACGCTCAGCGTCATGGCGCCGCAAATTGGCGCCGCTATGAGCTCCGGCAGCAGCGCCATGTCTCTGGTGGTCATCGATATTTTCACAATGCAATTCGGACTGGTCTAGACAACTTTCCTCGCGAGAACCTTGACCGGGTGAAATCTCCGCGCCTTTAAGGCGTCATGATGAAATCAAATCCTGGCAATTATTTCGAAGACTTTCAGGTTGGTATGCAAATCCAGCATGCGACGCCGCTGACCGTCACAACAGGCGATGTGAGTCTGTACCGGGCCCTGACCGGCAGTCGCCATGCGCTTTACAGCGCCGCAACCTTTGCCGAGGCCAATGGCTATTCCGGTCTGCCGCTCGACCCATTGCTGGCCTTTCATGTTGTCTTTGGCAAAACCGTTCCAGACATCTCGCTGAACGCGGTGGCTAATCTTGGTTATGCTGAGGGGCGGTTCCCCGTCCCGGTCTATCCTGGAGATACATTGAATGCGGTCTCAGACGTTATCGGTGTGAAGCAGAATTCCAACGGCAAGACCGGCGTCGTCTATGTCCGCACCAAAGGTTATAATCAGCACGGCGAAGAGGCGTTGTCCTATGTCCGCTGGGTCATGGTGAATAAGAAAGATCCGGCTTCGCCAGCCCCTGAACCGATCATTCCGACGCTGACAGACGCGGTCAATCCCTCGGATTTGGGGTTTGATCGCGCCTATGCCGATTGGGATCCGATCCTGGCGGGATCAGGCGATCGGTTTGATGATTATGAAATTGGCGAGACAATCAACCATGTCGATGGCATGACTGTCGAAGAGGCTGAGCACCAAATCGCCACACGCCTGTATCAGAACACAGCGAAAGTCCATTTTGATGCGCACGCCCAAAAAGACAGCCGGTTTGGGACACGGCTTATCTATGGCGGTGTTGTGATCTCGATTGCTCGCGCGCTCAGCTTCAATGGCCTCGCCAATGCCGCTGAAATGATCGCGATAAATGCCGGCACGCATACAGGACCGCTCTTTGCCGGAGACACGGTTTATGCGTGGAGCGAGGTCTTGGATAAAGCCGTGCTAAGCGACACGGTTGGGGCCTTGCGACTGCGTTTGGTGGCGGTCAAAGATATAGATCCGGGAGCGTTTGCTCTGCGCGGCGAAGATGGCAAATATGCCCCAGGGGTTTGCCTGGACTTCGATTATTGGGCGGCCATCCCGCGCTAATCATGCCAGTGCCGTTGCTTGAGACCGACCGCCTCTCGATAATCCGCCTTGAGCATGAAGACTGGGCGGCCCTGAACGCGTATTATCAAGACAATGCTGCTCACCTCGACCCTTGGGAGCCGCGGCGCAGCGCCGACTTTCATACAGAGGCCAGCTGGTGCGCCCGTTTGGCGCTGAGCCAGCTTGAGCGCGAAGAAGGGCGAGCAGTCAAGTGTACGCTCCGATTGCGAGACAGTCAGGCGATGATTGGGGTTTGCAATTTTACCAATATTGTCCGCGGGGCCTTTCAAGCCTGCACGCTGGGCTATTCCCTCGCGGCGACGGCCGAGGGCAAAGGCTTGATGTTTGAAGCGCTCTCTGCCTCAATCACTTACATGTTCGAGATCGAAAACCTGCATCGTGTTATGGCAAACTACATTCCCGAGAACCGGCGCAGCGCCGATCTGCTGCGCCGCTTGGGCTTTGACGTCGAAGGTCATGCCCGGGATTATCTGCACATCAATGGGGCCTGGCGCGACCATGTTTTGACCGCCAAAATCAATCCGCACTTTAAGACGTCTTAATGGTCTCCCCAATTCCCCTATATCGCTCTGAAACCTATGCGCAGAAATGGCAGGCCTGGGTCGACGATCCCAGAACTGATGGAACCGGTCTGATCATAGATCATACGCCCTCTGGCCCCATCCAAGCCCCGCCCAATAAAGTTCGCGTCTGCCTTTATCATATCGACTTTGATGAGCGGCCGACTTGCTATCTCGATGTCAATTCCAAGGCCGAAGCGACGTTCATTTGCGAGCATTTCCATGCCTGTCGCGGCAATTGGAATGTCGACTATGCCCTGGCCTTCGATGAGCATTGCAAAGAGGTTGCTGCCTTCCGCATTTACCAGAGCCGCCCTATATAGCGCCGCATGACATTGCTTTCTGGTCTTCCGCTGATCTCAATCGCGCTGGCGGTAATGATCTCAGCTTTTATTCGTTTGGTGCAGACAATGCAGCTGCGCCAACGCGTAGAAATTGGGCATACGGGGGTGCGCGAACTGGCGGAATTGTCAGGCGTGACGGATCCGCAAGACTTACAAGATGTGTTCGGCCCACCCGGCATGAACCGAATTTGGGCCAATGTGACATTGGCAACGATTGAAGGAAAGCGCCGCTTGGCGGGCTTCCTGATGAGCGACTCGCGCTTGCATTGGTATACGATAGCGGCCGGCCTGAGCGCTTTCTTCATTGGTCATTGGACCACCCAAATTCTCTTACTAATTGCGGCCTTGATCCAGTCTGGCGCCTGGCTCAGCGCCACGCGATTGCCAAAATAGGGTTTTACCCATAATCGAGCCCACTTATGTCACCGTCTGATCAGGACCACGAGGGACGCATGCGAATTTGGAAAATGAATGGAGCAGGCAATGCTTTCGCCGTCTTTGACGCGCGCGAACGTCCGTTTGCGCCGTCTGAAACGCAATTGCGGGAAATCGCTGAAAGCTTGCAGGCCGATCAGATCATGGCGATTGAAAAAGACTTGCGAGCTGACGCCTTCCTGCGGTTCTGGAATGCCGATGGCAGCGAAGTTAAAGCTTGCGGCAATGGCACCCGCGCAGTCGCCCACTTATTATTAGAAGAATCTGGCAAGGATGAAGTGCGCATTCAGACCGAGGCGGACTTGCTGAAAGGCGCGCGCGCCGAACAGGGTTTGGTCAGCGTCGATATGGGCTCACCGCTTTTGGGTTGGGAAGACATTCCTTTGTCGGAAAAAATGGATGTTCGCGGCGTCGATGTCAAAATCGGACCGATGGATGATCCCTACCTCTACATGCCAGCGGTGGTTAGCATGGGCAATCCGCACGCGGTCTTCTTCGTCAGTGATGTCAATGATTATGACATTCCAGCAATTGGGCCTTTGGTCGAGTGGCACCCGGTTTTCCCGGAAGGCACGAATGTTGGGTTTGCTCAGATCATTGACCGGAAAACCATCCGTTTGCGCGTCTGGGAACGCGGCGCCGGTCTCACAAAAGCCTGCGGTACGGGTGCGTGTGCGGCATTGGTCTGCGCCGCCCGCGCGGATAAGACTGAGCGCAAAGCAAAACTCATTTTGGATGGCGGCGAGCTCCTCATTCACTGGGACGAGACCACCGATCACGTGATCATGACGGGCCCGGTTGAACTGGAGCAAACGCTCGAGGTTTAGCCGCGCCCGCAAACAAAGCCTTGTCTGATTGCCTTGGCAGCGCGATATGCGCTCAGAACCATGTCCTCATTGCCCCCCACCTCCAAACCCTCGCAGGTCATTACCCTTGGCTGTCGCTTGAACAGTTATGAGAGCGAAGTGATGCGCGGCCATGCCGAGAAAGCTGGATTAGAGGGTGCGATTATCGTCAATACATGCGCGGTGACAGCCGAAGCGATGCGCAGCGCACGGCAAACCATTCGCCGTGCTGCCAAAGACAATCCAGACGCGCCAGTGATCGTCACCGGGTGCGCGGCGCAGATCGATGCGAACATGTTTGCTGATATGCCGGAAGTTACCCGTGTCATTGGCAATCATGAAAAGATGCAAGCCGAGACCTGGCAACCGATAGATCTTCTGGGCGGGACCGAAAAGGTCCGCGTCAATGACATTATGTCGGTAAAGGAAACCGCGGCACATCTAATTGATGGTATGGAGGGCCGAGCCCGAGCCTATGTTCAAGTGCAGAATGGCTGTGACCATCGCTGCACGTTTTGCATCATTCCATATGGCCGCGGCAATTCCCGGTCTGTGCCCGCAGGGGACGTTGTGCGGATGATCCAACGCTTGGTCGAAACCGGGCATTATGAAGTTGTGCTGACCGGCGTCGACCTGACCTCTTGGGGCGCGGATTTACCAGGACAGCCGGAGCTCGGAAATCTGGTACAGCGCATTTTGAAACTGGTGCCCGACCTGAAACAGCTCCGTATTTCGTCGATTGATGCGATTGAAATGGACGAGGCTTTATTCGAGGTCATGTCTGACCCGCGCATCGCGCCTTTCATGCATTTAAGCTTGCAGCATGGCGACAATCTGATCCTGAAGCGGATGAAGCGGCGGCATTCGCGTGAGCAAGCGATCGAACTTGCGACCCGTTTGCGCGAGTTGCGGCCCGACTTGGCGCTCGGGGCAGACATCATTGCTGGTTTTCCGACCGAGACCGAAGCTGCGTTTGAAAACTCGCTTCGCCTCATCGAAGAGTGCAATATCGCGTTCCTACACGCCTTCCCTTACAGTCCACGTCCAGGCACCCCCGCAGCGCGTATGCCGCAGCTTGAAAAAGCGACTGTCAAAGATCGTGCGGCGCGTTTGCGGGCTGCGGGAATGGCAGCTCTGGTTAAGCATCTCGATGCCTATATTGGCCGGGAGACCAGCGTTTTAGTTGAGCGCAATCAGAGCGGGCGTTTACCAGATTTCACCCCGGTCCTGTTTGAGCAAGACAGTGGTGAGGCTGGACGCCCGATCGCCGCGCGGATAATCGGACATGACACGACTCGACTGAAAGCCGTTGCCCTATGATTCTTTGGTTCGGAAAGAAAAAGAAAAAAGAAGAAGCGCTGCAAGCTGGCGCCGAGATGGACGCGCCGGAGCTGTCCGCCGAAGAGCTTGCGGCCGAGGAAGAGGCGGTGCGCCTTGCGGCGGAAGAGGCCGAACGCAAGGCGGCAGAACAAGCCGAGATTGAACGCAAAGTCGCCGAAGCCAACCAGGCTTGGGAAGATCGGCAAAAGCGAGAGGCTGCAGAGGCTGAGGCGCAATCCGTGCGCCTCGCCGAGGAAGCCGCCGCCCGCGAAGCGGCGCGCGAGCAAGCCGCGCGCGATGCCGAGGCGGCGCGTTTAAAAGCCGAAGAAGAGGCCCGCGCCGCAGAAGTCGCCGCCCACGCCCAAGCCGAAGCAGAACGTATTGCCGCCGAAGCCGAGGCCAAAGCGGCCGCCGATGCTGAGGCCCAGCGCGAGGCTGAAGCCGCGCGTTTAGAAGCCCAGCGCCTGGCGCAAGAAGCGCAGGCCAAACGGCTCGCCGACGAAGCCGCAGCCGCAGCCGCCCGCCAAGCCGAACAAGCCCAAATGCAGCGCGAGGCCGAAGCGGCGGCCGCGCGCGAAGCCGAAGAGGCCCGCCGCGCTCAGGAAGCCAAAGCCAAAGCAGAGCTCGCTCTACTTGAACAGCGCCGCGCCGATGAAGCGCTGCGCCAGCAATTGGCCGAAGAACGCGCCCGCCGTGAAGCCGAGCGCCAAGCCGCAATCGCACGCGGCGAGCCAGATCCGTATGCCGAAGTGGCAGAGCCCGGCTTCTTCTCGAAACTATCTACGGGCCTCGCCAAATCCTCTTCGAAAATGGGCACGTCAATCACCAGCCTGTTCTCGAAGCGAAAGCTCGATGAAGAGGCCTTGGAAGATCTCGAGGACATTCTCTTGACCTCTGACATGGGCGGCAAAGTGTCTTCGCGCATTGTCGAGAATTTCGCCAAAACCCGCATGGATAAGGATGTCACGGACGAAGAGATCAAGCTTGCGCTGGCTGACGAGATTGAAGCCATCATGTCGCCGCGTGAAGAAATTGTCGATTTCTCCGAAGGCTCCCAGCCGCGTGTTGTTCTGTTCGTGGGCGTGAATGGCTCGGGCAAAACAACGACAATCGGCAAGATTGCCTCCAAGCTTCAAGAGCAAGGTGCCAAAGCTCTTCTGGTGGCCGGCGATACGTTCCGCGCCGCCGCGATTGAGCAATTGACGGTCTGGGGTGAGCGAGCAGGCATTCCCGTCCTTGCTAAAGAGCCAGGTGCAGACGCCGCCGGTCTGGTCTATGAAGCGATCGAAAAGGCCAAAGCCGAAGATTTGGACCTGGTCTTGGTCGACACGGCTGGGCGGTTACAAAATAAAGCGGAATTGATGGCCGAGCTGGCTAAAATTGTTCGCGTCACGCGCAAGCTCGATCCAGAAGCGCCGCATGATGTCATTCTGGTCTTGGATGCCACCGTCGGACAAAACGCGCTGAGCCAAGTGGAAGCCTTCCGTCACACCGCCGACGTCACAGGCATTGTGATGACCAAGCTTGATGGCACGGCCAAAGGCGGGGTTCTGGTGGCGATTGCGGAAGCGCATGCACTGCCCATTCACTTTGTCGGTGTCGGTGAAAAAGCCGAAGACTTGCAGCCATTCTCGGCGCGCGCCTATGCCCGCGCTTTGGTTGGGCTAGCGGACAGGCCTGTAGAAGAACTGGAACCGGCATGAGCCAAGACAAAGACCAGCTCCGTACCGCGATGAAAGAGCTGCGAGACGAACTCGCCGCGCGCGATCCGGATGCTGGGGAAACGCTGGCTGACAAGTTCCCGTTGAAATTATTGGAACGGTATGGGCCGAAGGTCGCGGTCTATCTGCCAATTGGCAGTGAAATAGACCCGCGCCCCCTAATGACCAAATTGATCGAGGCTGGCGCCGAACTGGCGCTGCCTTGCGTTCAAGATGATGGCAGCATGGTCTACCGGGCCTATCAGCGCGGCGACATGCTCGAGCAGCGCCCGTTTGGCTTGCTCGAACCGAATGCTGAAGTGCCAGAAGTGCAACCGACCCTGGTATTGACGCCGCTGCTTGCTTTTGACCGCTCTGGTAATCGCCTCGGATATGGCAAAGGCCATTATGACCGCGCACTGACGCGTCTTCGTGAGGACGGACGTGTTTTCGTTTGCGGCTTAGCATTCTTCGGACAGGAAGTGGATGCGGTTCCGGCTGAACCCCATGATGTGCCGCTCGATTGGGTGATGACGGAGCGCGGGTCGATCCCGCTTTTCATGATGCGTGCAATGGCAGACACCTCCTTGAACGAGCCCGAATAATCCCCCAAGAGGCGAGTTGGCAGCAGTTTTGCTTCTCCTGATAGGCGAGTTGATGGGCGTCTCATTCTGACGCGCTCTTGGTGGGATTGGTCTTATGTATTTCAGCCTGTTTGCATGTGCTGGCTTGGGCCTGTTATTTGCGCATAGTTTGAGGCTGCCCTTTTCCGGGTCGCGTTTGCCGGCGATTTTGGCCTTTTTTGGCGGGCTGATCGTGTCAGCAATTTGCATTAAGATGGCCGCCGGCGCCGCGGATATCGGCCGAACCACTGATTTCGACCGATATGTGAAGGCGGCAGTCCTCTCAGCCGAGCAGGACCCCGCGCCGATCATTGCTTTTTCAGGTGCCAGCTATTCCCGGAATGGCATTGATCCAGAGCGCCTCACCCTGGCGCTGCGCGAGCGCGGATATCCGCACCGCGTTGTCAATCTTTCCATCGAAGCCGCCTCGATCCTAGAGCGCGACACGCATCTGTCTCAGTTCATGACTTCAGCTAACCGCGTGCCGGATATTGTCTTCGTCGAAGTGGCTCAGGATTTCGATGATCGCGCCGCTTACATGTTCGGAAACTCTAAATTCAATGCCCGTGCGATCGAGCAGTATGATTTGACCGGCACAGCTTGGACCAGTTTTGGGATTCTGGGCGGCGCCTGCCAGGGCGCAAAGGGCTGTGTCCTCGATGCGGGCTATCTTGCTGCGCACAGTCTTCTCAATTTCTTCAATGTTGGCCTCATTGGCAGCGGCGAGACGCTGGCCTCTGTCGGCGCGGTTCCGGCCTATGACCCCCAATATGAGCCGCGTGTCGAAAGCCGGCCGGAAGAGGCATTGGCACGGACGCCGCAAGATCCCGTCAATGGCCCACAATGGGTGCGCTCTTATCGATCCCTGCAGCGCCAAAGACTGCTTGATCAAGGCGTGCGCGAAGTCGCTTATTATCAACCGCCTGCGCTGTCGTCGGAGACCCGGGCCTACGCTGACGCGCTGTGCCGCGGCGAGCTGGCGGAGCGCGTTTGCATCTCACCTGACCGCCCTGACCTGATGCAAGCTTTGAACGACGACCATTGGTTTGATCCAAGCCATCTGCTCGATTCCGGAACGGCGATTTATAATGCCTGGCTGGTCGAGCAAATCATTGCCTCTGGCGTCTTGGAGTCGGTGCCGTGATTTTTACGGACGCTATTTTCTTCGTCTTTTTGGCCGGCGTTTTCGGCGCTTATTGGTGGTTGCCGGGCAAGGAGTCGCGGCTGAGCTTGCTGCTGGGTGCCAGCGCTGTGTTTTATGGCTGGTGGGATTGGCGGTTTCTAGGCCTGATTGGGTTTGTGATTCTGGTCAGTTGGGGCGTCGCGCAATTTGCAGCGCAGCGCCAAGCCGGGGATCGCGCCCGTCGCTGGGCGCTGATCGCGGGCATTACAGCCAATCTTGCGGTCATTGGCGTGTTCAAATATTTTGGCTTCTTTGCTGAAAGTGCCCGCACGATGCTCGCGGCGCTTGGGATTGATCCGGGTTGGACGGCGCTTAATCTGCTTCTACCGGTCGGCATCAGCTTCTACGTCTTCCAAGCCATCTCCTATATTGTCGATGTCGCGCGCGGCGATATGGCGCCGGAAAAACGGCTGCGCCGCGTCGCGCTCTATATTGCGTTTTTTCCGCAATTGGTAGCGGGTCCGATTGTCCGCGCCGCCAGTTTCTTTCCGCAAATGGAGCGCACAAAAAAGCTCACAGGAGCTTTGTTCTTCGCGGGCCTGCGCGCTTTCCTCCTTGGCTTTGCTTATAAGGCTGGGATTGCCGACAATCTCGCGCCCTTCGTTGATCCGGTCTATGGCGACGCTTTGGTCGCGGGCGATACCGATCTGGCAATCTGGTCAAATGCCGCCTTGATCGGCGCAACGCTGGCGTTTGCCGGTCTCATCTATTTTGACTTTGCCGGCTATTCGCTGATGGCGATTGGCGTCGCCCGATGGTTCGGCTTCTTCATTCCGAAGAATTTCGACTATCCCTATGCCAGTGTCGCGATTGATGATTTTTGGCGGCGCTGGCACATCTCGCTGTCAAGCTGGCTCCGCGACTATCTGTATATCCCGCTTGGCGGCAATCGATCTGGCGAGGCGGCGACGTATCGCAATTTGATGATCACTATGGTTCTCGGAGGGCTTTGGCATGGCGCGGCTTGGACCTTTGCCGCTTGGGGCGCCATGCACGGCATTGCCCTCGCTGCGCATCGCGCCGTGTTTAAAAGCCGCAAGATCTTTGCGGGAGCCATAGCCGGTTTGATCGCCACGCAGGGTTTCGTGCTGTTGACATGGGTGCCCTTTCGGGCCGAGAGTTTTGCCGATACGCTAACCGTCTGGGCCGCCTTTGTCGGCATTAGATCTGGTGGCAGCGCTGAGCTCAGCCTCTGGGTTTGGGCCATTCTCCCGCTAATCGCTTTTGATGCTTTATTAGGAACTGGCGCTCTAAAACGCCTGCAAACGCTAAATATCCTGCGGCAACCACTGGTATATTGGGGCAGCCTTGGCGTGCTTTTGAGCATTTTGCTAGCGCTCTATCCGCTCGAAGCCTCGCCATTTGTCTATTTCCAATTCTAGGTGCACGAATTGCACCACAACAGTCGACCGCACACGGACAGATTGCGTTCGACCGCAGAATGCGCCAAAAAAGGGTAGTAATTGGGAGACTTCCTATGGGCCTTAGCCGCCCCCCACGCGCCATAACCATTGATGACGTCGCTGAAAAAGCCGGCGTTTCGGCCAAAACCGTGTCGCGCGTCCTCAATAATGAGCCGAATGTCCGACCTGCCAAACGTGAGTTGGTGATGAAAGCCGCGCGCGAGCTTGGTTATCGTCCGAACCCTGCAGCGCGAAGCCTCGCCGGGGCGCGGTCATTCTTAATTGCCCACCTGCATGATAACCCAGTTCCAGAATACATAACGGCCGTGAATACTGGCATTTATGAAGCCTGCCGCGCCAATGGCTATTTTCTTTTGCCAGAACCTGTCGACCGCAAGGCGCCAGATTTCCTCGATCGGTTGCAGAGCTTTTTGATGACATCACGCGCTGATGGTGTGGTTTTGACGCCGCCGCTCTGTGATGACCCTGACATTCTGGCGCTGTTGAAAGACAATGGCACCGCTTATGCGAGCCTGTCGCCAGCGCGCCAACCCGAAAACACACCGGTGATGCGGCTGGATGATCAATTGGCTGCGATGGAAATGGTCCGCCATTTGATTGATCTCGGGCATGAGCGGATTGCCTTTATTGCCGGTCCTGCGGGCCACAATGCGTCCACGGGGCGTCATGAAGGCTATCTTGATGCGATGAATGATGCAGGCCTGAAAGTTGCCCCAAGTCTGATCGCCGAAGGGGACTATTCGCTGCGCTCTGGTTTGGAAGCGGCGCGCAAGCTGATTGCTGCCGATCCGCGGCCAACAGCAATCTTTGCGGCCAATGATGATATGGCGGTTGGGGCGATGACCGCGGTCATGGCGGCGGGTTTGCAAGTCCCGGGTGAGATCTCAATCGCCGGGTATGATGATACGCGGCTCGCTTCGGCGGTGTGGCCACCTTTGACAACCATTCGACAGCCAGTGGTCGAAATGGGTCGCCGCGCTGCCGAGCGCCTCATGAGTTCAGATAAAAGCGATGGCTTAGAAGAAGTATTCGACTTCGATTTGATCGTGCGCCAATCGACTGGCAAAGCTTCCGCCTAAATGCCGCATTGTTAGACGATATCGCTTGTCGGTTTCCAGATCGGCGCTAAACCATTCCTCAATCATGGAGGAATGAGATGCGATTTACGCTTTCAGCAGTCGCTGCGACAGCAATTTTGGCCGCTTGCGCAAGCTTAGACGAAGACACCCCTATAATTGAAGACCCGGCAATCGAGACCAGCAATGAAGCTGAGACCGAAACGGTGATTGAGGCCCCAGAAATGGCAGAAGCAGATCCATATCTTTGGATGGAAGAAGTTGAAGGTGAAGACGCGCTGGCATGGGTTAATGCCCAGAATGAGCGCTCCCTTGCGGCGATTCAAAGCGGGATCGTCTATGATGATAATTTTGAAAAAGCCGTCGATTTAGCGACCTCAACGGATCGGATCCCTTATGGCCGCGTGCGCGGCGGACTGGTCTATAATTTCTGGCAAGATGAGACCAATGTCCGCGGGCTATGGCGCCGCACAACGCTCGAAAACTACAAGACTGCAGAGCCAGAGTGGGAAACCGTCTTGGATTTCGACAAGCTGGCCGCTGATGAAGACAAAAATTGGGTGTTCAAAGGCTCCAATTGTTTCAAACCACAAGGCGCTGATAAGACACTCTGTTTCATCTCGCTGTCTGATGGTGGTAAGGATGCCGTCATCAATCGTGAGTTTGACCTGGACACGAAAGCCTTTGTTGAAGGCGGGTTTGAAACCACTGAAGCCAAGCAAGGCCTAGCATGGATTGACCATGACACGGTTCTGATCGGTACTGATTGGGGGGGCGACGGATCAACGCTGACGGAGTCCGGATACCCGTCCTCAGTGCGCCTTTGGAAACGCGGCCAAAGCCTGGCTGAGGCCGTCGAGCTCTATGCTGGCGAGGCCACCGATGTCGGGATTTGGCCATGGTCGTCTGAGCTCGATGATGGCACCATGATTTATGGTGCGATTGATTCCGACACATTCTTCACGCGCACGTATTACTTGCTCGACGATGATGGAGCGACGGCTTTCCCAATTCCAAAAAAGGCGTCGCTGGGCGGCGATTATAAAGGCTGGCAGTTCGTCACGCTGCAAGAAGACTGGACGGTTGGGGATGAGACCTTCCGAACCGGCGATCTGCTGGCGTTTAAGTTGCAAGATTTCCTCGCGACGAAAGAGTTGCCCGCAGTGGACCTGGTATTCCGCGCTAATGAGCGCCAGGCGGTTAATGGCGTGGCCGTGTCCAAGTCGGCAGCTTTGCTCTCTATCAATGAAAATGTCGCCGGTAAGATTCTTAGACTCGAGCATGGTGAAGAGAGCGGATGGACGACCGTCAATGTGCCGCTGCCCGGTACCGGGCAAGCGGGTATTGCCTTTGCCAATGATGACGAAGAGACCGTCTTCCTCAATTATGAAGGTTTCCTCAGCCCCGATACTTTGCTGACCTATGATGCCGACACGAACACGTCGACGGACCTGAAAGCTTTGCCCTCAAAATTCAATGCGGAAGGTCTAACCGTTCAGCAAATGGAAGCGACGTCGGCGGATGGGACGAAAGTGCCTTACTTCGTTGTCCACCGCGAAGACATTACGCTCGATGGTTCGACCCCAACTTTGCTTTACGGCTATGGCGGGTTCGAAGTTTCTTTGCGTCCGAGCTATAGCGGCGGCATTGGCCGGATGTGGCTAGAACGCGGCGGCGCTTATGTGCTCGCCAATATTCGCGGCGGAGGCGAGTTTGGGCCGGCCTGGCACCAGGCCGGCTTGAAGGGAAATCGTCAGCGCATCTATGATGACTTTATCGCGGTTGGCGAAGATCTGGTCACCAAAGGCATCACCACGCCAGAGCATCTCGGAATTATGGGCGGTTCAAATGGCGGTCTGCTAATGGGGGTCATGATCACGCAGCGTCCGGACCTTTGGAACGCGGTTGTCATTCAGGTGCCTTTGCTGGACATGCTGCGCTATCACAAGCTGCTCGCAGGGGCGTCTTGGATTGACGAATATGGCGATCCAGACATTCCGGAAGAGCGCGCTTTCTTGGAGACCATCTCGCCATATCAAAACTTTGATGCCAGTGCGGATTATCCAACGCCGCTCTTTGTGACCTCAACCAAAGATGACCGCGTCCACCCTGGACATGCCCGAAAAATGGCGAAACTGTTCGAAGATGCTGGGAAGCCCTTCCTCTATTATGAGAATATTGATGGCGGACACTCTGCTGCGGCGAACCAGAAGGAACGGGCCAAGCGCACGGCGCTCGAGTTCACCTATCTCTATGACCGCTTATTCCCGACAGACGCGGCGGAATAGATAGACTCAATCGATATCGAGCGTAGACTGCTTTCATGCCCTCTACGCTCGATATCACTCCCATCGCGGGAGCCTTAGGCGCCGAGATTTCCGGAGTGGACCTCTCTGGCGCGCTTTCGAACACGCAGTTCGATGAAATCAATCAAGCTTTTCTCGACCACCATGTGATCTTTTTTCGCGGTCAATCTGGGCTGACGCCGGAGGCGCAGAAACAGTTTGCCCGGCGTTTTGGGACGCTCAATGTGCACCCTTATGTCAAAGGCATGGACGGCCATCCCGAACTTTTAGAGATCATCAAAGAGCCGGAAGATAAATTAAATTTCGGCGGCGGTTGGCATTCGGACATGTCTTTTCTCGAAACGCCCGCGCTGGGATCGATCCTGTTCGGGATTGAGGTGCCGGAATTTGGCGGCGACACATTATTTGCCAATCAAATTGCGGCCTATGAGGCGCTCTCAGATGGTATGAAAGAGATGCTCAGCGGCTTGAAAGCGGTGCATTCGGCGAGCCGCGAATATAGCGCCAAGGGGCAATCGGCACAGGCCCGTCAATCGATGCAATCGGAGGTCGCGATTGAAGCCCCCGAATTTGAACATCCTGTGGTGCGAACGCATCCAGAATCTGGGCGTAAAGGCCTGTATATCAATCCGGCATTCACGCTGCGCTTTGCCGGGATGACGAAACGCGAAAGCAAGCCCTTACTCAATTTCTTGTTCGATCATTCGCGGGATGAACGTTTCACCTGCCGCTTCAGATGGACCGAGGGCGCCGTGGCGTTCTGGGACAATCGCTGTTGCTGGCACTATGCGCTAAATGACTATCCTGGGCAGCGCCGGCATATGCGCCGGGCCACTGTTAATGGCGATCGGCCTTATTAGGCGTCATCAAGCCGAATGCCCTAATTTGGAAAAGCGCCGGCTTTGCTCAGGCTCGAGCTTACTGGGTGGCCTAAGACGGTTTCGAGCCATATCGCGGTTTCGATCAGTTTACTGAGATCTAATCCGGTCTCAAAGCCTGCCCGTTCGAGCATATAGACCACATCCTCAGTTGCAACATTGCCCGTTGCCGCGGGCGCGAACGGACAGCCACCAATGCCACCGCAGCTTGCATCAATCACATCGACGGCGGCGTCGACGGCGGCGGCGACATTGGCGAGGCCAGCGCCGCGCGTGTCGTGAAAATGTAAGCGTAAATAGACGTCGGGTGCTTCGATGCGAACGCGCTCAATCACGGTGCGGACATCCCACGGGGTTGCGGCGCCAATCGTGTCACCCAGTCCGACTTCAGCGACGCCGGCGCGCTGAGCCTGCGCGGCAAGATTGGCAACCACACCCGGGTCGACTTCGCCGGAATATGGATCGCCAAAGGCAACGGAAATGGTCGCCGAGAGCGGGATCTCAGCCTCGTGCACCAAAGGGGCGCACTGGGCCAACATGTCGGCGCTTTGCTGCGGCGTCATGCGTTGATTGCGTTCGCCAAAGCCTTCGCCCGCAACCAAAACGAAATTGACCTCATCCGCCTGTGCATCGATCGCACGACGGATGCCTTTTTCGTTTAGAGCGAGGGCAATATGCCGGGTCGATGTCTGCCGATCGAGGCCGCGAAACACCGCGCCGCTATCGGCCATTTTAGGAACCGCTTTCGGCGATACGAAAGACCCGGATTCCATGCGTGTGACGCCGCAGTCTTCAAGCCTCGCAATGAATTCAAGCTTCTGATCTGTGCTCAAATCAGCGGGATCATTTTGCAAACCGTCGCGGGGCCCGACTTCCACAATATCAATACGTCTTGTCATGGCGGCTATTTAGCGGGCATTGAAGGGAAATGACAGATCCGATTGTACAACCGCCTTTGTCCGGCCTTCGCGTGATTGAGCTCGGGCAGCTCATTGCTGGTCCGTTTTGCGGGCAACTGCTTGGCGACTTTGGCGCTGAAGTGATTAAGATCGAAGCGCCTGATCGACCTGATCCCGCCCGCGATTGGGGCGCCGTGAAAGTAAATGGCGAAAGCGTGTTCTGGGCAATCATTGCCCGCAATAAGAAGTCGATGACGCTGAACCTACGGCTCGAGAAGGGCCAAGAAATCTTAAAGCGGCTGATTGGGACCGCCGACGTCTTGGTTGAGAATTTTCGCCCAGGAACGTTGGAAAAATGGGGGCTTGGTCCAGAGGTGCTCCATCAGATCAATCCACGATTGGTGATCACACGCGTGTCCGGTTACGGGCAATCGGGACCAGAAAGCCATAAGCCTGGATATGCCAGCGTCGGCGAGGCCAAAGGCGGTCTACGCTATCTGATTGGCGAACCTGACCGCCCCCCAGCGCGGGCCGGAGTTAGCCTCGGCGACACGATGACTGGGACCTTTGCGGCGCTCGGGACGATGATGGCGCTGTTCCATCGAGAGAAATCGGGCCGCGGCCAAGTTGTGGATGCGGCCATCTATGAAAGCGTCATGGCATTCATGGAAAGCTTGATCCCAGAATATGCCCTGGCCGGACACACGCGTGAGCGGACTGGCGGGGTTCTGCCACGCATCGCCCCATCCGGCGCCTATCCGTGTTCCGATGGCATGGTCATCATTGGTGCCAATCAAGACACTTTGTTTGAGCGTTTGGCGAAAATGATTGGCGCCGATTGGGCCGGTGACCCGCGTTTCTCGACCCATGATGGCCGCGGCGAGCACCAGCTCGAGCTCGATCGCCTGATTTCGGATTGGACTAAGGAGCGGTCGATGCAAGAGGTCTTGCGTCTCTGCGAGGCGAATGCTGTGCCAAGTGGTCCGGTCAATCGCGCCAAAGAGTTGCTCGAAGACGCGCATATCAAGGCGCGGAAGGCGATTCTCAATGTCTTCTCACCCCTGCTTGGGCAAGATGTTCCCATGCAAGGCCCAGTGCCCAAATTAAGCCATACCCCGGCGGACGTCACCACAGCGGGTCCGGCCTTGGGACAAGATACGCATGACCTGCTCGATATCCTGGGCTATAGCGCCGCGGATCAGAAAACCCTGAGGGATCAGAATGTCATTTAATCCACCTTTGACCGGGGCCGCGCAGGACGAAGCGAACGAATTGCGCCCTAAGTTTAATGCCGACGGCCTGGTCGCTGCGATCGCGCAGGATGCAGAGTCCGGCGAAGTTCTGATGCTGGCTTGGATGAATGCGGAAGCGCTTGCAACGACGCTCAGTACGGGCCGCGCCACCTATTGGAGCCGCTCGCGGCAACGCCTATGGGTCAAAGGTGAGACGTCGGGACATGTTCAAGACGTGGTCGAGCTTCGCATAGATTGCGATCAAGACGCGGTCTTGATGAAAGTACGCCAATCTGGCGGCGCGTGTCATACTGGGCGTAAATCTTGCTTCTACCGGGTGATCGACGCGGACACATTTCGCCTAGAAGGCGAATAACTGGCACGTGTCTTGCTTGTTAAGCGAGTGTACTGAATGGAGTATTGACCGTGTTTGGATTGTTCCGTTGGGGGAAAACCCCAGTAGATACAGAGGAAGTAGAGCCAGAGATGGCTGAACGCCGTCGCGCTGAGCGGCGCGACGTGTATGCTGACGCTGTTGCATTATCGAACAATGGTCGAGTCCTGAAAAAAGGCATTGCCCTGGACCTGTCCTCGAATGGGACACGGTTGCGGTTTGAAAATGGCGACAGTCTGATTGATGGTATGGTGGTGAATATTGCGCGCTACGGGATTAAGCGTCGCGCGCGTATGCGCTGGCGCACACGCACGGATATCGGTCTCGAATTCCTCGACGAGGTCGAATAGATTTTTTACCCCCCCTTGAAACAGGGTGGACAGTGCGGGCGGACTTGTTAGAAGGCCGTATCGGTTCAGTGCCGCGCGAACACAATTGGTTCGAATCCGGAACAATCTATCCAATTAGTCCACAGAATCGCGCTTTCTGTGGATGATTTCATGGATTCCGGGCGATTCTCAGAGCGCGGCTATCGACTCTTTTCAGATCTGAGTCATTCTACACCTGTCCGAGGCGGAGAGCAGAAAGCCACTGAAACCCGCCACGGAAAGAACGTCGCGCCCGGACGAAGCGGGCTCAAGAGCAAACCTCAGAAATGGGGGACGCGAAGGAGCCAGGCGGAGATGAAGGGAAAGGTAACGCGATGTCTGAGACGCCTCAACTAGAGAGGGGGATCAGGGCCATATCTGCGAACGGGGCACGAGCCGCAACGCAGACCAGAAAGAACACCGGTTACGGGGATCTGGATGGTGGGACTTAACAAAACTGCGCGAGCAGAACGGGAAGTTTCAGGT
The DNA here is from genome assembly GCA_039822145.1 of Pseudomonadota bacterium. Classification (GTDB taxonomy): domain Bacteria; phylum Pseudomonadota; class Alphaproteobacteria; order Caulobacterales; family Hyphomonadaceae; genus Henriciella. The sequence goes on along the minus strand of JBCBMU010000002.1, from coordinate 72,222 downwards.
CTTAAATTTGCAGCGCGAAGATGAATTCTTAGCGGAATGAATGGACGCGACACAGATTGAGCCAAATTGGGGTGCGAGCCGAAAGGTCCGCACCCCTCTTTGATTCTGAGCCTTATTCTGCGGCGAGCTTAGCCTCTGTTTCATCATCGAAAATATCCTCGATGGATTTGTTGAACACCCGGGCAATGGCAAAAGCCAAAGGCAAAGACGGATCATACTTTCCAGTCTCAATGGCGTTAACCGACTGCCGCGAAACGCCTAATTGATCGGCCAGGCTAGCTTGGCTCCAGCCGCGCTCGGCGCGTAAGGCACGGATGATATTCTTCATGAACATTGTCCCCGCCCGAGCAAGGCTGTTGAAAGGCCATACGCCACGAAAAAAAGCGGCCCGAACCAGAATACTTCGACACGTTCGACCACGTGAAACAGCTGTAAGAAGCCGACTAGGAAGATCGCACTTGCGATCGTGACGCCGCCCCAGGCGAACCCTTTGAGCTGAATCAAACGCGAATACTCGTCTGTTTCCTCAGCATAGCGCAGCATCACGAAAAGGGTCGCGATAACTGGGATCGCGCAGGCAATGGCCAGGCTCGCCTGCAGCCATTGCGGTTCCGGATCAAGCTGGCGCAGGCCAAATGACCCACCAATGACGATGACGGTATAAGCCGCCATGAGCGGCCAAAAGACCCGGTGATAGCGCCGTTTGGCGGATTTGAATGTTTGTTGGGACATAGAATTTCTCCGTATTGCGTTTAGATAACGAGCGCTGTGAAAGCTTGAGTTTCCGCCCGCTGTCGTTCGGATTGGCGCCAAAGCCAAGCGATCGAGGCAAGGGCGGGTAGGGTGAGGACGGGGCTCAGCCAGGCGGGTCCAAACACACCGATGGCAAAACCAATCTGAACGATGAGGCTGAGCAGAGTGACGAAAATCGCGATGCGTTTTTGCATTTGTGGCGTAGACATGTTTTATCTCTGTGGTGTCAAGTGAGCTTGTCAATTAGACAAGCGTGCTTGTCATGTCAAGCGTCATTGACAAAATTTTTGGATTGCCTTGCCGAAGCGAAGGTTTACCAGGCCCGCATGGCCATCGCTCCGTCTCTGCATATCTTTCGGTACCGCGCCTATTTGCACTTTTGGTTGATGCGGGTCTCAGTCGCGGCGGCGCGGCAAATGCAATTCGTGGCGATTGGCTGGCAAGTCTATGACTTGGCGCGCGATCCGATTGAGAGCGGCGGCTTGGGCCTCAGCATCAATCAAGCCGCCTTCATGCTGGGCCTGGTTGGCTTGGTGCAATTCATCCCGGTCCTGCTCTTATCTCTCATCGGCGGTCAAGCGGCGGATCGGCTCAATCGAAAAATGATTTTGGTGGTGAGCAATCTGGTTCGACTGATTGGCACAGTCGGCCTGCTAATGACGCTGAGCATGGACGCCGATCAAGCGCTGCCGCTTATCTTTAGCGTTGCCTTCTTGCTCGGCATCGTCAACGCCTTCACCCCGGCTGCTGCCAGCGCCCTGTATCCGCAATTGGTCTCCCGGGCCGACTTGCCGACCGCGATTGCATTCAATTCTCTGGGCTTCCAAACCGCCAAGATTGCCGGGCCGGCGCTGGGCGGTTTGTTGCTCGCATTTGGCGGCTTGAGCGCGGTTTATTCAGTGGCGTTCGGTCTGATTGCGTTCGCGATACTCGCCATCGCCACGGCGAAAACGCCGGCGCATGAGAAGCTCAACAATGCCAAAGGACTCGACATGGTGTTCGAGGGCCTGCGCTATATTGGCCGCAACCGGATTGTGCTCGGCGCCATCTCGCTCGACCTGTTCGTGGTCTTCTTTGGCGGTCTGGTGGCCCTGCTCCCAGTGTTTGCCAGAGACGTCCTAAAAGTCGGCGAAGCCGGGCTCGGTTTCCTCGCCGCGGCGCCGGCGATTGGCGCCCTGACCGTCGCCTTCTTATTGGCGCGGCGGCCTCTATCGCGCCGCGTTGGCCCCTGGATGTTTTGGGCCGTCGGTATCTTTGGCGCCGCGACTTTGGTGTTCGGCCTGTCGAGCGTGTTCTGGCTGAGCTTTGCCGCGCTCATCGTCACCGGCGCGGCGGACGAGATATCAGTCTATGTCCGTGCCTCTTTGATCCAATTGGCAACGCCGGACGAGATGAAAGGCCGCGTCACGTCGGTCTCATTCATTTTCATCTCGGCATCGAATGAGCTCGGCGATTTTCAAAGCGGCGTTGCCGCACGCCTACTCGGACCCGTGGGCGCTGTGCTGTTTGGCGGCGCCGTGGCGATCGGCGTCGGCCTTTTATGGATGCGGCTTTTCCCGCAGCTCTTGCATGCCGACACATTTGAAGATGTCGAAGAACAAGCCGTCTAGGCGGCGCTGTTCTGACCCGGCATGAATTTGCCAAAAAATGCCCAGACATCATTGACCCCTGCGCCATGTACCGCGCCGGCCCGATAGACGCGGGTGGCGAGGTAAAGGATGAGGAAGGTCGTCATCGCCATTAGGCCAAGCTGTGAAAAGACTTCCCAAAGCGGCGGCTCTGTCGGCATCCGCAAAATCAACAAGAAAGGCGTAAAGAACGGCACCCAGGCCATGATCTCGATCAGCGCCGATTCCGCGTCTTGGATGGCGAAAGCGAGCATGGCGAGCGGCGCCATAAGCGTCACGAAAAGCGGCGTCATCAGCGTCTGTGCTTCTTGGATCGTGTCGCAAAGAGACCCGAGCGCTAGGAAGAGCGAGCCATACATCAAATAGCCGAGCACGAAGCTGACAATTGCCGGCACAAAGAGCGCTGGATTGGTCGCTGCGACAACCAAGGATCCGAGACCTTTGGCAATATCAGCGGGAATGGCGTCGCGCATAAAAAAGGTCAGCAGGCCTGAGCCGAGGCTCCAAAACGCCATCAAGGTCAGCGACAGCAAGAGCACCGCGAGCAGTTTTCCGGCCAAAAGATGAGGCAGTTTCACCGAGGTAAGAAGGCTGTCAAAAATCTTGTTCGAGCGCTCTTCAATCGTGCCCATTAACAGGTAATTGATGACCGAAAAGATCAGGAACCAGAGTCCGAAAGCCATCATGATCGAGACCACAAAAGGCGCGCGATCGGTTTGGTTGACTTCCGTTTCCTCATTCGCTTCGGCACCGGTCCGAACCCGTTGTTGTTTAACGTCGCGGCGCGCTTCGATGGCTTGGCTGAGCACACTCCGATCGATATTGACCGCGGCGAGCGCCCGATCGAGTTGTAAATCGCTTTCGGCCTGGCGGGCAGCGTCCATAAGCGTCCGGGCCTGCAGGTTTTCCGACCAATATTCGATTTCGCCGCTATCATCATTGACCACAATGGCCGCGAAAAGCGGTTGTGGGCCATCATCCTGTGTCTCGATCAGCGTTTCCGCGAGCAAATAAGGCGCCAGCTCGGCACTGGTTGAAACCGGTGGATCAACTTCAATAAAATCGCGCTGCGGCAGCGCCGCAACGGGCCCCCCTGCTTGTTCAAATGCCTGAGGGATGCTGGTGCCATCGTCCCGCGCGGCGTCGAAGGCGTCGAGTTTCTCGCTTTCAGTCCCCTCAGCGACTGCAAGCGGATCGAGCATAAGGCGCGCGATTCGCTCGTCATTTTCGGCCATTTCTTCTTGCAGGGCTTCGGTGAACGCGGTGCCTTGTTCGATCACGGTAAAATACCGTGTCGGCTGCGCATTTTGCGCAAAAGTCGGCGCCAGAATAAAGATTGCGAGAATAACCGGCGTGAACAGCAGCCCGAGCCAAAACCCCCAGGCGGAAACATAGCCAAGATAATCGCGGCGGGTGACTAAATAAGTTGAACGGATCATGCGGCATCCTTTGCAGCAGCGGCGTCTGCGGCGAGCGTATCCGTAAGGTCCTGCGCTTCAGCGTCGCTGACCAAGGAGACAAAAACATCGCGCAAGCGGGCGTCTTGCGGCGAGAAACTGGTAATCGGGACCCCTGCATCAAGCGTTGCGCGCAGGGCGTCCTGAGAGGTTTGCGATTGGCTTAAGGCGACACGCCAATGGTCGCCTTCTTCGGTCGCCTCAAAGCCGCTGGAGGCCAGCGCCGTTTTCAGGTCAAACCCTTCAGAAACGCCAATATGGACGGCCCGGCCGAGCGCCGCGAAGGCTTCATCCAACGTGCCATCAAAGACTTTGCGTCCGCGCGCCATCATTACGATCTTTTCGCACAGGCGTTCTGCGTGTTCCATGACATGGGTCGAGAAGACAATCGTCGCGCCGCGTTTATGTTCTTCAATAATCAAGTCTTCCAGCGCTTGCTGGTTGACAGGGTCGAGGCCCGAGAACGGCTCATCCAGGATCAAAAAGTCTGGGCGGTGTGCAAGGGCAGACAGAATTTGGACTTTCTGAGCCATGCCTTTGGACAATTTGGTGACCCGGCTGCGACCGAACTCTGACAGGCCCATCATCTCTAAGAGCTCATCGGCGCGGGCCTTGGCCTCGCTATGTCCCATCCCTTTGAGCCGGGCGAAATAGGTAATGATTTGCCGTGGGCTCATTTTTTTATACAGGCCGCGCTCTTCGGGTAGAAAGCCAACACGCTTCAGAGAGTCCAGGTTTGGCGGCGCGCCGAGCAAGGAAACGTCGCCGCGATCTGGCGACAAGACGCCAAGCGCCATACGCAGGCTGGTCGATTTGCCGGCGCCATTCGGGCCGAGAAAGCCGACAATTGCACCTTTCGGCACTTCAAAGTCGAGATTGCGCACGGCTTGGAAACTGCCAAACCATTTGCTCACTCCCGTCATTTTCAGTGGCGCGTCGTGAGTCATCACCCTCTCCAGCGTTGGATCTTCTGTTTATCGATATCTAGGACAACTCTTTTGCCCTGCTAGGCTTGCCAAGCCATTAAAGAGTGAACAGGATACTGTTCATGAAGACGCCGCTTAACCCTCATTTGGGAGGTTTAGCTGATGCGGGTGGGGGAAAATCACGTGAAACACGTGACGTAGAACTCCGAACTGCGGACGGTAAACCTCGCCCCGTACGGCACTCGCAATCCGCGTGCAGTGAAACTGAAACACTCGCATCGATCGAACGCGCGCTGCATCGCTTGGCCACTGATACTTATGGCCGCTGCGTCTCTTGCGGGGCAGATATTAGCTTGCAGCGCTTAGAGCAGAACCCCGCGATTGAGACCTGCAGCAACTGCAACAAGCAATCTGAGTTTAAAGCGCACTGAGGGCCTGATCTAGGTCGTGGATGAGATCTGCTGCATCTTCAATCCCAACTGACAACCGGATCCAGCTTTCATCGAGCCCCATTTCGACTTGCTCGTCTTCGCTCAATGCGCGGTGTGTCGTCGAACACGGGTGGCAGGCGAGGGATTTCGTATCGCCGAGATTGTTCGAGATATCGATCAGCTCTAATTGATTGAGCACTTTAAACGCTTCCGCGCGGGTGCCTCTGACCGAAAACGCGATCAATGTCCCGCCCAGCGTCATTTGCTTTTTGTGAACCGCATGTTGTGGGTGATCTTTGCGCCCTGGATAACGCACGGCCCGTACGCTTGGATGCGCCGCGATCGCATCTGCGACTTGCGCCGCGTTCTGACACGCCTGGCGCACCCGCAAGTCCAGGGTCTCAAGGCCTTTCAGCACAACCCAAGCATTAAACGGTGACGCCGCTGGGCCGGTATGGCGCAGCCATGGATCGATATGCTCTTCAACAAAGTCGCTTTTGCCGAGGATCGCGCCGAGCAACACACGGCCCTGACCATCCATATGTTTGGTCGCTGAATAGACGGCGATATCGGCGCCAAGCTCGAGCGGTTTCTGCAAAATCGGTGAGGCAAAAACATTATCAACCACAAGCAAAGCGCCTGCAGCATGAGCGAGCTCAGCCACGGCGGCAATATCTACTGCCTCAAGCAAGGGGTTGGACGGGCTCTCGATCAGGACCAGGCGCGTCGGTTTTGACAGGGCTCGTTTCCACGCCTCAAGGTCGCTGCCATTCACAAACTCTGTCTCGACACCGTAGCGCGGCAGGATGGTTGAGCAGATATGGCGGCACGAGCCAAACAAGGCCTTGGCAGCAACAACGCGGTCACCGGCGCTGCACGGGGCGATCATAGCCGACGAAATCGCCCCCATCCCTGAGGCCGTGATGCGGCACGTTTCAGCCCCTTCAAGCGCCGCCAAGCGCTGCGCCAGCATTTGATTGGTCGGGTTACCATAGCGCGAATAAACATAACCCTCTTCATCGCCGGCCATGCGGGCCGCCGCTTGCTCAGCGCTGTCATAGGCATAGCCTGAGGTCAGATACATCGCCTCGGATGTCTCTCCGAATTGCGAACGCATGGTTCCTTCGCGCACCAATTTGGTCGCGAGGGCCCAATTATCACTGCGCTTCGTCATATCGAAATCCTTTGCATTCGAGGCGCATCGTCATAAGCCTTAGGCGGTAAAGGGATCAAGCCATGGCAGATGGAAACTTGGGTGTTTTGGCAGACCGCGAATTGGCGGCGCTGTTCGATAGCGGCGCCGTTCGGTCTGATAGCGCACTGGATTCAGATCAAATTCAGCCGGCGAGCTTGGATTTGCGCTTGGCCTTTGATGCCTATCGGATCCGCGCCAGTTTTTTGCCCGGTGGCAGCCGCAGCGTCGCAGATGTGTTGCGAGAGCCCGGCACGGAATTGCACCGAATCGAGCTTACCCCACAAGGCGCAGTGCTTGAGACAGGGTGCGTATATTTGGTCCCATTGCAGGAAAGCCTACGCCTGCCAGCCGGGATTTCAGGGCGGGCCAATCCAAAGAGCTCCACTGGCCGGATTGATGTTTTCACCCGTGTGGTCACCAATAAATCAAAGGCTTTTGATGATGTGCCCACGGGCTATTCCGGTCCGCTTTGGCTTGAAATCAGCCCGCGTACCTTCCCTATACTGGTGCGCCCCGGTGACCGGTTGGCGCAATTGCGCTTGCGGCGGGGGCGGAGCGCTGACACGTCAGAAAAAACGGTCTCGATTGATCTCGATGCAGGCAAAGGCGAGCCGGTTGGCTGGCGCGCCAAACGCCATGGCGGCCTGATTGACTTGCGCGCCATTGGCAAACATCAGGTTCACGAGTTTTGGGAGCCGCTTTATGCACGTGGCGGACGCCTGATCTTGGATCCAGAAGAGTTTTACATTCTCGCCAGCCGCGAAACCGTCAAAGTGGCTGCTGGAAAAGCTGCTGAAATGGCCCCAATCGCGCCGGAGCTTGGTGAGTTTCGCGCCCATTATGCCGGCTTCTTTGATCCGGGTTTTGGCACCAATGAAGGCGGCAGCCGCGCGGTCTTAGAAGTCCGCTCCCGCGATGTGCCCTTTGTGCTTGAGCACGGTCAGCCCGTGGCGAAACTTATCTATGAGCCAATGGCGACGAAACCTAAGGCGCTTTATGGCGGTAAGATGAGCAATTATCAGGGCCAAGGCTTGAAGCTCTCAAAACACTTCGCGCGACCAGATTGATCGAAAAGAATGGTGGAGCCAGACGGAATCGAACCGACGACCTCTTGCATGCCATGCAAGCGCTCTCCCAACTGAGCTATGGCCCCATTTAAAATGGAAAAGCGGGCATAGAAGTTCCCAGCCCGCCAATCAAGTCCTATTTGTCATCGCTTTGCGGTTCGATGTCATCTGCATCTGGTTCGCCGAGCTGATTGCCGTCATCCAGATCAATATCGTCACCGAGATCAAACTCTTCGTCTAAATCGATATCGTCGCCGTCATCGTCATCATCATCATCGTCGACGCCGTCTTCGCTGAATCCAGCCGGGATTTTGCCAGGCACGGTGTCATCATCATCATCGCCGCCGCCGGACATGTCGAGGACAACTTCATCCTCGTCGCCGCCAAGTTCGCGGGCTGTGTCTTCTGTTGATTCCTCTTCGTCGTCAGCGCTCGACGCCGTAGCGGCTTTGACCGCTTCTTCTTCTTCCAAATCTTCATCATCATCCTCTGGCACCGCTTCTTTGGCGGCCGCGGCGCGGACTTTTGATTTGGTTGCCTGTACAGTCTCATCCGCTGGATCGAAACTATGTCCACACTTTGGACACGTCGCAGGGCGCTTATTTAAGTCATAAAACTTTGACTCGCAGCTCGGGCAAACCTGTTTGGTGCCAAGTTCTGGATCAGCCATATTTTTTATCCATCAGTGTGAAAATTCATTGCAGGCGCGCTTGCCAGAAACGCTCCCGCCTGTCAAAGCGCTTTTCGCTAGGTACTGTAACTAAAGGAAACCACTAGAACATGGTGTGGACCTCCCATCCGGTGAAACAAATCGCCGGAACTCTGCGCGCGCCTGGCGATAAGTCATGCAGCCACCGCGCGCTAATCCTTAGCGGCCTGGCAACAGGCACCTCTGAAATTTCTGGACTGCTCGAAGGCGAAGACGTCCTTAATACGGGTAAAGTCATGGCCGCGCTCGGCGCCAAAGTGGAGCGCGTTGGCGACGGCGCTTGGCAAGTTGAAGGGGTCGGTAAGGCCGGTTTGCAAAGCCCAAACGTGGCGCTCGATTTTGGCAATTCCGGCACCGGCTCACGCCTTATGCTGGGCGTTGTCGCGGGCTATCCAGTGAACGCGCGCTTTATTGGCGATGCCTCTTTGTCGAGCCGACCGATGGGCCGCGTGCTCGACCCGCTGACTGAAATGGGCGTCACGTATCAGGCGAGCGAGGGCAAACGTTTGCCGCTGACACTGACGGGGCGAGCAGATTTGAATGCCATCAAATACGCGCCCCCACATGCGTCCGCGCAAGTGAAGTCCTGCATCTTGCTGGCAGGCCTCAATGCTGAGGGCGAAACACGCGTGCGCGAAAGCCGGATGACGCGGGATCACTCCGAGCGCATGCTGCGCGGCTTTGGCGCCGAAGTGACCAGCGTGCGTGACGGCGCTGCAAATACCGTCTCGATCCAAGGCGGGCAGCGCCTGTTCGGCCAAGACACGATTGTGCCCGGCGATCCAAGCTCTGCGGCGTTCCTGGCTGCCGCAGCAATGATTTCGCCGCGCGGCGGGGTTGTGGTTGAAAGCTTGATGTCAAACGAGACCCGCGATGGCTTTTATCGCGCGGCGGCCCTCATGGGCGCGGCGGTCGGCGCCGAAGATGTTGGCGATGCGGCCGGCGAGCGCCTGATCGATATGAGCTTTGAAAGCGCTAATCTGAACGGCACAGAGATCCCGGTCGAGCTCGTTCCCAGTATGATTGACGAGTTCCCAATCCTGGCCGTACTCGCCGCCTTTGCGACGGGAAAAACCGTGGTTAAAGGCGCCGCTGAGCTGCGCGTTAAAGAGAGCGACCGGATTAAAGCCGTCGTCGCCATGCTCCGGGTCAATGGCGTTGAGGTCGAAGAAACCGAAGATGGATTCATTGTCGAAGGCTGCGCCGGCGCAGTGCCCGGCGGCGGTCTGGTCGAAACCCATCATGATCACCGCATTGCAATGAGCGCGCTTATCATGGGCACGGCCGCTCAGCAGCCGGTCGCAATTGATGATGCCGCAATGATCGCCACCAGCTATCCTGATTTCATGGCGCATATGGCAACGCTGGGGGCAGACCTACGGGAGGGCGCCCTATGATTATCGCAATCGATGGCACACTGGCGTCTGGGAAAGGCACCATCGCTAAACGTCTCTCGGCCTGGCTCGAGATCCCACACATGGATACAGGCCGCCTGTACCGCGCGACCGGCGTGGCCGCGACCCAGCAAGCGGTCGACTTTGACGATCCCATCGCCCTCGCAGACGTGGCGCGAAGTTTAGACCTAACCGCCTATAGCGAAGTAGACCTGCGCACCGCCGAGGCTGGCCTTTCCGCCTCGAGAGTGGCCGCCGTTCCGGACGTTCGCGCTGCATTGCTAGAACTCCAGCGCACCTTCGCCCATCAACCAGGCGGCGCAGTGCTTGACGGCCGCGACATTGGCACCGTGGTCTGCCCCGACGCCGACGTGAAGCTGTGGGTGGATGCCGAGGTCGAAGTGCGGGCAGCCCGGCGTTGGAAGGAACTCACCGAGAAAGGCGAAAGCCTATCGCTCGAGGAAATGATTGCGCAACTCAAAGAGCGCGATGAACGCGATAAGAGCCGCGCCGACGCGCCAATGATCGCAGCAGTAGATTCAGTCTTGATCGATACCACTCACCTGACTATAGACGCGGCTGTGGATAAAGCACGGGATGCGGTCAACGCCGTCATCGCCTCAAAATCAGAGCGTTCTGGGTCTTAAACCCCAAATCTAAAAGCGCTCTCATCGCTTATCCCTGACATCGCAGCGACGTCGGACCGGAGACATCCTGTTTCTGGCCGTGAACCCCGTAATGCTGCGCTTTTGGAGACCCCATGACTGACTCAATGAATCCCTCAACTGAGGATTTTGCCTCTATGTTTGAGGACAGCGCTGGCGCCGCCACTCTTGTAGAGGGCAAAGTTGTTCCAGCCACCGTCATTTCTAATAATGGCGACTATCTTGTCCTCGACGTTGGCCTGAAAACCGAAGGGCGCGTCGCAGCGAAAGAATTCCTGCTTGAAGAAAAGCAGCCAGAATCTGGCGATATTGTCGAAGTTTATCTCGACCGCATCGAAAATCTGATGGGCGAAGCTGTTCTGTCGCGCGACAAAGCTCGCCGCGAAGAAAGCTGGATCCGTCTCGAAGACAGCCACAATAAAGAAGAGCCTGTCAAAGGCGCGATTGTTGGCCGTGTCAAAGGCGGCTTCACAGTCGACCTTGGCGGCGTCAACGCCTTCCTTCCTGGCTCTCAAGTCGACATCCGCCCTGTGCGCGATGTGGGCCCGCTGATGAATGAAGTTCAGCCTTTCGCCATCCTCAAAATGGACCGCGCCCGCGGCAACGTCGTTGTCTCTCGCCGCGCCATCCTTGAAGAGAGCCGCGCCGAACAGCGCGCCGAAATCGTTGGCGATATGAATGAAGGCGATACCCGCGAAGGCGTCGTCAAGAACATCACCGATTATGGTGCGTTCGTTGACCTCGGCGGCATTGATGGCCTCCTGCACGTCACCGATATGAGCTGGAAGCGCGTCAATCACCCAAGCCAAGTGGTCAATGTCGGCGATACGGTCAAAGTTCAGATCATCAAGATCAACCCAGAGACCCAGCGTATCAGCCTCGGCATGAAACAGCTGGAAAGCGATCCTTGGGACGATATCGAAGCCAAGTATACCGTCGGCACACGCATGAACGGCCAGGTCACCAACATCACTGATTATGGTGCCTTTGTTGAGCTGGAAGACGGCGTCGAAGGCTTGATCCACGTGTCTGAAATGAGCTGGACCAAGAAAAACGTACACCCAGGTAAAATAGTATCGACCTCCCAAGAAGTCCTCGTCGAAGTTCTCGACGTTGATTCTGAGAAGCGCCGCATCTCACTTGGTCTCAAACAAACTCAAGACAATCCATGGTCGGCCTTTATGGCAGAGCATCCGGTCGGCACCGACATTGAAGGTGAAGTCCGCGGCATCACTGAGTTCGGTCTGTTCGTTGGCCTCGGCCCAGACTTGGACGGTATGGTCCACATCAACGACATCTCTTGGGAACAGTCTGGCGAAGAAGCCATTCAAAGCTTCGAAAAAGGTGACAGCGTTACCGCGCGCGTCCTCGACGTCGACACTGAGAAAGAGCGTATCTCGCTCGGCATCAAGCAAGTTGGCGGCGATCCAATCGCAGACAATAGCAGCGTCAAGCGCGGGGCGATTGTCACGTGTACGGTGACTGAAGTGGCCTCTGGCGGCATTGAAGTTGAATTCGGTGATCCAGCCGTCAAAGCCTTCATCCGTCGCTCTGACCTGTCACGCGATCGCACCGAGCAACGCCCAGAGCGTTTCGCTGTTGGCGACAAGCTCGACGCGAAAGTGACCCAAGTCGACAAGTCTGCTCGTCGCATCGGCGTCTCAATCAAAGCGCTTGAGATTTCCGAAGAGCAAGAAGCGGTTGCCCAGTACGGGTCGGCGGATAGCGGCGCCTCTCTTGGTGATATTCTTGGAGCCGCTTTGGCAACGGGGGGTGACGAAGAACCTGCCGCTGCTGAAGAGACGCCAAAGAAAAAGAAATCAACCAAGAAAAAAGCTGATGAAAGCGACGAAGCGTAAGCTAATTTACATTCAAACCTAACAATCAGGTAATTGGATAAGTATTTTGCGACGGAGGCCTAGTCTCCGTCGCATTTTTCGTTTAGGTTCAAAGACATGCTAAGATCCGAATTGATCGCAAAACTTGCAGATGAGAATCCAGAGCTTCGCCCAGAAGACCTGGAGAAATTGGTTGCTGTCGTCTTAGACGAGATCGCGGATGCCCTCGCCCGCGGCGACCGGGTTGAATTACGCGGCTTTGGCGCTTTTTCCGTGCGTCAGCGAAAAGCCCGCAAAGGTCGCAATCCGCGCACGGGCGAATCCGTTAGCGTTGAAGCGAAAGCCGTTCCGTTCTTCCGCCCCGGCAAAGAATTGCGGGCGCGCGTCAATGATGGCGTCGACCCAGAGTCGCGCTAGCCACTGCACTCTGACTGAGCCCCAGAATTGACCTAGGGGCAAAATTCTCTCATTCTTGTGACGGATCCGATGGGATCAATCCACAGGAGGGGTATATAATGTTAAACGAATTCAAAGAGTTTGCCATGAAAGGCAATCTCGTCGACATGGCCGTTGGTTTTGTCATGGGCGGCGCTTTTGCCACCGTGGTCACAGCATTTATCCAAGGCGTGTTCTTGCCACTTTTGGCACCGGTCTTGGGCGGCATTGATTTGGCGTCGCTGACTTACACCGTTCAAGAAGCCGTGCTGAACGATGCGGGCGAAGTCGTTAAAGAAGCAGCCATTGTTGATCTTGGCGCCTTTATAGCCGCGCTGATTTCTTTCATCATTGTCGCTTTGGTAATGTTCCTCATCATTAAGGGCATGAACAATATGCAGAAGAAAGCGGAAGAGGCTCCAGCAGAACCGGAAGCTCCGCCACGTCAAGAAGTGTTGCTCGAAGAAATTCGTAACCTTCTCGCCAAACAGTCGTAATTCGTTAACAGAGCGACGATATACGCAGTCTCAAGTAGAGTGTGTTGCGTGTTCAGGGGCGGCTTTCAGCTGCCCCTTTTCATATCTGGGACCTTGCTAGCGGCGTCTCAGAAAAACATACCACGCCCCGCCGCCGCCATGGCGCGCATGCGCCGAGGCATAGCCCGACACTAAAGCGCGCGCTTCTGGCAAATCGAGCCAATTCATAAAAGCTTGCTTCAAGACCCCCTGCCCTGACTTGCCCTTACCCGTGATGACAATCACGCACCGCGCCCCTTTTGCTTGTTCGCGTGCGAGAAAGCCCGGCAAGACCCGAAACGCTGAGTCACGGGTATGGCCATGCAAGTCGAAGCTGGCCGAAACGGCTTGCCGGCCGCGCCGGACTTGCCGCTCATTCTGCCGGTTTTGCGGCGGCGCATAGGTTTTCGTGGCCGACGGCGTGCGCGGCACTCTCTCAGCCTCTTCCCGTTTGCGCTTCTCGCCCGAAGGCGTGCCGCGGCGCCCGGCCATCGGCGTCACATTGCGCGTCGCAGCGGCCCAAGCGCGCTGGTCTTTATCGGAAAGTTTGCGTCCACTCATGCCACGCGTTTTAGGGCGAAAGCACGATCGGTCCAGGGGTTGCGGCTTGCGGCGTAGTCTGGGTGCGCAGGCGCTCAGCCACCGCGCGCGGCAACAATACCCATAGACGACCGGGCGCATTGACCGTGTCAGCGGACGACCCGGCGGCATTCCCTGTTCCAAAATAAAGATCGCCGCGCACCGGACCTTTGATCGCGCCGCCCGTATCTTGTGCGACCACCAGTCCAGACCATGAACCACCAAGCCCGGGGGCTGTGGTCTGCACAAACATCGGCACCCCGCTTGGATGGATGCTGGTATCGACCGCCATGGATCCGAGCGGCGTCAGCGGCACCCCAAAAGATCCCTTCGGTCCAAGCTGCGGATTGCCTTCCGGTTCGAGATCGAAAAACACAAAGCGTGGATTAGCGTTCATCGCCTGCCGCGCCCGTTCGGGACTGGTACGGTCCATCCAGGCCCGAATTCCGGTCATATTGGCCTCGCCGCGCGTAATCCAACCGCGGTCTATCAGCCAATTTGCAGTTGAGCGAAAGGGTTGACCATTATTCGCCGCATAGACGGCGCGCAGCGTCCGTCCATCCGGCAGGATGAGGCGGCCGGAGCCCTGGATCTGTAAAAAGAACACATCCGCCGGATGTGCATACGCCAATGGGCGAACCCCGCGGCGTGTGATTTCAGCCCGAATAGGGTAAGAGCGTCGCGAGCCATCCGGCAGCGTTTGATAGACTTTTCCAGATGAGGTGATCAAATCGCTCGGCCGCCCCGGCACTGGCTCGGTAAAGGGGGGTGTCGGCGTCAGGCTGGCTGGAAAGGTTGGCTCAAAATAACCGGTGAAACGCGAAGAATTGTCCGGCGAGACAATTTCGACCGGCGTAAACAAAGCTTGGATGACAGCGCGGCCGCTTTGTGCGTCTCCGACCACATCCAGCGCAGCGCAGGCCGGGACCCAATCGTCGACTTGTCCCGCCCAAACGGCTTGGCGCGAGACCAAGGCCTGCGGGGATCGCTGATTATAGACGGCGCAGCTTCGGCGCAGCGCCGATAGACCGGGACCAATATCAGCATCTCGCCATCCCGGCAGCGTATCGAAAGCCACGGGCTTTGGCGCAATGGTTGGCGCAATAGCTTCAACCACGGCCCGCTCAATCACCACAACCCGTGAGACAGGCTTTTGCGGGGATGAAGTTTCACAGCCGGAAAGCGCGAGAAGCGCGGCGCAGAGGAGCCCAGTGATTCGCATATTGCGACTCTAGTCCAGATTGGCCCATTGTCTCAAGTTACAGTTGCGCGTTCGCGAACTTACCTAGTCGGCTGTGTCGACATCATCGAGGATCCAGTTTGGATCATCAGAACTGGTTTGGCGCATGAAAGTCCACAATTCAGAGGCTTTCACGGTTGACTCGCCGTCGCCGAGTTCGGACTCGTAATGAACAGTGACGCGGGCCATGCCATCAGCGGCCAGCGAGGCGTCAGAGATTTCGGCTTTGCGCACCCGCAGCAATTGCATGCCTTCAGCGCCGGTCGTCTCGCGCTCCGCAATCGCCGCGTCCCAAGCTTCATAAACGTCGGTGTCGAGCAAGGGCTTAAGGGCATCGCGATCGCCGCGAGCAAAGGCCGCAACAATCATTTCATAGGCAGAGCGCGCGCCTTGCATAAAGGTCCGTGGATCAAAGCTCGAATCGGCTTCAAAAATCGCTTCCAGTCCGGCCGCCCCTGGTCCTGTGAATGAAGGCCGCAATGGCACAACATCGCCGCCAGCTGGCGCGTCATTGTCTTGATTTGGGGCCGGTGCCGGGGTCGGCACGCGTGAGCGGCCCTCCGGTGGGCCCTCATCTTGTCCCAGGGTTACAAAAAGACGCCACCCCACAAATGCGGCAATTCCGGCCAAAAGAATAAATTCAATCATAGAGGAGGACATAAGCGGTTCTCTGAATTGGGTTTACAGGAGTCATATAGTGGCTTTTACAGAAGTGCCACCCACCGTTGCGCCACTTTGTGGCACATGTTACGCGCGTGTCACATAATCCGTAAGAGTGATATCCATGACCGATACCCCAGATATGGCGACGTCGCCGCAAGACAATGCTCAACCCGCGGGCCCCGCCATCCGGGTCTTAAGCCAATATATCAAGGACCTGTCCTTCGAGAATCCAGGCGCAACGGTCCAAGACCAGCCGAATATTGAGCTTGGAATTGATGTCGGCGCGGCGCCAAAAACGGGCAGTGACGGCGTCTTCGAAGTGACGCTGAAAATGAAAGCGCGCGCAGGGACACAAGAGACGGCGCTGTTTCTGATCGAAATGGACTATGCGGGACAGTTCCACCTACA
This sequence comes from Pseudomonadota bacterium, assembly GCA_039822145.1. Taxonomy (GTDB): domain Bacteria; phylum Pseudomonadota; class Alphaproteobacteria; order Caulobacterales; family Hyphomonadaceae; genus Henriciella. The sequence goes on along the minus strand of JBCBMU010000002.1, from coordinate 56,319 downwards.
AGGCTTTTCGCAAGCCGATATTGAACCGATTCTGCTGATCGAATGCCCACGCATTTTATTCCCATTCGCGCGGCGTATCATTGCCGACATTTCAGCTGAAGGCGGTTTCCCGCCCCTGCGCATTGATCCGGTTGATTTTGGCGCGCTCTATGCGACGCAAAAGCAACGCGCGGCTGAAGCGGCAGCAGCAGCCGAAACCCCGCCAGCTGCGCCTCAGGCGTAGCGTTTCCACAAAGCCTCATCACCAAGGCTTTGAATAAATTCAGCATGCGTTTCGCGCTCTTCGTCGGGAATGGTCGCCGTTCTCGGCTTTGGGCGCTGCGCCGCAGGTTGTTTCGTCCCCAGCTGGGCGGCACTGGTAGCGCCAAAATCGAAACTATGCGCGCGCCCGCCTAAGAGCTCGAGATACACTTCGGCCAGTAATAGACTGTCTAAAAGCGCGCCGTGATAGGTTCGCGCTTCTGCATTCACGTCAAAGCGTTTGCACAGAGCGTCGAGACTCGCCGGCGCCCCAGGAAACTTTTTGCGGGCAATCGCCACGGTATCGACCCAACGCTCTTCCGGAATTGGCGCTTTGCCGCAGCGTTGCAATTCCATGTTGAGGAAGCCGCGGTCAAACTTTGCATTATGGGCAACCAGCGTTGAGTCGCCGACAAATGCCAGAAACGCATCGACGATGCTGGGATCTTCAAAGGCCGGTTTGTCGACCAAATCTGCATCAGTGATGCCGGTAATTCGGATCGTTGCTTCCGATACAGCGCGCCCGGGATTGATATAGGTCTGAAAGGTATTGCCGGTCGCAACATGGTTGATCAACTCAACCGCGCCAAGCTCGATAATCCGGTCATCCTTATCCCACTCAAGGCCAGTGGTTTCGGTATCAAACGCGATTTCACGAACAAGTTCAGTCATTTTCGCCCTCGGTCAAAAGCTCGATTATGGCTTGGACGTGTGCGCGGGCGAAGTCAAAGCCAAATGCGCTGCTAATGATGAAGTCCGCGCGCGCGCGCTTATCTGCATCGGACATTTGTTTGGCACGGATCTGTTCGAACTCGGCTTCTGACATTTCGCCACGCGAGAGGACCCGATCTCGCTGTATTTCTGGCGGCGCCGAGACCACCGCAACATAATCGCAGCGTGCATCACCGCCTGTTTCATAGAGCAATGGAATGTCGAGGACGGCAAAAGCTGCATCGCTTTCAAGCGCGGTTTGCCGGAAGTCCAATTGGCTAAGCCCGACAAGCGGGTGTACGATGGCTTCTAAATCTTTCATCGCGTCCGGATCATCGACAACTTTTGCCCGCAAAACTGCACGATCGACGGCGCCATTTTTGAGAATATCGCCAAACCTTTCGGACAAAGGTGCGACCGCGGCACCGCCGGGCGCGTATAGGGCATGCACCTCGGCATCGGCGTCATAGACCGGAATTCCCGCGTCCCGAAACATGGCTGCTGTTGTCGACTTGCCCATGCCGATGGATCCTGTCAGCCCTACTATCTTCATGAGATCGCTTTCATTGCCATTTGGCAGCGCCGCAGCGCCGCATCTAAATCGGGCATTTCGCCAAACCAAATTTCGAAACTATAGGCTGCTTGCGCAACCAACATGGTCAGACCATCCATTGTTCGCCAGCCTTGATCAGCCGCTTCAGCAATCTGAGCCGCGGAAATTTTGCCATAAGACAGATCAAAAAATAAGCGATCCCGACCTGCAGGCAGCTTGAGCACCTCGCCGCCATATCCCATGCTCGTGGTATTGATCACGGTCGTTCCGGAATCGATATAGTCTTGATACTGATCGATAACTCCGTATGCGGAGTGTTGATCTCCTAAAGCTTTCACCAAGTCGTCTGCCCGCTGAACCGTGCGGTTCAAAACGGTCAATTTCACGCCCGCCCCCGCCAAGGCATAGACCACCGCTCTCGCTGAGCCGCCTGCGCCGAGGATAAGAATGTGATCGCGGTGCGGGTCAACCGGACCCAAGGCTTTCATGAAGCCCGGCGCATCGGTGTTTTCCGCAGCCCAAGAGCGATCCGGTTGCAGGGTGAGTGTATTGGCGGCGCCAATTCTCAAGGCTGCATCGCTCGCAAGTGCGGCGCTTTCTAAGGCCACATGCTTATGCGGCAGGGTGACATTGAGCCCTAGAATATCGCGTGATTTGAGTGTTTCGAGCGCTTCAGGAAACTCGCCCTCTTTGATGTGAAAGGCTTCATAACTGGCATCATAGCCCATATCCCGGAGCCAACCATTGTGGATCAATGGCGACATGGAATGCGAGATAGGATCGCCGGCAACCCCAAGCAATTTGGTCATGTCGCAATCACTCCGCGAACCCGCAAATAATCGAGCAGTGGCAGGAGCGGCAAACCAAGAATGGAGAAATAGTCGCCTTCAATCCGTGTAAAGAGTTGTGCGCCGCGATCCTCTAATTGGTAGGCCCCAACGGTGCTCAGCAAGCGCTCGCCGCAGGCAGCGATATAGGCAGCAATATAATTTTCGCTCAGTATACGGACTGTAAGTTTTGGGCGGGCCAAATGACGCCAAACCGGCACGCCGTTCTCAGCAATGACAATTGCCGTCTCAAGCCGGTGGCTCTTTCCTGACAATTTACGCAGGTGGTCAGCCGCAGCCTCTAATGTGGGGGGCTTGTCAAAAGCTTCCTCGTCAAGGTTGAGCATTTGGTCGCCGCCAATCACCAGACCTGGCCGCGTCGCAGACACTTTGATGGCTTTCAGTTCCGCCAGGCGCATCGCTTGGTCGCGAATCGGCAAGGCTTCGGCGCGCATCACTTGCTTGGCCGCGTCTTCATCGACATTTGGCTTGATCGGCGTAGCGACGATGCCGGCACCCTCTAACAGACTTCGGCGGCTGGCGCTGCCGGATGCAAGGATAATATCCAAACTCACACAAACCCCCGCCGCTCATTCAACTTGTTCAAGATCGCCGCAGCCGTTTCTTCAACGCTGCGCCGCGACACATCAATCACGGGCCACTTATTGCGTTGGAACAAGCGGCTTGCTTCGGTCACCTCGGCGCGGACGGCTTCCTCATCGACGTAATCAGTTTGCGAATTCTCATTCAGCGACATTAAACGCTGACCGCGAATTTGCAGCAATCTCTCGACGCCAATCTTCAGACCGACGACCATGGGGTGTTTCAATTCTTCGACCAATTTTGGCAACGGGATGCCCGGCACGAGCGGAATATTGCCAGCTTTCACGCCGCGATTGGCAAGATAGACACAAGTCGGCGTCTTTGAGGTCCGGCTCACACCCAAAAGCACAACATCGGCATCGACGAGCCCGGCAACATTTTGCCCGTCATCATGGCCGAGGGCAAAATCAATTGCCGAAATTCGTTTGAAATATTCCTCATTCAGCGCGTGCTGGCTGGCAATTTTTTCACTCGCTGGAATGCCGAGATGGCGCGACAGCATATGGATAGAGGCATCGAGCACGGGTAGGGTTTGGATCCCACGTTGACGGCAGAATTGCTCTAGCTTGCGGCGCAGATTGTCATCTGAAATCGTGTACCAAACGACGCCCGGCGCGGCTTCGATTTCAGCCATAACCCGGTCCAGCTGCCGCTCGGAGCGGACCAAATAGTAATTATGCTCGAGCGGGATCGTGCGATCAAACTGCGCCGCTGCCGCCCGCATTACCGCATTAAGCGTCTCACCCGTAGAATCAGACACCAAGTGAACATTGAAATAGATCGAAAGCCGCATGAGGATCCTGCTTATTCTATTTATAATCTGTGCCGGAGGGCGCCGAATTCGACAAGCCCTGTGGAACGGTTGTGAAAATGTCATAAAGCCGCAGAATCCGACTCTGAATCGCACAAGTGACCGAATCTGACTCCGCTTGTTGTCAGTGTGTTCCAAACACCTGTCTAGCCTTTCATTAACTAAAAATTAACCACGTTTTCAATTGGTTAATAAAGTCTTAAGAGTCAGTTCCGTTGGGGACAAGCTGTGGATGAAAGCGGGACAAATCCACTCAGCTGGTGTTTTCCACGAGACTCCCAGCTTAATAATGATAAGGGCATTTTGATTATTTTTTGGGTTTGAAGGATTCCTATGGCTGACACTCACTCGTCACGTTTTCTCTCAGTCCTCTCTGGCACCCCAAGCTCGCCCGCTCCCATCTGGATGATGCGACAAGCTGGACGCCATTTGCCCGAGTATTTAGAATTGCGGGCGCAAGCCAAAGACTTTCTCAATTTTTGTTATTCCCCGTCTATGGCCGCCGAAGCCACGCTACAGCCGATTGCCCGCTATGACATGGATGCGGCGATCCTGTTCGCGGATATTCTGCTCATCCTCGATGCGATGGGTCTAGATGTGCGGTTCGAAAAAGGTGTGGGACCGATTGTTGAGACAGTGGATACAGAGGGCGACCTCAATCGTGCCTCGGTGGAAACCGCGACGCAGCGTCTTTCGCCTGTCTATGAAACTGTAGACCGGGTCCGCGGAAAGCTCGCCGACGATAAAGCCTTAATCGGATTTTGCGGGGCGCCTTGGACCGTGGCACTCTATGCGATTGAAGGCCGCGGCGGCACGGATAAAAGCAACGCGCGCGGCTGGGCCTATTCACGGCCAGATTTGCTTAAATCACTCCTGGAGCGGTTGATAGAAATCAGCGCGCATTATCTTGCGGCACAAGTCAAAGCCGGCGCCGATGCCTTGATGATTTTTGAGTCTTGGGCAGAAGGCGTACCATCCGACCTGTTCCAAACGCTCGTGGTTGAACCAAATGCGGCTTTGGTCAAACGCGTCAGGGAACTTGGCGTCACCGTTCCAATCATCGGATTTCCGCGCGGCGCTGCGACCATGCTTGGGTCTTATGCGCAGCAGGTCCCGGTCAATGGCATAGGTTTGGACACCGCGATTTCGCCAGACTTTGCAAAAGCGGCTGTCCCGGACACAATTGCAGTTCAAGGCCATTTGGATCCGGTTCTTTTGATCGCTGGGGGGGCGCCAATGGAGCACCGCGTAAGAGAGCTGATCGAAGCCTATCGCGGGCGCCCACATATTTTTAATCTTGGTCATGGGGTTCGGCCAGAAACGCCGATCCCGCATGTCGAGCGCGTGGTTGAGTTGGTCCGCGAAGGGAGCGGCTCATGACGCTCTATCTCTGGGTCCAAGCCTTGCACATTATTTTCGTGATTGCCTGGATGGCGGGAATGTTGATCTTTCCCCGCTATAAATTGCACCAACTAAAAGCTGCGCCAGGCGATCAATTGTTTGAAACCATGCGCGAGGCTTCGGCGCGGCTGCGCAAAATTATTCTAACCCCGGCGCTTCTCTTGGTTTGGGCGCTTGGGATCACGATGCTGGTGTTAAATCCATCCTTGCTAAGTATGGGGTGGATGCATGTAAAACTTTTGCTCGTCCTGATTTTGAGCGGCCTGCATGGTTATTTTGTCTCGATCGGTAAGAAAATTGATCTTGGTGAGGCGTCGCCAACGCCAAGGACTATGAAAATGCTCAACGAAGTGCCCTTCGTGATTATGATCTTTATTGTCCTGCTGGCTGTGCTCAAACCTTTCTAAGGCTTAACAGCGCCCTGACTTGACCTCGGGTCCGCTTCTGCGCATATGTCGGAACAGACGCCATCCGGCGCTCAGGCCGTCCTGGCCGACTTTTTCCCAGACTAAAATTTGGATACCGGCACCCTATGCCTGATACTGTACCTGAAATCGATCTTCCGTCCCAAGTGTACCTGCGTGAGCTGAAAGCAAAATCGCCAACCGATTTGCTCGCTTATGCCGAAATGCTGGAGGTCGAAAACGCTTCTTCGCTGCGCACCCAAGATATGTTGTTCGCCATTCTGAAAGAATTGGCGGAACAAGAAGTTGAGATTATTGGCCGCGGCGTTGTCGAAGTTCTCCAAGATGGCTTTGGGTTCTTACGCTCGCCGGAATCAAATTATCTGGCCGGCCCGGATGATATTTATGTCAGCCCCAAGGTCCTGAAAAAGGCCGGGCTGAAAACCGGTGACACCGTCGAGGGTCCGATTGTCGAACCCGGCGAGAATGAACGTTATTTTGCCCTGACAGATGTCAGCTCGATTAATTTCGAAGATCCTGAAAAAGCCCGTCAAAAAGTTCACTTTGATAACCTGACGCCGCTTTATCCCGAAGAGCGCCTGCTAATGGAAGGCCAAGATCCGACCAAGAAAGATCGCTCCGGCCGCGTTATCGATATTGTCTCACCGATTGGCAAAGGTCAGCGCGCCTTGATTGTGGCGCCGCCGCGAACCGGTAAAACGGTTTTGCTTCAAAACATCGCCGCATCGATCGAAGAAAATCATCCTGAATGTTATCTCATTGTTTTGTTGATCGATGAACGTCCGGAAGAAGTGACTGACATGAAGCGGTCGGTCAAAGGCGAGGTTATCTCGTCAACATTTGACGAACCTGCTACTCGTCACGTCGCGGTCGCGGAAATGGTGATCGAGAAAGCCAAACGTCTGGTCGAGCATGGCCGTGATGTGGTTATCTTGCTAGACTCAATTACGCGTCTCGGCCGCGCCTATAACACTTCAGTCCCCAGTTCCGGCAAAGTTCTAACCGGCGGTGTTGACGCCAACGCGCTGCAGCGCCCAAAACGTTTTTTCGGCGCGGCGCGGAATGTTGAACATGGCGGCTCGCTGACTATTGTTGCGACAGCCTTGATTGATACCGGCTCGCGCATGGACGAAGTCATCTTCGAAGAGTTCAAAGGGACCGGTAACTCTGAAATCGTCTTGGATCGCAAAGTCGCAGATAAGCGAACGTTCCCAGCCATCGACATTATGAAGTCTGGCACGCGGAAAGAGGAGCTGATCACTGAGAAAGTGCAGCTTCAGAAGATTTATGTCTTGCGCCGGATTCTCAATCCGATGGGCACCGCAGACGCGATCGATTTCTTGCTTGATAAGCTCAAGCAAACGAAGACGAATGATGAATTCTTCGAGGCGATGAAGAATTAAGCATGACGCAAAGCCGGGACACAATTTGTGCTCTGGCCAGCGGTCCGCCGCCCGCCGCCATAACAGTGCTCCGTGTTTCAGGGCCTGACGTTTCTGAAATCATCGCCTCAAGATTTTCAAAATCACGGTTAAAGCCGCGGCATGCGACTTTGGTCGATCTCTTTCGTGACACCGGCGAAGTGATCGATACGGGCCTTGCGACGTACATGCCGGGCCCAGCGAGTTACACAGGCGAGGACACGCTGGAAATTTCTCTCCATGGCGGGAGAGTGATCACAGAATTGGCGCTGAAATCCATCATGTCTGCTGGCGCACGTTTGGCCGAGCCTGGCGAATTTACCCGGCGCGCGTTTGAAGCGGGGAAGCTTGATCTGACACGCGCTGAAGCTGTCGCCGATCTTATAGATGCTGAAAGTGAGGGGCAACACGCCCAAGCGCTCAAACAAATGGATGGCGCACTTGAGGCACTCTATTCTGGATGGCGGGAGGATCTCACAACTTGTTTAGCGCTATTAGAAGCGAGTATTGATTTTCCAGATGAGGAGGATGCTCCGGTACGTGTCGACGCCCCGGTGAAAGAAGTTTTGGGCAAGCTTTTACAAGATTTTGACGCGGCGCTTGCTGCAGGAAACATTACAGAACGCATCCGAGATGGGTTCCGGATCACCATCCTCGGAAAACCAAATGCGGGCAAGTCGACTTTGCTCAATCAATTGGCGGGGCGAGACGCGGCCATCGTGACTGAAATCCCGGGGACAACGCGTGATATCGTCGAAGTTCGAATGACTATTGGCGACCATTTGGTCTGGGTGTCGGATACGGCGGGTCTCAGGGAAACAGCGGATGTCGTTGAAGCCGAAGGGGTGCGCCGAGCCTTAAAAGCGGCAGACGCGGCCGACCTTAGAATTTGGCTCTATGATGCACGCGAGGTCTTGGATCATAGCCAGGTTCGACCCGGCGACATTATCGCTGCTAATAAAACCGACTTAGTGGACGCGCCGAATGTTTCACGTGAAACACTCAAACTCGCAGCGAAAGACGGCGCGGGGCTCATGGAGCTTATCGAGCTGATTAAAGCCCGACTATCGGACCTGACGAATAATGCCGGCTCGCCCACCATTACCCGGGCGCGGCATCGCCAGGGCATAGAGGTGGCCAAAACGCATTTGATGACGGCGCGAGCGGCCATCGAAAATGGTATTGGCGCCGAGCTTGCAGCCGAGGATGTGCGGATGGCCAGCCGAGCGCTTGGCGGCCTCACCGGGCATATAAATCCTGAAATGATCCTCGGGGCTGTGTTTTCTTCATTTTGCATTGGCAAATAGCCTATTGCTCACGGCCTGAATATTATATGGGACGCACCTGACGAAAGGCGTTTGTGCGATGAAGCCCGAGCTCGACTTTGATGTGATTATTGTTGGCGGAGGCCATGCCGGCTGCGAAGCTGCGTCTGCCGCAGCGCGCACGGGCGCGCGGACCGCCTTGATTACCCACAAACTTGAAACCATTGGCGAGATGTCTTGCAATCCGGCGATTGGGGGATTGGGCAAGGGACATTTGGTCCGGGAAATTGATGCCTTAGACGGATTGATGGCCCGCGTTGCCGACCAGTCGGGCATTCAATTTCGCATGCTCAATCGTTCTAAGGGCCCGGCGGTCTGGGGCCCGCGCGCTCAGATTGATCGCAAGCTTTACCGCGAAGCGATGCAGAAAGAGATCTTTGACCACGATAATCTGACCGTGATCGCAGATGGCGTTGAGGACTTGATAGTCGAAGACGGGGTTGCCGTCGGCGTCATTGGAGAGTCTCGGAGGGCGTATTCGGCGCAGGCTATTGTGATCACCACCGGGACTTTTCTAAACGGTATCATTCACCGCGGCGCCGAACGGATTCCCGCGGGCCGCGTCGGAGAAAAGCCAGCGATTGGATTGTCGCAACGCCTGTATGCGCTCGACCTGCCAATGGGCCGCCTCAAAACAGGGACGCCGGCGCGCCTTAACGGGCAGACAATCGACTGGGATCGGTTAGAGATGCAACCGGCCGATGATGCGCCAATACCGTTTTCCTATGCGTCGACGAGGATTCAGGTGCCGCAAATTGCTTGCGGAATCACATTCACAAATGCTGCTGCGCATGACGTGATCGCTGAGAACATCAATCAGTCTGCGGTATATTCTGGCGCGATTGCTGGGCGCGGCCCGCGCTATTGTCCGTCGATCGAAGACAAGATCCACCGTTTCCCCGATAAGACGCGGCATCAAATCTTCCTCGAACCGGAAGGGCTCGATGATGCCACGGTCTATCCCAATGGCATTTCGACCTCATTGCCGCGCGAGGTGCAAGACCACTTTATTCGATTGATAGAAGGCTTGGAATCAGTCGAAATTCTCGAGTATGGATATGCGATCGAATATGATTATGTCGATCCTCGCGCCCTCGATTATGGATTGCAAGTCAAAGCCCTACCGGGTCTGTTTTTAGCCGGACAGATCAATGGCACCACAGGCTATGAGGAAGCCGGGGCACAAGGCCTTGTTGCCGGTCTAAACGCGGCGCGCCGCTGTCAGGGTTTAGACCACGCCACATTTGACCGTGCCGAAGCCTATATTGGTGTCTTAGTCGATGATTTGATTACGCGCGGGGTTACCGAGCCTTATCGCATGTTCACATCGCGCGCCGAGTACCGTTTGTCGCTTCGGTCAGACAATGCCGATCAGAGATTGACCGAACGCGGCATAGAGTTGGGCTTGGTCGGACCCGCGCGGGCTGAGATGTTTCACGTGAAACGATCGAACCTAAGCGTTGGTCGGAAACTGTTACAGTCCCTGGCGATGACACCGAATGAAGCCAAAAAGCATGGCTGGAACGTCAATCAAGACGGCCAACGGCGCACCGCTTGGGATTATCTCGCCTATCCGACCATCGCAATGTCGGATGCCGCCAGCGCGTTTCCCGAAATTGCGACCCTGACCGATGAGGTCAAAACGCAGTTAGAAATCGAAGCCATGTATGCGGGTTATATCGAGCGTCAGAAACAAGATGTTGAAACGCTGCGCCGCGAAGAAGCCCTCGCCCTTCCGCAGGATCTAAATTATGGAGCCATTGGCGGATTGACCAATGAGGTGCGGGCAAAATTGGAGCGGATTAAACCCGCGACTTTGGGTCAGGCCTCACGAATTGAAGGTATGACTCCGGGCGCCCTCACGGCATTGCTCGCTTACGTCCGTCGCCGGCCCGAACGGAAGCGGTCAAACCATGGCTGACCGAGATGGGTATGGCCCGGATGACTTGAAATCGGCCTTCAATGTTTCACGTGAAACACTCGACCGACTGTCCTTGATCATCCAAGAGTTGGACGCATGGCGGCAAAAGATCAATCTTATTGGACCGTCGGAATTTGACCAAGTTTGGCGCCGTCACGTCCTCGATTCTTGGCAGCTGTTTGCGCATATTCCAGAAGGCGCCAAGACTGTTGATCTTGGATCTGGTTCCGGTTTTCCTGGTCTCGTCTTGGCCGCAGGATTCGCGCATCAGGAGTCTCATATGACAATGATTGAAAGTGTCGGAAAGAAGTGCGCCTTTCTGCGTGCCGCCATTCAATCCGCCAAATTACAAGCCAATGTCATTCACGGCCGGGTTGAGTCTGTTAACTCTGTTCAAGCCCAGTGTGTCACGGCCCGGGCCTTTGCCCCATTGCCAAAACTCTTGGCTTATGCCGAACCGTGGCTGACAAATGGGGCTTATGGCGTGTTCCCGAAGGGACGTCGCTGGCAAGAGGAATTGACTGCAGCGCAGGAATCTTGGAGATTCTCCTATGAAGCGATTCCCAGCATGAGCGGGGATGGGGCTATTTTGAAGATTTCGGAGGTTTCACGTGTCGACCACTAACACACGCATTCTCGCTATTGCCAATCAGAAGGGCGGTGTTGGCAAGACGACCACATCGATCAATCTCGGCACCGCACTGGCGGCTGTTGGTCGCAAAGTTTTGGTCATCGACTTTGATGCCCAAGGCAATGCTTCTACGGGGCTTGGGATTACCCGGCCTGAGCGCCAGCTCACGACTTATGATGTCGTGGTTCACAACGAGTTTCTGGGCGATGCGGTCCTGAATACGCTGGTTCCGCGTTTGGACATTGTGCCAGGCGATGAAAACCTTGCCGGGGTTGAAACCGAGTTGTCGAACGACCCGCACCGGTCTTACCGATTGCGTAATGCTTTACGGACTTATGTCGAACAGGCTGCGCAACGCGGTCTGACCGAGTATGACTATATCCTCATTGATTGTCCGCCTTCCCTGTCATCGCTGACCATCAATGCGATGACGGCATCTGATTCGCTCCTCGTCCCATTGCAGTGTGAATTCTTAGCTTTGGAAGGTTTGAGCCAATTGCTCAAAACCGTCGAGCTGGTGCGGAGCGGCCTAAATCCAGATCTTGATATCCAGGGTGTGGTCCTGACCATGTATGATCGCCGCAACAATCTGTCTGACCAGGTTGCAGATGAAGTGCGTTCGGTTCTTGGCGCAAAAGTCTATAATACTGTGATCCCGCGCAATGTGCGTCTTTCCGAAGCTCCAAGTTTCGGCAAGCCGGCTTTGCTTTATGATTATCGCTGCCCCGGCAGCGAAGCCTACATTCGCCTGGCCTCTGAAATGCTACAGCGCGAACGCGCACGTCGAGGATAATTATGGCGCCAGATCCAGCCCGGGGAAAACAAAACCGACTCGGCAAAGGCCTTTCGGCTCTGATTGGAGAAGTTGAAGGGGTTGGCCTGGCCGCGCCAGAGTCTCCTAAAAGCGATGCACCATCTGGTGCATCCGTGTCTGATTTTGCGGTTTCAGACATCCGTCCGAACCCAGCCCAGCCGCGGCGCACTTTTGCCGAAACTGAGCTCGAAGAACTCGCGGCGTCTATCCGACAACGCGGGGTTTTGCAGCCAATCTTGCTGCGGCCGGATCCTGATGCCCCAGGTCAGTATCAAATCGTAGCCGGCGAAAGACGTTGGCGCGCTGCTCAACGCGCTGGGCTGAGCCGTATTCCGGCGGTTGTCCGCGATATGGACGAACTACAATTGCTTGAAGTTGGCATTATCGAAAATGTTCAACGTGAAGATTTGAATCCGATCGAAGAAGCCGAAGCCTATGGGGCGCTGATCAAACGGTTTGGACGGACGCAAGAAAACTTGGCGGAAAGCGTCGGCAAGTCGCGCGCCCATATTGCCAATACGCTTCGCCTTCTAAACTTGGGCGAAACCTCGCGCGAACATTTGCGCCAGGGCCGGATCTCGGCTGGACATGCGCGCGCGGCGCTTGGTGCGCCGGATCCAGACCCAGTTGTCGATATGGCGGTGGCCAAATCGATGTCGGTCCGCGACGTTGAGTCCTTGGTCAAACGTCTGAAAGATGGCGGCACACTTGATGCGGTCGCCAAAAAAGTCAGTCAAGCCGATAAGGATGTCGATACGGAAGCCCTCGAAAGTGATCTGGCGCGGGTCTTAGGGCTGAAAGTCGATATTCGACACGGCGCCAATGGCGGTGAGTTGCGGGTCAAGTATGGCGATTTGGAACAATTGGATGAATTGTGCCGCCGCTTAACCGCGAAACGTAGCTAAATATCTGATTCATTTACACTTTACGGCGGCGTTGAGGAGGCTCAGCGCCGCTTTTGTTTACGCCTTCTCCCGGCGTGAATAGAAAAACGTCTTCACGGGGTCATAAAAATCCATAGGCTGCGCCTAAGGAGACTTTGCTTATGGCCGACACCGCCTTTGACGCCCACCCTGCTCTTCAACGCCCGGTGCTGAGTTATCGCCATCCCTCGCATCCTGGCTATTTGGAGCGCGGCGCGGCGGTTATCCCGGCGTCTGAGCTTGATCTCGAAACCTTGGATTTGGCCGATGTCGAAATCTGGCGCCAGGACAAAATGTGGGATCGCTTCGCTCGTCTACGCCGAGAAGACCCGCTCCACTACACGCCAGACAGTTTCTTCGGCCCGTATTGGTCGGTCACCCGGCATCAGGACATTATCGCGATTGATAGCGATCATACACGTTTCTCCTCGGATGCCAGCCAAGGCGGCATCACGTTGTCAAATATGGGTCAAAGCATGCTGGGTCGGAGTTTCATCACCGCCGACGAACCGATCCATTCGGCCCAGCGAAAGACCGCCCAACCTGCCGTTGCGCCAACGGCTTTGCGCGATTATGAACCGTTGATCCGGGCCCGGACTCAGACCGTTCTAGATGGTCTCCCAGTCGGTGAGCCGTTTGATTGGGTCAATGCGGTGTCGATTGAATTGACCGCGATGATGTTGGCGACTCTGTTCAATTATCCGCAAGAGCGGCGCCGCGAATTGACGCGATGGTCGGATGTCACGACCAACCCGTCCGATCCGGACATATGCCCGGGCGGGATCGAGCAATGGCGCGAAGAACTCGGACAGTGTGCCGGCGTATTTTGGGAGATTTTTCAAGATCGTAAAGCGTCTGAACCGGGGCCTGATCTGATGAGTCTTTTGGCCCATGGCGACGCCACGCGGGACATGGATCCATATGAGATGTTGGGCAATGTAATTTTGCTAATTGTTGGCGGCAATGACACAACGCGGAACTCGATGACCGGCGGCGTTTATGCCCTCAACACATTCGCGGATCAGTATGAGAAGCTGAAAGCCAATCATGATCTGATCCCGAATATGGTGTCGGAAATGATTCGCTGGCAAACGCCCCTCGCTTATATGCGCCGAACCGCGCTCGAAGATGTTGAGATGCATGGCAAGATCATTCGCAAAGGCGACAAAGTTGCGATGTGGTATGTCTCCGGCAATCGCGATGAGCAGTTTTGGAACGAAGATCCGAACCAGCTGATCATTGACCGAAAACAAGCGCGTAACCATGTTTCTTTTGGCTTTGGCATTCACCGCTGTGTCGGCAATCGTTTGGCGGAATTGCAGTTGCGAATTCTCTGGGAAGAGATCCTCGCGCGGTTCGAACATGTCGAAGTTTTGGATGAGCCGAGCCGGGTCTCAAGCTCATTCGTGAAGGGCTATTCTTGGCTCCCAGTGGTCTGTCACGCGCGCACCTAGTGTCGCTCTCAAGTCACTTTTGTGTCGCCTTTCAGTCACCAACTTGTCCAGGCTCTAATAAAGCGCCAATTTGTAATTGCGCCGGGTTAAACGCGGGGACAATTTGAGCTCTGAAAAGGCCGAGGCATCTATCGCTTTAAGCATTGAATCGGCACGCTTTTTATCAGAGGGCAGCATGATTTCGTAGGCGTCCAATGCGTCTTGCAAGCGTAAGAGCGAAAAGGTGCGGGCGCTAATCGTTCCGGCATGACCGCCGGTGACGAAAGGCACAGTGCCCAATCCACGCGGAACCCCGGAACGCGGCGCCGCAGTTTTGGCCCAGTCGTGATACAGATCAAGCGTCGCCCGCAAGACGGGTAAATGCTCTCCAAGCGCGACTTTTAGGATCGGCAACAGCGTCACCGCGATATCATCGTTCGGCACAAAGTCGCCATCGCGTCCTTCGCCAGCGATCACGCGTTCGACATAGTCCGCGACTTTCGGTGCGGTGCGTTTCATATGCTCGCCCGAAGATTTGTCCCGGTACTGGTGGGCATAGAGCGGGCCAATCATTGCAAAGTCAGCGAAACTCGCGCGTGTGCCCATCAAATAAGGCAGCTTTTCCAAGTGTTTCGAGAAGTCGGCGAGAAATTGTTCATAGGCTTTCTCTATCCCCGGGGCGGTATCTGGGGTGATGCCGAGCATTGGCACAAAGCCGCGAAATCTCTGGCCCACGGCTTTGCCGGCCTCATATTGCTCGTCTGGGGTTCCGTTTGGCGCGGCGCTTTTGCCGAACTCGCCATAAATCCACTCTTCATTATGGTTCCAGCGATAGTGCATAGCCGGCAATGTCATCCACTCATCTGCAAATAATTGCAGCAAATAGGTCACCATGAGCTGTAGTGGCGTCTGTGGTAGGGCTTTTTGCGAGACGGACTGATGCTCAAAATGCATAATGATATCAGACGTGTCTTGGATATACGCGCCGTCCGGAGTCTTCAGGACTGGAATCACCGGCCAGCCAATATTTGCTATAATAATGGATTTCATGACGTCTGGCGTTGGCGCGATCTCAACAAATTCAATCTCGCGCCAGCGCAAATAGGCGCGCGACTTGCCGGTGAAATAGCTCATCTCGCTGCCGTAAAGCGTGTACTGGCTCATCGGTCTCTCTCCCCAAGATCGCGACCCGCAGCATACGCGGCAAAAAAACCTTGGCCAGCCTTTATCAAGTTTACACGCAGCGAGGATTCATTAACCCAATCGCGGCAAGGGGATGACTCTGCAGTAATGCGGGCAAAGCGTCACGTTTCCGCCCGATTCTGCACCGATAGAAACACTTGCTTTTTTACCGGGCGGTGCTGGCCGCTATTCACAAGGATTGAGAGACGCTCATGGAGTCACAAGCGCTAGGCGACGTTCACACGCAGGGAACGTTTTCCATGTTTGAATTGCTGCTAGCGGCAGACCCGGTTGTAAAACTGGTCCTGATCGCACTGGTGATTGCCAGTATTTGGTCATGGGCTGTGGTTGTTGAGAAGACGTTTGCAATTGGCGGCGCCCGCAAAAAGGCCCGAGAGTTTGAAGAAGCCTTCTGGAATGGCCGCGCAGATGATTACGAGATTCGTCCAGGCCAAAGCCCCGATAATTCCGGCGCCCGCTTGTTTGCGGCGATCTCTAGAGAATGGCGCGATGCTAAAAGTATCTCGCCCGAGGAACACGGTCCCCTCGTCGCGCGCGCCGAACGCTCATTGCGGGCGACAGTCGACCGCGAGGTCGGCCGCGTCTCGAATGGCATTGGCGCGCTCGCCACGATTGGCTCATCGTCAGTCTATATCGGTCTGTTCGGAACCGTCTGGGGCATCATGAATGCTTTCTTGAACATCAGTGCCCAAGAAGACACCAGTCTTGCGGTTGTTGGCGGGCCGATTGCTGAAGCGCTGTTTGCGACCGGCCTTGGCCTCATTGCGGCGATCCCGGCGGTGATTTTCTACAATAAATTCTCTGGCGATCTGAACCGCTATGCTGATCTGCTCGATGCGTTCAGCCAAGATTTGCTTGTGCGTTTGTCACGGCGCGCCAGCGACGGGCCGGTCTAATGGCGGCGCCGCTTCGATCTGGCAGCGGGCGCGGACGCCGCACGTTTAACGCTGAAATTAACGTCACCCCAATGGTCGACGTGATGCTGGTCCTCTTGATCATCTTCATGATCACCGCGACAGCCTTGCAGCGCGGGGTTGAAGTGAACTTGCCGAAAGCTGCGACCAGCAATCTAACCGTGCCGCGGACGACGCCATTGTTGGTCACCGTGACCCAAGATGCGACGGTCTATATTTCCGAGACCGAGATTGAGCTTGAGGAATTGACCTCCAAATTGCTCGCCATTGCTGGTGAAGGCTATGAAGAGCGGATCTTCCTACAGGGCGACACCAATGCGGCTTATGGCGAAGTGCTGGCGGTGATGACGCAGATGAAAAATGCTGGCTTTACCAATATCGCTTTGGTGACGGATCCAAAAGCCCGCGTTGAGGGAGGCGAGTAACGCATGCTTCGCGGCCTTCCTGCCTCGATTGTTGTGCACGCGGCTGTGTTTGGCGCGTCCTATCTGACGCTGCCATTTTGGACGAGCAGCGCGCGCGTCTATGCAACTGATTTTGAAGCCGTGGACGTCAATTTTGCTGAGATTGGTGAGATTACCAATATCGCGCCCCTGATCGAAAACGAACCTGAAGACCCAGAAGACGCGGCTCCGGAAGAGCCGGAAGAGATTCCAGAAGAACCTCCTGTTGAAGAAGAGCTGCCGGAAACCGAGCAAGACGTCTCGAACGTTGAAGACACGCCGGCCGCGGCGGAAGACCCAGCCGAGGTGTTGCCGGATTTCGAAAAAGACGAACCCGAAGACACCCCTGATCCTGAGCCGCCGGTCGAGGACCGTCAGCGACCGCAGGATGATTTGATGAACTTACTCAATCAGAGCGAGACGACATTCAAAAGTGAACAGAAATCGCAAAAAAAGCGAGAAGACACGCCGCCACCTCCGCCTGAGAATCCAACGGTCACCGCCCTAACAGATGCCCCAAAACCAGCCGAAGATCGGAATCGTCGGGGCGCGGGCGAACGGAATGGGAATACGGCCCGCCTCGAGGCGTTGATTGATTCCCGCATACGAAACGAGTGTTGGAGCGGCGTCGATGATTTGCCCAATCCAGAGCGCTATAATGTGCATATGAACCTAAAATTGAATGAGAACGGCTCGATTGCCGAGTTGACCTTGGTCGACCCGCGGCGACGGCCGATTGGAAGTTCTTTTATGGGCACAGCTGTCGACCGCGCGATGCGAGCGGTTCGAAAGTGCGCCCCTTACCGGCTTCCATCCGACGAATATGAGTTATGGCAGGAAATCAATGTCTATCTTGGACTTGGATTTGCCGATAGATGATTTTGCGACCAGGAGTTTTGCAATGATGAAAAGACTTTTTTGTGCGATATTTATAAGCCTCCTGGGAACATGGTCCCTGGCAACGGCTCAACTTGAAGTCGTGGTAGATCGGGCGGATTTGAAACCGACCCCGATCGCGATCCCGAATTTCGAAGCGATTGGCGTTGATCCCGACGTCGCGCAGCAAATCAGTGATGTCATTCGGGCCGATTTAGAATCAACCGGTCTGTTCACAGTCACCCCTGAAGACGCGTTCATTCAAAAAGACCTCAATATCGAAGTGGCGCCGCGCTTTGCCGATTGGAAAATCATCCAGACCGATGCTTTGGTGGTTGGCACGGTTGAGCAAATCACCCGCGACGGCAATGACCTGATCCGCGGCTCTGTGCGGATGTGGGATGTTTACGGCGAAGAGTTGATGCGGTTCGAGGATTCTGCCGGCCGGCAAGTGTCTGGTCGCCGGTTCACGACAACCCCGGCGGATATTCGCCGGATCGCCCACAAAATCGCCGACGCGATCTATAGTCGCTTGACCGGTGAAGCGGGCTATTTTGATACGCGCATCGTCTATATTGCCGAGACCGGCCCGAAAAATGCCCGCATCAAGCGGCTCGCCATCATGGATGCAGACGGTGCCAATGTGAAATATTTGACCTCCGGCGCCTTTACTGTCCTGACCCCGCGCTTTTCGCCTGAAGCGCAGCAAATTACTTATATGTCTTATGAGGGCGGCATCCCGCGGGTCTATCTTTATGATTTGCGCCGCGCCCGCCAAGAAGTGCTCGGTAATTTCCGCAATATGACTTTTGCCCCACGTTTCTCTCGTGATGGCAATTCGGTGCTGCTCACCCAAGCGACGAATGGTAATTCAGATATTTACATTATGGATCTGCAAACACGGCAGAATCGCCGCCTGACAGATCACCCGGCGATTGATACCTCGCCATCCATGTCGCCAGATGGTCGGCAGATCGTCTTCAACTCCGATCGCGGCGGCAGCCCACAACTCTACATTATGAATACCGATGGCACACCGCGCACTTGTCCATCGGGCGGACGTGATGTGGCCTGCCGAATCACTTTTGGATCAGGACGCTATTCTACCCCGGTTTGGAGCCCTCGCGGCGACCTAATCGCGTTTACAAAGCAAAGCCGCGGGCGTTTTCACATTGGCGTCATCGGCATAGATGGCCGCGGTGAGCGATTGCTCACAGAGGCTTATTTGGACGAAGGTCCAGATTGGTCACCGAATGGCCGGGTCATCACTTTTTTCCGCGAACCATCGCCCGGTGCGTCGCCAACACTATGGTCTGTGGATTTGACGGGTCGGAATTTACGTCCGTTGGTGACCCAAACGGACGCTTCGGATCCGGCTTGGTCGCCGCTGCTTGATTGATCAGCCGCTGCGCAACTCTGAATGGACAGTAATCTTCCCCTGACAAAAAAAATCATTATAGGGAGTCACGAAGTTGACAAATAACCCGCCTAGTGACCCAATAAAGCGTAAGCAAGGAGAGACCCACATGCGAAAGCTCATGATTACATCTGTGGCCGCCACCGTATTCCTCGGTGTCGCAGCGTGTACATCAACCCCGGATCCAGAACCACCAGTTGTGGTTGAAGAGCCGGAAGAAGAAGTCGTCGTCGAAGACGTCAGTGTCGTCGTCGTGGAAGAAGAGGTCGTTGATCCAATTCCAACTGGCCCCGTCAAAGGATCGCTCGAAGACTTCCAAGTGAATGTCGGTGACCGCGTTTACTTCGACCTTGACCAGTACCGTTTGTCGTCAGATGCTCAAGGCATTCTGCGTCGCCAAGCCGCTTGGTTGAGCTCGTATCCGAACGTTAACATTCTCGTCGCCGGTAATTGCGATGAGCGTGGCACACGCGAATATAACCTCGCCCTGGGTGAGCGCCGCGCGTCTGTTGTCAAAAACTACCTGGTTGACCTTGGCGTTGACCCGGCTCGGATCCAAACTGTGTCTTACGGCAAAGAGCGTCCAATCGCACTTGGCTCTAATGACGGAGCATGGGCTCAGAACCGGAATGGCTTCACACAGCTGATTTCTGGCATTGTTGGCTAAGCCAACACCAGACTAACTGTAATTGATTGGCCGGGCGTCACATTTTGGCCCCGGCCTTTTCATATCTGTTGCACATTATCGTCTTGAACTCGGAGTCGTCCCAATATGCTGCGCAATTGTTTTCTGTCCGCGATCATTCTTTTCGCCCTGGCCATGACCCC
Source organism: Pseudomonadota bacterium (assembly GCA_039822145.1). Lineage (GTDB taxonomy): Bacteria > Pseudomonadota > Alphaproteobacteria > Caulobacterales > Hyphomonadaceae > Henriciella. The sequence continues at coordinate 36,599 of JBCBMU010000002.1, read as the reverse complement.
AAATGCGGATGCACAGCGAAAACAGGCCGAAATTGTCCAAGGCGTGACCAGCGGCGAACTCGCGGCAACCGTGGAAGATTTGCGGGCCAGCAATGCCGAGCTTCGTGCGCGCATGACCGGGATTGAGTCCGACAAGGCGCGCCTCAATGGAAAATTGGAGACGCTTGAATTCCTACTTTCAGAGAGCCGCGATCAAATCAATCGCATGCAAAGCGATGATGCTGAACTGGCGCGCCTGATTGGAGCGCTCGAAGACAAAGTTTCTGAACAAGATAACGCGATAGCGGACCTCAATAGTCGTTTGCGCGACTTGCAACCCGAACCGGCTTTCCTGTCGTCGCAACCAAACCGGGAACAATCACTTGATAATACACGGCAAGCGCAAACCGACATCGACGGCTCTGGGGATGTACAAATAACGTCCGCGACTGGCCCAACCCGTATCGTCCGTCGCACTGAAACGACGATTTCGGGCGATCAACCGGTTCAAACCGGCCCGGATGGTGAGCCGTTGCCGCAAGGCTCACTCGGAACATTGCCGGCCAGCGCCCTGCCAGGCGAAGCTGGGCCGCTCTTTGCCGAAGCGAAACGGCGTTTGTTGCGGTTTGATTATCCCGGCGCCGAAACCGCGTTCCGCTCATTCCTGAGCCAGTTTGGTGATGACCCGCAGGCGGGTGAAGCGCAATACTGGCTGGCCGAAGTCTTATTCCAGCAAGACGCGTTTCCGGAATCTGGCGCCGCTTATACCGATATGATTCGCAGTTATCCGGATGATCCCCGCGCCCCGGAGGCGCTGGCCAAACTGGCTCGCTCTATGCGCCTGGTGGGCGACACGGACCAGGCCTGCGCGGCGCTTAACCTGCTGCCCCAACGCTATCCAAACGCCTCGGGCGTGACCAAAAATTTGGCGGCGGGTGAGCGCGTTAGATCAAATTGCGATAGCTGATTTAAATGCGGCTCGGCGCAGATTTTACCGCGCTGGTCGACCGATTCCCAGGGCGGCTCTATGTCGCCGTGTCGGGGGGAAGTGACTCTCTGGCTTTGCTATTGATGGCCGCCGCTTGGGCGCAGACGACCGACCAGCAAATCACGGCTTTGACAGTTGATCATAGGTTGCGGCGGGAATCGGCTGATGAAGCCGCCTGCGTCGCGGCTTTGTGTCAAACGCTGGGCTGCGACCACCAGACCTTGGTTTGGGACAGTCCGCAGCCCCAGCAATCGGCCGCGCGCCGCGCCCGTTATCGGTTGCTTGCGAGTGCCGTACGTGCCGATAAACCGGCTGTTTTGCTCACCGGGCATACGTTTGACGATGTTGTGGAAACGGCCTTGATTCGCCGGCGCCGCGGGGTTCGTAACGCGGCCATTGCTGGCCCAACCTTGAGCGCGCCAATTCCGCTCTGGCCCCTCACTAACCCGGTTACGCTGTTGCGCCCGCTCATCCGAACGCCGCGGGCCGCGCTGCAAACCTGGTTGAGTGCGCAAACCATTTCTTGGGCCTCCGACCCGTCCAATCAAAACCTAGCCTATGAGCGCGTGCGCGTGCGAACGTTTTTACAACGACATCCGAGGCTCCGCGATATAGCCCAGCAAAGCGTTGCCCGATATCAGCAGGATCGCGCCTGCGGCGACCAAAAGCTCGCCGCAGCGCTCAGCAACGTCAGCGTTACTGCAGACGGTTTGATCGAGGTGGCTGAAGCAGATCTTTCGCCGCGTCTGCTAATCTTGCTCGCCCGCTGTGCCAGCGGCGGGGCTCGCGACACGCGGGCGAGCGCGGCCACAGCGGCGTTAAGCACCTTGCGGGCCGCAGGACAGCGCCAGACGCTTGGAGGCGCCTGGCTCCAACGCACAGCAAATGGCTTGGTGATTGGCCGTGATCCCGGTGCTGAGGTTTCGTTGGACCATGCAGGCGGTTATGATGGGCGTTTCGCAATCGAACCTGGGGCGCAGCTGCCTGCGGCTGAGGAAATGGCGTTTCTGGTCCGGCATGCGCGCCCGGAAGGGACGGCATGGCGCGAAACCCTATCGGCGCGCATCGCCCATATGGCCCGCTGTTTAGAGACACCGTTTTGTAACCCCATCGAGGCATAATCTTCGTAGCCGTAGACGCGAGACAGCGATGACGAAAACAGACTGGGTGTATTTGGATGGCGCCTTCATGCCAGCGCGAGAGGCTGCGATTTCGCCTTTTGATCGCGGCTTTCTATTCGCCCATGCGGCCTATGAAGTGACCGCGGTTTATAATCGCAAATTTGTCGATCTCGATTTGCATCTTGCGCGCCTGGCGCGAACGCTTGGCGGGTTAGAAATTGTCGCGCCCGACTTGGATTGGGTGAAAATCCACCAAGAGCTGATCGCCCGCAATGACGTGAGCGAAGGCCTGGTCTATCTGCAAGTGACCGCCGGCACGCATGGGCCGCGCGATTTTTATGGGCCGGAAACTCTGACCGCGTCGGTGTTTGCCTTTGCTAGCGAGAAAACGCTGATCGGCGATGCCGCCCGCGACGGTATCGCGGTGATCTCGCACGAGGATACGCGCTGGGCGCGCCGAGATTTGAAGACCACTCAATTATTGTCGCAATCTTTAGCCTATCGGGCAGCGCGCCGGGCTGGGGCGACCACTTCTGTGATGCATGAAGCGGGTGTGGTGACAGAGGCGGCGTCCGCCAATCTGTGGATCGTCACAGAGGACGGGACGCTGGTGACGCGCCATCTCTCGCAGGCGCTCCTGCCAGGTGTGACGCGGGCGCGGGCTTTGGCGTTGCTGGCTGACCAAGGCACCGCGTTCGAGGAACGCGCTTTTACGCTGGATGAGCTGCGCGCCGCGCGCGAGGCTTTCACCAGCTCAACAGGGGCTATGATTGCGCCGGTATTGAGCTTGGATGGCACGGCAATTGGGTCAGGCGCGCCAGGCCCGATGACGCGAAAAGTGCAAGCGGCTTATTATCGCTATATTGGCGCCGATCTCGCGGTTTTCGATTGGTTATGAGTCGCGATCTTCCGGATCGATAATTTCACCTTCGAAGGTAAACCCATCTTGTTCGCCGGGTTGCGGGGCTTGCTGGGACTTGATGTCGGCAAACACGGTCTGCATTTGCCCCATCATTCCGGCCATTTGAGTATAGCCCAAGCGGGCTGAGACCCATGCGCCAATGATCGCGATCGCGCCGGGAACAGCCAGGAACCAAATATCGCTGCTGAGCACTTGTGGTTCAAATTCAGTGGTTTTGAAGACCGCTGCGATGAGGGCGGCGAGGCCAAATAAGAGCCCATACCCGATCAAGCCTAAGCCAAAACGTTGGCCCACGCCCTTCAAGGGGTTCGGCGCTGCGGGCTCGGCCTCGGGCGACAGCATGGCTTTTAAGTCATTGACCGGTGAAGGCAGCAGCCAGCGCACCAATACCGTCGCAAGGCTTGCGGTTACCGCCAAGAGCGGCACCATAACCACGCTGCGATTCATGCCCCCGGCGACGATTGCTGCACTGGCAAAGCTGATCGGTCCCGCCAGGCGGGCGAGAATGGGAAATAAAAGCGCGATGGGCATAGGCGGGGCTCAGAAATATCTTCCCCCTGCCCTAGCCTGTTCAGGCGCGGGCTGGCAATTCCTGTTTCAGACTTTGCAGCACGGCCCGGACTTTCAGCATCAAAATTGTTGCGGCTAAAGCCAGCGTGATCGCGTTGGCCAGGATAACGGGCAGGCTGCCGACCATCAGGCCATAGATCAACCAGCCAGCAACGCCAGTGGTAAACAGCGCATACATGCACAGCGAAATGCCATCTGTGCGGCCAGTGCGCAGAACCAAAAGGGTTTGCGGCAGGAAGGAAACAGTCGTCAGCATCGCTGCGACCAAGCCAATCAACTCTGTCATTGTCTGAAAGCTCCAAGAGAGAGGCCTCTATATAGCAGATTCTACGCGCTCCGCATCGCATATCTCGCCAATGCATCGATGCACAAATGCATGACTTTCCGACGTAGCCTCGATCTTGCTTCAGAGTTTGACTTCCCGCATGGTACGCGGACAGATTCCAGGGAGCCGCGTTTGGCCGATACACACTTTCAACACACGCCAGATCGGCCTTGGATCTTCCGCACCTATGCAGGCCACTCGACGGCTGAAAAGTCGAATGAGCTGTATCGCGGCAATCTGGCCAAAGGCCAAACGGGCTTGTCTATCGCTTTCGACCTCCCGACGCAGACGGCCTATGACGCCGATCATATCCTGTCGCGTGGCGAAGTCGGCAAAGTTGGTGTTCCGGTCGGGCATCTCGGCGATATGCGGACGCTGTTCGAAGCCTTGCCGCTGGAAGAGATGAACACGTCGATGACGATTAATGCACCGGCGGCTTGGATGCTGGCGCTCTATGTTGCGCTGGCCGATGAGCGCGGTGATGATCGCGCCAAGCTGCGCGGCACAACGCAGAATGACATTATCAAAGAATATCTCTCGCGTGGCACTTATGTGTTTCCGCCGCAGCCAAGCATGCGGTTGATCTCGGACATGATTTCTTGGTGTTACACAGAAGTCCCGAAGTGGAACCCGATGAATGTCTGTTCCTATCATTTGCAAGAAGCCGGCGCCACGCCGGAGCAAGAATTGGCCTATGCGCTGGCCACAGCCTGCGCTGTGCTGGACGCCGTCAAAGCCGGCGGCCAAGTCCCAGACGAGGATTTCCCAACCGTTTTTGGGCGGATCTCGTTCTTTGTGAATGCCGGCGTGCGCTTCGTCACAGAGCTTTGCAAAATGCGCGCATTCGTTGATTTGTGGGACGAGATTGGCCGCACCCGATACGGTGTCACCGATGAGAAAGCCTTGCGCTTTCGCTACGGCGTCCAGGTCAACTCGCTTGGGCTGACGGAGCCGCAGCCGGAAAACAATGTCTACAGGATTTTGATCGAGGCTTTGGCCGTCACCCTGTCGAAACGGGCCCGGTGCCGGGCTTTGCAATTGCCCGCGTGGAACGAGGCTTTAGGCTTACCGCGCCCGTGGGATCAGCAATGGTCTTTGCGCCTGCAGCAAATTTTGGCCTTTGAAACGGATCTCTTAGAATATGAAGACTTGTTCGATGGCAGCCATGTCATTGAAGGCAAAACAGAAGCCCTGAAGGCCCAAGCCCGGGCAGAGCTGAGCGAAATAGATGCGCTTGGCGGCGCCGTTGAGGCGGTCGGCTATATGAAAGAAAACCTGGTCGGCGCCCATATTGACCGCATCAAAGGAATTGAAAGTGGGGACCTGAAAGTCGTTGGCGTCAATGCCTATACGCAATCAGAAGAGAGTCCGCTCGGCGCGGGCAATGAGGCGATCCAAACGGTCAACCCAATGGTCGAACGGCAGCAAGTTGAAGCGCTGAAAAAGTGGCGTCTGGATCGCAATGAAGCGGCTGCTGCTGGTGCCTTAGACCAACTCCGTGCCGCTGCAGTGTCGGGCGCCAATATCATGGATCCAAGTATCACGGCGGCGAAAGCGGGCGTCACAACCGGCGAATGGGGCGCAGTTTTGCGCGATGTGTTCGGCGAGTTTCGTGGACCAACCGGGGTCAGCGTCGTTATTGGTACGGGCGGCGATGAGGCGATTGAGGCGACCAAAGCGCGGGTCGCGTCTGTCTCCGAACGGCTCGGCCGCGATTTAACATATGTGCTCGGCAAGCCGGGTTTAGACGGACATTCGAACGGCGCCGAACAAATCGCGGCGCGGGCCCGGGCCTGCGGCATGCAAGTGATTTATGAAGGCATCCGCTTCACGCCGGCTGAGATTGTGGCGCAGGCAAAAACCGCCAATGCCCACGTGATTGGCCTTTCTATCCTATCCGGCAGTCATCTCGATCTGGTCCGCGAAACCCTGGCCGAAATGCAGAAAGCCGGCTTACAGGATCGCCCGCTTGTGGTTGGCGGGATTGTTCCATTTGAGGATGAGCAAGCCTTGCGGCAAATGGGTGTGCGCCGAGTCTATACGCCGAAGGATTTCAAAATCACAGAAATTATCGATGATGTCGTCGATGTGGTTGAGGCCGCTTGGCTCTAAGCGCCGGCTAATGCCCCTACCACTGTCCCAAGCGGCGAAAGCGGATTTCTTGTAATTCAATGCCGCGCGTTTTTTCTGGCACCACCGGCCGCACGGATATGTAATCGAGGGCGACACTGTTCTCGAGCAATTTGCGCGGAATATCGACTTCGGCCGTATAGGTGTCCCATTCGGGCTTAAGATTGAACCGAGTCCAGCCTGTATTGCCAGCTTTGCCGGCTGAATAATTGAACTCAAAGGCTTCCGCGCCGCCTGCATCAGTTGGCTTAACGGTCAATGAGATCCGCAATTTGTGACCGGAAAAGACGTTTTCGAGATCTGGTCCGAGCCTAAAGTGGGCGTTCTTTTGGACTTCGGCAAAGTTGGCGTCCTGATCAGCGCGAATGGTCAGGATATCGTCTTCAAGCGCCAGATCATAGCCGAGATAGGCTTCCATACGGCACAAGTCGCCGCCATTGAGAATGATCAGACTATAGTCTTCTGGCCCCTCCGCGCCGCCAAATGGACCGCACTTGGGCTGCTGCCAGCCCAGATAAAGCGCGCTGACCACCATGATGGCGACAATCACTGCGATCAAAGGATAGAAAATCGAATCTTTCAAAATCACACGTTCCGCTTCGCAAAGGGTGCCCGGTCTGGGTAGAAATCCTGTTTCTGCTCTGATAGCAACGCGCTCAGTGAAACGCGAGCCTCTTCGCCGCTGCAATAACAGCCTCTCGATGATTTAATGGAATTTGACGCATGCCAAAGCTTATTCTCACCCGCCACGGTCAAAGCCAGTGGAACCTTGAAAACCGCTTTACCGGGTGGTGGGATGCCGACTTGACCGAAAAAGGCGAAGCCGAAGCGCACAAAGGCGGCGTTCTGATGAAAGCCGAAAGCCTGGCGCCTGTGCATGCCTTTACCTCTTATCAAACCCGCGCCATTCGCACGCTTTGGCTGAGCCTCGCGGCGATGGACCGGGCCTGGCTCCCGGTCGAGAAACATTGGCGCTTGAATGAGCGGCATTATGGCGGTCTGACGGGCCTCGACAAAGCTGAGACCGCCGAAAAGCATGGTAAAGACCAGGTCCACATTTGGCGCCGCTCTTATGATATTCCGCCGCCGCCTCTGGCCTCTGATAGCCCCTATGATCTCAGTCATGACCCGCGCTATGATGGCGTGCCGGTGCCGCAAGCAGAAAGCTTGAAACTGACCCTGGAACGGGTCCTACCATATTGGCAGAGCGCCATCCGTCCGGTGCTCGAGAGCGGCAAAGACACCATCATTTCAGCCCACGGTAATTCCTTGCGGGCTTTGGTCAAACACTTGTTCCAAGTCGCGGACGAGACCATTACCGGGCTCGAAATCCCCACTGGCAATCCGCTTTTGCTCGAATTGGATGATGCCATGACGCCGACCTCGGCCCGCTATCTCGATGCCGAGCGTGCGAAAGATTTGCCTGAGCTACCATGACCGCACAAAAATTCATCCTCCGCGCTGCAGCGCCTGACGGCATCGGCATTCTGGCTGATGTGATGGGGCATTTGGCGAGCCATCGGGTGAACGTCACCGAGAACCATGATTTCGGTGATCCCGAGACCAAGCAATTCTTTATCTGGGCCAAATTCGAAGCCGAGCAGGGGTTCAACGCCGCAGCCTTTCGTGATGGCTTTGAAGCGCTCGCCGTGCGCCGAGGCATGGATTGGTCGCTGCGTCTGGAAGCTGCGCAGCCGCGCGCTTTGATCATGGTGTCGAAAGGCGATCATTGCCTCAACGACTTGCTGTATCGTCATCGCCGCGGCCGCCTCGGCGCTGAGATCGTCGCCATTGTCTCTAATCATGAAGACACGAAATGGCATGCCGATCGCCATGATCTGCCCTTCCATCATATCCCGGTAACGAAGGCGACCAAGGCGGAGGCCGAAAAACGGCTCTTAGATCTGATTGCGGAGACCGAAACGGATTTGATAGTTCTGGCGCGCTATATGCAAATCTTGTCGAATGATCTTAGCCGTGCGCTCGAAGGACGCTGCATTAATATCCACCACTCGGCCCTGCCCAGTTTCAAAGGCGCTAAGCCTTATCACCAAGCGCATGAGCGCGGGGTCAAGCTCGTCGGCGCCACGGCGCACTATGTCACCGCTAACTTGGATGAAGGCCCGATCATTGCGCAGGACGTGGCGCCAGTGGATCATCGTTTGAGTGCGGTTCGGATGGCCGAGCTTGGCAAAGACATTGAGGCCCGCGTTTTGGCCCGCGCCGTCACCGCCCATGCCGAGGGCCGCGTTTTTCTCAATCAAACCCGCACTGTGGTGTTTGAATGACGGTACATCGCCAGCATATGAGGCGGGCGCTGTCGCTGGCCCGCTTGCAGGCAGGCCGCACTGGAGCCAATCCGAGCGTTGGCTGCGTTGTGCTTGATCGCGACGGGCAACGATTGAGCGAAGCAGCGACCGGCGACGATGGCCGCCCGCATGCGGAGCAATTGGCCCTTCAGCGCGTGCCGGTTGGTGCGGCTGTGGGCGGCACAGTCTATGTGACCCTCGAGCCATGCCGCGAGCGCTCCACGGGTGAAGCCTCATGTTCGCAGCGTTTGCTGGAATCAGGCGTTGCCAAAGTCATCATCGCCACGCGCGATCCCCACCCTTTGGGCCATGGCGGTCTGAACCGGTTGCGCGAAGCGGGAATCCAAGTCGAGCTTGGCTTGCTCAAGAGCGAAGCCGACGCGCTTTATGTCGATTTCTTTGCTTCTGCGACGTGATCATAGCACCACAGCGCGTGTGCATCTGCGGCCCAGGCTGAAAAAACTGACTTGACCTTAACCTTTGTGGTGTCAGCTTCATATTCTAGTGTGAGTAGTTGGATCGGTCCCATGATCGGTATCGTCGTTGTCAGCCACGGAAAGCTCGCGCACGAATTGGTGCGCGCCGCCGAACATGTGGTTGGTCCGCAAACCGCGTTTAAAGCCCTCTCAATAGAGGCTGAGGACGATATTGACTCGCGCCGCGATGAAATCCGCGACACCGTCAAAAGCTGCAATCAAGGCAAAGGCGTGATCATTCTCACCGATATGTTCGGGGGAACGCCGTCGAATCTCGCTCTGTCCAGCCTGGTCAATGGTAAGATTGATGTAATTGGCGGGGTCAATCTGCCAATGCTGATCCATTTGGCGCAGATCCGCTCAGAGCTTACTCTAGATGAAGCGGTGCAAGCGGCCAGCGATGCTGGCAAACGCTATATCCGGATCGGATCGCAAGTCATGAGTCGGAGCAAATGAGCGGGCAAATGAGACAGATCACCATCGTCAACCGCAAAGGCCTTCACGCCCGCGCGTCGGCCAAATTGGCGAAATTGGCGCTCGAACTCCCGACGCTGGTGATGGTCAGCTTTGAAGGCGAAAGCGCTGATGCCCGCTCAATAATGGATTTGCTTTGCTTGGGTGCCGGGATTGGCGATGTGGTCGAGCTCAGCGCCGATGGCGATGCTGCGACGCCTGCTTTAGATGCCGTCGAAGCGCTGTTTGTGGATGGTTTTGGCGAGCTTGCCGAAGACGCGGCCTGCGCCTGCAAATAAGGCTAGAGCACCATTGGGGCGAGCCAGTAGCCAATCGCTGTAATAATCACAATTCCAATCAAGTTGACGCGCACGCCGCGTTGAATCATTTGCCCGATCGGCACTTTGTCGGTGGCGTAAATAATTGCATTCGGCGCGGTCGCCACGGGCAGCATGAAAGCGCAACTGGCGGCGACGGCAGCCGGCGCCAATAAGCTCGCTGGCGCCGCGCCAATCGCCGCAGCCAAGGCGCCGAGGATGGGCGCGAGGGTCGTCATCGTCGCGACATTGCTGGTCAGCTCGGTCAGGAAAATGACCAGGGCGACAACCACGGCAATAAAGAAAATCGGCGGCAAAACCGACAGCGTCGCCAATTGATCGCCAAGAAACGTTGATAAGCCAGTTCGCGTCACCGCTTGGCCGAGACTTATGCCGCCGCCAAACAGGATGAGGACGCCCCAGGGCAGCTTCACCGCTTCGCTCCAGGTCAATAAAGCGCGTTTGTCCTCGCCGCCCGCCGGGACCAGGAACATTACCACCGCACCGGCAATGGCAATGCCCATATCGCCAATCGCCATCAACCACGGCGCATCGAGGCCTTGTGCTTCGGCCGCGAGTTGTACTGGCACGCGGATCACCCAAAAAAACGCGACGACGCCAAAGACGATCGCGGCGCGTGCTTCTGGCGCTGAAATCGACCCGAGGGCGTCTTTCTGCAACACCACTTCGCGCATGGCCGCGGCGCCATCTGCGAGCTTGGGCAAGCCGCGCGTGACGGCCCACCAGGCGATTGGAATGAGGCAAATCAAAGCCGGAATGCCGAAGCCCATCCACTGAAAGAAGCCAATCGACGCATCGGCATTTTCACGCAGCCAATCAATCGCGATCAAATTGGTCGGGGTCCCAATCGGGGTGGCGACCCCGCCTATCGACGCGGCATAGCAAATCCCAAGCAAGAGCGCGGTGACGAACTTTCCGGACTGATCATTCAGCGCCGCCGCGGCTGAGATTGCAATCGGCACCATCATCAGCGTCGTCGCGGTGTTTGAGATCCACATCGACAAAAGCGCGGTGGCGATCATGAAACCAAAAATTAGCGCTGCCGGGTGTGACCCGACCAGGGAGACAATATTCAAGGCGATACGCTTGTGCAGGCCCCAGCGCTCTATCCCAAGGGCAATGACGAAGCCGCCGAGCAACAACATGACGATCGGGCTCGAATAGCCGGCTGCGGCTTCGCGCGCGGTGCCGGCGCCAATCAGCGGCAAAACCGCGAGCGGGAGCAAAGACGTCACTGGGATTGGGATCGGCTCGGTCGCCCACCACACAGCCATCCACACCAAAAGCGCGCCGGTGGCCCAGGCCGAAAAGCTCAAGCCCTCGGGTGGGCCGATCAAAACCAGTATGCCTGCCGCCAAAGGGCCAAGGATTAAACCGATCCGTTGAGGGAGACTGCGAGACCCGTCCATCACCATACTGGGCCGGTCCTTGCTTTAAGAGTCAAGCACTTAGACGTTGTGCTAGGCCTCAAGCACCAAATCATTGCGGTGAACGAGCGCCGGCCGGCCGCGATAGCCAAGTTCTTGTTCAACTTGATCAGACTGCAAGCCAGCAATCCTCGCCGCGTCTTCGGAACTGTAGGCGGTGACGCCCTTCGCGATGACTTGGCCGTCTGGGGTTTTGATCGCGACTGCCGCGCCGCGTGCAAAATGCCCTTCAATGGCGGTCACGCCGACTGGCAAAAGACTGGCCCCGTCGCGCAGAGCGCTGGCGGCGCCCGGGTCGACATAGACTGCCCCCTCTGGGGTTAAGTGGCCTTTTAGCCAAATCTCTCGGGCTTTGTCGGGTGTCATTGGCGAGCGGATCCAAGTCGCGCGGGCGCCATTGAGGAGGGCCTCGATCGGGCGTTCACGCGCCCCAAGTGTGATCACGGTCATACAACCAGCGCTTTGGGCAATCCGCGCTGCAGCCAGTTTCGTCACCATGCCGCCACTGCCAAGATCAGCGGCTTGGTTGATGCTGCCGGCCATGGCCTCATGTTCGGCGCTCAATTGGCTCAGCTCAGCAATATGCCGCGCGCCAGGATCTATATGCGGATCAGCGGTGTACAACCCGTCGACATCAGACAGCAGGACTAAAACATCGGCGCTCAGCATTTGCGCCACGCGCGCCGCCAGCCGGTCATTGTCGCCATAGCGAATTTCATCGGTGGCGACGGAATCATTCTCATTGATAACGGGGACCACGCCGGTCTTAAGCAGCGTCTGTAGGGTTGCACGGGCGTTGAGCCAGCGTCGCCTATTTTCGGTATCCTCAAGGGTTAGCAACGTCTGTGCGACCGGAACTTGATGCGGCGCAAATGCGGTCGCCATCGCAGACATTAAGAGCGGCTGGCCCAAGGCTGCAGCTGCTTGTTTTTCTTCAAGTTTTCTAGGCCTATCTGGGCCTAGGAGATTGCGCCCTAAGGCAATCGCGCCGGATGAGACGATAATGATCTCTTGCCCCGCCGCGCGTCGGACCGCGACATCTGCCGCGAGCCCATCGAGCCAGGCTTGCCGCGCGGCGCCTTGGTCTGCGATCAACGCCGAGCCGATTTTGATCACAACTCGGCGCGCGGCGCGCAGAAGGTCTGCGCTGCTCATTAGAGCGGCGTCCAATCGCTGTCCGCCCTCGCCTCCGCATCAGCGGCGGCGGCAATGGTTCCTAGCTCTTGCAGCATCTTGCCGAGCGCTTCGCGAACGCCCGTACCGACCACAGCAGAGACCCGCAAAGGCTCATGCCCACAGGCCGCGGCGAGCAGTTTGGCTTGTTCATCAACCATGTCGTCGTCGAGCACATCGACTTTTGACAAAGCGACGATTTCTGGCTTCGCCGCGAGCTCAGGATCATAAGCTTCGAGCTCTTCGCGAATGGTTTTATAGGCCTGATCGGGGTCGTCTTGGGTACAGTCGACCAAGTGCAACAACACTTTGCAGCGCTCGACATGGCCCAAAAAGCGATGGCCGAGGCCCGTACCCTCTGCGGCGCCTTCAACCAGGCCCGGAATATCTGCCAAGACGAAACGGGAGCCGACGCCAAGATCAACGATGCCGAGCCCCGGGTGCAATGTCGTAAATGGATAATCGGCGATTTTCGGTTTCGCCGCCGTGGCGCGGCTAAGAAATGTCGACTTTCCGGCATTGGGCAAACCCAAAAGACCGGCATCGGCAATGAGTTTCAGCCGCAACCAGAGGATAAACTCTTCGCCGGCTTCGCCTGGATTAGACCGCCGCGGAGCCTGATTGGTCGAGGTTTTGAAGTGCAAATTACCCCAGCCGCCATTGCCGCCGCGCGCCACCATGATGCGTTGGCCAATTTCTGTCAGGTCGGCGATTAGGGTTTCCTGGTCTTCTTCGTAAATTTGCGTTCCGACAGGCACTTTCAGGGTTTTGTCGGCGCCGCCGCGCCCATGGCGCTGCTTGCCCATGCCGTGGCCGCCGCGATCGGCTTTGTGATGCTGCTGGTAGCGATAGTCGATCAGCGTGTTCAGGCCTTCAACGGCTTCGATATAGACGTGTCCGCCGCGGCCGCCATCGCCGCCATCGGGGCCGCCGAATTCGACATAGGCTTCGCGTCGGAAAGAGGCGCAGCCATTTCCGCCATGTCCGGCTTTGACATAAATCTTGGTTTGGTCGAGGAATTTCATCGCGTCTCCTTAGTCGATCAAGCCGGTAAAAGCGAGGGATGCCTGCAGGCTAGATCACGTAGACTTGAACCTGTCCAACTGGACTCTGGTCCGCAAAAGGATTGAGACTAGATCTTAAGATAGAGCTTCGGAGGACAGGTGATGAAACGAGCACTCTTAATCGCGGTTGCAGCGATGGCCTTTAGCGGCGTCCCGGCGGTTGCTGGTGGCAGCGGATCGAGCGGCAGTGCGCCCAGCGCGTCAGGCCCGAGCTATGACCCCGTCGAAGAATATCAGAGCGGGGTCGCTTTTTTACAGGCGGGCGAGTTTTCGAAGGCCGAGCGGGCGTTTAAACGCGTCACCAAAGTCGCCAAGAAAGACGCCAATACGCGCTATATGCTGGGGCTCGCACATCTTGGCCAAGACGAATTCAAAGCTGCAGCTAAGTCGTTTGAAAAAGCGATCCGTTATGATGCCAAATTGTATCAAGCGCATGGCAAGCTCGCGGCGACGTATTTGCAGCTCGAGCAGAGCGACAAAGCGGATGGCGTGATTTCTGACTTAAACGCCGCCTCTGAAGCCTGCGCTGGGACGTGCCCCGAAGCCGACAAGATAGCCGGCGCTTTGGCTGAAATTGATCGCGCCAAAGGCAATTCCGAAACCTCGAGCCTGTCGCCTGTGCTGCGCCAAGTCAGCCTTGAGACCGGCGATGCGCGATATTCTGATGCGCTGCGCCTGATCAATTTGGGTGCGTATGATGCGGCGATTGAAGATTTGCGCGTCGCCAGCGAAGTGCTTGGACCGCATCCGGATGTGCTCACATATATCGGCTTCGCCAATCGTAAAAAGGGCGAGACCGAACGCGCATTCGCTTATTATGAAGCGGCGCTGGCGATTGCGCCGGATCATCTCAGCGCTAATGAATATCTCGGTGAATATTATGTCGAGCTTGGCGATTTGGATCGCGCGCAAGCGCAACTCGATAAGCTGAATGCGCTCTGCCCATTTGGCTGTGAGCAGACTGAAGAGCTGTCGAAGTGGATTGCCGAAGCCGGCGCATGAGGGCGTTTGTGGCGATTGTCTGTTTGGCGATCGCCGCCTGCCAAGCCGCACTGACCCACGACCTGGTACAGATCAAAGCGCTCGACTGGGTGGGGACTGACGCGGATCCAATTGCGCACCTGACGCAGCACCCTTCGACTTGTTTGACTGCGCCAAATGACCCGGCGGTTCAGCGCGGCGCCTTATTGTTTTCCAGTCCCTTACTGTTAGGCGGGCAAGCGGCAAAAGCGGGCCTGAGCTGCGCCGCGTGTCATCGCAATGGCCGGGGCAATCCGGATTTCTTCTTCGCGGGCATTTCCGGCGCCGCGGGCACGGCGGACGTTACGCACGGCCTGTTTTCAAAGCTGCGGGCTGATCATGTGTTCAATCCGGTCGTGATCCCAGATTTGGCGACTGAAGCGGGGCAGATCCAAGTCGATCGCACAATACCTGGCGAGTTGGAGGCATTTTTGACCGCGCAGATTGTTGAAGAATTCGCTGGCGCCGCGCCAGAGGCGTTGGTGATCGCCGATCTTGCTGCTTATATTCGGGCGATCGATGACGCGGCGTGCCTAGCGAATGAGGTTGAACCCCAAACCTGGGAAGCGGAGATCGCTTTGGTTCGAGCCGGGCTCACCGCCGATAGGCCCGCCCCCTCGCCTTATACCGACGCGATGCGAGCGGCGCTGGGCCGGATATATGAGCGCTTTCCTGCGACCGGCGACGCATCGCTGGGCAACGCGCTGATCACTTTAAGCAGGGGCATTGATGATGGCATGTCTGCCGAAGCCATAGCGGCGGACGTCAACCGACTATATTCGCGGTTGGGCGCCATGGAGCAATCCTCTCTTTATGACCCGGTCGTTCTGGCCCGTGCGCTGCGCTAATGGGCAACGAGTTTTAGCGCCAAATTCGCATCTGTACCCTTCGAATAGCGCACGCACGGATCTTTTCGGCCGCGCGCCAGGCCAAACAATTCAGTCTCCCCGACGGGCACGAAGCCGAGCTTCTTGAGCACTTTGCCGGAGGCCGGATTGTCGGTAAAATGGCCCGACGCGAACTGCCGCAGCTCCATTGCGGTCTCCGCCCAGTCCATCACGGCCGCCGTCGCTTCCGTGACATAGCCGCGGCCCCACCAAGGCTTGCCGAGCCAATAGCCAATCTCCCAAACATCCATCGGTTTGAGATCGAGCCCGACGCATCCGATCACGCCGTCCATCTCGTGCGTGATCAAAAGCACATAAGCGGTGTCGTCGACCCAGCCTTGAGGGACACGTTCAATCCAGTCGTCCGCGTCGGACTTTTTGTAGGGGTATGGTGCCCGTCCAAGGTTCCAAGCGACCTCTTTGACGCCAATGCGCTCGGCGATTTGCGCCGCATCGTCAGGCAGAGGCGGGCGTAGGAGCAGGCGCCGCGTGCGCAATATGATCGGATCAGCCACCAGAGCCCCCTAACTCGTTTGGCCGGCGGCAATCGCAGGCGCTGTGCTGCGAGCATAACGCCACGCCATATCTTTGCCACCACGAGCAACACTATAGAGCTGCTTCTCCCCAACCCGGACGAATCCGAGCTTCTCTAACACCCGGCCAGAGGCGGGATTGTCTTGAAAGTGACCAGCAATGAAGCCGGTGATGCCGAAACGCGCTTCGCCCCACGCCATGAGGGCGGCCGCAGCTTCTGTGGCGACGCCTTTGCCATGCACAGCTTTATCGACCCAATAACCGATTTCCCAAGCTGCGCCATCGGTCCGGTTAAACCCAACTGAACCGATCACACCGGCTTCTTCATGAGTGATCACGAAGGAATATTCTCGGCCTTGGGCGCGGGCTTTGTCGGCATAAGCGATCCAATCCAGCGCATCCTTTGGCGCATAAGGGTGCGGCACCCGGGCAAGATTGCGGGCCACGTCCTTATGATTGACGCAACAGGCAATTTGTCTGGCGTCTTTTGCGCGCGGCGGGCGCATTAAAAAGCGCTCTGATTTGAACTCGAATGATCCACCCATTTGAGGTCTCCAGGAGGGAAGGCAAAGAAAAAGGGGAGACAGTGGCCTGCCTCCCCTCGGAATTCTTTGGCCACCCTCCGGCGGCCTGATCGAGCCGCGCTATTCAGCTGCGTCCGCGAGCGGTGCCACTGACACATACTGACGGTTATTGCGCTTACGCGTGAACTCGACTTTGCCTTCGACCAGTGCGAATAGCGTGTGATCTTTGCCCATGCCGACGCCGCGACCAGGATAGGTCTTGGTGCCGCGCTGGCGAATAATAATATTTCCAGGAATCACATGCTCGCCACCATATTTCTTGGTGCCAAGGTATTTAGGATTTGAATCGCGTCCGTTCTTCGACGAACCGCCTGATTTTTTATGAGCCATAACTGGTCTCCAATCTCTACATCAGCTTATAGCCGATATGTTAGCCTTTCGCGAGCTCTTTCGCCTGGGCGACCCAGTCATTGCTCTCAAATTTACCTGCAGCGCCGATTTTCTCTTCGAGAGTGTCGATGTCTGCTTTCTTCATTTTCGCGATTTGCGCGAACGTGGTGATGCCTTCAGCTTCGAGCTTGCCAGCAAAGACTTTGCCGAGGCCTTTCATAACCGTCAGGTCATCAGCTTTCGCTGGCGCGGCGGCCTTCTTAGGCGCGGCTTTTTTGGCAGCTGGCTTTTCAGCCGCTTCTTTTTTAGCGGCCGGTGCTTTGGTTTCTGCTTTGGGTGCGGCTTCCTTCTTAGGAGCCTCTTCCTTTTTCGGTGCCGCTTTCTTCTTGGCTGGGGCTTTTTTGCCGTCGGCCAGGATAGAGTCGATGGTCACAACCGTCTCAAGCTGACGGTGACCTTTCTTGCGGCGATAGGTGTTACGCTGACGTTTTTTCATGATCAGCACTTTGGCGCCCTTGCGCTGCTCGGCGATGGTGCCAACCACGCTGGCGCCGGCGACGATAGGCTCACCAATGGTAACTTTCTTGTCGTCGCCCAGCATTAAAACGTTATCAAACGTGACGCTTTCACCAGCGTCTGCGGCGAGCTTTTCAATGACGATTTCATCGCCTTCGGCAACTTTATACTGTTTGCCACCTGTCTTAATGACCGCGAACATGACGCTCGTCCTTCTCAGAACTCAAAAAATGAAACTTTGGCCGCTGCCGATCCGGCGCGGACATGAAGGCGCGGGTAAACACCAAACAGGATCACGAGTCAAACCCTCTTTGTCATGAAATGCAGGGCTTGATGCGGTTTCGAAGCCGCGATAGGTCCGCCACCGCAGGAGAGGTGCCGGAGTGGCTGAACGGGACGGTCTCGAAAACCGTTGAACGCGCAAGCGTTCCGAGGGTTCGAATCCCTCTCTCTCCGCCACACAATGTTGAAAATATTGTGATTAATTGAACTACTAGCCAGTTATCTCAGATTTTCTTACCACCTGCTTTTTCGATATCGTCAATTTCGGCGGCGTGGCAGCTAGCCCGCTGTGCCATATTTCGCGCCCACGATCACATAGAAGCTAAATCCACAGAGACCTTGCAATTAATGAATTCGTCGCTGTTACGTTGAGCGACTAAATCGGCCATTCTCACAACGAGAGCCGCGGTAGTCGCTCGTGCGCGCGCGTGAGTCACCTTACCCTAACCTGTAGTTTTAGACGATTAAGTGCGTTATAGGGCGTGACTACTCCGCTGAAGTGTCAGATGCATCTACCTAGCTGCTCGAGCAGCTGGTTGTGACGTTCTTAGTCTTTAGCGGCCAAGTAGGGGCGAGTTTAGGCCGTTTGGCTGATGTGAGATTTCGACGTCAAATCGGTCTTTATTGAGTGGCTTAAGTCGCCTTAAATGGGACGCTCAGAACCCCAACCTTGGCAACGCTCCGATTTCTCGTAAGGCATTGAAAATCATCGAATTGATGGATCGAGCGCGATTTTGCCCGTGATTGGAATGCAGCAAGCAATTGCTGAATAACCTAAATCACCTGTTTCACACGTGGGGGCGTCTACGAAATATGCGCTTTATCCGGCGCAGATGTCTCTCCAATATCAGCAAAGGTTTTCAACTGTATCTGACAAGCATATCTTAAATGCTAGTAGGGCAAGAAAACCTAAAACTACTTCGATGGAAGCTTCGCGAATTGGTTGCCAAGGAAGCTCAGAACTGGGTTCGAGCGTCGTTGCGAAAAATCGAGCCAATCCCACCGACAAAAACAGGATTGCCGCTGCCAAGTTGAGGGACTTTTGTTGTGCCCCGAAGAAGTTCGCGAACGCTAAATAAACTCCGATTCCTATTTCACCACCGCCAATAATCGCCCTCAAGGCAATACGATTATCTGATTGATCTGTTGCTATGGAGTAGTGACCAAGTAATTCTGGAAACAGGAATGTGGCTGCACCAAGGGCGATCAGCAGCAAACCGAGAAGAAGGTGCGCCCTTCGAATGAGCTGAGCCATCATAGGCAACCCACGATAAAACGTGGCGTGCGAGCTTTGTATTGTGCGTATTTTTCGCCGTACTGGTTTTCAAGCCAAGGTTCTTCGAAAAATGGAGCGACTAGATACATCGTCACCCAAATACAAATTAGTACGAGAATCTCTGTTTGAGGCAATAAGGTACCCCAACCAATCAATCCGACGATCGTTGCTACATAGACAGGGTTCCGGCTGAAACGGAACCATCCAGCAGTTTGTAGACCTCGCTTCTCTCCAAAAGCGTTCCGCCATCCCATTTGAAATGTTATTAAAAATGCCGTGCCGAATCCAACCACCACCAACAACAATCGAACTATAGTCTGGCTCCAATCGTTAGGATGCTCATATTCGAGAACCGACAGAGCAATGAGCGAATAAAGGAAAAGCCGAAATAGGCTGATGAAGGCTATGGACTGCCAGCTCTTTTTGCTGGGTGGTGGAAAGAACTCGAACGTCCGAAAAACCGCGCTCGCCAACGCTAAGGCGAGCAGGAGCGTGCCTCCGATCAGTGAGAGCACAAACAAAACTGTCGATGCATCTAGCGTCAAACCAAACACCATTAAATCCATCGCCGCGTGCGCTGACAGTACCCGATATACGCGTCGCCGAACTTGTCCTTCAGCGCTCGTTCTTCAGGTTTGATTTGAAGCTCAGTCATCGCCCAAAAGAAAATGGCTGGCGCTAAAAATGCGGACCAATTTCCAATCCAAAAGACGCCGCCTATCAGTATGAGCAGCATTCCGAGGTACATAGGGTTTCTGCTCAGGCGAAATAATCCAGATGTTACAAGTGTTTCGGCTCCGCTCACATCGATGGGGTTCGCGGTGGTTTTCGCTTGAAAAAATGATGCAAGCGCTAACGCCAATAGGGTCACACCCGCGATGAATAAGACCAGAGCAAACATGATGCCCCACGAGCCGCAGAAGCGTAGATCGGGAAAGTACAGTGCCAGCCCCCAGCCCAACGCACCGCATACTAAAACCTGCACAATCGGAGGAATGCGAACGCTCATGACGCTTCCGGTGATCGGGTGGCTCGATCAGCCTTCAACTCGCGCCTCGCTTGCAAAGTAATCGCGCTCGCTGATTTTAGGAACAAGCTGGCCAATAGTATTGCCACAACGAGATCAGGCCACGCCGAGCCGGTGAGCGCGACAAGGCCGCCTGCTAGGATGACGCCAACATTTCCAATCGCGTCATTTCGAGAGCAAAGCCAAACCGACCGCACATTGCTGTCACCGTCCCGCCAACGCAGAAGGATTAGAACGCTGGCAGCATTTGCCGTCAACGCCATGAAGCCGACCAAGCCCATTGTGCCAGCCTCCGGGGGCGACCCATCCAAAACGCGCAGGGCGGTCATCCCCAAAACGGCGATTGCAATCAGGGCTAAGGAAGCGCCCTTGAACAAAGATGCGAACGCCCGTGTTCGGACACTCGCGCCGATGACCATAAGACTAAGGGCATAGGTTGCGGTATCGCCAGCAAAGTCCAACGCATCGGCTTTCAACGCCTGTGATCCCGAAATCACGCCTGCCGACATCTCTATGACGAACATGACCGCATTGATTGCGATCACCGCAATGAGAGCCCGGCGGTAGGCCGATGATGTGCCATCAAAAGACTTGTCTTCACAACATCCACTCATTGAATGTTCTCCTAAGCGACTCGATTTCTTAAACCCTACAGTCTACAGTGACTGTAGGGGCAAGCCCATAGGAGGAACTTTTATGCGGCAGATGACCATTGGGCAGTTATCGAAGGCTGGCGGCGTAAAGGTCACGACGATTAGATACTATGAGTCGATTGGCCTGATGGGCGAACCAGATCGTAGCGAGAGCGGCCAAAGACTGTACGGTGATGATGCTGTACATCGCCTCTCATTCATTCGGCACGCGCGTGATTTGGGGTTTCCGATGGATGCTGTACGCGAGTTGATGAAACTCCAGACCGAACCGGGAAGCGATTGCAGCGCGGTTGACGTTATCGCTCGAGAACACCTTAATGACGTACGCAAACGCCTTAGCCAGCTCGAAGCCCTGGAAGGTGAACTGAAGCGAATGATCTCAAGCTGTGAGGGCGGCGAAGTGGGCGAGTGCCGTGTCATGGCTGCGCTCAATGATCACAGTGACTGTATCGCCGAAACCCACGAACGCGTAACGGCCCTATAAAAAACATCTTGCGGCTCTAGTGGCTGTAGGAGTTAAAACGTGCCGACGAAGCCTAAGTGAGCCGCACAGAATGAAAACTTTGATGCAGTTCTTTTCCCTGAAAGTGATCGCGTTAGCCATGCTATCCACGGCGCTTTTTAGTGCGCCATTGGCAGGGGCTGCACACCTTGAACTGGTGCCAGTTGATAACTGCTCGGACGAGTTACATGAAGCTCCGACAGAGCGCGGGCATGACGGCCATGATCATGATGACCACGCGCATCAATGCGGTCAGTGCCACATTCACATCCATCGTAGCGACCAATTCCCGAGAATAATTGTGGCGCTTGAATTTGATAAAGCTTGGCTGCTATTAAACGACGGTGCGCTCGCAACGTCCTCTAGCCCACATTTCCGACCTCCGAGGCGATGATTCTGTTCGCCCTGAACGCGGGTTTTCGCGTTCAATCACAAACAGATTACGGACTCAGAAAATGTCAAAATACTTATCGGGCCCCACGGCGCTAATCGCGCTTGCAATGTTAGGCCAACCCGCCGCGCTTTCTCAGGAAGATGCGCTCGACGAACACGAAAATCACGATCAACACGAAGATCATGACGAGCATGAAGATCACTCCGATCACGACCACGATGTGGTGGATGAAAACGGGGATCATGACGAACATAAAGATGGTGATCATGAGAACCACGAAAGTGATGAGCACGATCACGATCATAGTAAAACGCTAGAGACGATTGTGGTGCAGGCCACGCGCTCTGGCCGGTTGCTTCAAGATGAGCCGATGCGCGTTGAAGTGGTTCCTCGTGAAGAGATCGAGGAAAAGGCCATTATGCGTCCGGGGAATATCGCAACGCTAGTCAATGAGACGGGTGGCATACGCGTACAGGTCACATCTCCTGCGCTTGGTTCGGCAAATGTGCGAGTCCAGGGCCTCTATGGGCGCTATACCCAAATCCTAGCGGACGGGCTTCCCCTATATGGGGGGCAGGCTTCATCTCTAGGTTTGCTGCAAATTCCGCCAACCGATCTGAGGCAAGTCGAAATCATCAAGGGCTCCGCGACGTCTCTTTATGGCGCTTCAGCACTGGGCGGCGTCATCAACCTTGTTTCTCGCCGTCCGAGTGATGAAGCGGAGAGTGAGGTTTTGTTGAACTTGACCTCCCGCGACGGGCAAGACCTCACCGCTTATACAGCGACCCCGCTCTCAGAGTCGCTTGGTGTGTCATTGACAGCAGGGGCGCATCGCCAGGGCGTTCAAGACTTCGATGACGACGGCTGGATTGATATGCCGAGCTATGAGCGGTGGACAGCGCGACCGCGCTTGTTCTGGCAAGGCGACAATGGCGCCGAGGTATACGCCACGCTTGGGTTCATGACCGAAGAACGAGAAGGCGGAACACGTGACGGTTTTACCGTTCCCGATGGCACCTTCTTCCCGCAAGACCAAGATACGACCAGACTGGATGGCGGGTTCATTGCCGACATACCTCTATCCCAGACGTTGGACGGGCAAGTCCGCGCCTCTGGGATGGTGCAAGAGCATGATCACCGCTTTGGCGCATTGCTCGAAGAAGACCAGCACGAGAGTTATTTGTTGGAAGCATCCGTGACTGGGGCAAGCGGTGGCACTAATTGGGTCGCAGGTGTGGCTTGGCAGTCAGAGATTTATAGTTCTGACACCTTCCCCGCTTTCGATTACACGTACGATGTTCCAGGTATCTTTGGTCAAATCGATCATGATTTTACCGAAGAGCTGTCTGTGTCGCTAAGTGGTCGGTTCGATGACCATAGTGAGTACGGCTCTCAACTGAGCCCGAGGGTATCGGTCCTATATCGGCCGGGAAATTGGACAATTCGAGGGTCCGTCGCCGACGGTTTCTTTGCGCCAACTCCGTTCGTCGAAGAGATCGAGGCCGCAGGACTCTCCCGCCTCGAACCTTTGTCTGGAGTCATCGAAGAGACCGCGCAAACGGCATCGCTCGATATCGGTTACCGCCAAGGTGGGATTGAAGCGAATGCGACCTTCTTCGCTTCTGACGTCGATGGTGTGACCCGGCTGGAGTCTTTCTCAAGCGTACCGGGCGGCGAATTGGATAGCGTTCGACGGGTCAACACTCCCGGCAAGTCAGAGCTTCGTGGAACGGAGCTTCTTCTTCGCTACATGTGGCGAGATTTCAAAATTACTGGAAGCTATCTCTACATCGATTCAAGTGAACCCGACGAACTGGGAATCGGGCGTCAGGAAGTTGCGCTTACACCGAAACATACTGCGGGCATGGTCGCGATGTGGGAACGCCACGGCGAGTTCAGGCTTGGATTGGAGATGTATTACACCGGCGAACAGCGAGTGGAAAACAGTCCATTTCGGACCACAAGCGACTCTTATCTCGATATCGGCATCCTCGGAGAAAAAACGATCGGACGGGTCAGCTATTTCATCAATGCGGAAAACATTCTGGACGTCCGACAAACGCGAGAAGAGCCCCTATTGAGGCCTACACGCTCCCCTGATGGTCAATGGACGACAGATATCTGGTCTCGCAACGATGGGTTCATCGTGAACGGCGGGATCAGAGTGAAATTCTAGTTGATCTTTTAGCTCGCAAAAACCTGGCCGCCCAATGCACGCTGTGTTGGGCGGTTGGTCGAGCGCCTTAAACTCGCCCCATGACCGTAGCTCGTGATGACTTCTTTGGGTCGATGAGCCAACAATAGTTATTCGTGTTTTCGCGTCCGACGATGTAGATTACGATGAGAGGGCATCAATTATTGGGCAATCCGGGGTGTCGCCTCGAGCACACTCTTTCGCGATCCCATTTAGCGTTCGTTCTAGCCGCTCCAGATCAGCAATTTTCTTTCGTACTTCGGATAGATGCGCGGTGGTCAGCGTGTGCACTTCAGCGCACGAGGGAGCTTTATCGTTAAGGCCTAACATCGATCTGATAGCGTCCAATCCGAAGCCTAAATCGCGACTTCGTTTAATAAAATTCAATCTCGCTAAGTGAGGTGGGCTGTATACTCGCTGCTTTCCAGCTGATCGAGGAGGATCGGGCATAATCCCAATCTTCTCGTAATAGCGAATGGTCTCTATCTTAACGCCTGTTGCTGAGCTCAGTCGCCCAATCGTGATGTCAGACATGCTTGCACCTATAGTCACTACAGGTTTTATCATATTCACATGTCTGATGAATTAGAAACCAAAAATGACGGTCACAAGCCTGGCGGGTGGTTCGCGAGTGGCGGAGTCGTCGCAAGCTTCTTTGCCTTTGTTGGTGCGTCTTGCTGCGTTCTACCGATAATCCTGGTGAACCTTGGAGTGAGCACGACACTGGTTGCAAAGCTGGGCTTCTTCGCGCGCAATCAGGCACTGTTTCAGTGGGTGACGCTGGCTCTGTTGGCAGCTGCTGCGTTCTTCGCACTTCGAAATGGCCGACCAAGCATACGCGTTGTCGTTTTGCTTGTGATCGGTTTCGTATTGGCGGGCGTTGCGTACGTGCTGCCGTCTTATGAGAGGGAAATATTGGAATGGCTGAACTTGATGTAGCTGGCGACTTCATCGCCGAATCTACGCTGACCTGTCCGGAATGCGGCCATCAATCAAAGGACACGATGCCGACCAATGCGTGTCAGTTTTTCTATGATTGCAAAGGATGCGGAACCGTACTGAAGCCTAATCCGGGCGACTGTTGCGTTTACTGCTCGTTCGGTGACGTAGCCTGTCCCCCAATACAAGTCGGCGATGATTGCTGCGGGTGATATCCGCTACGTCGCCGCAAGCTCAAATGAAACGAGTGTCTTAAACTCGCCCCACATCGGACTCTGAGGGAATCTGAAAAGCGAGCAAACGAAGACACCGTGAGACTCTGGCTTAGCCTATTGAGGTATAGCTTCCGGTCGAATTTGTTATCATTTAGCGACCCTGATTTGCGTTGGTTAACATGGAACGATTGCCAGACCTCAACTTGTATAAAATCTCTGAATATGACCTTGAAGACTGTTGGTCTTCGAACTGAAGCGACACGGGCCGTATACATCCCTCTCGTCGATTGATCATCAAATCTCGTATCCGCACCCATGCAGTTTCGTGCAGATTTCCGATAAGCGCGCGGCGTAAGCCGTTGGTCACAATGTCAACTAGTTCCAAGCCTGGCAGTGGATCGCTAGAGAAAGCAAAGTGCTCGCGAAATAGTAACTGCAAGTTCACTCCGGCAGGCCGTTGGGGATCGTCTTTTTTTATATGCTCAGAAAGGTAATCCGGTACATCTTGGTGAAAGAACCTCTGGAAATGTCGATAATCACCGAACTTTAGCAATAGTCCTGGCCTTTTCAGGGACATCGCTTGCAACCAAACCACCAAGGTGTTTGACCACCAATCTTCCCAATCAGAAACGTGATCAGACTGTTTTGCATCCACAATCCAATGAAAGCTTTCGAGCTCTTTTGGATTGCGTTGACTATGGTATGCGATCATCTCTTCCATCACGCGGTGAAGCAGGTCGAAAGTGACCATTAGTTGCGCATAGAGTTGTGGCGAGAACAGCCTCATTCTGTCTTGCAATTGAGCAACATTCTTTCGCAATTCAGGGGTATGGCCGTTCGAAAGATTTCGGCTCAGTGCGGTTATTCCTTCTGATCTGTGGCGCTCGATGTCGGATAACCTGTGTTCCGCCATATCAATCATGGACGCGCAAAAAATCGCACCGTTTTTGCGAAGCAGCTCAATGATCTCAATGAATTGAGTTTCTTTGAGTAGGCTGCCTTTTACCTCTCCTTTGCGGGTCGGAAGCGTCGAGCGAATCCGGGAGTATCTTTTAAAGAGCCTCGGCAAAACATGGGTTGGAATTATAAGGGCCCCAAGAGTGGAAATTGCGGGTTGATCTCGATCTAAACCCGCGAATGTTCCTGACTCATCAATGAATATGTGCATTGCGGTCCTTCGGCCTGGCGACCCTATCGTTGAGGCTGGCGTTGCTACGCAACACTCGTCTTAGGGAGTTTGGTTTCCTTGTGAGCTTTGGTCACCCAGGAGCGTTTCTATCCCGGTTCTGTGCTCTGACTCACGTTTCGACATGAATGCGTACCGGTCGTTTTTCAGGTTAGCCCCGAAATTTCACCACTTACCTAAGCCAATCAGGCTTGCTTGTTTAGCCCAATTAGGCCGACTCACTGCGCTACGTGGCAAGAAAGTGGTAAGCAAAATAGCCCTCAAATGGAATTCTGTAATGTAATCAATGGGCAGTGACTGCTTGGTAAGCAATCGAACTGCCTAATTCACAAGTTTCCGTCCTTTTTCATGGCGGGGCAGCGCTCACCAAATCTCGCAGTATGCGCCAGAAGTCATCGGCCCGTGTTTTAGCACTGCACAGCCTGCGCAGGCCAATGTCGCCATCTATGAGCTTTTCGATGTGGGATCGAAAGCGCGGCATGTTGTGACTGGCAATTCTCCTCATTCAAGATGAGCGAGCGACCGTTGTGGGGCGAGTTTAAGACGCTCAGTTTATGACTGCTTTCGGCGTCTTAGCGGACGAAAATCCAAATCAAAAACAAAACCGATGCGACCACAAATATCCAGTTCAGCGCCAAATCTCGGCGGACTTTTGGCATGGTGTGATCCGGGTACTGGACCGACCATTCTTTTGCGTCGATGGAATCTGACAATATGCGCGGAGTGATCGGTATCCGTGTCACCAATCTATCAGTCGATTTGAAAAACAAACCTCCTAAATCCAACCCACCTTCTTCTTCACTGTGAAAATACCAGAGGTAGTTTCGCATATCGACATCAAACGTCTTCTCAAACGCGAATACAAATTCATCCGCGTCGTCACCCGTGATACCTATGCGGCGGAATATATCTTCATCCGGATCGATAGGGTCATCGTAGTCGCATTCGTCCAAAATGAACCGAGAGATGCGCGAAAGCTCGTCCATACTCGAGCTATATGTCGACGCAACTTAGTCTGCAATCGGCGTCTTAGAAGTACAAATTTTTAAAGTCCGTTTGGCCTATCAGGGTACGCTCGAATTCTTGGCAACCGATATGTGAATGTTCTTTGGTCAAGAATGACTTTGTGCCTCGAAACTTTGTACAAAAAAGTGTCGTGATCTACACCTTGGACGCTTACTTCGATCCAACAATCCGACGTTTCATTCACGAGAAACCGGCCTCCTTCAGCTCCTCGATCGGGATGATAAATTGGAGCTTCCACGTAACGAGCCACCGCCGTCGAGACTAAGTGCTCACAGTGTTCCGCTTCGCGGGTAAGCGTCCATTCTTCTCCATCAATGAGAAAGATGGGTGGCGGATTTTGGGGGGCCTCATCACCTGCCGCCGGAAATACCGGAAAGCCTGAGCAAAACAAAACTACAATCAATATATAGAGTTTCACGATGACGCCATCTCAGTTTACTGCCTACGAGAGGCGGATTTATTAAGGTATACTACCAAACAGAAAATACGAAATGTTTATGTCTCCTCATGACCCAAAGAAGACATTACGAGCGGCTGTTCTGGGGCGAGTTTAAGCCGCTGAGGCAACTTATGCTCTCGGCGTCAATGGAGACCGTCCCTCTCGTGACAATCGCTCCACGTCAGCCCCCACTTCGCGAGATACTTTTTGAGCCTGTCGGCATCGTTCGATGTGGATTTGGCAAGCCGCGATACGGCAAAGAGCTGTCGTCCTGCAGCACTAAGGCTGCCGTGGTTGGAACAAATCTGGAGGACGTGTTCGAGCTGTGGTCTGTCGAACGGGTCGATCTCCGCTAGACGTTCCGCACCAAGACAGGTTTCGATTGCAGAAAATGCTTCTTCCGGCGTGTGCCAAGCGTGTTCGAGACGTTGGATTTCAGTGCTTACGACGTCTTCGGTGATGCGACCGCCATCCGCCAATGTTGCCATTCGAACGATAGAGGCACCGAGGTCGCGGAAGTTTCCTGTCCAGGCAGCAGACGAGCTTTCCGCAAATCTCAGATAGTTGCGATATGCCGATTGGTTGAAACTGATCTTGTTTCCAGATGCGCGAGCGTATCTAGCGAGTTCGAAGTCTACGTTTGGTGCGATGTCCTCCTTACGATCCTTGAGGCCAGGCATTTCGTAGGTCCAGAGGTCCAGTCGCGCGAGCAAATCTTCACGAAATTTTCCATCTCTAACAGCTTGGCGCAAATCGCGATTGGTTCCAGCGATCAATTGGAAGTCGCTGGAGACCTCCTTATCAGAGCCGACCGGGAGAAAGCGCTTGTCTTCGATGGCCCGCAGAATTGTCGCTTGTTCATCGAGACCAAGCTCACCGATCTCATCCAGAAAAAGAAGGCCGTTGTCGGCCGCACGCAGTAAACCTTTGCGTTCAGCGACTGCTCCCGTAAAGGCGCCGCGCTTGTGCCCAAATAGGGCTGACATGGCGCTGTCACCGCGAAGAGTAGCGCAATTGACCTCAATGAAGTCGCCCTCGATTTGATGGCGCGTTTTTTTGAGCTCATAAATGCGTTCCGCGAGACGCGATTTACCAGCGCCAGTTGGGCCAAGCAACAAAACAGGGGCATCGGACCGGATCACCACTTTTTCGATTTGATCGATCATGATGTTGAAGGCCTCGTTCCGTGTGACGATCCCTGACTTCAGGAAATTAGTTCCTTCAACGCGTTCTTCTGCGAACCTACTGGCGATCTGGTCATACTTCGAGAGATCAAGGTCGATGACTTGGTAAAGCCCTTTGAGATCAGCTGAGCGACCACGAGGAGGTGATAGCTGTATGAGCTGTCCCGGAATGTATCTGGCTTCGGTCAGCAGGAACCAACAAATCTGGGCGACATGGGTCCCAGTGGTTAGGTTGGCGAGATAAGTTTCCTCATCAGGCTTGAACTCATAGCTGTCCGCGAAATCGCGCATCGCACTATAGACTTCCTGGAAGTCCCAAGGATTTGAGAAGTCGATGATATGATGCACGACTTCAGTTTCTGGAGAGACGCCTTGAATGTCTTTCTCGAGTAAGTCAGCGAGGGTTCTGTGTCGCTTGTCATGGATCAGATCAAGGCGATCAATAACAAGATCATCTTGCTGGCAGAGGGCCACATTGGGCCGCCAACGGTTCCAACGATCGGGACCTTTCCCTGCATCAATCTTGGTGCCAACGAAGCTGAGTGCCACAGTTTTCATGTCAAGCTTATACGTTAGAAAAATTTATAAAACAATATTATTTTAGATAATAAAACTTCTGGCTAGGCATGCGAGATGTCAGATCAAAATTTTTTATTTCTCCATTATTACAGAAGCTTATGAAATTAATTCGCTCTTCCCGCCCGATTGGCACGCGACTTGTAAACATGATGCGGCGCGGTTGATCGAAGCACATACGATTTGGTCAATCGAGCCCGGGCGAGCAATTCGGCTCGTCCGGCCGCCGAGGATTTTGTTATTACTTGCGCTTGCGTCTGTAATGGCTCTGATAGGAGAATGACTATGGAACGCATGTTCGATTATACGGAAACAGAAAACGGCGCTCCCATCAAAATGTGGACACGCGGTGTGCCTGTTGAAGAAAAGGCTCGAGAGCAACTCAACAAGACCGCTCAAATGCCTTTCATCTTTAAGCATCTCGCGGTTATGCCGGATGTCCATGTGGGTATCGGCTCGACTGTCGGCTCAGTGATCCCAACCAAAGACGCAATTATTCCGGCTGCGGTCGGTGTGGATATTGGCTGTGGAATGATGGCGGTGCGGACGTCTTTGACGGCGAACGATTTGCCAGACAGCCTAGGCCATATCCGGTCAGCGATTGAAAAAGCTGTACCACATGGCCGGACATCTGGTCGTGGGCGTCGGGATAAAGGCTCGTGGGGAACCCCTCCAAAGTCAGCAGATGACGTCTGGTTTGGCATGAAGGGGCAGTTCGACGTGATTACGGATAAGCATCCAAAAATCGCGAAGTCGAACAACCACAAGCATCTTGGAACGCTAGGTACTGGTAATCACTTCATTGAGATTTGCCTGGATGAAGTCGACCAAGTCTGGATCATGCTGCACTCCGGTTCTCGGGGTGTGGGTAACCGGATCGGGTCTTACTTCATCGAGCTTGCCAAGAAAGATATGCGCAAGTGGTTTATCAACCTTCCGGATGAGAACCTCGCATACTTTCCTGAAGGCACAGATCATTTCCACGACTATGTCGAGGCAGTGGACTGGGCTCAGAGCTTCGCTGCTGCGAACCGGACGGTGATGATGGCAAACGTCATCGCAGCGATGCGGGCCGAGCTGCCGATGCCATTCGAGGCTGAAGCCGAAGCGGTGAACTGCCACCACAATTATGTGACGCGGGAAAACCACTTTGGCGAGAATATCTTTGTAACCCGGAAGGGGGCTGTTCGTGCAGCGCTCGGGGTGATGGGGATTATTCCAGGCTCGATGGGCGCTCGGTCATACATTGTGCGTGGCCTTGGCAATGCTGAGAGCTTCTGTTCATGCAGCCACGGTGCTGGACGGGTCATGTCTCGGACAGCAGCAAAGAAAGCTGTTTCAATGGAAGAGCACTTGGCGGCCGTGAGCCATGTTGAGTGCCGGACCGATGAAGGCGTGCTGGATGAAACGCCAGCCGCCTACAAAGACATCGATGCGGTTATGGACGCACAAAAAGACCTCGTTGAGGTTGTGCACACGCTCCATCAGATTGTTTGTGTGAAGGGATGATCTCATGATCACAATTGACGGCTCATTCGGGGAGGGCGGAGGACAAATCCTCCGCTCTTCTCTCGCTTTGTCAGCAATCACAGGTGAGCCCTTACGGATTGAGAACGTGCGCGCCAATCGCTCCAAGCCGGGGCTCCTCCGTCAGCACCTGACTGCGCTCAATGCTGTCACAGAAATATGTGGCGGGCATGCGACCGGCGCTGAGCTTGGCAGCAGTGAAATTAGTCTGCGTCCGGGAACCATCCGAGCGGGTGAGTACGCCTTTTCTATCGGGTCCGCCGGCAGCGCCAACCTCGTTTTGCAGACCGTTTTGCCAGTTCTACTGAATGCAAAAGAGCCGTCGACGATTACGATCGAGGGTGGAACTCACAATCCTAGTTCTCCACCCTTCGATTATCTATCCGAGTGTTTCTTTCCTGCATTGCGCGTGATTGGCCATCGGGTCGAAGGGCAACTGGACGCGTATGGCTTCTATCCGGCCGGAGGAGGCAAGCTTACCATTCAAGTCGGCGTGTCTGACGCTCTGCAGCGCTTTGTTCGAGTGGAGCGAGGCAGCGAGATTTCGCGTTCACTAGAGGTACTGATCGCTAATCTTCCGGCTGACATAGCCAAGCGCGAACTTGCGACCGCATCATCATTGCTCGACATAGATTTTGAGGCTGGTTGTAAATCAACGAAACCCAACTCACGAGGTCCGGGAAACGCGCTCTATGGACGATTGGTGTATGAGACGGGCACCGTAATGTTTACACAATTCGGACAGAAGGGCGTCTCGTCTGAACAAGTTGGAAAGCGCCTCGCCAAACAGATGAAAATATTCGCGGCGAGTTCAGCGGCAGTTGATCACCATTTGGCTGATCAACTCCTTTTGCCGATGGCATTGGCGAAAGGTGGCTCATTTTCAACACTTCGCCCTAGTTTGCACTCGACGACAAACGCCGAAGTGATTTCGAAATTTACGGGGCGAAAGATTGAATTTGAAACCGATTCAGGACGAACACTTTGCCAAGTATTATAGGCGCTGCGAAACGCGCAGAAACACGGCCCTTGATCGTTCACGCCCTGGCTGCCCTTGGTTGGGTGGCCGGGGCTATTGTGCGTTATGGGCATAGGTCGAAAGTCTATGCCGGGTACTGACTTTTAGAGCGTATCGCATTTGCCAGTGCGCGCGAGCCCCTGTGCAACATAGATGAATTCGCCTTGCGCAAACGTTTGGATTTGAATGGTTTCCATGACTGCGCTGGCTGGCCCTTGCCGGATGCGAGCAGCCTTCATCGCGTTTGACGTTGAGCCCTGCTGCAAGATGGTGAACTCGAAAGAGCCGCTTTCTCCAGAATACCTGAACAGCCCTGATTCCGAGTCGAAGATGATAACTTCATCGAGCCCTTGAATTGTCTTCGCCCAATCGGTTTTTGCAAGCTTGCCGTTCGCTTCGAGCTGAGACACGTCAACGACCTCGCAACGGTAGATGGCATCCGCATTGGTTGTGGCAGCGCACATGGCTGCGATAATTGTGGCGATCAGGTATTTCATTTTTTCCCCATTTATTTTCACAGTAAGCACACCCGTTTGTTGGTTCGCAACAATGCTTGGCACTGCGTGAACTTTCGATAGGATCGGCGGCCTATAGTTACATATCCCGGCACTTTTCGTATATCGCTCGTCCATACCGATTGGCCAGTCATGAGCAAGCTTAGGATCGAACGGCCCTTTTCTCATTTCGAATTCTCCAAGAGCGTCAATCCATGGCCAGATCGGTGGTTAGCCAGGGTGTGACGGTTTGTGATGAAACTGCTGGTCTGCATCGGCTTACCCCCCTGAACCGACAGCGGACTTCCAAAGTTGCATGGCCTTCGAAGCTTCTCGCGAACCGTCCTCTGCGATCGCAACGCCGTGAGCTTTCAGAATGGTGCCAAGCTTGCTGTCGATGTGACTGGTTGGCCAGCCGCGCTCGATGACGATGGTGCGGTCAAAAATGTCGATTAAGCGTTCGCGGATCAATTCAACTGCTCGACGCTGTTCAGGGGTCTGGCAATCAGAAGCCATCGCATCAAGCGTAAAGGCTTCGGTCTCGCCTCGTGTGCGCGTGGGCGGGTGCGCGCTCGTGCGTGCGCCTTTTTTATTTTTCGTTTCTTTTATAGGGACTGTTTCTAAAAGAAATTTTTGGCGGGTTTCCCGAATGATTCCCGAGTCATTTCCGAATCCCCCCGATTTTTCGCAATGATTAAAATTAGGGATTCCCGAAACCTCTTGATTTTTTCCTTTAAAATCAATGAATGGCCCTTTTTGCTTTTTGGCGATGCGGGCCTCTGCGCGATCCAGCTCACGGGCCACCCGCTCATCAATCAAATAGGCTTCGCCATTCGCCTCGACCCGCACAATGCGGCCCATATCAACCAGCTCTTGAATGATGCGTTTGATTGGTCGCGGGTTTGTACGCAACCGCCCGGCAAGGGCACGATGGTTCTCACGAATGTGACCGCGAGCCTCGTAACAAGTCATCACAATGAGCGTGTAAACGCCCATCTGTTCGATGCTTAAATCACGCACGCCTTTAAGGAACGCACCCGCATAAAGCGGATAATATGGCTCGAACTCAGCCATGCCCGTGCCCTCCAAGCAGGCAGCTTATGCACCGGCGATGATATACGACGTGAAGACGCTGCTGCTCTTTTTGGTGGCTGGAATTATGTTCGTGTTTCACGGGCGCTCACTTCAAAATTGCATTGCTGAGCTTTCGTCTTGCGGGATGCCCAGCCAGAAGTGGCAGGCGTATCGTCAGACCGAAGCGCGCAATCAGGCCCGCGCTGGCGGTCATTGTTCTCTTGTCCAAGTTCACGCACTAACAGCGCGGCCAGCGACGCATGTTGGGACCCTGCGCCACATAGGCGGCATTTCGGGCGCATATATAGTGCCACTTCCGGTCTATCGGGTTTGACTGAAAACGTAATGGTCATTAACTAAACAGTCTCCTTTGTTGGCGTGTTTTGTTGGTGATGGGTAGCTTGTCGGAAAGCTAAAGAATCGATCGCGCTGGGTTGCCGCCTAGGCGCGGTTTTCTTATTTGGCGTGTTCGCCAAGAGAGTGCAGCCAGCGAAGGTATTCGGTGCGCAGAACGCAAATTTGGCGGGCGTATCTGAACGACTTCATTTCGCCGCGATCAATCGCACCCTTAATCGTGTTGCGCGAATAGCCTGATGTCGTGCAAATCTTGGCGATGTTGAGCACGTCAGTAAGATTGTCGCCGATGGCTTCTACTTGCGGGGCAGGCTTGATAGTTTGAGCGATTGCGGTGTCGGTGTTCATTGTTACCTCGTTAGGTTTTGATTGCGGTTGGTTAGCCTGCACAACTTGTCCCCAGTTGCTCCTTCTCTGCAACCCGAAAAACGAGCTAAGTGATTGTTTTAATTGTATTTGTATATACGCGTATATACAACCAAGCACCATATCGCCCACCATTAAGGCGTGAGTGTTTTCTACTATTTACAAAACATTACAGGCTTTTAATGTTGGGGTGTCGGGCAAAAGAAAGGCGGCCCAAAGACCGCCGGTCATTTTGATATATATCTGAGCTGAATCCCTATCCGGCGAGTCGGTGCACGTTCGACGACAGGGCCGACATTACGCGCGTGCCGGTCACGTACTGCCCGTAGATTTCCATCATCTCGCGGCGACGCTCTACGGCGCTGCTGCGGCGATAGGCTCGCGTGACTTTACCCTTAGCGTGCGCGAGCTGCGCCTCTGCGAGCAATTCATCGTATTCCGTGCAGTCGCCAAGCCAGTCGGTGAACGTCGAGCGCATGCCGTGCGTCGTGATCCGTTCGCCCTCACTATTGATGGCATCGCCGCGCATACGCCGAATAAGCGCCAGCATGGCGTTCTCACTCAGTACGTTGCCCTTGGTGGGGTTTCGAAACACCAGACCACTGTGTGGGCCGGGAATTGACTCCAGCACTTCAAACATGGCCGACGTAATCGGGACCTCATGCTCTTTCTTCATTTTCATGCGTTGGCCCGGCACAGTCCAAACCATGTTATCGAAGTCGAACTCTGACCAGTCTGCACCCTTGGCTTCCGAAGTGCGCAAGCAGGTAAGAATGACAATGCGCAGACAATCGGCGGCAGGCCCCTTACGCTGGGTAAGCTTCTGCCAGAATTCCGGCATCCGGTCGTAGTCAACGGCAGGGTGATGGCGCGGTTGTTTTTCCTCTGGCGTCAGCTCCTCGACAAAGTGCTGCATCAGCCTCCATGTCGCCGGGTTGTCGCCTTTGAACTTGCGCTGCGCCCTGGCGCGATCCAGCACCTTCTGAATGCGGCCACGAAGCTTGCTCATTGTGTCATTCTTCGTGCGCCATTGCGGCGCAATGCACTCAGCAACGGCATCCTGATCGACCTCAGCAAGCGGCATGTTCCAAATTGGGTTAGGCATGCAGTAGGCGTGGAATGTTGAGTGCCACTGTGCCCGATGCTTGGCGTTCGTTAGCCGAGTAGTCATCTTGGGCACCTCGCTGTCAACAAACTGACCGAAGGTCAAAGGAGCAACTTTTAATGTCGCTGATTTATCGGTGCGCGACTTTGGATCAATGCCCGCGACAATCCATCTCGTGTATTGAGCGCGGATTTCGCGCGCCTTGACCAAGCCCATCGCTGGATAGACGCCGATCCGTTTGCGTCGCCGCGACTTGTTAATTGAATATCGCATGAACCAAGAACGTTTGCCTGTTGCGGAAACGTCCATCTCCAGGCCCTCGCCGTCCAACAATTTGTCGCCCGGTTTAGAGGCTTCGATTTTGCGGGTAGAAAGAAAGTTGGTCGCCACGTTTCGCCTCTTGATTCGGTGCAATATTCACCCTTTTCCGCGGGAGCAATTGCATATTTTTTGATATCAAATTTGGTTCGCAGCGCGTTCGCTCTGCGGGCCTTTTTATGCGCGAATTTCTTACTCTCAGCAAGGGTAATTCCTTACCATATTCTTACCAGATAAAATGTCATCGAGAGTTTATCAAAGTTTGTCAAAGTCATAATGCCCACTATTTAAACATATTTCTTTGTGATCCAGGCTTGTGAGGGTGAATGTGGAAGAGGGAGTATGGCTCCCTCTCTCTCCGCCAGCTTGGATTAAAATCCCCCTCACGTTGATGGCGGTGGGTTTGCTTCGAGTTTGGCTGACAAGAACGCGACGACCATTCGCTCGGCTTCGAAGGCAAGATCATCAGTTATGACGCCGTGAAGAGACACAGATAGCGACCAAAGGGCGTCACTAATCGCGATGGCATATGCAAGGTCATCAATGAGCCCGGGTGAAGCTTGGATGGCGAACAGGCGCTGTAGCTCCAACTGAATCGCTTCGGCCAGGGCCCAATTGCTTACTAAGACTAAATGACGAACACTTTCGCATTGCACCGGACCCAATCGAAGTTTCTGCGCAGCGGGGTGTTTCTGGTAAAAAATTCGGCCGCGCGCAAAAATTGCTTTTACGAGGTCTTGCCAATGCTGCACCTCGTCCGGCTTATGATTGGACATGATCTCAATCGCCGCTTGTTCAACATACTTTTCAGTAACCGCCGCGAGCGCGGCTTCGGGGTTAGGAAAAAAATGATAGACCGAAGCAACCGGAAGCCCGGTTTCGGCGGCGATCGCCGTTAACCGAATATCCGTTCCGGCTTCCGTGTTCAGTCTGTTATCAACCGCATCCAGGAGTTTTTGATAGGTCCGGAGGCCGTCCGCGCGAACAGGCTTTCTAGGCATTTGGCTCACCGCAGTTTCACTTGGCTTGAACCTGAAAGATGACATCAAAATAAAAGACCTTTGCATCTCAATATTAGCTACGTATCCATTCGCTAAACCCATAAAATAGAATATTTTCTATTTTAGTGCAGCGCTCAACGCCCTGAATAATATACATTTTATGTTTACGCTAACTCTCTGTTAAAGGATTGTTTGGCCTGCGTTCAGGTTGCGGGGCTAAATACCGGCACGGGTTGGAGAGAAGCGAATGATCAAACATATTACATATGAACAGGCGTCTGAATTGCTCGAGCGTATTAAAGC
>JBCBMU010000001.1:0-410792 GCA_039822145.1 Pseudomonadota bacterium | reverse complement strand
GCGTTAGCTGCGTCACCTACAGGCATGCCTGCAGACAACTAGCTCTCATCGTTTACGGTGTGGACTACCAGGGTATCTAATCCTGTTTGCTCCCCACACTTTCGCACCTCAGCGTCAGTATCAGTCCAGTTAGTCGCCTTCGCCACTGGTGTTCCACCGAATATCTACGAATTTCACCTCTACACTCGGTATTCCACTAACCTCTCCTGATCTCTAGACTCCCAGTTTCAAATGCAGTTCCAAGGTTGAGCCTTGGGATTTCACATCTGACTTAAAAGTCCGCCTACGTGCGCTTTACGCCCAGTAATTCCGAACAACGCTAGCCCCCTTCGTATTACCGCGGCTGCTGGCACGAAGTTAGCCGGGGCTTCTTTACTAGGTACTGTCATTATCATCCCTAGCGAAAGAATTTTACAACCCTAAGGCCTTCATCATTCACGCGGCATGGCTGCATCAGGCTTGCGCCCATTGTGCAATATTCCCCACTGCTGCCTCCCGTAGGAGTCTGGGCCGTGTCTCAGTCCCAGTGTGGCTGATCATCCTCTCAGACCAGCTATAGATCGTCGCCTTGGTGAGCTCTTACCTCACCAACTAGCTAATCTAACGCGGACCGATCTTTCACCGATAAATCTTTCCCCCGGAGGGCGTATACGGTATTACCTTTCGTTTCCAAAAGCTATTCCGTAGTGAAAGGCACGTTTCCACGCGTTACTCACCCGTCTGCCACTATATCGTTCGACTTGCATGTGTTAAGCCTGCCGCCAGCGTTCGTTCTGAGCCAGAATCAAACTCTCAGGTTGAGAATTGAGTTCTGACGAAAATCCCATAATGACCGGGGAAAACCGGTCGGGATCATTTGCTATAAAGCAATTTACGTTTTGACGAGAAACCCTTGCACAAATCACAGTCGGCCGAAGCCGACGTATTCTGTGAAGGTATTTCTTTTGAAACGCATTCGTCATAGTCATATGTGACCCCTCAAAAGGGGTCGCAAGTCGCCTATGCCGCCTGCGTTTCTCTTCCTAATTCCTGCGATGTCAAACAGCTGGGCCGAAGCCCGTTTTGGCGTCTAGAGCGTGAGCCCCGTCGACCGGAAGTGGCGGCTTATACAGCCCCCGAATTTTGCGTCAACACCCTTTTTTCGACTTTCTGCAGAGCAATTTCAGCGGACTGAAAAACCCTGATTTTGAGCCGAAAAGTCTCTCCGAGCCGTTTGACCGGCCCCAGCGAGAGAGGCATTTCCGTGAAGCGCCGGTCTCTACAGACCCGCCCTCACCTCGTCAACACCATTTTTCACCAAAATTGCAGAAAAGGTTGCAATTGCAACTTTCCGTTATTTCGGCGACGTAAAGCCGTTGGGCCGTTTAACCGGCCCCACAGTTTTGAGGCATTCACGAAGCAAGCCCCCATATAGAATCTGTTCGGGGGTTTTGGCAAGCAAAAAATTCGCCTGATACGCACATTTCTGCACAAGCCGGGTTAACCTTTTAAGTCACCATGCGCGAAAGGCCCCTAGCCACTGCGGATATAGGCTTCCATCGCTTCTGCTTCAGCTAAGACGGCATCAATTTTATATTTCACAAGATCGCCAATGGAGATGATTCCCTTAAGGGCGCCGCCTTCAACAATCGGCAAATGTCGTATTCGCCGATCGGTCATGCGACCAAGACAAGTATCAATGTCTTCGGATGGGGCGGCTGTAATAACCCCGCGCGTCATCGCCTGTGAGACGGTCATACTCATCGTGCGCGCGCCATTGCGGGCAAACCGCCGTACAATATCCCGCTCGGATAAGACGCCAACAATATCTTCGCGCTCATCAACGGCCACAATCGCCCCGATTCGCTTTTGATCGAGAACGTTTGCAGCCTCTGCCAAACTGGCTTTGTCCGAGATCGTCTCCACCGCATTCCCTTTATCCTTGAGAATCGTATCGATGAGCATCCTCCACCTCCCTTCTTTATAATATATCTGGAGAGCATAGCACAAAACGGCCCTTTCCCAGAATCGACTGTCGGGCCACCTGGGCTCGCCAAGGTGTCTCAATGCGAAACAGATTTCGGGAATGACACAGGTAATTGAGCGATTATGGGCAGGAACCACTTCGCCTAACGCGCGAATGTAACTGCAGAATACACCCAAACTGGCATGGCCGTTGCAACCTCCCCTGCAAATCAAATCTGCGGAGAGTTCTCTCGATGAAAGCGCCCAAATACACACGCACCTTTTGCATTAGCGGCATGGCCATGCTCGCAGCCGGATCTCTGATGATCGCGGCAATGCCGGCAAGCGCACAAGAAGCCTCCTCTGTGTCAGAGTTCGAACGTCCTTATGGTTTCGGATATGGTCAAGAGCAGACCCCCTTCTCCGCGAACACACGTGACCGCCTCGGCAACCGGGTCATCATAAACGGTTTACTTGAAGGCGGCTCTGGTCTTGGCACCGGACTTTACACAGGCTGGGGCCAGACGGACGGCGCCGCCGGCATGATTGGGAACGGCACCGCAGTCGGTAACCAACTCAACGTTATCACCAACGGATCGAACAACACGATCATCATCGATTCCACGCAAATCAATAATGGCGACCAGACGGTCGTTCTCAATGGGGAGCTAGACTTCTAATGATTAGTCTTCTGAACAACCTTTCGCTCGCTAGCGTCAAAGCGCCCGCCGCAGCTATTGCTTCAGCGCTCCTCGCCACTGGCTGTATTTCGCCAGTCGCCGGACCTGGCGGAAATTACACGCAGCCAATTGGCGGCTCGCCGGTAACAGCAAACCCAACGCCTTATTCGGAAGGCCTAGTTTGCATGGGCAACTATGCCCGCCAGTCTGGCGTCCGCGCACCGCGAATCGCCGTGGGTCGGATCCTCGATTATACTGGTAAAGCCGATATTGAAGGCGGTCGCCGCGTCACGCAAGGCGGTTCGCTTATGGCAATGTCTGCCCTGGCCAAAGCCGGCGCCGTCTTGGTCGAACGCTTCGACACTTCTGTTGCAGAACTCGACCTGAAGTACAAAAACAACAAGCTGATCGGCGACGCGCCTGGCGAGTTCGATAAGATCCATGCCGGGTCGATCCCAGGATCAGACTTCTACCTCGTCGGCGGCATTACCGAACTGAACTACAATATTCGCTCAGTCGGCGGTGAAGCCTTTATTGGCGATACGGATGCGACGGATGCGAAAGGCACCTCTGGTGCGAAACTGTTCGTCATTAATGTCGGCCTCGACCTGCGCTTGGTAAAGACTGATACGCTCGAAGTGTTCGACGTCATCTCGTACCAAAAGCAAATCATCGGCCGCGAATTGTCTTTCGGCATTTTCGACTTCGCCAATGGCAATGTCTTTGATGTTGGCGTCGGCGGCCGCGCCCAAGAGCCAATCCAATTGGCCGTTCGGTCTGTTATTGAGCGCGCGTCTTTGGAAATGATGGCCAACTTATATGGCGCCCCAAATGCTGACGTCTGCTCGCTGACTGCCGGTATCATCTCAACCAATAGCACAACTGGCGACTATCGTCCGTTCCGTGCGCCGGTTGATCAATACAATGGTGGCTCACGTCAATCTCCAAACAAGTGGCACGAGAACCGTGATAGCGGCTTCCGCACACGCAAAGAGGATGACGCTTCATGAGCGGCGGCGCCCCTTTCACCAAATCTGTAGGGCGGATGAGCTCGGCAGTATTTGCACTCCTAATCAGTGTTAATACTGCCGCCTGGGCTCAGTCCTCCAACACTGAGATTGAGCAAGTCCAACTGGGCGATGTTTGGTCCAATATGCAGGTCGAGATCCCGGATTATGCCAGGGAAGCATCCTCTACTTCAAGCGCTGTCGGCAACGCTGCCGCCGGTCTCGTCACGAGCGGCAATATTGATCTCGATACCGCTCAGACCCTGTCTGGCACGGTCCGCGCGGACAATGCTTTAACTGGCGGCTCGGCTGGGCTCGCGGTTGCGACAACAACAGCTTATGGCAACTCAACGACAGGCGGCACTTGGTCGGGCAATACTTATTATCGCACCGATCAAGTCGCGACCGGAGATGTCTCTGCGAGCACTCGCGTCGACATGCAGAATGCTGGTACGGTCGCTGCTGCGACGACAGCGATCGCTAATGTTTCGGTGCCGACGAATGAAAATGGCATGACCTCCGCCTTCCAAACACAAGACAGCTCAGGATCTGTGACTGCTGAAACCGATGTCGACATGTGCTGTGATGGCACATCCGCAAGCTTCGGAACGACCGCTGGCGGAAACGCGGTATCGTCGACCGGGTCGACCACGACCCATTATGTCGGAGCGGTGCAAACCACCGCAGCCGGCGAGACGATTTCAGCCTCAAGCGATATCTATATGGGCTTCGGCCATAACGTTCTCAGCGCCACGACCGCCTTTGGTAACTCGGCAACGACAGACAATGAGTGGGGCTATGCCACTCAAGGGCGCGAAGGTTCGGAGGTCTATCAAGGCAACGACTCTGACATCGATGCTCAGTCTTATGTCACGCTGGACAATTGGTCCGGTACGGCAACCTCTAGCGCCTATGGCGTCGGCAATGCTTCAACGATTTCAAATGTCGGTTCTGATACCGGACTGAACGCCATTCAGAACAATTACGGCACGGTGACGAGTACCGCGAGCCTCTCCGGTGCTTCGCCATCGGCGGGGGACGGCATTGTCACCTCAACCGCAATCGGCAACGCAGCGACAGCAACCTTGTGTAATGTTTGCGGTGACGCCGCCCTATA
Organism: Pseudomonadota bacterium; assembly: GCA_039822145.1. Lineage (GTDB taxonomy): Bacteria > Pseudomonadota > Alphaproteobacteria > Caulobacterales > Hyphomonadaceae > Henriciella. Next base: position 406,044 of record JBCBMU010000001.1, on the reverse strand, counting down.
CGGCCGAACCCAGCAATTCAATAACGGCTCGGTCATCGCTCAAGGCAGCGGCTCAGTCGGCCAAACCGGACACATTTTCGGATCTGCAACAGCGGTCGGAAATTCTTCGACTTATCAGTCAACAGGGGACTGAGGCGGTTTTCAACTGCCCTAGTGAAAAACCCCGCCTCATCCGAGGCGGGGTTTCTTCATAATGGATTGATATCCATTTATTTGAGCACGAAAGTGACTTTCATCACCACGCGATATTCTTTGATCTCGCCGTTTTCCAACTTGATCGACTGGTCCTTGATCCAAACGCCTTCGACATTTTTCAATGTCTTATTCGCCCGAGCGATGCCTTTTTCTATGGCATCTTGAAAACTCTTTTTTGAACCGGCGATGATTTCTGTCACACGCGCAATGGCCATGCTTGTCTCCCTTTGTGATTTCAGGCTTATTGCCTGATGCCTAAAGGTGCCGCGTCAAACGCGCGCTGGCAAGCGCATCTAAGCTGCTAGCTTTTCTGGCGTGTTCGAACCGCCCTGCGGCGCCGCTTCGACCGGGATCCAGCAGACGACTTCGGTGCCGCCACCAGGCTGGGACTTGATCCCAACATTGCCGCCGTGCAGCTGCACGAAATGTTTCACCAAGGACAGACCGAGCCCGGCGCCGCGACGATCACTTGAGGTGAAACTGTCAAATCGCGTCGCTTGTTCTTCTGCCGGAATGCCGCGGCCATTGTCTTTAACGGTCAAGCGAGCGGTGTCGCCCATGCGTTCAGCCGCGATCGAAATCTGGCCACCCGGATCAGTAAAGCGCAAGGCGTTTGAGACTAAGTTGAACAGGATTTGTCGAATCCGCTTTTCGTCCGCTTCAATGGTCCCGAGCGCAGCGTCAATATTGGCCACGACTTCAACCTCGGTATCCGCGGCATTGGTCACGCCGATTGAAACCGCTTCATTGATCAACGTCTCGAGATCGACTTCGCTAATGTCCAGATCCATTCGGCCGGCCTCGATCATCGCCAGATCGAGGATATTCCCGATCAAATCATTGAGGTGATTAGAGGCCTCACAAATTGCGTCGACTTTATCCCGCTGAGCATCATTGAGATCACCAATCCGCTCCATTTGGAGAAACTCGCCATAGCCAAGAATCGTCTGCAGCGGTGATCGCAATTGATAAGAGACGTTTTTGACGAATTCGGTTTTCAAACGATCCGCCGTTTCAAACGCTTCCGCCCGATCGCGAAGGGCCGTTTCTACAGAGCGCTGGGCCGACACATCAGCGAAAGCGATCAAAGTATTTCCATCCGGCAGCGGCTTCGTCACATAGGTCAAAATCGACGCATCAGAGCGCTTCATCTCACCTGTGGTTTCCTGCCGCGCGCTAGGGTCCGTAATGTGGCCTTTAATCGAGATCCAAGTATCGCGGTCATGGAAGAGCGGAATACAGAAATCTGCGATGTCATCATAATCAGGCTCGTCTTTGAGAAGATCTTCTTCAACACCCCAAAGCTCTGCAAAGGCGCTGTTCCAGAGCTTCAACCGGCCATCTGAGCCAAACACGACGACGGCTTCATGCAAGCTGTCGAGGGTTTTACCTTGGGTTTTAATCATCGCGTTATATTTGGTCCGCAAATCGAGTTCGCTGGTAATGTCCTTAAACAAGATCAACAATCCGCCCATTGGGTGGCGCTGACGCGTCACTTTCAAGGTGCGATTGTCGGGCAAATGCCACTCATCTTCTTCGATCCCGCTAATGTCGAGGTAATAAGACAACTCTTCGGCCCGCCACTTTGCATACTCGGCTTGGGCCGGAAGCTTGCGGCGCTCCCGCAGCCGATCGAGCAATTGCCCATGGCTTGGCATATCGAGCAAAAAGCCCTCGTCCATATCCCACATTTTCGCAAAGGCGCGATTGTGGAAGGTCAATTTGCGATCGCCGCTAAAGATCGCAACCGCGTCAGCGACGTGATTGAGCGTCTCATCATGCGCGCGGACATGTTTATCCAGCTCATCTCGGGCACGCTCTTGCTCGGTGACATCAAACGCCATTGCGCCGACGCCGCCTGAGAGCGGAAATGATAGAACTCGCATCGCGCGGCGTTCGCCTTTAATGCCGATATGGCGAGTCTCGTCGATCTCTTTGCCTTCGGTCAGCGTTTTACGGATCTGCTCCACCGACTTCTCGTCCAGCATCACCTGACGCTCGAGCACGCGGTCAAGATTGTCACCGTCAACGACGTCAACATAAGCGGGGTTGGCCCATTGCAGCCGTCCGACGCCGGAAATCCTCCAGGCTGGGAAAGGCGCTTTGCCAAGCATATCGAGGAACGCCGTGGGGTCGCGGGCAATCACTTGCCGCGCCTCTTCCAGACGCCCACGCGCGGAACTTTCTTCCAGGCCCTTAATGGTTGAATCGGTAATCCACACGACGACGCGGGCACCCGCGGTTCTTCCATCGGCTTCCAAGAAACGCCCGTTCTGACCGATAATGGTGAGCGAAAATGGCTGCCCTTCTTCGGCGAGTTCGCGCAGACGGATGCGCAACGTCGTATCGATGCCGCTGGCATCGCGGGCTTCTAAGTCGGCCACGCCTTCAATAATCCGAACGGCAGGGTCGATCGCTACCGCATCATCTGTGAAACGCAGCAAGCTGGCGAGCGCCACAGGCGAACCATGAATATCTGGCGGTGTAATGTCATCGGCGTCAACATTAATGTCTTCGCCTTGCCAAACGAGAATAACGCCAGGATGCGCGCCGAGGACTGATTTCATTTCAGCCAAGGACGATTCCGCATCATTGGCTTTATCCTTGTAGCGTTTCGCGGCGCCACGAGCGCCATCTGAGGTGCGAAGCGCCCAAAGAATAAAAGCAAGTCCGAGCGCCAGCGCTCCAACGGCAATGATCAATGGAATTTGGTCTGCTGTAATTTGCATGGCACGCTCCATATTCGCCAAACGAATCACTCGCTGACGCAGTCCTCCAACTGTTAACGGAATGCTTGCAGAGCGTTAAGTCCGGGTTAACAATCCGCGTCTTCCTGTTAACAAATTGCGCAAAAGAAAAAGCCGGAGGCGCTGCTCCGGCTTTCCAAATTCGATCAGCAGTGCCGTTCTATTTGAACATGCTCGCTTTACGGAAATGCTTAACCAAGAGGTAATACACGACGGCGCGGTACTTCTTACGCACGGAGCGCCCGTAAGTGTCCATCGCAGCAGCAATGCCCTCATCAAGCTTCGGCGAGTCCGCCAGACCCAGCTTTTTAATCAAGAAGCTCTTCTTAACCGTTTCTAGCTCACTTTTCTGTGTCGCCGAAACGGTTGAAGCGTCGTTGTTGTAAATTGAGGGCCCGCAAGCGATGGTCACTGCGGTCAGCAATTTCATGTCCGGCTTCATGCCGCACTTTTCTTCCAGATCCTTAGCGTATTTTGCGATCAGATCGTCACGTTTTCCCATGATAAAACCTCCGTGGGACGAGACCGCGATGAAGAGAGCGGTCGGGATGCAGAACGGGTTATTCTACTTAACGGCGACCATATCGAGCCGGACTCGACAGCGCGGTCAAGAGGGCCTCATGACTCTACATCCATTTCAGCGATCCAGGCTTCGATCAGAGCTACCCCTTCAGCGTGTATCAAGGCGCGTCCAAGCTCGGGCATCGCGACACCTGGTTCGTCGGAATCCATACGAAAGACCATGATCGAGTCGTCTGGCTGACGCGGCTCGATGACCACGAGCGCCTCACCGGCGCCGCGGCCTGCAGCGGTTGGGTGTTTTCCAACGCCCCACTTGATCGGGTCTTCGATCTCCCATTCCAACCAAAGCCCGGAATTGGACGCTGACCCGTTTGCTTTGTGGCAATGCGCACAATTAATATCGAGATAAGCGCGCGCCTGCAGCTCCAGCGACGTGCCCACTTCAAACGCTTTCGCCATAGCCGGTAATTGATCTGGAACATCCGTGAGCAAGCCGCGCGCAAGCCAGTCTTCGATTTGTGCCACGCCATATGGCCCTGTATGATTGAGATTGCGCGCTTTCGGGCCGATTGGGCTCACCGCATCGCCGTTTTGATGGCAGGTCTTACACTGGTTCTTATTCGGCACCGCGTAAGTGAACCCCGGCGCCCCATCGGCCGCCATGCCTGAAGATATTTCGATGCGTTTTCCGACCGGTGCGTAAACCGCCTCGGTCTGATCCTCATTCCAGACATAGGGAATCGCTTCCCACCCCTCGTTCTTATGGATTAAGAGGCGCGTTTCCAAAAACCGGTCACCATAGGCAAAGGTTTTGACCAGAACACTGCCGACCGGAAAGGCGACAACATCCGTGTCGCGATACGTCGCTGCCTGCCCTTCCGGAACAAACACATAGCGGTGCTTATCGGTATGATCGGAAAAGAGCGGATTGATTAGATCATATTTGACCATGCCGGCGCCGGGCAGCCGGGCGCGCTCATCGTTAAACAATCCATAGTCTGCCAGTGTTGGCGCCGGCTTGTCAGCGAGAATGACGTCGAGATTTGGAGTCGCCGGCTGACCGCACGCCGCTAATAAAGCGCTTATGACCAGGACCAGGGCGGATCTCATTCGGCATGCGACAGCGCGACAGCCGGCAATCGCTCCCCAAGGGTACCCGCTGGGCGATCTTTGCTCGGGCTTAGATTGGCCGGGTTCACAGGATAAGCCCCCAGCCCAAGACTGACATAGCCAACGCTCTCTGGTTCATCGATGACCAGGCCAAGATCGACCGGTTCACCATCTTTCCAACGGTCAACGCCATCTGAGACGATTTCCGGTAGCTTCCCGCCCATTAGCATGGCGAGCATTTTTAACTCGCCTTGCGGCTCATATCCGCCATTTTCATAGACGTTCTGGGTGACCGTCACTTTGCGTGGCAAGGGATTGTAGCGTTCATCTGAAAACTCTGGCGAGTAGGCGACCAGCAGCACATGCGCGGTGCGATTGTCCGTCAGCGTATTGTCGAAAATTTCCACTTTCTCATTCGCTTGAACAATAACCCCGGTCCCAGATGGTACGCCAGCCACAATGTTTCCAGGCGGCGCGAAGTTGCGTGTATTATTGCCGAAAATCTGGTTGCCATAAATCCGTGTCGAGTGCCCGCCCACTTTTGGCAGATCCGGGAGGTCGAACACTAATATGCCGCCCGTATTATTGGTCACCGTATTATTGTAGACATCCGCTCGCGTCGAATTTTCGATCTCGATCCCAGCGACATTAAATTCGGCAAGACTATCGCGGACGATAATATTGTCTGATTGACCGACATAAATGCCCGCATCAGACGCCCCACGAACAGTGACCCGCTCGACTAAAATATCCGTGCTCTCGACCGGATAAACGCCGTAAGCGCCATTATTTTCATCAGGCCCGCCGGTCCACTCAACCGTGAGATCACGGTAAATGATCCGATCAGCCCCTTTAGATTTGATCCCGTCGCCGGTCGTATTGCGGATCGTGAAGTCCTCAACGATCACATCATCGGACGTGATCAAGAGCCCTTCGCCGGCGCCAGTTTGTCCGGAAAAGTCCAAAATCGTTTGGCCTTCGCCGGCGCCCTTCAACGTCACCCCGTCAACATCGAGAGACAGGCCGTCGACCATTTCAATGGTCCCTGCTGGCAGCTCAATTGTGCTACCCGCGTCGGCGTCAATCAGCATGGCTTGCAATGCTGCCGCGTCCATCACTGCAGCAGTGACCGACGTTTCGCTCGCATCTGTCGACCCGCTCTGGTCCGCGGCCCCGCAAGCGCTTAATAGCGCCAATGCAGCGCCACTCATGACGACCTGTTTCAGCATGACATTCCTCCCAGTCTGCTGCGATATTGACGGGAGTGTCATCATTTTCTTATGCTCTGGCAAGTCTCGCCGTTAAAGTTTGCCACAGGCCGATCTCATGACGATTGCAGGCATTTATGGGTCCAAAGGGTCGATCTGACAGAAACGTCATGTGGCATTCATGTAACAGTCGGCTATATGAATATGGGAAGTGTAGAGTGGAGCCCCTATGATTCGATCTGTTTTTATCGCCAGTTTGCTAGCCATGTCGCTTGGCTCCGCCTCGTTTGCGCATGCGGATGAAGACGAACTTGTGCGGCTCCCAGGGCAAGGCGAATTGCGGTCGCCAGATCGAAAAGAACGCGCCAAACCGGTTCGTCTAAAACCAGGTGCGGGCTTGTTCATCACTTTTGACGAGGATCAAAATGGCCGCATTAGCGCCGATGAAATCGATGCGGGTATCCCGGTGGCATTTCGCGATGCTGACCAAAATGCCGACGGCTATTTGACGGCACTCGAACAACAAGACTGGGCCGCCGGTTTGCCAACTCGAGACGACAGCTTGGCAAACCCGTTTCGATTTGACCCCAATCTGGACCGGCGCGTCGACATTGATGAGTTCACGCTCGTCATCAACAATTTAGGCCTAGACTATGCCGATGAAGTCAGCGGAGATATTTTGGTCGCCGATCTAAAGGCGCCGCCTCAGCGCAAAGACCGGCGCCGGGATCAGATTGATGAAGCATTACGCGAAGGCCGCGCACAACGTGGTCCCGCACAAGGCGGGCGCTCAATCGCCAATTAGGACCTAAAAATCAACAGCGCGACCGGCCTTTTCCCAGTCGCCATAACGGACGCGCTCTTCAGCTGGTCCGCCTTTCTCGCCCGCGCGTTTCGCGTTTAAATCTTTTTCTTTGGCCTCTTGCTCGGCACGTCTCGCCGCTGCTTCAGCCAGGGCGCGCTCTGCCGCTGGGGTCAATTCGGGTTTCGTAACGAATTTTTCATCAGACATTATAGAGACTCCCAGATCTGTTAACCAATACATATATGTTCCAATAGATGAGGTAGGTCCTCAACTTTTACGTGCAAGGAATCTTCTGAACATGGGCACAGCCAAAACCTTTATGCTTCTCGCGATGCTAACAGCACTTTTCATGGCTGTCGGATACCTCGTTGGAGGCGCCATGGGAATGGGCATTGCATTCGTGATTGCTGGCGGGTTGAACCTGTTCTCTTACTGGAATGCAGATAAGATCGTCTTGCGCATGCAAGGTGCGCGAGAAGTTGATGCTGACGATCGCAGCCCCGTGGTCCGGACGTTCGTAAATGATACCAAAGCCTTGGCGCAATCCGCTGGCATGCCGGAACCCAAAATCTATTTGATCGATACTCAGCAGCCAAACGCCTTCGCCACGGGACGTAATCCTAGCAATGCAGCGGTTGCCGCGACCACGGGCCTTCTCAGCATTTTGTCGCGCGAAGAAACCGCAGGCGTCATGGCGCATGAGCTCGCTCATGTGCAAAATCGTGACACGCTGACCATGACCGTTACAGCGACGATTGCCGGAGCCATTGGCATGCTGGCCAATTTTGCCGTCTTTTTCACCAATCGTGAGCGCGGTGGTTTTTTGACTGGCATCGCAATTATGATTTTCGCGCCAATGGCGGCGGGCCTGGTGCAAATGGCGATCAGCCGGTCGCGCGAATATGAAGCCGACCGCCGCGGCGCTGAGATTTGCGGCAATCCACTCTGGCTCGCTTCTGCGCTCGCGAAGATAGATCGCGGCGCGCGCGCCACAATAAATCGCCGCGCTGAAGACAATCCGGCAATGGCGCATATGTATATCATGAACCCTCTGGCGGGGCGGCGCGGCGACAGTCTGTTTTCAACTCATCCCGCGACACAGAACCGGATTGAATCCCTCCAGCGTCTGGCGACAGACATGGGTGTTGATTTTGACTCAGCGCCGGCACGTCGTGCTGCAGGGCCTTGGGGGTGAGCGGCGCCCCTGCTCGTCTGGCGGCCGCCCAGCTCCTAATGTCAGTTCTCGAAGAGAAACGGACATTGGATGATGCCCTCGCCAGCACCGATCGTTTCGAAGCCTTAAAAGGCCCAGATCGCGGCTTCGCACGCGCAATGGCGAGCGCGGCGCTGCGGCAATTAGGACGTATAGACCTGGGGCTTGCGCCGTTCTTGGAGCGCCCGCTTGAAACCGCCACGCCGCCAGCCCGTGCCCTTTTGCGCATCGGCGCAGCGCAAGCATGGGTGCTGGAAACGCCAGATCATGCGGTCGTAGGTGAGACCGTCTCAGCCGCGAAGCTGTGGCCAAGAGCTCAGCGCGCGACGGGGTTTTTAAACGCTGTTCTTCGTAAAGTCGTCGCCGATCGCGACGCTTATGATAAGGCGCCTGTGGACGCCCTTTGGCCGGTTTGGCTGCGCACTCTCGCGATGCAAGGGCTCGGCGCGAAGGCTGCCGCTGCGCTCGCCGAAGCGCAGACCCTCCCGCCCGAGACCTATCTGACCCCCAAAAGCGGCGCACCCGAAACTCTAGCGCAACAAGTCAGCGGCGAAATCGTCGCCGACTATTCTGTGAAAGTGGAGACCAGCGCAATTGAAGCCCTGCCCGGCTTCGACGATGGTGACTGGTGGGTTCAAGACATAGCTGCAACCTTGCCTGCGCGCTTGCTCAAGGCGCAAACAGGGGAACGTATTCTCGACATCTGCGCGGCGCCTGGTGGGAAGACGTTACAACTTGCCGCCAGCGGCGCAAAAGTGACGGCCATAGATCGCTCCAAACCTAGATTAAAACGCCTCAAGCAAAATCTCTGGCGGACTGGCTATAAGGGCGAAGTCGACGTCGTCTGTGCAGATGCGACAGAGTGGCGGCCTGATGCCCCCGTCGATAAAATCCTACTCGACGCCCCGTGCTCAGCGCTCGGAACCCTAAGACGTCACCCTGAGGGAGCTTGGATAAAAGCACCGGAAGACGTGACGCGGTTCGCGAACATTCAAGAACGTCTTTTGCGCGCCAGTCTGGAGATGCTCAAGCCTGGCGGACAGTTGGTCTATTGCGTGTGTTCGCCGCTGCCGCATGAAGGCATCGAAATCATTGAACGGGTGCTCAAAGACGCACCCGCTTCGCGGCAGACGGTATCGGCCTCGGAGATACCCAGCTTTGGCGAGAGCGTGACGCCGCTTGGAGATGTTTTGACACTCCCAAATGGCCGATTTGGGTATGATGCGTTCTATATTTCTCGCCTGACTCGCGATTCTTGAAAAATTTGTCATGAAATCAGGCCAAATTGCCTCAATCATGCCGCTTCAGGTTCATAGGCAGTTCACTTATGCCCCGACATAAAGGGGATAGTCTAATATTGTGCGGAAGGAGCACACCCAAATGACGTCTCTGATTTCGGCCTCAAAGGCCCCGACCAAATTTCTCGCAGGCGCATGTGCTGCCCTCACGCTCATTGTTTCTGGGTGTCAAACAGCCTATGGCGCCAACACGGTCAGTTCTGACTCCGTCGGCTATGCGATGACCGTCAAGCCTGGCGTTGTAACATCCGTGCGCGCGGTCACCATTAAGCCTGATAAGTCCATCATTGGCACCGCAACCGGTGCCGTCCTTGGCGGTATTGCCGGGTCCGAGCTCGGCGGCGGTGACAAAGCCAATACCGCGGGCGCTATTGGCGGCGCTGTCCTCGGCGGCATCGCCGGCAATATGCTCGGTACCGCAGCGGGCACCAAGCAAGGCGTCGCTGCGACTGTCCAGTTTGACGACGGTAATGTTAAAGCCTTTGTTCAGCCTGCCGACGCCAACATCCAGCCAGGACAACGCGTGAATGTCGAGTTTCGCCAAGACGGCGCTTATGTCGTGCCTGTTCAATACGCACCCGGATATTGATCCGCAGCACGAAATTACCTGCACCAAGTCCGCCGCCAGCCTTGTGTTGGCGGCGGTTCCGTTTTAGGCAAACTGGATGAGTGATGTGTTGATTTCACCGTCGATTCTATCGGCGGATTTTGCAGAGCTAGGCGCAGAGATTCGCCGAATTGACGAAGCTGGCGCGGACATGATTCATGTCGACGTTATGGATGGGCATTTTGTTCCGAACTTAACTTTCGGGCCGCCCATTATCGCCAAGTTGCGACCGCATTCGAAAAAGCCTTTTGATGTCCACTTGATGATTTCTCCGGTCGATCCGTACATTGAAGACTTCGCCAAAGCCGGCGCAGATATTCTGACCGTACATCCCGAAGCTGGGCCGCATTTGCACCGGACACTGCAGGCTATTCGAGCCGCCGGAATGAAACCCGGCGTTGCGCTCAATCCCGGCACGCCAGCGGAAGTCGTAGACCCCGTGATCGATGATGTAGATTTGATTTTGGTTATGTCTGTGAACCCAGGGTTTGGCGGCCAAAGCTTCATTGAAAGCCAGCTCAAAAAGATTGAGCAACTTCGCCAAAAAATTGATGCCAGTGGCCGCGATATCATTCTTGAAGTTGATGGCGGGCTCAATCCGGATACGGCGCCGCGCGCGATTGCGGCAGGCGTAAACGCCATTGTTGCTGGATCAGCGGTCTTCCGTGGCGGCCCAGAGCAATATGAGCCCAACATTGCAGCGCTCAGGGTTGGGGCGACGATTTAAGGGCTCAGAACGAATGAGCGAGACCACACCTTCCGATCCGCTCAAAGCGAAACGTAGCGACGCTGAAGACGCTGCGATTTGGGAGCGCTTTGCCGGTCGCCCCGGTGAAGACGCGAAAGTGTCAGCTGTGCATCGCTTGCGAATTGCCGGCAGCGCGCCGGATGGGTTTGGCCTGCATATGCGCCAAATCATTCCGCCGGATGATTTACGCGGTGAGATGTTGATGCGCGGGATTTGGCGGATTGGCATGGACCGCTTGGCGCTTGAAGATGGCACGCCGCCTTGGGCGAACACCATGCCATCGCGACATTATGCCAATCGCTTGCATCGCTTCGATTGGCTTGCTGATCTGTTCACACAGGGCTATATTGGCGCGGATCGCGCGCGCTTCCTCGTCGATGATTGGATCGAAAACTTTGGTCGTTTTGATGGGTTTTCGTGGCGTACAGGCTGCGCCGCAGACCGCGTTTGGAATTGGATGCGATGCGGTGCGGCTCTTTTCGAGCAAGGCGAAACGAGTACCCGTGAAAGCCGGCTTGAAGCGCTCGGACGCCAGGCACGCCATGTCTTGGCGCTCATCGATTCAGAACTGGAACCGAAAGCGCGCTGGCGCGGCTGTACACTTGGAGTCGCGCACGCGCTCTGCTTGGGCCGCGGCAAAGGCCTTGATGATGCGGAAATGCGCCTCGAGAGCGAATGCACCGCGCAATTCTTGCCCGATGGCGGACATGTCAGCCGCTCACCTGCGCGTGCCCTGAGCGGACTCGCAGACCTTCTGACAATTCATGATTTGTTGTCGCGTAGCGATCGCGAAATTCCGGAATTCTTGACCCGGTGGATTGCGAGGATTGGCGGCATGGTGGCCTTTTTCAAAGCTGAAGACGGCGCTCTCTTGCCTTTTCACGACGGCGATGAACGCTGGCCTGAAGCCGTCGATGCTGTGTTGTCACACCTGGAAACGCCGCCCCGACGCTTCTCTGTTGCGCCCAAATCTGGTTTTCACAAATTACAAAAAAACGGAACCGTTTTGGTCCTTGACGCAGGCGCCGCCCCGGAACCACCGTTTGGCGATAAGGCACATGCTGGGGCGCTCGGCTTTGAACTTCACGACGGCGCCGCCCGCCTGGTCACTTCATGCGCTTGCAGCCCAGAGATCGACATTGCATTCCGCGCCGCCGTGAGAGGAACAAGCGCACATTCGACATTGATATTGGGCGATTCTGATTCTTCTCGTTTTGTTGCAAATGAAGATACGCGTTTGCTGAATCCGGTCGGGCCCGAAGGCATTTCCGCCAAACGTCTTGAAGAGGATGAGGAGATTTGGCTCGACGCCCAACATGGAGGGTATAAGCGCGACTTCGGATTGCTCCACCGCCGCCGTCTATTTATGTCCGGTGATGGCATGCGCCTAACGGGCGAAGACTCGCTAGCTCGTCCAGTGTCTGCGGGACCGACAGAGAATGACACTCCGATCGTTTTTTCGTTAAGATTTCACCTTCACCCAACGGTACAGACGACGATGACAGATGAAGCAATCATTCTCGAAAGTGAGTTCGGACCAAAATGGCGCTTTAAATCCAGCCACGCAAAAGCTAAGCTCGAAGAGACGATCTATCTTGGGAGAGGGATCATCGAGAAAAGCGAACAAATTGTGCTAATCGGCAAAGCGCAACCCGACAGTGATGGGTCCGCTCCACCGAATTGTATCCGTTGGGCATTCTTGAAAACCGGGTCACGATGAAGCCGGAGGTAGAAGCCAAACGCGCTATGGCGCTGACCCTCGGGTTTGATGCCGTCTCGGCACTTTTCGCCATGGCTGTGGCGATTTTTGCGCGATGGAACACAACCGGCGGCGCGCCCCCAGCGGCGGTAGCTACAGCCATTGTTGCATCACTTACATTTGCTGTCGCTGCGTTTCTGTCTTTCTTCCTTTTGCGCGTTCACCAACAAGTCTGGCGCCATTCTGGGTGGCCGGATGCGTTGCGAATTTTCCAAGCGGTCGCCCTAACGGCGCTGGTTTTTTTGCCACTGATGTTTTTATGGAACCGTCTTATCGGGTTCCCCAGGACCAGCTTACCACTCGCCCTCCTGATCTGGGTCGGTTTGATATTTTTAGGTCGGATGGCCGCCCTGTCGCGCTCAACACGGCGACCGTTCCAATTATTTCGAGCGGTTCGTGAAGACGCGCCACTCGCAATATTGGTCGCAACGGCTACTGAGGCGGCTGACGTACTCAGAGACTTGCAGGCCTCGAAAGGGGGCGCAGCTGTTCGAGTCCTAGGCTTGATCGAATCCGATGGGGCCGAGCCAGGAAGAGCGATCCGCGGTGTCCCCGTTTTTGGCGGGCTGAGCGAACTTGGCAAAATGCTAGACCTGCTCGCGGTGCGCTATGAGAAAACGCCTTGGGTCGCGGTCGCAGGCTCGGTTCGAGCGCGCGACACAATGAATGAAGTCTTGGAGACGGCGACGCAGCATGGCTCGCAAGTAATGGCGCTGGGGTCGGATAGAGAAGGGCTTCACTTACAACGCGTGCGTCCGGCAGACTTACTAGCGCGGCCGATGCGCCGCCTGGATGAGCAGCCATTGCGAGATTTGCTCGAAAATAAGCGCGTCTTCGTAACCGGCGCAGGCGGGACCATCGGCTCCCAATTGGCGCAACAATGCGCCAGCCTTGGTGTGTCTCACCTCACCCTATTCGATGCATCAGAGTTCAATCTTTACGAGATCGACCTGACCATTCGTGAACGATACCCAGACTTGGAGGTATTCGCGCAAATCGGCGATGTGCGTGACAAGAAACGACTGAAACAGGCCGTCGAATACGCAAGGCCCGATATTCTCATCCACGCCGCAGCGCTCAAACACGTTCCGCTGATGGAACTGAATGCGTGTGAAGCGGTGCTTACCAATGTCGGCGGAACAATAAATGCCGCCGATGTCGCGATTGAATGCGGTCTTGAGCGCATGGTATTTATTTCTACGGATAAGGCCGTCGACCCGGACAATGTCATGGGAGCGACGAAACGCCTGGCAGAGTTGGCGCTCGCATATCGTGCCAAAGGCACTCAATTGGCCGTGTCCATGGTACGGTTCGGCAATGTGCTAGGCTCATCAGGATCGGTGGTGCCCCTGTTTGAGCGACAAATCGCGGCCGGGGGGCCGCTCACGCTGACAGATGACCAAGTCTCTCGTTATTTCATGACCGTGGAAGAAGCCGCCTCCTTAGTGCTTCAGGGCAGTGCCCATAATGGCAAAGCCGGAGAGGCGTCTCTTTACGTCTTGGATATGGGCAATCCCATTCGCATTCGCACCTTAGCAGAAGCGATGATCCGGATGAAAGGCATGGTCCCATACCAAGAGATAAAGATCAAAACGACGGGCCTACGGCCGGGTGAAAAGCTGCATGAAGAGCTGACCTATTCCGATGAGCGGCTCATTGGCACGGGTATTGACGGACTGAATAAAGTGACACCGCAATCTCGCAAACAAGAGCCTGCCGGGTTTTCAGACCAGTTGGAAAGACTGCTAAGCTTAGCCGGAGAGCGCGAAGCCAATGCAGCATTACAAGTACTTGGGCAGCTCGTTCCAGCTTATGATCCGCCAAAACACTGCGCTGAGATGAAGCCCACGCGTTGACGCAAGCTGGACTCATGATAGGCGGGCGAGCGTGTTCAGCTATTGCTTGAAAGCCCGTTCATGATTCACGCCACCAAAATAACACGCGCCCTCATCTCCGTTTCTGACAAGGAGGGTTTAGTTGAACGTGCAATGGCTTTGGCCGATCTTGGAGTCGAGTTAATCTCGACCGGGGGGACCTCTCGCGCTTTGAAGGCCGCAGGGCTCAGCGTCAAAGACGTCGCTGACTTAACCGGGTATCCCGAAATGATGGATGGCCGCGTCAAAACCCTTCATCCTGCGGTTCATGGCGGCCTCCTTTATTTGCGCGACAATGACAGCCATAAAGCCGACGCCGTACAACACGGCATTGAAGCCATCGACCTGGTTTATATCAATCTCTACCCGTTTGAGGCGACAGTTGCATCCGGCGCCGGGTTTGAAGACTGTATTGAGAATATCGATATTGGCGGTCCAGCGATGCTGCGGGCCGCGGCGAAGAATGGCGACTTCGTTTCCGTCTGCACCGATGGCGGCGATCTCGATCACGTCTTGGCTGAGATGGCCAGCTCTGGCGGGCGCGTCTCGCGCGAGACGTCGCGGAAATTGGCGGCGAAAACCTATGCACGAACGGCGGCCTATGATGCGGCGATTTCGAGCTGGTATGCGCGCCAACTTGACGATGCCGCACCCGATTGGACCGGCTTTGGCGGACAGCTCAATGAAGCCCTTCGCTATGGAGAAAATCCGCACCAGAAAGCCGCTTTCTATGTCACAGGCGATAATCGCCCGGGCGTCGCTACAGCGCGCCAAGTCCAGGGCAAGGCTCTCTCTTACAATAATATCAATGATACCGACGCCGCTTATGAATTGATTGGCGAACTCGGCGCAGCGACGCCAGCGGTCGCCATCATCAAGCACGCCAATCCGTGCGGCGTCGCGCTCGGTGACACAGTCATCTCTGCCTATCGCGAAGCGCTGGCCTGCGACTCGACCTCAGCTTTTGGCGGCATTGTTGCCCTGAACCGCCCATTGGATGCCGAAACAGCCACCGAAATCACCTCAATCTTTACGGAAGTCGTGATTGCACCGGGCGCGGACGAGGCTGCAATTGAAGTTTTCAAGAAGAAGAAAAACCTGCGCCTTTTGCTCACCGATGGTCTCCCAGACCCCGCCGCAGCAGGCACAGTGGTGAAGTCTGTTGCGGGTGGACTTTTGGTCCAAGACCGCGACTTTGGGCGGATTGAACGCGATGATTTGAAAGTCGTCACCAAAATCGCCCCGACAGACGAACAGCTTGAAGACCTTCTCTTCGCTTGGCGAGTGGCGAAGCACGTAAAGTCTAACACCATTGTATACGCCAAAGATCTCGCAACGGTTGGCATCGGCGCGGGTCAAATGAGCCGGATTGATTCAGCCCGGATTGCCGCCCGCAAAGCCGAAGATGCGAAGGAGAAAGAAGGCTTTGAAAGCCTCCGCACGCAAGGATGTGTTGCAGCCTCTGATGCCTTTTTCCCGTTTCCAGATGGTATGTTGGCCGCTGCGGCCGCGGGCGCGAGCGCGATTATCCAACCGGGCGGATCGATCCGCGACGATGCGGTCATTGCCGCCGCCGATGAAGCCGGGCTCGCCATGGTTTTGACCGGGATGCGGCACTTCCGGCACTAGGCGACGCCGCAAATTTCCTGCTAGCAAGATCGTATGAGTACGCTTCCCGCCCCATTCGACGCGCAAGGCCAGCATTGGCTGAACATTCGAGTCTATTACGAAGACACCGATTTCACTGGCATGGTCTATCACGCAAATTATTTGCGGTTTTTCGAACGCGGGCGATCAGACTTTCTGCGCGATGCTGGCGTCAGCCATCAAAACTTACTGTCGCGGGATGTCCCTGCAGCGTTCACGCTGACCAATGTCGAAGTCGACTATAAGCGCGCCGCCAAGGTTGATGATTTGCTGACCATCCGCACCCGCAGCATCGGGGTTAAGGGCGTGCGGATGTATTTTCAGCAAACCTGCCTTCGCGGCGATGACGTGATTGCAGAAGGCCGCATCACCGCTGTCATGATCCATACAGACGGGCGCCCGATGCGGCCAATCCCAGACGTCGTCGCACAGCTGAAACCATTTCAATACAATCCGGGCGCCGTTTAGCGCTTACGGCGCCGGGCAAACACCGCCCGCCTCACTCATCTTCTGTGCGAGTTTACGGAAGTCTTCGCCAAGGTCGTAAAGCTCCGTTTCGGTTATCCCTTCAACCACACCCGTAGACAGTTTGACCTCGAGGGCTTCGGCCGTTTCTTCAACGCTGAGGCTTTGTCCGGAGCGGATCTCTAGCATCGCAGAGAATATGTCTTTGTAGAGGTCAACATTACGAGATTCGGCAACCGTTTTTGCGGCAAAACACCCACAGAAATCATCCAAACCCGTTCCAGCGTCACCGGCAATCTGCGCAGCGATGCGCTCATCTCCGACAAATAATTCAGCGCATGAATTTGTAAGGATTTTCTCATTTGGCGGAGCGCCAAAACACCCAGAAATCAGGGTCATAGCGGCAACCGTTGCGAATAGCTGTTTCATAGCGTTCTCCCTCGCGGATACGGTCAAGGAAAACGCTATGAAGATCAAGCTTCACTATTGAACGACATCTTGCCATTCCGCGTGCTTTTCCAGCGTCGCTTTTGCGAATGGGCATAAAGGAATGATTTTAAAACCTTCAGCGCGGGCATCAGCGACTGCGGCAGCGACAAGTTGTTTGCCCACACCTAAGCCACGCATCGAATCCGGCACACCTGTATGATCAATAATGATTCGCGTGGCCCCGGCGCGCGAATAGGTCATTTCAGCTTCATCGCCATTGATGACGGTAAAATACCGGCCACCTTTTTCTGAATCTTCGCGTGTTATCGTGATTTCTGACATGATGTCCTCCTGTCTTCAGTCTAGAGATAGGCCGTGCGGCGCGGTCTGCCCATGGCTGCGATCTTAATTTCACTTATCCACATCCCGCATGAGGCCTGCCATGCCTGCTGACGTGCAATGTCACGAGACCCTGATAGACTTAACTCGAAGCGCCATGGAGGATTAGATGGCCAAAGCCACGGCACGTGAAAAACTCGCGCGAGAGAAACAACCGAAAACAGTCGTGATGGATAAAGCCTGGGCTGGCATGCAGCCGGGACAGTCCATGCTGGTTGCGACCCCGCAAATGGTCGACGCCTATATCCAAGGCATCCCACATGGCGAAACACAAACGATCGCGGACATGCGCAATATGATGGCTCTGACTCATGATTGCGATGGCATGTGCCCGCTATCGACCTCAATCTTCGTCCGGATGGTTGCAGAAGCAGCGCTTGAAGACCTCGCCGATGGGAAATCAGTGTCCGAGGTCAGCCCGTTCTGGCGGATGGTGTCCAGCGAGGACAAAATCGCGAAACGCTTAAATCTAGATCCCGCATGGCTCGATGATCAGCGGGCTCTGGAGGCGGGACAGGTTTAAGAGGATAGAAATAGCTGACTACGCGGTCAGCAGAATGACGCTGCCATTACGCCCATAATCGGCTTCACCCGCGTGAGTTCGCCGACGATTAGAGAAATATGTGTCGGCCATGGCACACGTGTCATGACCAAGGTTGTCGATGTCCCTGACCCCGGCCTGTCGCAACGTCTCTTCAACAAATCCAGTTAAATCAAAGTTCGAACGGTCGTCGCGGCCGGCTCTAAATAAGCGGTCCGTCCATTCTTGCTCGCCGACAAACGTATCGCGAAATTCAGGGCCAACCTCATAGCTTGGTTGTTGGATCGCGGGGCCAATTGCCACTTGGACGGCGCCGCGGCTAGCGCCCAGCGCTTCCATAGCGTCCAAAGTCGCTTCGCACACACCTGCCAAAGCGCCTTTCCAACCGGCATGAGCGGCCCCGACGACGCCAGCATCTGTGTCAGCAAAAAGGACCGGCACACAGTCTGCAGAGAGCACACAAAGGGCGAGGCCCGGGACTTTCGTCACCATAGCGTCGGCCTGTGGCCGTGTGCGCCAAGGCTCGGTGACTGTAACGACTTTTGCGCTGTGCACCTGAAAACAAGACAAGAGCTTGTCAGCGCCCACGGCCCGTCTAATGCGATCGCGATTGTCGCGAATATTTTGCGCGTCATCGTCGGAGCCTTGGCCGATATTGAGGCTCGCATAGATGCCCGAAGACACGCCGCCCTGCCGGCCAAAAAAGCCATGCTGTACGCCCGTCAGCGTCGCTAGTTTATGTCCCTGAGCGAATGGTGGCGCAGTCATGTTGCGCACCTAATCCCGCTTTTCCCGGCAGCGCAAGAGCTATCGCGGCGCGCGCTTCGCCAGAATGCGTTGCAAGGTCCGGCGGTGCATGTTCAAACGCCGAGCGGTCTCAGAAACATTGTGACCGCAGAGCTCATACACACGCTGAATATGTTCCCAACGCACGCGGTCGGCCGACATTGGATTCTCCGGCGGTTCGGGCAGTCCATCTCCGGAATTCACCAGCGCGCGGACAATATCCTCGACATCAGCCGGCTTCGCGAGATAATCAACGGCGCCGGCTTTGACGGCCGCCACGGCTGTGGCGATCGCGCCATATCCGGTTAAAATCACCGCCCGCGCGTCTGGGCGATAGCGATGCAGCACTTCAACAACATCCAAGCCAGATCCGTCTTCGAGGCGTAAATCCAGAACCGCAAAGGCGGGTGGATTGAGCCGCGCAATGTCGCGTGCCTCAGAGACTTTTGACGTCGCTGAGATCAAAAATCCGCGCTGCGTCAGAGCGCGCGCCAATCGTTGCAGGAATGGACCATCATCGTCGAGGACCAAGCAGGTCCGGTCTTCAACATTTTTGAGGCTGTCGTGCAGCTTTACTGTGACTGGCGATTCCATGTCTAACTCCTTCAGCCGCTAATCTAGGGTGTTTTGCGTATTGTCCAACGGCTGTAATTCAGTTCTAGGCCACACTGCTTGCACAATCGCCCCGTGGCGCGGTGCCGCGCGGTTGCGTGTCGCAATCCGGCCTCCGGTACGTTCGATCAGAGTTTTTGCAATAAAAAAGCCAAGCCCCATGTCGCCGCCGCCCAAATGCGCCTCTCCGCGCTGCGAAACATAGGGCTCGCCGAGTTTTGGCATCACTTCGGCCGAAAACCCGGGGCCGTCATCTCGAATGGTGACAATGAATTGCTGCTCTGTCCAATTGGCGATCACCCTTACTTCAGAATCAGCAAAGCTCACCGCATTCTCAATATAAGCGCCGAGGGCGTGCAGAATTTCGGGACTGCGTCGAATGACTGGAACTTTTTCTTCCCCGCCTTTCGCCGCTTCATAGGTCACGCGCACGGCCACGCCCAAGCCCTTATGCGGCGCGGCGGCTTCCTCGACGAGGGCGCTGAGCGGCATGCGGGCATGAACCATATCACTGGCGTCGCGCGCGCGGCCCAGACGTTGAAGAATATCGCGGCACCGCTCTGCCTGTTCTGCCAGCAAAGCCGCATCTTCATGATGGGGGCTATCTTCCGGTACGGTTGCGATCAGTTCCTTCGCGACCAAATGGATCGTCGCTAGCGGTGTGCCCAGCTCGTGCGCTGTCATCGCTGACATAGCGCCGAGCGCCGATAACCTCTGTTCGCGTGACATCACAACCGCGGCGGCATCAAGCGCGCGGACCATTTTGGCTTCGTCCTCATTCACGCGCTGTGCCGACAAGGCGAAGAAGACAATACCGATGCACAAAGCCGCAAAATGCCCGCCTTCAAACAATTGCGGAAAGACCAGGCTCTCGCCTTCGCGCCAGGGTAATTCGAATGCGAAAATCGGCATTAAAGCGGCGAGACCAATGGCTGAGATTGATAAAATCGCTGTATAACGTCCGCGCAAGCTCGATGCAGCGACGGTCACAGGGGCGATGAGGAAGAGCAAAAACGGGTTCGAGAGCCCGCCTGTCAGGCCAATCAGAACCGCGAGTTGGACAATATCAAACCCGATTTGCAAGGCCGCTTCCCATTCTTTCAACAATTGCGGGCCGGCGGCGGCAAAGGAAAGAAACACATTCAACCAAGCCGAGGCGGCAATGACCGCGAGGCAGAGACCGAGCGGCAAATTAAAATCGAGCCAGAAAAAAACGAATAGTACGGCAAGAGATTGGCCTGCAACGGCCAACCAGCGCAGGGTCATTAGCGTTGCAAGGCGAGTTCGGCCTTGGGCCGCACCGACGTGCGAGAGCCCTTCTGGCAACAGACTGACCAGGGCTTCATCCATATTCCCGCGCGTTGTATTTAGATCTTCCAAGGGACACCCTTTATCGGTTTTTTTGCTGCCGGAACATGCGGCGACACGGCCCCTTATCATACTGGGCATAAATGCGCATATCAGTGGCATGAAGTTTTCATTTGCTCTGTCTTTTGGGCTTGCCGGGCTGGCGCTCGCAGCCTGCTCGCCGTCTGATTCACCCCCAAGTGCCGGCGGCGCGACAGGCGGCTGCATGACCCGCGCGTATGATACAATTGGCGGCCCCATAGACCTCCTGGCCCACACTGGCGAACGGGTCACCGAAGCAACGTTTAAAGGACAGCCAACGCTGATCTATTTCGGCTTCACCTATTGCCCGGACATCTGCCCCGGCACTTTGGTTGCGGTGAATCGGGCTTATGAGGCACTGCCTGACACTGTCGCGCCGCCGCAAACGCTGCTGATCACGGTCGACCCAGAACGCGACACGCCCGAAGCTTTGGCGCAATATGTCTCAACGGCAGCGTTTCCTGATAATCTCATCGGCCTCACCGGCACCGAAGACGAGATCGCGGCAGCGGCAGAGGCATTTATCGCCCAATATGAGCGCATCGAGACGCCCGACAGCCTCGCCGAATACACAATGGACCACACGTCCTTGCTCTATTTAATGGATGAAGATTGGCAGCTCAAAACCTTCTTCGCCGAAGCGGATGCTGACCCAGATTATATTGCCAGCTGCTTAGCTGAGCATATTGGTTAAGTCAGGCCTTCTTCGGATTGGAAAGTGACGCGGGATCCGGCCAAAAAGGTTGCGACGATCGCGACTGCGGCTGAGCCTGTCGTCACCCCGAGCTTGGCATAGGCGCGGCGACGGAACGTATCGGCCGTGGACGGAGAAACGCCCATATGCTCGGCGATCTGGCGTTTTGTAAATCCCGATCCGACCCAAACAATGAGCTCCATCTCACGTTGGGACAACCGCAGATATTTACGGGCCTCTTCGCACGTCCGTTTACCATAGAGGTCGAACTTCCCCACGCTGAAAAAGTGATCGCCCGTTTCGGCATCGGTTTTTTTATTTTCGTATGCCATCGCAGCGCGCATACTCCGGTTACCCCTGAGAACAAACCGAAATAAGCAGTATTTACTGACAATATACTGCCGCTAACCTTTAAATTTCATACGAATGTTGTGGAAATTTGAAAGACTGTGCTGTTATTGTATAACTTTGACACAAATATCGCCATTAACCATACCCGTGTGACGAGAGTCCATCGACGGCCGGCTTATAAAGCGCGGATGGAGG
The DNA here is from genome assembly GCA_039822145.1 of Pseudomonadota bacterium. Classification (GTDB taxonomy): domain Bacteria; phylum Pseudomonadota; class Alphaproteobacteria; order Caulobacterales; family Hyphomonadaceae; genus Henriciella. The sequence goes on along the minus strand of JBCBMU010000001.1, from coordinate 384,450 downwards.
AGGAAACTCCCCGCGAGGGTTTCAATATCCGCGCCAGTTCCGCGTTTGAACCGGGTTAGTCCAGAATTTAAATCCGCGCGCCCGAGGTCGAGCGCTGCAAACCCGCGTCTTTGGAGGTCCGTCATAATGCGCCAGAGCAAGAGATTGTGCGCGCAAGTACGGCGTCCGGCTTCTGTCGTCACGCCGGCTTGGTAAGTCGCCATGCGGCCATGTTTGAGGACCAACATTGCCGCAACTGGCTGCTCGCCCTGCAAAGCCACATACAGTCGGGCTTGGCCCTTATTGATGCCTGCATAGGCCAGCAAGAGGCCCGCCGGAAAAGTCTTATAACCGCGCTGTTTTTGCTGAGCCGCCTCTTGTTTGAAGAACCAGTCATGGCGTCCCGCTTGCAATGGCTGATCGACAATGCGGAGATCGCAGCGCTCCGCTTTTTTTAATTGATTGCGCCATTTTTGATGAAGACGCCCCCGCATGCGATCCGGGTCTGTGACTTGTAGGATCGCCATATCTGCACCGCCCGCGATCTTCAGGCCGCCTGGTTTTTCTGCCTCAGTTGGAGCGTTGACGATTAAGGGACCGCGCAATTCAGACTTCGCGGCCCGCAAAACTTGATGCTCCGCACCTGGGCCATGCGTAACAGGCCCGCGCGAGATCAAATGAACGGGACCAATCACCGGAAGCGACCGGGTTTGGATCAGGCACGTTCCAAGATCAGTGGTCACGCGTGTCACACCGATACCAACCTGCTGGCAAGTCCGCTCGAACGCTTCAGACTGCTGCAAAGGGAGAACCAAATCATCCATGAAAATAAACCTGCAGTTGAAACGCTTCACAATTGGTTAAGACTTTCAAAACCTCGACCTGCTTCTCTGGTCGGCGCAGATCCTGCAGCTACTCTGGCCTTTGCATTGGCTTTCTAGAGCAATTCGCTTATGCTGCACTGCACCAAAGATAGATTGAGGTCGCATGTTATATACGCTTGTTGAGATGAATCGCGCTGCGCTAGCGCCTATGCGGCTGCTCGCGAAAGGCACGATGCAAGCGTTGGAGAATCCCCTCAATCCCCTCGCCAATACGAGTTTTGGACGCTCCGCGCATGCTGCGAGCAGCGTATTTGAGCGCGCCACGCGTTATTACGGCAAGCCAGAGTGGCAAATCCCGAGCACCGAGATTGGCGGAAAGGCCTGCCCAGTGACGCCGGTTACCACATGGTCCTCGCCTTGGTGCAACCTGGTCCACTTTGCGACAGAAGGCGCACCAGCAGGACGGCCACGTCTGCTCATCTGCGCTCCGCTTTCAGGTCACTTTGCAACTCTGCTGCGCGGCACGGTCGAAGCATTTCTGCCGACCCATGAGGTTTACATCACCGATTGGACGGACGCGAAAATGGCGCCGGTTTGGCTCGGCCGATTTGATCTCGACGATTATATCGATCATGTCCGCTCAGCGCTGCGCTATATTGGCGGCGGCGCCCATGTGGTCGCCGTCTGTCAGCCCGGCCCGGCAGTTTTAGCGGCGATTGCGATGATGTCTGAAGACGGCGATCCAGCATTGCCCGCGACCATGACATATATGGGCTCGCCCATTGATGCACGAAAGTCACCGACTGTACCCAACCTGTTGGCTGAAGAACGCAGCTTTGAGTGGTTTCGGGATAAAATGATTTACACCGTGCCGGCGCCTTGGCCCGGTATGATGCGCCGCGTCTATCCAGGCTTTGTTCAGCTCACCAGCTTTATGCACATGAACTGGGACCGCCATGTCGACGCGCAAGCTCGTTTCTTCGAGCACTTGGTCGAAGGCGATGAAGACAGCGCCGAGAAGCACCGCGTCTTTTATGATGAATATCTCTCGGTGCTCGACCTGACTGAAGAATTTTACCTGCAGACCATTCGCCGCGTCTTCCGCGAGCACCGATTGGCGCGTGGCACTTTCCGATATCGCGGCGACCGGCTGGTTGACCCTAGCGCCATTGATGCCGTCGGCTTGATGACCGTCGAAGGTGAAAAAGACGATATTTCCGGAATCGGGCAAACCCAGGCGGCGCATGACCTCTGCACCAATATCCCGAGCGCCATGCAAGTCGACTATATTCAGCCGGGGGTTGGCCATTATGGCGTGTTTAACGGTCGCCGCTTTGAAGACGAGATCGTTCCGCGGATCAATGCCTTCCAGGATAAGATTCTAGGTCGATAGACGCCGTTGGTGCCCAGCATGCGAGCACCGAGATCGCCTGATGCGCGATTCAAGCGGTAAAATCAAATAAACCGACCTTCGCTCCAAGTTTTACTTGGCGAATGATCGTAAACACGACAAGCTTCAACCATCGTGCAATGATGCACGATAGACGCAATGGCGCGCCTATTCCTTTTTTCTCGAAAGAAAGGAGCGCCGGTTTTGCGCTTTTTCTCGACCCAGACAGCCCCTGACAATCGCCAGCTCATGACCCAAATTGGTCGTGTGAGACCGCATTCGCATACTGGGTCCTTTTTTGATGGAGATATGCGATGACGCATATTGTAGATGAGCCCCAGACTCTAGATGGGAGCGTGCTGAAACCCTCGCGCCGGACCTGGCTTAAACTTGCCGGTATCGGAGCCGTCGGCGCCGCGGGCGTCTTGCCGGGTTGCGCGCCCACGAGCGTCGCCGATGAAACTCCGGCGGCACCCGCAATAGACCCGGACGCTTTGGCGATCATGTCGTCAAATGAGAACCCGTTTGGGCCGTCCCCAAAAGCCATGGAAGCGATGCGCGCCGAGGTTGGCAATATCTATCGCTATACCGGCCCACTTACGGCGAAATTCGCTAGCATTATCGCCGAACGTGAAGGCGTCGCGCCAGAACAAGTGCTGGTCACCAATGGATCGACGCCCATCCTCGCAGCCTTCTCCGACTGGGTTTCGACCAAAGGCGGTGACATCATCACCTCCGCCACAACTTATGAAGGCGTTCCGCGGGTCGCTGAAAAGGTCGGTGTCAATGTCATCTATACCCCGCTCACGGCGGATATGGGATATGACCTTGAAGCCATCGCGGCGCAGATCGGCCCGAATACGGGCGCCGTTTATTTGTGCAATCCCAACAATCCGACAGGCAAAACCATTGACCCGGTCGCGTTGAAAGCCTTCGTCGAGGAGGCCTCTGCCAAAGTGCCTGTCTTCATTGATGAAGCTTATCTCGACATGGCCGATGACTATCCTGCCGGGGTGATGAGCGAGTTTGTATCGGCTGGCCGCCCCGTGGTCGTCGCGCGTACGTTCTCAAAGCTTTACGCCATGGCCGGACAGCGGATTGGTTATGCCGTGATGCCCGAAGACATGGCGATGGATATGCGCCGTTCTGGCCGCCTCTCAAATGTCAATCATCTCGGCCTGGTCGGAGCCATCGCTAGCCTTGAAGACACCGCCTATTTCGAAGAGATGCGCCTCAAAACGGCGCTTGGGCGTACCAAGCTGATCGCCATGGCCGAGGATCTCGGCCGGCCGATCGCGCCGGACCCGCAAGGCAGCTTTATCTACATGGATCTTGGGATGAACAATGCCGAATTCGCCGAGAAAATGTTGGCCAAAGGCGTCCGTGTGGTCGGGGCACGCTGGAGCGAGCTTCCTGAATGGACCCGCATTTGCGTTGGCCTCGATCATGAGATTGAGAAATGCCACGCCGCGGCCAAAGAAATTCTGACCTCAGTGTAAATCCTTCCGAGGTCAGGTGTTCGGTCTGAGCCGGGACAAATATCATCCCTCCCGAGATGTTTGTCGCAACCGGCTCAGACCGTAAATAACAACCCCCGTGCCGATCAATGCCGCGCTCACTGCGACTTCTTGCGGACGCTCCAACGCCACGTAAGCGAGCGTCCAGATGGTCAGCGTCAAGTAAATCAGCGGCACAATTGGAAATAGCGGCACCCGAAACGGCCGCGGCAAATCTGGCTGGCGCCAACGCAAGACAAATAGGCCAAGCACCGCGAACAGAGAATTCAGCGCCAGGGTAAACCCGGCAAAGACCAGAACCTGGTCAAACGTTGCGGTGATGACGAAAACTAGCGCCAGCCCGGATTGCACCAAGACTGCGGTCGTCGGCATGCCGTCTTCATTCGACTTAGCAAGAAAGCGAAACGCCGCGATATCCTGCCCGACAACTTGCAAAACGCGCGGGCCGGCAATGGTCATGGCCGAAACCGTTGAAATCAGTAACACGCCGAGCACCGCGCCAGTAAACATCGCAGCGGCATCGCCGAACACATAGCGCGCGGCAATCACCCCGACTTCGACTTCACCGACCATGAGCTCTGCCGGCGTTGTCAGCAAGAAAACGGCATTGAGCAAAATGTATAGCAACATCACCCCGAAGGCGCCGCCGAACAAGACACGTGGAAGGCTGCGCTGCGGGTGCTCTAATTCATCAATCAGATAAGTCGCGACGTTCCAGCCAGTATAGGCATAGCTGACATAGATCAGCGACACTGCAAACGCGCTCGACGTGATCGCTGCCGTATCGCCCGCCTGCGGAAACAGAGTGATCGGTTGGAACTGACTGACCAGTAAAAGCCCAGCCGCGCTGATCGTTAGAATGACAAAGACTTTGATCGCTGTGAACACGCTTTGAAATCGCCCACTGGTTTCGCGTTGACGGGTATGAATGAGCGTCAAAATAACGATAAGCGCCATCGCAAGCCCGCGTTCAGTCCACGCCTTCATGGAGTCCGAAGCCTCGGGCAAGAGCGACGAGGTCGTATAGGCGCCAAACGTCATGGCCGCGAGCGCAACAGGGGCTGAGAATCCCACTGTCGATGAGACCCATCCAGACACAAAACCCGCGCCTGGGTGATAGATCTTACCGAGAAAATTGTACTCTCCGCCAGATCGCGGCAGCGCGGCGCCGAGCTCGGCATAAGACAAAGCCCCGCACATTGCGACAACCCCGCCGACAACCCAGAGCATGATCAGAGCAAAGCCGCTTTCAAGCGTCATCAACTGGAAGCCGAGACTGGTGAATACGCCCGTGCCGACCATGTTGGCGACGATAACGGCGAGGGCGGTCATTGGAGAGAAATAGGTTTTCATGCGACTAGCGGTAATGAAGCCACCCGGCCCTTGTCTACACGAAGCGCAAAATCGGCAGCGTTGGAAATAGAATATGCCAATTATTGAGACACAGCCCAGCGCCGTCAAAACCCGGCTTCCCCCTACCCTTGCCGGCGACTCAGGTTTAAGAGATTCCGTTCAAACAAGGACGAGCCGATGCCGAGCGCCCCGATCAATTCTGACAGCCACCTCTATTTGATTGATGCGAGCGCGTATATCTTCCGTGCTTACCACGCCCTGCCGCCGCTGACGCGCGCCTCGGATGGCCTGCCGGTCGGCGCCGTGTCGGGCTTTTGCAACATGCTTTGGAAGCTGCTCGAAGATTTGAAAGGCGACGACCGCCCGACCCATTTTGCCTGCGTGTTCGACAAGTCCTCTTACACGTTTAGGAACGAGATGTTCCCGGACTATAAAGCCAATCGCTCTGAAACCCCGGAAGACCTGGTCCCGCAATTCCCGCTGGTGCGCGAGGCCGCAATCGCTTTCCATACCCATGCGCTCGAACAAGAAGGCTATGAGGCGGATGACCTGATGGCGACTTATGCCCGCCAGGCCGAGGCCAAGGGCGCTCGAGTGACGATCGTCTCGTCTGACAAAGACTTGATGCAGCTCGTCACCGATAAAATTTCGATGCTCGACACGATGAAGAATAAGCATATCAGCCATGATCAAGTGGTCGAGAAATTTGGCGTCGGGCCCGACAAGGTCATCGATATTCAATCGCTGGCCGGCGACAGTGTCGACAACGTCCCAGGCGCGCCAGGCATTGGCGTTAAAACCGCGGCGACCTTGATTACTGAATATGGTGATCTCGATACGCTGCTCGCCCGCGCTGAAGAGATTAAACAACCCAAGCGTCGCCAAACCTTGATCGACCATGCCGATCAAATCCGCTTGTCGCGCGACTTGGTCACGTTGAAAGTGGATGTGCCGGTTGAAGTACCGCTGGAAGAGCTTGCGGTCGCCGATCCTGATCCGAAAACCCTGATCGATTTCCTCGATAAGATGGAATTCCGCACCATAACGCGCCGCGTCAAAGAGACGTTTGAGCTAGAAGGTGCGCTGCCGGAAGAGACCGCAGAAGCCGAACAGGTTGCGATTGATCGCAGCGCATATGTCTGCGTCCGCGACTTCGACACGCTAGAAGACTGGATCGGCCGCGCCCAGGCGCAAGGCTATGTCGCCGTCGATACGGAAACCGACGCACTCGACGCGCATGAATCTGGCTTGGTTGGCGTCTCGCTCGCGCTGGCGCCGGGCGAGGCCTGTTATATCCCGCTGGCGCATGTGGATCCGGACAGCGACCCAAGCGCCGCTTCCGGCGATATGTTCGGCGCCGATCCGCCACGCCAGATCAATAAGGATAAAGCGCTCGCCGCCCTGAAGGCCTTGTTCGAGGATGATGCGGTCCTGAAGATTGGGCAAAACTTCAAATATGATGTCACCGTGCTGGCGCGCTATGGCATCCGCGTTGCGCCGATGGATGACACAATGCTGCTCAGCTTCGTGATGAATGCGGGCAAGCATAATCATGGTATGGATGAGCTGTCAGAGCGCTATTTCCATCATACGCCGCTGAGCTTCAAAGACGTTTGTGGGACGGGCAAGAAACAGATCACGTTTGACCGCGTACCGCTCGACCGGGCCACAGAGTATGCTGCCGAGGATGCCGATATCACGCTCCGGCTTTGGCTGAGTAGCAAGGCGCGCCTGCACAAAGAGCGCGTCACCACGGTTTACGAAGTACTGGAACGTCCGCTTGTGCATGTCCTCTCCGACATGGAAGCACATGGCATCAAGGTTGATCGAAACCACTTGTCGCGCCTGTCGGCGGATTTCAGTCAGTCGATGGCCCGCTATGAAGCCGAAGCTTACGAGCTGGCGGGCCGCGAGTTTAATCTCGGTTCGCCGAAACAGCTCGGCGAGATCCTATTCGACGAAATGGGCCTCGAAGGTGGCAAGAAGACCAAGACTGGCGCCTGGCAAACCGGCGCCGATATTCTCGAAGACTTGGCCGCTGAAGGCCATGATTTACCCCGCGCGGTGATCAATTGGCGCACGGTCTCTAAGCTACGTTCAACGTATACCGAGACGTTGCAGCAACAGATCAGCCCGCGCACGGGCCGCGTCCACACAAATTACGGCATGACGGGCGCCCAGACCGGGCGGCTGTCCTCAAATGATCCGAACCTGCAAAACATCCCGATCCGCACCGAAGAAGGCCGCAAGATCCGCGAAGCTTTCATTCCTGAGCCGGGACATGTTCTGATCAGCGCCGACTATAGCCAGATTGAGCTACGCTTGCTGGCCCATATTGCCGGGATTGATGCGCTGAAAGATGCCTTCAACCAGGGCCTCGACATTCACGCCATGACGGCGTCGGAAATGTTCGACACGCCGATTGAGGGCATGGATCCGATGATCCGGCGCCGCGCCAAAGCGATCAATTTCGGCATCATTTACGGCATTTCCGCCTTTGGCCTGGCGCGCCAGCTCTCGATCCCACGCGACGAAGCCTCGGCCTATATCAAGACCTATTTCAAACGCTTCCCCGGCATCAAAGCCTATATGGACGAGACCAAGAAATACGCCGCCGAGCATGAGCGCGTCGAGACGATTTTCGGCCGTGTCCTGCATTTGAAAGGCATCAAATCCAAAGGCCCGCAGCGCGGCTTTGCTGAACGCCAAGCCATCAACGCGCCGATCCAGGGCTCTGCCGCGGATATTATCAAACGGGCGATGATCCAAATGCCGGACGCCCTGTCGAAAGCCAGTTTGAGCGCGAAGATGCTCCTGCAAGTGCATGACGAACTGATCTTCGAAGTCCCGGAAAGCGAGGCGGAGAAGACGATTGACGTCGTCCGCACGACGATGGAGCGCGCGCCGCTGCCAGCCTTAAACCTCAGCGTGCCGCTGGTGGTCGAAGCCGACACCGGCATGAACTGGGCTGAGGCGCATTAATTAGTGACCTATTTCGAGGATTTCGTCGCTTTAGCGTTTCAGCGTAAGCAGTCCGAATGTTTAGAAGCGTTATCGGCGCTCACCGCACGTCTAGCGGCCGAGCAACAATTGATGTCGGGAAGGCGCTGGGTTCAAGAAGAAAAAATCTTCCTCGATCAAATCGTCGAATATGCCGAAGAACTGACCGCGAAGCTCATGGAGTATGCCGCCGAGCATTCTCCTATTCAATCAAAGGACTTCGAGCTTGCGATGCATTCAGTGACCGCTTTCAAAGCATTTTGCGAAAAAACCCATAAGAGAAGGACGACCGCTGAAAACTCCTCTTACCCGTCAAAGAGGGCGCCATTTGATGGTGACCGCTTGGAGCGAGCAACGGACGAGGCCCTACACAACATCAGAGGAAAACTTTTAGAGTTTGAATCAAAAAAGTCGTTTGTGAAATGGGCAATAGGTGACGCCAGACGCCGTATATGGACGGGAATTATGATGTCTGTCGGCGCGGCGTTGGGTCACGTGTTAGGTTCAGTATTTTGAAGCGGTATGAGCACTCAAGACTTCAGGTTCTGAACGGAAAGTATTACTCGAACTGCAGTTGGAAAAACGTCATCGTGACGAAGCGCATTAAACGGCAAATATTTCCAAAAACAGGTCTATATTCGGTGTAATCAGCCCCAATACCCCAGATTTTATGCAGACCAATTGCAGTCAAAATCCAGCCGGTTCAGGTTAGCTTCAGGTTAATTTCTGTTAACCTCCCGCGTTCGCAACAGAAAAAGGGGAAGTTGATGGAACAATTATGGAGTAATATTACGGCCCAAGTGACGGCATACGGACCGCGCGTGCTTTGGGCCCTCATTATACTCGTTGCTGCCTATGTCATCGGCAAGATCGTCCAGTGGGCGGTGAGCAAAGGCGTCAAGAAAACCGGATTCGACAATTTGGGCCCACATGGGGAGTCGCTCGGCAACAGCCTGGGCTCAGCCGCATTTTGGGTGATTTTGCTGATTGGCGTGATCCAAGCGCTGACGCGCCTAGAGCTCACGCAGGTGGCCGAGCCGCTGAACCAAATGATCAATCAGATCATGTTCTATATGCCGAAAATCTTTGCGGCTGTGGTTCTGTTTGTTGTGTTTGCTTTGGTCGCGCGCATCGTCCGCCAAACCGCCAAAGCGGTGTTTGTGTTTGCAGATCCCGTCCCAGAACAGCTCGGGCTCGCGTCTGGACCAGTGAACGCCTCCGGCATTATCGCCACGGTTCTGTCGACAATCATTTATATCATTGGCGGCATCACGGCCCTCGGTGCTTTGCAAGTGCCGGCGATTACTGAGCCGCTGACCGGCGTCTTGAGTGATATATTGGACGTCATTCCAAACGTCATTCTCGCCAGCCTCTTGCTCGCAGGGTTTATCTTTATCGCGCGCATCGTTTCGGGCTTGGTCGATAAAACACTGCCACAGACCGGATTGGACACAGCGATCTCTGAAATGGGCTTGCTCGAAGGCGCTGACAAAGGTCTCACGGCGAGCCGAATTGTCTCGATTGGCGTGTCTTTCTTCATTACGCTGCTCGGTCTGATCCAAGCCTTGCGGGTGTTGAACTTTGAAGTTCTGACCAATGCCATGAATGTCGTGCTCGACATGGGCGCATCGATTGCGTTCGGGGCGTTAATCATATTTGCCGGCGTCTTCTTGGCGCGTTTGATCTCTAACGCCATGGCGTCTGCAGGCGGCAAATCCGCCGACACCGCTGCGGCCATCGTCAAATGGGTGATTATTGGCCTCGCGCTGATTATGGGAATTTCGAGAATGGGTCTCGACCCGACGGGCGGGGATTTCATCCTCAACATCGCGCAAGTCCTATCTGTCGGCTTCGCCGTCGGTGTGGCCGGCGCCGTGGCCATTGGCTTCGGCTGGGGCGGCCGCGATTGGTTCGCCAAACAGCTAGAAGCCTGGAAACCCACGAAATAGGCAGATCGCCTCACTTAAATAAATCGGGCCGCTCCAATCTGGGGCGGCCCGTTTCAATTTGATTTGACAATTAGCGAGAAATCTCGGATCGAGCGCGTCCAACTCACGCTATGGAGGTCATCATGTCACGCAAAATCAAAGACTATGAAGAGCTGCCGTCCTTTCGAGGTCACGTCTAAACGGCGAAAAGGCTTCCCATCTGAAACGCAGGTCAAACGTGGCTTGCGAAGCCTTAGAGGTGGGGAGAAAGAGCTACTCGAGAAACTGGGTAGAAATGACCCATGCCCTTGCGGTTCCAGGAGGTTATTTCAAGAAATGCTGCCTCAAATCAGGCCGCTTTCGATGGCGAGAACCGCAGCGATTATTGGCGCGAATGAGTGCGCTCGCACGTCACCCTCAAGAGTCTCTGCAGGGTAATAGTCCAGACGGCCTGTAAGCCGGGTTCTGTTCCCCCTTGCGGGTTCAGCAGTCATTCCTCTGCGACGCACATTGCTGCGCGCCTGGTGCGACACACCCGGGGCGTGGGCTGAAGATGGCCCATATACGCCCCCTATTCGGTCTTGCTCCTGGCGGGGTTTACCATGCGGGCCGCGTCGCCGAAGCCCCGGTGGGCTCTTACCCCACCCTTTCACCCTTACCCTGAAACAAGTTCAGGGCGGTTTCCTTTCTGTGGCACTTTCCCTCGGCTCGCGCCGGGTGGACGTTATCCACCGCCATATCTCCATGGAGCCCGGACTTTCCTCCCCCCCTGCACATGTCAGGGACAGCAACTGCCCAGCCGTCTGGAATGTGCTCTATAGGTTTTTTTGGGCGCCCCGCATAGTCCAAGTGCGGCAATCACCGCTGTCATCATTTGAGCGGTCGCATACACGTATTTCAGACGTGTGTTTTTGCTCAGCCCTTCATTTCAGATTTGTTGCAACTGTTTCGGTGCCTCGCGCCCAGTTCGCGATAAATTTTTGAAACACAGTGCTTTGCGGATTGACTTAACTTTCATCAAACGCAATGAAAACAATGTGTTGTTTGCGTTGCAACCTAAGCATCCTTACATCCGGGTGGTAATATTTTGCAGCGCAAACAGATAATTTTATTTGCCGAATCATAGATTTGGTGTAAATAAGTTTACATTCGGGTCTCGCGTGCGTCCCCCCACCCAGCCTGCGACGGTCCGAACAAGCCTGCCGTGACATTACTGTCCGGCAGGCTTTATTTTGGCGTCTGCTCTGGCGCGTCATCAAATGGCAGCCGATCAAAGTCTTGTGTCCACTGTAGCGCGATTTTAGGACCAAGCTCAGGATCTATTTCTGCGTCGATTGCGACATTCTCAAGCGGCGTCCATTCCAATGCTAAGCCAGGCGCGCCGCTTACACCCGACTCGACCTCTAAATAGACATCTTCAGCCAAATATTTCCCGGTCGACAGCGTCGCTGCCCCCTCATCATTGAAGCCGATATCTAGTCGATCGAGCCCGGTGGCCGCCTCAAGTTGCCCAGCCAGATTAAATGCATTTCCACCGGCCAATCGCGCGGCAGCAGTTGCCAATTGCGCCGCTTGCAGCGGACTGAGCTCACTTGGCGAGCGTCCGAACAATACCCGCGCCAAGATTTCGTCATCGGGCACCTGGGGATCGGAACTGAGTTCAATCTGCGGGTCACTCAGGTTGCCATTCAAACCGATAGAACTGGTAATTCCGCCGCTGGTGCGATCCGCGCGGACTTGCAATTCAGTATCTGAAACATCTCCTATGAATCGCACAATGCCTTCGGCGAACCGAAAGCGCCGCCCAAGCAGGTCAGCTTCGCCGCGCACAAGCGTCGCGCGCCCCGTTAGGTCAGGCGCGCCAGCGGGACCATTCACCCGTACATTGGCCGCCCATTCCGTATCGACCCCAGCACCGGCGACGAAGATGCCGCGATCAGCCGTCACGCTAAGGTCCAGATTGATCGCTTCACGTTGCGGAGCGGCTGCGAGGTCGCCTTCAGCGTCTTCCGCAAATGTTACATCCAATGTGGTATAACCGGCCTTTGGCAAGCGCGAGAGGTCGACCTTGGCTCTCTCAATCTCTACTTCGCCTTTCACATGCGTGAGGCGATTACGCCGATCGACGGATAAATTTCCTGAAACGGCCGCGGTGATGTCTGAACGATTGAACGCGTCTAGGCCGGCCAATAGAACACTAATCTCGCCGCTATCATCAAAGCCATAGGACCCGCTTGCAGAAACCCGTCCGCCGCGCGCACCGCGGGCTTTAGCGGCGTCAATTTGAATGCCCGAAGGCTCTAGCACAGCGTCGACCTCAAGCTCCTTCAAATGCAGGCCGGTAAAGCCATCTTCAAACACGCCGTCACGCAATGCCGCTGGTCCTGCGAAGCTGAGCGTTGAGCCGTCGCCATTGCTCAAATCCACATCGAACACCCCTTCCAAGCGCAAATCAGACGGCGCGAGAAGCGCCCAAATGGGTGCGATTTGGCCGCTTCCGTGTAACCTAACCGGGCGAGGCGCGGTTGAATCGAGACGCAGCGATGGGAGAGAATTGCGATGCATAAGCCGCGTTTCAACGGATAGCGAGAGATCGAGCGTTTCTGCTCGATCTTGGGCTGCGACCCGCAATGAAAGGCGATTGTCTTCAACTATCCCGGCAATTGAGACATCCGTTGGCTCATCCGCAAAATCGCCGCGCCCGAGACCGCGAATGTCGATCGCGCCGGCCCCGATCGCAAGACCGTTCTCAAGCTGAATCTCCACATCGCCATTTAACGACCCGAGAAGTGCGGGGCGATTGATAAGGCTGCCAAGTTCGGCGAGTGCAACATCGCTTATGGTCAGGCTCGAACGGGTCTCACCTGACGGATCAAGCTGTACGGACAGGTCACCGTTAAAGGCTTTCAAGGTCGCCGTGACGCGTGGTTTAGGTAAAAGCGTTAGAAAAGCAGGGGCTTCGATTGCCATGACCTGGCCAGCGATTGAGAGCGTGCCATCAAGGCTCATCTGGGTTTCACTTGCATTGATTGCGTAAGACTGATCACCGATAAAATCCACTTCGCGCCCGAGCCAAGGCGTCTCTCCGTGATAGGAGACTTGTCCTTGGAAAGTCGGCCATTGCCCGTCCGCAGTCAGCTCGACCTGTTCTAGACGTACCGCACCAAGAGCTGCATCCGACAAGGAGAGCCGGCCCCTCAGCACCTCCCGCTCATAGGTCGCCGCGCCGTCGATCGCGCCGATTTGCGGCGCTGTTCCAGAAACTGTTGCTTGAAAATTTGAGCCTTGCAAATCAGACGGATCAAGCTGCCCTGCCCAGGCCAACTGCAAAGCCTGCCAGTTGGCCGAACCAGCTGAAAAATCTATGCGATCATCGCTGCGTACGAAGTCGACGGAGCTCGCCAGCACCGCCGCTTCGAGCTCGGCGTGCAATGAAGCGCGCCCGCTCAGTTCGTCTGTTAAATCGGCGATCACGTTCAGGCGTGCGTCTGAAAGAGTTTGATCCGCGGCAACAAGTCTGGGGGTAGAAATATCCAGGGCGATGGCCGGGGCATTCATGGCTCCTGAGAGATTGAATACGAGGTCCATGGCGCCCGCCTCAATGCCGCCACGTGCGGACGCGGCAATGGCGGCCTGACCATTTAAACTGATCTGCTCATCCTTCAGTTCCCCTTGCGCCGATAAGGACATACGGTCGGAGGTAAGCGAAGCTCGCTGCAACGCTATTGCGTCTGCACGACGGGCCAAGGTGAGATCAATACCTATGCGCTCACCGATCGCGTCGCGGACGAAATCGGCCGCGTCTGTCAAATCAGAGGTGCCGCTAAATTCACTGTCAAATTGGTCGAGGCCTACGCCCTTTAGTGACCAATTGCCGGCCACGGCGCCGAAATTCTCTAAATCATCAAGACGCGCCTCACCAGATAGATCCAACGGGCCACGCGGGCCAATTTGGCCTTTCGCAGAGATCGTTACAGCCCCAAGCTGCAAGGCAAAACGGTCGAGACGCGCAGAAAGATCAGACAGATCCAAGGTGGCTGCGACATTCGCCTCTCCCGGAGTTTGAGGTCCTCTCATCAAAGGCTCGGGCAGTCCGAGCACAGAGGCTGCAGTCAGGCTTGTGTTGAGCTCAAGCGACTGTCCCCTCATCGTGACCATGCCCAGGTTTTCGATTTCCGCCAGCTGATAGGAACCGAAACCCAGCTGGGGCGAAACTAGCGCCCCGTCGAATACCCAGGACCTTAGGCCAGATATGGTCAGCCGCCCTTCAGCGCCCAGCTCTGATAATTCAAAATCCTCCACACCGCTTACACGCGCTGCGTCGAGCCCCCGAATTTGCGCGGAAAAGGGCTCAAGCAGCAGCGCGCCAGCCTCTGAAATCAGCCTCCCCGACAAACCCACAGACAGCGTTCCAGCCTCGAGCGCCGCTGATACCGCACCATCTGTCCGGGAGACAGCGACGGCCAAAGTGATCCGATCGCCTAAACGCTCCGCCAAAGCCCGCCCAGCCCCAATCTTCTTCAATGAAACGTCGCCATCAAAAGTGATTTGAGTGCCGTCTTGTTTCGACGTGATTTGTAACCAGGTTTGATCTCCAATCTCACTCGTGGCCGTCACATCCCAAGCAGAGGCATCGCCGGCGGCGTCGATCTCGGCGCTGACGGTTTCGCCCGCAGGAACTTGCAAAATTTGCGCGATGATACCATTCGCAGCGCCTTGGATGCGCGCTTGACCGCGCAAAGGAATATCGGCGCCCCAGGCTAAATTTACGTCGGCAGCATCACCGCCGCCAGCGCGCGGCGCCAATATCAGTTCGACATCGCCGGATGCGGTCTGCGTCTTTAGAGATAAATCGAGTTGATAGGTCTGCGCTGGTCCGGCAATGCCCGACGCCAACGCTATTTCTGCGACGTGCATCTGCTCCAGCGTATAGTTTTTAAGAAAAGATGCTCCCGATGATTCACGCGGCTCTGCGGGAGCCAATTCAGGACGGCGGATCGCGTCGACCTGATCGACGCGAACCTCTTGCAGATATAGCCGCCCCGATAGCAATGGAAACACCCGCCATGACGCGCTTACATCCTTGACCGTACTCCAAGTTCCGGACGCGTCTGATATCAAAACGCGATCGATAGAAAACCGGCCGAGCAAATCCCCTGAAACGCCCTCTACGTTCAGGCTCTGCCCACGAATCGTTAGCGCTTCCAAACGGGTCTCAACCAAATTGTGCGCGAGGGGCGTAAACGCCAGAATTCGCAGGACAAGGACAAAGCCGATCAGACCAAGCCCAAGACGGCGTAGCAAGCGCCAAGATGGCCAATTCCAGCGCATCAGAAGGCCTGCCCAAAACTAACATAGAGTTGGATCGGATCTTCCCCGTCACGCCGCTCTATCGGGGTTGCAATATCAAACCTGAGCGGTCCAACAATCGTATCATATCGGACGCCAATCCCAGCCGAATAACGAACATCGTCGAAGGAGGCGCCCTCGTCTTCGCTGACGCTTGCGCCGTCCAAAAAGGCAACAAAGCCGAGCGGTCCATCGCGGCGCCAACGCAATTCACCCGAGACTTCGAGCAAGCCGCGGCCACCGGTCGGGGTGCCCGTGGCATCTTCCGGCCCCACTGACTGATACTCAAATCCGCGAGCACTGCCGCCGCCGCCAGCAAAGAAACGGCGGCTGACCGGCAGGTCTGATAGCTCTGATCCGAAGACAAAGCCACTACGCACCCGGGTCGCAGCAACAATGCGTTTGTCTTTGTCGAGGGGTTGATAGGCGCTGATTTGCCCATTGAGGGACAGAAATTGCGTTTCGCGGTCACCAATCACCAGGCCTGGCTCGGCACGGGCATCCACACGCCAGCCCGTGGTCGCATCCAATGGATCATCCGAACGATCAAGCCGTGCGCCGAGCGAGGCGCTCAAGACTTGCTGATCACGTTGCTCGAACGCGTCTTCTTCACGCGTGAACTCATTGGCGGCGCCGATCGCCAGGGTGAGCGTTCGAGAGGCGCGGACTTCTAACGTGCCGGAAACCGTCAGCGCTTCGCGATCAAAAGCATCTGTTTCCTCACGCTGCGCCTCCGCAGTGACAACCAAAGTGCGGTCGAACGCGGTTACATTGGGGACACGCCAATCGACTGAAAGCGATCGTTCTAATGTCGCTAGTGTCAAAGCGGCGGTCAACGTGTCGCCGCGACGCGTTGCATTGCGACGGGTCAGACTGGACGTAAGTCCCGGTCCTTCAGCAGTCGAAAAACTCGTCCCGGTCGTTAGCGTGTACCGATCGCGCTCTTCCAATTGGACGATAACATTTCGCTCCGATTGCCCCGCGCCATCAGTTTCTGTCGGCGGTTCAAGCGCGACGCTGGCAAATCCATACAGCCGAGTCGCATTGAGCCGCCGGTTGAGCGCTGCGATTTTCTGCGGTGTGTAAATCTCCCCCGGCGAGAACGGGACAAGTCGCTCTAAATAATCACGCCGTGTGCGGGTTTCTTTTGGGAAGATAACGTCACCCAAAATCACCATTTGCCCGGGATCGATACGGTATGTGAGCGCGAGCGTGCCCGCTTCGCGATCGCCGAGGACACGGCGTTCGAGCGCGCGGGCATCAGCAAAGCCAGCTTGTTGCAGCGCCACGACGAGGGCCGCTTCTTCAGCGACAATGGCTTTGGGGAGGGCAAAATCGCCAGCGTCAATCGTGCGGACTTCGGATATCGCGTTCTGCGCCGCTAAAGGCAACACTGTTTCGCCCGTATCGATGGCTATCTCAGAAACGGTAAAGCGCGGTCCGGGGTCGACGTTCACGGCGCCGCGCAGAGGCGGTCCGGCATCAACCGCAAATGCGATTTCAGGAGCGAAATAGCCTTGCGAGTTTAAATACGCTTCGGTCTTTTGCGCGGCCAAGCGGGCTTGGCGCCGGGCTTCAAAGCGCGTTTCTGGTGGTGCACCAGCATCTATCTCTTCGGTGATATCGCGCAGCAGGCTCGCGGGCGCTGTTTCGCTCGATACGTGCACGCCCTCTGCCGCCGCCGGAAAGGCTGCGTGTACGCCGCAAAGCGCCAATAGGATGAGCCAGCGTTTCATACTGAGCATAGTGTCCAAGCTAAGTAATCAAACCGTGCAAAGCTTGGTCCAAGTTAAGGCGAATCTACGGTGTTCTTGACCGCGTCGCCCTGTTTCTTCGGTAATTCACGCTCTAGGCAGTGAAAAGCGAATGAATGTCGCCCACCATGTGCAGCGTTCTCAGGTCGGCTTGCCCGGTCACTTGGTCTTGCAACCAGCGGCGTTGAAAGGCTTTGACAATGGCTTCTGTCGCCTCATCATAGTGCCCTGTTGGGGCCAACTCATAGCCAATTTCGGTGAGCATCTTTTGCAAACGCTCAACCGCCTCTGCTGCGTCCCCGCGTCCTAAGCCGCGCCCGATTAAATGCGGTTCGTCGACGGGTAAATTAGAGGGGTCTGAGCCCGATGGAGGCCAAAGACCAATTCCGGCGCTTGCGCAGCGTGCCCACGGGAAGTGCTCGCCCGGATCATCTTTGCGCGCTGGTGCGATATCGGAGTGGCCGACAATACGGGTCTGCGGAATATTCCAACGCGCCAATATGCCGTGGCACAGCTTGATAACAGCCTCGATTTGGACATCTGGATAAGGCGGCAACGCCCCCCCTGCGAGTGGCCAATCATGCCCGCCATTGACGATTTCAATTCCGATGGAACGTGAGTTTAAGTCCGCATCCCCTTGCCAGCTCGAAACACCGGCATGCCAGGCGCGCTTATCCTCGCCCACCAATTGTGCGATCCGGCCATCTTCCCAGACCATATAATGAGCCGAAACCTCTGCTGCTGGGTCGCACATACGGTCCAAGGCCGCTTGCCCCGTTTCCATGCCCGTATAGTGCAGCACCAACATATCGATCGGATATTTGCGATCGTTGAAATTCGGGCTGGGATGGGCCTCAATTTTCATGTCCTGTGCCCCTGACTTTGTCGCCTAAGGCCGCTTCGGGCATGGACTGATTAGGCCGGACCAGAATAACGAATACGCCGCCGAGCGAAATCGCTGCGCCGACCACCAATTGCAGCGTTAAGACCTCGCCGAGCAAAACGATACTGAGCACAACGCCCCAGACCGGTGTCATCAAGGTTAAGGGCGAGAGCAGTGAAATATCATACTTTTTGATCAAGCTATAAAACGCGCCATGACCGAACACGCTAACCCCCAGGACCGCAAATGCGGTGGCGGCCCAGACCAGCCATCCGCCCTCAATGAAGGCCCCCCAACCATTTTGATCGCCCTCAAACAGACCGGAGACGGCGAATAAGGGCGCAAAGCTAAACAGGCCAATCCAGGCTTGCATTTGCAGCGCGCTGATCGACGGCATGCGCTTCATCAAAATGCCAGCACCAGAGGCGACCACAGCGGCGAAGACGACATAGAGCAAGCCTATGCTGAGCGTGAACGTGTTCGGATCGACGGCGATCAATATAGCGCCCGCGAAGGCCAGCATGATCCCGAGGCCACGGCGCCATCCAACGATTTCGCCTAAAAACGCCATACTCATCAGAGTTGAGAACGGCACGCCAAGTTGGCCGACCACGGCCACGGAACTCGCTTCGGCATTGGCCAGCCCTAAGAAGAGCAGCGCAAAGTGAACCGCGCCCATGCCCATTGCAATTAGGAAAAGCGTGCCCAGATTTTTCGGGATGGGTCGCAAAAACCAAATTAGGACCAGCGCGATGCCGGCAAATCGCATGGCCGCAAAGAAGAGCGGCGGCACCCCCGCATCCGCGACCACCCATCGGGTTACGACCAGGTTTAATCCCCAGACAAAGCAGACAGCGGCGAGCAGGATGAAATCGCGAAAATTCACGCCCATGCCCTATCAGGCTTCGGTGACAAGTCCATCACGCATTCTCGGGCAAAAGGGCTTCTAGGTTTTCAAGGCGATCGGCTTCGGCGCTCGGCTTGTCCCAGCGGATCCGGTTGATCCGTGGAAACCGCATGGCGATGCCCGACTTATGGCGCGGGCTGCGTTGAAGCCCTTCAAACGCCACTTCGAACACCAAGCCATTGTCTTTCGTGGCGGTCACCGATCGCACCGGTCCAAACCGTTCGATCGTATTGTCCCGGACAAATTTATCGAGCTGTTTCAACTCCTCATCTGTGAACCCGAAATAGGCCTTGCCAACCGGCGTCAGAACGTCTTCTCCGTCTACGTCCCGCCAGACCCCAAAGGTAAAATCCGAATAGAAACTCGAGCGCTTGCCATGCCCTCGCTGCGCGTAAAGCATGACGGCATCGATCAAAAACGGATCGCGTTTCCATTTAAACCAGGGGCCTTTCGGTCGGCCTGCCTCATAAACACTGTCCCAGCGTTTCAGCATCAGCCCTTCAATCTCTGGCGCTGGCGGCGCGTTGCGAGCAGCCTCCAAAGCCTCAATGCTCTCAATGCCAATCAGCGGAGAGAGATCAATGCGATCTGTCTCAAGCCGCTGGATAAATTGCTCAAGCCGTTGGCGCCGCGCTTTAAATGTCAGCGCGCGTAAATCCTCAGGCCCATCAACCAGCAGGTCATAAGCGCGAATGAAAGCCGGGCGGGCGTCCATTTGCTTCTTCGAAACCGTCTTTCGATTGAGCCGCTGTTGCAGCTCATTAAACGGTGCGACCCCGCCATCGGGCGCGCGCACCAAGAGCTCGCCATCAATCGCAGCTTCGAACTCCATCGCCGCAAGCACATCTGGGAAAGTGTGGCTAATATCATCTCCGGTGCGGGTATAGATCCGCCCCACGCCGTCTTCAGAAACGGCTTGCACGCGGATACCATCATATTTCCATTCTGCGGCGAAGGTCTCTGCGGTGATCAGGTCTGGGTCGACAGCGTCTGGATTGTCCCGGTCCTTTTTAGCCACCAAGGGGTGGGCCAACATCACCGGCCGGAACGGCGCTGAGATATCAGGTTTTGGCTTCTCGTCCGCGCCGTCCAACCAAGCGAACAGGCTGAGATAAGGCGGCTCTAAGCCGTGCCAAATCTCTTCAACTTCGCTCGGTTCGATCGCGCCATATTGCGCCGCGGCGACTTTTGCGAGGCGCGCCGACACGCCAATGCGCAAGCCGCCTGTGACCAATTTCAGTAGCGCCCAACGGCCTCGCGCATCAAGCGCATTCAGCCAGGCTTCGATCAGGCGTTCACCTTCTGCTTTGGTCGCGTCCGATAGGCCAGCAACAACTTCGCTCAGCGTTGGCACATAATTGGCGCCGTGTTCAGCCGGCCAGATCAAGCTAACCGTATCGGCCAAGTCGCCGACATAATCATAGGATAAGCGAAACAGTTCATGGTCGACTTTGCGCTCGACGAGACGTCGGATCAGTCCGGCTTTGACCCCCGGCAAGTCGATTTCATTGGTCAGCGCCGCCAGCGCCCAGCCCCGCTCGGGATCTGGCACTGTGGCAAAGTAATTCGCCATCAACGCCAGCTTCCCATTGCGCGACGGGGTTAAGAGCAAACGCTCAAGCAGGTTCGCAAACGCTTCCATGATCCCGGATATGGCCCGTCATCGCGGGGCGGTCCAGTTAGTAGCCGTCAGCATTACCATCCTTGCGCATTTCAGTCGCCGCGATCCAAGCGCCGCTGTCAAAATCGCGCATAATCGCTTGATAGCCGCCGCCATTCGCGCGGCAGCATTCAACACTGTGTCCGCGGCGTTCAAGCTCAGCGCGGGCTTCGATCGGAATGCCGCTTTCAAAATATACGGTGCCCATATCACTCTCGCACGCATCACCGGTTAGGCCATCTGTTGGCTCACAGCCGCCGCGATGTTCCCAGCGCGCAGCATCTCCGGCTTCTTGGAGGCCCATGTCGAAGTCGATCAGATTGAGGATCACTTGAACATGGCCTTGCGGCTGCATGCCGCCGCCCATCAGACCAAAGCTGAGCCACGGCTCATACGGGCACGCCGCCTCCGGAGCGACCGCAGCTGTCTGGCAGCTTGGCATATTCTTCTTAAACGCAAAGGCCGGAATGATCGTGTGGAATGGGCGTTTTCCAGGTTCGAACACGTTCGGGTGCTCTGGGTCGAGGCTAAACAGCTGACCACGATCTTGGAACATGAAGCCCAATCCATCCGCGACGAGGCCAGAGCCCATACCGCGATAGTTGGATTGGATCAGAGAGACCATCATGCCATTCTTGTCGGTCACGGTGAGGTAGGTCGTATCGCCGTCTTCAAGCTTGGCATCGGCATCGGCATAACCCGGCGCAGGCGGGGCCATGGCTTGCCCCAAATCAATCGCTTCGCCGCGTTTGGCATTGTAGCCGGGGCGAATGAAGACTTCCGGATCAATCCCGCTAAAGGCTTCGTCTGCATAGCCCGCAGCACGATCGGCAAAGGCGAGCCGTTTGGCTTCAACTTGCGCCATCAGGCTGTCGGCTGAGCCATAGCCCATGCTACGCAAGTCAAACCGTTCGAGCATTTGCAGCATTTGCAGCGCAGCCACGCCTTGCGTGTTAGGGCCGAGTTCGCAAAGCTTTACCAGCTCGCGATATTCGACACAGAGCGGATCGACCCATTCGCCATCATGTGCGGCAAAATCCTCAAACCGCAAATAGCCATCAATACGCTCGAAATAGTCGCCCATGGTCTGCGCGATTTGGCCAGTATAGAAATCTTCCGGTCCGGCATAAGCAATCCGTTCAAGCGTGTTGGCGAGATCTGGATTGCGGAACAAAGAGCCTTCAACCGGCGCTGGCGAGAAATAGGTCTTTTTGGCATTGGCATATTCTTCGAGCATACCACTTTCGGCTGCGGGTTCGAAGCGACGCGGGCCGAATTGCCAATAATACGCGATGACTTCCGGAATAGGCGCACCATTGCGGGCATAGCGAATGGTTGGTTCCATCAGCATGCTGAACGGGAGTTTGCCGAAGCGCTCATGCAAGGCGCCCCAGGCTTCGACTGTGCCCGGAACAGTCACCGGCGCGGCACCGAAAGGCGGGATTTCTTCGCCATCCATGAACGCGTCCGCTTTGGCTTGCATATCGTCCAGGCTTGCGCCCATCGGCGAGCGACCAGAGCCATTATAGCCATAAAGCTGCGCCGTCTCAGGGTCCCAGACAATGGCGTAAAGATCGCCGCCAATGCCATTGCCGGTCGGCTCCACCAGGCCAAGCATCGCATTCGCAGCAATCGCCGCATCCATTGCGGTGCCGCCGCGCTTCATCACGTCAAGCGCTGTTTGTGTCGCCAGCGGGTGTGCCGTCGCTGCAGCTGCGTTGGGCGCGACCACAGCGGAGCGCGTGCCGAGAGTTCGACCGGACGGCATCCGGTCGCCTGGGCCGAGGATCGGCTCTGGCGGCGCTTCTGCAGTCTCGGCTTCCACTTTGCTGGGTTTTAGAGACGGCGCGCTGGCGGACTCAACATCCGCACTCACGCAGGCGCTTAGTCCGATCGAAACGGCGCCAATGGCGATCCATCGCTTGAGCATGATCTTAGGTACCCTCATAACTTGGAGGTGAGCTTAGCTCAGTTCTGGCGCTTGGCGAGTCACGATCGATTGAAAGCTTAGCATAACGCAGCGTCCCGCCGTTTTGAGCCGCCTACGCGTCACCCCAGTGCCACACATCAGGCATAGCTAAGCACTTCATATTCAATGCCGTCATGATCATGAAAGTAAAACCGGCTGCCGGGCTCATAGGTCTGATGGCTGTGGGTTTTGATCCCATATTCGAGAATGCGCTGTTCCGCGGCGGCGAGGTCATCGACTAAAATGCCGAGATGATTGACGGCGCCGGCCAAGCGGTAATTTTCAGTCTCGCCGAGAGGGCGCGGCGCCCCCACGCTGTAAAGCGCCACATAGTCAGCCTCATTGCCGACATGGACTGAGCGACCATTATGGATGGAATCGCCGCTCCAGCGGATCGTCCAGCCAAACAGGTCGCGTAGCATTTCGGCTGTTTTATCAGGATCACTGACCGTCATATTGACGTGTTCGAGAATAGCCTTGGTCATTTTCATCTCCTTCATAGACTGTTCGGAGACATTGGTATAATTCCTAAACCTAAGTTTAGGTCAAGGTCTTTTTTTGGAGGCGATTATGGCGATGAAACGCGGGCTCTCAATTGGGGATTTAGCAGGGCGAACGGGGCTAACTGTCTCGGCCATTCGATTTTACGAGAAAAAAGGCCTGATCTCGCCAGATCGCAATGCTGGCAATCAACGCCGCTATACCGGCGCTGATATACGTCGCCTCTCTTTCATTCTAATCGCCCAGCAAATCGGGCTTTCGATTGACCAAATCAAAGAGGTCATGGCGAGCCTGCCCGAAGCGCGCACACCCACGAAGGCCGACTGGGCTAAGATTAGCCGTCAGTTTCGCGCGACCCTGGACGAGCGCATCGCCCTGATGCAACGCATGCGTGACAATCTTGATGGCTGCATTGGCTGCGGGTGTTTGTCTTTAAAGGCCTGCCAACTCTACAATCCAGACGACCGCGCTGTCCGCTTTGGTGCAGGCCCGCGCTATGTTTTCAGCGACGCGCGTTAGCTGTAACGCTTTTTCAGCATTTGCCACATCGCCCGAAGGCCGCATGCCGCGCCGCCCGCCGGACGTCCATATTTGCCTTCTCGCCAGGCCCAAACATCTAAGTGCACCCAGGATTTCGCGTCGACGAATTGCTTGAGGAAAATCGCCGCCGTGATCGACCCCGCCATGCCACCAGACGCGCTGTTCACCAGGTCCGCGATCGGGCTTTTCAACATAGCTTTATACGGCGCCCAAAGCGGCATGCGCCAGGCTGGATCCCCGCTTTCGCGAGCGCCCTCGGCAATCTGTGCAGCGAGCGTGTCATCATCAGTGTAATAAGGCGCGAGATCTGGTCCGAGCGCGACGCGAGCCGCGCCGGTCAGCGTGGCAAAATCAATCAGCAGCTCGGGGGATTCTTCGCAGGCACGAGTGAGAGCGTCGCCCAGGATCAGACGGCCTTCGGCGTCGGTATTGTCAATCTCAACGCTCAAGCCTTTGCGGCTCGACAACACGTCGCCGGGCCGGAACGCATCGCCTGAAATTGCGTTCTCAACCGCCGGGACATAGAGTTTCAAATAGACGGGTAAATCCGCACCCATGACCAATTCCGCCAATGCGATCGCGTGCGCCGCGCCGCCCATATCCTTTTTCATCAACCGCATATAATTGCCGGTTTTGAGGTTCAGTCCGCCTGTATCGAACGCGACGCCTTTGCCAACAATCGCGAGCTGAGGATGACTTGGGTCGCCCCAGCTAAGCTCTGAGATCCGCGGCGCTTCTGGACCTGCGCGCCCAACTGCGTGGACCATGGGATAGTTCTGCTCAAGCAAGGCATCGCCAATCACGGTTTCCAGCGCCGCGCCATAGCGTTCGGCAAGATCGCTAATCGTCCCTTGGATTTGTGGCGGGCCCATATCTTCCGCTGGAGTGTTGACGAGATCGCGGAGGCGGTAAATCGCAACCCCCTCGCGAATGGCTGCGTCGCCGTCTGCGTCTTCGCCAACGACCAATCTCGGTGGATCGGCTTTTTCAGACAGATATTTATCAAACCGGTAGGCACCATCCGCCCAAGCCGCAGCCAATTGCGCGGGCGTGTAATCCGCCGCGCGCACGATCTGATAATCGCCGGCTGGAAGCTTTGCTGAAAGCGCAGCGACCGCCAGTGCGTCTGTGCCTTGACCAACGCCAAACAAAACGCCCGAAACCGTGCCATCTGGGGCCGCGCTCAAAACCATTTGCCCCGCCGCGCCTTTGAACTTTTGCGCCTTAGCTAAGGCGAGAAGATCAGCCGGGAGATCCAAATCGCTCTGCCAATCTTCAGTCCGCAACAGAAAGACAGGCGCAGCATCGGTGGCGACGGGAATGAGAGCGGAATGTTTAGGCATAAAAGGATCCACACAAGTTAATTAAAAAGGCAGGAATGTTAACTTTGTCTTGACCAGGGCTGGGGCATGGTCGGCGCACAAACAGCCCCGGAGCCTGCAAAATGTCCAGAGCGAAAATTCTCAAAGCTGCACTTCCCGCAATTGCGATTGCGGCCAGCACGGCGTGCGCGAGCTCCCCGGCGGCCCCGGAATTGACCAGCGAAGAGCAAGCTTATCAAGATGCCATCGCCGAGGCGCTTAAACCTGCGACTGCCGAAGAAATTGCCCTCGCTGAGCGCTCTGATCCTGTGACGCGCGCAGCGTTCTGGTCGAATGAGTATCAAAAGAATAGCGACAGTCTCGAAACAACGGTGTCTTTCATTCGCGCTCTGCGCGGCATTGGCAGCTATGATCGCATCCGCGATATCGTGACGGTTTCAGTTCCGCTTCATCCCACAAGCCATGAGCTCTTCTTGGAATATGGTCGAACACTGATGAAGCAAAATGAGCCGCAGCGCGCCGCGCAGGCTTTCTTACGCAGCGCCAATCTGTCTCCCGAAACGGAAGCTGCGCCATTGGCCGCCCTAGGTGTTGCGCTGGACCGAATGGAAGAACATCAAAAAGCCCAAGAGGCTTATGAAATTGCCCTACAGCGCGATCCAAATCGTGTGTCGACACTAAGCAATTATGGCTTGTCTTTGGCCCTTACCGGTCGCCTGAGCGAGGCGGAAGCGGCGCTCCGCAAAGCAGCAGAGCTGCCTGGTGCCGACATTCGCGTGCGCCAGAACCTGGCTTTGATCCTTGGCCTACAAGGCCGCTATGATGAAATGGCGGCCGTGGATCCAACCGCGCCGCGCCGGTCGATCACAGCCAACCAAAACGCCCTCCAGGAAATGATTGCGCCCGGCAGCAATACGCAGAACTTGCGCAATATTAGTGATGTACTTATCGATTTGGAACGCACCCCGGCGGCAGCGCAAGAGATGCCCGCAGTGCCTGAAGCCGCTGTTGCCTCAGAAAGCATGAGCGAGCCGACGCAGGCCAATCGCGAGATCACGCCAGAGCCGAGCCTTGCGGGCGATTCAGAAGCCGCAGATCCGGCACCATTGCTACGCCCGGCCCTGCGCGGAGCACAAGGGCTGTAACGCCCCTTTTCGACATCAAAAACTGAGGTGTGAAAGCGCGCATACGAAGACGCGGCGCGGTCGGGCGAATTGCTGAAACCCTTATTCGTTCTGCATCCGCATGACTTTGATCACTGCTGGACCAAGCACCACAAGGAAGAGCACGGGCAAGAAGAATAGGATCATCGGTACCGTCAACTGCGCTGGCAAGGCCGCAGCTTTTTTCTCAGCCGCTGACATCCGCATATCGCGGTTTTCTTTCGCCATAACACGCAGCGCATCGCCGAGCGGCGTACCATAGCGTTCAGCTTGCGTTAGAGCCATGGTCACGGCTTTGACGCCCTCGTGACCGGTTCTGCGGGCCAAGTTTTCATATGCTAAACGGCGCTCTTGTAAGTAGGACAGCTCAGCCGTAGTCAGCTGCAATTCTTCAGCGAGCTCAGGCGACGCGGTTCCAATCTCAGCCCCGACTTTAGCGAACGCCATCTCAATCGACATACCGGATTCAACACAAATCAGCATCATGTCCAAAGCGTCTGGAAATGCGCGCATAATGGATTGCTGACGCTTTGCAGCAATATTGCCGACATAAAGGTTCGGCGCATAGAAGCCGACCGCGGCGCCGACCAGGATGCTGCCATATTTCATATTCGCCGCCAGACCGAAATCATTGACGAAGAAGATGTAGAGGAACATCAGCACGGCACCGGCAAACGGCAGCGCGAAGCGGCAGAAGTAGAAAATCGTCAGCGGGCGCGGACCGCGCAAGCCAGCCTGTTCAAGCTTGGCTGCAATGTTCGGATCCTCCAGCATTTTTTGGAGGTCGAGCTTTTGCGTAATATCGTTGATCGTGCCCTTGGCTTCGCGCTTTAGTCCTGTTTGTTCCAGGTTCGCACGGCTGGCACGGCGTAACTTTTCACGGTGCGACGACACTTGCTTAAGGCGGGTTTCGAGCTTGTCGCCTTTCAAAGCCGGCAACATGACCCCGACAACTGTCATAAACATGGCCACGGCAACGGCCATCGATAAGAGAGAGGCTGGGTCGCTAAGCGCTTGAGCAAATTCGTTCATAGCCGCCTCCTAAAAATCGAAACTGATCATTTTGCGCATTACTGCGATGCCAATGGAATAGAGACAGAACCCGACAAATAAGACGGTATGTCCGCCTGAACTTGTCCACAGCTCGGAAATGTAAGATGGCGTGGTCATATAGACCATGAAGCCGACCGCAAATGGCAAGCTGCCAATGATATAAGCCGAAGCTTTGGCTTCCGCCGACAGCGCTTTAATCTTCTCACGCATCATCTTTCGTGAGCGAATAACGATCGACAAGTTGCCGAGCGCTTCTGATAAGTTACCACCGGCTTTTGCTTGAATGGACAACACGATCACGAAGAAGTTCACTTCCGGCAACGGTACCCGCTTATAGAATTGTTGCAGGGCGCGTTCTGTCGTCATGCCCATCTGCAAATTGTCGGTCAGCAGTTTAAACTCTGGACCGAGCGGCGCTGGGCTTTCGACGGCG
This sequence comes from Pseudomonadota bacterium, assembly GCA_039822145.1. Lineage (GTDB taxonomy): Bacteria > Pseudomonadota > Alphaproteobacteria > Caulobacterales > Hyphomonadaceae > Henriciella. Next base: position 356,925 of record JBCBMU010000001.1, on the reverse strand, counting down.
ATGATGCGCAAACACTCGGTCAGCGGCAGACCCGATTTGACGCCTCGAACAATCACGTCAATGCCATCGGCGAATTGGTTCATCAGCTTTTTGTTACGGCCTTTAGTCAGGAAACCGAGCACGAAACGGGGCAGACCAACGCCGGCGACAAAAGCGGCCAGCGCAATCATTGTGGGTTGTGATTTAAATTGGAAGCCCAGGATCATTGGCGGTCCTTCGGCGCCGGAATACCAGGTTCCGAATGCAGCCATAACCGCGAGCAAAATTGAAATAATCCAGAACGTTTGCGCCGGCATTTCAAGGCCGGCTTGATTAATCTTGGACTGAATATCATTGGCGACCAAAGACTTGCGTCGCGTTTCATCCTGTTCGCGCAGCTTTTTCAGCATTTGCTGCGTTTGCTTTTTTCGCGCCGCGTTTGGATCTGATCGCCCCGTGCGCCGGCCCGGCGTTTCATTCGCCGCCAATTGGCGCGCCCGCTTTGAGGCTTTTTCGCTGCCGCCATCGCCAGTGAAAGCAAAGCCAAGCCCAGCGATTACCAGAAAGGCAAGTCCGCCAATCACATAAAGAAGGAGGTCACCACTCAAATCCATGATTAGTCCAACTCATCCAGAGCGGTCGCGAGATCGCGTTCAAGATTGTAATATTGCGCGCGTTCCCAGAATTTCGGGCGACCGATTCCCGTGCCGCGATGGCTGCCGATAATCTTGCCATCATCGTCTTCGCCATCAATCTCATATTTGAGAATGTCCTGCAGAACGATGGTATCACCTTCGAGGCCCATCACTTCTGTAACACACATGATGCGACGCGAACCGTCGCGCAGACGCGAGGCCTGAACCACGACATCAACCGAGCCGACAATCATTTCGCGAATGGTTTTCGCAGGCAGGCTGAAGCCGCCCATTGTGATCATTGACTCAACCCGCGACAGGGCCTCACGCGGGCTGTTAGCGTGGAGCGTGCCCATGGAACCGTCGTGACCCGTATTCATCGCCTGCAAGAGATCGAACGCTTCGGGTCCACGAACCTCGCCCACGATGATCCGCTCAGGACGCATCCGCAGACAGTTTTTGACCAAATCACGCATCGTAATTTCGCCCGATCCTTCAATATTTGGCGGGCGGGTTTCGAGGCGCACAACGTGCGGCTGTTGCAATTGCAATTCGGCCGAGTCTTCGCAGGTAATGACGCGCTCGCCAGGCTCAATGAAGCCAGTTAAACAGTTCAGCAGCGTCGTCTTACCAGAACCTGTACCGCCGGAAATCAAGACGTTACAGCGGGCATGCCCGATAATCCGCAGGATCTCAGCGCCCGATTCTGAAATTGACTTGAAGTTCACCAAGTCGGACAGTTTCAGCTTGTCCTTTTTAAACTTTCGAATGGTCAGTGCGGGCCCGTCAATCGACAGCGGCGGTGCGATCACGTTGACACGAGATCCGTCAAGCAGACGCGCGTCACAAATCGGGCTCGCATCATCGACCCGGCGGCCAACTTGGCTGACGATGCGCTGGCAGATATTCATCAGCTGGGCATTGTCGCGGAACCGAATATTGGTGCGCTCAATCTTGCCGTTGACTTCGATATAGCAAGTGTCGGCGCCGTTCACCATGATATCCGCGATATCATCGCGCGCCAGAAGCGGCTCAAGTGGGCCATAACCGAGGACGTCATTACAAATATCGTCGAGCAAGTGTTCCTGCTCAGAAATCGACATCACGACGTTTTTAATCGCAATGATTTCAACAACGATATCACGAATTTCTTCGCGGGCGCTCTCTTGATCGAGCTGCGCCAGTTGGCCCAAATCAATGGTATCGATCAGGGCGTTAAAAATCGTCGTTTTGGTAGCGTAATACTCTTCCGAACGGTCATTAACGTTTGTGATCGTCTCTTCCGGCAACGCTGCCGGCGGTTTTACGGCCGCTGGTTTTGGTTTTTCTTTGGCTTGCACAGGCGGTTTTGGCGCTTGCGCAATAGGCTTTTTAACTGCCGCTTTTGGAGCGTCAGGCGCGGCAACTTTAGCAGCGGGTCTTGCTTGTATCGGTCCAGCCGATCGTTTGCCAAATGCCATATCTTAAGCCCTTACCTCTATCCTTACTTTCCGAGCAATTTGCTGAGCAGTGACTTTTGCTGAGCGACAATTTCGCGCCCAGAAAGTTCACCCGCCAGTTGATCAATTGCTGAAGAAGCTTCCGCCGCAGGATCTGTTTCAGAAATCATTTGCCCATTGTTCGATGCCGTCCCGAAGAGTTGTGGGTCAAATGGCAGAACGATGGATGGATCCACCTCAATCGCAGCGGCGAAATCCTTGGTTGGAATCTCTGGCCGCTTCGGCACGCCCATCATATTGATGATGAGCTTAGGTGGCGTGTCGTTTGGACGTTGCGATTTCAGCTCGTCGAGCATGTTTTTACCATTGCGCAGCGACGCGAGGTCGGGCTGGCAAATCATGATCACTTCATCAGATCCGAGCAAAGTATTGTAGGTCCATTCCGACCATGTATGCGGCAAGTCGAGAACGACATACGGCATCACTCGGCGGACGGTGTCGATAATCGAAGCGTAAGATTCTGGCGGAATGTCCATAATCTGCGAAACAGACGCTGGCGCCGTGAAGAGCGACAGTTTGTCTGTCACTTTTGCGAGCAGTTTTGAGACCACAGCATCGTCAACACGTTCTGGCGCAAGCAGCGCATCCGCGACAGTTTGCTGGTTTTCGTGGTTGAAATCCAGCGCGGTGGTGCCGAAGGACAGATCTAAATCGATCAGCGCAGTGTTCACATTCGCGCTCTCAGACAAGGCCCAGGCCAAGTTATGGGCGATCGTCGACGCACCAACGCCGCCTTTGGCGCCGATCACAGAAATCGACTTGCCGACGAACGGTGCGTCAGGGTCGGCAAACAATTGGCTGATTGAGCGTACGACCTGTACAGGTGCAAGTGGTGGCACCAAATATTCGCTAACGCCGCGCGCCATAAGCTGCCGGTAAAGCGAAATGTCATTGGTGTTGCCGATGACCATGACTTGCACGCCTTCATCGCAATGCGAGGCGAGCTCATCAATCTGAGCGACCATCTGCGCATTACTGGCAGACGATTCTAAAATGAGTAGGTTTGGAGTTGGGTTTTCGATTAAGTAAGCAATCGCCGCTTGCAAACCACCGGTTTGCGTTTGCACGGTTGCTTGCTGCATCCGGCGATCCCCGGCAACGGCATTGATCAGAGCCGCCGTACGCGATGTTTCACAAAAGGCCATGGCCGCAATCGCTGGGATGGCACGTGAGCCACCATCATCAAAGTCCGCGACCGTAATCGGCGCGTCAAAGCCAGGGTCAGCGTCTGGATCAAAGTCCGACAGTTCTTTCATCGGCGCCTCGAGATCGACCACAGCTGGTTCCGCTGGATCATCGATCACGGTTGCCAAAGCCGAGTCTAAATCATCATCGAAGTCCATATCGAAGTCGTCTTCGAAAAGAGCGTTATCGTTCGACATTTCACTTCTCTCCTTACTTACACTAAGCTGCGATTACTGAACCGCAGTCGAGATTTGCGTGCTTTCGCCTTCGCCTCGAGCCGAAATTGTAGATTGTCCTTGGCGCCACAGATCCAATTGGACCTGCCAACGGTTCAAATCGCCGTCATCCAGTTCGCGCGTACCGAGCAAGTCTGCTGGCTCCGCGATCATCGCCGCCATATTCGTGCGCACGGCGCATCCAAGGGATGGAAGCACATTGTTTGAGACCGCATTGGCGAAGTCAATTTCCGCCAGGCTGGGGCAATCGGGCTTTGTGGTTTTATAGGTTTTGAAAGCCATGACGACCGGCGTTTCTGCCCGGCCCGAGGCATCATAAGCAGCGCCGAGAATGGTTTCGTAATCGACGCCAGCCTCCCATGCGAATTCGCGAATTTCGGCAACAGCGCCAACAGCGAGTTGCGGATTTTCAGCGCTTTTTGGCATCGAAATGACCAGCGGTCCGTGGCCAACATCTGTGTACTGATTCAAGAACGAGCGAACTTTCATCACTTCAGACACCCGCAATTGAGTATCGCGGGCATCGAGATGGACTTCGAGATATTCTTTATGGGCGACAACGCCAATTTCATGGCGATCAAGTTCAGTGCCATCGAAATATTCGACCGGAACATGGCTCGGGGGGCCGTCGGACTGGCAGCCCGATACGAGTGCAGCGCCACAAGCAAGGGCTAGAAAAATCGGTGTATTCTTATGTGTCATAGCAGCGACTATTCCTCAATAAAGCCTACAGGCGCGGTGTAGTTCTCTTTCGACAAACCTTTGCCCGGCTCAGCGTACTGAGCGTTCAGTTTTCCGAAGAAGATGGACTGCGGGTCAGATGCATTCACATAGCCATCTGCTGGCGTTGCAAGCTCATCTTTCTTAGCCGGGTCGACCAGATAGGGCGTGACAATAACAACCAGTTCGGTTTCTTGATTTTCAAAGTCCCGCGACTGGAACAAGGCGCCAAGAATAGGCAGCTTTTTAAGGCCTGGAAGCTGGTCAAGCATCTGACGTGTGCGCGTCTGAATCAGGCCTGCGAGCATAGTCGACCCGCCGGACGGCAATTCGACGACGCTCTCTGCGCGGCGAACAACCAAGGCTGGAATGGTCAGTCCTGGCACGGTTGTTAGCGTGCCGTCTGCGTTTCTGAACACCGTCGATGTCCCCTGGAACGCGCCAAGGTTGGACAATTCGGAGATTTCAGTTGAAATTTTCAGAGAGATCCGGCCTTCCGACAAGACAACTGGCGTAAAGGCGAGCCCGACGCCGTAAGGTTTAAATTCAACCGTGATGCCATCTTCATCTTGCGCCACGGGAACTGGGAATTCCCCCCCGGCGAGGAAGTTGGCGCTCTCCCCTGAGGTCGCCATAATGTTTGGTTCAGCAAGTGTTTTCACCACGCCGATCCGCTCCAAGGCGTCAATCGCGGTCCCAGCCGAAGACTGCTCAGCACCGCCGACATAATTTGTATATCCTAGATCGAGCCCTAGTCCGCCCAAAGACTCGCCTTGAATGCCAAAACTGGTCGAGGAGGCCACGCCAATGGTATTGGAGAATGGCGTAGCAGGACCGATGGTCGTCTCGCCCGTATTCACAATCGCATCAATGCCGTCATCAGCAACGTCCGCGAAAAGCGGAATATCGCTAATCGACGCGAGATCCCCAAACGCTGTCGCGCCTTCGAGGTTGATACCTAATTGCTTGATCACCGAGCGCTGCATCTCAACGATGCGGACCTCAAGCATGACCTGGTCCTTAGCGCGGACGGTCATCATATTAATAACGCTGACTTCTTCGCCGTTCGGACCGCGGCCTGGCAAATAGGCATTGACCAGGCGCATCACCTGATCTGATTCAGACAAGTTTGCGACGTTCCCTGACACCACCAAATTGCTGTTCGCACTGGCGACGTTAACTCTGGCTCCCGGAACATAGCGAGCGATTAAATCATTGATCGCTTTGGTATCGAGATCGACTTCGATTTCCAAGTTCAGCAAAGGGCGACCTTGAATATCAAAGATGAAAGCATTGGTGCGGCCGGCTTGAATACCTCGGAAAATAATCCGATTGGCGGTTTGTACCGTCGCATCGGCAATCTCTGGATTGGTAATGATGAGATCAGATGCCGGTCGATCCAAGTCGACGATAATCGACTTATCAACCCCGAGCTTGAGCTCGCGCGTGACAGCCGTATCTCCCGGCTCCAATGTGCTAACGCCCATTGGGTTAGCATCCTGTGTTTGCGCCGAGACCGCCAAAGGCGCGGTGCAAAGCGCCAGCGCTATGGCCGAACTTCGGAACATTTGCTGAGTGAGCCTCATTAGCTGCCTCCCGCCTCGACCTTGTTGCTTCGATAAATCATCACTTTGCGGCCACCGCTCTCGAGATCATCGAGCAGCGTCCGGTTCGCGAGGGCTTCGCCGTCATTAAAGCCAGCATCCGCGGCGCTGCGCAGCGTCAGTGACAGGGTCCCGGAACGTTGCGAATTGGCCAGCAGCTCCGCCTGTTCCTGGGAAATTTCCATGGTCGCGGTTGAGCCGGTGAGGGTTGGAATGCCGTCAACGTCGCCAAAAGTCTGGTCGATCGCAATGACCCGGGTATTTTCCATAATCGTGTGCGTCACCAATTGCGGCGGTAAGTCTTCATCGCCATTAAACTCAATCAGTTCCGTCAGAATAATATCGACGCGGTCGTCTGGTAGAATAAAGCCGGCCGATGCGGATTCAGGCGAGATTTCGATGGTCATCGCGCGCATGCCTTGCCCGAGCAGCGCCGCCATAAAACCAGTATCGCCTTTTTGTACGATTTTTTGCGGCATGATCGGCTCATCGGCGTACATCGCAGAGCGCACAACGCTGCCGGTCAGCTCTTCCATCGAATCTGGCGCGACATCTTGGGTGTAGTAAGCCGGGTTGATGGTCGACTCAGGCCAGTTGGCCCAGCGAAACTCATCTGGGGTCAACAAGGTCCCAACCTTAAGGTCGGTTTTCGCGACCAAGACTTTTTGCTGGGACACTTCCACTTCGACAATTTTTTCAACGGTCTGCGCCGGACCAACATTTGTGCCCGGCTGTTGATTGGCAATGCCTCTGACCAAGAAGGCTGCTGCAATCGCTGCGATCAGCGCTACTGCTAGAATGATGAGCCGCATAGGTGACATGGAAAGCGCCTTCTTTTACTTACTCCGCCCCCGAATGAAGGACGGGGATCTATTGGCGAATATTTCACGCCGAAGCTAAAGCATGGTTAATTGAATCGAGCGATTTGGTTTAAGAATTCAGCAAGGAATGGAGAGGCTGGCGCGGCATAAAATGCACCGGCTGCGATCGCCACGCCGTAAGGAACACCTTTGCGGTCTTCGAAGGTTGCGACGCCAAAGCCCGGAGTAACACCGCGCGGCATTAATCCTCGCGACATCACGACTAAAATCGTCAACACACCGCCAGCCAGCGCCATCGCGACCAAGAAAGGCGCAACCCCGGCCGGGCCAACCCACAATAAAACGCCTGGGATAAATTTCGCATCTCCGCCGCCATAAGCGCCAAGGAAGAATAGCGCGACTGAAATGGCGAATGCGATTGCGCCAACCAGCAAATGCCAGCCAACCGTTTCCCAACCGGGCGCAACTAAGATTGCAGCGGGTACAAATAGAAATGCCAACCAACCATTCAGCCAATTCGGAATGGTCAGGGTTTCAATATCAATAAGTGCAGCAAATAGGCAGAGGGCGAAAAAGCTCATCGCGAACAGCGAAATGATCATGGTGGTGACTCTCCAGAACCGGATATTTCTGGCGTGGATAAAGCAAAGGACTTAAGGATCACTTGATGGCCAAAATAAAAGAAGCCGCTGGGCGAACCCAGCGGCTTCGTAGCCATTTCGGCCAACCTTTTAAAAGTCTTAGCCCAGCTGAGCAGAAACTTTGTTGAAGGTTGCAGAAGTGCTTGTACCGAGTGTCGTTACGGCACCGATGATCGCAACAGCGATCAGGGCAGCGATAAGACCGTATTCGATTGCAGTTGCACCAGACTCATTCTGAAAAAACTTACGCATTGGAAACTCCCACTATGCAGGTTGTAGACGTCCCGGAAGTTTTCTTGGGTTTGTCCCCGGAACAGGGATCGTAATACCGCACAGCATTAAAAATCCCGTGAATCAACTCGGAAAAATCCTGAAGATTCAACAAGGTCTCGTTAACCCTCGCGGGCAGCGTTCCTGGGGTAAGTTTTCTTAGACGGTTTCGTCCCCGCCCGTTTGTCATTTGACTCAAACGCGTTGAGCCGAATGGTGTTTTCATGTGCGCGCGTAATCTGCGTGCCTAGCGAAGTTGTGCACTCACGCTGTTCATTGGAGCTTTTACCTTATTTCCAATATTTATAAGCGCACTGACGAGCACCAAAGCAATAAGCGAACCGATTAAGGCATATTCTATGGCCGTGGCGCCAGCGACGTCACGTTTAAGGACGGCAAAGAGCGATCGACACCACATCGGTTTAACCTTTAAGCAACCGCCAGGCTATCCTGGCGGTTGCAAAAACGATTAGCTCAGCTGCGCCGATACTTCATCAAACGTAGCGCCAACACCGTCACCGAGCGTCGTTACGGCGGTAATGATTGCAACAGCGATCAGAGAGGCCATCAACGCGTACTCAATCGCGGTCGCGCCTGACTCTAATTTAGCCTTCAGAGACTTCAGATAGGTTGTTTTCGAAGACTCAGTCGTAACTGCTGCTGGGCAGTCTGCGTGAACATCTTGGTTTTCTAGGGTTTCAGTAGTTTGCATTTGGGACTCCCACCATGCAGGTTTCGTTGTCGTCCCCAACGATTGCCTGGACTGCTCCAGACGAGATTGGTCTCTACCAAACGGGTCTAAATCTCACGTAAACGGATCCGATTAATCCACATCAAAGTATTAAGAGTCGAGTCACCATAATCCGATGGCAAAACCACGCGGATCTAAAAAGCCAGCGATTGCATTAGGAAACGACTAACCTCTTTCAGGCAGAACTCTTTTCAACTGTTTGGAAAGGTTGCCCTATGTCTTGGATGAAAACCGCATTCTGCGCTGGCGCAGCCGTCGCATTCTCTCTCGCCGCACAAGCCGGCCATATCACTGTCGAAGCGGGTAAAGCCAAAGCGATTAAGCTGACAACAAATGCCGATAGCGTGATTATCGGTAACCCGAATATTGCTGATGTCGCGGTGCATGATGATACGCTTCTTTTCGTGACTGGAAAATCATATGGCACAACCAATTTGATGATTTTCGACGTCAATGGGAATACGATCCACTCTTCAGACGTGATCGTGACCGCAAACACCGCGACTTGGGTTAGCGTCAAACGCGCCGGCTCGAACTTTACGTATGATTGTTCTCCTGGCTGTCGCCCAACGCTCTCGCCCGGCGATGACAATGGCCACTATCAAAATGTTGGCGAACAGTTGCTGCTGCAAAAAGAGCTGAACAGCGACGACTAATCGCTGGATGAGTTCCCAAAATAGAAAACCGCGCTTCAGGGCGCGGTTTTTTTATGGGCGATATTGTCTTGGGGTATTATCTAGCGACGCTGCTCTCGCCCGCCGGGGGCTTCTGCGAGGGCGGCAGACCGCGCCGCAATGGCTGAGGCCAAAGCCGCATCAACGCTCACCGAATAGAGCGCTTGTTGATCTTCACCAATGGCTTCGACCGCGAGATTGCCGAGCTGCCAATCAAACGCGCCTGCGTCCCGAACGGTAATCGTCCACCCTGCCCCGGTGCGCGGGAAATAGGTTTCACCCGCGGCCATTTCGCGGTTCCGAAAGACCGTGCCATCAGAACCCCGCACTTCGATCCAGGCGCGTTTCTTGGCTTGGATCGCAAAGTCTTCTCGAGTTGGCGCTGCGAATTCATCAATATCACTGACCGCCGCATAAGCTGGCGAGAGCCGGGCTGAGATAGCCAGCGGGTCAGTTGTCTCAGAGCCGCCATCTTGAAACAGCAGCGTCGCGCCGCCAGCCAGGATGACGACCAGTGCAACCGCTGCGCCGCCCATTATCATGGTCTTGCGGGACCGTTGCGGCGCCATCACTTCGTTCGGCATCGCGCTGGCATTGGTCGACCCGCGCCCTTCCGCATAGCCGGAGGCGATTTCTTCTTCCGGCAATCCTAGGAACCGCGCATAGCTCTTCGCCTGCAGGCGCACAATGCTTGCCGGAATATGCGCCGTTTCCATGCTCTCCAATGCTGCGAGCGTGTCTTGAGATTGCTTGGTTTTGTCAGCGACGTCGCGCAGTTCCAACGCCAAAGCTTCCCGCGCTTGAGACAGGCGTGCGCCGACGGTCAGCTCAACTGGCTGTTCGTCTGCTTCAACTGTCCCCGTATCGCTTAAAGCCATTTTGTTTTCAGATTTCGCGTCAGACATCGTTTAGAATTATACCTTGTACAGCGGCAAGCTCTAACACTCCGTTACGCAATGCAGGCTCACGATTTTGCAGTAACTGTGCAAAAGCCGGACCGAATTTTTCTAAGTCTAAAGATCGCAACATCCGCTTCACAGGCCCGATCCCGCCGCCCGGCATAGACAGGCTGCGATAGCCCAAGCCCAATAAACACAGGGCCTCCAGCGGTCGCCCCGCGCCTTCGCCGCAGATCGAAACTGGCACACCGAGGCGCGAACAGGTTTCAAAAACCTGTGCCAAAAAGCGCATGACCGGCCGACTGACGAACGGATAGCGATCAGAAACCAATGGTGTCATTCGGTCTGCCGCATGAAAAAACTGTAACATATCGTTCGTTCCGATCGAAACGAAGTCGACTTCTTCGGCGATATCTTCAAGCGCATAGGCGAAAGCTGGCGTTTCCAACATCGCGCCGACTTTCAAATCTGACGGGCCGAGAAAGCCGCGTTTCTGGCTCCAGTTACATTCTTCGAGCAACATGGCTTTCGCGCGGCGAAACTCATGGGCGCTGGTGACCATGGGAAACATCACTGACAATGGGCGGCCGTCGGCGGCTCTTAGCAATGCGCGCAATTGCCGGCGGAAAAGTCCGGGACGGTCAAGCGCAAAGCGAATGGAGCGCCAGCCCAAAGCTGGGTTTTCTTCCCGCGCATCATTGAGATTGGGAAGCAGTTTGTCCCCGCCCAAATCCAAGGTTCGAAAATACACCGGCCGATCACCCGCCGCGTCGAGCACGTGGCGATAAAGCTCGATTTGATCGGTGACACTGGGCAAGCGCTCTGACATCAGAAACTGAAATTCTGTGCGAAAAAGCCCAATCCCATCAGCGCCTGTGCCGTCGAGATGCTCAGTATCCAGTCCCAAACCGGCGTTTAGCATCAGGCGCACGGGCACGCCATCTTGCGTTTTGGTATCGTAACCGCGCAGCGCCGCGAAGACGGCCTGGCGCTCGCTCAAAATCGCCTGGCGGTTGGAATAGGCTTTCAGCAAGTCCTCATCCGGGCGCAAATGAACCCGACCATCTTCGCCGTCGACAATGATCTGATCGCCGCGGGACACATGGGTGAGCAGTCCGTCTATTCCGCCGACGGTCGGGATGCCCAATCCGCGCGCGACAATCGCCGCATGGCTCGAAGTGGCGACCTCTTCAAGGATGATCGCCGCAAAGCCAGCTTTGCCATAATCCAGCAATTCTGCTGGACCGAGACGACGCGCAACCAGGACACCAGGCGTACTCTCAGGCGACACGGAGGTGACACCAGACGCATCCATTCCGCTCAACATTCGCAACAATCGGTTGTCGAGATCTTCGAGATCATGCAGCCGTTCGCGCAAGTAAGGATCTTTGACTTTTTCAAACCGTGCGCGGTGCTCTCGGCGCAACCGATCAATCGAGGCTTCCGCGGATAGGCCGCCGCGCACCCCTTCGCGCAACTTCTCCGCCCAAGATGGATCCGAGGCGAGCAGTTTATAGGCTTCGATCACGTCGCGCGGTTCGCCCCACAGACCGCCAATTTCTGCAGCAAGCAAACGATCAATCGAGAGGTGCAGCTCTTCGAGCGCGGTTTCAATACGATGTTCTTCAAGCGCGGGGTCTTCGGCGAAAAAGCGCGCGGCCGGAATGACCGGATCGTGCAAAACCACGCGGCCCATGCCGAGCCCGCCGCATAAGGTTCGCCCTTGTAAATTGACCGGCCGGCCTTGCCGAGCAGCATCGGTTTGACCGCCGCCGCTTTCCGAGGCCGGGACAATTTCGGCCAACACCATAGCAATCGTCTGGAGGCTATCAATCTCATCGTCTTGATAGATCCGCTCGGTCCGGTTTTGCACGGTCAGGACGCCAATCACCCGACCGCCCTTTAAAATCGGCACGCCAAGAAAGGCGTGATATGGATCTTCACCGGTTTCAGGCCGGTAAGAGAAACTTGGATGACGCGGCGCATCTTGGATCGATAAGGGCTGCGCGGTTTGCGCAATCTGCCCGACCAAGCCTTCATCAATGGCCAAGAAGGTCCGATGTATGGCGTCTTCGCGAAGCCCTTCTGTCGCAATCAGTTCGAGCCGGTTATCGTCATTTCGTCGATAGATTGAGCAGACATCCGCGACCATCGTGCCGGCGACCAGCCGGACGACATTCATCAATCGCGTTTCCGTGTCGGCATCTGCCGCCATTACGGATCGCAATCGGTTCATTAAGAGCCGCGGAATCGAAAAACTGTCAGGCATGTGTGTGCCCAAATGGGGCCTTCACTCAGGTCGCGTCAAGGTCAAACGCCGTATGTAAGGCGCGCACGGCGAGTTCAGTATAATCGGTGTCGATCAAGACAGAGATTTTGATCTCTGAGGTCGAAATAACGTCGATATTGATATTCTTCGTGGCCAGCGCTTCAAACATGGTTTCCGCGACGCCGGTGTGCGATTTCATGCCGACACCGACAACCGAGACTTTGGCGACATCGCGGCTCACGCCCATGCTGTCAAAAGCGACGGTGTCACGATTGGCGTCGAGCACACGCTGGGCTTTCTCGCTGTCGCCGCTGGTGCAGGTGAAGACCATATTGGCCCGGCCTTCGCCGCGGGCATTAGCCTGGACAATCATATCGACATTGACGCCTTCGCGCGCCAAGAGCGCAAACAGATTGGCTGAGGTGCCGGGCTTATCTTCCATGCCATAGAGCGTGATTTTGGCTTCGTCGCGCGAATAAGTCACGCCGTTTACAACCTGTTTTTCCACAATCTCATCCTCATTACAGATCCAGGTCCCCGGATTATCATCCGTCGGCCCAGAGAAACTTGATAATACACGCAGCGGCACTTGATGGTTCATCGCCAGCTCAACCGACCGCGTTTGCAGGACTTTGGCACCGAGCGACGCCATTTCGAGCATTTCTTCATAAGACACACGTTCGAGCCGGCGCGCCTGCGACACAATCCGAGGGTCTGTCGTATAAACGCCGTCGACATCAGTATAAATATCGCAAGGCACAGAGCCGAGCGCCGCCGCAACCGCGACCGCCGTGGTATCTGATCCGCCGCGCCCAAGGGTTGAAACCCGGCCCTCTTGGGTGACGCCCTGGAAGCCGGCAATCACCGCGACTTCGCCGAAATCGATTGCGGCCCCCAGGCCGCTATCTTCGTCAAAGCCATCAATCCGGGCCGCGCCATGGCCTTCGCGGGTCTGCATGCGCATTTGCCAGCCAAGCCAGCTGCGCGCGTTTAGACCGCGCTTGCGCAAGGATAGCGCCAGCAATCCGCTGGTCACTTGCTCACCAGACGACACGACCACATCATATTCATCATCAAACGCATCGCCGACAATTTCGTCCCCAGCCGCGCCTTTGGCGAGCCCGACAAGCTTATTGGTTTCGCCTGACATGGCCGAAACGATGACTGCTAATTTCTCGCCTTGCGCGGCGCGATGCGCAACAATATCAGCCACATGCGCGATCCGATCGAGATCTGCCACAGAGGTTCCGCCGAATTTCAATACAGTGCGCGCCATTGCCGCCTCGTCAAATCATACCATTTGCGCTGAACTAAGCAGGCGCTTCCATAGAGGGTCGCGCCGAAAACCGCAATTAGGATTGCTAAACAGATGACAGCAGCTGTCTCTTCACCGAGCCGCCCCAGTATCGACCCGAGCGAGGTCGAGAAATTCACGGCTATGGCCTCTGAATGGTGGGACCCGAAAGGCAAGTTCCGGCCGCTGCACAAGTTTAATCCAGTGCGGCTTGGCTTCATTCGCGACACGGTTGAAGCGCATTTCGACCTTGCTCCAGATGCACGCAAGCCATTCGAGGGCCTGCGTTTCCTCGATATTGGCTGCGGCGGCGGCTTGGTCAGCGAGCCGATGCGCCGCCTCGGCGCTGACATGGTGTCTGTGGATGCCAGTGAAGCAAACATCAAAACCGCGATGACACATGCCGAGCAGAGCGGCCTGGAGATTGATTTCCGGGCCGGCACCGTCGAAGAGCTGATTGAAGGCGGCGAGCCACAATTTGATGTTGTGCTGAATTTGGAAGTCGTCGAGCACGTTGCCGATCCGACGCAATTCCTGAAAGACTGCGCCAGCCTGGTCAAACCTGGCGGCCTGATGATTGTCGCCACGCTAAACCGCACTGCGAAAGCCTTTGCGCTGGCGATTTTTGGCGCGGAATATGTGCTCGGCTGGTTGCCGAAAGGCACGCATGAGTTTGAGAAATTCCTCAAACCAGACGAGATTGACGCCCCATTGCGCGAAGCCGGCCTAAGCGTCGACACGCCGCAAGGGGTGAGTTTCAATCCCTTACTCGATCAGTGGCGCCTGTCGAACGATACCAAGGTCAATTATATGATGGTGTCGCGCCGTCCGGCTGACTAGCCCGCAATATCCAACAGCTCAATTTGGAACATCAGATCCGAATTGGGCGGAATGTCTTCGCCCACCGCGCGATCGCCATAAGCTTGATCAGCGGGAATGTGGACGATCACACGATCGCCGACATGCATCAGCTTAAGCGCCTCATTAAAGCCTGGGATCAGGTCTCCGACCGCGAATTCGGTCGGCTCGCCGCGCGACCATGAACTGTCGAAGAAAGTGCTGGTTGCTGCCACACGGCCTTCATAATGGATCGAGACCCGTTCGCCTTCGACCGGTGGGCGCTCCCCTCCCCCGCGCTCAAGCAGGACGATTGAGACACCACTCGGCAATGTCGTGACGCTTTCGCGGGCCGGATCCCACGGGAAGTTCGCTTGCCAGGCGGCCATGTCTGGACCGACCATCACGGCTTCAGATTCTGGCACTGGTTCTTGTCTTGGCTCGGGCGCGCTTTCAGCCGCTGCCATGGCCGCGATTTCGCGCGCCGACAAGAACCCTTCAAGGTGAACGCGGTAGACGAGATCGGAATTGGCTGGAACGACATCGCCAAGCGGCTCGGCGCCAAACGCTTCTGCAGCTGGGACAAAGACCAGCCATTCATCGCCAGGGTTCATATAGCTGATGGCTTCAGCCCAACCATTAATCAAATCGTCCATCTGATAGACGCTCGATTGTCCGCGCTGATAGGAGCTATCGATTTGCCGTCCCGTGGCCGCGAGAAAGGCCTGATAGCTGACCACAATCGTCGCATCAGGCCCTGGCGACCCAGCATTAATATCGCCATTGGAGATCGGAATATAGCGCACGCCGCTGGCGGTTTTATTCATTCCGTCACAGGCTTCTGGGAAGGGCGGCGTGAACTCAGCGGGTCCAGCTTGAAGCGATGGACACTCATTCCCGCCACCGCCAAAAATCCCGGTCGGGACGCTGGGCATCGAAACGCTCGGCACCGGCAGTGATTGACAGGCGCTGAGCGCCAAAGCGGCGGCTCCGCTTGCGAGCTTAAGACTGAGTTTCATGTGCCAACCCTTCTCGTATTTTTTTATTGCACCGGGGCAACATCCATCAATTCGACCTCAAAGTTCAAGGCCGCATTTGGCGGAATGGGGCCCGTACCCCGCGGCCCATAAGCGAGATTACTGGGCACATGGACCAACCAGCGATCACCCGGCTTCATCAATTGTAGCGCTTCAATCCAGCCTGGAATGACCCGGTTGCTTGGGAAAATTTCAGGTTCGCCGCGGCTAAAGGCGCTGTCAAACACCGTCCCGTCTTGGTCTAAACGGCCTTCATAGAAGACCACAACACGATCAGAGCCTTGCGGGCTAATGCCATCTTCGGCGCCGCTGGCGAGGACAACATATTCAAGCCCAGAGCCAGTTTTTTGAACCTCTTCCAGGTCAGAATTCCACGGCGTGTGCTTAGCCCAGGCTGCGTCATCAATCGGACGCGGCGGGGCTGCCTTAGAAACTTGCTGAAGCTCAACCCGGAAGATTAAGTCGTCACCCGGTTTGATCACGCCGCCGGGACGCGGGCGCTGGCCATAGCCGAGCTCGGTTGGGATGTAGAAAATAAACTCATCGCCTTCGGACATCAGCTGCAAGCCCTCTGTCCAACCGGCAATCACGCGATTGACCGGGAATGAGGTTGGCGAGCCGCGCTCATAAGAGCTGTCAAACACCGTGCCATCGACGAGACGGCCATCATACATAACTGTGACTTCGTCGCGCGCAGATGGCGTTTCGCCGCCCTCGTCGCCTTCACGAACGATGACATATTGCAGGCCAGATTCAGTGCTCTGAACGTCGCTGCGGTCAGGATCCCACGGGATATAAGTGGCAAGAGGATTATTCGGGTCCATGGTTTCTCCACATGCGGCAAGGATTAAGCCGCTCAGGGCCAGTAAAAAGGTGCGCAACTTGTTACTCCAAAGGTCTATGCAGACCCGTTCTGTAGGCTGGATCGCGCGGGCTGTCACCTAATCAAGCGCAACGCTTTGCGGGCCTGGATTACGATCAAAGACGAGAGTCTCGATGGCATCGCCATAGAGCACGTTGACGCGATTGGTCTGGTTCGGAATGGCATCCATGAGCATAGCTTGGGTGACGGTCAGCGCCGTCGGGGCCAGGTCCAAAGATGCCTCTTGATAGACCCAGTAATAACCCCGCTCGACTTCGCCGCCGAGCAAAACAAGCGGCAGCGTTTCGGCAGACTCACTCACCGCCAAAGCAAACCGCTCAGCGACATAGGTTTCAAATTTGGCCTGAGCGTCTGCGTCACCGACCAGGTCGGCGCGCGCACCGAGCACACTCATCAGCGTGCTTTCCGCATCGTGAATGGCCAAGCGATGCGCGACTTCTAAGCGGCAAGCCTCGACCGCGCAGTCGCCGGTTTCGCCGACCACAATGCGGATTTCGCTAAATCCAATCGCTTGTTCATGCGCCTGCGCTGGCGCTTGGGCGAGGCCGAGCATGGCCAGCCCAAGCGCGCAGATTAAATGCTTCACGCCCAAAACTTAGTCCTCAGCCTCAGCATCGTCTTCGCCGTCTTCGGAAGCGTCTTCGTCGGTTTTCAGCTCGGTCTTGATGTCCTGCATGATATCGCGGCGGTCATAAGACGGAGGTCGCCTAAACTTGAACGCCTCAACGCGGGACGGGGTGATGCGGCGCGGAAAGTAATTGTTTTCCAAGTCAGCATCCGCGGTTTCCCAATCCGGATCGACAATGATTTGGCTCAGCTCTTTGCCTTTTTCAAAGACTAGCAATTTGCTGACTTTGTGCGGGCTTTTGCGCCAAATCTCGGCCGGAATGTAGACTTTCTCCTTCGTGCCGTCGGTGAATTCGAGCTCGAGAATGATCGGCATCACCAGTCCGCCAATATTGGAGAATTCGAGCGCATAATACTCACCGTCTTCGGCAACGGCGCGATCAAATACGCGGCGCTCTATGTCGTCCAAGCCGTCGAGGAAGTCCTTATAAGCGTTCCGCTCTTTATTGGTGACAGTGTAAATATCGTTCTCGTCATAGAAGTCGCGAATGTCTGGGAAGCGCTCAACCCACGTCTGCATCCCTTCGGCTTCATTTGCCGTGACCCCAATTTTCGCTGGCTCGCTTTGCACATCGCTGCGTGCACGCGCCAAATCAATATCAGGGTCTTCGGTGTTCATTTCCATTTGGAAGACACGGTCGAGCGAGATGTCGACATGGTCAGTGGTATAGAACCAGCCGCGCCAGAACCAATCGAGATCGACGCCTGAGGCTTCTTCCATGGTCCGGAAGAAATCGCTTGGGGTTGGGCGCTTAAACTTCCAGCGCCGCGAATATTCACGGAAGGCAAAATCAAACTTCTCACGACCCAGCACGGTTTCGCGGAGAATGTGCAAGGCGGCAGACGGCTTACCATAAGCGTTCGGTCCGAGTTGCAGGACGCTGTCGGATTGGGTCATGATCGGCACTTGGTTTTCAGACACCATGTACGGCACCAGGTCGCGTGGCAGCGAGCGCGTCCACGGGATATTTGGATCCCACTCATAGCCAGCCACACTGTCGAGGAAGCTGTTTAGGCCTTCATCCATCCACGTCCATTGGCGCTCATCTGAATTGACCACCATTGGGAAATAAATGTGGCCAATCTCGTGAATAACGACGCCGATCAGGAAGCGTTTCTCGGCCATTGTATAAGTGCGGCTGCCATCATCCTGCAGCGTTGTCCGTGGCCCGTTAAACGTGATCATCGGATATTCCATGCCGCCAACCGGTCCGTTGACCGATTGCGAGGTCGGGTACGGATAATCAAAGGCAAAACGGTTATAGACGTCCATTGTGTGGATCACAGACGTGGTCGAATATTTCTGCCAGAGATCGCCGCCTTCTTTGGGATAGAAGGACATGGCCATCACAGTTTCGAACGCCGCGCCCGGCTGCTTGAAGCCTTGCGCGTCCCAAGCAAATTTGCGCGAGCTGGCCCAGGCAAAGTCGCGGACATTGTCGGCTTCGAAGCGCCAGGTTTTCATCCCTGTTGGGTTTGAGCTTTCATTCGCTTCTGCTTCTTCGGGCGTGACAACAAAAACCGGACGATCAGCATCTTCAGCTTCGTCGAGGCGCGCGCGCTGCTCCGCGGTCAGCACCTGACGGGCGTTTTGCAAGACGCCGGCTGAGGACACGATGTGGTCATTCGGCACCGTGATTTCGACATCATAGTCGCCAAATTCGAGCGTGAACTCACCGCTGCCGAGGAATTCCTTATTGTGCCAGCCTTCATAATCGGAATAGGCGATCATTCGCGGGAACCATTGTGCAACGAGGAAAATATCATTGCCGCCTTCCCGCGCATCATCTGGGAAATGCTCATAGCCGGCGCGGCCGCCCATGGCTTTCTGGTCGACTAAATTATAGGCCCAGTCGATTTCGAAACTTGTCGACCGGCCAGGCGCCAAGGGCGCCGGCAAATCGATGCGCATCAAAGTGCCGACCAAAGTGTTGGGCAGTGCGTTGCCGCGCGTGTCTTCGACGCGGGTAATGTCATAGCCATAGTCAGTATCGGCTTGTGACTGCATCCGGCGCAGCGAGCGCAGGGAGATTTGCGGCGTGACCGCAGCGCGGAAATTGAGAGAGCCGGTCTCTTTGGCGGAAAAGGTCCGCGTCATTTCCGCAATCGAATCCTCGCGGAATCGGTTTTGATCGAGCTGCAGCCAGAGATAACGCAGCGTATCCGGCGAATTATTCTTATAGGTGATGGTCGAGGAGGCGGTCAGGCGGCGTGCCGGTTCATCCAGGCTGACTTTGATCGAATAATCAGCTTCTTGCTGCCAGTATTCATGCCCGGGCTCGCCAGCGGCGTTTCGATAAACGTTCGGACTTGGAAGCACTTCATCCAACTGCCGAAACTTATCTTCAAAATCACCTTTGGTTTGTTGGATTCCCTGGGCAAAGGCCCCGGAAACCGTTAGCGCGGTGACAATACCTGCCAACAAAAATCGCATTTTCTACGCCTCTGATGCTAAATGGATAGATTGGTTAACAAAAACAGCAGATTCTCTAACCATTGTTTAACATTAGCGGCTTGATCTTAAGAAAAATCAATTCGTGCGCGGCGGGTAGCCAGCGCGGCCGAGCGCATCAATCACCTCTTGCGTATGTTGGTTGTCACGCGTTTCCATCAGAATGTCGAATTCAGCGCCTTTGGCTGGCACATCCAGCGCGATCCGGTTGTGTGCAACTTCCATAATATTGGCGCCGGCATCGCCGATCACTGTCGAAACAAGCGCCAATAGGCCCGGCCGGTCATCACCAATAATACGGATATTGACGAGCCGCTTCTCACGCACCAATGAGCGCATCAATACCGACGCCAGCAAGCGGGAGTCGATATTGCCGCCACACAAGACAAGGCCAACACGGCGCCCAGCAAACTTGGTCGGATGGGCGAGCATCGCCGCCAGGCCCGCTGCGCCGGCGCCCTCAGCCACCGTCTTTTCGACATCGGCATAGAGCGTGATCGCCCGTTCAATATGTTCTTCTTCGACGACGACGACATCATCAACCAGCTCACGGACAACGCGCTCGGTTAAGTCACCAACGTCCTTCACCGCGATGCCTTCGGCAATCGACGCGCCGCCAGTCTTCGGTTCGCGGCCCTCTAAGCGGGCGCGCATGCCAGCATACATGGCGGCTTCGACCCCAACCACGCGCATAAATCGATTGTGCGCTTTTGCGGCTGTGGCAATGCCTGAGATCAATCCGCCGCCACCAATCGGAACAATTAAAGTATCAAGCTCCGGCTCATCTTCGAGCATTTCGAGCGCAATTGTGCCCTGCCCGGCCATGATCTCGGCATCGTCAAAGGGATGAATCCAAGTCAGCCCTTCGCGCTCGCGGACGTTTTGCGCATGTGCTTTAGCCTCGTCGAAATTATGCCCTTCGAGCAAAACGCGGGCCCCGAAGGCGCGGGTGTGTTCGACTTTGTTAAACGGCGTCGTGACCGGCATGACAATCGTCACCGGAATGCCAAGCCGGCGGCCATGATAGGCCACGCCCTGCGCATGATTGCCCGCCGAGGCGGCGATAACGCCGACTTTTTTCTGCTCATCGCTAAGACGCGACAGCTTGTTCAGGGCGCCGCGCTCTTTAAACGCAGCGGTGAATTGAAGATTCTCAAACTTCACCCAAACCTCGGCGCCGGTAATCTCTGACAGCGTCTTTGAATGGCGCATCGGTGTGCGCTCAATCTGTCCTTCGAGGATCTTGGCGGCGGCGCGAACATCTTCAACTGAGATTGGCAAAGCGGTGGTCATTGTATTGGTCTTCTTTTCATCAGCGCGCACTCCTAAAGGGAGAGCCTACAAAATGGAAGCTTCCAATTTCTCAAAGCAGGCGTTAGCAGGACGCCGATGAGCAAGCAGAAATTAGACCTCATAGTGGTTGGCGCCATTTTGGGCGCGCATGGCGTGCGCGGCGACGTGCGCGTCAAAAGCTTCACCGCCGAGCCAGAAGCGGTATTCGATTACGCCCCCTTGAGCGACGAAGCAGGCGAGGTTCTGCTGACGCCGAAAGCAGCGCGGGCGGCAAAAGACCATTTTATCGTCACGCCGGAAAAACCGCTCCAGAAAGAAGCCTGGGACGCCCTCAAAGGCACCCGCCTCTACGTCCCGCGCAGCCGTCTGCCGGAGACTGAAGACGGCGAGTTTTATATTGATGACCTAATCGGCCTGGACGTATTTTCAGGCGGCGAAGCGAAGATTGGACGGATCAAAGCAGTGCTCAATCACGGCGCTGGGGATCTGATCGAAGTGCAAGTGGCCGGGCAAGCTAAACCCGTGCTAATCCCGTTCACGCTCGAAGACGTGCCCGTCGTGGCGCTGGATCAGAACCGCATCGTGGTCGCAAATTTTGAGGTCTGGGCTGACGAATTCCGCCCAGAGGACGCGGACTAAGCGAGCTGCTCAGTCGCGCCGGCGCTTTCCAAAAAGGCCGCTAAGCCCGCCGCGTCTTTTGCTGCGACCGCCGCTTTGTGGACAGACTTAAACGCCCGCGCGGCGTAATGCTGGGTGATTTGCTCATAGGCTTTGCCGTCAAGCTTGAGCGCGACACGCTCTTCTTTTGCTTCCGCAGCGGCCAAATTGGCCTTCGCCCAAGGCAGATAAGTGACAGCCACTTCGTCTTTAAACAGCGGCAACAATGTCGCTTCGAGCTCATTCAGCGGTTTGAACGGACCGCCAGCGTTTGGCGCTTCCATAAATTCGCTCCACGCGGTGACGAATGGCGCATTTGCGCGCAGCCATTCACCCGGCGTTGGATCGAGCAGCAATTGCGCAACTTGTCCGGCAACCGCGAAATCAGCGGCAGAGGGACGCCCGCCAAACAAGAATAGTGTTTGCTCAAGATGCGTGTTGAGCAGCGTGAAGAAACGCTCAAAGCTTGGCTTCAAGATTTTCTCATTCTTCTTCTCAACGCCAACAAGCGGCAAACGATCGCGCATACGCTTAATGATTTGATCGCGGGTCTTTTTCTTCGCTCGCGGCAAGTCGCCGTCGAGCAATTGTTCCATCGTCCGGTCGCCGGCAAGCTCCCGGTCCGGCTTCAGGCCCCAGCGGTTGAAGAACATCAATTTGTTGAGCCACTCATCCGCATAATCTTCGAGGATCAGTGCCAGTGCGGCACAAGCTGGATCATCTGGGACCGCGGTCGGCTCTGCGTGATCCGCTTCAACCGTTGCCAGAATACTGGTGGAGTCCTGATTGGCAGGACGATTTGGCGACAGCAGCAGCGGCACCGTCGGCACACGCGCCAGGGCGGCAAATTCTTCTTCTGTGGCTTTGCTGCGCCCGATCCACTCAAACTCCACGCCTTTATAGCGCAAGAATGATCTGACTTTGACAGAATATGGGGACGTTTCGGCGCCGAATAGACGGTAAGCAGTCATAGAAGTCTCTTCTCGATTCAAGCGCGTGATCTAAGCCATGCGTGCCGGACTGCCAAGTCGAATAAAGCGGTGGCGCGGAAAGAGGATACCGCGCCACCCATTTCGCAACTCTGCTTTATGCAGGCTTGCGGAATTTCAAAGTCATCCGATTGGACTCGCCAATCGCTTCAACCGCAGCCCGTTCCGGGGTGCCTTCCTCAGTGCCGTTAAGCGATGGCGGCAAGCGCCAAACAAAGTCGGACTCGCTCGGAACATCATTGGCATTGGCGTTGACATCGCTACTGCCGACCAGTTCGAAGCCGGCACTTTCAAACGCCGCGACGACCGCGGATTCTTTCAAATACCCGTTGGCGCCAGTTGCCCATTCATCGCTATTGGTTTCCGGGGCATGATGCTGGACCACGCCGACAATGCCGCCGGGTTTCAAGACGCGATAGGTCTCAGACAATGTGTCGCCCATGTAAGGTGTCTCATCATCGCTAAACCGATTGAGATTGTGCAGCGCGCGGATGAATAGAACCGCATCGACTTGACCGCTGGCCTCTTCGGGCATGGCCGTCAGGATGGTTGAACCGATGGTTCCAGCGCCCGGCACAGCCCATTCTGCAGCTTGCGTTGGCCAGTTTGCGGTGGCCGCAACACGGGTCGCAGTCCATTCATCGCCAAAGCCAAAGCGGCCCCATAGATCATCTGGGTAATGGGCGCCAATCAGCGTGCCCTCTTCGCCCAAATATCCAAGCAGGATTTTCGAATACCAACCGCCACCGGGAAGCGCTTCTGCGACCGTCATGCCGGGCTCAATGCCGAAAAAAGCCAGCGTTTCAGCCGGATTGCGTGCCCCATAACGCGCCTGGACGGCTTCTGGCTGGGCCGCCAAAACCGCAGCAAGTTTGGCCTCAGACGTCATTTCGACAACGTCTTCCACGGCCGCTTCAACAGCTTCCTCGACAGCCACTTCGATTTCCTCAGAGACGTCTTCGGACGTCACTTCGACGGCTTCAGCGGCGTCCGCCGTTTCGCCGCTTTCGAGCGCCGTGCAGCCACCGAGAATCATGGCCACAGCCAGGCTGGCACCGGCCAAGGATGTATTTGATTTGAGGATTGGTTTGATCACCATCGCCTCCCTTCTTGCTTTTGTTTTTTGGAGTCTTAGCCCAGAAGTTTTCGCCTGTCGCGTGCGTTTCGAAAAAGGTTTTCGATCCCCGATCAGAGATCCGTGATCACATCGCCCCTCTGCCCCGACAACCTGTGGGGCTGCCGCAGGGTCTGGGGTTCCCCCTGCAGCGCCGCGCGATACGCTCGCGAAAAAGGAGACGCAGAATGGACCCTCTCGTACAAATTGCTGAAGCACAGCCCTATTCGAAACTGCTTGGTGTCAAAATTCTCGAAGCCAGCAAAGATAAAGTTGTCGGCGAATTGCTGATCCGCGAAGATCTCTGCACATCGGGCGGGACCATGCATGGCGGCTGCATGATGAGCTTTTGCGATATTCTCGGCGCCACGGGGGCTTGGCTGGCCATTCCGGAAGGCGCCAAAGGCACAACCACAATTGATAGCAATACCGCTTTTCTCAGCGGACCGCCGGCTGGCACACGCGTTACCGGGGTCTCGACGCCAGTGCGAATTGGCCGGCGCCTCTCTGTCTGGCAGACGCTCGTCACCGACCCAGATGGCAAAAAAGTTTGTTTGGTCACGCAAACGCAATTGGTCCTTTAATTCGGCCTAGCTGCAACCAAGGATTTGACGTGGCATAGGCGCGGATTTACGCAATCCCCTCGACCAACATACTGAGGCAGGCATTTGGCTGGAACTGTATTTGTCACGGGCGGCGGCGGCTATGTCGGCAGCCATTGCGCCAAAGCCTTCTCGCACGCGGGTTGGACGGTCGTCACTTATGACAATTTCTCACGCGGGCACCGCGACCTGGTCAAATGGGGCGAGACGATTGAAGGCGACATTCTTGACCGCGCGGGGCTCGATGCTGCCTTAGCCCGGGTCCAGCCCGACGCCGTCGCGCATTTCGCCGCCTATGCCTATGTCGGCGAGTCGATGGCATCGCCAGAGATTTATTATCGCAATAATGTGCGCGGCACGATGACATTGCTCGACGCAATGCTTGGCGCCGGCGTCAAGCAAATGGTGTTCTCCTCGTCCTGCGCGACCTATGGGATCAGCAATGACTTGATTACGGAAGACACGCCGCAGACGCCGATCAATCCCTATGGCGAGACCAAGCTGATTTGCGAGAAAATGATCCGCGATTATGGCCTCGCGCATGGCCTGCGCTCTGTCGCGCTGCGCTATTTTAATGCTGCGGGGTGTGATCCAGATGGCGAAACTGGCGAGCGTCATGATCCCGAACCACATGTGATCCCCCTGGCCATTCGCGGCGCCATGGACGGTACGTTTACGTTCAACATTTTCGGCAGCGATTATGATACGCCTGATGGCACCTGCGTGCGCGACTATATCCACGTCACCGACCTCGCTGACGCGCACAAACGAGCGCTCGATTATCTCGCCAATGGCGGCGCCAGCGATGTGTTCAATCTCGGGACGGGCCAAGGGCATAGCGTCCTCGACCTCGCTAACGCCGTTGCCCGTGTGGCGGGTAAAGACGTCCCCCGGATCATGGCTGACCGTCGTCCGGGCGATCCGCCGCGATTGGTGGCGAGCGCTGATAAGGCCGCCCGCATTCTCGGCTGGACACCGCAATACTCGGACTTGGATACGATTTTAGAAACTGCTTGGGCCTGGTTCCAAAAGGAGCAGGCCAATGGCTGAGCCGCGCACGATACTCGCCTATTGCGATAAGATGTTCACACCATCTGAAAGCTTCATTCCGCGTGGTTACAGCGCTTTTGAAGCGCTACAGCCGGTCTATATTGGCCACACCGTGAATGGCCCCGTGCCAGACGGCGCCGACGCGATCGATATTACGGATCTCCATGGCCCACTGGGGGCGGCAGGTTTTAAGCAATTTGGCTTGATCTCCAAGGCTTTAGAAGACCGCCTGCGGGCGCTGAAACCGGTCGCCATTCATGCCAGTTTTGGCAAATCAGGGGCCTATGCGCTGCCGCTGGCGCGCCGGCTCGGTTTGCCGCTGTCCGTAACCTATTATGGCGGCGATGCCACGAAGACCTCGAACACCAAAAATTCCATCTTTCGAGTTTATAATCGCCGCCGGGCAGAGCTTTGGGCTAAAGCTGACTTGATCCTTCCCTGCTCTGACTTCATTCGCCGTGAATTGCTCGCCAAGGGCGCGCCAGATGCGAAAATGACCGTGCATCACAACACTGCCGACCCAGCCAAATTTCAGCCTGGCGCGAAGGAAAACCTGATGGTCTTTGCTGGCCGCTGGTCACCCAAAAAAGGCATTGATACATTGATCGATGCTCTGACCCAGCTCGGACCGGACCTTGAGGGTTGGACGGTTCGCCTTTGCGGTAACAAACCCAGCGGCAAACGCGACGCATTTGAACAGGGCCTTCACGATAAGCTCGCCGCCTCCGGCGTCTCTGTTGAGCTGGCCGGGTGGGTGCCCGCCGATGAGATGCCGAAACACTGGGCCGCAGCGAAAATTGCCTGTGTCCCCTCAAAACGCGCGCCGTCCGGGGATGCTGAAGGCCTCCCCCTCGTCTGTATCGAAGCGATGTTGTCTGGCTGCGCTCTCGCGGCCACGCGTCACTCCGGCATTGTCGAGTGCGTGCAGGACGGACAGACCGGTTATCTCTGCGATGAAGGGGATGCCGACGCGCTGGCGGCCAATCTGCGCAAGATGCTGAAAGCGCCCGACCTGACCGCGCAAATGGGCGAAGCCGGACGCGCTTTGGCACTCGAGAGCTTCAATCTTCAAAAGCAGAGCCGGACGCTTGAATCCTATTTGATTGATTTGGCCGACCGGAGCTGACTAGAGCCGTTGAGGCGTCGCGAAACACGCTCTGTTTGCGGCGAATTTTAGCGGCGGCTGAGGGTTTTCCCCGAGCATTTGTAGTCGCAGGCTCCACCACGACACATCGCGCCACTTCCCGTGCTTAAATCCGACACCAGGATAGACGCCGATCGGCTGAAATCCGATTTTCTTGTGCGCGGCGAGGCTCGCATCATTAGGTAATGCTATACCCGCGAAGACAGTCGCGAGCCCCTGGTTCTTGAGCGTTGCGAACAATGCCTCATAGAGCGACGAAGCCAAACCTCGACCGCGCGCGTCTTCCGCGACATAAACGCTGGCATCGCATGACCATTTATAAGCATCACGGGTGCGGTGAGCAGTGGCATAAGCATACGCGATGACTTTCCCCGATTGTTCCACAACAAGCCAAGGATGGGTTTCGAGTGTGGTTTCGATTCGAACAGACATCTCAGCCGGGGTGGGCGCGACAGTTTCGAAGGAAATAAACGTGTCGGCGACAATCGGGGCATATATCTCAGCGACATCGGCACCATCACCCGCATTGGCAATGCGTATCGTCATTATAACCTCCGGCGGTTCGGCTCTCCCTGTCGTGACGCTGCGACCAGCATTCGCCAGGATACTGTTAGTTTGACTCTGCATTTCATACAGAATGCACAAAAAAACCCCGGACCGAAGCGGTCCGGGGCAATTCGTAATCACCGATTGGCAAGGGCTAAGCGGCGTCAGCCTTGCCTTCGATCAGTTTGGGCTTGCTGCCTTTTGTCGGGGCGCCAATCTCAATCTTGCGCGGCTTTTTAGCTTCTGGCAGCTCGCGCACCAATTCGATCCGCAACAGACCATTCTTGAGGCCGGCACCGGTCACAATCACGTGATCCGCCAATTGGAAGCGACGTAAGAAACCGCGCTCGGCGATGCCGCGATGGAGGAATTGACGCTCCGCTTGGTCGTCATCCGGCGCGGCTTTGCGTCCGGCTACGGTCAGCAAACCATCCTTGGTTTCAATATCGAGATCCTCTTCGCCAAAACCAGCGACAGCAATCTCAATGGCAAATTCATCATCCGCGACACGCTCGATATTGTACGGCGGATAGCCTTGTGCGCCATCCAGACGGGCGGCGCTATCAATCATATTGGCCATACGGTCAAAGCCAACCATGGTGCGGTAAAGGGGGGTGAGATCAATCGTGCTCATGGGTACAGTCCTTTCACTAGCAACTGTGCCTTCGGCGATCTTCATAGCCGAAAGGTTTGAGGTTCGGAGGTTTCGTTGATCCAGCCCGACCATCGGCACTGGCGAAATTTCCGGTCGCGACCCGCTTGGCAGCGCCGCAACACAGGCTATGTGGAAACGCAACAAATTGGATTCAACCCCTAATGAGGATCGATATGCAGAAGACTTTTTGGATGATTGGCGTCAGCGCCATTGTTTTGGCCGCTTGCTCAGGCGGCACCGAAGTGCCCCAGGAAACACTCGAAGCCGACACACCTCCCGTGGTCGAAGCTGAAGCTACGGGCCCAATCAGCCTAGCGGATGCGGTCTCCGGCGATTGGCGCAGCGACGATGAAAAAGCCCGCGATGTCTGGCGCAACCCAGCAGAGACGCTGGCTTTCTTCGAGATCGAGCCAAGCGACACAGTGGTCGAGATTTGGCCTGGCGGCGGCTGGTACACAAATGTCTTGGCGCCGTATTTGGCCTCCGGCGATGGCCAATTGATTGCCGCGGTTTGGGACATCAATGTCTTCGAAGGCGAGCGCCTCACCCGGATTGAGCAGCGCATTGCCGATTTCAAAGCCGTCTACGAGGCCGACGCAGACCTGTTCGGTTCGCTCGCCTATAGTGCGTTTTCAGCCGAATCTGGCCCGCTTGCTGACGCCGGCACAGTCGACGCGGTGCTCACGTTCCGCAATGTCCACAATTGGATGGGCAATGACTATACGGCGAAGTTTTTCACCGATGCCTATGCGGCCCTGAAGCCAGGCGGCATTGTCGGGGTTGTCGAACACCGCCTACCGTCAAGCGCTGAGCAAGATCCGCGCGGCGCTTCTGGCTATGTCCACGAAGACTTCGTCAAAGCTATGGCCGCGGCCGCCGGCTTCGAATTTGTCGAAGGCAGCGAGATCAATGCCAACCCCGCTGACACCGCCGATCACCCGTTTGGAGTTTGGACGCTGCCGCCGGTCAGCCGGGCGACAGACCGCGACGGCAATGCGCCCGAAGGATTTGACGCAGAGGCTTATAAAGCGATTGGCGAATCTGATCGAATGACGTTGAAATTCGTCAAACCTCTAGAAACGGTCGAGTAAGCGTTCGAGATATTCTCGTTCATCTTCATCGACGGCTTCATCATAGCGGCGGCGCAGCTCATCTAGAATATCTTTGGCGCGCTGCCGCTCCGCCTCATCAGGAATGTCGACACTGTTATTATTGTCGACGCCGCTATTGGTTTGATTGCCAAATGGGTCGGACGCACTGCCGGTTTGCGGCTCGCCTTCACGCTCGGCGCGGGCCGCATCGAGCTGTTCTGCCAGCCCTTCGGCCAATTCCCGCAATTGCCGCGTGGCTTGCTCTTGATTGCGTATCGCGCGGCCTTCATTGCCATCTTCCAAGGCATTTCCAGCGCGTCGCTGCGAGCGCTCAATCGCCTCAAGTGTGTCTTCGTCAAGCGCGCCGCCGCCTTCGCCTTCGCCATCTTCACCGCCGCCCATTTGACGCTCAGCGAGTTCCTCAATACGGTCCGCGAGCTCAGCTTGGCGTTCGCTAAGCGCGCGGCCATCTTCGCCTTCCATCCAGTCTGGTAATTCGCCCGTGCCGTCGCCGACTTGCGGATCGCCGTCTTGGCCCGGCTGTTGCTCGCCGAACGGGTCGCCCGACTGTCCGCGTTCGCCGCGCTGTTCGGCCAGGGTTTCGTCATTCAATTCCCGCTGTTCACGCAATAAATCCGAGAGCTCTTGCATGGTTTCCGACATTTCGCGCTCTTCTTCGGGGACGTCTTCTTCATTTTCGTCTTCACCACCTTCTCCAGGCAGACCGGGAAAGCCTTCGCCAGAGCCCTGACCTTGCTGAAACTCTAGATTTTCCAGCATATTGGTAATATCGGCGAGCAGTTGCCGGGCCTGATCAGTGGCCCCAGTTTCAGTCAGATCTTCCAGCGCATCGAGCATATCAGAGAAGCCCTGGCCGCCGAGGCCGCTGCCGCCTGGGCCTTCTGCACTGTCCTGATCATTCGGCGGCGCTTCTAAACCATTAGCCAGCGCTTCCGCCATTTTCGCGGCGATATAGCGTTGCGCGGCGTCTTTAAACGCCTCCATTAGGCGTTTGAGTTCTTCCTCAGAGGCGCCGTCACGGAGCGCGTCTTCAAGCGCTTTCTTGGCTGCCATCAATGCCGCATAGGCATCCGCGGCCGAACCATACTCCGCCCGCAAAGCCAGCGACCAAAGCAGCGGTTCTGTGGCTTTGGCTTCACGGGTCGTGGACGAAGCTTCAAGCGCATAACGCGCTGTCTCCAGGCCGGAATAGACTAAGATATCGCGGAAATAGCGCGGCGCCTCATAAGTCACGGCCTCGAGCATAATCGCGCCGCGTTGCACGCCCGCGGGGGCTTGTGACAGACGCTGCGTCGCGGAGACATAATAGGCGCCGGCCTGCGTCGCATCTGTCGCTTTAATTTCGGTATAGGCCTCGTCTTCGCGCAGCACGGTCACGCGGACATCTTGGATTGCTTTGGCCAAGGGCTGCAGCAACAGCTTTTCCGGGAGCTTGAACTCATAAGGCTCGCTTTCGCCGGTTTGCCCGGCGCCGTCAGTGGCAATCAAGCGCACCGAAACGCGGGCGCCGGCCCAGCGGTTGCGGGTCAGGTCGAGTTTTGAGGTCTCTTCAACCTCTTTCGGGCTGATCGCGCCGAGCTCAACCGGAACCAGGTCCGGTATCCGATCTTCGCCGACGGGCTGGATCGCAAATTCGAGCTTTGAGACGCCGTAATCATCGGCGATTTTCCAGCTAAACTCTGTGCGGTCGCCGTCACCGAGCACGGGCATTTCGACGAATTCGACGGTCGGCGGTGCATCTGGAGAAGCCAGAACAGACCAGGCTTTACGCGCGCCCCACCAACGCACGGACACGTCGCTATCGCTGGTAATCTCGGCAACGATCTCATAGGCGCCATCCGGCGTTGCTTCGAACGAGACGGTCTCCGTCCCATCCGCATCGCGCACGCGCAGTTTCGGCGCTGACGGCGCTTGTACACGCAGCGTCATCATCGACCCGGCTGGAACACGGACCTCAGTCTGGTCGGTTTTCAAGAAAATCGGCGCGCGGCCCGTATGTTCGGGCGGCGCCACCCAGGCTTCTATGCGAATGGAATCGGCGCCGAACAAGCTGCCAAAGTCTGGATCCAGCGCACTTGCAAATCGGCTCGGAGCAACATTCCAAGTCAGGCCGAGCAAACCCGCAAACACGACCGGAGCAATGATGCGCAAATGGAACGGGTCACGCTGGCGCCAAAGCGCTGCGAAACCTGGCACATTCATGCGCCGGACCGCGTCCGTAAGACGCTCTTCATGCGCTGACCAGAGCGCAACGCCGTGAGCATCTGGACGCGCCGGGCGATCCGCCAAGGAGGCGAGCGGGCGCAGATCTGATTGCTGATCGAGGGCTGACACCGCGTCGCGGCGCGTCGGCCGGATATAGCGGCGGATCCCGCGCAAGGCCGTGATAATGAACGCAATCGCTGCCATAAACGTAAACAGCGCCGTGACAGATGGAGACGCCTGCTCGAGCACGCCGAGCAAAACCGTAAAGAGATAGATGCCAACCACCGCCAAAAGCGGCCACCACGCCGACCACGCGGCGAGGCGTTGCAAGCGGCCAAACGTCCGATCAATCAGGCGTTTGGTGCCAGGGATGCGGTTTAGGTCAGCCAATCGGGCGTCTGCTCCAACTCTGTCATCTCTTCGAAACTGGGTCGTCGTCGAACCACAGCATAGTGCGGCCCATCGACTAAGACTTCAGCCACGAGCGGTCTTGCATTGTACTGACTTGAGAGCACGGCGCCATAGGCACCAGATGACATAAAGGCAATGCGCCCGCCGGGCGGCACTGCGGGCATCGACCGGGTGGCCGCGAATTTGTCTGTCGACTCGCAAATCGGGCCAACAATATCATAGCTGGTCATAGCGCTATCTGGCGCCGGTTCATCGACGGGCAGAATATCGTGGTGGGCCTGATACAAAGCGGGCCGCATCAAGTCATTCATACCGGCGTCAATGATCATAAATGTCCGGTCGGGCGCAGGCTTGTGATACAGCACTTCGCTGACCATGACGCCAGCGTTGCCGGCAATCACGCGGCCTGGTTCAAGGATCACTTGCAGACCGAGGCCTTCAGTGACCTCGCGGATCATTTGCGCATAGTCTGCCGGAGGCGCCGGCTGATCACCCGATTTGTACGGAATGCCCAGCCCGCCGCCAAGATCGACCCGTTTGAGATCATGGCCAGCCTCGCGCAGGGCTTTGACTAGGCCGATTGTTTTCTCAAATGCCGCGCGCATTGGGTCGAGATCGCCAATTTGCGATCCGATATGAACATCAACGCCCACCGCTTCGACGCCCGGCAACGATTTGATCTGCTCATACAGGCCCGGCGCATCGGCCCACGGCACGCCGAATTTATCGCCCGCCTTGCCGGTCGAGATATTTGGGTGTCCGCCCGCCGCAACGTCTGGGTTTACCCGCAGCGCGACGGGGGCGACTTTGCCTAAGCCCGCAGCCACATCCGACAGCGCCAGCAATTCGGCGCCGCTTTCGACATTGAATTGATGGATCCCAACCTCGAGCCCGAGCGCCATTTCAACGCGCGTCTTGCCAACCCCAGAAAACACAATGCGGTCGGCAGGAATACCCGCCGCCAATGCGCGTTTCAGTTCGCCGCCGCTGACCACGTCAGCGCCGCAGCCTTCGCGTGCCAGGGTCTTCAGAACCGCAATATTGCCGTTAGCTTTGACCGAGTATGCGATCAGGCAATCCATGCCGTCAAAGGCCGCTGCAATCACCCGTGCATGGCGTTGCAACGTCGCCGTCGAATAGACATAGACGGGCGTTCCGACCACGTCGGCAATCTCATTGAGATCGACGCCTTCGCAATGAAGACGGCCATCCTCATAGTTAAAGTGATGCACGCGCGCTAATCAGCCGGGGCTGACCTCCCCCATATAGTCCTCTTCAACATCGACATCTGGGGCCGGTTTCGGAATCTCTCCGCCAAGGGAATTATAGTACGTAGTCTCATCATTGATATCTGCGCCGGCATATTCAACGGCGGCATCAACAGGTTGCTGAGCTTCCTCTGAAGGCGGGTCAGAAAAAATTGGCGGTGGGCGTTCTAAATCGCCGCGCAAGCCGCATCCTGCCAATCCCACTAAAACGGAAAGCGCTAAAGCTATTTTTACTGGTCTCATCGCTCGCGTCTCCTATCCAAGCCGCTGGGTCCATTGTTCTACTTGCTCAGCCACACGAACCGGTGACGTTCCGCCATAGCTTTGCCTGCTCATCGCGGAGGCTTCAACAGTCAGCACTGAAAATACGTCATTTGTGAGCCGGGCTTCAACAGATTGCATCTGTTCCAAGCTGAGCTCAGGCAAATCGCATCCTTTTTCCTCAGCCATCGCCACCAACGTGCCGGTGACATGGTGCGCCTCCCGGAATGGCATTTTCAGCTCGCGGACCAGCCAATCGGCCAAATCCGTCGCCGTTGAAAAGCCTTTCGCTGCCGCCGCCCGCATATTGTCGCGGTTAAAGCTGATCGTCTCCATCATGCCGGCCATAGATGCCGCGCACAGGCTAAACGTGTCAAAGGCCGCAAAAGTCAGCTGTTTATCGTCTTGCAAATCCTTCGCATAGGCGAGCGGCAGCGCCTTAACTGCGCCTTGGAGAGAGGAGAATTGGCCGGTGATCAAGCTCGCTTTGGCGCGGATCAGCTCGGCCGCATCCGGATTGCGTTTTTGCGGCATGATGGATGAGCCAGTTGACCAGGCGTCTGAGAGCTTGGCAAACGCAAATTGCGCGCTGGTCCAGAGCACGATTTCTTCCGCCAGTCGCGACAAATGCGTCGCCGCAATCGACAGCGCAGACAACGCTTCGAGCGCGAAATCGCGGGCTGACACAGCGTCGAGCGAGTTGGCCATGGGGCGATAAAAGCCGAGCGATTCAGCCGTTGCATCACGATCAATCGCAAAGCCGGTCCCGGCCAGCGCCGCCGCTCCGAGAGGGCTTTCATTCAAACGGCGGGCACAATCATCCATGCGCGAGCGATCGCGCTCAATCATTTCGACATAAGCCAGCATATGGTGGCCGAGCGTCACCGGCTGAGCGGTTTGCAAATGGGTAAAGCCAGGCATGACAGCATCGGTGTGCTCACCGGCAACTTTGACCAACGCCCGTTGCAATACTTTCAGGCTCCGCCGCGCTTCGGTCAGCGCGCCGCGCGTCCAGAGCCGGAAATCCGTGACCACTTGGTCATTGCGCGACCGGGCGGTGTGCATACGGCCGGCGGGTTCGCCGATCAGCTCCTTCAGGCGCGCCTCGACATTCATGTGAATATCTTCAAGCTCAGCCCGATACGGAAACGTGCCGGCTTCAACTTCTGCAACGACTTGATCCAATCCGTCTTGGATCGCTTCATTGTCCGCAGTCGAGATAATGCCTTGCTCAGCCAACATGTCCGCATGGGCGCGCGAGCCAGCAATATCTTCTCGCACCATACGGCGGTCGACATCAATCGAGGCGTTGATCGATTGCATTATGTCGCTGGGCTGTGCGGCGAAGCGTCCACCCCACATTTTCTGGCCTTTTGTCGTGTCACTCGCCATATCGCTGTCTTGTCCTTTTATTTACCGCCGGAGCTGTCGCCCTATGGATCGTTTTTTGCGCTTTGCTATCCCGGCCATGTTTGCCGGATTCGCTCTCGGGCTGCTTTACGTCGTCTTTGGGGCAAGTTCAAAGGGAAGTCACCGCGACCCAGTGGCCAAACTTGCGGTTGGGACCATGGTCAAGCTCGATTTGAGCGATCGCGGCCTGCCAGCGCCGACATCGCCCTTTGTAGACGCAGACGAACAGACCGTGACCTTACAAGACTTTGAAGGCCAAGCCGTGCTGATCAATTTCTGGGCGACGTGGTGCGGGCCGTGCGAGCGCGAGATGCCGTCGCTCGCGGCGCTCGAAACATCGCGCGGGGATGATGCGTTTAAAGTGATCGCGATAAGCGTCGATTCTCCGGAAGATACCGATTATGCAAAACAGCGCTTGCGTGAACTGAGCGGCGGCGTGCTCGATTTCTATACGCTCGCAGAGGGTCCAGATGGTTGGAATGTTGTCTATGACACGGGCGCGGGCGGCGGGTTTCCGACGACGGTCCTCTATGATCCAACCGGCACGAAAGTTGGCAAACTCGCCGGCGAAGCGGACTGGGTCAGTTTTGAAGCGGTGGCTTTGATCGACCTGATCAAAGGCGACTAAGTCAGACCGTCCCATAAGAGCTTCAACCCGACCGTAAAAATCAACGCATAGAGTATCCGGTAGAAGAGCTGTTGGTCGATGCGTTTGACCAACCACGCACCGAACAGAACGCCGAAAGGGGCGATTGGGATCAGGATCAGCGATGTGGTCAGATTGCTCTGATCAAACTGCCCAAGCATCGCATAGGGCACAACTTTAACGAAGTTGACGACAAAGAAAAACATCACTGCAGTGCCCGCATAAAGCCGTTTCTCCAGCCCCTGTGGAATGGCGTAAGCTTGGTAAGGCGGCCCGCCAGCATGCGCGACGAAGCTGGTAAACCCCGCCACCGTGCCCGAGATCACGCCGAGCGGGCGATTATTCTTGATGAACGCATCCCCGCCCGAAGGTTTGGTCACGGCATAGATCGGGAAAAGAACCGCGATCACGCCGACAACAATCCGCACCACTTGATCATCGACATAACCGGCCAGCAAACCACCCGCAACAATGCCGAGCACGGCCCCCGGCAACGTCAGCAAGAGCAGCGTGCGATCCCAATGTTTGCGATAAGTCCAGACGCCGACCCAATCCATAATGATCAAAATAGGCAGCATAATACCCGCCGCTTGCACCGGCGAAATGACCAGCGCCATTAAAGGCACAGCCAGTAGCGCGAGACCGCCAAACCCCCCTTTGGAAATACCGGTAATCAGAACGGAAAAAACGGCGACAGCCCAGAAGATCGGATCGTGATCCATGCGCTCGTCTGTCAGGTGGCGGGGTCTAAGTCCAATGCCAGCAGCAGCGTGCGCTGGCGATTGCTGAAATTATCATCAGAGATCAACCAAATCCGCGGCGTTCCGGCGGGGCTTGAGCCCAGCGCGATGCCTTCAAAATTGTCGACCGGCAGCGGATCTTTGAGTTCCGCCGTCGCCACTTCAGCATCGTTTTTGAGAACTTTCACAAGGCCGCGTGGTCCCCGTACCGGATCATACGCGCGGAAGATTTGTATTGTTAGACCGTCGGCGAAATCCATCCCTGTGAGCAAATAGAAAGATGGTTGGCGCGTTCGATGAACTTCGGTCAGGCCGCCATCGGTCATCACGCGTCCGACCGGCGAGCCACTAGAATTGCGCGTTTCAAAGCCAATGCTGAGACCATCGCCGAGCATCGCCATGGCTTCGGCGCCCCGATTGTTCTCCAAGACCGAACCGTCGACAATTTGATGGAGTGTGGCCACGGACGCTGCACGCGCCGCCGCGCCGCACCCTTCAAGATCATAGGCCTCTATCCGGTGATTTTGCTCGTAACTGACAAATGCGAGACCATCGCGATACGCCAACCCTTCCGAATCGGCGAGCGTTTTGACGCCATAGACTTGGCCGTCACGGTCACGCATTTCAGCAATTGACCCGAACCCATCTGGAGCGCCGGTCTCAGGGTCAATTCCGATCCAGACAAATTTCCCGTCATCCGCGACGGCCAGTAAAGATCCGGATCGCATCACGTCGAGCCCCGATAAGCCGCCAAAATCCGCATTCGAGGACTGCAAGTGCCAGGCGCCGGCTAATGACAATCCGGATAGATAGCGGTCGCGCGCCAGCGCGGTGCCAAGACCAACCTCAGAGACCTGTAAGTCCAGCGATTTTGCCCGCTCGAATGCAACACCTTCTGGGCAGGACTCAGACCGCAAGCGCGCGGCGTGATCTGCGAATGCCCAAAGCTGCGCAGGAGACTCATTCGCAGCGCGCGGTTCACCCGACTGAATTTCTGCTGCGGTACAGGCCGCGAGCACACTCAAAAACAGTATAGATAGATGACGCATATCAGGCTCTCGCAGCAAATCTATTGGCGTCCCGATAGCGGGAAAAATTGACGAAATTACATCCGAGTTCGGCGCACATCGCGGCCAGAGCCAACTTTTGTCCCGCCATAACGCGGCGCCCCGGCGCCGGCGCCGCTTGTCGCACTGCCCGGTTTCATGGTTTCGCGCGTCAGCGGCGGGACCACCATAGCTTCCGGTTTCGGCGCGTCGCCATTCTCATCGAACAAGCTCGCCAGCTGCTCCGTCATCGCGCCGCCAAGTTGTTCGGCGTCGACAATCGTCACGGCGCGTTTGTAGTAACGCGTCACATCGTGGCCGATACCAATCGCAATCAGTTCAATCGGGCTGCGGGTTTCAAGCTCTTCAATGACTTGGCGCAAATGGCGTTCGAGATAATTGCCGACATTGACCGATAGCGTCGAGTCATCAACCGGCGCGCCGTCTGAAATCACCATCAGAATTTTGCGCTGCTCCGCACGCCCCATCAAGCGATCATGGGCCCAGAGCAGAGCCTCGCCATCAATATTCTCTTTCAGCAGACCTTCGCGCATCATCAGGCCTAGATTGCGGCGGGCCCGGCGCCACGGCGCGTCTGCCGACTTGTAGACAATGTGGCGGAGATCATTCAGCCGACCTGGCCCAGCAGGTTTTCCGGCCTTAACCCAGTCCTCACGGCTGAGACCGCCCTTCCAAGCTTTCGTCGTAAAGCCGAGGATTTCTACTTTTACACCGCAGCGCTCGAGGGTGCGGGCGAGGATGTCAGCACACAAGGCCGCAACCATGATCGGGCGACCGCGCATTGAGCCGGAATTGTCGAGCAACAAGGTCACCACGGTGTCGCGGAAATTGCTGTCATCCTCTTGCTTGAAGCTCAACGGCGCGGTCGGATCTGTAATCACACGGGTCAGGCGCGCGGTGTCGAGCACGCCTTCTTCCAAATCAAAAGACCAAGACCGGTTCTGCTGCGCCATCAAGCGGCGCTGCAGCTTGTTCGCGAGCTTAGACACGGCGCCTTGCAAGCTTTCGAGCTGATGATCCAAATAGGCCCGCAGGCGCGTCAGCTCTTCAGGATCGCAGAGATCAATGGCTTGAGCGACTTCATCATTCGCCGTCGTGAAGGCTTTATACTGGAACCGATTGGCATCATCGCCTTCGCGATAATTTGGTCGCAGCGGTTTGGTGCCTTCATCGGTGTCCTCAGGATTGTCTTCGGCGTCCATGTCGACATCAGAATCGACGGAAACATTGGTCTCCTCGCCCTCCATATCGTCGGTGTCGCCGGCTTCCATTTCTTCCATCGTGGCGCCTTGGGTCTCTTCCCCTGACTCGCCATCTTCTGAAGAGTTTTCCTGATTGCTTTGCTCAGAATCCTCGTCGGACTCTTCGTCTTGCTCGCCTTGATCGTCCGCCACCTCATCACCTTTGGTGAGGTCTCGGATCAGCTCTTGAATGGTTTTCGCGAAGGCTTCTTGATCATGCAGCTGCTCGATCAATTTATCGAGCGTATTGGTGCCGCGCAGATTGACCTCGTCGCGCCACAAAGCGGCAATGCCTTCCGCCTCTGGCGGCAAAGCTCGGCCGGTCAAGCGTTCGCGCAGCAGAAACTCAACCGCCGGCGCTAGCGGCGCTTCCTGGCGGTCTTCCATGCGGGAATAGCCGGCTTTATCGCAGCGCGCGGCCAGCGCCGCATCAAGATTATCCGCCGTCCCCTGCATCGCCCGTGCGCCAATGCTTTCAATACGGGCGCGCTCTGCGGCTTCATAGACTTGTCGGCCGACATCATTTTGAGGGCGGTGCTTGGCATGCGCCGCCGGATCGTGGTGGGCCATTCGCAAAGCGCTCGCATCCGCTTCACCCCTGGCACGGGCCGTCAATTCTGGAGCAAGGTCGCGCGGCGGCGGCGGTAAGATCAGGCGTTCAGGTTCGGTCCGTGGGCCATCGCCGGAGAAGACGACTTCGACGTCCCGGGTTTGGCTCATCGCTTTCGCAGTGGTCGCGAGCGCCTGTTTGAACAGTTCAAAGGGGGCTTCGTCTGTCTTCGACATAGCGCCCTTTCTAGGCCACACGCACCATCAGCGCGCTCTCGGGCAATTCTTCGGCGAAGCAGCGCTGATACATTTCAGCGACCAGCGGACGCTCAAGTTCGTCACACTTGTTCAAGAAGGTCATCCGGAAGGCATGGCCGAGATCTTTAAAGATCGCGAAGTTCTCAGCCCAAGTGATCACAGTCCGCGGGCTCATCACCGTCGACAGGTCGCCATTCATGAAGGCGTTACGCGTCAGATCTGCGAGTGTCACCATGCGCCCGAGCGTCTCCTTGTCGACGTCGCCGGCTTTGGTCGCGACGATTTCGACTTCAGCGTCGTGTTCAAGATAGTTGAGCGTGGTGACAATGCTCCACCGGTCCATTTGACCTTGGTTGAGCTGCTGGGTGCCGTGATACAGACCCGTCGTATCGCCGAGACCAACTGTATTGGTGGTCGCGAACAAGCGGAAATAAGGGTTTGGCTCAATCACTCGGTTTTGGTCGAGCAGGGTTAGTTTGCCGCTAGCTTCCAAGACACGCTGGATCACGAACATTACGTCCGGGCGACCAGCATCATATTCGTCAAAGGTGATTGCGACGGGGCGTTGCAGCGCCCATGGCAAGATGCCTTCCCGGAACTCGGTGACCTGTGTGCCTTCTTTCAAAACAATGGCGTCTTTGCCCACCATGTCGATCCGCGACACGTGGCTGTCCAAATTGACGCGAATCATTGGCCAGTTTAGGCGCGCTGCGATTTGTTCGATATGGGTTGATTTCCCGGTGCCGTGATAGCCCTGGACCATGACCCGGCGATTGTGCTGGAACCCAGCCAAAAGCGCGATCGTGGTCTGCGGATCGAAACGGTAAGAGTCGTCAATCGCTGGCACATATTCTGTGCGCTCTTTAAAGCCCAGCACTTCCATATCGGAATCGATGCCGAACACTTTGCGGATATCGATCTTTTCCGTCGGCTCCATGCCCTGCAGGGCGTCGCTATCGCTCATCACGGTCATCTGGCGGGTCTCTCATCAAGTCTTATCAAGGGTGACCTAACACAACCGCGCCGCGCGCCAAGTGTGACATTGGGGGAAGTTGAAGGATCAGCTGCGATTTCGCAGATTTAAAAATTCCCATCACAAGGCGGTGCGGTTGCCTCAGGATCCGCAAAAGCGGCCATTCCAATGGCAAAGCCGGGATCAGAGCGGACTGAGATTGGGGCAAACTCCGCTGAGCGCATCTTTTCGACCACGGTCTTCAAGACAGGCCATTGAAAGCTTGCATGAGGGGTGAAAAAGCGCTCCGCCGTGGCCTCATCGCAGAGGCCGGCATCGACGCAGGCATGGGCGAGATCGAAAAATTCGAGCACCCGGACATAATCCGCGTCGGTGAGGTCGCGGCTGATATAGCGGGCATCACATTCGCGCTTGGCATAGACATAAGACATAACCCGGGCGCGCGCGTCGGTGAGATCTTCGCCATTATAGACGTGGACCATATCGAAAGACTTCTCGACGCTTTGATCAATCTGTTTGGAAACATCGAGGCTATATGTCGAGAGACCGACATAACCGCCCGTTATGGCGCTGATCATCGCCACCCATGTCGCTGCGCGATTGAACCCGAACCCGCCACCATCCTTGTAGCGATTGATCATCAAGACCGAGGCGAGCCGCTGGAAAATATTACCATTGCCGCCTGTTTCGTCTTCGCTCATGGCCTTCCCCTTTGCCCGTTGCGAAACCGCTTTAAGGCGATGCGCAGACGCTGTCAGCCCTTGGCGCAGCTTCCACGTGTTGAGCATTTGCCGAAGGCGCTTTGACGCCTTACATCTTGCCCGAACTGTAAGGATCGCCGGATATGCCGCACATCGCCGCCAATGGAATTAAAATCGCCTATGAGACCCACGGCGCTGAGGACGCGCCAACGGTATTAATGGTGATGGGATTGGGCGGGCAATTGACCATGTGGCCCGACGAACTGATCGAAGACTTTGTCGCCGGCGGTTATCGCGTCATCACGTTTGATAATCGCGATATTGGGCTGTCACATCAACACACCGGCGAGAAATCGCCAAAAATCTTGCGGCAAATCCTCCTGCGCCGGATCGGGATCCGCGTTAAAACGCCTTATGATCTCGCCGACATGGCTCGCGACACGATTGGCTTGATGGATGCGCTAAAGCTGAAAACTGTGCATCTGGTCGGCATCTCCATGGGCGGGATGATTTCCCAACACGTTGCCGCTATGGCGCCGCAGCGTGTGCTCAGCCTGTCCGCGATCATGACCACGACCGGCAATCCGAAACTGCCGCGCCCCTCAGGAAAAGTCATGTCCGCCATGGTGCGCCGCGGCCCGCCGCCGACGACGCGAGATGAGATTATCGATCTCTCCGTCAAAACGTTCGGGGTCATCGGCACGCCGGGCGAAGATCATGATACCAATGGCATGCGCGATCGCATTACCCGGTCCTATGACCGCAATTACAATCCCGCTGGGGTGGCGCGGCAAATGTCGGCAATTGTGGCGGCCGGCGACTTCCGCAAGCACACGCGCAGCGTCAAAGCACCGACTTTGGTGCTGCATGGGTCCGCCGACCCTTTGGTGCCGATAGAAGGCGGGCGCGACATTGCCAAACTGGTTCGCGGCGCCCGGATGGAAGTTTTGGACGGTATGGGCCATGACGTACCGCCGCGGTTTTTGCCGAAAATGACCCAGCTCATGCTGGATCACTTCGCCGCTTCAAAAGTCTATGCTGACGCCTAAGCGCTAGTCGGCTTGAAAAACCACGTCCCCTTGGACGACGGTGAGCACGGTTTTGGCGTCTAAAATCTCAGCTTCTGGAATGGTCATAAGATCGCGGTCAAAGGCGGTGAAATCAGCGAGCTTGCCAACTTCAATCGTGCCGAGATCATTTTCCATAAAAGCGCCATAGGCCGGCGCCGTCGTGAACAGAGCCAAAGCTTGCGCGCGGCTGAGCGCTTCTTCGGCATACCAGTCCTCATTGCTGAACCCTTCAAGGTCCTTGCGCGCCACCGCCGCGTAGAACTCAATTTGCGGCGAGCCTATTTCGACTGGCGCATCGGATCCACCCAGCACAACGGCATTGCGATCGAGCAGACTCTGCCATGCATAAGCGCCATAGAGGCGGTCCTGGCCGAGGCGCGACGGGGCAAATTTAAGATCGCCAATGGCATGGCTGGGCTGCATCGAGGCGATCAGTCCGAGTTCGCCGACGCGGGCAATGTCATCGGGATGCAGGATTTGCGTGTGCTCAATGCGCCATCGATTATTTGAGAAATCCCGCGGCTCCCCATTCCCATTGGATAAGACTTGCGAGATCGATTTCAGTTGTTGAAATTCGTCCAAGATACGGCGGTTGGCGAGGTCGCCAATCGCGTGGATCGCTAATTGGACATCGGCATCCTCCGCCCGCGCCATCAGAGTCGCCAAAAGGTCTGGCTCCATCAAAGACAGCCCGCTTGTATTCGGGCGATCTGAATACGGCTCGATCAGCAAGGCCCCGCGTGATCCGAGCGCGCCATCCATATAGAGTTTCACAGAACGATTGGTGATTGTATCCGTTTCATGCTGTCGCTGTTCAGCAATCTCAAAGCCCTCGCGGTCATAGGCATTGTGCAAACGCAGCGGCATCCGGCCTTCGAGATCTAATCGCTCCAAAATTCCGGCATCGCGCGGGTTCACACTCATATTGTGGACCCCAGTCCACCCGCGAGCCGAGTAGGCTTTTGAGCCGACCACATAGGCCCGAATAATATCTTGCTCTGTCGGTGCGGAGACGAGTTGCAACACTTGCCCCATCGAATTGTCGATTAGGATGCCCGTCGCAGCGCCATCTGCGTCGCGTTCAATCTTACCGCCGTCCACGTCCTGGGTCGCGTCGGTCACCCCAGCGGCGATGAGAGCAGCAGTGTTAGCCACAAGCGCATGACCGTCGGCGCGGGTCAGGATAACTGGATTATCGGGGCTCACCGCGTCCAAATCACTGGCCAGCGGCATGCGGTTCTCAGGCCAGCCTGTTTCAATCCAGCCGCGGCCATAAACGACTTGGCCCTCTGGCAAGCCTTGAACCTCTGACTCGATCCGGGTCACCAGCTCGACCACCGACACAGTGCCTTCAAGATTGAGAGTAAGCTCGCGCTCGCCAATGCCGAGCAAGTGCGCATGACCATCGACAAAGCCGGGAAACAAAACGGCATCGCCAAGATCGTTGCCGCTCAGCGCGCCATCTGGTCCGCTGACAGTGCCCTCAAAGCCAACCGGTAAAACCGCTAAGATGCGGCCGTCTTCGCCATAGACCACGCCGGACGCCTCAGGCGCTTCTGGATTGCCGGTATAGACGGTATTGGCCGTGATAAGTTTGACCGGAACCTCAAACACCAAATCATTGGCGGATGTCGAGATTTCTGTCTCGGGCACCGATGGCGCACAATTGGCCATCAGCAGCCCCAAAAGTGAAGCAGCGACTACACGCATGAGCGATCTCCCTTTCGCAAGCGATTTGCGCCACCCTAGGGCGCTTTTGCCCGCCTGCAAACCGCAATTAAAAACGCGCTCTGGTCCCAGAGCGCGTTTCGAAAGATGTCGCTTGAAAAGGAGAAGCTTAAGCGGCTTCTTCAGCTTTCTTGGCAATGTTCTTTTTGATCTTGCGAGCTTTGTCCGACAGGATGTCGTCTTTGGCTTTCGCGAGATAGGCGTCAAGACCGCCCATTTTGTCGACTGTGCGCAGCGCTTTGGCAGCAATACGCATAGAGAATTTTTGGTCGAGCGCTTCAGAATGCAGCGTGACATTCACCAGGTTTGGCATAAACCGGCGCTTCGTTTTGATATTCGAGTGGCTGACATTGTGTCCGACCATAGGGCCTGTGCCAGTAAGTTCACATACGCGGGACATGGGTCGCTCGCTCATTGTCTAGATTAAAACCGAAGCGCGGCTATTACGCGCCAAGTTTCAGCACGTCAAGCGGCCACATGACTCGAATTCTGCACAGCCCTTAGCGATTGGTAACGCAGAATTAATCGAGGCGAAACAGTGACGGCCTTGTTCAGCCTAGCTTTTGCCACACACATATATATCAAATGCAATTCTACTTCTGACGAGGCCAATTGCCATGATCAAAAAACTCCTTGCTTCTGCAGCTGTCGCAACGCTGACTTTGTCGAGCGTTTCCGGCGCCGATACGGCTTTGATCGAGCCGCATATCCTGGCGCAGATTGAAGCCGGCCAGCCCATGGAGATGGAGTATAACATCAAGGCAAATGCCTGGGTGCTGATCCTTCCGATCACCGGCAAGGCCAATTTCCGGGTTCAAATGAACAAGGATACCTACTCTATCCGGAGCAACGTGAAGACCACGGGCCTGGCGGATATTCTGGTCAATTATGATTTGGAAATCGCCGCCTCGGGCTATGTCTCGCCCGAAGGCCTCGATACGTATGCGTTTGTGTCGCAAAACAAAGATGGCAAAAAGAATCGCCGCGTCGACCTCAAATATCTCGAAGATGATTTTGAAATGACGGCGACGCCTCGCTTCGGCAATCTTGGCGACCCAGCAGCGACGGCAGAGCAAGCGCTTGAGGCCAAAGACCCAGTGACCGCGCTTATCTCATTTGCCCTGGAACCGCGAGCCGAGGGCGAAGACCCATGTGGCGGCCCGCTGAAGATTTTTGACGGGCGTCAGCTGACCCATTTGCATTTGACCAATCATGGCATGACCCGGGTCAAATCTGAAGCTTGGAGCGGCGACGCCTTTGAATGCCATATCAAAATGGACAAGGTCGCCGGCTATAAGCCTGGCGAGGCCAATAAAGACAATTTGTCGGGCATTGATGGCCCGCTTCGGATGTGGCTGGCACCGCTGCCAAACGGCGCTCATGTGCCCGTTCGCATTGAAGCAGAGACCGAAGACATTGGCACCGTGACCCTTCAAGCCGCGAAACTTAAATTCACACCGCTTGAAAAATAAAGGAAAAAACTTGCTCGGTTGTGTTTTTAGACTAAATTTCAACCTGAGCGAGCTTTCCTCCCCTTTGATTAGCTTGCTCGATGACGCACGCATACGAAGACGTGTGATCGCCCGAGTGTCCCCAAACGCTCGGGCGCATTGACGAGTCAGAGCGCGCTGCCTAAGCGAGCGGTTATGACCCATTCTCCCCTG
Organism: Pseudomonadota bacterium; assembly: GCA_039822145.1. Classification (GTDB taxonomy): domain Bacteria; phylum Pseudomonadota; class Alphaproteobacteria; order Caulobacterales; family Hyphomonadaceae; genus Henriciella. The sequence continues at coordinate 312,258 of JBCBMU010000001.1, read as the reverse complement.
AAACTCGTCAGCTGGAACATCAACTCGATCCGGCTGAGAATGCCAAATGTCGAAGCGTTCGTGGCCGCTGAGCAGCCAGATATTCTGTGCTTTCAAGAAATAAAGTGCCAAACCGCTGAGTTTCCGGAAAAAGCGTTTAAGCAAATCGGCTTTCCGCATCTCTGCGTGCAGGGTCAGAAAGGCGGCCATCACGGCGTTGCGATTGCCAGTCGGCACCCAATTGAAACTTTGGACACGCCAGCGCTCTGCCGAGAAGGTCATGCGCGCGTGAACGCCGCCAAGATTGGCGACCTAGAAGTGCACAATATTTATCTGCCCGCCGGCGGCGATGTCCCGAACCCCGACGAGAACCCGAAATTCGCGCACAAGCTCGATTTTGTGAAACGCCTTGGCCGCCACTATGGCAAACTCGCCAAGGACGGAAATTCCCGTATTTTGGTGGGAGACCTTAATATCGCGCCGCATCCAAATGATGTCTGGTCACACAAACAACTCTTAAAAATCGTCTCCCACACTCCCGTTGAAACTGAAGCCCTCGAAAAAGCGCGCAAAAAAGGCGGCTTTACCGACATTGCACGCCACATCCATGATGAGGATCAAAAGCTCTATTCCTGGTGGAGTTATCGCGCCCGCGACTGGGCCGCTTCAAATAAGGGCCGCCGCTTAGACCATATCTGGACCACGCCAGCGGCGACTGAGCGGACGGATATGGACAGTTATAAAGTGCACTTAGCCTGGCGCGGCGGTTGGAAGCCGTCAGATCACGCCCCGATCAGTGTTGAGATCGCGCCGGCTTAAGCTGCGACATTGGCGTCGTTGGCTTGGGCTTGCGCGGCGATCCGATCCGTCATCTCGCCAACCGTTACCACCTCCGCGCCCGTGCGCTCAATGTGGTCGAGCAGGTTTTGGTAGTCATCTGGCGTAACGCCCCAGGCTGACGGCGCAGAGCGCACATCATGCGTGAAGATGATGACCCAGCCATCCTGGTCTTCTAGCTTGTCCAACTCCGCCTTGGCCCAGCCCGTGCCGTCGCAATTGTCCTGCAACCCGCAAGCGCGCAGCATGCCGAGATCAGCTTCACCGCGATTGGTTCCAGACTTGACCCCGCGCAGAGCGAGATCCGATCTCAACATGGTGCGTTTCGCCTCCAAGTCGGCAGACCCAAAAGGAAAGGCGAAGGATTTGATTTCGTTGATCCCGTGCTCCGCGAGAAACGCTTCGCTACGCTCGCATTGCGCCCGAATCTCGGAGAGTTCAGCGCCGCGACAATCAACATGATCAAAGGTGTGACAGCCAAAGTCATGGCCATTTTGGTGCAACTTGGCCAAATCATCGGCGTCAAACATTGTGCCAAAATTGGCCTCTTCGGTCCCCATAAAGCAACCGGCAACATACCAAGTGGCGCGCCATCCACGCGCTTCAATCATTGGCGCAGCTGTCTCAGCGGCGGACTTTGGAAAATCGTCAAAACACAAGCTCACATATTTGCCCGTGGGCAATTGGGCCGTGCGTTTATGAAGTTTTTCGCACAGAAATTTATCAATTACGCCCGTGATCTTCTGAGAAACGTAACCAAGATCCGCCATAAGATTCCCCTGATAAGTGCTATCCATCGAGGAAATTCGTGCAAAATGCGTTCCAGAGTTGATGAACTCGAATTTTGCGACTTGTCCCGCGCTGACAAAGCTCTCTGGGGTAATTATCAAGCCGCGGACCCCGATCTTGCAAGCCCTTATTTCTCTCTCGCCTATTTTGAAGCCGTCGAGCGCGTTCGCCCAGGCATAAAGGTATTGCGGTTTTACGAGAAAGACCGCATCGCGGCGTTTTGGCCGATCCGCAAGGGCCCAATGGGCACGGCGAGGCCCGTTGCGGGCACCATGGATGACTTACACGGCATTATCGCCCACCCAAGCATCCGCCTCGATATGCAGACCGATGGCGTCCGGCGGCACATTGGCGGTTATGCTTTTTCTGCAGTTCCATATGGGCAGCGCCGACACGGACTGCACGGTCAACATGGCGACGGCAACCAAGTTATGGATTTGAGCCATGGCTATGCCACCTGGCACGCTCAGCGCAGCGCTGAGAGTTCGAACTTCCGTCGGGAATCGCGCAAAGCCTGCAAATTGATCGAAGCGGAGACGACGGCCATCCACCATGATGTGATCGATCCTGCGAGCTTTCATCGTCTGATCGAGTTGAAACAGGACGCTTATGCCCGATCCGGGCATTTCGATATTTTCTCACTCGGCTGGCCGAAAGCGCTTTTGGAGAGCTTGCTTGCCAGCGGAAATGATGATGCGCGCGGGATCCTATCAACGCTCAGAATTGACGGCGAAGTGGCAGCGATTTGCTATTCTATGCGCTCACTCACGTGTCTGCATTATTGGTTCCCAGCTTATGAGGCGGGCTTCGCCAAGCTAAAGCCCGGCCTAGCGTTGCTCTTCTCGCTGGCTGAATGGGCCTCAGATGAGGGCTTGCAAGAGCTGCATCTCGGGCTGGGCGACACCCAATATAAGCGACAAATGGCGAGCTGGATGATGCCCGTGCGCGGCGGTGCACTCGCCCTATCCCGCCCGCAGCAATTCGCCACTGACTTTACCCGCTGGGGCCACCGCGTCGAAGGCAAGCATCGTTTGCTCGACGTTCCAGCTAAATATGCGCGCAAATATGAGCGCATGGCCTTATCTGGCAGCTGGCGCGCCTAGTCTTTAGGCAGGGCGTATTTTCGAAAAACCTTCAAAAATCGAAATAGCGCTTAGTTTCAGGGGCTTAGGGTGTCGCTGTCATTTTCGCATATCTGCCCTTCCCAAACTCGCTTGTTCAAACGCCAAAATGCTCGAATTGTTGCAGTGCAGCATAGACGCGAAACGGTCACGCTGAGATCTGGCTCAGCATTTCAAAAGGCCGAAAGACACATTCATGTTGCGGGAGGAGTTTCTGGTCGGCCCTCGGGTCGTCGCTAACTCTGTAAGGAAGAAATAGATGCGTAAAGCTCTTGTATCTCTGTTCGCCGCTGCCGCAATTGCAGCTCCTTTTGCTCACGCTGAGGGCACTCCAATCACAGTCGAGTTAAAGTATGATAGCACGCTTTTAGCGACTGAAGCCGGTGCAAAATCGGTTCTAAAGTCGATCAAACAGCAAGCCACTCAAGCGTGCGCTTTCACAATGCCGGTCACTGGCATGCCAAGCTTCGATCGCAGTTGCCGTGATGACTTGGTTGATAAAGCCATCGGAGAAATCCGCGTCGCGGCTTTGCAAGACGGTCAGGCGCTCACATATGTGTTCGCCTCTGTCGACGTCGAAACGGACGTCACAGCTCGCTAACGCGGCCGGAAGACAAAAAAGAACGGGCGGTGACAGAAGTCGCCGCCCGTTTTCTTTGAGGTCGAACCAAATCGCTTAAGCGACGCGTTCCACCATCATATGTTTGATTTTCGCAATTGCTTTCGCTGGATTGAGCCCTTTCGGGCAAACCTGGGTGCAATTCATGATCGTGTGGCAGCGATAGAGTTTGAACGGATCTTCAAGATCATCCAAACGCTCGCCTGTGGCTTCGTCGCGGCTATCAATCAGCCAGCGATAGGCCTGCAACAGCGCCGCTGGGCCCAAATACTTGTCGCCATTCCACCAATAAGACGGGCAAGATGTCGAGCAGGACGCGCACAGGATACATTCATACAATCCGTCCAGATGCTCGCGCTCTTCTTCCGACTGCGTCCATTCCTTTTCAGGCTCGGGCGTATCGGTCTTCAAGAAGGGCTGTACATAGGCGTGCTGGGCGTAAAAATTGGTCAGATCCGGAACCAGATCTTTGACCACAGGCTGATGCGGCAGCGGCGCAATTGTGATGTGTGGACCAGCAATTTCTTCCCACCCTCGGGTACACGCAATGGTGTTATGGCCGCCAATATTCATCGCACATGACCCACAAACACCTTCGCGGCAGGAGCGCCGGAAAGCCAGTGTCGAGTCGATATTATTTTTGATGTAGATCAGCACGTCCAAAATCATCGGGCCGCACTTTTCCATGTCGACAAAATACGTATCCCAGCGCGGATTGCCGCCCTCTTCCGGGCTGTACCGGTAGATTTTAAACTTCTTGATATTGCTGCCACGCTCGGGCTTCGGCCAAGTCTTGCCTTTTTTCGGCGCCGAGCCTTTTGGAAGTGTAAGCTGTACCATGCTCGCTCCTAGTAAACCCGCTCTTTGGGTTTGATGTATTCGATCTCGTTCGACATCGTATAATTGTGCACCGGACGATAATCGATATTGACCTCACCCGCTTCGTTTGACCAAGCCAGGGTGTGCATCATCCAATTCTCGTCGTCGCGCTGATCGAAGTCTTCGCGGGCATGTGCGCCGCGGCTTTCTTTTCGGTTCGCCGCTGAATTCACAGTGACCGTCGCTTGGCCAATCAAATTGTCAAACTCAAGCGCTTCGAGCAGGTCTGTGTTCCAAATCATGCCGCGATCGTCGATCCGCATGCTTGGAACTTTTGTGTTGATCGCTTCGATTTTCTCGACGCCTTCGTCCAGGACGTCACCGGTGCGGAATACCGCACAATTGTCTTGCATGGCTTTCTGCATTTCGAGGCGGAGATCCGCAACGGAATGCTCGCCGTCGGCGTTGCGAATACGGTCAAAGCGCGCCAGGTGGCCGTCGGTTTGCTTGTCATCCATAGTCGGCTGGCTTGCCCCGGCTTCGAGCGTCGCGCCGCAGCGCAGGCCTGCAGCTCGGCCAAACACGACCAAGTCGATCAGAGAGTTCGAGCCAAGACGGTTGGCGCCGTGAACCGACACACAGGCCGCTTCGCCGACCGCCATCAGACCTTGAACAACCGAGTCAGGATTGCCGTCTTTCTTGGTCAGCACTTCACCGTGGAAATTGGTCGGAATACCGCCCATATTATAGTGGACCGTTGGCAGAACCGGGATCGGCTCGCGGGTCACGTCGACGCCAGCAAAGACTTTCGCGGTCTCCGAAATTCCCGGCAAACGCGCCGCTAGCGTTTCAGCTGGCAAGTGCTCCAAGTGCAGGAAGATATGGTCCTTGTTTGGGCCGACACCGCGGCCTTCACGGATCTCAATGGTCATTGAACGCGAGACCATATCGCGCGGGGCGAGGTCTTTCACGCTGGGCGCATAGCGCTCCATGAAGCGTTCGCCTTCGGAATTGGTCAGATACCCGCCTTCGCCGCGCGCACCTTCGGTAATCAAGCAGCCTGCGCCATAAATACCGGTCGGGTGGAATTGAATGAATTCCATATCCTGAAGCGGCAATCCGGCCCGCAGCACCATGGCATTGCCATCGCCCGTACACGTGTGGGCAGAGGTACAGCTGAAGAAGGCCCGGCCATAACCGCCAGTCGCCAGGATGACTTTCTGCGCCCGGAAGCGGTGCAGCGTGCCATCATCAAGCTTCCACGCGGTGACACCGCGGCAAACATCTTCCTCATCCATGATCAGGTCGAGCGCAAAATACTCAATAAAGAACTCAGTATCTTCTTTGACGCACTGTCCGTACAGCGTGTGCAGCATCGCGTGGCCGGTTCGGTCCGCGGCAGCGCAGGTGCGTTGGACTGGTGGGCCTGAGCCCATTTCAGTCGTGTGGCCGCCAAAAGGACGCTGATAGATTTTACCATTCTCATTACGGCTGAACGGCATGCCCCAATGTTCAAGCTCGTAAACCGCTGCTGGAGCTTCACGGGCGAGATATTCAATCGCGTCTTGGTCGCCGAGCCAGTCAGAGCCTTTGACTGTGTCATACATGTGCCAGCGCCAATCATCCGGGCCCATATTGCCGAGCGACGCCGCGATCCCGCCCTGCGCCGCCACAGTGTGCGAGCGGGTTGGGAAGACTTTGCTGATACAGGCCGTCTTAAGGCCCGCTTGGGCGGCGCCAAGTGCGGCCCGCAAACCAGATCCGCCGGCGCCAACGACAACCACGTCATATGTGTGATCGATAAATTTATAGTCGCTCATCTCTTACCTCTCCCGCGCAGTCGCTATTACGCGCCAGCCGTGAACCAGATTTTCAGCACCGACAGGATCGTTGCTGTTGCCAACGCAATCACTGCAAACGTATTCAAAATCAGAAGCGCTTGCCGTGTACCGCTCCTAGCGATGTAGTCTTCGATTACCACTTGGAGACCCAAGCGCATGTGATAAAGCGCCGCACCAAGTGTCAAAATTAGCAAAATTGCATTTACCGGTTGCGCCACCCACGTCAGCGCACCCTCATAGCCTGCTTTGCAGGCATGAATGATCGAATAAATGAACCATGGCACCAAGAAAAGCAGAGCAATCGCGGTGACACGTTGATGAATGTGAAGCTGGGTGCCCTCGCCGGCTGACCCAAGACCTCGAACGGATTTTGCACTGGTTGGCATCGCGCGTCTCCTAGTAGAATGAAGCCAGCGACCAGATGACCGCAGCTCCAATGATCGCGAAGGCGAAATTAAACATCGACCAAAGGCTGGCTGCCCCTGGATTGAAACCAACCATCGGGCCGTCCCAGATTAAATGGCGTAAGCCGTTGGCCAAATGGTACAGCACTGCCATGCTCCATGCGAACAGGACGAACTGACCTGGCAAGCTAAAGGCAATCATTTCAACGAAAGCATAGGCTTCTGGCCCGGTTGCCAAAGCAATCAGCCAGGCACCAATCAAAAAGGCGCCGCCATACAGGCCGACGCCAGAGACGCGGTGAAAAATGGACCCGGCCATGGTCCAATGCCATTTCCAGATTTGCAGATGCGGCGAAAGCGGGCGGGGGTCAGCCGGTCCTGGTCCTGCCATGTTAAGTCTCCGTGCAAACATCTTTGCTTTTGCGCACCTCTTAAGCGCGTCGGTTGACCTGTCAACGCGGCCATAGGTCTGAACACGGTCACAAAATCGCCTACCGCTGCGTGAAGTTACGACAAACACATCCTGGCTTTTCAGGGGCCGAAGACCGTCCTAGGTTCTTGGGGCACCATTCAGGACTTTCAAATGCTGTCTCTCTCCCTTCGCACCAGCTTTGTCGCCGCCGCGATTTGTTTTATGCTTCCCGTAACAACCGCTGAGACCCTGTCAGACGTGATTGAGCAATATGAAAGCTTCAATCGCGCCGGCGATCCAGATGAAATCGCCAAAGCACGCGGTGAAGATGCAAGCGTTTGGAACCAGGTTGCCCCCGATTATATCGAAGCTCGGGCCGAGGAAGCAGCTCAAATGCTCATGCACCTTAACGCATTGCCGCCCAGCGATGGGCCGGAGGCGGCGATCCTGCGGCATTTGCTGCAAGCGCATATCAACGCTGATGCCTATGATACAGCGCGGGTGCCGTTCACAGGCGATTGGGGCTTTTTCTCATCCCCTGGATACACGGCGCTGCGCACCCGCATTACGACCCGGGCACAAGCCGACGCTTGGCTTGATCGGCTTGGCGATATTCCGCGCTATTTCGACGACCAAATCGCCAATATGCAGCGCGGCATCGACACAGGTTGGACACAGCATACTGACCCGTTGGCGACATCGATCGCACAGATTCGGGCTCAAATCGTCGAAGACCCAACTCAAAGCACGCTCTATACACCCTTCGACTCCTTGAGCGCGAGCGATCTCAGCGAGACCGAGATCGAAATGCTAAAAGCCGAAGGCGCCGCGGCCGTTGCTGAGGCCATGCGAGCTTACAAGAGCCTGCTCACCTTCATGGAAGAGACCTATACCCCTGCGGCGCGCCCAGCGCCGGGGCTTGCGACATTGAGCGGTGGGCAAGAAGCTTATGCCGTGGCGGTGGCCTTTCACACGGCGGGCGCTGGCTATTCGCCCGAAGAAATCCACCAATTGGGGCTCAGCGAAGTGGCCCGCATCCGCGCCGAAATGGAAACCGTTATGGCCGAGGCGGCGTTTGACGGCACGTTTGAAGACTTCGTCGCGTTTTTGCGCAGCGACCCGCAATTTTATGCCGAGACGCCAGAAGAATTGCTCGAAAAAGCCTCGGAAATGAGCAAACGCTTGGATGCCTTGCTGCCGCGCTATTTCGGCATCTTGCCGCGCCTGCCATATGGGGTTGAAGCGGTACCGCCGGCGATAGCACCCGGCTATACAACTGGCCGCTATTCGGGCGGCGACGCCGATAAAGGCATTGCCGGGACCTATTTGGTCAACACTTATGCACTGGATCAGCGCCCACTTTATGAGCTGCCCGCACTCTCCGCGCATGAAGCGGTGCCCGGACACCATTTGCAAATTGCCTTGGCGCAAGAGCTCCAAGACGTGCCGGAGTTTCGCAAATCCTATTATGCCACGGCGTTCGGCGAGGGCTGGGGCCTTTACTCGGAAAAGCTGGCTGGAGAAGCCGGCTTTTACCGCACCCCTTATGAGCGCTTTGGCCAACTCTCTTATGAGATGTGGCGGGCGTGCCGTCTGGTCGCCGATACCGGCCTGCACCATTATGGCTGGAGCCGCGAACAAGCTGAGGCCTGTTTCAACGAAAACACCGCTTTAGCACCCCTCAACATCCAAACCGAAGTGACCCGATATATTGGCTGGCCCGGCCAAGCGACGGCTTACAAAGTCGGCGAACTCAAAATCTTAGAGCTGCGCGCCCGCGCCAAAGAGGCCCTGGGTGAGGCCTATAATATTCGCGACTTTCATGACGTGCTGCTCGGCGCTGGGGCAATGCCGCTCGACGCTTTGGAGCTGCGCATCGAGCGCTGGATCACGGCGGAACTTTCAGGCGCAGAATGAGCACCCTAACGATTATTGAAACTGGGCGCGCGCCGACGCAAATTCGCGCCGACTGGCCGTCTTACCCGATTATGTTTGAGCGCTTGCTGGCGCCGCATTTGCCTGGCTGGTCGTTTGACGCCGTGGCCCTGTCAGAAGGCGAGGCCTTACCAGATCCAGCAGGTTTAGACGCCATTCTCACAACCGGATCTCCCGCCGGGATCTATGATGAGACGCCGTGGATGACGCCGCTAATGGACTTCATTCGCTGGGCCGCGGAAGCGAAGACCCCGCACATTGGCATTTGCTTTGGACATCAAGCCATCGCCCATGCCCTCGGCGCGCAAGTGGCGAAATCTGACAAGGGCTGGGGCATCGGACGCCATGCTTATGACGTGGCCGCGGCGCCGCACTGGATGGGCCGTCCCGCGCCAAAGACATTCAGCCTCGGGGTCAGCCACCAAGACCAAGTTCTGACCCTGCCGCCGGGCGCGACACAGGTTGCCCGCAACGCATTTTGTGAATATGCGGCGCTCGATTATCCATCCGCCAATGCGATCAGCTTTCAAGGTCATCCTGAGTTCGACGCCGGCTTTTCCTGCGCGCTGTATCAGATCCGCAAAGGCACTAAAATTCCGTCCGAAATGGTCGAGGAAGCCGAGGCCAGTTTCGCCGCCCCGATCGACAATGACTTGGTCGGGCAATGGATGGCATCTTTCTTAAAGGCGGCGCGCAACTAGCGTCGCGTCAGGCTTTTCAGACCCGGCAAAACCTTCCTAAACAAAGCAGTGAACGAACCGTCCAGTCCCGATCAACCGGCCCCGCGCCTAAGCCAGAGCCAGCTTTGGGTCTTGACCTTGGCCTCCGCTGTGGTCACGGCAAATGCCTATTATATCCATCCAATCATCGCCCGCGTGGCCGAGCATTTCCAAGTCAGCTCGACCGAAATTGGGATCGTGCCGGCTTCTAATCAGTTGGCATTGGCCGTTGGTATTTTTTTACTGCTGCCGCTCGGTGACCGGGTCAGCAATCGAACGCTGACGGCAATCTTTGTCACCGGGCAGTTCGTGAGCATGGTGATCATGGCCTTTGCTCAGAGTTTTGAACTCTTTGTGCTGGGCTCAACCTTGCTGGGGTTTTTGACAATCGCGCCTTATCTCCTACCCGCTTATGCATCTAAACGCGTCGATCCAGCAGAGCTTGGCCGGGTCACAGCGGTGCTCACAACAGGCATTATCGCAGGGATATTGATGGCTCGCGCCGGCGCCGGTGTGATTGCGGAATATTTCGGATGGCGGACGGTTTATTATATCGCCTCCGGCCTGATGCTGATGGTTGCGATCTTACTTCCGCTGAGCATGGATCGCCGTGAGAAATCGCACAGCACCGCGCCCTCGACGGCTTATTTGGCGCTGTTAGCCTCGCTATGGCCGCTGGTGCGGCGCTATCCGGAAATCCTGCTTTCAGGCAGTATTCAGGGGCTCAATTTCGGGATTTTTATCTCAATCTGGCTTGGCCTTGGCCTGCATCTGACCAGTCCAGAAATGGGCTATGGCGTCGACACAGTTGGCTATCTGGCTTTGCTTGCCGTCGTAAACCTATTCACGGCGCCGCGTTTAGGCATCTGGGCGGATGAGACCGGCGCTCGAAAAGCACGCGCTATTTTTGCCAGCGTACAATTGCTCGGGGTGAGCCTGTTTCTATTCTTCGGAGACAGTTTGTGGCTGCTCATCATCCCGATCATTATCACTAATATGTTCGGACCAGTGATCGATGTGAGCAGCCGAATGACTTTCCTGAACGAAGACCGCGACGTGCGCACCCGGCTGATGACCGTGTATATTGTATTTATGTTCGTCGGTGGAGGCATAGCCAGTTGGGCGGGCACCGCCGCTTATGACATTTGGGGATGGCCGGGGAATGCTGTCTTAGCCTTGGCCGCGTCGGTCATCGTACTCAGCCTTTGCCTGTATGCGCAGTTTCGTCACCAGCGCGCCGGCTAAAGAAAAAACGCCCGCATCGTAAATGGCGACACGGGCGCTTGTTAGTTTTCTTTAATGCTAGCGATCAACCGCCAAACTTGTAGCGCGCACCAATGGCAAACACGTTTTGGGTGTTTTCAATGTCCAGCGTGCCCGGGAAAAGCTGATTGTCGAGCTCAATATCGTCCGTGGCCCGGTAGGTATATTCGCCAAACAGCTCCCACTGGTTCTGCAAGCGCCATGTCGCACCGGCTTTGAGCTGGTAGCCAAGCTTCGACTCGCTGTCGTCAATGACGGTAATGCCGGACGGCTTATAATTCACCGAGACGTCGACAAAGCCAATGCCGGCGCCGACATAGGGCTGTATCGACCCGGCCTGATTGAAGTCATAATAGCCGTTTGCGAACACGCCGGTATTGGTGATTTCACCTTGGCCGTCAGCGACGACTTGGGCGACGGTCACGCCGAGCGGATCTGGTGAGCTGGCAATCGCTGCAGCGTCGACAGCGTCAATACTGCCCCCGCCGAGCGTCACGCCAGTGTGCGTATCGACATCGGCTTGCGAATAAACGAATTCGAGACCCGCACGGAAGCCATTGCTATAACGGCCACCAAATTCAGCTGACCAAGCTGTGCCATTATCGAACTCTGTGCTCCAGCCATAAGGTGTTCCCGCGGCAACTTCGAGCGTACTGCCATCGCCCAAATTGCCCGTTGTGAACGCGCCGGTCGAACCGGAATTGTCACTGTCATTTTGCTGGCTGACACCAATCGAGCCACCAACATAGTATTCTTGCGCTGCAGCTGTTCCAACAATTGCGGCCCCGGCTGCCAGCGCAGCGACGATTTTGATGAGCTTCATCCTCAACTCCTTGGATAGTTCGGAGAGCCCGTTCTCCCCGATGCGAGAAGAAATAGTATTCTATATACGATAGGCAATATTAAATTAATTTTGGCTTGCTTATTGCGTAGCACTCTGCTCAACGCCCCTGAGGGGAAATTAAGACACCAGGACCATACACATGTTGCCGAAACCACGCGCTGACATCGCACCGAATTCACTTGAGTTTGAAGTACTTCCATTGGTCAAACCAACAGGCTTTCGAGAATATGACGCGCGTTGGTGGTTTAATGGGATCGGACATGAGAAGGCGCCAGAGCTCAACTTAAATGGCGTTCAGGCGCTTGGATTGGGCATGGCCACACTGTTTCACGAACTCGGCGTGGAGCCGAAAGTGGTGACCGGCCACGATTATCGCTCGATCAGTCAGCCAATCAAAAATGCATTAATGCTCGGCATGGTCCAAGGTGGCTGTGAGGTCTTGGATATTGGCCTGGCCTTATCGCCAATGGTCTATTGGAGCCAATTTGAGTTAGATTGCGCCTGCTGTGCTATGGTCACGGCGAGCCATAATGAGAATGGCTGGACCGGGGTTAAAATGGGCGCCAATCGGCCGCTGACATTTGGTCCTGATGAAATGGGCCGATTGAAAGAAATCGTTCTCAATGGCGACTTCCAACCGCGCGCTGGCGGCGGTCATTTCCGCGTCGACGGGATGCGCGAAAAATACATCGAGTCTGTGTCTGAAGGCGTCTCGATCAAGCGTCCACTCAAAGTCGTCGCTGCCTGTGGTAATGGCACCGCGGGCGCCTTTGCACCAGACGCTTTGCGCAAAATGGGCGTCGACGTGATCGAGATGGATTGCAATCTCGACAACACATTCCCGAAATACAATCCGAACCCAGAAGACAGCGCTATGCTGCACGCTATGTCGGCGGCAGTGAAAGAGCACGGCGCTGATATCGCGCTTGGCTTTGACGGCGACGGCGACCGCTGCGGCGTCATCGACAATACCGGCGATGAGATCTTCGCCGATAAGATCGGCCTCATGCTGGCCCGCGATTTGTCGAAAGAATATCCCGGCGCGAAATTCGTCGTCGATGTGAAATCAACCGGCCTTTATAAAACGGACCCTGTGCTTGAGCAAAACGGCTCAACCGTCGACTATTATAAAACCGGCCACTCGTACATTAAGCGTCGCACCACCGATCTCGACGCTTTGGCGGGGTTTGAAAAGTCAGGGCATTTCTTCTTCCGTCCACCTATTGGCCTTGGCTATGATGACGGTCTGATCGCCGCAAAAGCCATTCTGGAAATGTTGGACCGCAACCCTGACAAGACCATGGCGGACTTGAAAGGCGAGCTCGGCACAGCTTTCACTTCACTGACCATGTCGCCGCATTGCGCTGACGAAGTGAAGTATGAAGTGATCGAACGCATCGTCGAAGAATATAAAGGCCTGCTGGGAACTGAAATCCTTGGCCGCAAAGTCGTTGATGTGAATACCGTCAATGGCGCCCGGGTAACGCTCGAAGACGGCTCTTGGGTTCTGGCCCGGGCCAGCTCCAACAAGCCGGAATTTGCCGTCGTCGTAGAGAGTATGCGCTCACAAGAAGACATGGTCGCTTTGTTCCGCGAAGAAGTGAAACCACGCCTGGCCAAGTATCCGGAAATCGGCGCCTATAATCAAGAGATCTAAGCGTTCGAACAGAGCCAATCATAGGCCTGGTTGATCTCACGCATCTTATCGGCGGCCGCGCGGCGGTCGTCGCTGGAGTGTGCCGGCGACGCATAACGGTCCGGATGATAAACCTTCGCCAGCGATCGATAGGCGTGTTTGACTTCCATTAAATGCGCCGGGTCTCGCAAGCCGAGGGCGCTTAAGTACTGGGTGCGAATGGGGTTTACAGGCCGAGTTCGTTTGGCTGCTGCGGCTTCCTCATTTGGGGTTTCACGTGTGAAAGCCGCGTCTCGCCACTTTCCGCGATATTCTGAGGTTTTTTGGGCACCCAGACGGGTATGAGTTTCAATTCGCTGACGACCGACGCCAAAGGCCAAAACCGCAACATAGTGCAAATTCTTTGAAAGCGCGGGTAAGACCAAATAATAAAAACCCAACGCCGCCTGCGCCAGGATGATGGGAAGTACGATCGTATCGGACCAGAACATTGTCGATCTCGCGGCGCAGTTAAGCGGCGTCCCTTGGCTTTCGATACATGCTAAAAAGGTTTCTCGCGCTTTAAATAAAATATTGAAATTTATTCCTTATTTTCAGAGTCTTGCACCTAAGGCAGAGTAAAATAAACGGCCAAAGAAACTGCAGCGCTTGGCGACGGACACACGCATAAAGAGCGTTTTAATGAAATTCGCCAATCTCTTTAGACGAGGGAGACGATTCTATGGTCAAACATCTAGGCTTTGTCAGCGCGGCGCTCGCACTCGCGGCATGCGGCGGCGGTGGCAGCGGTGACACCACACCCGTCACGCCGATCACGGCGACCAATTCTGCGCCTGTGGTCATCGCTAGTGTCGCCGACCAGAGCGCAAATATGGGGTTCGACTTTAGCTTTGACCTGTCGGGCACATTTTCAGATGCCGAAAATGATACGCTGACCATCACCGCGAATTTCGGCAATGATGCCAAAGGCCTAAGTCTAAGCGGATCAACGATTTCAGGCACGCTGACCTCAACCGGCGCTATCACCGTCACCTGCACAGCGACAGACCCGAGCGGCGCCTCCATCTCAGATACGTTTACGATTGATGTTTCCATTGACCAGTCGGCGATTGCGACCACGTTCGGCACCGCAATCGATCTTGAGGCGCTCGACAATTACGCCGGTCAGACCGTGCCGGATTACATCACCAAGATAAATGATGGCGGCAATCCCATCACTGACGCGGGCGCCACACTCGGGCGCGTGCTGTTCTACGACACGTCCCTGTCCACCGACGGCACAATTTCGTGCGCCACCTGTCACATTCAATCACTCGGGTTTAGCGACCCGGGAATTGTCAGCACAGGCGTCGAAGGCGGGCTCACCGGACGCCATTCCATGCGCTTGATCAACACAATGTTTGCGGATGAAGAAGACTTCTTTTGGGACGAACGCGCAGACAGTCATGAGGCCCAAGAAAGCGAACCTATTCAAGATCATAATGAAATGGGCTTTAGCGGACAAAATGGCCGCCCAACCCTTGATGATTTGATCGTTCAAATGGAAGCCACCGAATATTACGAAGAATTGTTCCGCTTCGTTTATCTTGATCCAAACATCACCGAAGCGCGGATCCAAGAGGCGCTGGCGCAATTCACAAAGTCCATTCAATCATTCGACTCGCGCTATGATGAAGGGCGCGCGCAAGTTAATAATAATGGCGCCAATTTCCCAAATTTCACGGCTGATGAAAATGCTGGAAAGACGCTGTTCATGCAGACCCCGAATAATGGCGGCGCGGGGTGTAATCGCTGTCATCGCGCGCCTGAGTTTGATATTGCGCCCAATTCAGACCAAAATGGCGTGTTCCGTGTGGCCAACTCGACGACCGAATTTGATCTCACCAATACACGCTCCCCAAGCCTGAGAGACATGGTCGGACCGGGCGGCAGCTCAAACGGCCCGTTCATGCATGATGGCTCCTTGGCGACATTGCGGGCTGTGATTAATCACTATGATGCGATCCAAGCGCCAACATCTGAGCCGCCCTTGTCCGACTGGCGGGCAACGCTCGACAATCGATTGATGCCTGGCGGAAACCCACAACGTTTGAATCTCACTGAGACCGAGAAAGACCAGCTCGAAGCATTTATGCTGACCCTGACCGGGAGCAGCATCTATACCGATCCGAAGCTGTCTGATCCGTTTTAGCGTCGGCCTCAACGCGCGCCTTTATCGCACATCCTTATAATGCTGGACGAGTTGCTCTGAAGGCGCGCCAAAGCCCCAGCTTAAGCCGACTTGCAAATAAGTCAGGTTGGCGCGCCAGAAGCCCCACTCCGCAACGCGGCGATCTGACGACCAGACTTTACGCGGCACTTGCCGAACCCTGCCGCGGCCCGCACGAACCATGCGCAAACACAAATCCGCCTCTTCCATAATTTTCTGGTCCGGGTCCCAGCCGCCCACTGCCTCGAAGTCGGCGCGGCGACAAATCATCACTTGATCGCCGAATAGGAGCCTCGCGCCCTTCAAGAAAGAGAGCGGCCGGAAAAAGAGAGGCGCGTACCAGGTCTTGAAAAAATTATGCGCAGTCGTCACCCGGCGAACGCGCTCGGCCCCGCGCATCACGGAAACAAAGCCAGCGAGGGCCGTGCGCGGATCTTGCAGGACCCGCTCGCTCAGCGCTGTAAAATCCTCCGGCACGACGGTATCAGCATGTAAAAAGCACAAGACGTCACCGCCAGCGACGCGAGCGCCTGCATTCATTTGCGCCGCTCGGCCAGGGCCGAGATCGGTCAAGACGGTGACCCCCGCGGCCCTCGCCAACGCGACCGTTTCATCAGCGCTGCCAGCATCGGCGACGATCACTTCAAGTGGCTTCGGATCGAGGGCGGCGAGACACGCTAGCGTGGTCGGCAAGGCCATCGCTTCATTCAAGGTTGGTATGATGATCGACACCGCCATAAAGGCTTAAATAGAGCACTCCGGCGCGAAGGCGAAATCAAGCTCTCGTGTCGACGCCGCCAGATTACCACGAATTAAGAGCGTTTTCGCGCAGAGCGGCGCTAAACAAGACAAATGGCGTGGCGGCGATTTCTCAACACCCACCGCACGATGGCGATTGTCATCGCAGTTACAGGACTCCATGCCGCAGCCCTGGCTCTTCTGCTATCGCAGATATCGAAGTTGCGGCAAGACCCGGCACCTCTCGCGCTCATTATTGAATTGGCGGAGCTTGAGCCGGCGCGCGACCCTCCGCCAGAGCCAAAGCCAGAAACAGAGCCAGAACCAGAGCGCTCGAACCCACAGCGAATGGTCGCGCCCCGCCCAGTCGTGGCCGATACATCGCAGCCGGTCGCCCAGGTAGAGATTGCCCCACAGATCCCCGTTCCGGCCACTTTATCGCAAGGCAACCCCCAAGAGATCATCGCCTCTGATCCAGAGCCGCAGACCTTAGCCGAGACAGATTCTAGAGATGTCCTAACGCAAATAGAGATGGACCTTCTCGGCGTGCAAACCGCCACTGCTCGCATCGGACAAGACGGTGATGGCGAGGTCTCTGCCGGCCAAATCGCAAGTGTGCTGCAGCGGGCAGAGTGTTTAAACCTCAAACGCCGTGACGAGAGCACGTGTCCTCCGGAAGATCCTTTTGAAATCGCTCTGGCCATTCAGGAACGGGGCGTCCCACCTGAGCGATTGGCCGCAGATCCGCGATATGTGTCACTGTCTGTGAGCGACAAAATCTTTCAACGCGAAGCCGCAAACCGCTTCCATTGGCCGGATGCTGACATGTTCGAAGATCCAATGGCGCCAGGCGCCTACAATGCGCAGCGGATCCGCAATGGCCAAGAGCCCTTGTGGAGCCAAGAGATGCACGGCGGCTTCCGCAAAGAGGAATAGCCGCAGGGCTGAAGCAGATCACGCCTTGCTCCAACCCGCAAACACAGTAGTTTGCGCCCGTCACAAAGGGAGCTTGGCATGGGCGATAGGATCTTTATCGGCGGCGCAGATATGGATGGTGAGGGCACACCAAATGATGCCCAAACCTTGTTGCTAAACCGCGCCAATCGGCACGGCATTGTCGCCGGCGCGACGGGCACCGGGAAAACCGTAACCTTACAAATCTTGGCCGAAGGCTTTGCCAATGAGGGCGTTCCGGTTTTTTGCGCAGACGTCAAAGGGGACCTGTCCGGGATCTGTGTTTCTGGCAGCCCCGAGCACAAGCTACATCCGAAACTCGTCTCTCGCGCCGAAAAAATCGGCTTCGAAGATTATGGCTATGGCGCCACGCCGACCGTATTCTGGGACGTGTTTGGCGAGAAAGGTCACCCGGTCCGGACGACGATTTCAGATATGGGGCCTTTGCTCCTGTCACGCCTCATGGACTTGTCAGAGACCCAAGAAGGGGTGCTCACTGTCGCCTTCGAATATGCGGATGATGAAGGCATGTTGCTGCTCGATCTGAAAGACTTGCGCAAACTGCTCAACCACATGTCCGACAAAGAAGTCCGCACCGCAATCAGCCGCGAATATGGCAATGTTGCCACCGCCAGCCTTGGGGCAATCCAACGTCGTTTGCTCGTGCTCGAGCGAGAAGGCGCGGAAGCCTTCTTTGGCGAACCAGCGCTCAAACTGAAAGATTTTATGCGCACGACACGTGACGGACGCGGCGTCGTCAATGTTCTCGACTCGACCACTTTGATCAATAGCCCGCGCCTCTATTCGACCTTCTTGCTGTGGCTGTTGTCCCAATTGTTCGAAGAATTGCAGGAAGTTGGCGATCCAGACAAACCTAAAATGGTTTTCTTCTTCGACGAGGCGCATTTGCTGTTCAATGATGCCCCGCGGGCTCTGTTGGAGAAAATTGAGCAAGTCGTACGTCTGATCCGGTCGAAGGGCATTGGCGTTTTCTTCGTCACGCAAAATCCACGCGATTTGCCTGACAGCGTATTGGCGCAGCTCGGCAATCGCATTCAGCACGCTTTGCGCGCCTATACGCCGGCTGAACGCAAAGGCGTGAAAGCCGCAGCGCAGTCTTTCCGTGAGAACCCAGCTTTCGATGCTGAAGAGGTGATCACGGATTTGGGCGTCGGCGAAGCCTTAGTCTCGACCCTGGATGAAAAAGGCGCCCCAGGCATTGTTCAACGCACTCTGATCCGGCCGCCAAGCTCACGCCTTGGCCCTGCGACAGAGGCAGAACGCAAAGCCGAAATGCAAAACAGCCCCGTTCTTGGACTTTATGACGAAGCGATTGACCGCGAGTCCGCCTATGAGATCTTGCTGGAGCGGGAAGAAGAGGCCGCAGAAGCCGCGGAACGTTTGGCTGAAGAAGAAGAGCGCGCGCAGCGAGAGCTTGAAGAAAAGAAAGCCCGCGAGAAGAAACGTTCAGGCACACGTCGCCGGAGCACACGGATGACGCCAACCGAGCGCGCGGTGAATACGGCAACGCGAACCATTGCCCGCCGAGTGACGGATTATGTGCTGCGCGGGATTCTCGGCAGCCGGCGGCGATAGGAGGCAGACATCGTGGTCGAAGCAAGTGACAAGCGCGCAGCGCTGATCGACAAGCTTGCCGACCATGTGCTCGCAAATGGCTTGCTGAATGCGAGCCTTCGCCCTCTCGCCAAAGCGGTCGGCACCAGTGACCGCATGCTGCTCTACTATTTCAAGGACAAGGATGAGCTGATCGAAGCCGTGCTCGATCGCATCGTCGCGCGGATTATGGTGATTTTGGAAGCGTCTTCAACGCCTGAGCCATTGCCGCTGCAAACCCTCGCGCCCATGCTGGTGACCTCAATGCAGTCTGAAGTGTTTTGGCCTTATCTCCGACTCTGGCTCGAAGTCGCGGCCCTGTCTGCAGGCGGCGACCCGTTATACCGCGCTTGCGGAGAGCGGATCGGTCGCGGCTTTGTCGACTGGGGTACGCGCCAGCTCGCGGCGCCAAATGAAGCGGCCCGCGTGCGCGATGCCGCCAAACTCTTGGTCCACGTTGAGGGCAGTGTCTTATTGCGAAGCCTTGGCTTAGAAGACGTTGTTGAACTGGCAAACGCTCCAGAGGCTTAAACAGGCTTTTTCGTCGCTTCGATTAACAAAGTGGAGCCCCGCGCTGCCGCCTTTGGCGCGCGCCATTGAAGCGGCCAAGATAAACAAAATGAGGCGATCTTCCGCCACCGGTGCCGTGCGCCGAAAGCACCAGGCATGTGGCCCGGAAAGGCTTTCGCAAACCGCGCCATCCACCACAGCTGATATTCCCACGGCTCGACGGGAAATCGGGTCACGCGCTCAACTTTGAGCCCGGCCGTTTCAATCAAGTTTCGCAACGCCGCTTCCGTCCACCAAGACACGTGATGCGGCGGCGCATTGAGCATGAAGTCTGGAAGGTCGGCGATATAGCTTTCGGCATCTGGAACACCGATAATGAGGCGCCCTTGCGGTGCCGCGCAGCGCACCATTTCTGCGATGAAACCCTGAGGATCAGCCACATGCTCGAGCACTTGGAAGGCGGTGACGATATCTGCTGGATAAAATGTCTCGGCGGCGCACCACCCCGCCATGCTAAGCATTCGCAGGTCGCGGCCTCGGGTTTGCGCCGATTGAACAGCCGCGGCGTCGCTTTCAAGACCAAGATAAATAGCATCGCCAAGATAGCTCGCGAAATCACCATTACCGGCACCAATATCGACGACACGCGCACCGTCAGGAATAGTGTCTGCCGCATGGGCATGCTCAAGCTTGCGCGTTGGATGATACCATTTGAATCGCCGCAACGCTTGATAAAACGCGGCATCGCCGAGCACTTTTGGCTCGAATGACATCATCCCGGTCTCCGTGTCTTGCTGCACAGCGAGTTCGTCAATGCCGTCAAACAAACCGGAGACATCTATGCCAAAATCTTGGCGCCAGGCCCGCACCAAATCGCGCGTCAATATTCGTCGCAGGCATTCAGGCGGGGTCGATCTATCGGCAAGCATCATCGCAGGTGGAGTGTAAAGCCTCTGCTGAGAAGTGCAGCACACAAGCGCGTGAAGGAATGGCCGTTTCCGCGGCGTGTAGGCTTCCCTCGTGGCATCTCTGTGCTTAAATGAAACGTGATGGCCGTGTCAGGCTTCGACGCGCGGCAAAATCTAGACAGATAACGGGAGGCGCAAGCCATGAAAGAGTATCTTCAATTCTACATTAATGGTGAATGGGTTGACCCGGTTGAGCCGCGGACGCTCGACGTCGAAAACCCAGCCACCGAAGAAGCCTTTGCGACCATCTCGCTCGGCTCCTCTGCAGATGTCGACAAAGCTGTAGCGGCTGCGAAAGCCGCATTCGAAACATTTTCACAGACCAGCGTCGAGTATCGCGCCGACTTGCTCGATAAAATCATGGCCGGCATCCAAGCCCGCATGGGCGACATGGCGGAAGCGATCTCTGACGAGATGGGGGCCCCGATGTGGCTCGCCAATGCCGCGCAAGTTCCCGCCGGCATGGGCCATGTTGCAACGATGAGCCAAATCCTGCGCAATTATGAGTTTGAAGAACAGCGCGGCACCACGCTGCTGCGCAAAGAACCGATCGGCGTTTGTGGCTTCATCACACCATGGAATTGGCCGCTCAATCAGATCACATGTAAAGTCGCACCGGCGATCGCGGCAGGCTGCACAATGATTTTGAAACCGTCTGAGATTTCACCTCTGAACGCGATGATTTTCACAGAAGTCATGCACGAAGCCGGCGTGCCGCCAGGCGTCTTCAATCTGGTCAATGGCGATGGCCCAAGCGTCGGCGCGCATCTTTCAGGTCACCCCGACGTCGACATGATGAGCTTCACTGGCTCAACCCGCGCCGGGATCTTGGTTGCGCAAGCGGCCGCGCCGACAGTGAAACGCGTCGCGCAAGAGCTTGGCGGCAAATCACCCAACATCGTTCTGCCGAGCGCCGACCTTCAGAAAGCGGTTGGCGGCGGCGTCATGCAGATGATGACCAATTCCGGTCAGTCTTGTAACGCCCCGAGCCGGATGTTTGTCCCGCGCGAAGCCAATGAGGAAGCCAAAGCGATCGCCAAAGCGGCGGCTGAAGCGGTGAAAGTGCAAATGCCGCGTGAAGCTGACAAAGGCGCCATCGGCCCAATCTCAAACGGCAATCAGTATGCAAAAGTCCAAGACTTGATCCAAAAGGGCATCGACGAAGGCGCGACCCTGCTCGCCGGTGGCACTGGGCGCCCTGAAGGTCTCAATCGCGGCTACTTTGCCCGCCCGACAGTGTTTGGCGACGTCACCAATGAGATGACGATTGCACGTGAAGAAATCTTCGGACCTGTGCTGGTCATGATCCCTTATGACAGCGTCGACGAAGCGGTCGAAATGGCCAATGACACCGAATATGGCCTGGCTGGCTATGTCCAAGGTGAACCGGCAGAAGCTGTAAAAGTCGCCAATCGCATCCGCGCTGGACAGATCCAGGTCAATGGCCAAGGGCCGGACTTCTCCGCACCATTTGGCGGCTATAAACAGTCAGGCAATGGCCGTGAATGGGGAGAGCATGGCTTTGAGGAATTCCTCGAAGTGAAAGCCGTCATGGGCGCCGCTGCGGCCTAGTCTTAACGGCAACCGATTTGAGAGGGCGGGCCATCGGCTCGCCCTTTTCTTTACACCTGTCTGTGTAAGCGCGCCCTTGCGCCGCCAAGGGGTCTCCCCCTACATTTTGCTCGGGGACAGGGCAATCGAGCGACGTCCCAATGATTGAACAAACAAAAGGGGGTTTCGTTCATTATGGAATTTTTAGAGAAAATCTTAGAGCCCATTGGCATGGAAGCGCAGGCAGGACCGATCCTCGCGGGCGCCACCAACGTCTTGTTAGCTTTGGTCATTTTGATTGTCGGCTTCTGGATATCTGGCCGAGTCGGCGCTTTTGTCCGAGGCGTAGGTAAAAGGTATGAAAATCTCGACGATACGCTGTTCAACTTCCTCGGAAGCCTAGCGCGTTATGTCATTCTCGCCTTCGTTTTTATCGCCGTTCTCAATCAGTTTGGCATTGAAACCACCTCGATCGTCGCGCTCTTAGGTGCCGCTGGTCTTGCCGTTGGCCTGGCCTTGCAAGGCGCCATGTCGAACTTGGCAGCAGGCGTCATGTTGATGATCTTCCGCCCTTACAAAGTTGGCGATTTCATCGATGCGGCAGGCAATTTCGGCAATGTCGAAGAGATCACTCTGTTCACAACAGTGCTGAGAACCTTCGATCACCAGCAGATCATCATTCCGAATGGCAAAATCTGGGGCGAGAAAATCGTCAATCACAGCCATCACGAAGTCCGCGGCGTTGAGCTGACCTTCGGCGTTTCTTATGATTCTGACATCGACAAGACGCGTGATGTGATCAAAAAAGTGTTCGCCGATCACCCGCTGATTCTGGATGATCCAGAGCCGGTTGTTGTGGTCTCAACTCTGAATGACAGCTCAGTCGATTTTGCCGTTCGTCCATTCGTTAAAGGCGAGCATTGGTTTGATGTCCGCTTCACAGTGCCGGAAATGGTCAAGAAAGCGCTGGATGAAGCCGGAATTGAAATTCCATTCCCGCATCAGAAAGTCATTCTTTTCAAGGGCGACGAATAAGGGTTAGGCAAAAAAAAGGGGGGCCTGCCTGCGTGCGTGCCCCCCTCACGATGACGCTGCGAAGGTGGGAGAAGAGAAGGCGCCTTCGCGTGCGTCCCCCGACCTCCTTTTAATCGACAGGCCGACCAGCAAACTGTGATATTAATCACAGTTTCGCGATTTATCTGGCGTTCAGCTTGCATATGCTAACAGACTGTGAATGCTAAGCTGAGGAGGTCGACAGTTATGACAAGACTGCGTTTTACACCCGTAATGGCGGCCGTTGCCGTCTTGGGCGCCTGCGCAACTGCAACGCCCTATCAAGCTGCAACCGACAATCAACGCGGATATGTAAACCAGCAAATAGAAAACAATCGCTGGCAAATCAGCTTCGCTGGCAACAGCCTGACCGATCGCCAAACGGTAGAAACATATTTGCTTTACCGCGCCGCGGAACTGACAGACCTTGAAGGCTATGATTATTTCTCAGTTGTGCAACGCGCGACAGACGAACAACGAAAAGTCATCCCGACAGGGTTTCATGATCCCTATTATTCTAGCTTCTATTGCAATTACCGCTTCTATGGCCGCCGCGGCCGATTGGTCGGATACCCGCGCTCATGGCAGGCCCGCCGCGCTGCCCTGCATGGCTTCCATAGTCCATTCGCTTATCGCGACCCGTTCTGGTCAGATGGCTGGGACTATCGCGAAGTGGTTCGCTATGAAGCGACTTCAGAGATCATCATGGGCAAAGGTGAAAAGCCAGATGATCCATCCTTTTTTAACGCCAGCGAGGTACTTATGAACCTCTCCGGGCGGATCGAACGTCCAGACATTTGATCGCCGGTGGCGTAGAGTTTAGTAGAGTATTGTAGAGTGGAAAAAGCCCGCCAATCTGGCGGGCTTTGGCCATTTTAGAGTGCCTATAAATCGCTTAGCGCGGGGCCATACGGATCGCGCCGTCGAGCCGGACATCTTCGCCATTGAAGTATCCGTTCTTACACATCTCGACGGCCAGAGAAGCATATTCGTTCGGGTTTCCGAGCCGCGCTGGGTTCGGCACTTGTGCGCCAAGCGCTTGGCGAACTTTCTCCGGCGCACCGGCGAGAAGCGGCGTATCGAAAATGCCAGGCAGAATTGTGTTCACACGAATAAGTTCGCGCGACAGGTCCCGGGCGATCGGCAGGGTCATGCCGACCACGCCGCCTTTTGAGGCCGAGTAAGAGGCTTGTCCGATTTGACCGTCTTCCGCGGCGACTGATGCGGTGTTGACCATGGCGCCGCGTTCACCGTCAATCGGGTCGAGCGTCATCATGCCAGCGGCAGACTTAGCGATACAGCGGAATGTGCCGACCAAGTTGATCTGAATGATCAGATCAAACTTATCGAGTGGGAAATGGCTGATCTCACCGGTTTCTTTATTGCGGCTAGCGGTTTTGATCGCATTCCCTGTCCCTGCGCAATTGATCAGAATCCGCTCCTGGCCAATCGCGGCGCGGGCTTTCGCAAAGCCTGCATCGACGCTCTCTTCAGAGGTCACATTGACGTTGCAAAACACACCGCCAATCTCGCTCGCCATGGCTTCGCCTTTTTCTTCATTTAAATCAAAGAGTGCGCATTTTACGCCATGGCTTGATAGGAGCCGAGCTGTGGCGGCACCGAGTCCAGAAGCGCCTCCGGTGATGACAGCAGAAATGTTAGAGTTGAGTTCCATCAGGTATCCTCCAATATGTGTTCTGGAGGCGATGTAGAAGGAAGTAAGCAAGCGGCCAATGTCTGACCCAACGGAAATCATCATAGAAAACGGCGAAACCGTGCCGACACAGCTGCCTATCCCGACGGAAAAGCAGCGGAAGCGTACAAAACGAAAGCTGGTGCCGAAACTCTTAGCCGTCGCCGGGCGCATTCCGTTTGCCGACGATTTGGCCGCGGCCTATTATTGCGCGATCGACGCCGATACACCGATGAAAGTGAAATTGGTGCTGTTTTCAGCGCTCGGATATTTTGTCCTGCCGGTCGACGCGATTCCTGATTTTCTGACGGGGCTGGGTTTCACCGACGACGCCACGGTTCTCGCGACCGCTCTGGGCATTGTCGGCGCGCATATTCAAGATCCTCACCGTATCGCCGCCCGGCGCCTCTTAAGGCTCCCAGATGCACCGCCGACGAAGCCGTCTGAAGCCTAGCCGATTGGCGGTTCAAAGCTTGGCGACACAGGCAAGATTTCTTTCGCGCCGCCGGTCTCTACCGCATTTGGATCAATCTCCATAATCGCCAGTGAGCGCTCCGCGGTGCCGTCCGTACGGAAGCGGAACAAACCATTCACGCCCATAAAGCCATCCCGATTGATTAGCTCGAGCGGGGTCAGGTCACCATCTTCAGACAGCGCCGCGACGAGCGCTGTTGCGTCATAGGTGACAGCCGCGAGCGAACTTGGCGCGGTGCCATACATGCGCTCAAACCGCTCTTCAAACTCAAGAATGTCGGTTGACGGTGCGGTTGGGAACCAGGCGCCGCGCAAACTTGGCTCGCGCCAGACATTGACGTCATTCCATCCGCCTGTGCCGAGCATCTTCACCCGGCGGGTATCGACGCCGTGATAGGCCAAAAGCGGTGCGATGCGGCGCAGTCGATTGCCGCGCTCTGGCACGAGCACGGCAATGCGCGCGCCAGCTTCAACCGCGGAGGCGATCGTTTGCGCAAAATATTCAGCCTCGATGTTCGGATTGGTCGAGGAGGCAGGATAGAACGCGGAGGTCAACATGAAGCCGCCATTGTTCAGCACCGTCTCTTGCATGGCCGCTTCAATCCGCGTGCCGAGCCCGCTTTGCGGGCCAAAGAAGGCGAACTGGTCATAGCCGCGCAAGGCTGCATATTCGATGATGGCGTCAACTTCTTCTTCCGGGGCGATTGAGGCCAGCCAGGCCCCATAACTCGCCACAGCGCGGTCATTGGAGAACGCAATCACCGGCTTAGGGTCTTCGTCCGCCTCGCTGGCAAAGCCAAAAATTCCTGCTTCAGGCTGCGGCGCCAAGGCGTCTTTGACAAGCTGCACATTGGCCCCAAAAAGTGGCCCAAGCACGACATCAACGCCTTGCTCATAAAGCTCTTCCGCAGCGGTCGCGGCTTGGCTTTGTGACCCGCCAGTATCTTTTGGCAGCAGCACAATATTCCGATTGCCATAATCGAACAAAGCGAGCTCCATGCCCGCCAGCATTCCTTCGGCTTGCTGACGCACGCGCTCATTCGGATGCGAAAACGGCAATAACACGCCGGCGCGAATAATCTCACGATCTCGCATATGGGGCGGTGTGTAAGGCCCAGACGGGGCAGTCATCTCAACCTCGCCCATTCCCTCTTCGTCAACGCCGTCAGCGCCATTGCTAGGATCACCGACGACCGGATCAACTCTCGGATTTCCCGTCGAAATCGGCCCGACAGGGCCCGGGGATGACGTCGCGCAGCCGGCTAAAGCGATAAAAGCCGCAAAAAACAGGATTGGCAGCGGCGCTCTGACGCGCGATGTAGTCGGCAATGTCATCGAATAACCCTTCTTCCACAGACTCCGCGGCCCGCGATGTGACTCGTTTGCAAGGCGAACCTAAAACTGCGACTGAGTCGGCGCAAGCGCTCGATCCCGGTCTTTACATCATCGCCACACCGATCGGAAACCTGCGCGACATGACTTTGCGCGCGATTGATACGCTACAAGCCGTAGATGAAGTTTTGGCAGAGGACACAAGGGTCGCCCGTAAGCTCTTAGATGCGCATGATATTCGCGCGAAACTCAGCCCCTATCATGACCATAATGGGGCGAAGCGTCGCCCGGAAATTCTAAGCAAGCTCGCCGATGGCGGGGTCATTGCGCTGATTAGTGACGCAGGGACGCCGCTGGTTTCAGATCCCGGCTGGAAGCTGTCTCGCGCCGCATTGGATGCTGGGCACGCGGTTATTCCCCTGCCCGGCCCATCCGCATTGCTCGCCGGCCTCGTGGCCAGCGGTTTACCGAGTGATCGCTTTATGTTTTGCGGCTTTTTATCCGCCAAGTCCGGCGCCCGGCGCAGCACTGCCGCAGAGCTGAGCCGGGTTCCGGCCACCCTGGTTTTTTATGAAACCGGTCCGAGGCTCGCCGCGTCTTTGGCTGATCTCGCCGAAACCCTGGGCGACGAGCGCGATTGCGCGATTTGCCGTGAATTGACCAAACGCTTCGAAGAGACCCGTCGCGGCACGCTGGGGGAGCTCGCCTCGCACTATCGCGAGAAAGGTCCGCCAAAAGGTGAGATCGTTCTTCTCATCGGTCCTCCGGACAAAGCCCGTGTCAGCGATGAGGATCTGGACGCAGCGCTCAAAGACGCGCTGCAAACGCAAAGCGTAAAACACGCAGCAGCTGAAATTGCCGCCGTCTTTGGCCTGGCCAAGCGGGATGTTTATCAGCGGGCGCTGGCCCTAAGGGATGGCTGATCGCGACCGACGGGGAGCTGAACGTCGGGGACGCAGAGCAGAATGGATGGCCCTTTGGTGGCTTCGTCTAAAAGGATACCGCATCCTATCTTTGCGCTTCAAATGCCGCGTAGGCGAAATCGATATTATTGCTCAAAAAGGCCGCACGCTGGCTTTCATCGAAGTCAAACAGCGCGCTGCGATTGAAACCGCTCTGCACGCGGTAACACCAACCGCATGGCAGCGAATTGCCCGCGCCGCCGACCTCTGGGCCGGACAAAACCGCAAGGCTCGATCACTAGATTGGCGGTTTGACTTGATCGCGATCGCGCCGCGACGCTGGCCACGCCACAATCGTGATTATTGGCGCCCTTGATAGATGCCGCATTATCGCCCAATCCAGAGCGTAAAGAACCTCCCTGATTCCCCATCGCTTAGATGAAAGAGCTATATCGATGTCCCGTCTTGTCGCCAGCCTCAGCCTAATCATCCTCATGCCCGCGCTCAGCGGTTGCGCCACCGCGATTATCGGCGCAGCCGGCGCCACAGCCGTGACCGCCACACAAGAGCGCACATTCGGAGAAGCCTTAGACGACGCAGCGGTTTCAAGCGAAATCAAATCTCGCCTCATCGCAAATGGCGGCCTGGGCGAGGTTGATGTGGAAGTCGCTGCCGGCCTCGTCTTACTATCTGGCCGCGTGCAAACGCCGGAGCTGCGACTGAAAGCCGAAAGCATTGCCTGGTCGGTGAAGCGCGCCGACGATGTCGCCAATGAGATCAAAATTGAGTCACCGGGTGGATTTTTTGCGAATGCGTCAGACGAGTTGATTTCGGCGCGTGTGCGATCGCGTCTCTTGGGCTCTTCGTCAGTTCAGGCGAGCAATTTTAACGTCGAGACCTATGGCGGTGTGGTCTATTTGCTGGGCATTGCACGGTCCGTCGAAGAGCTAGAAACCGCGGCCGAAGAAGCCAGCCGCGTTGGCGGTGTCAATCAAGTCGTGTCCTATGTTCGTCTGCGCAATTCGCGCGGCGAGGTGGTCGCCTATCAGCCGGGCGCACAAGCCGACTATGACTCAGGCGAATTGATGGGCGGCCCTGGCAGCTAAGCAGCTGATTAATTTCAGCTGTTTGATTTTGCACCGATCCCCCTCATATAGGCAGCTGCTGGACTAAGGAGCTGCCATGAGCCTGCGCGTCGCGATCCAAACGGACCCTCTCGAAACTGCCAATGTAGAGTCCAACACGACTTTTGCTTTGGCCGAGGCTGCGCAAAAGATTGGCGCGCAATTGTTCGAGTATCAGCCACAAGACTTGTCGTATCGCGAAGGACGCGTGACCGCCTTTGCGCGGCCGATGAAAGTGCAGAGAGTGGCCGGAACGCCGGCGCTGTTCGAAGACCGCGTGAAGCTCGACCTCCACGACGACATAGATGTCGTCCTGATGCGCCAAGACCCACCTTTTGACATGGCTTATATTACCGCCTGCCATCTGCTTGAATTGCTGAAGCCCGACACGCTGGTTTTGAACGATCCGGAACATGTGCGTTCTGGCCCAGAAAAGCTCTACCCGCTGCTCATCCCAGAGTTCATGCCGCCGACGCTGATTTCGCGCGACAAGGCCGAAATGGCGGCGTTTCGCGAAGATCACCGCGATCTGATCATTAAACCTTTGTATGGTTTTGGCGGCGGCGACGTCTTCCGCGTGAAGCCAGATGATAGTAATTTTGGCCCA
The DNA here is from genome assembly GCA_039822145.1 of Pseudomonadota bacterium. GTDB lineage: Bacteria > Pseudomonadota > Alphaproteobacteria > Caulobacterales > Hyphomonadaceae > Henriciella. The sequence goes on along the minus strand of JBCBMU010000001.1, from coordinate 283,311 downwards.
CTCATCGACCTCTTTTTGGGCCGCACCCGCGAGCCGCTAATTGTTCAAGCCTTCCTTCCAGCGGTGTCTGAAGGCGATAAACGAATCATTTTGATCGACGGCGAAGCGGTCGGCGGATTCAATCGCATTCCGCTAAAAGGCCATGCGCGGTCGAACCTCGCAGTCGGCGGTACAGCTGAACCGAGCGCACTGAGCGAGGCAGATATGGCAATTTGCGCCGCGATCGGGCCAGACCTCAAAGCCCGCGGGCAAGTCTTGGTCGGAATTGATGTGATTGGCGGGCGGTTGACCGAGGTCAACAACACGTCTCCGACAGGCGTGCAACAGGTTCGGGACTTTACAGGCCGCGATCCAGCGGCAATGTTCTGGCAAGTTGTGCAAGACAAGCTTGCCAATTGAGCGCCATGTGGCCAAAACTGGAGGCATGAATATGAAAGCTCTTTCTATCGCAACCCTGTTCGCCGTGAGCCTTGCTGGAACAGCTTGCTCGCAAACCACCGATGCGTCCGCAGACGCGCCGAAAACAGATGCTCAAGTCGAGAAGACCGCAGCGGATGTCGGCGGCACTTTTAATCTCGGCCTGCCCGAAGATACAACGACGGCGGCAGCGCCGGCCGCGGGCGGGTTTAATCTGGATCTACCATCGACATCATCGTCTACGGACACCACAGACGGGTTCAATCTCGCGGCTGGTGTGTCGGCCTCAAACGGCCTGGCCGAGCTTCCGGAACTGGATGCTTCGATCGTCGACGAGACTGTTGATGACACGCTCGACGCGCTGACTGAGCCAGTGGCCGCCGATGATGAGCCGGTGATCCGCCTCGACTAAGTAACAAAGTTCTTTATTTGTTCCAATACTTCTGTTATTCAATGAACAGAGGTTTGGAACTTTATGATTTCAAGAATAACTACATTTGCCTTTGAAGGAATAGAAGCAAAGCCTGTCGACGTTCAAGTCCATATGGCTGGCGGCAATCAACCGGCCTTCATGATTGTCGGCTTGCCCGACAAAGCCGTTGCCGAGAGCCGGGAGCGCGTCCGCGCCGCCTTTAGCGCCATCGGCTTAGCGCTTCCTCCCAAACGCATCACCGTGAATTTAGCGCCTGCCGACCTCCCCAAAGAAGGCAGCCATTATGATCTCGCCGTCGCGCTCGGCATTATGGGCGTGATGGGCCTGTTTCCCGCAGATAGCCTAGATGGCCATGCGGCGATTGGAGAGCTTTCCCTGGACGGACAAGTCGGGCCGACTGTCGGCGTGTTGCCTGCCGCGATCCAAGCCCTCGATCTCGATTTAAGACTGATTTGTCCCGAAGTTTGCGGCCCTGAAGCGGCTTGGGCCGGGGAGGGCAACCTCGCCGCGCCCAATCTGATCAGCCTGATCAACCATTTCACCGGCCGGGCGCGTTTATCCTGCCCACCCCCTGGAAACATCGAGCAGGAGCAAAACCATAGCGACTTGCGCGATGTTCGCGGCCAAGATGGCGCCAAACGGGTTTTAGAGATCGCGGCAGCCGGCGGGCATAATTTGCTTTTCAGTGGCCCTCCGGGCTCTGGCAAGTCAATGCTAGCCAAGCGACTTCCCGGTATTTTGCCCCCTTTATCGACCCGCGAATTGCTTGAGGTTTCGCAAGTTCAATCGGTATCAGGTCTTCTTGCACGCGGACAATTGTCACAAGCGCGTCCGTTCCGAGACCCCCACCATTCCGCCTCCATGGCGGCTTTGGTCGGTGGCGGCATTCGGGCGCGGCCAGGTGAGGTCTCCCTCGCTCATCACGGCGTTTTATTCTTAGATGAACTGCCTGAGTTTTCAGGCCAGGTGCTCGATAGCCTCCGGCAACCGCTAGAGAATGGCGATGTCACCATCTCTCGCGCCAACCGGCATGTGACCTATCCCGCACGGTTTCAATTGATCGCGGCGATGAATCCCTGTCGATGCGGAAGCCAAGCAGCCGATGGATATTGCCGCAAAGGCCCGAAATGCGCCGAACAATATCAAGCGCGTTTATCCGGGCCATTTCTAGACCGCATAGATCTGTTCTTTGACACACCGCCGGTCTCGGCGCTCGATTTGACACAACCGCCGCCCGAGGAGGGCTCAGCAGAGATTTTAGCGCGGGTGATCGCGGCGCGAAATCAACAGACCGAGCGCTATCGCGCCAATTCTGACCCGCGCGCGCGTTCGCTCAATGTCGACGCGTCGGTCGAAGAGCTCAGCACATTCGCGACGCCGGATGATGCTGGCAACGCGCTCTTACTAGACGCTGCGCAAAAACTCGATCTCTCCGCGCGCGCCTATCACCGGGTCCTAAAAGTCGCCCGGACCATTGCAGATTTGGAAGGGTCAACCAGTGTCTGCCGGGTTCACATCGCCGAGGCCTTATCTTACCGCCGCCGCGCACCTCAAGATAGTGCCGCAAAAACAGAGGAGAAGCTCGCATATTAACCGTATGAATTAAGAATATTCTTAGCCGCCCATGCCATAGCTTTAAGCATGAGCGAGAAAGATCATGATTTAGACGCCGGGCAAGCATTTCTGGCGACCGCAAGCCATGAAATCAGGACGCCCTTGAATGGCATTCTGGGCACGGTTTCTCTGCTGCTTGAAACCGAGCTTAACCCGTCCCAACGTGAATATGCCGATGCGATCCGAAATTCTGGAGAGCGGCTGCTTGATCTGCTCAACACAGTGCTCGATTTCGCGCGCTTGGATTCCGGGTCCGTCGAACTCTCCAACGATGTCTTCCGGCCGAGCGGCTTGGCCCGCGAAGTGATTGAGCTTTTGTCGCCGCGGGCGCATGCGCGCAGCCTGGACATTGCGATGCGCTGCCAATTCGATCGCGCGCTGACCTTGCGCGGTGACAGTGGCAAGATGCGGCAAATCTTGTTTAATTTGGTCGGTAATGCCCTGAAATTTACTGATTCTGGATCAATCCTGCTCGATATGGCTTACGACAAGGGCCAAATGCGGTTCGACATTATCGATACTGGCCCCGGGATCTCTGAAGAGGGCCAGGCCAATCTCTTCCAAGCCTTCCAGCAGGTCCGTGTTGAAGACGCGCAGAAAGATGGCGGCGTTGGGCTCGGGCTGGCAATTGTCCGTCACCTTTGTGATGCGATGGGCGGCGAAATCTCAGTATTCAGTCAATTGGGTGTCGGCACACGGTTTCGCGTGGTTCTGCCGTTCGCCCCCCAAGCTTCCGAACTCGCATCAGCCGCCAATGATGCGCTCACGGGCCGGATTGCGCTGGTCGGCCTGCCAACCGCGACGATCCTATCCGCCACCAGCACTTTGACGCGCGCCGGCGCTACGGTGCTGAATATCACACCGCCAGAGGCCGCCCTCAAAGCCAATGCCGACTTAATTATCGCCAGTGCTGATTTGCCTGAGCGCATGCTGCGCAAGCTCTGCCAGTCAGCGCCGGTGCTGATTGCCCTGCGCCAGGAAGACCGCGGGCAAATGCCGAGATTTAGAACCTTCGGGACAGCCGGCTGGTTGGTTCGTCCGTTGCGAGGGCCGTCTCTGGTCGAACGGGTCGGACTGGTTTTGTCGGGCGAATCGGTTCGCGAAACTGAAAGCCCAACGGTCGGCTCGGGCCGCGTGTTGATCGCCGATGATAATCCAATCAATGGATTAATCGCCCGGCGTGCCTTGGAATCGTCTGGATTTGTGGTCACGGTGGCCTCAACTGGACGCGAAGCCCTCGACGCGATCGAGCAAATCAGTCCAGACTTAGTGTTGATGGATTTGAGGATGCCGATCATGGATGGCTTTGAAGCAACTCGGCGCTTGCGGCTCGCAGGCGAAACCATGCCAGTGATCGCCGTGTCGGCGGAAATCAATCCAGAAATCGAAAAGCGTGCCCTCGGCGCCGGCGCTAATGGCGTTGCGGCGAAACCGCTCGATGCAGAAGCCCTGCGTCAGCTCGCGCTCAAGTGGATTGGTCTCTCGTCACAGGCGGGAGCAGCGTGACAGCCGCCACTGAGCAAGAAAAAAGCCCCACGAATTCCCGGTTGATGCGAGCCTTGCGGTCCCTCAAAGACCGCAAAATGGCGGCTATGATCATCCTATCATTCGCCGCGAGCATTCCTTATAGCGCTGTGCTAGGAGTTCTGACAGCCTGGCTCACCGAAGAAGGCATTGGCCCCGCGATTATCGGTGCAATCGGCCTTGGCACAATGGGCTATGCGTTCAAATATTTATGGGCACCGGCCTTTCAGCGCGCCAAAGAAATACCTTTTCTAAAGATTGGGGGGCGCCGGTCTTGGCTGGTCGCGTTGCAGGTTGCGATATCACTTGCGCTGATCGCACTAGCGTTCTCGAACCCGGGAAAAAATATCGGATTGGTGACGATCCTAGCTTTTATTACCACGCTTCTATCTCCAACGCATGATTTGATCTTGGATGCATGGCGGATCGAAGTGGCTGAGTCCGAAGAAGACAAAGACCTGATGTCAGCTTTGTATCAATTCGGATACAAGTTTGGCGGATTTGTCGGTGGTTTTGTCGCCCTAATGTTGGCCGCGCGGTTCGGGTTTGTGCCTGTGTACTTCATGCTCGCAACATTCATGGGGCTATGCATTATTGGCACCCTACTCGCGCCCGAACCGAAAGCTTCGGAAGCGGCCGACGACGGCTCGTACGATCATGTCAGTTTCCAGCCAAGCTTACCGCAAAATCTGGTCAATTTCGGCGTCGCGATTGTCGCACTGAGCTGGCTCATCGCTTTCTCTTTGATTGGCACCTTTCTCGTCAGCTTCGCCAATGACCCAGAAGGCGCCAGCGCGCGAACATTTGTGCGTAATCAAGGCTGGTTGATCGTCACACTCACGGTTCTGGTTCCGACGCTGACCTCGGCCTGGCTCGTCTTCACACAACGCGGACAAGCGCAGACCGTGCGAATTGGGCAGGCCAACCCTGACCGGCTCTCAGCTTTCACGGGTATTTTGTTCAGAGCAATTTTCGACCCGCTAATGGATCTCCTCGTGCGCTTGCGTTGGGGCATCATTCTCGTGCTGGGTTTAGCCCTAATGTACCGGTTTACTGACGCGGTATGGGGCTCATTGGCCTATGCCTTTTATCTCGGTGAGAATTTTGGCGCGCTCGGCCATTCGCTTGATGATGTCGCGATCGCGTCGAAATTCTCAGGCGTAATCGCGACCATTTTCGGGGCCTTTCTTGGCGCGGCCTTAATCACCACACTGGGACGCATGCCGATCTTATTTATTGGGGCCATCGTCGCCGCGGTGACCAATCTTCTCTACGCGGACCTGGCCGTCGGCGGCGCCCATGTGGACGCGTTTTTAGCGCTCACGCGATTGGATATCCCGCTCATCGCATTTGCCGAATGGGCGGCCAAATTACAGCCCGGCGATGTCAGTATTCCACCCGATCAAGGGCAGCGTATGGCGCGCCTGATGCTAACGATTTTCACCGAGAACATTGCTGGCGGCTTAGCCCTAGTTGCAATCACGGCGTATCTGACCAGTATCGTAAATCCGCGTTTTGCCGCGGTTCAATATGCCCTGCTCGCCTCTTTGACCATGCTTCTTGGAACGCTTGGTCGTGCTTGGCTCGGCGAATTGATGGAAGCGCAAGGCTTCTATGATGTCTTCGTCCTGACCTTCTGGCTAGGCGGCGTCGCAGTCATCTTGTGCGTGTTCGAATGGATCCGCCAAGCGCGCACGGCGCCTGGCGACCAGAGCATGATTTTCAGCCAGCAAAAGCTCGACTAGGTCCGCTTATCCTAATCGCCGACCCGGTCGAAATCGAACGCCGCAACCGTCGCCAAATTGACGATATCATTCACCGTCGCGCCGAGTGAGGCGATCTGCACGGATTTCGACATACCGAGCAGCACTGGGCCAATAATCGTCGCCCGCGACATGCCTTCGAGCAGCTTCGTCGAAATCGACGCCGAGTGAATGGCTGGCATTACCAAAACATTCGCCTCTCCCGAGAGACGGGAGAAAGGGTAGAGCACTTTGTGCATCGGGTTGAGCGCGACGTCGGCGGCGATATCGCCTTCATACTCGAAGTCGCATGTCTCGCAGGCATCCAAAATAGCGACCGCTTCGCGTACTTTTTCCGCTCGCTCACCCATCGGGTTGCCGAAGGTGGAATATGACAGGAAGGCGACGCGCGGAACAAAGCCGAGACGTTTCACCGCTTTGGCCGCTTCTTTTGCAATCCCAGCAAGTTGCTCGCCATCAGGGAGCTCATTCACGCTCGTGTCGGCGATGAAGATGGTTTTGCCGCGATTGATCACCATCGACATGCCAATCACATCAGCGCCCGGCAATGGATCCAAGGACAAGCGTACATCTGTCAGGCAGACATCATAGTTTCGGGTCACACCTGTGACCATGCCGTCGGCATCGCCATGCGCCAGCATACAGGCGCCAAAGACGTTACGGTCATTATTGACCAGACGCTGGGCATCGCGCTTGAGATAGCCACGCCGTTGCAATCTTTCATAGAGATAGTCGGTATAGTCCGCGTTGCGATCGGAAAGCCTTGCATTGACGATTTCAAGGGCTCCTTCCGGGACGCCCATTTGTTGCATCGTCCGCGCGACTTGAGCTTCACGTCCGATCAAGACCGGGTCGCCTAAGCCTTGCTGCTTGAATGTCCAAGCGGCCCGCACGACTTGTGGCTCTTCACCTTCCGCAAAAACAATGCGCTTTTGATCGCTGCGAACAGCAGATTGAACCCCTTGCAAAAACGACGCTGTCGGGTCGAGACGGCGCGCCAGTGAGTGGCGATACTCCTCCATATCCGCAATCGGCTTTCGCGCCACGCCCGTATCCATCGCGGCTTGCGCGACGAAGGGCGGAATAAAGCTAATCAAACGCGGATCGAAAGGCGTTGGAATAATATAATCCCGGCCAAATTGCGGGCGCGCGCCATGATAGGCTGCCGCGACTTCGTCTGGCACATCTTCACGCGCCAGTTCAGCCAATGCGCGCGCCGCAGCGACTTTCATCTCTTCATTGATACTACGGGCGCGGACATCGAGCGCCCCGCGGAAAATGTACGGGAAACCGAGCACATTATTGACTTGGTTTGGATAGTCCGACCGGCCCGTGGCAATAATTGCGTCGCCGCGAACAGCTTTGATCTCTTCCGGCGTAATCTCTGGATCGGGGTTGGCCATCGCAAAGATGATCGGATTGTCAGCCATGGATTTGACCATGTCCTGGCTCACTGCGCCTTTGACCGAGAGGCCTAAGAAGCAATCGGCCCCTGCCATCGCTTCAGCCAAAGTCCGCTTGTCGGTTTTTACGGTGAAGGCTGATTTGAACTGATCCATTTTTTCAGTGCGGCCTTCGTAAAGGACGCCTCGGCTGTCGCACATGAGGATATTCTCAGCCTTCACGCCGAGATGACGGATCAGACCGGCTACAGACAAGCCAGCTGCGCCGGCACCAGAAACCGCAACGGTTAAGTCTTTCAACTCGCGACCCGTGATCGCGCAAGCATTGATGATGCCAGCAGCGGCAATAATTGCTGTGCCATGCTGATCATCATGAAAGACCGGAATATCGAGCTCGTCGCGCAGTCTCTGCTCAATGATAAAAGCTTCAGGTGATGCGATGTCTTCGAGATTAATCCCGCCCCAAGTTGCACCGATATTGCGCACAACGGTACAAAACTCATCGACATCCTTGGTTTCGACTTCGACATCGAAACTATCAATATCGGCAAAGCGTTTGAACAGGACAGATTTGCCTTCCATCACAGGCTTTGAGGCCATGGCGCCCAAATCGCCGAGGCCGAGGATCGCCGTTCCGTTGGAGATCACCGCAACCATATTGCCTTTGGCGGTATAGTCATAAGCTAAGTCGGGGTCTCTTCCGATCGCCTCGACCGGCACCGCCACACCAGGACTGTAAGCCAGAGACAGATCCCGCTGGGTCTGCATCGGCTTGGTCGGCATCATAGAGATTTTACCAGGCACAGGCTTGGCGTGAAAATCGAGGGCTTCTTGGTCAGTGAAGCTTGGGCGCTTGGTGGTCATGGGCGACTCGCCTTTCAAGGCTTTTCAGATTCCGTGCCGCCTCTTAAGCCTGTCCGCAAGGGGGGACAAGCGGTTGTGATTGCATTATTTGGAACTCTTGATGAAGGATTCGCAAGATCGTGCCCGTAACCGCAGAACGCGTCAAAAAGCCTAAGGCGCCAACACCTTTCATGGCGCAATACCTCGCGATCAAGGCGCAGCACCAAGATGCCTTGCTGTTTTTCCGCATGGGCGACTTTTATGAATTGTTCTTTGAAGACGCCGTTCGAGCGGCGGAAATCCTTGATATTACGCTGACTTCGCGTGGCGAACATGATGGTGCTCCCATTCCCATGGCCGGCGTCCCGTATCATGCAGCTGAGGGCTATTTGGCGCGCCTGATTAAATCAGGTGAACGCGTCGCCGTCTGCGAACAAACCGAGAGCCCAGCCGAAGCCAAAAAGCGCGGTTCAAAAGCCATCGTCAATCGCGAGATTGTCCGCATCGTCACGCCGGGCACAATTACCGAAGAGAGCCTTCTGCCGGCACGTCAGGGACAAGCGCTCGTTGCGATAACCTTTGGCGCCGGCGGCACCGAAGCCGCCCTTGCCGCTTGTGATGTCTCAACTGGGTATTTTGAAACGCGCGCCTTCGATCCGGAAACACTTGGCGAGACGCTTGGTGCGCTGCCGATCAAGGAATTACTGGTCACTGAAAAAGACGGGGATAAGCCGCTAGTGCGCCAGACCAATGATGCTTTGCGCCTGCCTTTGACCTATCGCGCCAATAGCGCCGCCAATGCGAAAGCGGGAGAGCGCTTGCTAAAAGAGACGTTTAAGGTCGCCGCGCTAGACGCTTTTGGCGGCTTTTCGAAGGTGGAACTGTCGGCCTGTGGTCTGCTTTTGGATTACCTCGCTCTGACACAAGCGGGCGCGGATATTCGGCTTGATCCGCCGCATCGCGGGCGGCGCAATTCAACCCTCTCGATTGATCCAGCAACCCGCGCGAGCTTAGAAATTGACGTCGCCATGAACGGGTCGCGACAAGGCACACTCTTGGCAACTGTCGATCGCACGCTGACCTCACCCGGGGCGCGCTTACTCGCGGCGCGTCTGGCACGCCCGGAAATGCTCGCCGAAACGATTTCAGCACGCCACGACGCAATCGAATATTTCCTCGCCAATGATCATTTACGTGAAACCATCCGAACCGCCCTCAAAGCCGCGCCAGATTTGGAGCGCGCCCGCTCACGCATCCGGCTCGGGCGCGGCGGCCCGCGCGATCTGGCTGCGATTGGCACAGCTTTAACAACCGGCGAACGCGCGGTAGCGGATGTTGCCCGGGCGCAAACACACCCGCCGCAATTGATTGAAGCGGCGCTGCAAGCGCTGACCCTGGCCAATCACCCTGACCTCTCAGCGCTCAATGCAGACATTGGCCGCGCCTTAGACGATGATTTACCTGTTTTGGCGCGAGATGGCGGTTTCATTGCCGCCGGTTGGGATACGGCTTTGGATGAAGCTCGCGCGCTCAAGTCAGACAGCCGCAAAATCATCGCGGAATTGCAAACGCGGTATGCTGAACAGACCGGGATTTCGGCGCTTAAAGTCAAGTACAATAATGTTCTCGGTTATTTTATTGACGTCACCGCGCGGCACGCCGATCCAATGATGCGGGCGCCGCTCGCGGAGACCTTTATTCATCGCCAGACCCTGGCCTCAAATGTGCGTTTCTCGACCTCTGAACTCTCTGAGCTCGCTGGCAAGATCTCGCGCGCCGATGATATTGCCAAGGGACGGGAATTGGCGATCTTTGAGACCTTCTGTCAGCGCGTGGAAACCCAATCTGAAGCGCTGAGCGCTTCGGCGCAGGCACTGGCTGAGCTTGATACCGCCGCCGCTGGCGCTGAATGGGCAAGCGAAACCGGCGCCGTGAGGCCAAGTCTATCGGATCAGCCGGTCTTCGATGCCGAGGGCCTCAGACACCCGGTCGTCGAGGCATCGCTGCGCAAACAAGGCGAAGGATTCACGGCCAATCAAACCAAGCTAGATGCCCGCGGCGAGGACGCCCCACGCCTTGCTCTGGTCACCGGCCCCAATATGGCGGGTAAGTCGACCTATCTGCGCCAGGCGTGTTTGGCCGTCATTCTCGCCCAGGCTGGACTTTATGTACCGGCACGATCGCTGACGCTCGGACTGGCAGACCGGGTCTTTTCGCGCGTTGGGGCAAGCGACGATCTTTCCCGCGGGCGGTCGACTTTTATGGTCGAGATGGTCGAGACCGCAGCGATCCTGACGCAAGCGACAGAACGTTCCTTTGTGATCTTGGATGAAGTCGGGCGCGGCACTTCGACTTATGACGGCCTTGCCATTGCTTGGGCCGCAGTGGAGCATTTGCACAATACGAATAAGTGTCGAGCGCTGTTCGCGACGCATTATCACGAATTGACCAATCTCGCTCAAGATCTTGGTGCGGCCACCAATCTCAGCCTGCGGGCAAAAGAGTGGAAAGACGAGCTGGTTTTTCTGCACGACGTCCAATCCGGCCCAGCCGATCGATCTTATGGGGTTCAAGTTGCGCGCCTCGCGGGATTACCGGCACGCGCGGTCAAACGGGCTGAACAGGTTTTGAAGAAATTGGAAGCCTCGCCCGACGCTGTCGAAACCCTGCCACTGTTCGCCATGCCTGCTGATGCGCCTGAACCAGAGGCGACTTCACATCCGGCGATGGATTTACTCGAACAAGTTGACCCGGACAGTCTCACCCCGCGCGAGGCATTAGATCTGATCTATAAGCTGAAGAGCCAGACCTGAGGCGCGCTATCGACGGGCGCTGCGATATCCTCTACAGGATCGTCGATGGGAAAGGTCGCGTTAGTCGGCTTTTAAAGGCAAGATACGAAGGATAGCTGGGGTTTCTATGGCTTACGAAACGCTCTTAACCGAGATTGACGGTGCAGTGGCTATTGTCACCTTGAACCGTCCTGACGCGCTAAATGCATTCAACAACCAATTGATGGATGAATTGACCGCCGCGCTGGATCGCTTTGATACTGATCCCGAAATTGGTTGTATTGTCATCACTGGCTCTAAAAAGGCCTTCGCGGCCGGCGCCGACATTAAAGAGATGCGCGATCAGTCTTATATGGACGCTTATTATGCCGACTTTATTACCCGCAATTGGGAGCGCGCGGCCCGTATGCGCAAGCCTCTGATTGCCGCAGTAAATGGTTATGCGCTTGGCGGCGGCTGTGAACTGGCGATGATGTGCGACTTTATTCTTGCTGGGGAAAAAGCGAAATTTGGACAGCCAGAGATTACTATTGGCGTCTCGCCAGGCGCTGGCGGCACACAGCGCCTAACCCGGTTTGCTGGCAAGTCGAAAGCCATGGAAATGTGCCTGACGGGCCGCATGATGGACGCTGAAGAAGCCGAACGGTGCGGATTGGTCTCGCGCATTGTCCCGGTCGACGATTTGCTCGATGAGGCAAAAGCCGTCGCCAAGAAAATTGCTTCCATGCCGCGCGCCGCCGCCATGCTGACCAAAGAAATGGTCAATGCTGCTTATGAAACCCCGCTCAGCCAAGGCGTCATGTTCGAGCGTCGTCTGTTTCATTCTCTGTTTGCCACGGAAGATCAAAAAGAAGGCATGGAAGCCTTTGTTGAGAAACGCCAGGCGCATTTTAAGAACCAATAAAAAGAGCGGCTGCGCCATCGGTGGAGCTTCACAAAGATTCTTCACTTGCCAGCGCATGCGGCGGTTGACGCGCGGCAGTGCATTCTGTATTCACCGCGTCTTCGCCAGATAGGGCGACCAAAGGAGTTTTAGATGGCGAACACGAAATCAGCCAAAAAGATGGTGCGCAAAATTGCAACGCGCACCGAGGTGAACAAGACGCGCCGCTCACGCATGCGCACATTTGTTCGCAAAGTTGAAGAAGCAATCGAAGCCGGCGACAAAAGCGCCGCTGCCGAAGCCCTAAAGGCAGCGCAGCCTGAAATCATGCGCGCTGCAGGCAAAGGCGTGATCCACAAGAACACATCTTCGCGCAAAGTCTCGCGCTTGTCAGCCCGCGTCAAAGCGATGGCATAAGCTGCTCCCAAAGCAGTCTCTACACTGACAGAATTGCATAGCCCGCTGGCCTCGCCATGCGGGCTTTTTATTTGTATTTGTGACCAAAATCACTCAGTGTCTCAATCTCGAAATATCCACAGGGAAAAGGCGTTTTTAACGTTGACAGAACAAAGCTCGAATACGCTGTCACTGCTATAGGTTGAAACCTGTCAAGCGGATCTTTTTTTCTTTTTTTTTGTGTGATTCTTCAAGGGCTTTGTACGAGTCAACCAGGACTCTTATGAGCCATATAAGGTTTCTTCAGTTGCAACGAAAATCTGTTCCTGATTAACTATCTTCATCGACGGAATGTCCTCTGTGTACAGCGTAATTTGAGACGGGCCAATCTAGGTCTGAACAGGGGTCGTGTGTGTTTTCCGCTCGGTCGCCAAGATGAACAAAAAAGTGAATAAGAAAGGAACATCTTATGGGGCTGACGTATGGGGTTGATGGGCAGAACGCTTCAACCAAAGCGACAGAGACGACAGACCAGCTGGGCGCGAAAGCGATATGGTCCAAGTCTCTCGGCGCTGTTGAAGGGGAGGCTAAGCCTGACAATTCACAACAATGGCTGACAAGCATGCGCTTCGTCGCTGAGATTAATAATGCGATCGTTGTCGCAGCGCCGGACCAATTGACGTTGGACCGCGTGAGTGCCGACTTTGCACGTCCTTTGCAGCGTGCCTGGGAAAAATTGGATCCGAAAAAACGACGTTTGAAATTTGAGCTTTGGGCCCGTGTGCCGGCAGATGTGCGCGACATGGTGGGTGACCCTTGGCTCCAAGAAGCGCCCGAGCCGCATATCGGGACCGCTGGCGAAGAAGACGCCTACGCAGCGCTCGATCTCGATCATTCGATGAATTTCTCGACGCTGGTGGCCGGGCCATCCAATGCCCGCGCCGTTGGCCTCGGCAAGCGCGTGGCCTCTGGGGCGCCAATCCCTGCTGGCGTGATTGTGATTTACGGTCAGCCTGGCACCGGGAAGACGCACATCCTAAAAGCGATTGAAGCCGAAGCTGCAATCAGCAATGACAAGCGCCGGTTGGCCTATATTTCTGCTGAAGAGTTTATGACGCGCTTTGTCACCGATGCCCGCGCCGGCGACACCAGCGCCTTGCAGGCTTATGTCAAAAAGAACGATCTTCTGATGATTGACGATTTGCATTGGATCGCGGGCAAAGCGAAAACCGACAAAGCCTTTTTTGGCGCCTTGCGGGCCGTAACCTCCATGGGCGGGCATGTGATCATCACCGCCGACGCCGCCCCCGGTGATATGGTGGGTCTGTCCCGCGAGCTTGCCGGCGAAATTAAAGGTGCAGCCTCTGTTGAAGTGGCAATGCCCGACAATGAGATGCGCAAAGCCATCATTCGCCGTCATGTCGATTTGATTGCCCGCGACACGCCAAATTTTGCCCTCACCGATGCGATGGTCGATCGGATCATCGCGACCGTGCGCGGTGCTGGACGAGAGCTCTGCGGCGTATTGTGGAGCTTGCAGCTCGAAACCGGCTATGGCGAATTGGCACCTACTGCGGACATGCTGGAAACCGTGATCCGCCGGATTGCGGGTGAGCCGCGGACGCCGAGTTTGGACGATATCAAGCGCACGTGTATGGACGTCTATCGAATCTCTAAGACCGACATTGAAAGTGCCAGCAAAGTGCGCACGATTTGCCATCCGCGCCAGGTCGCAATGTACCTTTCACGCGTGATGACCGATAAGTCTTTCCCGCAAATCGCCTCGGCCTATAAGAAAAAAGACCATACGACAGTCCTGCACGCCTATCGCAAGGTCAAAAAGGCCCTGGACAAAGGCGATCGCGACATGAGCGAAGAGATCGAACGAGTGAAAAATGCGGTTTTCGACCGTCTGGCTGGCCACGACTAAAGGCCATCCACAGAGCAAGACCAACAAGGACTTGCATTTCACTGTAAATTCGTGATTTTAGCGGCCCGCTCCCCAGATGGAGCGGGCTGATTCGCCATATCGGCGATCAAACCGTGGGCAAGACCGGACAACCGGCAAAGGGATGATGAAATGAAGCTGACAATTGAACGTGGCGCGCTGCTGAATGCGCTTGGACATGTCCAAAATGTCGTCGAACGCCGAAACACGATTCCCATCCTCTCAAACATCTTGATTGAAGCGTCGGATGGCGCGGTTCGGTTTACAGCGACAGATTTAGACATAGAAGCGGTTGATCATGCCGATGCGAAGATTGACAGTGACGGGGCTGTCACGGCGCCGGCTGGAACCTTGTTTGACGTTGTCCGCAAGTTGCCTGCTGGGGCAGACATTGAACTCGAACTCAACTCTGAAAATCATCAGCTGGCTATTCGGTCTGGGCGCTCGAAATTCTCTTTGCCGACGCTTCCGGCGGGTGACTTTCAAACCATGGTACCGGATGAGGATGCGACGGAATTTGAGATTGAAGCGGCCGATTTGCGCCGGCTGATCGACAAGACACGCTTTGCCATCTCAACCGAAGAGACACGCTATTACCTGAACGGTGTCTATCTCCACACCGCAGACACGGATGCCGGTAAAAAGCTGCGCACCGTTGCAACCGATGGACACAGATTGGCCCTCTCAGAAGTTGATGCCCCTTCTGGCGCTGAAGCCCTGGAAGGCGTCATCGTACCGCGTAAAGCGGTCGGCGAAGTGCGCCGCCTGATTGATAATGATGACGGCGATGTTTCGGTCTCTGTGTCGGACACCAAAGTGGTGTTCAAAGCCGGACGGGCGCAGCTGACCTCGAAATTGATTGATGGCTCTTTCCCGGACTATGCCCGCGTCATCCCGAAAGGGAATGCGAAAGCGATGATCATCGATAATAAGCTGTTCGAAGCCGCTGTGGACCGTGTTGCTACGGTCTCGGCAGAGCGCTCTCGTTCGGTAAAATTATCACTGGCAGAGGGCCGGCTCACACTGGCCGTGAACAGCGCCGAGACCGGCCAAGGCCATGAAGAGATTGAGTGCGACTATCAAGACGACGAGATGGATATTGGCTTCAACGCCAAATACCTGCTCGACGTGACCGCTCAAATTGAAGCCGAAGACGCGCGCTTCTTATTCAATGACCCAGCCTCTCCAGCTCTCGTGCTCGATCCGGGTGACGAGAGCGCGCAATACGTGTTGATGCCACTTAGGGTCTAGTGACCGCTCTTACTCGCCTTCGCCTGACTGATTTTCGCAATCACGCCGCATTAGATCTGAAATTAGATGCGCGCCCTGTTTGTTTGTGGGGCGCCAATGGCGCTGGCAAAACCAATATTATTGAGGCCATAAGCCAGCTCGGCCCAGGCCGTGGTCTTCGCGCTGCCGCCCTACCAGATATGACCCGGCACAGCGCTGAAGCTGGGTGGACGATTTCTGCAACGCTCGATGAGGATCGAAAAATTGGCGTTGGGCTTGAACCTACGGCGACGGGAAACAAGCGCACAATTCGACTCGATGGCGCTCCGGCGACAGCGACCGATCTTGCTGACTTGATCCGGATTGTCTGGCTGACGCCCGCTATGGATAGTGTCTTCCGTGGCGGCGCGAGCGAACGACGGCGCTTCTTTGACCGCCAAGTCATGGCCCATATTCCGAGCCATGGCGCGGTGGCGAGCCGCTATGAAAAAGCCATGAGAGAACGCAATGCGCTGCTCGAACGCGGGCGCGTTGATCCGGCTTGGGCCGACGCAATTGAAGGCCGTATGGCCGAAGCTGGCGCGATGATGGCGAGCAATCGCGCGCGCATGCTGAACACCCTGCAAACGGCCATTAATGCCCGCCCAGAAGGGTATTTTCCCAAAGGAGACCTGGCCCTGGACGGTGAGGCGGAACGCGCGGCCGCTGAAGGCCAAAGCCTATTTGATATCATGGACCTGATCGCCGAAAGCCTGGCCAAGTCTCGCTATCGCGATCAGGCCGCTGGCCGAACATTGGTCGGGCCGCATCGAACTGATCTTTCGGTTATTCACCGCCCCACCGGCGCGGCGGCGGGAGAGGCCTCAACTGGACAACAGAAAGCCCTACTGATTGGCTTAATATTGGCCAGCGCTCGGGCGCTATCCGATGATGGTGATGGGCCGAGCCCGCTAATCTTGTTAGACGAAGCAGCCGCCCATTTGGACCGCGATCGCCGCGCTGCGCTATTTGACGAATTGGTCGAAATTGGCGGACAGGCCTGGCTAACAGGGACAGAAGAATTTCTGTTTGAAACGTTCGGGGACCGGGCACAAAGGGTCGAAATCGAAGCAGATGAGGCTTGATAGAGCGCTCTGATCCAAGCATGGCATGACAGCTCCCCGACATCCGCCTAGGATTTAGCGCAGCAGAGGAGCGTATTCATGCGGCGACCCGTTTTCATTACCTTGGTTCCGATACTGATGCTGATCTTGTCCGGGTGTCAGAATGCGCTGAAAGCAGACGTTGAGGCGGCGCTGTTTAACCCTGATCAAACCGGTATCCGCTGGGGACTCGTGGTCGCGGATACTGACGGAAATGAGCTCATCGCGCTGCGCGCCAATGATCGATTTACGCCAGCCTCAAACACTAAGATTATCACGACAATGGCGGCTTATCACGCGCTGGCAGAGCTGGAATCCCCGGCCCATAATCCTGGGACGCGGGTCTTCTTGGAGCAGCTCGACGACACGCCCTACCCGAGCCTCGTGCTCGCAGGTGGCGGCGATGCGATGCTGCAAGATAAACCGGACTGTGAAACCACGTGCCTGGCCGACCTTGCAGATCAAATCGCGGCGCTAGACCCCAAACAGTATGGTGCTATTATCGGTGACGACACGCTGTTTGCGTATGAACGTTGGGGCGTTGGCTGGAGCCTTGAAGACCTCCAATATTATTATGGAACGGCAATCTCCGCGCTGAGCTTGAACGATAATTTGGTTTGGGTCGACATCGCCCCTGGGCCCGCACCGGGGGATGCTGCGATTGTTAGCTGGCAAGACGGAGATGCCTTTTTCACGCTCAACAACCAAGTATTTACCGGCGCCGCAGACACCACAAGGCGCCTGCGGGTTGAGCGAGATCCTGACAGTCGGACCGTTCGACTCTATGGCCAAGTTCCGCAAGGTATGCAGGCCTTGAGTTTCGGACTAGCCATCGACAATCCCGCAGAATTCACGGCGCTCAGATTACAGCAATTATTAGCCGAAAGAGGCGTCACTGTCGGCGCTGTCACGACGCGGCATCGGCCGCTCACTTTAGACGACTCGCCGGCCGAAGACGCTGCCATTCTCGTAAAAGGTGAGCTTGCTCAAGCGCCGGTCGCGGCGCTGCCCCCAACCCCGCTTTCTGAAAGTTTGCGCCGGATATCCAAGGATAGCGAGAATTTGCACGCCGACGTGCTCGTGCGCCGCCTAGGCCTCTTGAACGGCACAGGCTCGCGTGCCTTTGGCGTTGCTTTTGTCGAGAACTTTCTAAGCGAAGCCGGACTGCCCGAAACAGCTTATGCCGTACATGGCGGCTCGGGCATGTCGATTTACAATCGGGTCACACCGCGCGGAATGGTAGAATTGCTCGCTTTTGCGAAAGACCAACCCTGGTTCGATGCTTGGCTTGCCGATCAACCCATTGGCGGCGTCGATGGCTCGCTTGAGCGGCGGTTTATCGACACGCCGCTAGAGGGCAAGATATTTGCCAAAACGGGCACATTAAACGGCGCTAACGCTTTGTCCGGGCTCATGGTTTCAGCCAGCGGCCGTCCGCTCTTATTCTCGATTATTGCCAATGACCGCCCGCCGACGACGCGGTCAGCGATTGCCGAAATGGATGCTGCACTAAACTTGATCGCGGCGGCTTATTGATCCGCCCCCGCGGAAAACCAGTCAACAAGCCACGGATTGATGAGCCCATGCATTTGATAGTTCAAACCATGCTCTCCGCTCTCCACGACGCGGACATCAGCCTCTGGAAGCAATTCTCGTAGCGTTTCCGCGCTGGAGACTAGAACCGTCTCATCGGCATCGCCGTAAATTGCCAGCACGGGCACACCCGTTGCCGCGAGGCGCTTAAACGTCGCCTGGCGCCCCGCCATCGGCATATGTCTCAGCGTAGATAACAGAGCCTGCAAATAACCGCGATATTCGAGTTGTTCGGTGACATCTCCGCGCAACCGGTTCTCAGGCGCGCGCGCGGACTCATCATATTGCGGATCGCCGAGCAAAATACCGCGTCCCGCCATACGCCAGATCCAATCGCCAATCACTGGCGTCGAAATCAGGGTCGCGGCGGCGCCATCTGCACCCGCAATATCGAGCCCCGCTGGCACGAGCAGCAAAAGGCGTTCCACCTGTTCAGGGCGGCGGGCTGTGAACTCGGCGACAATCGGGCCGCCCATCGACAAACCCGCGAGGCCAAACGGCGCATCAATCCCGACGGCATCGATCAATTCGACCAGAGCCTGGTCATAGAAATCGATGTCGTAGCGAGTATGCGGCCGGTCTGACCACCCGCGGCCAAAATGATCATATCGCAGGGTTCGAAACCCAGCGGCCGTGAGCGCTTCGACATTTTGTTCATAGATAAAGTTCGGCGTGGAGAAGCCATGAACTAGGACCAGGACGGGCCCGTCTTCGGGCCCATCCCAACGATAGTGAATTTGCCCAGCGCTGAGCTCCACAAACGCTCCTGGCGCCGCTGCTCGCGCCGCTTCATCGAGTGGCTTGAGCCGTGCTTCGGCCCATAAATATGCCCCCAGTGCGAGGACAATTAGACCCGCAAAAATCCGTAAACCCCATTTCATTGTCATCTCCCATTTTACCCTGTTTTAGCCGGTTTTCGCAGGGGCAGGCCGAGCGGATATATGCGACCCCAAAAAATACCCCTTAAGCCACTGATTAATATGGATAAATATGGCAGAAAAATACCAGCCAGTGATTTCCCTTTTGCGGCGGAATCCCCTATAAAAGAAGGGAATAATACGAATCACTTGCAAGGCTAAAGCCCATGACCTACGCGCCAGAAAATAATACAGAATATAGCGCTGATTCAATTAAAGTCCTAAAGGGCTTGGAAGCGGTCCGAAAGCGACCCGGAATGTACATTGGTGACACTGATGACGGATCAGGTCTGCACCACATGATTTACGAAGTTGTCGACAATGCCATCGATGAGGCGCTGGCCGGTCATGCCGACCAAGTGACGGTCACGCTTTATCCAGATGGCTCCGCCGAGATCACCGATAATGGGCGCGGCATTCCGGTGGGTCAGCACGCCACGGAAGGCCGGTCTGCAGCGGAAGTGATTATGACCGAACTGCATGCTGGCGGGAAGTTTGATAGCAATTCCTACAAAGTATCGGGCGGCCTGCACGGCGTCGGCGTGTCCGTGGTCAATGCGCTCTCGGTCTGGCTCGACCTGACCATCCACCGTGATGGCTCTGAACATTATGTCCGTTTTGTTGATGGGGGGCGCACCGAAGCGCCGCTAAAAGTCGTCGGCTCTAGCCCGAGCACAGAAGACGGCTCACACTATACGGGCACTGCAGTGCGTTTTCTGGCCAGCCCTGAGACGTTCACGATGACAGTGTATAATCGCAAGACGCTTGAACATCGTTTGCGAGAACTCGCTTTCCTGAATTCCGGCGTCAAAATCGTCTTCAAAGATTTGCGCGAAGCAGACCCTTATGAGACCGTGCTTGAATATGCAGGCGGCGTCTCCGCTTTCGTTCAGCACCTCAACGAAACCAAGAACGCACTTATTCCCGAAACGATTTTTGTCACTGGCGAGAAAGATGGCATCACTGTCGAAGCCGCGCTGGAGTGGACTGAAGCGTATCATGAGAATGTGCTCTGCTTCACAAATAACATCCCACAGCGCGATGGCGGCACCCACCTTGCTGGGTTCCGCGGCGCGCTGACCCGGATCGTCAACAAATATGCGACTGAAACCGGTATCGCGAAAAAAGAAAAAGTCGATATTTCAGGCGATGATGCCCGCGAAGGCCTGACCTGCGTGCTGTCGGTGAAAGTGCCAGACCCGAAGTTCAGCTCGCAGACCAAAGACAAACTCGTATCATCAGAAGTCCGACCCGTGGTTGAGAGCCTGATCCACGAGAAGCTGGCCGAATGGTTTGAAGAACATCCAAGAGAAGCCGTCGCTGTGATGACCAAAATTGTCGAGGCTGCAGCGGCACGCGAGGCCGCGCGGAAGGCGCGTGAGCTGACCCGCCGCAAGACCGCACTCGACATCACATCCTTGCCCGGCAAACTCGCAGATTGTCAGGAAAAAGATCCCTCTAAGTCTGAAATCTTCATCGTGGAGGGTGATTCCGCCGGCGGCTCAGCCAAGCAAGGCCGCGACCGTGCGAACCAAG
This sequence comes from Pseudomonadota bacterium, assembly GCA_039822145.1. GTDB lineage: Bacteria > Pseudomonadota > Alphaproteobacteria > Caulobacterales > Hyphomonadaceae > Henriciella. The sequence goes on along the minus strand of JBCBMU010000001.1, from coordinate 262,877 downwards.
CCATCCTGCCTCTGCGCGGAAAAATCCTGAATGTTGAGCGCGCGCGTTTTGATAAAATGCTGTCCTCAGATCAGGTTGGGACGCTGATCATGGCGCTGGGCGCTGGCATTGGCCGCGATGAATTCAACATTGAGAAGTTGCGCTACCATAAGATCGTCATCATGACCGATGCGGACGTTGATGGGGCCCACATTCGAACTCTGCTGCTGACCTTCTTCTATCGGCAAATGCCGGAGATTATTGAACGCGGCTATCTCTACATCGCTCAACCGCCGCTCTACAAAGTGTCGCGCGGTAAGTCGGAGCGCTACATCAAAGATGATGATGAGTTGAACACGTATCTGATCGAAGCGGGGACAGATGGCGAAGTCCTCATTCTCGCCGACAGCACCCAAATTGCCTCTGAAGATTTACGCGAACGTGTGCGTCTGGCCGCGCAGTTCAAACAAGCGCTGTGGCGGCTAAGCCTGCGTGCCCCTGGCGAAATTGTCGAACAGGCGGCGATTGCTGGCGCATTGGCGCCTGGGGCCTCTGACGAAGAAGCGAAACACGCGGCGGCACGCCTGAATATTGTTGCTGAGGAAGGCGAAGACACATGGGTGGGATCTTTCGAAGATGGCAATCTCATCCTCTCTCGCGAAGTCCGCGGCGTTGAAGAGAAAGCTGTGCTGGACGCGCAATTGCTGGCCAGCGCAGATGCCACGCGATTGAACGGTATCGCCCAATCCATCCGGCCGATTTATGTTGAGCCGTCTATTTTGCGCAACGAAAAAGCCGGTGAGATCCCGGTGACAGGCCCGATCAGCCTGCTCGAAGCTGTCCTCGCCTCTGGCCGCAAGGGCTTAAAGTTCCAGCGCTATAAGGGTCTAGGCGAGATGAATGCCGATCAATTGTGGGAAACCACATTGGACGCCAATGCCCGGACGCTTTTGCAAGTTCAAGTCGATGACGCTTTGGAAGCCGGTGACATGTTCTCACGCCTGATGGGCGATGTCGTCGAACCGCGGCGGCAATTCATCCAAGACAATGCTCTGGAAGCCGAGGTCGACGTCTAAACCTGTTATGGAACGATGGGGCGATCGCCTTGCATTTCGACGAGCCCCATTCGGTTGCCCGCTGGGTCTTTAAACAGGCCTAAGACCACGGTTCCCGGGACTTCAAAACGCGGAACATCTATGCTCCCACCCGCGGCCTCGATCTGCGTCAAGGTTGCCGTGATATCTGGGACGCCGATATAGAGCACTTTTTCGGCGGGGTCTTGGCGAATGGCGCCTTCTAAGCTGGCAGAGTTACCGGGAATAATCCGCGCCGGCTCGCGGCAATCCCAATCAAAAACTTTTTGATAAAAGTCGCTCAACTGAGCTGAGTCGGGACCAGCAATATCGAAGAACACAATTGGCGCGGGCATGCTTTCTCTCCGTTCAAAAATTATTCTATAACACGCATTCCGAGTATCCCGGTCATAAATGTCCTTATTCCTTGCGACGGATCAATCACAATTTTCCCTAAGGCGAATTATTAGCGATAAGATACTTGCTCAAAGCCGCCATTTTCGGGCATTATCTGACGCCATGGGGATTGATCTAGACGCAGGTACTGAGAATAGCTTGTGGTCGGGCTATTACTGGCTCGGCGATCACGCGGTGGCATTTTCGGCCTGGATCACAATCGTCAATGGACGTTTGACCGGCACAACGCTTGAACCTGTCATCTTTGACTGCACGCAAGACCGGGCGGATCGCCAGGCTGCGATTCGAGGTCACGCGACGCCGGAAGAAGTGACCTTTCTGAAACAGTATACCGGCTTTGACCATGAACCCGCCTATTATGAAGGTGAGCTGTCTCAAGATGGCGACCAGATCATTGGACGCTGGTATTTTGGCTGGCCCGATGAAGCGTCGGGTGCGTTTGAGCTATCCTTGAAAAGTGCCCGCGCACCGGCAGAGCAAGACCGCCGCACCGGGGTGCGCTCGTTCAAATAAATCACGCCCGTTAGGTTTTTGAACGTGCCTCTGGTCAGACTTGGCCGGACGGCTTAAGGCGCCCTGATGACCGCTCGCCTGCTCTCTGCCCCTTTGCTTATTGCGGTCATTGCGATTGCGATGGGATCGTCGATAGATGCGATTGTTAAAGGCGTCGCGCCCGAGGCGGGTCTCCACCACTTGCTCGCTTGGCGATTTTTATTTGGGGCGGTCATTGCATTGGCTGCGTTTCGCGCGCAAAGGCGCCCAATCCCCTCTTTTGAAGCGGTACGATTTCATACAGCGCGTGGGCTGATCCAGCTGGCTGGGGCTTATACCTTCTTTTACGCCTTGATGCATTTACCGCTCGCCGTCGCGACGATTATCGGCTTCACCGCGGCTTTAATGGTGCCGTTTCTCGCCTGGGCTGTTATGGGCGAGCGGCTGTCACGAACAGCGCTGATCGCGACGATAATTGGATTTGCGGGCGCTGCACTGGCCGTCACTGGACGTTCGCAATCCGGCGCCGCGAGTGAGCATTGGGTGCTCGGTACAATAAGCTGTTTTGTCGCCGCATTCTTATATGCCGTGATCCTAGTCATGTTGCGGATGCGGGCCACCAAAGAAGACGCCACCACAATCGCTATGTTTACTAATACGGTGCCCGCCATTGCGCTGTTGCCGGTGACGTTCGGCGTCGTCGGAACGCCCGATTGGGGCGACTTACCGCTGTTCGCGATGCTTGGCGGGCTCGGCTACGGGGTCTGGTATTTGATGACCCTCGCTTATGCTCGCGCGCCAGCACAAAGGCTGGCGCCGCTGGAATACACCGCTCTGATTTGGAGCGGAATATTCGGCTCCGTGTTCTTTTCCGAGTTTCCGGGCTGGCAGACCTGGGTCGGCGCCGCAGTGATTATTGCCGCCTGTTTAATCGTCGCGTTGGAAGATCATTTCGCAACTCGAACCGAGACCGGATTGCCAGCCAGCGACCTACCCGAGTAAAGCCTATTCTTTGGTCAGATCACGATGGCGGTCAAGCATGCCGTCGAGTGCGTCGGCGCGCGCATCGCCCATATAAGGCACAACCAGCAGCATGAATTGCAGAACGGTATCGTGGATCAATGCCGGTCCATCGCGGTCGCTGCCCTCGATTAAATCATGGCTCAGCCAGAAGGTCAGCGTCGACAACATCTGTTGGATGAGCGGCGCTTTCAAGCGGCGGTCAATTGCGATCAAGCCCTGCTTCTCGAGCTGGCTGATGACGTTCTCAGTGGCGGTCCGTTTCATCGCCAAGACTTTACGAAACCGGCTCGCGAGTCCTGGATAGCGCTCCATCATGTCGCCGACATTGCGATAGAAAAAGCGAAAATCGTAAATTTCTTCGAGCACGATATAGACGAAAACCCAATTATCCTCGATCGATGTCACCGCGCCGTGTGAACCGCCGAGGATGATTTGCATCTCTTCTTCGAAGCGATCGAACAGCGCCTCGATGATCGGCTCTTTGCCTTTGAAATGATAGTATAAATTCCCAGGCGACATATCCAGCGCATTGGCAATATCGACGGCGGTCTGCTTGGCTTCGCCTTCGGCATTGAAGAGCTCTAGGCTCACATCAAGGATACGATCGCGTGTCTTCATCTCTACCAGTTCGCCTCTCGGCAGAATGTGCTGTTTCCAGAGTGTATTTGACAGTAAAAGGTCAATATGGAACGAATTTGATTGGCCAAGGTTATCCTAATTTAGACTCTTAACCATAAGAGCAAGCCTTGTGCCGAACGAGGGATCCTCGTTCTGGGAGGAAATCGGAGGCATTAATGAGTAAGACCGCGGACTATATTGGCCAGGCAGCAGCAGATTCGACCAATGCGCTTAACCCGCTCCTCGGCGGCCTGAATAGACAAGAACTTTTAGGCTCTGTGGCGATGATGTTGCGACGGACCAGCGTCTCTCCAGTGGCCAATGCCAAGTTCGCCGGCAAGATGGCCAAAGAAGGCTATGATATCGCCTTGGGAAAATCCGAGCGCGCGCCAGATCGCAAAGACAAACGTTTCCGAGACGCCGCATGGGCCAATAACCCTTTCTATAAGCGCGGCATGCAGACTTATCTTGCCATGCAAGAGCACCTTGAGGATTGGGTCGGTGATCTAAAACTCGGTGAAATGGAACATGCGCGCGCCACTTTCGTGATGAACATGATCACCGATGCCATCGCGCCAACCAATTCTTTTGCGACCAATCCAGCCGCGAAAAAGCGCGCGATTGATAGCGGCGGCTTGTCTTTGATCAAAGGCCTGCAAAACGCCTATGAAGATTTGACCCAGAATGGCGGCATGCCAAGCCGGGTCGACAAATCACCTTTCGTGGTCGGTGAGAATGTCGCCATCACGCCCGGCAAAGTGGTCTGGAAGAATGAGATGATGGAACTCATTCAGTACACGCCAATCACTGAAGAGGTGCGTGAAATTCCATTCCTGAACATTCCGCCGCAAATCAACAAATTCTACGCCAGTGACTTGGACCCGATCACCAGCATTGTTCAATTCCTGCTGAAAGAAGGCTTCCAAACCTTCATCATTTCTTGGCGCAACCCGACCAAAGAGCACAAGGAATGGGGCCTCTCGGATTATGTCGACAGCCTAATCCAGTGCACTGAAGTGATTAAACAGATCACCGATTCTGACAAAATCAATGTCTCTGGCGCCTGCTCTGGTGGGATTACCACAGCAACCTTTGCGAGCCTGCTGGCCGCCGCTGGCGATGACCGTATCAATTCTCTGACCTTCCAGGTCTGCGTGCTCGATCCAGAGCAAGATGATAGCGAAATCGGCCAAATGGTGTCGGAGCGTAGCTTGGAAATCGCGCGTCGTTATTCGCGCCGCAAAGGCGTCCTCAAAGGGGATGACCTCGCCCGCATGTTCGCATGGATGCGCCCAAATGACCTGGTCTGGAACTATGTCGTCAACAATTACCTGATGGGCGAAGATCCACCGCCTTATAGTGTCTTGTTCTGGAATGACGACACGACCAACCTGCCGGCGCAGCTGCATTCAGATTATCTCGACTTTGGATTGAATAAGCCCTTCTCTAATCCGGGAACCGTAGAGGTCGCGGGGCATTTGGCAGATTTGACCGCCGTCGACGTGGACTCATTCATTGTCGCCGGCGTGACCGATCATATCACGCCATGGAAAGCCGCGTATCGCACCACCAAGCTGCTCGGCTCGAAAAATATGGAGTTCATCCTCTCCAATTCCGGACATATTCAGTCCCTACTCAACCCCCCCGTTAATCCAAAAGCAAAATACTTTCGTAATACGAGTATTGAAGCGACAGCTGATGAATGGGCTGCGGGAGCTGAAGAAGTTGCTGGCTCTTGGTGGACTCGTTGGGCAGAGTGGCTGCATGAACGCGGTGGTGAGATGAAGCCAGCACCGAAAGAAGGTGGATCTGAGCAGTTTCCAGCGCTCTATGACTCGCCGGGGAAATATGTGTTCGACTAAAGGCGGTAAGACCTTGGCGCGGCACTGACAGGAGAAGGAGGCCCTCATGGCCACCAGAAAGACTGCCGGCAAAGCGTCAACACGCCTGCCTGAAATCAGTATGGAAACCATCGGGGCGCACACCGTGCGCGTCGGGTATTGGAAAGCCGAACGGCGTTCGAACAAGCGCCCGCTGCTCTTTTTCAACGGGATTGGCGCCAATATGGAGCTCGCCTTCGGGCTCGGCGATTGGATCCGCGACCGTGAGATTATCACCTTTGACATGCCGGGCGTCGGCGAAAGCCCACCCGCAAAATTCCCTTATCGACCTTGGATGATGGCCCGCGTCGCCCGCAAATTGTGTGATCAGTTCGGGATGGGCGATGTCGACGTTATGGGCGTCTCCTGGGGCGGCGCGATGGCGCAGCAATACGCGTTTCAGTATCGCAACTCCGTCGGCAAGCTGATCCTTTGCGCGACGACCGCCGGTATGACGATGGTGCCGGGTAAGATTAGCGCCATCTCGAAAATGGCGGATGCGCGTCGATATACCGATCCCGATTATATGCGCGAGAATTTTCAGAAACTCTATGGCGACGCCGCTGATGAAGGCGCTGGCCAGCACATTGAGAACCTGAAACCGCCAGCACCAATGGGCTATGTCTATCAGTTGACCGCCTTCCTGGGCTGGTCGTCATTGCCGTTTATTCGGTTCCTGCGCATGCCAACACTGGTTATGGCCGGCGACCGCGATGCGATTGTGCCAATGGCCAATGCGCATATCCTGAATTTTGCTCTACCCAATTCACGGCTTCATGTCGTTGAAGATGGGGGTCACCTCTTTCTCGTCACACAAGTCGAACAGACGGTCAGCGAAATCACTGATTTCTTGGATGAGCCGATTGAAGCCATGCAACCCAAAAGCGTCTGGGAACAAGGCTTCTCCGCAGCCTGAAAGCGTTACATTGCATTTGAGCTGGATCCGTCTTGAGCCGGACGCTTCAAAAAGCCCCGTTCAAGCGGCGTCGTTACCCTTGTAAGCCGATGACTTTTTGCGGGTCTTTGGTGCGGGACTCGCGGACCAGTTCCATACTGCGAAGGTATGGTATGAGCGCCGATTGATCCTGCGGGCGGCTATACAGATAGCCTTGCAGCTCGTCGCAGCCATGCTCTCTTAAAAAGTCCGCTTGTGCTTCGTTCTCAACCCCTTCCGCGGTCACGGTCAGATTGAGGGCATGGGCCATCGAAATTGTGGCGCGTGCAATCGCTCGGCTTTGTTCATTGGTTTCCAGTCCGCGGACAAAAGTCTGGTCTAATTTCAACTTGTCGAACGGGAAGCGCTGCAAATAGGCCAAGGATGAAAACCCGGTTCCGAAGTCGTCCATAGCGATGCGCAAGCCCAGCCTTTTTAGCTTGTGCAAGCGATCAAGAATAAAAGTATTGTCAGAGAGGAACACGCTTTCGGTAATTTCGAGCTCAATGCGTGATGGATCAACATCAGTCTCTGAGAGTTTCTGACTGATCACGGAGAGCAAGCGCGAACTGTGTAATTGCAGCGGTGATACATTGATGCCGACTTTTATATCCTCCGGCATGTCTTTCGCAGCAGCGATGGCGTTTTCAACCACCCGGTCCCCGAGCGCAATGATAATGCCATTATCTTCGGCAATCGGAATAAACTCAGATGGCGCGACTGTGCCGCGCACCGGGTGATGCCAGCGCGACAAGGCTTCAACCCCAGAAATCCGGTCGGTTTGCGCTTCAATGATCGGCTGGAACTGCAAATTGAGTTTGTCGGCCTCAATCGCTTTGACGAGATCCAGCGCCAGCTCGCGCTGCCCCCGCACCTGCGCTTTGAACGTGTCGGAGTATTCCTTCCAGGAGCTGCGCCCGCTACTTTTCGCAGCAAACAGCGCCAGGTCTGCCTCTTTCATCAACGAGGTGACATCATTGGCGCCGGGTTCGATTCGCCGCAGTCCGAGACTGGCGCCGCATTGAACATCGGTATTGGCATAATGGAATGGCTGCTGCAGCGCGCCCGTAATGTCTTCCATATATTGCAGCAATTGCCCCTGATTGGGCGGCCGCGACACCAAAAGCGCAAATTCATCGCCGCCATAGCGACATAGGATGTCCATCGGCTCGCTAAGGGTTTCCAGCCGCGTCGCGACGAGTTTCAATATATCATCACCGCCGGAGTGCCCAAAAGTATCATTGATCCATTTGAAATTATCCAAATCAATCCAGATCAGCGCGCTCGCATAAGACTCGCGCAAGTCGCTATTTAAATGCGCGCGCAAAGCCTCTTTGAACGAATTTCGGTTGAGCAGACCAGTGAGCGAGTCATATTCGGTCAGGAAGGCAGCGCGGTTTTCGCTGATCCGCAATTGGGTAATATCTGTTGCGGATCCACGATACCCGGCAAAGGTGCCTTCCACGAAAACCGGGCGCGCAGAGAGTTTCCAAAAGCGGCTTTCTGTCTCGACCGCCTCATGAACTTCCAATTCCAGCGCGACAATTTCAGATGCACGCGTCATCCGAGCCCGCAGCAAGTCGCGTTCCGGCGCCGCTTTGAACAAGGCTAACAAACTCCGGCCAAGGACATAATCCTGCGACTGAGCGCCTAAGAGCTCGTCATTGTTTATTTCCGTGATGACCCCGTCAGCATTTGTCGACCAGAACAGGGTATCAGTGGCAAAGCCAACATCGCGGAGAACGCTATTGATTTCTCGGGTTCGTTCGGCCGCTGTCTCAAATTCTGTCAGCTTTCTATTATAGCTTGAGAAATACCAGCGGGTACAAATCGCTAGGCCGCTAAAGTAAGCAAGCATAATCATCGAAACGAGCGAAACACTCAATTGCGGCTGCAACACAGTATTGGCCATAAAACCGCCCACGGTTGCCGCGAGTAAAACTCGGCCAAGTTGCGGCATATATTGCAGCAGGACCGCGGCAGAGAGGGTCATGCCGGATAGAATGGCACCAAACATAAGATGTGAGGCGTGCGGCTCTAATACGGCGAGCAAGCCGGGGGTAACGCTCCAAGAGGTCGCCAGGGCGACGTAAGGAAACCCTTTCGCCAGGGTGTCCGTTGAGCGCGCACCGGCAATCAATTCCGATTTTTCCCGCGTGCTGTTCAAAAACAGAATGGCGCAAACCAGCACATGCCCGACAAGCCAGGAATTAAAGGCAATACTCTTGGCATCTTCGCTCATCAGGAGCAGCGCCGAGCTGACCAGACTGGCCATGAACAGAACAGGGGCAAGAAGCGACACAAAGGCGACTTCGCGGGCCCTTTGCAGGTCCAGCTTGGCGCCATTGGGATCGCTCGATTTTGATGACTGTCGTCCAGTCGAAAGCATAATCCACCCAAGCTGCTTCTGTGCCAATGTTTTAAAAATACAGGAAAAACAAGTGAGAAGCGTTTCTTTGATAGTTGGAATTCAGCCCCGAATATTTACACATCTGAAACACTAAAAAACGCCCCAGTTTTTCAACCAGAGCGCTTTTTACTTGTAATTAGCGAGGCTAGACGTCGAGCAACATCCGCTCTGGGTCTTCCAGTGCCTGCTTGACGCGGACTAAGAAGGTCACTGCCTCTTTACCATCAACGATGCGGTGATCGTAAGACAAAGCCAGATACATCATCGGGCGGATTACCACTTGCCCGTCAATCGCCACCGGGCGCTTTTCGATCCGGTGCATGCCGAGAACACCCGATTGCGGAGGGTTCAAAATCGGCGTCGACATCAGTGAGCCATAGACCCCGCCATTGGTGATGGTGAAGGTGCCGCCTTGCATATCCGCAATCGACAGCGTGCCATCACGGGCTTTCTTCGCGACGTTTCCAAGCTCAGCTTCAATTCCGGCCAATGAAAGCTGGTCACAGTCCCGTAGCACTGGAACAACCAAGCCGCGTTCCGTGCCAACCGCCATGCCGATATCATAGTGATTTTTATAGATGATGTCGGTGCCATCAATCTCAGCATTCACGGCTGGAATTTCCTTCAATGCCGCGACCACGGCTTTGGTGAAAAAGCCCATAAAGCCAAGCTTGACGCCATGCTTTTCTAGGAAGGCATCCTTATAGGTTTTGCGCAGCTCCATAACCGCGGTCATGTCGACATCGTTAAATGTCGTCAGCATCGCTGCGGTATCTTGAGCTTCTTTCAAGCGGCGCGCAATGGTTTGGCGCAAACGGGTCATCCGGACACGCTCTTCACGTGGTCCAAGATCACGCGGCGCTTTTGCTTCGGCCGGAGTGCTCGCAGCTTTCGGCGTGTTTACAAAGGCCAATGCATCCGCCTTGGTGGCTCGGCCGTCACGGCCGCTGCCAGGAATTTCGGCTGGATTGACACCGGCTTCGGCAGAAATTCGGCGTACAGACGGCGCAACAGGTCGATCGCCCGTGGTAGCCGGCGCACTCGCCGGGGCTGGAGACGCTGCTGCGGCCGCGGGTGCTGCGGAAGCGCCTGCGCCAGCAGAAATCCGTGCAATCACGGCGCCTGGGGTCACACCATCACCTTCAGCCACAAGCCATTCAGCGATGACGCCGTCGGCAGTGGCAGGCACTTCTAAGGCGACTTTATCGGTTTCGATCTCAGCGATCGTTTCGTCTTTTGAAACCGCCTCGCCAACTTGTTTCGCGAAGCTGGCAATCGTGCCCTCAGCAACGCTTTCTCCCATGCTCGGCACCGTCACATCGACAACAGAGCCGCCTGTAGAGCTTGCTGCCGGGGCCGGCGCCGCGGCAGCTGGTTTTGGTGCTTCCGCCGCTGCCCCATTGGCGCCGCCTAACCGGCCGAGCAAAGCGCCGATCTCAACGGTGTCGCCTTCGCTGGCCACAATCTCGCTGAGCGTGCCGGCTGCTTCCGCGGAAACTTCTACGGCAACTTTGTCCGTCTCTAGCTCGACAAGGACATCGTCTTTCGCCACTGCTTCGCCCGCGGCTTTCAGCCATTTTCCAACCGTCGCTTCGGTAACGCTTTCGCCCAAAGTTGGGACTACGATATCGGTCATATTTGGTCTCTGTCTTTATCTTATATGGTTTAGGTGACCAGACTGTCTTCTACAGGCTTGTCGCCGAGGGCGGCGGAGATGAATGCATCTTTCTCGCGATTGTGGGTTGAGAGCAAGCCAGTCGCTGTTGCAGCAGCGGGTGGCCGCCCTGTATATTTAGGACGCGGGTGCGCGCTTCCAATATGATTGGCAGCCCATTCAAGTTCGTCCCGAATAAAGGTCCAGCCGCCCATGTTGCGCGGCTCTTCTTGACACCAAACAAGCTCGGCTTGCGGGAAGCGTTTTAATTCATCCATAAGAGCTTTACGCGGAACGGGGTAGAATTGTTCCACTCTAAGTAGATAAATATCATCTGCACCGCTTTCTTCACGGGCTTCGAACAGATCATAATAGACTTTGCCCGAGCACGCGACGACGCGCCGGATTTTCTCATCATCGACGAGTTTGACCTTGCCCTGACGCCCTGGCGTCTCGGCATCATCCCAGAGCACCCTGTGGAAGGATGATTTGGTATTCATGTCGTCAAAGCTGCTCGTTGCCAGTTTATGGCGAAGCAGAGATTTCGGCGTCATGATCACGAGGGGCTTGCGGAAATCCCGATGAATTTGCCGGCGCAGCGCGTGGAAATAGTTGGCCGGCGTCGTCAGGTTGCAGACTTGCCAATTGTCTTCGGCGCACATTTGCAAAAAGCGCTCAAGACGCGCAGAGGAATGCTCAGGGCCTTGGCCTTCATAGCCATGCGGCAAGAGCATGGTCAGGCCAGACATACGCAGCCACTTGCGCTCAGCTGATGAGATGAACTGGTCGAAAAAGACCTGGGCGCCGTTTGAGAAATCACCAAATTGAGCTTCCCACATCACCAAGGCGTTGGGATTGGCCAGGGAATAGCCATACTCATAGCCGAGCACGGCCTCTTCTGAGAGCAGCGAGTCAATCACTTCATACTCGCCCTGTCCCTCGCGGAGATGGTTGAGAGCTGTGTAGCGCTCGCCAGTGTTCTGATCGACCATATGGCTGTGGCGCTGAGAGAAGGTCCCGCGACCGCAATCTTGTCCTGACAAACGGACATGGAAGCCTTCATCAAGCAGCGTTGCAAATGCCATATGTTCGGCCGTCGCCCAGTCGAGGCCTTTGCCAGCTCCAATCGCATCGGCGCGGCCTTTCATGACGCGCCCAAGCGTGCGGTGAACATTGACGCCATCCGGCACAGTGGTGATTTTCTCACCCAGCTCTTTCATTTTAGCTTTCGAGACGCCGGTCTTGCCGCGACGGTCATCATCTTCTGGCAGGCCTAGACCTTCCCATTCGCCTTCGAGCCAATCGGCTTTGCTGGTTTTCACCGTCTTGCCGTCTTCGAAGGCTTTATCGAGGAAGATCTCAAAGGCTTTGACTTCAGCTTCGACCGCTTCGGCCGTGACCAATCCTTCGGAAACGAGGCGTTCACTGTAGAGCTCACGCGTCGATTTGTGGGCCTTAATCGTCGTATACATAACCGGCTGCGTGAACATGGGCTCGTCGCCCTCATTGTGTCCAAACCGGCGATAGCAGAACATATCGATGACGACGTCTTTGCCGAACTTCTGGCGGTATTCCGTCGCCACTTTAGCCGCATAGACCACAGCTTCAGGATCATCTCCGTTGACGTGGAAAATTGGCGCTTGCACCATTAAGGCAACATCAGACGGGTATGGCGAGGAGCGCGAATACATCGGGCTCGTGGTAAAGCCGATCTGATTGTTGATGATGAAGTGAATGGTGCCGCCCGTGCGATACCCCTGCAAGCCGGATAGCGCGAAACACTCCGCGACCACGCCTTGGCCGGCAAAAGCTGCATCCCCATGGAGGAGCAGCGGCAGCTTTTTCGTCCGGTCGAGAACACCCGTGTCTTCATATTGCATGAACTGTTTGGCCCGCGCACGGCCAAGAACAACAGGATCCACCGCTTCCAAATGAGACGGATTGGCATTCATCGTCAGGTGGACGGTGTTGCCATCAAACTCACGATCCGATGAGGCGCCCAGATGGTATTTCACATCTCCTGAGCCAAACTCGCCAGCGCCTTGGGTCGACCCGCCCATGAACTCGTGGAAGATTTTCTCATACTCTTTGCCCATCACCGCGGCGAGCATGTTGAGGCGCCCGCGGTGAGGCATGCCAACGACAATTTCGTCGACGCCGAGTGCGCCGCCGCGCTTGATGATTTGCTCCAGCGCTGGCACCGCCGCTTCGCCGCCATCGAGGCCGAAGCGTTTCGTCCCGGGATAGCGTTTGTGCAAAAAGCGCTCGAACGTCTCTGCCTCGATCAGCTTGGACAAAATCGCTTTCTTACCTTCCGGCGTAAAGGCGACGCCTTTGTCGGGGCCTTCAATCCGTTCCTGCAACCAGCTCTTCTCCACGGGATCCGAGATGTGCTGAAATTCGATCCCCATGGTCGAGCAATATGTCCGGCGGACAATTTCAAGAATTTGGCGCACGCTGGCGCGCTCAAGGCCAAGGACGCCGTCAATAAAGATCGGACGATCCAAGTCAGCTTCTTCAAAGCCATAACTCTTTGGATCAAGCTCAGGCTGATAATCTGGCTTTTCCAGCCCGAGCGGATCGAGCACCGCCTGCAGGTGACCGCGCATCCGATAAGCGCGGATCATCATCAACGCTTTGACGGAGTCTTTTACGGCTTGCGCGATATCGGCTTCGGACGCGGCGGGCGCAGCTGATTTAATCTGCTTCTCTAATTTAGGCTCAAGCAGGGTCCAGTTGCCATCAAAGGCGGCAATTTCTTCTGGCGAAGACGGCTTAGGCCATTGCGTACGTTTCCAGCTCGCGCCATCGGCATTGCGAGTCGCATCAGCGCTGCCATCTCCGACTTCCTCGAAGAATGCGCGCCAGCTCTCAGGAACCGAATTTGGATTCGCGGCGTATTGCGCCTGCATCTGTTCGATGTAGACCGCACTACCCCCATACAAAAACAAAGTGTCCAGCATCGCAGCGTTTTGTGCGCTGCGACCGCCATCGACCGGGGATCCGTCGTCTGCCATGTGTTACCGTCCTCGTTATTGGACGGCCCGGCGGGGTCATATTTGGCCTCGTCTGGCCGCCCTTTGCCTTAATATAGTGCGGCGTTAACCTTTCAAAACCTCTACCATAGTCGTGCCCAAACGGGCAGGACTTGGAGAGACTTTAATGCCAGCCGCTTCCATAGCTGCGATTTTGGACTCAGCGTCGCCTTTTCCGCCCGAAACAATGGCACCTGCGTGCCCCATGGTTCGGCCTTTTGGCGCTGTCCGGCCCGCGATGAAACCCACCATCGGCTTCTTGCGACCTTTCTTGGCCTCATCGATTAGGAATTGTGCCGCTTCTTCTTCAGCAGAGCCGCCAATTTCACCAATCATGACGATACTTTCTGTCTCGTCATCTGCAAGGAACATTTCCAACACATCAATAAACTCAGTGCCCTTAACTGGGTCACCGCCAATGCCGACCGCCGAGGTTTGGCCGAGGCCTTCAACAGAGGTCTGATACACAGCTTCATAGGTCAGCGTGCCTGAACGCGAAACAACGCCAACTGATCCTTTTTTGAAGATCTTGCCAGGCATAATGCCAATCTTGCATTGCTCTGGGGTCAGCAGACCTGGGCAGTTCGGACCGATCAGGCGTGAGCTTGAACGATCGAGCTTGGCCTTCACGCGAACCATGTCGAGAACCGGTACGCCTTCGGTGATACAAACGATCAGCGGGATCTCGGCATCAATCGCTTCTTCAATCGCTGCCGCTGCGCCGGCTGGCGGCACATAGATGACAGACGCATTCGCACCGGTTGCGTCTTTTGCATCAGCTGCATTGGCATAAATCGGCAAAGACGCACCATTATCGGCGGCCCAGCTTTCGCCAGCTTTGCGCGGATGCGTGCCAGCGACCATTTGCGTACCGAAATATTCGAGCGCTTGATTGGTGTGGAAAGAGCCGGTTTTACCCGTCAGGCCCTGAACGATAACTTTTGTGCTTGAATCGATAAGAATAGACATCGGTCTTACGCGCCTTTCACGGCTGCAACAATTTTCTGGGCGGCATCGTCGAGATCATCAGCAGGAATGATGTTCATTCCGCTATCCGCAAGGATCGCCTTGCCTTGATCGACATTGGTGCCTTCGAGGCGCACAACCAATGGCACAGCTAGTGAGGTTTCCTTCACCGCCTGAATGACCCCTTCGGCGATGACATCACATTTCATGATGCCGCCAAAGATATTGACCAGAATGCCTTTCACGGCCGGGTCTTTCATAATGATCTTAAACGCCGCGGCGACTTTCTCGGCATTGGCGCCGCCGCCAACGTCACAGAAATTGGCGGGCTCTTCGCCATACAGTTTGATGATGTCCATTGTCGCCATGGCCAGGCCAGCGCCATTGACCATGCAGCCAATCGTGCCGTCGAGCGCGATATAAGCGAGATCCCAATCAGACGCTTCGATTTCTTTTTCGTCTTCTTCAGTCGTGTCCCGCAGCTCCATAATATCCGGGTGCCGGAACAGCGCGTTGCCATCGAAGCTGACTTTCGCATCAAGGACACGCAAATTGCCGCTTTCCATGACGATGAGCGGGTTAATCTCGAGCATCGCCATGTCCTTCTCAGTGAAGGCTTTGTAGAGGATCGGGAACAGCTTCATGCCATCTTCGCGAGCGGCGCCGTCGAGGCCTAAGGCATCGCAGAGCTGCGCCGCGGCCGCGTCGGTGACGCCCGTGGTCGGATCGATTGGAAGCGTTAGAATTTTCTCAGGCGTGTCATGCGCCACCGCCTCAATGTCCATACCGCCTTCAGTTGAAGCGACAAAAGCTGGGCGACCGGTTTCGCGATCGACCAGGAGTGATAGATAAAGCTCAGAAGCAATGTCGGCGCCGTCTTCGACATAGAGACGATTAACTTGTTTGCCTTCTGCGCTGGTTTGCGCCGTGACCAAGTGATTGCCGAGCATCGCTTTCGCGTGCGCCATCACTTCTTCTTTAGAGAAGGCTAAACGAACGCCGCCTTTTTCGCCGGCTTCGGCCTCAATGAATTTGCCTTTACCGCGGCCACCTGCATGGATTTGGCTTTTCACGACCCAAAGCGGCCCAGGCAAGGTATCGATGGCGGTTTGCACATCGTCTAGCGTAAGAATCGGGACGCCCGCAGCCACAGGCGCGCCGAACTCTTTCAGGACGGCCTTGGCTTGGTATTCGTGAATATTCATGAGGATTTCAGCCTTTTTCAGCGGTCGAGGACGCGTGACTGCATCCCCAAAAGTCGCGCGCCTTATAGCATTGCCACTCAGCGTGACAACCGCCTTCAACCGGAAATCGTAACCCTGGGTTTGCCATAAAAACCCAGGGGACCCCATTCACCCGCATGGCGAGTGTGAGTTGCGTTAATCTACACCAATATCGGAAAATGGGACGATGTTCTCTCGCACCGTGGCGCCAGCATTGTCCTTAATTTTAAGCTGCAAGACTTTTGCCGCCCAATCAATTTCGACTGTGCCGTAGTTTTCAGGTGCAAATCCGGCCCCAACTTGGCGCATATCAACCTCGTCTGATTCGGTTCGGAAACTGACATTGAGTGAGGATGAAGTGAGCTCATTGGCTTCATAGGGCAGCACGTCGCCTTCTTCATAGATAAAGGCGGTATGCCGGTCGCCAGACAAGAAAATCACGCCCGTCGCATTGGTTTTCTCAATCATATCAAACAAACGTTGGCGCTCTTCGGGCATAGTCGACCAGGCTTCAAACCCATGCGCTGTCGGCATGACTTGGATCGAGGAGGCGATCAAACGAATATCAGCTGGCTGCTGCAGCTGGTTTTCGAGCCAGGTCCACTGAACAGAACCAAGCATGTCTTGCATCGATCCGTCGGGCGCTGGGATATAACGCTCTTTGCCTTTCACGCCCCACTCATCCGTTCCAGTCAGGCCCGACCGGAAGAAGCGCGTGTCGAGCATGATGACTTGCGTGCGCTGGCCCTCAGGGCCAAAGGTTCGGGCATAGTAAGTGCCAGGCCATTGGCCGACATCTTGGTCTTCTAAGCTCCAGAAGACTTCATGAATGCGTTCCGCCAAACCGCGAAAGGGAAACTCTTTTCCGGCATCATTGGCGCCATAATCATGATCGTCCCAAGAGACCATCATCGGAACCGACTGGCGAACTTTGATAAAGTCCTCGCGCGCTGCCAGGTCGGCAAAGGACTCTTTCAGCTCATCCAAATCAGCTTGATTGTTCTGATAGGCGCGGCCATCGCGGTCGCCATAGACATTGTCGCCGACCATCAAGAACAGATCAGCATTCTCACCCGGCAGGCTCATCAATGCTGCGGACGGGCCTTTTTCTTCATCCAAACACGAGCCGAGTAGGACTTTCGTGATGACCGTATCGGACGCTGGCAGTGGCAGGCCTGCTGGCGCTCTTGGCAGGGCGGCATCAGGGATCGTGTCATAATAGAGCTCAAGGGCTTCTTGTGCCGTTTCTGGCTTGGGCGTGAAGATGCTCAACCCGCCCGTTTCTGTCGCGCACCCGCTCAACGCAAATAGGAACGCTCCTGCCAATAAGCCCCGCTTCATGCTCTTACTCCTGTTTTCGAACCTGTCGCGTTTCCTTATGGAGGAAGCACGACAGGAATGTAACAGGAATCTCGAAGTTTAGACCCCAACAAAAAGCGACCACATCAATCGCCCCGGCAGAAACGTAAACAGCCCGGCTATCGCCATGCCGCCGACGAACATGCCGGTCATGGTTTGCCGATGTTTTTGAACGTTCCGCTGGCGAATTGCGGAGATCCCAAATGGCAACCCAATCAGCGTCCAAGCCGACAAAGCATGGATCGGGCTATAGGTGTTTTGGAAGATTCCGGTGATAAAAAATGACGACACTGCGGTCACAGCCATGGCCACGACCCAAGCCCATCCTAGCGTTTTGTGAAAGCGGAACCCTTTCGGCGCGAGCAAAAGCACCACGCCGATAGAAAATGCACTGAGGGCGCCAGCGACGTGGATTTTGATTTGCAAGGACGCCTCAAGCAGCGGCGTAAAGTTAAAGCGTAGGTATGGCTTTGCGTCCGGATAGGCGCTCAACATCAAAGCACTGACAATCAAATAGATCACCAATGCCGCGCCCATCTGCCACCCCCACCAGGGGATGGAGCGGACGAGCGCGCGAGGAGAGAGAGTTGGAGGAAACGCTGTTTTTGTTGTCACTATCTCTCTCCTCACGCCCAAGTTCCGTGAAAGCCGAGTGGCCACGCATAGTCCGCCTGCCAGATGCAGACCGGGCCATCACTGACATTGGCCGCGTCAAACACGCAAATTTCGCGCACCCCGGCCTTCAAGTTCAACACTGGACCAATCAACCAACTGTCGAGGTCAGAATTGCCGACCGCTTTGGGCACGAAGAGGAATTCTTCGACCATGCGATTGTCACCGAAATCAAAAGACTGGCTTTCGCCGCTGGTCCAATTGTGGACGGTGAGCGCAGTGCTGCCCGGACGATTGGCAGAGGCACCGCCGGCGACAGCCACTAAGTTGCGGTGCAGCCCGCGATAGCGCGGATCGACTTGCGGAAACTCGCCCACAATCCCAGTCTCAATCAGTTTCGCATCGCCCTGCGGCGGGATTTCGACCAGCGTGAGAATGCCATCTTCGCTGGCATATTCGCGATTCCATTCGCCGCGAATTTCGGCGGATCCCCCGCCGACACCGAGCACAGGTTGTTTGTAAAAGGCTGCATCGAACTTGATTGTGCCGTCGCTTTCTTCCCACGCCGAGCCGGTATGATAGAACATGCGCGGCGGCGCCTGGACCCAGCGTTGATTGGTGAAATCATCCTTGTCGACGATCAGCATTTGTAGACCGTGCTGCGGTTGCCATTCGAACCCGGCAACGACGGGCGGGCGCAAACTCTCATTGATCCAGGGTTGAACCAAAATGATCAGGTGACGCTCGCTCATCGTCCAATCATGGATATAGGCGGCGCGGCCAATATCGACGAGACCAAAATCTTCCAGTGCGCCATGGGAGCCAATCCGGTAAATCCCGACCCGCGGCCCACCGACGGCCAGGTTCCAGACCCGGCCATCAGGCTCAACTTTAGGGTGGGCTAAGAACGGCATGCCTTTGAGGTCATCGCGCCAAGTCTTAAGGCCATTGGTCTCGAGGGTTTCGGCATCCATGGAGACCGCAGATCCCGCCTCCCAGAGCGCCAAGAGCTCACCATTGACCATCAGAACAGAGGTATTGGCGGCATTGGTGTCATCGGCGCTTTGCACGGAGTAGCTTTCATCGCCAAGCGTCCCAAAGCCAGGCGCCAGGAAGGCCTGAGCCGCTTGCTCTTCGCGGCGCTTGCGCGTCTCAACAAACCGCGCCTGATGAATGGCGTTGCCATCCTCAATCGCAATCCGGTGGATTAAGCCATCGCCGTCAAACCAGTGACTGGCATACGAGTCGCCATAGCTCATCTGGGCTGGGCCGTTGCGATAGAGACTGCCTTTCAGATCACTTGGCGCTTTGCCAAAGACCAATTTCATTGGCGCAGGATCGAAGCCCGCAGCCGGCGCATTTTGATACCCGAGATGCCAAGCTGGCATTTTGGCGGCCTCAGCACTCGCCTGAAGGCCAATGCCTGCGCCAATCGCTCCGGCAAAGCTTGCGCCGATCCCGGCTTCTAAGAAATGACGACGTGAAAGATCCATGGGACGCTCCTTATTGGTTTCGCGGCAGTGGCAATTAATTCATCGTGATCGTGTGGACGGCGCCATCCGCGGCAACAGAGAATTTTGCGGCCTCCCATTTTGCCGGACCAAAGCGGCCTTTGGCATCATTGGAAAAGGCGTAAGGCTCCGTCGGCATGCCGAAAGGATTGGTGTTCATTTCGCCATCATCATTGACGTCGTGATACAAACGAACGGCGTACTCACCTGGCTCCAGGCCTTCAAACGTCACTGTGACGCTGTCACCGTCGACTTTCAAATTCGCGCCATTGACCGCGCCGCTGCCATTATAAGTCGCCTCATCGAACAGGCCGAGCATGATCGTGCCTTGGGTTTTGGCGATGCCTTCTACTGTCACGGTTAAGTCGCTCGCCGAAGCGATCGGGGTGATCATAAGGGCAGCTGCGGCGAATGCGGCGAAAGAAGCGGTAGAACGGGTCATGTAAGTCTCCTGATTGATCGTGTGAAAGCAGGATGGCCTGCTGTGAAATCAGAAATGTCAGGGATTGAGCGCCGACGCATCGCGTTCTACGTCTGAGGACTGGAATCCTTCGCGAAATGCCGCCAATGTCATTCGCGAAACGTCAATAAAGGGGCTTTGCAGTTTGCGTATCGCGAATGACATCATCCGGTTTTGCGCCATTGTTATTGGGCTTGGGCTGATCTTCGCGTGGCTCGGTGTCTACAATACGGGCCGCCTCCCCTTCTATAAAAGCTTCGTGTTCTGGACCTCGACCATGGCGGTCGGCGCCGGCGCATCTGTGCTAATCGCCCCAATCATTTGGGGGCCGCGCCTCGAAACCATGGCGGCGCCGTTCAAAATCGCCATTGTCGCGGCGATTGTCTCTCTTCCCGTGACGCTGACGCTGATTGTTTTCTTCAGCTCTGGGATTCCGAGCCTCGACCTAATTTTGATCCAGTACTCATATGTGATGGTGATCTCGCTGATTGTGACGACGGGCGCTTATGTTCGCGAGGCCATGATGTCGAAAGCCGAGGATCGAGCAGACGACGCCGCTCCGATTCAAACCTTTCTCGAACGCCTTCCGGTCAAATTTCGCACCGCTGAGCTGCACGCCATTTCCTCTGAAGATCATTATTTGAGGGTGCATACCAGCCTCGGCGAAGAGCTCATCCTGATGCGGCTTGCAGATGCTGTGCGCGAGCTTAACGGCGCGGACGGCCTACAAGTACATCGGTCCTGGTGGGTGGCAAAGGCGGGCATCACGGATGAGAAACGCGTCGATGGCCGCAGCCTCTTAGTCCTACCCTCAGGCACAGAAGTTCCGGTCTCGCGCAGTTATCGGAGCAAGGCGAAAGAGGCCGGGTTGATCCGTTAACCTTCAAATTGCCTTATTCGAAACACGCATAGCCCCTATTCTGGATCAACAGTGTTCATCAAGGATGGTCATCCCCATCTGGTCGTTAACGAAAGACAACGGCGAGATCGCCAGACAGATGAAAGCTAAGACGATGGGCAATCAACATATCTTCTCTCGCAGCATGACGGTTTTATTCACAGGCGTGACCGCGGTGACGCTGTTCTTGGTGGCTTTCGCCCCAAGTGCGCCTCTGTTTGCGGGCTAAATAAGGCCTAGCCGGCCGGCGATGCCGGGCCGCAGACAAGCGCTTCCTGGTTGGCAATGATGCCAGGCATGTCGGCTTCATCGGCCGCAAACCGCCGGATCAGCATAATCCCTTTTTCAGTCGGTGAGATGATCGGGGTGCCCTGTAGCCCAGATACATCCTGGCCCTCATAGGCCAGCACAAAATCGAAGTCGGGCCCTTTCAGCTGCTGATCATTGACCACGAAGAAATTGTCGGAGTTTTGTTGGTAGAGCGACAAAGACCAGTAGCGCGGCCAAGTTTCGCCCGCGACCCGAACTGGCCCGTCGCTTAAATCATACGCCATCGAGCTGATAATACTATCCGGATTGGCCCGCCGCGCCGCGTTTCGCCTCGGCCCATAAACCTGATTATGGAAACAGGCATTCCAGCTTCCAGCCCCCGCCACTATGCGCGCTTCAATCGTCGACATGACAGTGACCGGAGCCTGCTGGATGATCTTTGCGCGGGTGACAAAAAA
This sequence comes from Pseudomonadota bacterium, assembly GCA_039822145.1. Classification (GTDB taxonomy): domain Bacteria; phylum Pseudomonadota; class Alphaproteobacteria; order Caulobacterales; family Hyphomonadaceae; genus Henriciella. Next base: position 241,605 of record JBCBMU010000001.1, on the reverse strand, counting down.
TGTGACCGCCGCCAGCAGCGCGATCGCGAAGATGTAAATCGAGGCCCGGCTCAACATGATACGCGCTCCACATCTGGCAATTCCAGATTGGGCAAAATCGCGCGTGTCGCATGGCTCGGATTATAGACGCGGAGCATCAGTTCAAACGCTTTCCCCGGCGCCTCCTGTGTCGGCAACCACGCCCCTTTTTGCGGGACCTGTCCGACATCCAGGGTCCAGGCACCATCCTCTGACCGAGGGATTGAGATACTGTTCCAGCTGGACCGGTTTTCAATGTTCGGGACGTAATGCTGCGTGACGCTGTCATAGAGGGTTAGCGACCACCAGCGGGTATCGATCGGCCGTCCTGCGACGCGATAAGAGCAGTCTGATTGCAACGGGTCGCCTTGATTATCCCGCGTGGCGACAAAGTAGACGGCTTCTTGTGATGACAGCCCGAGCGGGCCGCCAATCGCCACGCGCGCCCGCTCAACGTCGGACGCTGCAGCGGCGCCGATCTTATCAGAGTAAAGCCAAGTTTCATCGACCTTTTCGAACGTGTCGAAAATCGAGGTCTCATCTGTCAGAGCTTTTAGCGTCAGCGCCCGCGATGCGAAAAAAGAGGCCGCAATCGTCAGCAGAGCCACTAAGGAAATGATCGCGAATTTCAAAACTGACCTCCCCGGGCGTTTCCTTGAAGCGCTATCGGAAAATGCGTGTCATGACCAGGACGCGGCAAGACGCGCTAGGGTTTCGGTCCACCCGGCATGATTGGCCGATCACGCCACGCCCCCATGGTGCGGACACGATCATACATGACCAGCGCCCCGGCAAGGCTGACATTGATACAGAACTTGGTTGGGATTTTGATCACGTGATCACAACGCGCCACCATCGCCTCTGAGAGATTGCCGCGTTCAGGTCCTAAAACATAGGCGGCCATGCGCGGATGTTTAAACTCTGGCAGGTCGACGGCATCATCGGTGAGCTCGATCCCCACCAATTGGCAGCCTTTGGGAAAGATCATCTCGTCCATCGAATCCCAGGCATAGTATGGGACGTTTTTGAACGTCCGCGATGTATCAGACAGGTTGGCGATCTTTACCCGATCCGCCGCTTGCACTGAAAATACGAAACTGGCGCCGAAAGCATTCGCGGTGCGCATCAAAGCGCCAAGATTCATCGGCTTTGAAATCCCCTCCGCCCCGATCGCAAAATAGCCCTTCATTAGATCACCCCTAAGCCGAATCGACCGAATGCGAAGAGCGCCAGGACAAGAACCGGCGTCACGACACTATACCGGCGCGCGGTTCGCAGATGATTGAGCGGGTTGGGATAAGTCGCCCGCAAATGCTGCGCTGCGGCGTGGACGTCGCCATTCACATCCGCGTCTTGTTCGTCACTGGCTTCGTTACTGGCTTCGTCTCTGGCGGCCAAGATCACCGCTTGGTTGGCGAGGCCTCGGTCTTCAAAGACCGGACGCCAAGCTTTCAGCGCGCGCCGCAAAACCAGAGCAATCATCATCCGCATTTGCACCGCCAGCGCAAACGCGAAGCCGGTGCCGCCCAGCAGGATCCAGAACAGAACTATTTTCGCCAAGCGCACATCTCCGCTACGTCAGACCTTCACAGCGCCGGTTGCCATGGCTACGAAGCTGACGTCAACGAATGAGATGAGGAAACACCTGATGAAAGCGCTGCTCTCCAAAGCCCCAGGCGGTCCAGACACTTTGGTTCTGGAAGAGATTGAAAGCCCAACTCCGGAAAAGGGTCAGGTCATTATCGATGTTAAAGCCATCGGTGTGAACTTCCCTGACACTCTGATTATTCAAGACCTCTATCAGTTCAAACCGGAGCGCCCGTTCAGCCCAGGCGGCGAAGTTTCCGGGGTGGTTAAAGCCGTCGGCGAAGGCGTGACACATTTGCAAGTCGGTCAGCGCGTCATCGGGTCATGCGGTTGGGGCGGCATGCGCGAAGAGCTGGCGCTTGATGCCGGGCGTTGTATCCCAATCCCGGACAGCGTCCCCTTCGATGAAGCTGCGGCCTTTGTGATGACCTATGGCACTTCTTATTATGCCTTGAAAGATCGCGCTGATCCAAAGCCCGGCGAGAAACTCCTCGTGCTTGGCGCGGCGGGCGGTGTTGGCATCGCGGCGGTCGAACTCGGCAAAGTCATGGGCCTAGAAGTCATCGCGGCATGTTCGACGCAGGAGAAAGTCGATTTCTGTCTCTCCAAAGGCGCCGATAAGGGCCTCGTCTATGAGCGCGGCGAGCTCGACCGCGCGCAACAAAAAGCCTTCTCCAACCAAATTAAAGACGTCAGCGGCGGCGGCGTCGATATTATCTATGACGGCGTCGGCGGCAATTATGCCGAGCCAGCGGTGCGCGCGATGAATTGGGAAGGCCGCTTCCTCGTGGTCGGCTTCCCGGCCGGCATCCCGAAATTGCCGCTCAATCTGACGCTTCTGAAGTCTTGTGATGTCCGCGGGGTTTTCTGGGGCGCCGCCGTGGCCCGTGATCCAGCCGCCAATCAGCAAAACTTGGCTGAAATGTTTGCGATGTATCAGGAGGGCAAAATCAAACCGCACGTATCAGAGACATTCTCTCTGGAGCGTGGCGGTGACGCGATCCAGTATTTGATTGATCGTAAAGCGCTCGGAAAAGTCGTCGTTACGGTCTAAGCGCCCGCGCCCAAAAACCAGGTTTGACCTTTCGGCGCAGAGGCGTAGACGGGTCAGACACGGTTTTTTGGAGGAAATGCGATGCGTGCAGCGATTTTACTAGGCACCTTGGCTCTGACGGCGGGGCCAGCATTGGCAGATGACACGCCATCGCCCTTGCTCACCCATTCGGTCTTTTTCGACCTCAAAATGGACGATGCGGACTCTGTCCAAGCCTTGGTTGATGGCTGCTATGAGTATCTCGCGCCGCATGACGGCATTGTCTATTTCTCGGCCGGTGCGCGGCACGCGGATTATCAGCGGGAGGTCAATGATCTCAACTTTGATGTCGCACTGACCATCGTGTTTGAAAACACCGCGGCGCAAGACGCTTATCAAATCACCGAACCCCATCTCGAATTCATCGAAGTGTTCAATGAAAATTGGGAAAGCGTGCGCGTATTCGACAGTGTCGCCCCGGCGCCATAACGCGACCGGGCCAAAACGCCGCGCGTCCAAGCCGCGCAATGCTCAACTCTGAAGCGACGCCTAAATCGAATGCGAGAGAGGGTATATTTTGGTACAACCCAGCGAAGACCTCACACGCCGCGCAAGTCCGCTTTCACCGGACTATAAGCAAGAAATTATTGAATATTACTCCGAAGCGGGCATGGACTATGAGCCTTGGAGCCGGCGCTTCAATATGCATTTCGGCTATTATCGTTGGGGGCTCAATCCGTTCAATCGCGAGCAGATGCTGGATGAAATGAACCGGCAAATCATTGATCGTCTAGACCTAGATTTAGCCAGGGAGAACCAGCTTATCGATCTTGGCTGCGGCGTCGGGACCAGCGCACGCTATGCCATTACACATTTCCCAAACACGCGCGTCATTGCCGCCACCCTTGTTCCTTGGCAAATCGATCTCGGACGGCAATTGTCCGCCGACCCGGTCTATCAAGACCGCTTGCAATTCGAGCTCATGGACTATTGCGATCTCGCGCTCGAACCAGAGACTGTGGACGGCGCTTACGCAATTGAGAGCGCTTGCTACGATGTCGGCAAAGCCAAGCTCGCCTTTCTGACCGAGGCCTTGCGAGTTCTGAAACCCGGCGCGCGGTTGGTTGTCGCCGACGGCTTCACCAAAGGCAAAACGCACACGCGATTGTTCACCTATCTATATCGCAAAGTCTGCGCTGGCTGGGCGCTGCAAGACTTTGCCGGTTTGGACGAATTCGTCGCTGCGATGGATGAGCTCGGATTTGAAGACATTCAAGTTCAAGAAGCCTCTTGGCGCGTCGCGCTCAGCGTCTCTTATGTGCCATGGGTGTCGCTCAAGTATTTCTTCAAGTCGATCTTCTTCCGGAAAGACGATGCCCGCATTCAAATGGGGCATTTCATTGCCCCTATGTATGGCCTCCTAATGGGATTGCATCGCCGGCAATATGGCTATCACATTGTGACTGCGCGCAAGCCTAAGCCGCCATCACGTTGAAGAGCGCACGATATTCACGCGCTCCACGTTCGCATCATAAACGATATCTCTCACTTTGATCACAGTGCCGGTATGGGCTTGACCGTCGGCTTGGATAATGACCGCCGCATTCGGAGACTCCGCTCGGCGACGTTCAATCTCTGATCGGACCGCTGAGATATCGGTGAGAGACTTGCCGACTCGCAACACATTTTTGGCGTCTATGTAGACCACAATTGCCCGCGTCTCGGATGTGTCGCAGCCGGGACAAGCCGGCGGTGGCGGCTCCATACCGATCGCATCTTCCTGAATGAAAGTGGATGTGACAATGAAAAAAATCAACAAAATGAATACAATATCGAGCATTGGCGTGAGGTCGACTTTCGCGTCTTCATACAATGTTTGGCGTCGCATATTTAATCCTTCCAAGCTTTTATGTCATATTATTACGATATGTAAATTTATTACACAAGCGTTATCCTCTACCCTACTGCCAGCGGGCGGCATGACGGATGCTTGCGCCGCGTGCAAAAGGCGCATACCTGCGGGCCATGCCTGAATTACCCGAAGTAGAAACAGTTCGCCGCGGCCTCACGCCCGCCATGCAAGGCCGGCAGATCGTCCAGCTTGATGTCAATCGAGCGGATTTGCGCTTCCCGTTTCCGGACAATTTCAAGGCCCGGGTCGAGGGCGCAACCATTACCCAAATGGGACGGCGCGCGAAATTCCTGGTGACCGAGCTCTCAACCGGCGAGGCCTTGATCATGCATCTCGGCATGTCGGGTCGGTTCACCGTCAACAGCGCTGCAGCGGCAGAGTTCCACCATGACCCGGGAACAAACCCAGCGCATGATCATGTGGTCTTTCACATGGAAGACGGCGCCACAGTAACATATAATGACCCGCGGCGGTTCGGATTTATGGAACTTTGGCCGATTGAAACGCTCACCGACTATCCCCGGATCACGCATCTTGGCCCAGAACCGCTCTCCAATCATTTTAACGCGAGCTATTTGGATGAGGCGCTGCGCGGCAAAGCGGCGCCGATCAAAGCCGCGCTGCTCGATCAGTCCGTGATTGCGGGATTGGGAAATATCTATGTCTGCGAAGCCTTGTTTCGATCTGGCATCAGCCCGCGTCGCAAGGCCCATTCGATCGCTGGGCGTCGCAGTGAGCGCCTCACCCCCGCCATTAATGAAGTCATCGCCGAAGCCATCGCCGCGGGCGGCTCATCGATCTCTGACTTTGCCAGCGCCAGTGGAGAGCTTGGATACTTCCAGAAACAATTTGACGTCTATGACCGCGAAGGCGAGCCCTGCAATACGTGCGGCGCCCCGATCAAACGGATCGTTCAATCAGGGCGCTCAACGTTCTTTTGTAGCGCGTGCCAGCGTTAGCCATTGCCCCATAGGCGCTGCCACCAATTGCGTTTCGGGGCCGGTTCAGAAACTCCAATGGAGCTCGCTGAAAAACCGCCATCGGCCATTTTCTGCTCAATCTCTTCGATATCCCAGCCGGTCAGTTGGGCCAGGCTCTGAGCTTCTTCATCCCAGCGTTCGACCAGCGTTTCAGCATAGTCTCCAGCGGCTTCGCACTGACCATAATCGCCGCGCCACGGATGGCGCAAAACGTACCGGCCTTGATAATTCTCCCGATCGCCGGTGACTTGAAAGTTTAAGTCTTCCGGGAAAGTCTGTCCGTCATAGCGCACGTGCAAGCGCGTGACGAAGGCGTCAACCGGCTGTGGCCCTGGACGGACGGGCATAGGACGCCGCGGCATTGGCTCAATATCGCCAGGTCCACCCTCGTCCAGCCACATCACGCCAAGCTCGCGGAGCTCAGAGCGGGAGAGCGGGTTGGCCGCGCAAGGATCACACCACGACATGTCCCAGGCATATTCCATGAACACCGCTTTGCCGTTTTCTAGCTCAGTCTGGTGCTCGAACATGGCTTTGTAAAACTCGCCAAACTCATCTTTGACAAAGATTGGAACATCCATGTTGGAGGGCAATTTCACCGTCTTATAATTAGTCGTCTCGACGCGGCCTTGGCGCGTGATCGCGAATACGAACAGCTCTTGCTTACCCTCTGCATTCACCGTCCCGAGGCGGATTGGAAGCATGAAATTCTCATCTTCATAGGCGACTTGAATGGGGCGCAAAACAGAAGAGCCGCTATGGCGTTCGAGATTCACTTTCGCGACGAAGAATTTCATCCCGCGTTTGAGATAGGCACCGACAACGTCTTCGGCACCGTCGGGGATGCGATAATTCTCTTGGTTGAGCCAGGTGATCAAGCCATCACTTTCTTCGGCGGAAAGGATGAGAATGTCATACTCGCCGACTTCATATTCGGCCTCGATCGTGACGCCGAGATCGGCCGCTTCCATGACATCAACTTCCATCATGGTAGGTGCCGGCGGGGCTGCCATCGCGACTTGGTTGCGATAGCGCATAAGCTCACATGGATTTTCGTCGTAATATTCAACCAGGCGCGGCGCTGTGTATTCATCCAAATGATCGACAAGGCCAGGATTGGCGACGTTAATTTGCTCGCGCAAAGGAATATCGACGACAGGGACCACCATCGCAAACTCGCTGGCATCGCCGCGATAGTCCGACGCCATTGTGATCACCGTGCGCTCATCATCCCGCACCAGAACAACTTTTGATGCATCGTTGAACAGGTCTGTATCGGCTTTGGCGACATAGAAGCCGCAAAACGCGGCGGCGCTTGGGGCGCTAAGTCCGAACGAGACGAGGCCGAGGGCGCAAGCCCCCACGAGGTGCTTTAGGATCATTGGGTTTTCCCTCCGTGGATGTCCAATGGAATCGGCGCGCAGGCAGCAACCGATCTAAGATTGGGGTGAGTAAGGCTAGCCCTGCTAAGGCGTAAAGCATGGCCCCGCGAATATGATACTCCCAGCCGAGCCAAGCCGCAAAGGCGGCCACGGCAAAGGCAAACACGATCCGCGCTGTTCTTGAATTCGGCGTCGAGCGCGGGTCTGTGATCATGAAAAAGGCGAACACTAAGAGCGCGCCAGATTGCAATTGATGGATTGGGATCGCCATCGGGTCACCTAGATAGAAAGCCCGCCCGAACAGCATTGCGGCGAAACCAGCCAAGAATCCGAGCGCGATGTCGAGGCGTTTAGCGCTGGATAAGACCAAAGCCGCAAAGCCGATGGCGAAGGCCGCGAAAATCGGCGCCTGCCCCCATTGTCCTGGCGACACCCAAGCAGCGCTGCCGCCAATCAGGCTTACGGTTACGATGCCGATACAGGCGGGATTGAAGAGGTGTTTGCCGCGATAACGGATGAGAAATTTGGCACTGACCCCGATCAGACCAGCGGCGAGCCAAAACCATAAAGAATTAGCGCGCAGCAAGATCGACAAGGACAATGACGTGATCAAGGCCGACTTCCACTGGAAATCAGCGAACCAACCGACGATCCCCGCTTGCAAGCTTGACGCGCGCCAATGGCTTCCTGACGGGGCGCGGCGTTTGGCTTTTCGGGCATTGATCCACACTGTGCCAGCGGCTTGCGCGAACATGGCGCCTGCGATCGCTGCGATTAAAGCGAGCGGCCTGGCGCCAAAGTCGCTGGTGGTGAGAGAGATCGAAAACAGACCAGACAACGCTAAAATCTGCCAATATCTGGCATCACGATTCACTGTTTCAAACAGTGTTAGCGTCTGCGTCCTCAATCCCATGCTGTGAATAGAACACACCAATTGCGGGCGAAATAGGGCATACATTTTACGGATCCGCGACACACACACCCATGGCCCTTTAAGACTTCTCGGCTTAGATGGATCTTATGACCGAACAAGATACAGTTTCTTTTGGATTTGAAGAGGTTAGCCCGGACGAGAAAGTCGACCGGGTGAAGGGCGTTTTTCGCTCGGTCGCCTCGAAATATGATCTGATGAATGACTTCATGTCCGTCGGGATCCACCGATTGTGGAAGCATGACACGATGAATCGTTTAAACCCGCAGCCAGGTGAATGCCATCTCGATGTCGCGGGCGGCACAGGCGAATTGGCCCGCGCCTTTTTAACCCTCGCCGATGCGGCTGGGAAGCGCCGCGGCGACGGTCGCCAAGCGACAGCAATTGTCTGCGATATCAATGACGCCATGCTGGAGGCTGGAAAAGCCCGCAGCGACAATACCGTTTGGGGCGATCGTCTCAATTGGGTTTGCGCCGATGGCACCGCCCTACCCTATCCTGACCGAAGCTTTGACGCGCTGACCATCAGCCTTGGTATTCGAAACTTTGCTGACCGTGTCGCGGGATTGAAAGAGTTTCGCCGCGTCTTGAAGCCAGGCGGCCGGCTCGCCGTTCTCGAGTTTAGTCAAATGACCGCGCCGATGCTGCAAAAGGCCTATGATACTTACAGTTTCAACGTCATTCCTGAAGTTGGAAAATGGGTCACAGGCGATCGTGACAGCTATCAATATTTGGTCGAGAGCATTCGTCGGTTCCCGGACCAGGACACGTTTAAGGCCGAAATTGAATTGGCCGGATTTTCCAATGTCTCGGTCACAAATTTCTCCGGTGGCATCACGGCGCTGCACTTTGGCTGGGCCATTTAGGCGATGATGAAGGCGCTTGCAGACTATGCTCGGCTGCTGCGTGCGGGCACGGCGCTGGCTCGTCATGACGTCATTTTGCCCGGCGAATATCATGACCGCCTGCCCGTTCCGGCCAAGATTGCAGGCAAAGTCCTGCGGCTATTTGGGGGCGGTGCCAAAGGGCGCCCAGGAGAGCGACTGGCCACGGCCCTTGAAAAGCTCGGGCCCGCTTACATCAAGCTTGGCCAATTCTTAGCAACACGGCCAGACGTGTTTGGCGTTGAAACCACCACCGACCTCTCGCGCCTGAAGGATAAACTTCCGCCATTTAAAATGTCAGCCGCCGAAAAAGCGCTGGCCGATGAGTTTGGGGCGGATGAAGCTAGCGCGCTGTTTCCTGACTTGTCCGAGCCTATCGCAGCCGCCTCGCTCGCCCAAGTTCATCGTCTGCAAACCGAGGACGGACCTAAAGCGGTTAAAATCCTCCGGCCCGGCGTGGAGGACATGATTGGCAAAGAACTCCGCGCCATGAAGCGCGCGGCGCGCACGGTCGAACGCGTCAACGTTGAAAGCCGCCGTTTAAAGCCCGTCGCATTTACCGAAACTGTGGCCACCTCGATGGAAAAAGAATTGGACCTTCGTCTCGAAGCCGGCGGCGCAGATGAAATGCGAGAGCTGTCTTTTAAAGCCGGATATTTTCACATTCCTGCGGTCGATTGGAGCCGGTCTGGCAAACGTGTCCTGACGACGGAGTGGATCGACGGCAAATCGCTCACCGATCCAGACGCGGCGAACACCGCCAGCGTCGATCGACCGACGCTCGCGAATATGGTGACACGCGGGTTTCTTGACCACGCCATTCATCACGGCGTCTTTCATGCCGACATGCATGAGGGAAACATGATTGTGACCCCGGACGGACGCCTCACCCTGGTCGATTTCGGCATTATTGGGCGCATCGCCATGAATGAGCGGCGATTCTTGGCTGAAATCCTGTGGGGCTTTCTGCGCCGCGATTATTACCGGATTGCCGAAGTTCACTTTGAGGCCGGTTATGTGCCGCCCGATAAATCCGTCGGAGATTTTGCTCAAGCGCTCCGCTCGGTTGGCGAACCCATTCATGGCAAGTCAGCTAGCGACGTGTCCATGGGGCGGCTCTTGCTGCAATTGCTCGACTTTACCCATACGTTCGGCATGCAATTGCGACCTGAACTCGTCCTCTTGCAAAAGACCATGGTACAAGTAGAGGGCGTCGCCCGCGCGATTGACCCCAGTCACGATATCTGGGCCGCATCAGAGCCAATCGTGAAAGACTGGATCACGCAAAATCTCGGGCCGGCGGGGGCCGCGAAACTGGTCAGCGAGAACGTCAAACAGGTCGCAGATCGTTTGAAACGGTTGCCGGACGTCATGGATCGTTTGGAAGCCAAGTTAACACAGCCAGAGCCTGCGCCGCTGCCACGCGAACGCTTTGCGCCATGGTGGGGCTGGCTCGGTTTCATTTTGAGCTTGGTTGCCGCCGTGGTGGCGATTGTTTACGCGCCCTAATTGGATTGAGGCAGAAACACCACGAAACGTGTTCCGCCTTCGCCCGTTTCCCCGAGCTCCAAATCACCGCCCATAGCCCGCGCGAGATCTCGTGACAGCGCCAGGCCGAGCCCGGTACCGTCTCGCCGCGTTGACCCTGCAAAGGGTTTGAACAAATTATCTTTGGCCTGTTTCGGCAATCCTGGGCCTGAATCAGCGACACTTAGGGCCATGCCGTCATAACCAACTGAAATCGACCCCTCGCCCTCCATGGCCTCGGCTGCGTTGCGGATCAGATTGGCGCAGATGCGATGCAGGTGATCCGGGTCGGCAATCGCTTCTGCATCCAGCACAACTTCATTGGCAAAGATCACGCCGCGATGGCCAGCCAGCGCTTCCTCAGACGCCTCAGTGACAATATCAAACAGGCGAACCTTCGAAACCTTCGTGTCTGGCGCCGAAGAGCGGCCAAATTTTAATGTGTCACTGGCCAAATTGATGGCCCGTTCGAGCGCGCGCTCAAGCCGCGGCAAGCTCTTCGCGACGCGCGGGTCTTCAGACCGCGAAAGACTGTCCGAGACAAGCTGCGCGGTGGCCAGTGAATTGCGCAAATCATGATTGATCTTCGCAACGGCCTCGCCGAGCTGCGCCAAACGTTCTTGCTGGCGAAACGCGTTCGACACCGCTTCTTCCATATTTGAGAGCGCGTTTTGGGCGCGACCAATCTCATCGCGGCGCGGCGTGGGCGCCAACCGCCGGCGCCAGCTGCCAGGGTCCTCACCAATCTGCTCAACCGACTGCGTCACCCGCCGGATCGGGCGCACGACCGTCATGATCAGCATTAAATAGATTAACCCACCAGTGAAGGCGGAGATGATCAGCGACAGGCCAAGAATGTTCAACGCATACCCTTCTAGAATGTTGCGCAGCTTGGTTTCGTCGACGACGACTTCGAGGATCCGCCCTGTTCTAGATCCACGCGCCCGGAGGATGAGATAACGATCGCGCGGCGCGAAGAACGTCGCCAGCGTGTCGCCAACTTCGGACAGGTCCCAATCGGCGTCAAAAACGATAATTTTAGGTGTGCAGCAAATCTCCTTGCCGGGGTTGAGGATCATGTCGCGCTGCTCAAGCCGCATCTCGGCCACCGCCAGAACCATGGCGCTGGATAGCAGTTCTTGTTCTAATTCCGACGAGACCATGCGCGACGGGGCCGCCTCCAACGCCAGCGCCGCGAGACGCCCAGCGTTTAATTGGTCTTCGATCCAGTCATTACGCTCTCGCGTGGCGCTGGGCACGAAAATCATCGCTTCGACAATCAAGACACTGGCGATAGCAATCAGAAACAGCCTGAATGACAGGCTGTTTCGCCACTTTAACCCGCGCTTGGGTGCAGCTGTGTCCAAAGCCTCGCTCACACTAAAAGCGTGTAATCTAAGGGATGCGTTGCAGCAACCCGACCAGTGTCCGGGAGGCTTTGCCAAACACAGTCGGCGTGAAATGGGCACTGGCGGCGCGTTTTACGACTTCCGCCCGGGTCGGGTAAGGGGAAATGAAATTGGTCAGGGATTGCACGCCCAGTTTGTTCGACATGCCATAGCCAACAATTTGAATGATATCGCCCGCGCCATCACCGACGACTGAAGCGCCTAGTATTTTCCCTTTGCGGATGACTAATTTTGCTTCGCCCAAGGTTTTGCCTTCCGCAATTGCCCGATCATTCTCATGGAATGGGAAAGACGAGGTGGTGACACTGTCGCCATACTGCTCGCGGGCTTCGGCTTCCGTCAGTCCAACTTGGGCGACTTCTGGCGCCACATAAGTGACCGCAGGAAGCGGCAAATCGCTGGCTTTGCTGCCCTGTTTGAAGAGCGCGCGGCGGGTAAAAACGCTGGCATGCCAGCCAGCTAAATGAGTAAATTGACCTTGACCGGCGACGTCGCCGAGTGCCCAGACGCGCGGGTTAGAGACCGACCGCAGCTTATCGCTCACTTGAATACCGCGGCGATCATGGTCGACCTTTCCCGCCTCCAAATCCAAGCCGTCAAGCACCGCTTGGCGTCCGACCGCGACCAGAAGATGCGAGCCAGAAATCGATTGCGTCCCGCTTTCGCTCTCGGTGTTGACAGTAATATTGCCGGCGGCCCCGGAAATCGAAACCGCTTTATGGCCTTCGAGGACATTGACGCCTTCTTCAATGATCGCATCGACGGCAATTTTCGCATGACCGGCATCCGCACGCGCCATGGCGCGGCCCATTTCGATCACAGTCACGTCAGACCCTAAGCGTTTAAAGGCTTGCGCCATTTCCATGCCGATTGGACCGCCGCCTAAGATCACCAAATGCTGTGGTTGCTCTGGGAGGGAGAAGACAGTCTCATTGGTGATATAAGGGGTTTCGCTAAGGCCGGGGATGGGCGGAATAAACGCCGTCGATCCGGTTGAGACAATAATCCGGCGGGCCGTCGCTTCTGTGGTCGCAGAGACAATCGTTTTCGCATCGGCAAACTTTGCGTGTTCTCGAATGACCGTGACGCCGAGCCCTTCAAACCGCTCCTGACTGTCGACCGGGGCAATTGTATCAATGGCGCCGCGCACATGCGCTTTGACTTTTTCCCAATCGACCACAGGCGCTGAGACTGTGACGCCAAACTTCGCGCTCTCCCGCGCCGTCTGCGCGTATTTCGCCGTGGTCAGAAGCGCCTTGGACGGCACGCAGCCATGGTTGAGGCAATCGCCGCCCATTTCGGCTTTCTCATATAGGATCACTTTGAGCCCCAGCATGGCTGCACCAGCTGCGCTTGAAAGACCACCCGAGCCGCCGCCAATCACAATCAGATCTGCTTTTAGCTTTCGTTTTGCACCCGTTTCCGATGGAGTTGTGGTCATTGTCTTGGTCTCCGAAGGATCTGTTTCAGCCATGCGGGCGGTTGGACTTGTCATTGTATCCGACATTTACGCCTCCACAGGCTCGGCCTTACGGCCGGTGATTTTTTTGTAAACGACCGGGATAAGTGCGACCAGGCCAAGCGCCGCTAATGCGGGCAGCATATTTTTCGCAATCACGCCCAGGTTTGGATCTTCGCCTGCGGCAAAAGTCGCGCCGAGGCCGGACCCGACCCATGTATAAGCGACCACACCGGGAATAATGCCAACGGCCGTCGCGATTGCATATTCGCGATACTTGGCGCCGAGCAGCGCTGGCGCGATATTCGCCACCGGGAAAGGTACAACCGGCAACAGGCGCAAAGCGAACATGTAAGAGAACGGGTTCTCATTAAACCCGGCTTCCATTTTGGTCATAAACGGCCCCGCGCGATCCCGTAATGCACTGCCGATCGAGGTCTTCGCAGCGAAGAATAGCATGCTCGCCCCGAGCGTTGCGCCCGCAATTGTCGCCAATGCGCCGCCGACCAGACCGAATAAGAACCCGCCGGCAATCGTGATCCAAAGCGCCCCAGGGATCATGAACAATGTTGCCGCAGCATAGATGGCGATAAAAATCGCAACCGCTAGAACCAAGTTATTTGAGACAAAGCTTTGCAAGACTTCCTGCTGCTCGCGCAACGTATCGAGCGAGAGATATTGGAACAGGCCCATTTGCCAGGCGCCAATCATCACCGCCGCTATCAAATAGACTGGCCAGAGCTTGATCCAGATAGAGCTGTGTTTTTTTTCGGCGGTGTCCGTCATGGTCTTTGTCCTTCTCTTGGGGTCTTCAATGCGCCTTACTCGACGTCGTTTAGAGACCAATCATATTCGTGTTTGGTAATTCGGCGCTTGGCTTCAATCTGAGCCGCGAGCTCTGGTTCAGCGTGTTCGAGCAAGTGATCAATGACGCCGTTATTCGAGCCGCCAAAATCTTCGCGGAACCACTTATAAATGGTCGACACTTGCAGCGTGCCGTTGCGCCGAACCGTGACGCCCCGTGGATTGTTAATATAGTCGCGCGCGGCTTCATCCAGCTCTTCATCTAGAGTGGCCGCATACCAAGCGTCCGTGCGTAAGTTTGGGCAGCCATATGACGCGCAATTAACCGCATAATGCACCCGGGGGTCACTAAACTCGACTCGCAAAATGCCGTGTTCGAGGTCGTCGAGGCTAACTTCTTCGCCGTCGACGGTTGTGAAAACCCGTTTCCACGGACCAACAATATAGCCAGAGCGAATGGATTTGAGCGGGTAGCGGCCAATAATGTGCTGAATGGTCAGCGCATTATAGATGTTAGAGTAAGCCGCAAACTGTTCGTCATCGCTCAACGTTTCAAACTCGAGCGCTGCGAAACTCTGTAAATAGGCATCGAGCTTGGCTGAATCTTCCGCATTTGCTTTCAGCGCGCCATAATCGAAACGGTTCACCCCATCATCATACTCAACCACATATGTCCCGAGGATTTCCCCCCAGGGCTTATGCAATTCAGTATCATCGGCCGCGGCAGTCCCAGCAGCAAGCGTCATCGCAATCGCTCCAGCAGTCAGAATGGTCCGTAACATAGAATTGGCTTCCCTTTTAGAAACTTTGTTCGAGCCGGATATACGAGCGGGCGCCAAAACTTGCACCTAACAGTCCGGTCCCAAACGATCACTGATCCGTGAACGAGCAAGGCGCCTGAAAATCCTGCTTGAATTGCCTTGACCAAATGCTGCTGCGCACGTAATAGCCGCGCTTTCGAGATTAACACACCTAAGTTGAGGCGAGACGCCTATGAAACGTACATTCCAGCCTAGCCGCCTGAAACGCGCTCGCACCCACGGGTTCCGCGCTCGCATGGCGACCAAGAATGGCCGCAAAGTTTTGGCCCGCCGCCGCGCGAAAGGCCGCAAGGTCCTGTCTGCTTAAAGACAGACCTGCCGGGGACTTTCCCATGGCGACGCAAGCAAATTCCGAAACTGGGGTCGTCCGTTTAAAGACACGGCCCCAGTTTCTTTTTGTCCGCAGAGGACATGCAGAACGGCGCAAAAGCATTGTTGTGCAAGCCCGGCATCGCGCAAACAGCACGAGTATTGGGGCTGGTTTCACAGCGACAAAGAAAATTGGCAATGCGGTTATTCGTAACCGCGCCAAACGCCGTTTGCGAGAAGCAGCAAATCAATTGCTGCCCCTTCACGGTCGGCCTGGCACTGACTATGTGTTCATTGCCCGAAAGGAGACTGCGACCATTGGCTGGCAGCGCCTGCTTGACGATATGGAAAGCGCCCTGATAAGCCACGCGCAGCAAGTTTCAGTGGGGACAGGCGGCGCCTGACCCCTCTTTTTATATTAGGATAGACAGCGCCTATGTTGCCCAATCAACAAAACGGTATGGATCCACAGGACCAGCGCAATTTCATTATCGCCATGGCTCTGATGATTGTCTTTGTATTTGGCTATCAGGCTTTCGTGCTGGAGCCGCAGGCCAAACGCGCAAACGCCGCGCGCGAAGCGGCGCAAGCCGAAACTGGAATGGAAACTCCGGTCGAGACCCCGAATGTGCTCGAAGAAGTGGTCAAAACCGTCGATGAAGCGCTGGTTGAAACTGCGCGGGTGACGTTTGATGCCCCACGTGTTGACGGCTCGATCAATCTCAGCGGCGCTGTGATTGATGATTTAAATTTGAAAGATCACTATCGTACCGTTGAAAAGACCGAAGAACTCCGCCTGCTCAGACCGGCAAATGCCACCAATGGCTACACGGTCGGTTGGAATTGGCTCGAAGGCAGCGCGCCAATTGCCGGTTATCGCGACACCTGGTCGGCCAATGAAGAGGCTTTTGGAAGCGACAATGCGACAACGCTGACGCTGGAAAAAGACAATTTGCGGTTCGAGCGGACGATCAATGTGGATGAGAATTACATGTTCACATTCACCGATACGATTACCAATCTTGGCCGCGAAGAGCGGACGCTGATCCCGCTCGGGGCCGTTCGACGCTATGGCGAATGGAAAGAATTTCTCGATGCGACTGACCCCGGGTCGTCGCGTAAAACCGGGTTTGCGCACCAAGGCCTGATGGGCAGTTTCGATTCGGCGCTGACCTGGCGCAATTACGCCAATCTGTACAAAGGCCGCGGGCTTAAGAAAGCTGAAGACGGCATCCGGGTCGCTGAGACCGGTGGCTGGCTCGGCCTCACGGACATGTATTGGATGGCCGCTCTAGTGCCCGAGCAAGGCGAAGGGTTTCGCGCTCGTGTCCGCAATGCTGACCAACAAATAGAAGTTCTGGTCCAGGCCGAGTCGATGGTCTTGGCGCCGGGCGAAACCAAGACAATGGCCAATCAAATCTTCGCGGGAGCGAAAGAATATGCCGTCGTCAATACGTATCAAGAAGCCGGTATCCCGCGCTTTGGTGACGCCATCGATTGGGGGAATATCCTCTATTACCTGACCAAAGGCCTGTTCTTCGTGTTGGATTGGCTCAAAGGCATTGTGGGATCGTTTGGTTATGCCATTCTGGCCCTCGTGGTTCTGGTCAAACTGCCACTCGTGCCGCTCTACAATCAGAGCTACAAATCTATGGCCAAAATGAAAAAATTGGCCGAGCCGATGAAAGAAATCCAAGAGCGCTTCAAAACCGATCCACAGCGCCGCCAGCAAGAAGTGATGAAACTCTATCAGCGCGAAAAGGCCAATCCTCTGGCCGGCTGTGTGCCCATCTTGCTGACCATTCCGATCTTCATCGCGCTGTACAAAACGCTCTATGTGACGATTGAAATGCGCCACACACCGTTCTGGTTCATTAGCGATCTATCGGCGCCCGACCCGACCGCCATCGGCAATTTGTTCGGTTTGCTGCCTTGGGCGGCTGCCGACATTAAAGCGATCCCAATCCTCGGCTTCGTCATCGGAATAGGCATTCTGCCCATCCTTTACGGTGTCACCATGGCAGGCATCCAGGCGCTGTCTCCGCCGCCGCCAGATCCGACGCAGCGGACGATTATGATGGCCCTGCCCTTCATCTTCATGTTCGTTTTTGGCGGCTTTGCTGCGGGGCTCGTCCTGTATTGGGTTTGGTCCAACATCCTCTCCCTCGGCCAGCAATATTTCATTATGCGGCGAAACGGGGTGGAGACCCAACTCGATAAACTGATTGGGCGATTACTTGGGCGGGGCTCCTCCACCCCGGTCGAATAATGAGCGCCGTACCGGCCTTCTCGGACGAGGCCCTTGAACATGGCCGTAAGCTCTGCGTTGGCCCAGTCGAGTTTGTGCTCGGCGCCGCCAGCCTGAGCCAGCTTCCGGACGGAAATCGCGCCGAGATTGCTTTTGCTGGCCGCTCAAATGTCGGCAAATCGTCGCTCATCAATGCCGTCTTGAATCGCAAAAACCTTGCCCGGTCCTCGGCCGAGCCGGGTAAGACGCGCGAGCTCAACTATTTTGATGTTGGCGAAGGCCGGCTCTGGTTGGTTGACTTGCCCGGCTTCGGGTACGCCAAAGTCTCCCGCGACCAACAAGCCAAATGGGTGCAAGTCACTAAACGCTATCTCCGCGGACGGGCCAATTTGCGCCGGGTGTTTTTGCTCGTCGACAGTCGCCGCGGACTGATGGACACCGACCTTGAGACAATGCAAATGCTCGACACTGCCGCGGTGAATTATCAAATCGTTTTGACCAAATCCGATAAAATCAAGGCTTCTGAAC
Source organism: Pseudomonadota bacterium (assembly GCA_039822145.1). GTDB lineage: Bacteria > Pseudomonadota > Alphaproteobacteria > Caulobacterales > Hyphomonadaceae > Henriciella. The sequence goes on along the minus strand of JBCBMU010000001.1, from coordinate 223,773 downwards.
TCAGTGCGGTCTCGACCAAAATTGAGGCAGCTCTTAAAAAACATCCGGCAGCTCATCCCCTTCCTCGCCTCACTTCGGCGGAAAAAGGCTATGGTATCCCGGAACTGCGCGCAGAAATTGGACAATTGGTGGAGCCATAAATGTCGATCACAATAAAGCCCGCAAATCTTGATCGTCCCGAATTTGCTGCTTTGATCGACACGCATGCCGAACTAATGCTCAGCCTTTCGCCGCCCGGCAGCTGCCACTTCCTGCCAATGGATGGCTTGCGCACAACTGATGTCACCGTCTGGGAAATGCGTGACGGCGAGGTTTTGGTCGGTTGCGGCGCGCTTAAAGAGCTTTCAGCAAGCCATGGTGAGCTTAAGTCCATGCACACGCTTGCGTTAAGACGCGGCGGCGGATTGGGCCGGAAAATGCTCAACCATATTTTGGCGGAAGCTCGGCAGCGCGGCTATCAGCGGATCAGCTTAGAGACGGGCAGCATGGACGGCTTTAAACCCTCGCGTACGCTCTACCAAAGCCATGGCTTTGAAATCTGCCCGCCCTTTGAAGATTATGTTGAAGACCCGAATAGCGTCTACATGAGCCTGGATCTATCGGCGTAGACGTCATTCTCGCTGCGGCGCGGAGTGTTTCGCTTTGCGATGGCCTCAAATCCGGCTAAGAGCCAGCGCCATGACCGAAACGCCTCTCCCTCCTGCACACTTGACTGCGGAAACGCTGTCCGAAGCTTTGCCTTATATTCAGCGCTATGCCGGTCGCACCATTGTCATCAAGTTTGGTGGCCACGCCATGGTCGATGATGCGCTTTCAGCGGCGTTTGCACGTGACGTGGTCTTGCTCAAACATCTCGGCGCTAATCCGGTCATTGTGCATGGCGGTGGACCGCAAATTGCCAATCTCTTGGATCGCTTGGGCATTCAATCCGAATTTCGGGATGGCCTTCGCGTCACTGACGATGCGACGATGGAAGCGGTCGAAATGGTCCTGTCCGGACCGATCAACAAGTCAATTGTTCGGGCGATCAATGCCGCCGGCGGCAAAGCTATCGGCCTGTCAGGATCAGACGGCGACCTGATGCGCGTCACTAAAGCCACTCGCACCCAGCGCGACGCCTCAAGCGAGATCGAAAAAGTCGTCGATCTCGGCTATGTTGGCGAGCCTGAAAAAATCGACATTTCAGTCTTGAACGCTCTAATGACCAGCGAGAATGCGATCATCCCGGTGATCGCGCCGGTTGGCGTCGGCGACGATGACCGGCGCTATAATGTCAATGCCGACACCGCCGCAGGCGCCATTGCAGCCGCGCTGCAAGCCAAAAGATTGCTACTGCTCACAGATGTTGCCGGCGTGCTCGACAAACAAGGTCAGCTGATGCGAGAGATCCGGCGCGACCGCGTTGACGAGCTGATGCAAGACGGGACAATTTCAGGCGGTATGATTCCGAAACTTGAAACTGCGGCAAAAGCCGTCAACATGGGGGTTGGCGGGGCAGTTATTTTAGACGGGCGTGAAAAACACGCTCTGCTCATGGAGCTGTTTACCGAACATGGCGCAGGTACCTTTGTTTATTAAAGCAATCCTCGGAATTTTCGCGATCGCATTAACCTTGGCTTTACCCGCCACTGCGTCGGCGCAGGCGAACGGTTGGGAAGTTTGCAACGAAACCAGTTACATTATCGAAGCCTCGACCGGGCGCTATGAGGGCCAAGGCATTGTCGTTGAAGGCTGGACCCGTTTACGCCCTGGCGCTTGCGAAAAGGTGATCGACGGCGCCCTACGGCCCGGTATTCATTATCTCTTCGGACGCTCTTCAACGGCGCATCGCGGCGGTCGTAAGCTGTGGGGCGGGAAGAGCAAATTGTGCATTGATCCCACCGGCAGTTTCGCGGTTGAGAATATTCCAGATTGCACAATTATGGGCCTGGAAGCGCGCGAGTTTCGCCCTGTACTGATCGAAAACGAGGATCGCTGGCGCACCAGTTTCACCGAAACAGATAAACGCGATCTAGAACAAGCCAGCGCCGCGGGCGTGCAACGCTTGCTCGACAATGCCGGCGTTTATGCAGGACGGATTGACGGCTATCTTGGGCGTAAAACGCGCGCTGCGATTGGCGACTTTTTGGTCTCCAAAGGGCTCAGCGCTGACACGTCGGACGCGGATTTGATGGACATTCTCGAACAAACGGCGATTGAGCGCGCACGAAATGTCGGTCTAACCTTCTGCAATCGGACCAATAATCGAATTTGGAGCGCTATGGCGCGGCGACGCGGTGAAGGCTGGGAAAGCCGTGGTTGGTGGCTCTTAGAGGCTGGCGGCTGCGCGCGGATCATTGACGAACCCTTGCTACAAGCGGGCCTGTTTGCTTATGCTGAAATGGAAATCGGCGACGGAGAAATTCGCACGCTTTCGCGCGGCAGCGATACGTTTTGCATCTCCAAGGCAAAGTTTGCGATTACTGGCCGCGAGGCCTGCGAAGAGGCGGCCTACCGCGCCGGCCGGTTCGTCGCGACCCCAGCGCCCGTGAACCGTAAACTCGTGTTCGAATTCTTCGACCGCGACTTCGGAGACGCCGTTGATGCCAGCTGATACTGAGCGCGCTCCGTCGGAGCTGCGAGATCGAGATGTTTGGGTCTTTGATCTCGACAATACGCTGTACCCGGCCGAGTGCGATTTATTCGCCGAAATCGACCAACGCATGACTGATTTCGTTGCTCGCTTTCTGCGCTTGCCGCGCGACGAAGCCCGGGCCACTCAAAAGCAATATTATGCCGAGTTCGGGACAACCTTAAACGGTCTTATGTCCATGCATGGCATGGCTCCAGATGAGTTTTTGGCGCATGTCCATGAGATTGATCTTTCGCCGCTGCCGCGTACCCCTGAGCTCGCCGCCGCCATCCAAGCGCTGCCGGGCCGCAAATTTGTCTACACAAACGGCTCTCGAGGACATGCCCAGCGGGTGACTGACTATATGGGCCTCGGCACCGTATTTGACGGCCAGTTCGCGATCGAAGATAGCGCCTTCACGCCGAAACCCAATCAGAGCTCATATGACGCGTTTCTCGCGCAGTTTTCCATCGATCCGTCCCGCGCTGTTTTCTTCGAAGACCTGGCCCGAAACTTAGCCCCTGCGCATATAATGGGCTTTGCCACCGTCTTGGTTCAATCAGATAAGGATTGGAGCCATGAGCCTGCGTCCGCACGTCCGGCTGGAATTGGGGATGACCTTCCCCCACATATCGACTATGTGACCCGCGACCTGACGCAATTCTTACGCGCGATCCCCCTTTAGTACTTGCAGAGAGACACCAAGAAGATGCCAGACCGCTTAGCCGCACTCATCAATGCTGCGTGGGAAACCCGCGCTGACCTGAACACTGAAACACAGGGTGAAATTCGTGAAGCCGTCGATGCCTCTCTCTCCCTTTTGGATAGCGGTGAAGTCCGCGTCGCGGAGCCAGACGGACAAGGCGGGTGGACTGTAAATGAGTGGCTTAAAAAAGCGGTACTTCTGTCATTTCGCTTGAATGCCAACACCATTATGGATGGCGGACCTGGCCATCGCGGAACCTGGTGGGACAAGGTCCCAAGCAAGTTTGAAGGCTGGGGCGCAGCTGAATTTGAGGCGGCAGGGTTTCGTGCGGTGCCGCCAGCCACGGTTCGGCGCGGCTCTTATATCGCCCCAGGCGCGGTCTTAATGCCGTCTTTTGTGAATATCGGCGCTTATGTCGATAGCGGCACAATGGTTGATACATGGGCAACGGTCGGATCGTGCGCGCAAATTGGTAAGAATGTACATATTTCAGGCGGCGCCGGCATTGGCGGCGTTCTGGAACCCCTACAAGCCAGCCCTGTGATCATCGAAGACAATTGCTTTGTCGGCGCCCGGGCGGAAGTTGCTGAAGGTGTCATCGTGCGCGAAGGCTCTGTGCTCGCTATGGGCGTTTTCTTGTCGCAATCGACGAAAATCGTCGACCGCCAAACCGGTGAGATCCGCTATGGTGAAGTGCCGCCCTATTCTGTCGTCGTGCCAGGAAGCCTGCCAGGTCAAAATGGTGGCCCAGCTTTAGCCGCCGCTATTATTATCAAAACCGTCGACGAGCGGACCCGCTCGAAAACCGGCATCAATGAGCTCTTACGCGACTAATTCGGCAGATTGTGAACGAGACGTCATCGGCATAGACCTTGCAAATATCCGTTTGCTGACAGAATTATAGGCAGGGGGCTCGCCTTGTCGAAATTGCTCGCTATACTGGGCACCTAACCAACGGAGTTCTCCGTGACGATACAAATCGCAGGACGGCATTTAGATGTAGGAGATGCGCTCAAAGAGCGGATTTCAGATGGTCTAGAAGCGGCGGTGACAAAATACTTTGATCGTAGCTTTGACGCCAATGTAACGGTGGAAAAACGCGGCCATGAAGTGATCACAGATTGCAATGTACACTTGCCCTCTGGGATTGTTCTACAATCGACAGGGGCGGCGACGGACCCATATGCGTCGCTCGAAGACTCGCTCGAAAAAATGGAAAAAAGGGTCCGACGCTATCACCGGCGTTTGAAAGACCACCACAAACGCACACCAATGCCGAGCGAGCCGGCAAATGCGTTTATTATCAAGGGCTCAGATGACGAAGCCCCTGAAGACAAAGGCGAAGCGCCCCTGATTGTCGCTGAATCTGCGTCAGACGTAAAAACCATGTCGGTCTCTGAAGCTGTTATGCAGCTAGAACTGTCAGATACCCCTGCCGTTTTGTTTCGAAATGTGAAACACAGCGGCCTGAATATGGTGTACCGCCGTGAAGACGGCAATATCGGGTGGGTTGATCCAGCTGGGCATTCCGCCGCCGATTGAACCGATAGGTCAAAACAAATGGCGAATAATCTTACCAGCCTCCTCGCGGAGGGCGTTATTCTTGGTCCGCAAGCCAGCGAAACGCGCAAACAGATTCTGAGCAAGCTCGCCCATGCGATTGGCGACAAACATGGCATTGAGGGCCGCGATGTCTTTGACGCCGTGATTGAGCGTGAAAACTTGGGATCGACCAGCGTTGGGGACGGTGTGGCCATCCCGCATGCGCGCATTCCAGCCCTAAGCAAACCTGTTGGGGCATTTGTCCGCTTGCACGAAGGGGTCGATTTTGACGCGATTGATGGCCGGCCGTGTGATCTCATCTTCATGCTGCTGGCGCCGATTGCGTCCGGCGCTGATCACTTGCGCGCTTTAGCCCAAGTCAGCCGCGCTTTCCGCAATGCAGACTTTCGCGACAAATTGCGGGATGCCGCGGACCTTAACACAGTCACTGAACTTCTGTGTCCAGAAAGCGTGAAAGAAAGCGCTGCTTAGCGCGCTTTAGAAAACCTCATCATGGTCTAACCGGTTCGTGATTGGTCACGCCGAACATCGCGCTTATATCTCTCCCATCATCTTCAAGGGAGAGAATGATGACCAAACTTACCACACTCTGCGCCGCCAGCCTCGTGCTCGCGCCCGCCGCCCTCGCACATGGACCGCGCATTCCGCTCGCCCAGCAAGCGCAACCGACCCCGATCACAACCACTGACTTGGGTGACGGCCTCTATATGTTACAAGGTAGCGGCGGCAATGTTGGCGTGCTGGCCGGTCCTGACGGCGTTTTCGTAATTGACAGCCAATATGCTCACATGGCGCCAGGCATTCTCAACGCGATTGACGAAATTGCTGGCGAAACACCTCGCTATTTGCTCAACACGCATTGGCATGGCGACCATACTGGCGGCAATGAGATCCTCGGCAATTCGGGCGCCACGATTATTGCCCACCAGGGCGTCCGAGACCGGGTTTCAGTCGATGTCACGCGCGACTTTTTTGGACAAGAGAATACCACGCCCGCATCCCCCGAAGCGGCATGGCCGGTGATCACGTTTAATGATGAAATGACTCTATTTCTCAATGGCCAAACCGTGCGTTTGATCCACACGCCAAGTGCGCATACGGATGGCGATACATTCGTTTATTTTGAACAAGCCGACATCTTGCACACGGGCGATTTAATGTTCAGCGGCATGTTCCCCTTCGTGGACATCACCTCTGGCGGCAGTTTCACCGGCTATGTCGCGGCCTCTCAGACAATGACTGATGTGGCAACCCCTGAAACGCGCATCATTCCTGGCCATGGCCCGCTGTCGACAGAAGCCGATATCGCGCTCACGCTGGACATGCTCGAAGGCACACTGGCCGCCGTTCAAGCTGAAATCGACGCGGGAAAAGATATTGAAGCCACGCTCGATGCGGCACCGCTCACCCCTTGGGTCGAAGATTGGGCCTGGGGCTTTATCGACGAGGCGCGGTTTACCCGGCTCATCTTCGCTGATCTCAGCGCACCGGCGGACTAAGCCCTAATTGTCGGTTTCTGGGCGATTCTCACCCATCCGAGGGTCGCCCGCTGGAATGATCATTTCGTCTTCTGTCGCGTTGAGTTCAACTGAGAGCATAAACGCGCGCACGTCGGCGATCGACTGCTCGGCGTGCTCTTCCTGAGGCAAGTGGCCAATATTCTCATAAACGACCAGTTTTGAGCCCTCGATTGCGTCGGCAAATTTTTGCGCGCCTGACACAGGCACCAAATTATCATCTCGGCCCCACATCACCAAAGTGGGGACATTGATCGCACTGACCGCGTCTTCGGTTGCGACTGTGCGCTCACCCGACATGATCGCAAGCAAGGTTTCGCGGTGCCCCGGCGCACGCGACAGCGCGACATAGCGCTCAACCACTTCATCGGTCACGAAGCTCTGGTCAGTATAAGAGCCCTCAAGCCCAGAGCGGGTCAGTGAGGTCATGTCGAGGTCTTTTAAGACGGCGCGCGCCATCGGGTTAGACAGGAGCGTGAAAATGAACGGAGACTCGTCTCCCTCACCCTCTTCTTCAGGCCAGCCAGACGCGGCGACTAAGATCAGCCCTTCCAACGTCTCAGGATAGGCCAGCGCATAGGACCAGGCCGTGTTTCCGCCCATGGAATTTCCCGTCAAAGTGAAGCGATCAACGCCAAGGTCTTGTGTCACTTCGTGCACGACAGCTGCGAAACGCTCTATCGTGGCTTGAGCCGGGTCCTCGGCGCGGGTCAAACCATGGCCAGGCAAATCCAACGTGATGACGCGGTGATCGCGCTCTAGATCACTTTTCCAAGCGTCCCATGTGTGTAGAGACGCCGAGAAGCCATGGACCATGACAATCGTCGATCGATCCCGCAGACCAGTATCGGTATAGTGCACTTTTAGCCCGTCATCGAGCGTCATAAATTGCGTATCAGGCGTCGAATAAATGGTCTCAAGCGTATCGTAAGGAATGTCCGCTCTTCTAAGTGCTAACCATCCCGCCGCGAGGACGGCAACAATGGTGAGACTGACGGCGAGCGTTCTGCGTAACATCCGACTACTCCACTAAGGTCCTGTGTCGTAAAACCGTCAAAAACGAATGGTGTCAAAGGAAAGATTCAGCCCTGACAGACAGGACAGTCCGGGTTCGGACGAAGTTTGAGCGTTCTGGGGTCGCCAGTTAGCCCGTCTATAATGAGCAGCCGCCCAATCAAAGGATCGCCGGCCCCTGTGATAAGTTTTATCGCCTCAAGCGCCATATGCGTGCCAACAATCCCGGTTAGCGCCCCAACCACACCGACCTCATCACATGCTTCTGCCGCCGGCGGGAGGGCCGGCACGAAACATTGATAGCAGGGCGCATCCGGCGCCTTACCGGACGCATAGACAGAGACTTGACCGCTCCATCGACTGGCGGCGCCAGACACCAGGTATCGACCTGACTGGTGCGCCAGGCGATTGAGATCAAAACGGGTTTCGAAATTGTCGGTCGCATCGATCAGAATATCACTGGCGGGCGCGCTGCTGGCGGTAAAACGATGCGATTTCGCTGTACAATTTATGTCCGGATTCAGCGCCCACAGCCGCGCCGCCAATATCTCGGCTTTCGCGGCTCCAATCTGATCATCAGTGAACTGGATTTGACGCTGCAGATTTGAGCGATCAACTGTGTCATCGTCCCAAAGCTCAATCTGCCCGACCCCTGCCGCTGCCAAATAGAGCGCGCACGGACCACCCAGAGCGCCAGCGCCAATAATAGAGACGCTTGCGCTGCGAAGACTTCGTACCCCGGGGCCGCCAATCTCTTTGAGCAAGATGTGGCGTTTGTGCCGGTCGAGCTGATCTGCGCTAAGAGCCATGGCCCCGTCATAGTCGGCTCACGAAAATGTGGCGAGCCCTGATTTCATCTGACATGTTTCGTCATATCGCGGCCATATTCCATCAAATGCCTGCCACAAGTCCTTACTAAAAGGTTAACAATTGACTAGGGTCCGGGTTGTGGAGGATGGCTGATGAGTGACGAAACGCCGAATATGGCGGGTGCGCTGAGCAAAGAGGATATTGTCGATCTGACCAAGCGCCCAAGCGATGCGCTGAACCAGGTCATCCTGCAGGCAGACTATACAACCCGCGCAGCCTTGAGCTTTTACCGCTTTCGCCAGCTCGGCGGCGATTATCATTTACCGGCGCGGCGCCGCAAAAAAGCGACGACTGACGGCACCGCGTCTGAGGCCGACCAGAACCCTCGGCATGCGAAGTTGAAGCTCGGCCAAAGCACGGGACGCGGGGTTCATTACATTTCCAGCCACCCCAAAGTGCCGATGCTGCAAATGTCGATCATCGCTTTGATGATCATCTTTGAAAGTGCCGCGAACGCCTATTTCTTCGCCAAAGAAAGCGAGTTTGGTTTGGCCGGCGGTATCTTCCAGGCTGCGGCCGTGTCGCTTGCCAACGTCGCCACAGCCTTCTTTATCGTCGGCTATTGGGGCATGCGTCACATCTCGATGCCGTTTGATATCGACAATATTTTTAGTCGGCGAAACCTCTACGTGGTGATGGGTTTTGTCGCCATTATCGTTGGTCTCTCGCTGGTATTTTTGGTCAATCTGTCCGCCGCCCACTATCGCAACATCTTGGATATGCAGGCTTTAGGACAAGAATTGCCGGCGGATTTGCCGACAAAAGTGCTGCCGCATTTCATTGTCGACCCGGCCGTATGCGAGAAAATTCTCAGTTCTCCGCTCGGGGAAACCATTGGCAGCGCCGCGACCAATGCCATGTGTCGCCCATTTGCGCTGCACTCGCTTGACGCCATGGTGCTGTTCGCCCTTGGGCTCGCGATTGCCGCTTTCGCCGCCTTTGAAGGTCGCCGATTGGACTCGCCCTTCCCTGGCTTCTCAGACTCAGCGCGAGGGCTCGAGCGGGCCCGCTCAGACCTGCAAGATGCTCTATATGATTTTGAAGACAGCTATGATGACGTCAAAGACCTGGTTTTGGAGGTCAAATACGGGCCCGAAGCCATGGACGGCAAAGACCTCAGCGCACAGGAAAAGATGATCATTCATCGCACCATGCAGGATATCATGGCGCCCTATCAAAAACTGCTCAGAACCACGGATGACGGCTTGTCAGATGAGTTTGGTCTGGAGCATGATATTATCGATCAGTTCCGGGTGAAGGCAGAGGGCTAATGGCGCGGCGTCGTAGGTCGAGACAAAAGAAACAGCGCACCCAGGCCATCCTGAACTTTGTTCTGGCGGGCTTGGCTGTGGCGATTATTGGCTTCTCATTCTTTGCGCTTCAGCCTGAACCTTATGATGAGCTCACGCTGTGCGAGATCTCAGATACGCTGCCGCCGCATACCGCCATTATCATCGATAAAACCGACGAATATAGCGAACAGCAAGCTGGCCTGATTGCAGCGGTGATCCGTCGCTCACGCGATCGGCTGGAGGTTGGAGAGCGCTTTACATTGTTTGAACTCGACCAGTTCGGACAGTTCGATCCGCGCGGCGAGTTTTCGCTCTGCAATCCTGGGCGCGGCGATCAGGTCAATGCTTTGTTCCGAAACCCAGAACGGATCGAAGAACGGTTTAATGAGAAATTCGATCGCCCGCTGCAAACAGTCTTAGAAGACTTGGTTGTGCCCAAAGAAGCGCCAAACAGCCCTGTGCTCGAAGCGATGGCACGTTTGGGACAGACTGAAGCCTTCTCCGATCGCGCGCCAGCGCGCCGGATCGTGATCATCTCGGACATGTTGCAAAACTCGGACGCTTTTACGGCCTATGGCGGGGGCGGCGAAATGCCAACCAATATGCCCGGCGCGATAGACGTCGCGGATTCAATCCTGCGCCGGTTTGGCGATAGCTTAAACGGCGTGTCGCTAGAGATTCGGCTAATCCCGCGCCAGCGTTATGTCGACATGCAACGCGGCGCGCTGAAGGATTATTGGAACCAGGTGTTCGATGAGCTCGGGGTCAAGGCAACTTGGCGCGATTTATAGCGCTTCATCGGCAACCCGAAACATCGCAAACCCGTCATGGCCTTTCTCGCCGACCGTTTGCAGTGCAGTCATCTCAACCCCGTCCAGGGTTTTCGCGTAAGCCAGCATTTCTCGCACGCCTTTGACGCTGTTTTCGCGGCTCTCGGCCTCCAGAACTGCACCCCCGCGAACGACATTATCGGCGACAATAATAGCGCCAGGTGCGGCCAGCTCGAGCGAGCGTTCGAGATAGTTTTTGTGGTTCACTTTGTCGGCATCGATGAAGACAAAATCAAACCGGCGGCCTGCGGCCGCGGCGGCGTCGAGCGCGGTCATCGCTGGCCCGGTGATTAGCTCGACACGGTCACCGAACCCGGACGCCTCAATATTGGCCTGCGCGACTTGCGCGGTTCGGGTGTCGATTTCCGTAGTCAGCACGCGTCCGTCGCGGGGCATCGCCCGTGCCATGGCAACCGCGGAAAATCCGCCCAGACAGCCAATCTCTAGAACAGACCGGGCGCCGCTGATTTTGATCAGCATAGCAAGAAAAGCCGCTTGTAAGGGCGTCACCGCATGCGGGACCAAGCCCGCCGCCTCACTTGCGGCGGTGATTCGATCGAGCACGGGATCTGGCTTCAAGACGCTGTCCGAGAGCAAAGCATCGACGGCCGCGTAAACATCATCTCTGCCCATTGTTACACGCCTTTAACTCTGTTGCGCCCTTGAGCCCCATTGGAATCACCCCTACGGTTTTCGTCTTCGGGTAGAGTTATATTGGGCAAAGGTCAGGATGCCATCAGCTGCATTGCGTCATTCGACGCTCGCTTGGTTAAGTCTTTCCGGGGTGGCATATGCTCAGCTCGACGATGTGTCGAGCCGCGTTGCGCCAGCCAGCGCCGGCGAAATTTATGAGCAGAGCCGGCAAGACGTCACCCTGCCACTCGCCAACCCTACTCAAGACGGCGCTTCAGACTTAGGCGGGATTGCCATTCCAATCGAGCACTTGGCGACGCCGATGCGGTGCATGACGGCTTGGTCCTATTTGGCAGGCCGCATCATTCAATCCGAGACGGGCCTAAATGATCTGCATGCAGACTTCACTGAAGCGAGCGCCAGCGCCCATTGGCAACATTGGTTGAAGCTAGACCTAGACGCCCACAATGGCGCTCTAAGCCCAGATTTTCACCAGCGCCGCCTGGCCGCAGAACGCGCTTTCAGTTTAAACCTCGCTGAGCAAGAAGAGATCTATGCGTATCGCACGCTGGGCACCTGCTATGTCTTGCCGAGTGAGCGCGAAATTGCTGATCCGACGCTGCTTTTGCGCAATTTCATGGTCGATCATCAAGGCCTGCCCGCATCCTACGCGGTGCCCGTTTTGCAACGGCAATTGAGAACCTTCCCGATTGATGATGTGATTGAATTGGAGACTGACCCAAACTGCGATTCGGGCGCAGACCAACTCCAAACCGAGGCCCGTTTGAACGCTATTCTCGCCTGTTTCGAACGGGGCGGGGTTCTGGCCTCTCGGCCAAAGGCCCAAATCGAAGACCTGGGCAGTATTTGCCGGGCCACGGGGTCCGTTCAGTGTGAAAACATTCCCTAGCGGGACAAAGCCCGTTAAGGCTGGCGCGCTATGACTGATTTGCCTGCCCTTCCTGGCGAGACGCGCCCTGACACGATCTATGCGCAACCCGCGGAATGGGTGGCCAGTGGCGCCGGGGCACAAGGCAATCTGTTCCTGACGGGTCGCGCTGGCACCGGCAAGACGACGATGCTGCGCAAATTCATGGCCGAGGCTGGCGACAGCGCGATTGTGCTCGCCCCGACTGGGGTCGCAGCGATGAATGCCGGCGGTCAAACGCTGCATTCGTTTTTCAAATTCCCGCCGCGTCTGATTGAGCCGCAGGATGTCAAACGGCTGCGCACCGCGCGGCTTATGAAAGCCGCTGAGACGATCATTATTGACGAGATCTCTATGGTCCGCGCGGATATGTTGGACGCCATTGATCGCAGCCTGAAACTGAACCGCGGCTCGAAACGCCCATTTGGCGGCGTACGGATGATCCTCTCCGGCGATTTGCACCAGCTGCCACCTGTCGTGCGCGGGGATGAAGATCCGATCCTAAAAGAGCGCTATGGCGGGCATTATTTCTTCAACGCGCCAGCCTTTAAAGAAGCAGAGTTTGCTTTGCTGGCTTTAAAGCACGTGTTCCGCCAAGAAGATCCGCGTTTCCTGGCGCTGCTTGGTGCGATGCGGCAAGGGCGTTTAACGCCGGCCGATGACACGGTGTTGCGCGGTCTGGTCAGCGACCGTGACGCTGTTGAGGCGAGCGAAACCCATATCGTGCTGACCCCGAACAATGCGAATGCCTATCGTATCAATCAAGCCCGTTTGGAAGACTTGCCCGGGCCGGAGAAAGTCTTCGAAGCCAAAGTTCAAGGCACGTTCGAGGAAAAATCCTATCCGACAGAAGCCGACTTAGAATTGAAAGAAGGCGCGCGGGTGATGCTGATCAAAAACGACCCCGAAGGGCGCTGGGTCAACGGTTCGCTGGCGACCATTGCCGGCTGGTCAGGCCGCAATGTCTTGGTTGAGCTGGACGGGCATGTCTATGAGATCGAACCGGCGGCTTGGGAGAAATATAAATACTCGCTCGACCCGGAGACGAAAAAAGTCTCTCGCGAAGTGGTCGGCACGTTCAAGCAAGTTCCGATCCGATTGGCCTATGCCGTCACGATCCACAAGGCCCAGGGGCTGACGCTCGATAATGTCTATATCGATTTAGACCGCGGCATGTTTGCCCATGGCCAAGCCTATGTCGCCTTTTCCCGTGCGCGAAGCTTGCAAGGGCTGGAGATCTCCCGCGCCCTTCGGCCGAGAGATATGGTCATGGATCGCAACGCGTTTGCGTTCGGAAAACTTGAGCCGATCGAGGACAATGATGCCTATCTCTTGGCGAAGTTCGCGAAAGATGATGACACCCTGGTTTAGCGCGCCGCCCGTTTCTCGCCGATCAGAAGCGTTGTCAGATCGCCGTTGACGCGGAAGCTCATGATCAGCAGATAAATACATAAAAACAGCATTCCGCCGAACAAAGCGAGCGGGGTTAGCGCCCACCCCACCAGGCTGTAATCATGGCGCCAAGAGATCCAAAGTCCAGACAGAAGCAGAAAGCCCATAAAGTCCAAATTAAACTGTCCGGGCCACGCCATCTCCGCCATGTCCCCAAAGAAAATCGGTACCAAACCGGCGCCATGATTGGCCATCACAATGCCGGTATAGATCACCAATACGGCTAAAAAAACCACTACAAACATGCGCAAAAGAGCCATCATTTAATCTCCTCAGATCCTGAGGAAATCCATAATGTAGCACTTGCTACACATCAAGCGATTTTTGGTTTCTGACCGACAATGAAGAGGACAGGGCCATTGCCGGGCTGCCAAATATGGACGGTCTTAAACCCAATCGACTCGATCTCACTCTGAAGGCGCGACGCATTAAAACGTCGGACGTGCGGCCATTGGCCGATGGCATGCATGACCGGGAATATCGGCTCCATCAGGCGAAACATCAGCTTCTCTCGCAAACACATCGTGCTGGAAATAAAGTGCCCGCCAGGTTTCAACGCCTCATAGACCCGGCCCATAGCCGCCATGCGATTGTCCAAGAGGTGGAGGATGTTGAGACCGAGAGCGGCGTCATAAGAGCTCGGGCGGGTTTGGAAGCTATCCATATCGGCGACCTCGAATTTGACATTGCTGATCGTCTGTGGCGCCAGCTTGTCGCGGGCGATACGGATCATCTCTGGCGAGACATCTATGGCATCAATTTGCTTCACATAGGGCGCGTGTAGGATCGCCGTTGACCCGGTTCCACAGCCAAATTCGAGCACATGCGATTCGGGCGTAAAATATTCCCGGGTGAGATCGAGCTTGATCTCATAGGCTTTCTGATTGGAGATCTTTTGCTTCGAATATTTCTCGGCAATGCGGTCCCAAAATTTAGCTTTATCAGGCATGGCTGCCTCCTCGATTAGTCCCGCGCGGCGCGGGATACAGGTATGATCAAATTGCATTGCCCCTATTTATCTATTCAAGGATCGGATAGAAATTGCAGAAACTTCGAAGGGACGTATACGAAAATCCATGAATTGGCAGGCCATTTCATTTGACTGGAACCAAGTTCGGGCCTTTCTCGCAACCGCTGAAGAAGGCTCGCTATCAGCCGCCGCGCGAGCCCTTGGACAAACCCAGCCGACCCTCAGCCGGCAAGTCGCCGCGCTCGAAGAAGAACTCGGCGTAACGCTGTTTGAGCGGGCGGGGCGTGCCATGTCCTTAACCGAGGCAGGTCGAGGGCTATTAGAGCATGTCCGGGTCATGGCGGACGCTGCGACGCGAATCTCGCTCTCGGCATCAGGTCAGTCGCAGACGGTTGAAGGGAAAGTCGTGATTACGGCGACCGGCAATGTCGCGACGCGCCAATTGCCGCCCATCATCAAGAAAATTCACGCGGTCGCACCAAACATCCAAATTGATGTTCTGCCGTCAAATGAAGTGCAAGATCTGACCCGCCGCGAAGCCGACATCTCGATCCGTCATGCGCGCCCTGAACAGCCGGATTTAATCGCGAAACTGTTATATGAGAGCAGCGCGCACCTTTATGCGTCGGATGAGTATTTGCAGCGGTTCGGCCCCATCGATAAGCTTTCAGATCTCGAGCAAGCGACGTTCATCGGCCTTGATCGCACGCCTGAGATGATTGCGGCGATGAAGGCCTATGGGCTCACCCTGACGCCGGAGCAGTTCCGGTTCAATAGCCCAAGCGGGCACGTGCTATATGAACTCGTCGCCCAGGGATTGGGGGTCAGCATTCTTGGCAAGGATATAGAGAGCTATTCAGACAAGATCCGGCCCCTGTTCCCCGATCAATTGCGTATCCCCATTCCGGTTTGGCTGGTGACGCATCGCGAACTCCACACCAGCAAGCGCATTCGCATTGTCTATGACATGCTGGCCGCAGAAATCCCCAAACAAGGTTTCGTTTGACCGATCCCGACATGAATGTCAGCGTGCCGGATAGAAGGAGCCCGGATCGATGATCAGTCTTGCCCTCAAATGGTTGGCGCGCGCCCTGTTCGCGCTGGCGCTCTTTTCAGCGCTGACGGCGCTTTATATGTATTATTCTCTGAATTTCGGCAGCTGCGCGGAAGGTGGGCCTATTTGCAATACTCAGCTGGCCACATTGTTCGCCTCAGGCGTCGGAATTGTCGGCTTCGCGGTCTCTGGATACGCTGCGCATGTGATCAGCAAAGGCTTCGCGCCCGACGGAGATAGCGATTAAGCGAGCCGAGAAATTTCTTCGCGCAGGTGGCTATCGCCATCTGTGGTAATTTTCTCAAGCACTTTTACCCGGTCCCGCAATTTCAGCACTTCACGCTCTAAGTCTTCCATGCGCAGCACGGTCTCTTCATCAGCGCTCGCATTGCTGCGCGTTTCGATCCAAGTTTTGATCACCCCGGCACCGACCGCGATCAACACGATCAATACGACCATTGTAAAAGGACTGTCGATATCCATTGCTCTTTCATCCTGACCTTATCGTTTTTCGATATATAGCGAAGGTTCAGTCAGAACGCAAGAACTTATCTTCCGGTTGACCCAAAGCCGCCGCTGCCGCGATCTGTTTCGTCCAGGCTATCGACTTCCGCCCAGACCAAACGGGTAACCGGCGCCAGCACCATTTGGCCAATCCGTTCGCCGCGGGCGATCGTGAAGGCGTCGGCGCCGTGATTGATCAAGATCACTTTCAGCTCACCGCGATAATCACTGTCAATTGTCCCGGGCGAGTTGAGGCAGGTGATGCCATGCTTGGCAGCAAGCCCAGACCGGGGGCGCATTTGGATTTCAAAGCCCTGCGGGATCGCCACGCTCAGGCCAGTTGGCACCATAGCGCGGGTGCCGGGCGCCAAGACAATCGGATCGGTCTCGGGCACAGCGGCACGGACATCCATACCCGCAGCACCAAGGGTTTCATAAGCGGGCAGTGCGAGCCCTTCAAAATGCGGCAAGGGCCACACGGCAACAGTAATATCAGTCATGTCGGCACAGCGCCGGAGTCGGGGGGCGGAGTCAAGACGGCGGATTACTCCGCTGCGATTTTACCGGCTTCGTCATTCAGGGCGTCGCCAATTCGCTCCACCAGGCGCGTCGCGACGGCTTCCTTCGTCATCCGCGGCCAGCGGTCTTCGACGCCGTCTCTTGTGACCAGCGCGACTTCATTCATCGTCCCGCCCATCACATCGCCGCTCACATCATTAGCGACAATCCAATCACAGCGTTTGCGCTTCAGTTTGGCGATCGCCAAGGTTTCAACATCATGGGTTTCAGCGGCAAAGCCAATAACCAGATTTGGGCGATTCTTTTTCTTGCGGGACAAGGTCGCCAGGATGTCTGGATTTTCCGAAAGTTCGAGCGTCGGATGCGGATCGCTATCGCCTTCTTTGAGCTTCATCTTCTTGGCGGCGGCGCGGCTAGGGCGCCAGTCTGCGACCGCGGCCACGGAGACAAAGACGTCTGCGGGGAGCGCTGATTGACACGCCTCGAGCATTTCGCGAGCGGTTTCGATGGCGACAAGGTCGACACCCGGCGGGACAGGAATGGACACCGGACCTGACACCAGAGTGACTCGCGCCCCGGCTTTGGCCAGGGCTCCGGCGATGGCATAGCCCTGCTTCCCACTGGAATGGTTTGACAAGAATCGTACAGGATCGAGCGGCTCACGCGTCGGACCAGCTGTGACCAAAGCATGCCGGCCAGCCAGCGGTTTCGATGTTAACCCATAAAGCACCGGGCCGTCGCTGAGCAGCGCTTCAATGCGCTGGGCAATCTCTAATGGGTCCGGCAAACGGCCTGGACCAAATTCGCCGCACGCCATGGCGCCTTCATCAGGATCCATGACCGTGACACCATCGCTGCGGAGAGTTTCAACATTGCGCTGGGTCGCAGCATGTTCCCACATCCGAACATTCATCGCCGGCACCATCAAAACCGGCTTATCGGTCGCCAACAAAGTCGTCGACGCTAAATCATTGGCCAAGCCATTGGCAGCTTTTGCCATCAAGTCTGCGGTCGCCGGGCACACGACAACCAAATCAGCCGAGCGCGACAATTGGATATGTCCCATATCCGCTTCATCATCGAGATCGAACAATTCGGTGAAGACTTTTTCGCCTGACAAAGCCGATACTGAAAGCGGCGTAACGAATTCCTGCCCGCCTTTTGTGACGATACAACGGCTCGCAATGCCGCGCCGCGATAGCTCGCGGATCAGCTCTAGAGATTTGTATGCGGCGATACCGCCACCAATGATCAGAAGAATACGCTTGTCTGACATGCCACTTACTTATGCCACTTCTGGGCCATTTGGCACAAAACAAATGAAAAAACGACCACACAGATGCGTGAGTTTTACGTTTTTGGTTAATTGTTTGGCCCGCGCCCCAAGAACCAGGCGCTGAAATCCACCTCTTGAACGCCTCTCGCCACGACAGGACTTGGAAAAATACCCTGCCCGAGTTACCTTTAACGTGAACGTCAGGAGAGACGCCCATGTTTCTAAATTTCTTCAACGAGCTGCGCGAAGCGAAAGTGCCCGTCACGCTGAAAGAATATCTCGCCCTGATGGAAGCGATGGATAAGGGCGTCATCGATCGCGACGTCGAAGATTTCTACTATCTCGCCCGCACCGCTTTGGTCAAAGATGAACGCAATATCGATAAGTTCGACAAAGTGTTCGGCCATGTCTTTAAAGGTCTCGATAGCCTCGGCGACGCGGTCGAGAGCCAAGACCTGCCAGAAGAGTGGCTCCGCAAAATGACGGAGAAATTTCTGTCGTCAGAAGAAATGGCGGAAATTGAAGCCATGGGCGGCTTTGAAAAACTTATGGAAACGCTCAAACAGCGCCTAGAAGAACAGAAAAAGCGCCATGAAGGCGGCAATAAGTGGATTGGCACTGGCGGCACCTCCCCGTTTGGCGCCAATGGCTACAATCCCGAAGGCGTCCGCATTGGCCAAGACAAGTCGCGCCATCGCCGCGCGACGAAAGTCTGGGACAAGCGCGAGTTCAAAAACTATGATGATAGCGTCGAGCTTGGAACGCGGAATATCAAGGTCGCGTTGAAACGCCTGCGCAAATGGGCCCGCAACGGCGCCCCGGATGAGCTTGATCTCGACGCCACCATTCGCAACACCGCGCGCCAGGGCTATCTCGACATCGAAATGCGTCCGGAGCGCCGCAACACGGTATCAGTGCTACTGCTGATGGATGTCGGCGGCTCGATGGATCCGCACGTCAAAGTTATGGAAGAGCTGTTTTCCGCGGCCCGCGCCGAAATCAAGAATTTGGAATATTACTATTTCCACAACTGCCCGTATGAAGGGCTGTGGAAGGACAATCGCCGCCGTCGCAATGACGTTATTCCGACCTGGGACGTGCTGCACAAATATCCAAGCGAGTATAAGGTGATCGTGGTCGGTGATGCGACCATGAGCCCGTACGAAATCACTTATTCCGGCGGCTCGGTTGAGCACTGGAATGAAGAACCAGGCGGTTTGTGGATCCAGCGCTTTGTCGAGCAATTCCCGAATTTTGCTTGGCTTAATCCAGTCAAGTCCGGGGCCTGGGAATATACTGGCTCGATCCAATTGATCCGCGAACTCATCGGACCTGACCGGATGTTTGAAATGACCCTGGAAGGCCTTGACGGGGCGATGAAAGAGCTCGGTCGATAGAGCAACGGCTGCGCCTGTATCGCACAATAAGCAGAATTTGATCCGCTTTTGACGTAAACGTTGCGCTCCCCCGCGGGCACCCCTTCTCAGGCGCCGCGTTCGAGGTAAACTCTGCGTATGGATCTTTCACCGAACACCGCCCTTGAGCCTTTTCGCGCGGACGTGCGCACCTTCTTTGAAACCGAGTATCCGCAAGATATTCGCGCCAAAGTCGCCACCGGCGCCAGCCTCACAACCGCTGAAGTGCGCAAATCTGAAATGGCGCTCGGCGCCAAAGGCTGGCTCGCCTCAGCTTGGCCCGAAGAGCATGGCGGCCCCGGCTGGAGCTTAGAAGAACAATATATCTTTGATGAAGAGCTAGAACGCGCTGGTGTACCGACCGTCACGCCCATGGGGGTGATTTATGTCGGCCCGATCATCTATACGTTCGGGTCAGAGGCGCAGAAACAGAAATGGCTGCCCGGAACGCGCGATGGCTCGCTCGGCTGGGCGCAAGGCTATAGCGAGCCCGATAGCGGCTCAGACCTTGCCTCACTGCAATTCTCAGCCAAACGCGACGGCGATGATTATGTCTTGAACGGCACTAAAATCTGGACCAGCGCGGCGCAGCACGCCGATTGGATCTTTCTTCTGGCGCGCACGTCGAAAGAAGAGAAAAAGCAAATGGGCATTAGCTTCATTTGTTGTGAAATGGACCGGGCCGGGGTCACGCTGAAGCCGATCATTACAATTGATGGTAAGCACGTGCTGAACATGGTGATTTTTGACGATGTTCGCGTGCCAGCCGATTATTTGATCGGCGAAGAAGGCAAAGGCTGGACTTATAGCCAATATTTGCTCGGATTTGAGCGCACCTCTTATGCCCGGATCGGCGGCAAGCGAAAGCAACTCAGGCATATTCGCGCGCTCGCCACGGCGGAACCCACGGGCGGCAATAGCAAGCTGATTGATGATGATGCGTTTGCGCGCAAACTGACCGATGCGGATATCGCTGTCGACGGACTGGAAATGACAGTTTTACGGGTTTTGTCAGCGGTCAAAGATGGCGGCAGCCCTGGCAAAGAAGCGTCGATCATCAAAATCCTGGCGACGGAAACGGCGCAGCAAATCACCACGCTTTATCTCGACGTTGCTGGCGCCCATGGCCTCCGAAAATTTGAAGATAGCGTCAGTCCGGATTGGACCGGCCATGGGGGCTATGCCGCGTCCGGTGTCTCGGCCTATTACGGGGCTCGCGCGCAAAGCATTTATGGCGGCACCAACGAGATCCAAAAGAATATTATCGCCAAGCGGGTTCTCGGCCTTTAGCACGCGCTTAGATCGTCCTTCCGGCGGGTCCACTATAGGCGCGTTCGACCTTGGCGACGCGCAACTCGTAATGCGTGTACCATTTTTCAATGCCGTTTTTCTGGGCCAGCAAGTGCTGGGTTTGCTGTTTCCAGGCGAGAATACTCGCTTCGTCTTGCCAATAGGAAACGGTGATCCCCAAATTGTCCGTCCCTCTGGTGGTTTCGATGCCTAAATATCCAGGCTGCTGGTGCGCAAGCTCGACCAAAGCCTTGGCCATGGCGTCATAGCCATCACCATTATCCCCCAGGGTGCTGGAGAAGATGACAGCGTAATAAGGCGGCTCAGGCGTTTTAGAAAAACCGTCCATGGCGGTGCATGCTCCATATTAAGCAATAGGGGTATCGGTGGGCGTCTGATCAGACTTTCTGCCCGTATAGTCGCGAAGATTCGCGCCATCGCGCCACCCGGTTCTTGCGATTTGGCGGCGAAAAGATGCCGCGCTAGATGGGCAATTCGGTCGTGTGTTTTAGGCATTCCATGGCAAAAGTCGCGCTGACATCGGCAATCTCGATTTGCTTGATCAGGGACTTATAGACGCGGTCATATTCGCTGACAGACGCCACCACGATCTTCAGCAGATAGTCGACATCACCTGCCATGCGATAGAATTCGACCACTTCGGGAATGCGGGCAACCGTCTTGGCAAAGGTCTCAAGCCACTCGGCGGAATGATCATTCGTACGAATGGCGACAAAAACCGTTTGGCTGAGATCGAGCTTTTGCGGGTCACAAATTGCAACGCGGGAGGTCAGAACGCCGGACTCTTCCAATCGCCGCACACGCCGCCAACAGGTATTGACGGAAACGCTCAATTGCGCAGCAAGGGTTTCTAAGGACGTGCTCGCGTCGCGTTGCAAATGACGCAATATCTGGCGATCCGTTTCATCGATCATTCTCTTTTAAGTCCATATCGTCGAATTTTATTATCATCTACTCGAATATTACGAGAAATATTGCAATGATTTTTGATGCTCCTTCGACGATACCTCTCAGATTAGGAGGCCCAGATGGCATTTTCGAATATGGAACCGATTCAGTTTTGCGCTCAAAAACGCCTGGCTTCACTGGCCGGGATGATTGGACGCACACCGCTCCTCGCCGTGCACCTAAACTGGAAAGGCACGCGACGTGTTATCTATGCCAAAGCCGAGCATTATAATTTAACCGGCAGCATCAAAGACCGCATGGCCCTGAACATCCTGCGATGCGGCTATGACAGTGGCGCGCTGAAACCGGGCGACATGATCGTCGAAGCCTCCAGCGGAAACGCCGGGATCGCGATGGCCGCCCTCGGCCGGGCGCTCGGCCATCCGGTGCGCATCTTTATGCCCGATTGGATGAGCGATGAGCGCAAATCCTTGCTCCGCTCGCTTGGCGCTGAGCTTTGCCTGGTCAGCCGCGAGGCAGGCGGTTTTCTCGGCGCGATTGCCGCAACGGAGCAACTGGCGGAAACACGCGAGGATGTGTTTCTGCCGCGACAGTTTTCGAATGCTCACAATTGTAGCGCGCACGAAGCAACAACGGGCCCCGAAATCTTGCGTCAGCTCGCCGCGATCAAGCGCACACCTGATGCCTTCGTCGCCGGGGTTGGCACAGGAGGCACGGTCATGGGGGTTGGCCGCGCGCTTCGCGCGGCTCATCCCTCCGTTAAAGTATGCCCACTAGAACCCGCCGAATCGCCCACTCTCTCAACTGGGCATAAGATCGGCGCCCATCGCATCCAAGGCGTCTCGGATGACTTCATTCCGGCCATCGTCAAACTGGATGAAGTGGATGAGATCGTCGCCGCTAGCGATGGTGACGCCATCATTATGGCGCAAAAACTCGCCTCCGACCTCGGCCTAGCCGTCGGCATATCCTCCGGCGCCAATCTGATCGGGGCTTTGATGGTCCAGGATCAGCTCGGCCACCATGCATGTGTCGCGACCGTCTTCTGTGATGACAATAAGAAATATCTCTCCACAGATCTGGCACGCGAAGAGGCTATAAAGCCGGGCTATATCTCACCAGGGGTCGAATTGATCGGGTTCGAAGCGATTCCGTCTTAGACAGCAGTTTTAGCGCCTCACATTTCGGATAAAACACACGCGTCTCTCTTTTTCCTCTTGCCGGTCATTGCGACTCCCCGCTATACGCCACCCGTTTGCCTACGCAGCATGACAAGAAGGAAAGCCAGATGCCCAAACGCACCGATATTCAATCCATTCTTGTCATCGGTGCCGGTCCCATCATTATCGGCCAAGCCTGTGAGTTTGATTATTCCGGCGTGCAAGCGATTAAGGCCCTTAAAGGCGAAGGCTATCGGGTGATCCTCGTCAATTCGAACCCGGCGACAATCATGACGGACCCGGGCCTGGCTGACGCCACTTATATTGAGCCGATCACGCCGGACTTTGTCGAAAAAATCATCGAGATCGAAAAGCCCGACGCCCTGCTCCCAACCATGGGCGGTCAGACCGCTTTGAATTGTGCCCTCGCCCTTGATCAGGCGGGGGTTCTTTCTAAGCACGGGGTCGAATTGATCGGTGCCCGCGCTGACGCAATTGAAATGGCCGAAGATCGCAAACTCTTTCGCGAAGCCATGGACCGGATTGGCCTAGAAAACCCGAAAGCTGAAATCGTCTCATCGCCGAAGAATGAAGACGGCTCTTATGACCGGATTACGGGCCTTAAGAACGCGCTCGACGCGCTTGAGCATGTCGGCTTGCCGGCCATTATTCGTCCGGCCTTCACCCTCGGCGGAACCGGCGGCGGCGTGGCGTATAACAAAGCCGAATATGAAGCGATTTGCCGCTCCGGGATCGCTGCCTCACCCGTCGCGCAAATCCTGGTGGATGAAAGCCTGCTCGGCTGGAAAGAGTTTGAGATGGAGGTCGTGCGAGACAAAGCCGACAATGCCATCATCATTTGCGCGATTGAGAATATTGACCCGATGGGCGTGCACACCGGCGACTCGATCACAGTTGCGCCGGCGCTGACCCTCACCGACCGCGAATACCAAGTGATGCGAAATGCCTCTCTCGCCGTGCTGCGCGAGATCGGGGTTGAGACTGGCGGCTCGAATGTCCAGTTTGCGGTCAACCCTGAAGATGGCCGCTTGGTCGTGATTGAGATGAATCCGCGCGTCTCACGCTCTTCGGCACTGGCCTCGAAAGCCACGGGCTTCCCAATCGCGAAAGTCGCCGCGAAATTGGCGGTTGGCTATACTTTGGATGAGCTCGACAATGACATTACCGGCGTCACGCCGGCCTCTTTTGAGCCGAGCATTGATTATGTCGTCACCAAAATCCCGCGCTTTGCGTTTGAGAAATTCGAAGGCGCGGAACCGCTGCTGACGACGGCGATGAAATCAGTCGGCGAAGCCATGGCGATTGGCCGCAATTTCCAGGAGAGCCTTCAAAAAGCGCTATGCTCGCTGGAGACCGGCCTGAACGGCTTGAATGAGATAGAGTTTAGCGGTGAAGGCGCCCTGCGCGAGGCGCTGAGCAAGCAGACCCCGGACCGCCTGCGCATTGTCGCGCAAGCCTTTCGGATCGGCCTGAGCGTTGACGACGTTCATGCCTTAACCAGCATAGATCCTTGGTTCTTGCGCCAGATTGAACAGATCGTTCAGGCCGAAAACATGGTTCGTACTGACGGCCTGCCGACTGATCAACGCGGCTTTACAGACCTCAAAGCAATGGGCTTTTCGGATGCCCGCCTGGGCGAGCTGACCGGGCAAGACGAGGCCGAAATTCGCAGCGCCCGGCATGTTTTGGGCGTCCGTCCGGTTTATAAACGGATCGACACGTGCGCTGCTGAGTTCGCTGCAAAAACCCCTTATCTTTATTCGACTTATGAACACGCCGCCTTTGGCGCCGACGCTCCGGATTGCGAAGCAGACCCGTCTGAGCGGCGCAAAGCGATCATCCTTGGCGGCGGCCCAAACCGCATCGGGCAAGGGATTGAATTTGACTATTGCTGCTGCCACGCCGCCTTCGCCATGGCAGACATTGGCGTCGAAAGCATCATGGTGAATTGCAATCCAGAGACAGTTTCGACGGATTATGACACGTCCGACCGGCTCTATTTTGAGCCGCTCACGGAAGAGCATGTCTCAGAAATTATTCACAAAGAGCAAGCCTGCGGCGACCTGGCCGGCGTGATTGTCCAGTTTGGTGGCCAAACTCCGTTAAAGCTGGCGCAGCCGCTGAACCAGGCCGGCGTGCCGATTCTCGGCACCAGCCCGGACAGCATTGACTTGGCTGAAGATCGTAAATCATGGTCGGCTTTGCTGTCGAATTTAGGCATTCAGCAGCCGCCTTCAGCGACGGCTCGGTCCTTGGAGGAAACGCTCGAGAAAGCCCAAACTCTTGGCTATCCGGTCATGCTGCGCCCATCTTTCGTCTTGTCCGGTACGGCAATGCGAATTTGCCATTCGGATGCAGATGTCCGCGAATATGCTGGTTACGCGCTCTCGGTTGCCGGCGATGGTTCGCTCTTCTTGGACCGCTACTTATCCGATGCGATCGAAGTTGATGTCGACGCCTTGTGCGACGGTCAAAATGTCCACGTTGCCGGGATTATGGAACATATTGAGGAAGCCGGCGTCCATTCCGGTGACAGCGCCTGCGCTCTGCCGCCTTACACCCTGTCGCCGGCCATTGTTGGCCGCCTCAGTGAGCAAACCATTGCCCTTGCCAAAGCGCTCAAAGTGTCAGGGCTGATCAATATTCAATATGCCGTCAAGGGTGAGGATATTTTCGTCCTCGAAGCCAACCCGCGGGCCAGTCGGACCGTGCCTTTTGTCGCCAAAGCGGTTGGCGCTCCGATGGCCAGCATCGCGGCTAAGATTATGGCCGGCAAACCCCTCACCGATTTCGACCTGCGTCATGCCGAGGCCAATCGCGTGGCGGTCAAAGAAGCGGTTTTCCCATTTGCACGCTTTGCTAATGTCGACCCCATTCTCGGGCCTGAAATGCGCTCGACTGGTGAAGTCATGGGCTGGGATGATGATTTTGGGACGGCGTTCCTGAAAGCCCAAATCGGCGCCGGTGTGACGCTGCCAACCAGCGGCACCGTGTTCATTTCTCTACGCGAAGACGACAAACCGCATATCATCGAGTCAGCGCAAAGCCTGACCGAAATGGGCTTTGAACTCGTCGCGACGTCCGGAACAGAGCAGTTTCTGGCAGAGCACGGCATACAGGCCCGCCGGGTCAAGAAAGTCCTCGAAGGCAAACCGAATATCGAAGACGCGATTCTCAATGGTGAGATAGCGCTGGTGCTCAACACAACTGAAGGCGCCCAATCGCGTAAGGATTCGAAATCAATCCGGCGCACCGCATTGATCCAGAACATTCCTTATTTCACGACCCTGTCAGCATCGCGCGCGGCCGTGAAAGCAATTCGCGCGATACGCGAAAAACCTCTTTCTGTCCGGGCCTTGCAAAAAGCATAACTTGCGAAAGCTGACGTTTTACACTACTTGACCGGCTTGCTTTTTGATTGGACGCTACGTCTGAAGGAATGATGGCGTAAGACCCAAAGAACGGTACGAATTCATGCAACGCACACCTATGACCGCGGGAGGCTATGCCGCCCTCGATGAAGAATTGAAAAATCTGAAGTCTGTTGAGCGCCCAGCGATCATTCAAGCGATCGCGGAAGCCCGTGAACATGGCGACCTCTCGGAGAATGCAGAATACCACGCGGCGAAGGAAAAACAGTCGTTTATTGAAGGCCGTATCGTTGAGCTTGAGGATAAACTGTCGCGCGCGGATGTGATCGATTTGGCCAAAATCAAAGGCGAGAAAGTCGTTTTTGGCGCCACCGTCACCATCGTTGATGTCGATACCGAGGACGAGTCGACTTATCAAATCGTCGGCGAGGACGAAGCCGATATCTCCCTCGGCAAAGTTTCAAATACATCGCCAATGGCGCGTGCGCTGATCGGCAAAGGCGAAGGCGATGAGGCAGAAGTCGCAGCCCCGGGCGGCGCCCGCGTCTATGAAATCGCTGAAGTAAAATACATCTAAGCTTGGTTTTTTCTTCAACTGATAGGCGAACTCTGGCAGGCAGGGCCGCATGAGCTCGCTTGAATCTCCACTTGGCCCCTCGATTTGGGCGGTTAGCGACGGGCGAGCTGGTAACGCGGCGCAAGTCCGCGCGATCATTGCGGCGCTCTCCGAAACACGTCGATGGCTGCAAATCGGACATATCAATGGCCAAGGTCATCGCGCCGCGCCTTTAACCCTTCACCCACGCCGCCCGTGGACATGGCTCCCAGGCAGCAACTGGCCGGCGCCGCGCATGGCGCTGCCGACAGCTCAAAGAGCGCTTCTGACCAGTCCTTGGCCATCGCTGTGGATCGCCGCCGGTCGCCGCAGCGCGCCTTATACGGCTGCGGTGCGCGGCTGGAGCGGCCAAAAAACGCTCGCGGTCCAGGTCTTAGATCCAAAATCTGATCCGGCGCGATTCGACTTGGTTATTGTTCCTGAGCATGATGCGCTTACCGGCGAGAATGTGATTAAAACAACCGGTTCGCCGACCCATTTCTCGGAAGATGCGATCGAACAGGCCGGCCAAGCCTTTGCCGATTTAGCTGATGAGACCGGTAAATCGGCAGTCATCATTCTCGGCGGCGATTCAAAAGCCCACAAATTCAGTCGCCGGGCAGCGACAGATTTAATCTCTCAGCTCGACCGCGCCGCGACAGACGGGTGGCGCTTGCGGATCACCTGCTCGCGCAGAACACCGGTGTCGGTGGTCAGCGCGTTTCGGCAATTTGCCGACCGTGTCGGCGCCGCCTTCTGGGCGAATGAGCAGGATGGCCCAAACCCCTATTTGGCCTGGTTACTCTATTCTGATGCCGCCGTGGTGACCGAAGATAGCGCCAATATGCTATCAGATGCAGCCTGGCACGGACTGCCGGTTCATATCGCAAAATTGCAGGGCAGCGCGCCAAAATTTGATCGCTTGCATGCCAGCCTGATTGAACGCGGATGCGCGCGTTGGCTCGAGCGCACAATTGATATCTGGGAATATCAGCCGCTGCGGGAAGCTGGCCGCGTCGCCGATCGGATCATCGAATTGCTGCTAGAGCGACATCCACAGCCTGAGATCCGGGATTTAGACCGCACAAAAACCGCCGCGCCAGATTGGCTTTAAGCTGAGACTGTCTCGCGTAGGTTCGCAGCGTTTAGGCGTTCAGCATCGGTTTCCCAGCACCAAGCCTCAGGCTTTTCTAACAGCGCCCGCACAAGCTTATTATTCATCGCATGGCCCGGTTGGCGAGCTTCATAAAGCCCCGCAATCGGCGCTCCCGCCAGCATCAGATCGCCAATCGCATCGAGCAATTTGTGGCGAATAAACTCATCATCGCTGCGCAGGCCTTCGGGATTGACGATGTCATCGCCGTCAATGACGACGGCGTTTTCCAGTGATCCGCCACGCGCGAGCCCCATCGCTTTAAGGGTCTCAACATCTCTCGCGAACCCGAACGTCCGGGCAAACGCAATGTCGCGGGCAAACAGGCCCGGCATCAGACGCATGGCCATTTGCTGCGTGCCAATGGCTTTGGTTTCAAACTCGATCTTGGCTTTTAACGTCAGAACATTGTCCTGAGACGGGCTGAGCCGTGCCCATTTCACGCCATCGCGCACTTCAACCGTGTCCAAGATCCGGATCCGGCGGCGCAAAGTGGTTTGAACTCTCAACCCGGCATTATGAAAAAGCTCGCAAAAGACCGCAGAAGAGCCATCCATGATCGGCACTTCAGGGCCATCGATTTCGACCAATAAATTGTCGAGCCCCATGCCGGCGCAGGCCGCCAGGAAATGTTCTACGGTGGCGACGCTGTGGCCGGCTTCATTGGTCAATGTGGTCCCAAGCTGGACTTCCGTGACATGATCGCCGCGGGCGAGAATATCGTCGCAAAGGTCGATATCGCTCCGTCGGAATCGAATGCCGGTATTCGCCTCAGCCGGTTTAATCACCATTCGTGCGCGCGCGCCGGAATGCACGCCAACGCCGGCGCAAATCACGGCTGTGTTGAGGGTGTTCTGATACTCTACTACGCCCAAGCCTACTCTCCCTGTAGACTTGCATAAGACCCTTCAGCGGCGGAATCTCAACACAAGCATTATTGCGTAATGTTGCAGGATCAAAAAAAGCCAGAGCCGTCCGGGGTCGGACGGCTCAATGTGACTAATTTGTAAGGCTTATGTATTGGCTGAACGCCGCAAAAAGGCTGGGATTTCCAGGTCTTCATCATCAAACGCTGCAGCTTTCGGATGATCATCAGTTTTTGACACAATAACCGATGGCTCATCGTCTGTATCATTGTCGCTGACCGTATCTTCGCGGCGCCATCCGAACAGGTTTGAGAAGCCGGCAGGCGACTCTGCAACAGGTTTCGAGAAGGCGGCATCGGCAGAGACGGTATCTGCTCCCTCTTGCGCTTCAACATGCGCCGCTGGCAATGGACGGCCCTTGAAGTCCGGACGCACATCGGTTTCAGCGGTCGTCATAATTGGCTGATTGACCACGATCGGCGCTTCTATTGGCTCAGCAACCGGTGAACGAGACGGCAGAGACACTGCCGCTTCTTGGCTGGAGACGCCGGCAGCGACAACAGATACGCGGATCCGGCCCTCTAATTCAGGATCAAACGTCGAGCCGAGAATGATATTGGCGTTCGCATCGACCTCGCGGCGGATTTCGTTGGCCGCTTCGTCAAGCTCAAACAGCGTCATGTCATAGCCGCCCGTAATGTTGATCAGGACGCCGCGTGCCCCTTTCATCGAGACATCGTCGAGCAATGGGTTGTCAATCGCTGAGCGGGCCGCTTCTAAAGCGCGGCCTTCGCCTTCGCCTTCGCCCATGCCCATCATCGCTGTGCCCATGCCCTTCATAATTGTCCGCACGTCCGCAAAATCGAGATTGATCAGGCCGGGCATAATCATCAAATCTGTAATCCCGCGCACGCCGGAATAGAGCACATCATCGGCCATGCGGAAGGCCTCAGCAAAGGTCGTGCGCTCGTTCGCGATGCGGAACAGGTTTTGGTTGGGGACAGCGATCAATGTGTCGACCACGTCCTTCATCCGCTCAAGGCCGGCTTCAGCAGTGTCCATCCGGTGCGCGCCTTCAAACCCAAACGGTTTGGTCACAACCCCAATGGTCAGAATACCCTTATCGTGCGCGGCTTTGGCAATCACAGGCGCCGCGCCAGTCCCGGTGCCGCCGCCCATGCCCGCGGCGACAAAGACCATATGGGCATCTTCAAGCGCTTCGAGGATTTCAGGCATTGATTCTTCGGCGGAGGCTTCGCCAACCTCAGGACGTGCGCCGGCGCCGAGCCCAGAGGTCGTCTCAAGTCCGAGTTGAATACGATTTTCAGTCTTTGACCGGCGCATTGCTTGGGCGTCGGTATTAGCAACATAGAACTCGACGCCTTGCAGGTTCGCTTCGATCATATTGTCGACGGCGTTCCCACCAGCTCCACCAACGCCGATGACGACTATTCGTGGTTTGAGTTCTTTAGTCATGCCCTGTTTCCGATCTCTTTATTCTACACGCCTTAGACTGAGTCTGAGCGTAGAATGACCGGCTTCGCCTAAAAGACTCTTAAATGACTGTCATCTCGCTCAAAAATTTTCGCGGATCCACATTAAGATCTTGGCAAACACTCCACGCCCGGCCTCAGAGCCGGCTAAAACCGCTGCACTCCCAGCCCGAGATGCATCGGCAAACCCCTTCAGCTCATAGCTTATCAGACCTGCAGCTGTGGAAAAGGCCGGATTCCCATAATTTTCACCTAAAACATCAGCGTCAATTGGCCGTCCGAGCCGTACAGGCTGTTTCAACACCTCTGAAGCAAGCTCCCGCACGCCCGCCAATTGACTGGCGCCGCCGGTGAGAACGGTGCGTCTTGGCAAGATCGGCCGCAACGGACTGGCGGTCAGATGCGCCTGTACCATTTCGAACAATTCTTCGATCCGGGGGGCGATGATTGCTGTCAGTTCGCCGCGCGTCATGCGGCTGGCTTTTAGCCGGCCATCATCGCCAAGGCGCGGTGCTTCAATCCGTTCCGCCATGCCTGGACCGTTTTCATCCGCTGTGCCGTGCAGCGTTTTCAGCCGTTCCGCCGCCGCAAAAGTTGTCCCAATGCCATGGGCAATATCGCTGGTGACACGCGATCCGCCGACTTTGACCAAGTCGAGCCAGGCCGGCGCGCCATTCATAAACACTGAGACGGAGGTCACGCCGCCGCCAAAATCGATGCAGACGGCGCCATTCTCGATCTCATCCTCAATCAATGAACCTGAGCCGCTCGCCAGCGCTGATGGAACGATGCGTTCGATCCCAAGATGGGCGCGCAGCACGCATTCTTTCAAGTTTTTGACGAGGGATTTCGGCGCGGTGACGACGTTAAGAAGCACGCGGACACGTTCGCCAATCATGCCAACCGGATCGCGAATATCATCCTGGTCATCGACGCCATACATAACTGGATAAGCGCCGAGCAGTTCCCGGTCTTTGGGAACGATTTTCGTCAGCGCCTGCGCCCAAACCTTTTGCACATCATGGCTGGTGATCTCGCGTTGGCCGAGATCAATTTCAGCTTCCGCCAGCTGACTGTCGACTTTTGGGCCGGTAATGCCGAGAATGACCCGGTCAATGCGCTCACCGGCTTCGCGCTCCGCGTCTTCGACGGCGAGCCGAATAGATCTTTCGAGCGCTTCAATATCGGTAATAGAGCCGCCATTAAAACCGCGGCTTTGCTGACGCCCGCCGCCCATAAAGGCGAAACCGGCGCGGCTGCCGGGATCAACCCGTCCGATCAGACAAGCAATCTTCGAACAACCAATATCGAGCGCCGCCATCACGGTGCCAGCTTTGCCGACGTGTCTCGGCTTTAGTCTGCGCTCACTGGTCGCCATTAAGCCGCCCCTTCCATTGGTTTCGCCGCTGGGGTCAGGAACACTTGCCCGCCAATTCGGAGGTCAATCACACTCAAAGGGCGACGCGTCAGCTCGGCCGCGGTGCCGACCGTTGCAAAGAATTCCATACTATCTGTCAGATGCTCATCGACCGGCAGTTTCATCACGGCGCCAGACTTTAGAACCAAATCCCAACGCCGGCTCGCCACACGGCGGGCAAAATCGGTCTCATCACGCAGGCTCGGGGCGATGGAAAATGCGGTTTCCAGAGCCGGCACCGCTTCCGGGGCGCCAACCCCGACAGCTTTTGTCAGCGTCAGATGATCCGACGCGCGCACCCGGCTCATCAAGCGTCCGAGACTGTCGACCACGGCCCAGCGCTCGCCATCATTCCAAAGCGCTGTCGGTTCGGCCGCGTTGGCGTAAATCATGACTGTGTCAGGCCATAGTCGGTAGACCCGGACTTTAGTGACCAATTGCGTGCCTTCGACGCGGCGACGAATCGCATGCGGGTCGGCCCGAAACATATTCTCGCCAGGCTCAATCATCGCCGCCGACTTTACGTCGCGCGCCACTGCCGGCACATGTTCGAGCCCAATCACTTCGACGGTTCCGACGGATAGCCCGACAGACCTAGAGACGCCGTCCATGGCGCTGCCCCAGCGTTTGCCCATTTGTGATAGCGACCCGCCCAACATAGCGGCGCCCGCTACGATCAAGGCGACGACCATGACGAGGCCAAAGATGACCGATGAAATCTGAGTCCGCTCGAGGATTATCTCCGGTTCGGGCGCTGATTTTTTGCCTTTAGCCCTGGCCATTTTCTGTCCTTGATCCACATCGCCATTATCTGCGAATCCCGTCCAAGCTCGGTCGCCGAGAATGCTTGATGCGCCGCTTAAGGACGTCTGTGAAACAACTTGTTCTACACCATCAAACAGATCGGCAGTCACCACGCGGCGCGATCCACTTGCGTTTAATTTTGCAGCAAAGTCGTAAAACTCTCTTAAGGCTGGCTGGGTGTGTGAAGATTCTTTTTCGCGCCAGAGCGAAGGCCAACCCGCGGCGAGGTCTATTTCTTCCCTGTCAGGAGAAATATTTCGCAGGCCGCCACATTTGTGACACGAAGACACCTGATGTCCCCCTTGAGCGAGGGAACAGGCGCTCGAATTCAAAACAATTTAAAAAAAATCGGCCCTGAGGGGTTGTATGCGACGCGTTACATATGTAACACAACCGCAACGCAATCGCGTCGGGATCGGACTCTTTGGAGCCAAAATAAAATGAAAAAAAGTTTCCTCGCTGGGCTGCTCATCGGCTTCCCTCTTCCGCTGTATGCACAGACGCCGACGACACAAGGCGAGGATACGCGTACCTTTACCATCGCCGATTTCGAGCAGTTCGCACCACGGACAGCCCTGGATATGGTCAGCCAAATTCCAGGCTTCACGATTACCGGGGATGACGGCCAACGCGGCTTCGGGCAGGCCCAAGAGAACATCCTAATCAACGGCCAGCGTATCTCATCAAAGTCGACCAGCGCCCGGAATGTTCTATCGCGCATTCCAGCAACGAATGTTGAGCGGATCGAAATTGTCGACGGCGCTGATTTGGATATTCCCGGGCTCAGCGGACAAGTGGCGAATGTGGTCGCCACAGCCAACGGTATTTCAGGAACTTGGACTTATCGTCAGCGCTACCGCGAAAACCTACCCCCGGCCTATGATTGGGTTGAGCTTTCGGTGAATGGCCAGGCCGGCGCTTTAGGCTGGACTGTTGGCGTTGAAACCGAACCCAATCGCGGCGCCGCCGCGGGGCGCGAGAACATTTTCGATGGTCAAGGGAACCTGATCGAATATCGCGAAGAAGACGGGACTTTTATTGCTGATTTTGTCAATTTGAATGGTAGCCTGAACTGGAAACCAGCGAATGGGCACATCGCCAATTTCAACGCCGAATACAATTTATGGGAACCGGACGAGCGTGAAACCAGTTCGGTCTTTTCGCCTGATGGCGAGCTCCTGCGCCAGACCGTTTTCCAATTCAAAGAGAATGAGTGGAATAGCGAAATTAGCGGCGATTATGAGCTCGATTTCGGGCCGGGCCGTTTGAAATTTATCGGTCTGCAACGTAACGAACACAGCCCGACCCGGTCGCGCTTTTTTGGCGCCGATTTGGATGGCTCGGATCTCAGCAATCGGATTTTCGATCGCAGCGTCGATGAGAGCGAGAGCATTCTCCGCAGCGAATATAATCTCACCGGCGAGAATAATTCCGATTGGCAATTCTCGATCGAGGGCGCGCTTAACACGCTCGACAGTGAGGCCGTGCAATTTAGCGGCGATACGTTCGAGTCAGTTTCGATTGTTGAGAACAGCGCCGATGCGGTTCGCGTTGAAGAAAAACGCGGCGAAGCCTTTGTCACGCATGGCCGCCAACTGAGCCCGAAAGTCCGTTTGCAAGTTTCGCTCGGGGCGGAGCAATCGGAAATTATGTCTGATGGCCCGTCTGGACAAACCCGTAATTTTACCCGTCCTAAAGGGTCCGCATCATTGGCCTGGACGGTGGATGAAAGCACCACCGTCAACGCCTCCGTACAACGCATAGTCGGTCAGCTTAATTTCTTCGACTTTGTCAGCAGCGTCGATTTGAACCAAGGCGATGATAGCGTCGGCAATAATGATATTGTCCCCGATCAACGCTGGCGCGTTGCGCTTGAGGTTGAGAAAGACTTTGGCACTTGGGGCGCCGTGACGGCAGAAATTTTTGGCGACGAGATTGAAGATCTAAACTCGCTCGTGCCGATCGGAAATGGCGAGGGTCCAGGCAATATCGACTCTGCCTCTCGCATTGCTGTCGAGATTGAGGGCACACTCAAATTTGATAATTTCGGCTGGAAAGGCGCGCAGCTCGATTTCGAGACCTTCGCGCAAGATACATTTGTCGATGACCCATTTTCCGGCGTCACCCGCGATTTTAATGGCAGCACAATCTACTATTACGAGCTCGAGTTTCGCCATGACATCCCCAATACTGATTGGGCGTGGGGACTGAATTATGAGCGGTTCGAAAATGCCCCAAACTTTCGCAGCAATGTCCGGCGTCTCTTCTCACAGCCCAAAGGGTTTGCCTGGGGCTTTATCGAACACAAAGACATTTACGGCATGACCGGGTCGATTTTCTTGGCCAATTTGCTCGACAGTGACGACAATTTTCAGCGCATTGTCTACGCCCCAACCGGGATTGATCGGATCGAGGATCGCAGCCGGAATTTCGGCAACATCCTGACCTTGCGCTTGAAAGGCACATTCTAAACGCTTTGCAATCGCCCGATCCGGCGAATTTCCCAGCGTAAGTCGACGCCGGAGTGCGCCAGCACGCGGGCCCGGACAAGTTCGCCCAGCGCTTCAATATCAGCGGCTGTGGCAGCGCTCGCATTGATCAAAAAATTGCAGTGCTTTTCGCTGACCATGGCGCCGCCGACACGCAGGCCGCGGCACCCCGCGGCGTCGATCAGTTTCCAACTCGAGCGCGCATCCGGCGTTCCAGGGGGATCAGGATTGGCAAACGTTGATCCGCCCGTTTTTTCGGTGATCGGTTGGGTTTCAGCACGCCGTGCCTGGTGCGCGGCAATCTCTGCCTCGAGCGCGGCTGGATCGCCGCCAGCTTGCGCTTTTAATTCGAGACGCGTCACCACAATATCGCTGGCTAAGTCTGTGTGGCGGTACGAGAACGCGATCTGATCAGCGGTCATGCGCACCTTTTCACCAGCGCGAGTGACGCCGTGCAGCGCGATCAGCACATCGCTCAGCTCTTGCCCATAACAGCCCGCATTGGTCCGCACGGCGCCGCCAATTGAGCCGGGAATACCAGACAAGAAAGAAAGCCCCGACACCCCGGCTTTGGCCGCCGCTTTTGCGACCCGGAGATCCAAAGCGCCGGCGCCGGCGCTCACCCCCTCAGACGATATCTCAATTTGGCCCCAATACGCCCCCATCAATCGGATCACAGCGCCTTCAATACCGCCGTCCCGAACAATTGTGTTTGAGCCAACTCCCATGACAGTGACTGGGACGTCACGCGGCAGCTGTTTGAGGAAAGCGCTTAAATCGTCGTCATCCGCTGGTAGAAAAAGCAGATCCGCTGCCCCGCCGACCCGAAACCAGGTATAAGGGGCAAGTGCCGCATTCTTCATCATTTTGCCGCGAAACTCGGGCAAGCTGGAGAAATCAAAGGTCATAATTTGGCGTAATCCTTGTCGGCAATCACGGGAAGAGGCGATGACATCGAAAGCAACTGAACTCCAGTGTTTAACAGCGAGCCTGCCGATGGACATCACTCTGCCTCAAGCCCTTCTTCTTTTGTCTTTGAATGACAAAACCGGAAAAACCGAGGACGGATATTATCAACCGGCGCTGGCCGGCGCAGCCCTGGCTGATCTATTTTTGCACAAGGCGGTTGAGCTGCAATCTGATCCGGACTTGGTCGTGCCACTGCGCCATAGTCTCGAGCTTGGGGCATTTCTATCCATGTGCGACACGGCCATCGGGGCCGCCCCAAAACCCCAGGGTCTCGCTTACTGGATCGGCCAACTTGGGGCGCAAACCGACTTTATCGCGACCATCGCAGATGAGCTCTGCCATCTTGGCGCCCTGTCGCGTGAAAGCACCAAAGTGTTTGGCTTGTTCACGCGGACGATTTGGCCAGAAGCCTCACCGGCCATGGAGACGGCGTTAAAGGCAGAAATGGCGCAGGCCATGTTTGAAGACACTGGCGCCGTGCATGAGCGCATTTGTTTGACCATCGCTCTGGCCCACGCGGTTGATTTGTTGCCTTATAATTTCGACGCCGAACTGCTCGAGACACATGCAGAGCGCATCACCGCCATTGCGGCAGGACAATGCCTGAGCTCAAGCGCCTCTGACGCTGTGGTTGCGTCGGTCAATCAAGCCATTCGGGCCGCCAATGCGATGGCCGAAAGCGCTACGGCCGGGATTATTCAGTAAAGCACGCGCTAAAACGCCAGGCGCAAACGAAGATTGGCGCGCGCCTCTGTCTCGAACGCCCCCGCCTCATCAGTAAATGCAGCATTCGACAATCGCGTGTGATCCTGATGCGCCATGAGGCCAGCACCAATTGTGGCATCGACGGACCATCGGCGGTCTTGCGAATTGGTTTTCAAGCCAATCCCGATGAAAGGCGCGGTATCATGGTTCTGATCGTAAAACCCTGAAGATCCCTGATCGAACATAATCGCACGGTCAATTTGTCGGCCGAGTTCAGCATGATCATCGGTCGCGCCGACGGCGAGGACAAGATTGGGATGCGGTGTCCGCACAAAAGCGAATTTGCCCACTCGTCCAGCATCTTCGAACGTCACACGCGGCTTTGGCACAGTCGCAATCCGCGGCGTCTCATCGGCGTCAAATCTTGGGCGGAGCATAGGCAGTGTCGTCGGCACCGCGACCGGGTCCTGCAGACGCAAACGCAACACGGGTTCTGCGTCCGGCGAATGGTTCGCCATAACGCTTGTCGCTGTAACTGTTGCTAAGCCTAAACAAAGCGCAATCGTTCTGAGCAGCACGCTGCGACCCCTCACTCCATCCGAGGAACAGTATCGCCGCCAAATGTTACAGATCGCAGAGCAAATCCTTATCAATTTGCCCGGTGCTGTTTACCCTTCTAAGGCTTCAATCAAAGCATTGGCATGCGCTGAAATGCTGCCCGCGCCCATGCATACAACCATATCCCCAGGCTGTGCTGTCTCGCGGATAAAGGCCGGTAGGGCGTCTAAGTCGGTTAAGACTTGCGCTTGTTTGTGACCATGTCCTCGCATGCTTTGCACCAAAGACGCATGATCCACCCCGTCAATCGGCGCTTCGCCGGCGGCAAAGACGGGGGTGATGACGGCAATATCCGCCTCGCGATAGCATTGCGCGAAATCTTCAAACAAGTCGTTCAAGCGCGAATAGCGATGCGGTTGTGAGATCGCGATGACGCGGCCTTGGCCTTGGATCGCGCGCGCGGCTTTCAGGCAGGCTTCAATCTCAACTGGATGGTGGGCATAGTCATCGATAATCTTGATACCATTCCACTCCCCGACAGCGGTAAAGCGGCGTTTCACCCCGCCAAATGCTTTCAAACTGTCCCGCAACTGCTCGTTTGTGGCGCCGAGCTCGACGGCAACCGCAATCGCGGCCAAAGCATTGGACACATTATGCTCGCCCGCCATCGGCAAAAAGACCTGTTCGATAACGCGCTCTGCGGCGTTGAGCTGAGCCCGGATCATGACATCGAACGTCACGCCATCGGCCGAGGGTTGCAGGTTCACTGCCCGCACATCGGCTTGGCGATTATAACCATAAGTGATGATCCGGCGGTCCGACACGCGAGCCACCATGGCCGCGACTTCAGGATGATCGGTGCATAAGACGCCAAAGCCATAGAAGGGAATATTTCCGACATAGGTATCGAACGCATCGCGCAGCGCATCCATGGAGCCATAATGCTCCATATGTTCGGGATCCATATTGGTGACGATGGCAATGGTTGGACGGATTTTCATAAACGTCCCGTCGGACTCGTCGGCTTCAAGCACGATCCAATCGCCATCCCCAGCTTTGGCGTTCGATCCGTAAGCATTAATGATGCCGCCATTGATCACAGTCGGGTCAATTCCGGCGCCGTCGAGCAGCGCCGCCACCATAGTTGTTGTGGTGGTCTTACCATGTGTCCCAGCAACAGCGACGGTCCATTTTAGGCGAATAATCTCTGCCAGCATGTCAGCGCGCCGCACAACCGGGATCCCGGCTGCACGGGCCGCTTGCACTTCGACATTATCGTCTTTGATTGCGGATGAGATAATCACCGCGCTGGTGCCCGTCACATTTTCTGCGACATGGCCGATATGAACCACTGCGCCGCGATCGCGCAGGCGCTGCACATTGGCGCTTTCGCGCATATCTGAGCCTTGAACTTGGTAGCCCAAATTCATCATAATTTCCGCAATACCGGACATCCCAATCCCGCCAATGCCAACAAGATGAGCGGGGCCGAGGGGAAAAGGTGTTGGGGAAGGTTTCATCGCGCGTGTCCATCCGATGGGTTGATCTTGTTGCGATTAGCCTGTTCCGCCGCCGCGAGGCAAGATCAGGGCTGTCCTGACCAAAACAGGCTGGTTTTGTCAGGCTATTCATGCCTATCTGACATGGCAGAAAAAAGGAGCGAACATGACCATGCATCTGGCAGAGCTAAATATAGGCCGACTTGTCGCTCCCACGGATGATCCCAAAGTCAAAGACTTCATGGACAATCTCGATTTCATCAACGGCCTCGGCAAGCAAATGCCGGGCTTTGTGTGGATGATGGAAGGGTCTGGCGAACCGGGCACCGGCAACACTGAAACCTGTCTTGAAGGTGACCCGCAATTTGTCTCGAACATGACGGTTTGGACGGATATTGAGAGCCTGGAAAAATTCGTCTGGAGCACCGTCCACAAGAAATTCTATGAGCGCCGCGAGGAGTGGTTCGAGGTGATGGGCGAAATGCATTTCGTCATGTGGTGGGTGCCGGAAGGGCATGAACCAACGCTCGAGGAGGCTTTGGCCAAGCTCGAGCATCGCAAAACGAATGGCGATTCAGACGAGGCGTTTGGCTGGGATTGGTTGAAAGCGGCGAAGATGCATAAGACGCATGGCTGCCGTGCGGCTTAGTTTAGGGACGCCCCGCAACCTCTTCCGCCAAATCCGCCAAATCTTGCGCTGCATGAATATTCCCAACTGCTTTCGCGGCGCTTGCTCGCGCGGCCAAGTCTTCGCCATCACCGAGCCGCACCGCCAAGAGTTCGCCGAGCAAATTCGGGTATAGATTGTCTTCCAGCAACATATCCGCGGCGTCAGCGTCGACGAGGCCTTCGGCGTTTGCTTCTTGGTGATTGTCCATGGCAATTTTGAGCGGGATCAAGATTGATGGCCGCCCCACCGCGGCGATTTCACTGACCGTGCCCGCGCCGGACCGCGCAATGACCAAATGCGCAGCGGCGAGGCGTTCTGGCATATCCGAAAAGAAGGGTTGCAGCGTCGCATCGACTTGGACTTTGTCATAAATCGCCCGCACGTCCTCTAGCTGCTCTTCCCGCACTTGCTGGACGATTTTGAGCCGCGCCCGCAAGGGCGCCGGAATATGGTTCGCGATGGCCAATGGAATGGCTTCGCCGAGGATCCGCGCGCCTTGCGACCCGCCCGTTATAAACACGGTAAGATCGCCGTCCGTTGAAGGATACTCCGCGTCGCGCATCGCGGCGACTTGGGCCCGCACGGGATTGCCAATTGGCTGGTGGTTGGCGCCGCTGGGCAGGCGATCGAGCCGCGCAAAACCCGACGCAACGACAGCTGCGCGCCGCGCGAACACCCGGTTCACGCGCCCAAGCACGGCATTCTGTTCGTGGATCAGAAGCGGAATTTTCATGCTTTTGCCCGCTTCAAGCGCGGGATAGGCAGGATAACCACCAAAGCCCGCAATCAGGGCCGGCTTTTTCTGCTGGCGAAAGCGCCGGCGCGCCGCATTCACACCGGCGCGGAGTTTCAGCGCTGTGCCCGGCAGCGTCCATGGCTTTCGTATATTCGGACTGGCGGCTTCAACTTGCGTTTTCCAGCTCGCCGGAAAGGTCTCAGCATAGCGCAATCCGCGATCATCGCTGATCAAGCCAACTTCCCAGCCACGCGTCGCCATTTCTTCTGCAAAGGCCGCCGCCGGGAACATGTGCCCGCCCGTGCCGCCTGCGCCTATCACAACCAGCGGTTTGTCGGTCATCTCAGCCTTTCTAGCGGGTTTGACCGCGTCTTATTAGAGCCAGCGCCAAGCCAAGCGTGAGCGCCGTCCCGATCATTGAAGATCCGCCATAAGAAATGAACGGCAAAGTCATGCCTTTTGGCGGGATGAGGCTGACATTTACAGCGATATTTGTGGCCGCCTGAAGGCCAAAAAGCGCAAAAAGTCCGGTGGCTGCCGCGCGCGGATAAGGATCATGCAATCGCGCCGCTGCGCGGAGGCCCTTCCAGACCATAAAGCCGAAAACAAAAATCAGACCCGCCGCAGCGATATAGCCGAACTCTTCCCCCATCACGGCATAAATGAAATCGGTATGCGCATCCGGCAACGCAGTTTTGATTTTGCCCTCACCTGGGCCGACCCCGAACAGGCCGCCGCGGCCAATGGCTTCAGAGGCTTTGTCGATTTGATACGTGTCATAGTCGGTTGGATTGAGGAAAGAATTCACCCGAAACCGGACATGCGGCAGCGTTGCGTAAAGCACGCCCGATAACGCTGCGCCGCCACCGGCAAAGATCGCCGCCCAGCGCCACGGCAAGCCTGAGACGAAGAAGGTGACAATAAAGGCGGCGGTCAGAAGCGCGGATTGGCCAACATCTGGTTGCAGCAAGAAAAAACCGAGCGTGACACAGAAAAAGACCAGGGTAATCGCCGCCCACGGCCCTTTGGGATATATTTGGCGCTGCGCCAAAAGCCATCCGGTTAAGACGATCAACGCCGGCTTGACGAATTCAGACGGCTGCAAGCTGAAGGTTCCGACGCGCAGCCAGCGCCGCGCGCCTTTGGCTTCATGCCCTGAGATCAGAATGAAGGCGAGCAGAGCCAGTGACCCGATAAACACCAAAGCTGCGAGCCGGCGCGCCCAGACTTTGTCCAAGACGCTAACGCCCATCATCAGTGTAACAGCGGCGCCGACAAACATGGCGTGCCGGCGGACAAAAAAGAAATCATCAGAATAGCCGAGACGGTCAGCGGCCGGCGGTCCAGCGGCGAGCGACAGCAACAGTCCGGCCGACAATAACAACACCGCCGACATCAGGATCGGCCAGTCTAAGCCGC
Organism: Pseudomonadota bacterium; assembly: GCA_039822145.1. Lineage (GTDB taxonomy): Bacteria > Pseudomonadota > Alphaproteobacteria > Caulobacterales > Hyphomonadaceae > Henriciella. Next base: position 182,474 of record JBCBMU010000001.1, on the reverse strand, counting down.
GCTGCCACTCGATCAGACGCCCGGTGGTTGACCGCGGGCGGAGGGCAACTTCGACCATGACGTGCTCCTAAACAGCTTCCTTTTGAGGTTCGACTTGTGCCGCGAGACGCCGCACAATTTCACGGAATGCATCACCACGTGCTTCAAAATCTTTAAATTGGTCGAAACTTGCACAGGCGGGGGACAGGAGCACAATCGGATTGGCCGCGCCGGAGGCCTTTGCGGCATCAAAAGCCGCTTGCACCGCCGCCTCCAACGTACCGCACTTCACAGTCTTGGCTTTGCCTTTCAAGGTTTTGGCAAAATCGGCTTCGCTTTCGCCAATCAAATAGGCTTGCTCGAGCCGATCAAACCAAGGCGCCAGCGGCGCGATGCCGTCTGCTTTGGCGACACCGCCGGCAATCCAATGGACTTTCGGCCAGGTTTTCAACGCCTGTTCAGCCGCCTGCGCATTGGTCGCCTTGCTGTCATTGACGAACCGCACGCCCTCTACTTCGCCAACAAATTCCATACGGTGGGCAAGCCCGGGGAAACTGCGAATGGCGCTCATAATCCGGCCCGGTGACACCCCTAAGGCGTGGCAGGCCGCATAAGCCGCAGCGGCATTTTGGTAATTATGGCGTCCCGGCAGGGCTTCGGCTTCGGCCAAATCGCCGACCCGTATGGCTTGTCCGCCGGTGCTATCATACAGATGACCGTCAACCGCGCTGACCCCGCGCGCCAGCCCAAACTCAGAACTGATTTGCACGACACGCGCCGCGCCCGGACGTTGCCGTCCCATGGCAATGGCTTGGCTCTGCGGATCATCAATCCCGATGACCGCGACATCTCGGATGCGCTGATTGGCGAAAATCCGCTTCTTGGCCTCGACGTAGCCATTCATGCCGCCATGGCGATCCAAATGGTCGGGCGAAAGGTTCAAGAACACCGCAACGTCGCAGCGCAGGCTCTCAACCAGATCGAGCTGATAAGACGAGAGCTCGAGCACATAAACGGCATTGGCGTTTAAAGCCGCCATATCCAGCACGCCAGTGCCGATATTTCCGCCAATTCGGACGTCTCGTCCGGCTTCTTTGAGGATATGCCCGATTAACGCAGTGGTCGTCGATTTGCCATTGGTGCCGGTAATCCCAATAATCTTGGGGCGGCCTTTTTCCGGCAGAGCTTGCACCGCGCGCGCAAATAATTCCATGTCGCCGACCACAGGCACATTCATCATTTCCGCCATCCGCACCAAGCGATGCGGTTGCGGGAAGCGGTACGGAATGCCCGGCGACAGCACGAGCGCGGCGAATTTCTGCCAATCGCGCTTATTGATGTCGCTGACATTCACCCCTTCCGCTTCGGCTTTCAGCCGCGCCGCATCGCCATCATCCCAGGCATGCACCCGTGCACCGCCCGCAGCCAAGGCTTTCGCAGCGGATAGTCCGGTGCGGCCGAGGCCATAGACGGCGACATCGCGCCCGGCATATTCGGTGATGGGGATCATCGGGTTCGGGCTACCTCAGCTTCAATGTGGCAAGGCCGGCAAGGGCGAATAAAAGCGACAGAATCCAGAACCGGACAACGACGCGCGTCTCTGGCCAATTCTTCTTTTGGAAATGGTGGTGAAGCGGCGCCATCAAAAAGATCCGCTTGCCTTCGCCCGTGAGCTTTCTGGTAATCTTGAACCAGCTCACCTGCAGGACAACAGACATCACTTCGAGCACGAACAGGCCGCCAATCACGGCGAGCGCAAACTCGTGCTTAATCGCAACAGCGACGACGCCAATCAAGCCGCCTAAGCCGAGCGATCCGGTATCCCCCATAAACACTTTCGCGGGATAGGCATTATACCAAAGGAAGCCCATACCGGCCCCCATCATCGCGCCCATTAACACGGCCATTTCGCCAGCCCCTGGCGTGAATTGAATGCCGAGATAGCCGGCGAACACAAAGTTGCCGGTCAGATAGGCAATCAGCGCAAATGCGGCGCCGGTAAACATGATTGGCACAATCGCGAGACCATCCAAGCCATCGGTAAAGTTCACGGCATTGGCAAACCCGACAATCACGATGCAAGAGAACAGCACAAAGAACCCGCCGAGCGGCAGAAAATAATCATTCACAAACGGGATGGCGACGCCGCCAGAGAAAGACGCCTCATTGCGCTCAACTGAGGTTTCTGGCGCGAGAGCGGCAATCCACTCTGCCAACGGGTTAAGGACGCCCCAGTCGGCATGTCCAAGCGGCGTATGCGCCCCGTGCAGGCCCATAATGAAGGCACCAGCAGCGGCAGCGACCAGAAATTCCGTGCCGAGCCGCAGGCGCGCCGAAACCCCGTCCGTGCTTTGCTTGGTGACTTTTGCATAATCATCCAAAAAGCCGAGAAAGGCGTAAGACAGCGAGACGGCGAGCACGACCCAAATGTACGGATTGCGCAAATCAGCGAAAAGGATCGTACCGAGCAGCAAGCCCATCCAAATCAGGAAGCCGCCCATTGTTGGCGTGCCTTGCTTGGCCATTTGCGCTTCGAGAGAAAGGTCGCGAATGGGCTGACCTTTGCCTTGTCTCGCCCGCAACATGTCAATCATCCAACCGCCCAGAATCACGGTCACCAGGAAGGACGTGACCAGCGCCAAGCCGGTCCGGAATGTTAGATAGTTGAAAAGGCGCAAAGGCCCTTCATTGTTCGCCAGAAGCTCAAACAGCATCACAACCCCCTGCAGCACATTCTGCGCCGCGATCCATCACCACATTCCCTGCCGCAGCGATCTTTGAGTGCTGTCGATCAGTGAATACGTGTATTTCGGAGGTATTCGCGCCTTTTAACAAGCCTGCGAAAGCGCCAATTCGCTTTTCATTTTGGTAAGAATTCTGAGCCAGGGGATTGACCTTCAGAACGGACTCTATTCGTTCCGCTTTCGCGGTGGCCGAGGCGAGATCCAATTCATCCGCAAGCGGATCACAGCAAGACTCTGGCGATAAACAATTTTCCACTGAATCCACGACGCTGATGCGTGCCGGCACAGGGCGTCGACCCCACACTTCGCGATTCAACCTAGAGTTTTCTGTGGAAGAAATTCTTTTTTTAGCTTGGGCCCAAATAAGAGGCAATTTTGAGACAGGGAGACTATGCAATTTCCGCCTCCGCTTTCAGGGCGGCAAGGGCCGCGTCTTGATCCGAGAACGGAAGAATTCGGTCACCGATAATTTGCCCGGTTTCATGACCCTTGCCCGCAATCAGCAATGTGTCGCCCTTTTTAAGGCTTTTAATGGCTTCTGAAATCGCGGTTCCGCGGTCGCCAATTTCCACCGCGCCCGGCGCGCCAGCGAGGACATCTTGGCGGATGGCGGCGGGGTCTTCGCTGCGCGGATTGTCATCAGTGACAATCACGCGGTCGGCATGTTTCGCGGCGATTTCGCCCATTTGCGGACGCTTGCCGCGATCACGATCACCACCGCACCCAAAGACGATAACGAGCTCCCCTGCCGTATGAGGCCGCGCCGCCCGGATCAACACATCCAGGCCCGCCGGTGTATGGGCATAATCAACAAAAACACCCGCGCCATCTGCGGTTTCACCGACATATTCAAGCCGGCCTTTGACCGGCCGCAATTTCGACATTCCGGTCGCAACCGCCTGCAATTCGAGCCCCGTTGCCAGCGCCAAGCCCGCCGCTGTCAGCGCATTCAAGGCTTGAAACTCACCAATCAGCGGCAAATCAATCGCCGCTTTCTCGCCGCGCCAGTCGAGAAATAAGCGCTGCCCCGTGGCTTTCGGCATCAGCTCTTCAATTTTCAAATCAGCGCCGCGCCAGCCAACCGAGATCAGCGACAGACCTGCCTCTTGCGCGGCGGTCTCAAAGAATAAGCGTTGGTCACTATCGGCATTGACCACGGCCGGACAGCCCGCCGGCGCGAGCTCGCTGAACAGGCGCAACTTGGCCTGGCGATACTCATCCATCGTATTGTGATAGTCGAGGTGATCTTGGGTCAGATTGGTGAACGCCACCGCTGACAGGGTTACCCCGTCCAGGCGATATTGCGCCAGGCCATGCGAAGAGGCTTCCATCGCGGCGTGGGTGACGCCTTCACGCGCCAGCTGCTGCAGCGTGGCATGGATCGCCACCGGATCCGGCGTTGTATGCCCTAAATCTATGCTGCCGCTCGGACCAATCGCGCCGAGCGTTCCCAGGCTCGCCGCCGGGATCGCTGCGCTGTCCCAGATTTGACGCAAAAAATCGACAGTAGAGCTTTTGCCATTGGTGCCGGTAATCGCGACGAAGGTCTCCGGCTGCTGCGGATAAAAACGCGCAGCTGCTTGCGCCAATGCGAGCCGCGCATTGTCCACTTCGAGCATTGCGCCGCCGTCTATATCCGGCAAATTCTCGCCAAGCACGGCAATCGCGCCGGCCTCTAAAGCCCCGGGAATGAAGGCCCGGCCGTCAGCGGCGACACCCTGCAGCGCGGCAAAGACATAACCAGGCTGCACGCGCCGGCTATCGGCGGTCATCCCGGTCACCTCTAGATCTGCACCAGGTCCCTGATAGTCGGGAAATAGCTCTCTTAATATCATAGCGTTGTGCCTCTCCTGTCTGCGACGGAGCGGACACGCGGCGATGACGGGACGGGCTCATCAAATCTCGGCTCGACCCCAAGGATCGGGGCAATCCGTTCAATCACACGTCCAGCCGTGGGCGCAGCATTCCACGCTGCGGTTCGACCGCGGGCCTCTCCGGCCTTAGGAGAATCCAGCACGATCAATACGACATATTCAGGGCTGTCAGCGGGGAATATCGCGGCAAAGCTGCAAATGTTCTCGGTTGCAGAATAGCCGCCGGGAATAGGTTTTTCGGCGGTTCCGGTCTTCCCGGCCACACGGTACCCGCCAACGGCCGCCCGCGTGCCGGTGCCATTGTCGACCGCTTCGCGCAGCATCCTGACGACAAGACTCGCGGTTGGCGCCGCCATCACCCGCTTCGGATGACGTTTGCGCTCTGGCGCCATGAGCAATGTCGGGGCCACTGTTTCACCAGCATTGGCAAGCGATGCAAAAGCGCCGGCAAAGGCAATCGGCGAAACCGCTATGCCATGCCCATAACTCGCCGTGGCGCTGTGCAATTCATCGAACTGTTCAGGCAGAATCGGGCGAGCGCTGCCGGCCAGCTCAACTGGCGAGCGCGAGAAAAGGCCAAGAGAGGCCAAGAATTCTTGCTGGCGCCGAGAGCCCATTTGCCAAGCAATTTTGACCGTCCCGATATTTGAGCTGTCAGCAATGATTTCGGTCGGCGTAGGCCGCCCATCGATTGGATGATCATCTTCAATCTTACGGCCGCGAATCTGTAGCGGCTCGCGAACATCGAACCGGTCATTCATGCGAATAGCGCCGGCGTCGAGCGCTCCGGCGACGGTCAGCGGCTTAAACACGGATCCAAGCTCATAGACGGCGCCGCTGGCGCGATCGAGACGGGCTGGATCGTCTTGGGCGAGCTCCGTCGCGCGGTGCGGATCAAGCGGCGGCCAACTCGCCATGCCGAGCACTTCACCGGTTTGCGCCGCCATAATGACGCCGGCGCCGGCATCGGCTTCATAGGCGCCGACCGCAGCGGCCAATTCGGCCTCAAGGCTGAACTGCACATTCGCATCAATGGTTAGATAAAGCGGGCTTTCGTCGCCGGTGAGCCGATCATCCATGGCGAATTCTATGCCGCCCAGGCCTTGCCCATCAGCGCCCGCAAAGCCGAGCAAATGGCCGGCCAATGTCCTGCGCGGATAGGCCCGGCGCGACTCCTCACGAAAGCCGATACCCTCTAAGCCCAAGTCAAACACGGCTTGGCGTTGGCGCGGCGTGATTCCGCGCTCGATCCAGGCAAAGGCGCGCTCATTGTTCGACAGACGCGTCGTAATCGTCTCAATATTTAGATCGGGCAGCGCCGTCGCCAGCGCCTCAGCGATGAGGCGGGGATCACCGATGGCGCGCGGATCAGCAAAGACCGAATATGCAGTTACTGAAGTGGCCAGCAGATCGCCATTGCGGTCGACAATATCGGCGCGGCGCTCTGGCGCCTCGAAACTGGCCAGACGTAAAGCTGAATCCTCAGACCCGCTGGTTGCCACACTTAAGCCCTTGGCCGCGATCACGCCAAAAACGAGCAGCAAGCCCATGGACACGATCCGGGTGCGCATGCCGCTACCGCCGAGATTGATTTCTGCGTTCCGGTCACTCGCCATTGGCGCCTCCCCGGTCGACAGGCGTATCCGTGTCCGGCAGCTCAATCGGCGGCCCGATCCGGCCATCAAGATCGACGGTGCGGACAAATTGCTCAGCCCGGGCGGGCACCATACCGAGTTCCCGACGGGCAAATTCTTCAATCCATTCTTGCCGCGACCGGTGCGCAAACTCGGCTTGCAAATCGGCCTGTGCTGCTTCGGCTTGGGCGATTTGCTGCTCAATTTCAGCAATCTCGGCGACGGTTTCGCGCGCCCCATATTTGGCCCGGTAAAGGCTAAAGATAAGCAAGGCGACGACGGCAATGCCGAACAAGAAAGCCCGTTTGCTCATGACGCGGCCTCCACAAGATCAAGCGAGGGCAAACGAAACCCAGTTTCTACTGGGTCCGTCCAAGCCTGCGCGGAGGTGCGGACCGCAACACGCAGGCGCGCCGAGCGGGCCCGCGGATTTGTCGATGTCTCCGCTTCGCCCGGCTCTAAAGCTTTGCGCTGGCGCAGTTCAAAGCTTGGATCAGGCCCCTTTGCAGCCTCTGGCATATAGCGCGATGCGCCCGCCGTAAAACCTGCGCGCGCGCGCATGAATTGTTTGACCAGGCGGTCTTCGAGCGAATGGAAAGTCACCACCACAAGCCGGCCTCCGGCGCGCAAAATTCGCTCCGCCGCGGCTAAGCCCCGCGCCAGCTCGCCGAGCTCATCATTTACGAACATGCGGATGGCCTGAAACGTCAGAGTCGCAGGATGCGTTTTCTTACCGCGGCGACCGCCGACGGCGTCTTCAACGCAATTTGCAAGTTGCAGCGTCGACTCGAACGGCGACTCTTTGCGATGCGCGACAATTGTATTTGCGATCCGTTTGGCCTGCCGCTCTTCTCCAAGCTGGCGAATGATCGAGGTGAGATCGCTTGCCGTCATTTGATTGACGACATCCTGCGCACTCGGCCCCGTTTGTCCCATCCGCATATCAAGCGGCCCGTCGCGCATGAAAGAAAACCCGCGGCCACTTTGGTCGATCTGAAACGAAGACACGCCAATGTCGAGCATGACGCCATCGACCAAGTCGACGCCCGCATTGATCATCAGGGCATCCATATCCCCGAACCGTCCAAGCAATGGGGTTAGACCGGGGTGTTTTTCGCTCAGCGCTTCCGCGCGTGAAATGGCATCGAAGTCGCGATCAATGCCGTAAAGGGCGCACTCTGCCGCGCCTAAAACGCGTAAGGCATAGCCGCCCCCACCAAAGGTGCCGTCGACATAGGTTTCACCATCTGTTGGTTGTAAGGCGTGGATGACTTCAGGAAGCATAACCGGGATATGCGCCATTAATCGCTCTCCCCGACGATGCCGCGAATACCACCAGAGGCCAGGCCGGCATTGAACGAGCCTTCAAAATCAGTCTGGACGTCAGCGAGCTGGGATTCCATCTCTGCGTCATAGGCGGCATAGCGCGCCGGTTCCCAGATATAGAAACGATCCATGGCGCCGACAAATACGAGATCCTTGCCGACCCCGGCCATCTGCAAATGCTTTTCGGGGATTTTAATCCGCCCGGTATCGTCCAATTTCAACTCAATGGCTTTTGACACAGTGCGGTTCAAAAATACCCGGCGCGCCGTTGAGTTTGGGCTCATGCGCGACAGAGTCGCTTGATTTTGGCGCATCAAAGCGTCGCCGCCGCCTTCCAAACAGGGCGAGCCATCAAGCGCTGGGTACAAGAAAATTCGGGCACCGCCTTCGAGCGCATGCCGAAAGGGCGCAGGCACAGAGACCCGACCCTTGCTGTCTAGCGATGTCTCAAATGTGGAGACAAACACCCGAAACTCCCATCATTCACCCCAGCCAAACCTAAATGGGCTTAGCTTGCTCACATATGGGATAACATGGGATGAACTGGATTCAAATGGGAGCGATGGGGATTCTTTGATGTCCACAAGGTCGCATTGACGAAACTAATCAAGAACAAACCGACAATTTTTCGGAACACAGTTTACCTAGTGTCCCGGCGACTATACAAATCTCTTTTTTTACAATTGGTTAACCAAGATTGCCATCCGGTAAAAAATTTCACTGTTTCACTGAATTTAATCCACACTGGCCGCATTTTTGTATGCTTTAGTCGTCTCAGCGTGTTCAAAAATACACGCCTCTTCAGCTTTTTCGACTTAGTCCCCTCTGACATGCAATTACGAGTTGTCATCCTCGCTCTTGGTATCATGACCGCGCTGCTTGGCGCCGCGATGATCCCATGCTGGCTGCTTGACGTTGCCGACAATCGCGCTGAGTGGCCGGTCTTCGCCGCCAGCGCGACCATGCTGCTGCTCTTTGGCGGCGGTCTCATTGTCCTTTCGGGCAAGCCATCAGGGCGGACGGGCGCGCGCGAGGCCTTTTTGTTGACGGTTCTGGTTTGGGTCGTCTTGCCAGGCATGGCAGCGATCCCGTTCATGGGCATCGGGATGAGCGTCACAGACGCCATGTTTGAAAGCATTTCAGGCCTCACGACGACGGGCTCAACCGTGATTGCTGAGCTCGACGACAAACCCCGGGGCCTGCTTCTATGGCGGGCCATTCTGCAATGGTTTGGCGGCATCGGGATCATTGTCACCGCGATTGCAATTCTACCTATGTTGCGCGTCGGAGGCATGCAATTGTTCCAGCTCGAGAGCTCTGATGTGTCTGGTAAATTCGTACCGCGCATTGGTGAGGTGACGGCGCAAATCGGGATGATATATCTGGCCATTTCTATCGCCTGCGCCGCGACCTATATGGCCTGCGGGATGACCGCGTTTGAAGGGATTGCGCATGCCATGACGACCGTGTCGGCGGGCGGCTATTCGACTTATAATGCGTCCTTCGGTGCGTTTTACGAAACCCCCGCCGTGCCCGCCGCAATTGTGTTTATGATCATTGCCGGCTTGCCGTTCAGCCTCTTGGCCCTCGCTTTGATCCATGGCCGGGTGAAGCCGCTTTATACAGACCCACAGCCGCGCCTATTCATGGGCCTGATTGTCGGGATCACGTCCTTGGTGTTTTTGCTGCGCGTGATTGCAGACCAGGATTATGTGATAATCAGCCCGCTCAATGGCTATATCGAAACGCTGTTTAACGTCGTCTCAGTGATGACCGGCACCGGCTATGCGACTGTGCCCTATGACAGTTGGGGCGAGCCGGTGGTGATGATTTTCTTGATCACGATTTTCCTGGGCGGGTGCGCCGGATCGGCTGCTTGCGGGATCAAAATGTTCCGGCTCGAAATCAGTTTCCGCGCTGTACTCGCGCATGCGCAACAAATGGTCAGCCCGAACCGCGTGGTACGCATCCGTTATGGCGGCAAAGTCATCGACAATGACACATTGCAATCAGTCATGGTGTTTGTGTTTCTCTATATGGCGACCTTTGTCGTCGCCGCGATCCTTCTCAGTCTGACCGGCGAAGAGCCGCTGACGGCGATTTCGGGCGCTGCTACCAGTGTCTCAAATGTCGGTCCTGGCCTCGGGCCAGAGATTGGCCCAGCTGGAACATTTTCCGGCCTAACCGATCGCGGCAAGTGGATTTGCGCGATCGCGATGTTGCTGGGCCGACTCGAATTTACCGCGGTGTTCGTGTTAATGACCCGCCAGTTTTGGCGCGGATAGTTTAGTTTCCCTCATTGCTCCGCGGCGATAAATCCGGCATGAGCGCGCTATGGCCGATACATTACACACTCCGACGGACGACTTGCACGCGACATTGCTCGAAATGGGCCAGCGGGCGCGGCGAGCGTCGGCTGAACTGGCGAAATCCGGTGTCGACGGACGGACGCAAGCGATCCTGGCCATGGCCGACGCCTTAAGCGCGGCCGAAGCCGAGATCCTAAACGCCAATGCGGACGACCTCGCCGCCGGCAAAGCCAAAGGGCTCAGCACGGCGATGCTGGACCGGCTCGCTCTGACTCCCGAGCGGATAGCAGACATTGCCAGCGCGTTGCGCGATGTGGCTGCGCTACCGGACCCCGTGGGCAGCGAAATTGCCCGCTGGACCGTACCATCTGGCCTCGACATTGCGCGCGTCCGCACACCCCTGGGCGTGATTGGGATCATTTACGAAGCGCGGCCCAATGTGACCGCCGACGCTGCCGCGCTTTGTGTCAGATCCGGCAATGCCGCGATCTTGCGCGCCGGCAGCGAGAGCCTGCACTCCGCCATTGCCATCGCAACTGCGTTGCGCGCTGGATTGGCCGCGGCGCAGCTGCCGGAAGACGCCGTGCAATTGGTGCAAACGAAAGACCGCGCCGCCGTCGGTCATATGCTGACCGGGCTTGAGGGCGCGATTGACGTGATCGTGCCCCGCGGCGGTAAAAGCCTGGTGGCGCGCGTTCAAGACGAAGCCCGCGTGCCAGTGATTGGCCATTTGGAAGGGCTTTGCCACATTTATGTCGACGCCGCGGCCGATCCGCAAAAAGCGATTGATATTATCGTCAATGCCAAGATGCGCCGAACCGGGATTTGCGGATCAGCCGAAACGTTGTTGATCGATCAAGCGATTGCCAGTGATTTATTGCCGGCCATGGCCGCCGCTCTGATCGATGCCGGCTGCGCGCTGAAAGGCGACGACGCCGCGCAGAGCCTCGTGCCAGCGATTGAACCTGCGACTGAAGAGGATTGGCGCACCGAATATCTCGCCCCCATCCTGTCTGTTCGCGTGGTTGACGGCGTCGACGGCGCCATGGCTCATATCGAGACTTACGGCACCAGCCATACCGAATCTATTGTCACCGAGGACACCGCTGTGGCGGAACGTTTCCTAGCCGAAGTGGATTCCGGCATTGTTATGCATAACGCCTCGACGCAATTTGCGGATGGGGGTCAATTCGGCATGGGCGCGGAGATTGGCATCGCGACAGGCCGCATTCACGCCCGGGGACCGGTTGGGGCTGAGCAATTGACCATTTTCAAATATCTCGTGCGCGGGACCGGACAAACCCGCCCTTAACTGCGAGCGCGCTAATCACCGCTATGACTTTCATTAGACCCGCAGCTTTTCTGCCGCCGAGCCGCACGCGTGCGCGGATCGGATTGTTCGGCGGCAGCTTTGATCCCCCGCATAGCGGGCATTTGCACGTCGCTTCGACGGCCCATAAGCGGCTCGGCCTGGACCAAGTCTGGTGGTTCCCGACGCCGGGCAATCCGCTCAAAGAAGCGCCGAGCGACTATCAGGCCCGGTTCCAAGCCGTGGAGGAGCTGACCCAGAGGCATCGCCATTTCAAAGTCAGCGATGTCGAACAGCAGCTGAATTTGCGCTACACTTATGATTTGGTGCGCCTGATGCGGCATTATTGCCCGCAGGCACAATTGGTCTGGATCATGGGCGCTGACAGCCTGATGACGTTTCACTATTGGAAAGATTGGCGAAAGCTCGCGGCGACCATCCCGATTGCCGTGATCGCGCGGCCGGGATTTGAGCTCGCAGCGCGGGGCAGCCCGTTCGCGAAACGGCTCAGCCGGCATCGCATTACGAGCCAAGGGGCGCGCCTCTTAGCCGCGCAAAATGCGCCCGCCTGGACCTATCTGACAGCCCCACTGGACCCGATGTCCTCGACTCTATTGCGGAGCCGCCGCGCATGACCGACGTACAAATCTTCACCACTGGCGGGACAATTGACAAAGTCTATTTCGATGCCCTGTCAGAGTTCCAAGTCGGCGAATCCCCGCTTGATGCCATTTTACGTGAGGCCAATGTCGGGATCGAATATGCGCTGACCTCTTTGATGAAAAAAGACAGTCTCGAGCTCACAGACGAGGACCGCGATACGATTTTGACGGCCGTGTCGGAAAGCCCATCGCAACATATTTTGATCACGCATGGGACAGATACAATGGCGCTGACAGCGGAGCGTTTGCGCTCTGTGTCTGGAAAAACCATCGTTTTAACAGGGTCTATGCAGCCCGCGCGCCTGCGCTCCACGGACGCTATTTTTAATGTCGGGTTCGCGATTGCGACCGCGCTGCAACAAGCACCGGGCGTCTATATTGCAATGAATGGACAAGTGTTTGCGGCGGGTGAGGTGAAGAAGGATCGCGCTGCCGGTCGGTTTGTTCTAAACGATTAGCGCAGATCGCCGTAAACACTGCGCAAGTGTTGCCAATTCACCCTAGGCCATGCTCGCAACGCATGCTATTATGGGAACCATAACAACTCTATGGAGCTCACCCTGCCCGCAGTCAAAACTGAGACGAATTCGGCCCGCGCCGCGACTCTGGAAGATATCCGCGCGTTCTCAGAAACGATCATTGCCTCTTTAGAGGATGACAAAGCCGAAGACCTCACGGTCATCGATCTGACCGAAAAATCATCCCTCGCAGACATTATGATCATCGCCTCGGGACGCTCTGCGCGCCACGTCAGCGCGATTGCGACACATTTGGCGCAGAAGGTGAAAGACAAGACGGGGCAGGCTCCGAAGCTTGAAGGCCTGCCAAATGCGGACTGGGTTCTGATCGATCTCGGTGATGTCATCGTGCATTTGTTCCGCCCCGAAGTGCGCAGCTTCTACAATCTCGAAAAGATTTGGGCCGGTGAGAGCGGCCACCGCCCGTCTGACGTCTAAGCCGTCAGCGGCGACGTATGCACATTCAAATTATCAGCATCGGCAAACCAAAGTCGGGCCCGGAAAAGGATCTCGCAGGTGACTATGCTGCGCGGTTTGCAAAAGCCGGTCCGAATATTGGCTTTCGCTCCCTGAAGCTGCACGATTTGGCCAGCGGCGGCGGCCTTATCACTGAGGGGACAAGATTGCTTGGCGCCGTGCCGAAAGGTGCATCGGTGATGCGCCTTGACGAACATGGCCCGCAACTAAGCTCGGTCGCTTTTTCCGACCGCCTGGCCAAATTACGTGATGCCGGAACCGATACGCTGTGCTTTTTAATCGGCGGCGCGGAGGGCTATAGCGACGAAGTTCGGGCAGCGTTCCCGCAAACCCTCGCCTTCGGGCCCCAGACTTGGCCGCACAGATTGGTCAAAGTCATGTTGGCCGAGCAATTATACCGGGCGGTCAGCCTGCAAGCCGGGCTGCCTTATCACAAAGCCTAGCTTTGCTTGAGGCCGAACCGTTTCCAGAAGAAGCCATCCACTGTCCGCTTTGGCAGCAGCATAGGCAGCGTGAAATTGGTCAATTTGTTCGGCACCGGGGCATAACGCGCTTTCGGCTTGCGCGCCGTGAGCGCGGTTTCGATGGTCTGTGCAATCAGCTCTGGCGCCAGGCCCGTCCGGCCGCCTTCGAGCATGGTTTCGCTGAATTTTTCAATTGGTTTTGCCCAAGGCGAGTTGGAATACGGGTTGCTGCTATTGTCTTTCTCAGCCTTATCCCAAATCGGCGTTTTCACCGCCCCGGGACCCACTGCGATGGCGTCGATGCCGAATATGACCAATTCCCGGCGCAGACTGTCCGTCATGCTCTCAACCGCATGTTTGGTGGCGGTATAGGCGCCGAGGAAAGGCGAGGCGAGTTTGCCGCCAACACTGGTAATATTGATGATCCGGCCGGGCGGGCCTTGTAGGCTTTCATCCATCCCTAAGAGCGGCGCGAAGGCCTGGCTGGCCCGCAGCAAGCCAAACACGTTGACGTCAAAATGGGCTTTAAACTGATCCAGCGGCTGCACCGCCAGCGGGCCCATATTGGCAATGCCCGCATTGTTCACCAGTCCCGCCAGTTTCTGCCCGCCAAGCGCTGCGCGCACGGTCTCAACCGCCGCATCAACTTGCTCAGGCTGGGTTACATCAAGCAGGATCGGTTTGATATTTTCATGCGCGGCGACCAGCGGCTCGCCATCTTTCAGTTTGCGCACACCGGCAAAAACTTGCCACCCCTGTTGGGCGAGGTGTTCGGCTGCGCTGCGTCCGATTCCGGTGGACGCGCCAGTGATAAGAACGGTTTTCATAAAGCAAGATTCCCAGCGTGTTTATTTTATATACGTAGTGCAATATAATATGGATTAGTCCTTCTCGGCGCCGCCCTGGATCACGCGCAGTGCGGGACGGGATATAGCCCTGGGCGGCGGCGCTGCATCGCGGGATGGCGCCAAATCACGGGCCCGAACCAATTGCGGCCCGGTTTTCTCAGGCGGCGGCGCATCGTCTATGTCTTCATCAATCTGGCGCGCGCGCGGCGGTGTTTTGCGCTTGAAACCATTCGATTTTCGAAACCCAGACTTGCCCTTCCCGCGGGCTTTTTTGTCAATCTCACGGAGTTTCACAAATTGAAGAGACGATAAGGCTTCGTCGGCGCCGCCTTTTTCGAGGTCATGAAAGGCTGAGCCATAAGTCTCAATCCGCTGTTCAACTTCTTCTAGGAATTGCTTTTCCCAGTCCGATAAAGGCGGCCCTAAACCTTGCTCGGCAAGCATCGCGGCTTTGCGAATTTTCCGCAGAGCTTTGCGTTTTTTGCGGTCATCAACGTCGCGGGGCATGGCCTTCCATAATGCCATCCGCCCTGTGCAGGCAAGAATAGAGCTTAGATCTCGCCAAGTGCGTCAAGATACACTTCTAAAATCGCTTCCTGCTCTTCGCGCTCTTGGCGGTCTTGCTTGCGCAAGCGGACCACAGAGCGCAGCGCTTTTGTGTCATATCCGAGCGCTTTCGCTTCGCCGTAAACTTCTTTGATTTGCTCGGCGATCTCTTTTTTTTCTTCTTCTAAGCGCTCTATCCGCTCAACTGTGAGGCGCAATTTATCGCGGGCAGTTTCAGTTAGCGTATCGTTCATAGGTTCGGTCATCGACAAATCTCTTAACAGGCTTCGCAATCAGGTTTCCGCTCCCTAATCGCAAATCGGTATCAAAGCGAGAGACAATTCTGGTCACTTGCAGCTGACACAAAGGTGACAGGGACGTGACTGGGATGTGACTGGACGCTGACAGCGGACAACCTATTTAGGACAAGATATGACTGATAAGATTGATCTCCCACGCCGCAGCTTTTTGCTCGCCGCCCCGCTTGGCCTAATCGCCGCTTGTTCCGGCGCCGGACAAAATAATCGTGCTTATGCAGAGGCCATTGCCGGTGAGTTTGCCGACAGTGAATGGCGCAAGCTGACCCCCGAAGAGTGGAAAGCGCGCCTCTCCCCTTTGGCCTATCGTGTGCTCCGCGAAGAAGCGACAGAACGCGCCTTCACGTCGTCTTTGAATGAGGAAAAACGCGACGGTGTGTTTCATTGCGCTGGCTGCGATTTGGCCATTTTCGAGAGCCAAACCAAATATGATAGCGGCACCGGTTGGCCGAGTTTCTATGATTATATTCCCGGCACGCTCGGCTTTAAGGAAGACAATAAGCTGTGGATGACGCGCACTGAATATCACTGCGCGCGCTGCGGCGGACACCATGGCCATGTGTTCAAAGACGGCCCGGCGCCAACGGGTCTGCGCTATTGCAATAATGGTGTCGCGCTGACCTTTAAGCCAGCTTAGTCTTCCTTCGCCGCGCCAAACAAGTCCATCTGATTTGGATCGAGGAAAGCCTTTCGCCGGCTCTTTTTGGTGCGGCCTGATTTAAAATATAAATCATCCGTATGGTCTTGCGCCTCAGATTTGGCGTCAGGCTTAGCAGGCGATTTCGGCTTGGCTTTCTTCGGCGCCTTCGCGAGCTTCCAATAGGTCACCGCCAGCACTGTGTTGCCCGCCGCGTCTTCATAATGCTGGACAAATCCGTGCCCTGGATTGTCTTCGGCTTGCGCTAAGATCGTTTCCAAATCTTGCGCCGCTGGCGTCAGCCATTCGGTCTCCAGCGCTGCAATCGCGACGCCGTCGGCCAGCGCTTCAGCTTCATAGCGGGTACGCGCTGCCGCTGGCGCATTTTGCAGCGCGTCTTTGGCGGTTTTGCCGAGAGGATAAACATGGCTCATGCGTGTGCAGCTAGGTTTGCCTGATCAAAGAGTCCATAGGCTTTGTCACGCAATCACCGGCTGGCATAAGCGCGCCGCTGCAAGGCGCGCAAATCGAAGCGTGACAGCTTTGCGCCGGGCCGCCACCAATTTCTCACAGGCCGGCTCGCGGACAATCGCGCCGCCATAGGCATCGGCAATGATCAGACCGGTCTCTTCGGGAATAAGATCCTGCGGAAAGTCTTCGCCGACAGCAAAATAGAAGCGGTCACAAAAAGGCCGATAGTCTGGCCATTTCTGATCGCTGCGAAAATCGGCAATGGAGGATTTAATCTCAACAATCGTAATCTCGCCGCCTGGCCCGATCGCGGCGACATCGGCGCGGCGACCATTGGCCAGCGTCATTTCAGTGACCCCAGCATAACCGTGATCGTGAAGGAGCCGCAAAACTCCGCGCGCAATCTGCGCAGCCCGCGGATCATTCGGTGTTTCAGCACCGGTCTTCTGCATGTGCGCGGCCCTCCCGTGTTCCTGTCTTGTTCCAGGATACGAAACTTCACCGCAAGGTCAAACAAAAAAACCCCGGCACTTGGCCGGGGTTTTTGATTGAGTTGGAGTCGACCTTAGTCGCTCGACATCATCGACAAGAAGAATTGGAAGATGTTCACAAAATAGATGAAGAAGTTCAGCGCACCCATATTGGTTGCAACCGCCATTCCGCGCTGGTCACCGCCAAGCGCAAAATAGGTTTCTTTCAAAGACTGTGTGTTCCAAGCGATCAGGATCGCAGAAAATAGAGCAAAAGCGCCTGAAATGATCAGCTGCATTGGGCTGCCGACTTCAAAGAATGGCACGCTCGGGAAGATCATTGGCAGAACTGCGAACAGCATGCCGATAATGAAAGCGCCCCAAAGGCCCATAATCGCAAACGTCCCAATCGGACCGAGGTCGCGCTTGGTCGTATAGCCGAACAGCGACAGGCCAGCGAAAGTCGCAGATGTTGCCAAGAAGGCTTTGGTGATGACGAAATGCGTCATCCCGCCCACGCCGAGATTGGCCATGAGGAAGTAGACGCCCATGGAGAGACCTAAGGCGACAACAATCGCCCAATATAGAAAGGCGCTGCCCGCTGGGCTTGGATTGCGCATCATGAACATCGAGCCCAGAATCAGAGCGACAGGCGCGAACATCACAATGTACATCATCGGCGCCGAATAAATCGCGGCGCTAACAGGCGCGACAGACCCTGCAATGTAAGCAATGATGCCTGAAACCGCGATACCAAGCGCGAGCTTGTTATACACACCGAGCATGAAAGAGCGTAGGCCCACATTCACGCTCATATCCATCGTCCGGCCTTGCGCCATGGATGAGTTGAAGTTGTTCATTTGATCCTCTTTTCAAAGGCCCGCGCACGAGCGCGCGGATTGCCTATAGTATGAGGGTTTTTTTATCGCTTTTCAAGAAGAACTGGGCTGGTCAGGGCAAGATTCGCCACTTATCGTTTTCGCCGATCAAGGAATGAGGAAACATCTATGACAATTGAGCGGCGACGTTTGGGACGAACTGACCTGACAGTCAGCGCCTGCTGCCTAGGCACAATGACTTGGGGCCAGCAGAACACAGAAGCCGAAGGTCATGCGCAAATGGACTATGCGCTCGAGCGTGGAATCGACTTCTGGGATACCGCAGAAATGTATTCGATCCCGCCAACCGCCGAGACTCAAGGCTCAACCGAGCGGATTATTGGCACATGGTTTCAAAAAACGGGACGTCGCCAAGAGGTCATCCTCGCCTCTAAAATTGTCGGCCTGTCGAAAATGTTGTGGACCCGCGACGCCGATGTCAGTTGGACCCGGCACACCAAAGTCCAAGTGGATGAAGCGGTCACAAAAAGTCTGAAACGGCTTCAAACCGATTATATCGATCTCTACCAACTGCATTGGCCTGACCGCGCCGTATCAATGTTTGGCTCAAAAATGGATCCCAAAGCCTATGGCCATCCGTATGAGCCATTTGAGGACATCTTAGCGCATTTGGAGACGCATGTGAAAGCCGGCAGGATCCGGCATATCGGGGTTTCGAACGAAACGCCTTATGGGGTGATGCGCTTTCTCGCCGAAAGTGAAGCGCGCGGTCTGCCGCGCATGGCCTCGATCCAGAACGCTTATAACCTGGTCAACCGGACCTTCGAAGATGGCGGCTTGGAAGAAGTCTGCGTGCGTGAACAAGTGAGCTTGCTTGCCTACTCGCCGCTCGGACAAGGCTATTTGACCGGCAAATATCGCAATGGCGCATTGCCCGCGGGGTCTCGTAAGCAGCTATTTGAACGCCTGCAACGCTATGAGAGCCCACAAGCCTTAAGTGCCATTGAATCTTATTTGCTCCTGGCCGACGATTTAGGCGTCGATCCTTCGCAGCTGGCGATCAAGTTCTGCGACACGCGCGCCTTCATGGGCTCTACGATTATCGGCGCCACCAGCATGGATCAGCTGAAAGTCTGTATCGATGCGTTTGACCTCAATTGGACAGACGAAATCGAGCAGGCTGTGAACGCCTTACATGCGGCCCAACCCTCACCTTGCCCTTAACCATGCTCTGCATTGTCAGGTTTGACTTTAACAGAACGACCGGGCAAATTTGGGCGAGCTGCATTTGAAACAACAGATTGCGGCCCAATAAAGGGGAACTTTCATGGCTGACGCCTCAAAATACGAAGACAACATCAAAAAATATGCAAGCGGCTATAACCAAGCCGCGGCTGAAAAAATTGTCGGACATCTCGGCATCGCGCTGCGCAATCGCGACAGCTCGCTGGTCTCATGCTCAGACGATACTGAGCTTCAGCGCGTGCGCGAAAAATGGTGCCGCGGCAAGCTGGCTTTGGCGCAATCGAATGACGAGCTCGACGCCGCGATTGGCACAGTTTGTGAGACGCTGAAGCCTGAAGGCGGCAACAAGTCACGCGTGACATTCTACTATTTGCTGGCCGAGCATTTCGGCAAACTCGACGCGCTTGCGGGCTAGTCTGACGTCATTATAAATTGTTGAAGCCCGGCCGAACCGCCGGGCTTCTTTCATTTACGCCCGAGCGCGCCGCGCTCTGAGAAGATTATGCATCGATTATTCGCCGCCTTGCCGGTTCCAGATACACTTGCCGAACGGCTCTTGCCGCTCTCGGTCGACTTGCACGGGGCCAAGTGGCGCCGGCGCGAGCATTATCACGTGACGCTGTGCTTCTATGGCAGCGTCGATGGCGAAGTCGCGCATGAGTTGGCCGACGAACTGGCTGACATCACCGCGCCGCCAATTGAGCTGGAAGTGTCAGGTGTGGGCTGGTTCGGCCGCCGCGAGCCACGGGCGCTTTATGCGCGCGTCAAGGACAGTGATGCGCTGACGGCGCTGGCGGCAGATTGCCGGAAGCTCGCTCGTAGATTCGGGCTGAAGCTCGGACAGGACCCGTTCAAACCGCACATTACGCTGGCCTATTGCAATCAATCGCCGCTCGACGCGGTGCGGGCCTGGAGCGAAGACTTCCAAGTCTTGAAAAGTGAACCAGTCCTGGTCGATCAATTCCATCTTTATGAAAGCTTCACGGGACATGGCCGTCAGAGCCAGTATGTCGCGCAAGCAGACTTTGATCTTCGCGCACCAGGCTACTGACCAAATCTGGCAACAGGCCCCGTTGACGATACTCGGAAAAGGCGAAACAAGCAGGCATGATACAACCTAAAGAAACCCGTGTTTCCGCCGCCCCCCTGAATGAGCGCTACCGCAATGTCCGCGCGCAGTCCGAGCATTTGGCCGCGCATCTGAGCGATGCCGACGCCACCGCCCAATCGATGCCAGATGCCAGCCCGGCGAAATGGCATTTGGCGCATACAAGCTGGTTTTTCGAAGAATTTATGCTGGTGCCGGCCTTCGGCGAAGACGTGCGCTTCCACCCGTCTTACAGCTTTCTGTTCAACTCCTATTATGACACTGTCGGCGCCCGCCATGATCGCCCGAGACGCGGCTTGCTGACCCGTCCGCCCTTAGATGATGTTTTGCGCTATCGCCGTCATGTTGACGCCCAGATGCAGACTTTGCTCTCCAGTGACGGCGCCGATGAGGCTTTGCTCAAGCTCGGGCTCGCGCATGAACAACAGCATCAAGAATTGCTGCTGACCGATATCCTGCACCTGTTCGCGCAGAATCCACTCGCGCCGGCCTTGAAGCCGGATGTGAACCTGCAAACCGCAAATCTCGAAGCCGCGCCTTTGACCTGGCACCCTTATGATGGCGGACGGACCGAAATTGGACATGCGGGCGACGGGTTTGCCTTCGATTGCGAAACCCCGCGGCACGAGGTGATTGTGCCGGCATTTGAAATTGCCAGCCGCGCCGTCACCAATCGCGAATGGATCGCCTTCATTGAAGATGGCGGCTACACAACGCCGTCATATTGGCTGTCGGATGGCTTTGCCTGCGCGCAAGCCGAGGCGTGGCGTGCCCCGCTTTATTGGCAGAAAGGCGACGGCGTCTGGTATACGATGACCCTTTCCGGCCGCCAGAGGGTCAATCTCGAAGCTCCGGTCACACATGTGAGTTTCTATGAGGCCGACGCCTATGCGACCTGGGCGGGGGCGCGCTTGCCAACTGAACAAGAATGGGAAGTGGCGGCCCGCACGACTGACACTAGCGGCACCTTTGCCGGTAGCGGCTATTTCCAGCCGCAAGTGCAAGCTGACGCCTCAAAGCCTCACTTTTACGGCGATGTCTGGGAATGGACCGCAAGCGCCTTCCGTCCATATCCCGGCTTCAAAACCGCAGGCGGCGCTGTCGGCGAGTATAATGGCAAGTTTATGAGCGGACAGATGGTGCTTCGCGGCGGATCCTGCGCCACACCCGATAATCATATACGCCCGACCTATCGCAACTTTTTCGCGCCAGACAAACGCTGGCAATTCTCCGGGCTGCGCCTGGCCCGGGATGCTTGATCATGGATGATGTGTTCGAAACGGCGCCGGAAGATGCCAATGCGGTGTTTCTCAAAGACGTCCTCGAAGGGCTCGCGCAGCCGCAAAAGACTCTGCCATGCCGCTATTTTTATGATGAGGCGGGCTCCAATCTGTTTGAACAAATTACCGAGCTGCCGGAATATTACCCGACGCGCACAGAACGCGGGATCCTGACCAACAATGTCGATCAGATCGCAGCGGCGCTCGGTCCGAATACGCTGCTGGTCGAATATGGCGCCGGCGCTTCGACAAAGACGCGCATTCTCTTGGACGCGCTAGACGATATGGCCGGATATGTTCCGATTGATGTCTCAGAGGCGTTTTTGCTGCAGACCGCAGAGCAATTGCGCCAAGACTATCCAGCCTTGCGGGTTCACCCGATCGTCGGGGACTTCATGGTCCGGTTCGGCCTCCCCGCCAATATTATCGGCGCGCCGGCTGGATTCTTCCCAGGCTCGACGATTGGCAATCTCAGCGATGCGGACATCACCGCCTTCATGCACGCCGCGCGCGCCTTGCTCGGCGACACAGGCAAATTTCTAATCGGCGTCGACTTACGCAAGTCAGAAGAGATCCTGGTCCCGGCTTACGATGATGCTGCCGGCGTCACGGCTGCGTTTAATCTCAATCTCTTAAAACGGATCAATCGCGACCTCGACGCGACATTCGATGTCGACGAATTTGCCCACCGCGCATTTTGGAACGATCAAGCTTCGCGGATCGAAATGCATCTCGAAAGCCTGATCGATCAATCCGTGCGGATCGGACATGAGGATATTGAGTTCGCGGCTGGAGAAACAATCCATACAGAGAATTCGAGAAAATTCGCGCTCGAAGCCCTTCTGCCGCTGTTTCAACAAACGGGTTGGCGTCTGGAAACAGAATGGCGCGATGAGCAGGATTATTTCGCGGTTGTTTTGCTTCACGCTACTTCTGCTTAGGGTTGCAAATAAGTGACGGTCCTGCACCAACGTGCAGCAATTACAGCCATAACTCCCCCAAGACGCCAATATGAGCGCGTTCGAAGCACTCTGCTCTATTTTTGTGCGCACAAGGACAAAATGCAGCAAATTCGCATGTGTTAAGTGGCTAAATCATGTGCACTTGGGTCATTTGGCGCCACCAATCGCAATATCTAAAAGGAGCGGATTGATGGGAAAAATGATTTCACGCGGTCTAGCCCTCGCCATGGTCGCGGGCGCATTCACAGCACCTGCAGCAATCGCTGAAGGGGAATTCTCGGGTAATGTTGCCCTGACCACAGATTATGTCTGGCGCGGATTCTCGCAGAACAGCGAAAACCCTTCCATTCAGGGCGGCTTTGATTACGCCAATGGTGCGTTTTATGCCGGAACTTGGGCAGCGATCGTCGACTTTGGCGGCGCCAATATGGAACTCGACCTTTATGGTGGTTTTGCCGGCGAAACCGAAGGCGGTCTCGCATGGGATGTTGGCGTCATCGGATATGTCTATCCTGATGCAGACGATCTCGACTTTGTCGAAGTCTATGGTGGCCTCGGCTTCTCAATCGACGCAATTGACCTTGGCGGTTACCTATATGTCGATCCCGACAATGAAACCGTCTACTTCGATGCCTCTGCTGGCTTCTCAGCTACAGACACACTCGGATTTGATGTCACAGCTGGTACCTATTTGGACGGCTTTGACGAGTACACAAACTACTCTCTCGGCGCGACTCTCGCGACTGAGTTTGTCGACTTCGATCTCCGCTTCTGGGGCACCGATGTTGATGGTGACGACCTCGCTGAAGAGCGCGTCGTTCTGTCTGTAAGCCGCGCGCTTTAAGACACCAAGTTTAGTAAGCCCCGCCTTTTGCCCTCCTGTCAGGGCGGGGTTTAACTGGCCGCTGCAGTCCCTGCATTTGGGGGCGCAGCGGCTTTTTCTTTATCTGGTTTTCAGGATCTGAAAGCTTGGAGAGCGCGCCTTAGCTCAGCTTAGCCGAGCACAGTATCTGCAACGAACGGATTGTCCTTCCGCTCTTGACCAAATGTGCTCATCGGGCCGTGTCCGGGCACAAAACGCATGCCATCGCCGAGCGGCCAGAGATTCTGCACGATACTATCAATCAGCTGCTGGTGATTGCCTTTCGGAAAATCAGTGCGCCCAATTGAGCCCCTGAACAACACGTCGCCGACAAAGGCGAGCTGACCCTCTTGATGGTAAATCACGACATGCCCCGGCGTATGCCCAGGACAATGGGTCACCCCAAAGCTTTCACCGCTGAGGGTCAATGTGTCGCCTTCATCGAGATAGCGATCCGGCAGCACATTCTTGCCGTCGGCAATGCCATATTTGGCGCCTTGCGCTTCGATATCATCGAGCAGCCATTGGTCATCCTTATGCGGGCCAATGATCGGGCACCCCGTGCGCTCTTTGACGGCTGTGGCCGCCCCTGCATGGTCGAGGTGGCCATGGGTTAGCCATACCGCGACAATGTTCACACCAAACTGCTCGGCCGCATCCATTAGCCGATCAATCTCACCGCCCGGATCGACAAATACGCCTTCCTTGGTTTCACGGTGCCAGATCAGCGACGTGTTCTGCTGCAGCGGCGTGACGGGGATGATGCGAATGTCGAGCTTTGGCTCGCGGGGGGCGTTTGGATCAGTCATGTTCGGTCAAATAGGGTGGTTTTAAGCGCGTAAAAGTGAGGCGCATGGTTGCGGCATTGTTTAAGAGCACGCCAGCGGCAAAATAGTACAGGCCCGCCCGGGTCTCAAACCCGATATAAATGCTGATCTGGCTAATCCCAATCAGGAGCGCTGCGAGAAAGACGTCCAGCATCGACCATTTGCCGAGGATATTGAGCAAGCTGGCGAGCTTTGGGCTCGGCCGTGCGCCTTGGCGAAATATGATCGCCGCCGTCAGCGTTTTCGCGAGCGGAAAAATGCCGGAAAAGAACACAACGACAAGGCCTAAAAAGGGTAAGCCGCTTTCAAACAGCGTCTGGACAATGCCGTAGAGATTATAGTCCTGCCCGCCAAAGACGAAATTGTTCGGCTTCCAAATGGATGGCAGGATCAAGCCAGTAATGATCAGCGCGGTTGAGGCATAGAGCGCCATCTCGCTCAGCACGTCCCAGATTGAGATCGGTTTGGTCGCAGGGGATGGCGCATCGGTCATG
Source organism: Pseudomonadota bacterium (assembly GCA_039822145.1). Lineage (GTDB taxonomy): Bacteria > Pseudomonadota > Alphaproteobacteria > Caulobacterales > Hyphomonadaceae > Henriciella. The sequence goes on along the minus strand of JBCBMU010000001.1, from coordinate 158,272 downwards.
GCATTAGTGATGCCGAGCCGCGTTGCTGGGGTCAACGCCTTTCCTGCGCCCGGTCGGTGCGGTATGCGTGTCGAGAAGAGATTGGGAGCGGGACAATGCAACTGCCAGGTGGACGTTTCGGGATTATCATTATCGGTCTGCTCATGCTGGGCGTCTATTACATCTCCAATCAGGAAGTGAACCCATATTCCGGCAAGAGCGAATTCAACACGATTTCGATCGAACAAGCGACGGAGTTGGGCGCTCAATCCTATGTCCAGATGCTGCAAAAAGAAGGGTCGAACGTGCTTTGCGGCGGCCGCAATTCAAGTTGCGACATCGCCGGCCGGCAAGTCTATGAGACCGTCAATGAGATTGGTGAACGTTTGCGCGTCGCGGCGATCGAAATGGAACAGGACTATCTCGAAGCCGGATATACGTTCCAACCCGTGGCGCGGGAATTTGATTGGACCTTCAATGTCATCCAATCCGAACAGCCAAATGCGTTTTGCCTGCCAGGCGGCTATGTTGCGGTCTATACCGGCATTCTCGATATTACCGGCAATTACGATCAGCGCGTGACGCTCGAAGATATTGCCGATGTCGACAAGCTCGCCGTGGTCATGGGCCACGAGATCGGCCATGCCCTGGCGCATCACGGCGCCAAGCGGATGAGCAATAGCCGGCTGGCGCAATTCGGCACGATGGCCGTTGGCCTCGGTCTCGGCGATATGGATCCCGGCCAAGCTCGCATGGTCCAACAAGCCATGGGCATGGCGGCGCAAGGCGGGCTGATGTCGTTCTCTCGCGACCATGAAACCGAAGCTGACAAGATTGGCTTAGAATTGCTGGTGCGCGCCTGTTATGACCCGCGCGAAGCGCCGGAGCTGTGGCGCCGGATGGGCGAAATTGGCGGCGGGCAACGTCCGCCGGAATGGATGAGCACGCACCCGGCGTCAGAAACCCGGGCGAGCAATTTTGAGCAATGGATGCCAAGCGCTATCGAGATGTACGAACAGCGCTGCGGCCAATTGCGCTAAAGTTTCGTGGGTCCAGGGGTGATTAGGCCGGTTGTTCCAGCCGAATCTAACAGCCGCAACCGCCGCCGCCCCGTTTTTTTCCGCCGCGATGACCAGAGCGGAAGGTAAAGCTCGACGCCGAATGCGACAGAACGCCTGAATAGCTGCGACCGCTACTGATCAGAACCGCGCCACCGCCGCCATAGAAACCGCCATCAACACCCGCACCGACGCCGCCGGAGAAGCTCGCCATATCCAAAGTGAAGTCGGAGCTTTGAGGCGCCGCTGTCCGGTGCACGGTTGAGCGATGCGTCACCGTCCGCTGCGGGTGCGCCGTACGGTGAGTGACAGAGCGTTTTGTGACCACCGGCGGATGCGACTTCACAACCCGGCGGGTGACCTCACCGCAAGGCTTGCCATTGTGCGGATTGATCGCACATGGCTCGCTTGCCGGCGCGTGCGTTGTGACAGCGCGGACTTGATGGGTGCGCGGGCGCGCCGGGCAAGACCAGGCTTTGCCGCCTTCGATCAGAACGCAGCCAGGTTCAGGCGGCGTTGGCGCATGCGCTTGAACCGGTGCAGGGCCGCGATTGACCCGTTGGCCAGGAATGCCGTCCGCAAAACTTGGAGCGCTGAGCGTCAAAGCTGCCACAATGCCAAGGGCAAGTTTGTAATAAAACGACATAGAATTCGCCTCCCGAGCGAGTTTTGCAGACCTATGACCGAGGTGTCGCAAGCCGCAGGCCAATCAGTAAACGAGCTGTCACAATTTTATGCAATTGGCTTAACCTCTGAGGCGAACTCGATTCGCCTGACAAGATGTATGATATAGTCAAAACCTTTGGATGGTAGCGCTATTATTAATTGGATGGATAGCGCTAGGCGCGGTAGACGATCGGCATAGTTGCGTAACCAGACCCAACTCAAATAACTTACATGACAGGAGATCCCATGGCTGACGATATGAAATGCCCGATGCGGCAAGGCTTTAAAACCGGCGATATTGCCAATAAAAGCTGGTGGCCCGAGCAGCTGAACGTCAAAATCCTCAACCAGAATGCGCCGCAAGTTAGCCCTCTGGAAGATGAGTTCGATTATGTCGAAGCGTTTGAGTCGCTGGACTATGACGCCCTGAAAAAAGACCTGGCCGCGCTCGTAACCGATAGCCAAGACTGGTGGCCGGCTGATTATGGCAACTATACTGGCTTCTTCGTCCGCATGGCCTGGCACAGCGCCGGCACCTATCGCACCTATGATGGCCGCGGCGGCGCCAATTCTGGGTCGCAGCGTTTTGCGCCGCTGAACAGCTGGCCGGACAATGGCAATCTCGACAAAGCCCGTCGTCTGCTTTGGCCGATCAAGCAAAAATACGGCAACAAAATCTCTTGGGCCGACCTGATGATCCTCGCCGCGAATGTTGGCATGGAGACCTGCGGTCTGAAAACGTTTGGCTTCTCTGGCGGCCGTGCCGATTGGTTTGAACCAGAAGAAGACATTTATTGGGGTCCTGAAGCAGAGTGGCTCGCCGCCTCTGGCAATGAGCATAGCCGTTATGCCGGTCAGCGCGACTATCAAGCAGCCGACGCCGACGCGAATAAGCTCGAGACGCCTCTGGGCGCCGTGATGATGGGCTTGATCTACGTTAATCCAGAAGGCCCAGACGCGGTTCCAGATCCGCTTGCAGCCGGCCACGATATTCGCGTCACGTTCGCCCGTATGGCGATGAATGATTATGAAACGGTCGCGCTCGTCGCCGGTGGCCATACATTCGGCAAAGGCCACGGCGCCGGACCAGAAAGCGAAGTCGGAGTTGAGCCAGAAGGCGCACCGATGGAAAACATGGGCTTTGGCTGGATGAACAGCTATGCCTCAGGCAAAGGCGACGATACCACGACGGCTGGTTTCGAAGGGGCTTGGACGCCAACCCCAGACACTTGGGACATGACTTATTTTGAAAACCTGCTCAAATATGAGTGGGAAAAAGTTACCAGCCCAGCGGGTCACGTTCAATGGGCGCCCGTCGCTGGCCAAGGCGCGCCGGAAGCGCCAATGGCGCATGACGCTTCTAAGACCCAGCCGCTGATGATGACCACTGCCGATATGGCCATGAAATTGGACCCAGCTTACGGCAAAATCTCTCAGCACTTCCTCGACAATCCGGATGAGTTCGCAGACGCTTATGCCCGTGCATGGTTCAAGCTCACCCACCGCGATATGGGTCCAAAAACCCGTTATGTCGGCCCAGAAGTGCCACAAGAAGAGCTGCTTTGGCAGGATCCAATCCCAGCCCATACTGGTCCGGTGATCAATGATGCCGAAATTGCTGATCTGAAAGCGAAAATTCTCGGATCTGGCCTGACAGTGTCACAGCTCGTCAGCACCGCGTGGGCATCTGCCTCAACCTTCCGCGACTCGGACAAGCGCGGCGGCGCCAATGGCGCTCGCATCCGTCTGGCGCCGGCCAAAGACTGGGACATTAACAAAGCCTCTGGCGTTGCTGATGTGATTGCCAAACTCGAAGCCATCCAGGCCGAGTTTAATGCCAGCGGCACACAAGTCTCTGTCGCCGACCTGATCGTTCTCGGCGGATGCGCCGCGATTGAGAAAGCGTCCGGCGCCACCGTGCCGTTCACCCCGGGTCGTGTCGACACGACGCAAGAGCTTACGGATGTCGAGTCTTACGCCGTGCTCGAGCCGAAAGTTGACGGCTTCCGCAACTATAAAGACACGCTCGACCCACGCTCGACCGAAACGCTCCTGGTCGACAAAGCAGCTTTGCTGTCTCTGTCAGCACCAGAAATGACGGTTCTTGTCGGCGGTCTGCGCGTCCTCGGCGCGAATGCCAATGACTCGTCTGACGGTGTCTTCACCGATAAAGTCGGCACCCTGACGAATGACTATTTCGTCAATCTGCTCGACATGAAATATGAGTGGACCGCAGCCGACCCAATGGAAGAAACCTTCCATGGCAAAGACCGCGCAACCGGCGCTGTCGCCTTTACCGGCACCCGCGCAGACTTGGTCTTTGGATCCAACTCTATCCTCCGCAGCATTGCTGAAATCTACGCCCAGAGCGACTCGAAAGAGCGCTTCACACGGGACTTCATCAAAGCTTGGGATAAAGTGATGAACTTGGATCGCTTCTAAAGTCTAAGCGATACAATATTGAGAAGGCGGTCTCCTTGGAGGCCGCCTTTTTTAATCAATCCGTGCCCTGAAGGTCAGGCTAAACTCGGCATTTGGTTGGATCGCGCCGCCCAATAATTGGCCTTTTGGCGCGAAGCAGACATGCCGGACGCTTGGGTCATAACCGCTTGACGGCGTATAGCTGCATTCGGATAAGTTTGCTGGCTTGATAGCGGCATCTGAGAAGCGCAAATCCGTCGCCTCGGAAAAGCTCACCCCAGAGGAGAGCGGGTCAAACTGCACTCTGCCGGCGACCGGACCGGCACCGTCAATATCGCCATTATAGAAAGACACTTCAGTAGGAAGGGTATCGACCAGGAAGAGCGTATCTTCATCAACCGGCGCCGTGCCAGTGCTTTCAATGGTCAGCGTGTATAGAATGTCGCTGCCTGGGATGGCGAAGGGAGATGGCGATAGCGGTGAAACCGAGGTCGATTTAGTCACATCTAAAATGGCCGTCTGATTGTTTCGAAAGACGCCGTAATAAAGCTCTTCATTGATGTGGCGACGGGTCGTATCGCCGGCGACGGTTTCTTCTTCAACCGCCAAATTGATCGTATTGCTGGGCAAGGGATCATTGCCATACAGCACCGCCCAACCGCCATTACCGCCATTCTCCGCTGCCATGGTCGCCACGCCGATCTCAAAATCGCCGCTGACAGAATAGGTATAAGGCGGCGTATTGCCGGTGCCGGCGACGGAATTGCCGCCGCGGGCAAAAGCATAATCGACTTGGTTCACAGTGCCCGTGCCGGGTTCGGTGATGATAAAACCCAGCGTCTCTGACAGCCTAGTATCATTGATCATGCCGATATGTTTGGTCACACAGATATTGGTCAGCGTCGCTGGGGCGCCGCGATTGCTGCAATTATTAGACGTGAATACGCTGGCTTGGCTGTCATTGAAGCTCATCACCTGGCCCAAAATTACCAGCGCAGAATGCCCGCCCGTGACCAGACCTGTGACATTGGTATAGTTCGCCGCGCCCCAGCCCGCGGCATTGCCAGCTGTCACCGTGGAAAGCACGGTGCGGGCCTCGATCACGCGCCCATCGCTCAGGGTGTGAACGCCTTCATCAGCGACCAGACAATGGACGTCAGACGGTGTGAAAGCGGATGAGTTCTCGAACCGCTGGACGCGGACATCAAAGCTGTCGGATTGAATATTGCTGACCCGGACCGTGGCGTCATTATTGGCATTCGAGGTTAAATTATACGTGCAAACAACCACCGCATTGGCATATGTGTTGACCAGCGGAACCGTTTGAAACGCCGCGCCGACAGAGTCGATTTTAACCGCCTCCAAGTCGAGCGACAAAGCCTGTCCGGTGGCTGGCATTGCTGCAAGCGCGCCGATCATGCCTGTGGCCAGTGGAATGCAAATCCTTAAACGCATGCCTTATCATCGCCCCGCGCCGCTTAATGGGGCATGAAACAATCTGTATTTCGCTGCACTTCGCGGTGTTTGGACTGTCCGTGATCGCAGCAGCTCGGCCCTGGCGGGGATCCAAATATTCAAGCGGGATCCGGCGGCATCATTGTCTCAGCGTCCCTATTTTCTCAACGGGCTCTTCCTTTTCGGCGGGACTAGAGATCTCTTAATCGACTGGCGCTTATCGAAGGCCGTGTTCCAAGAGATCGGAGTTCTTATGAGTCTTGCAATCGGAGACGTCGTCAAACTTAAATCTGGCGGTCCAAATATGACCGTCGCGGCGGTCAAAGCCGATCGTGCGTATTGCGTATGGTTCAATCGCCGCGACGATTTTCACGAAGAGAAAACGGGCGAGTTTCTGATCGACACTTTGAACGCTGTTCGTCCGCAAACATCTCAACCCGGCGGGCCGAGCGCAGATTAGGTCGCCGGCTCAATTAAATCCCATAGATTTCCGAACGGGTCTTCGAACACCGCAACGCTGCCATAGGCTTCATGCCTTGGGTCTTCGCGGAAGGTCACGCCGTTGTTTTTCATCGCAGCATAGTCGCGGGCGAAATCATCCGTGTGCAGAAAGAACCCGACACGGCCACCGGTTTGATGACCGATAGCGGCCTCTTGCGCTGCGCCATCCGCCTGTGCCAGCAACAGCGCGGTCTCGGCGCCGCGCGGCGCCACACGGACCCAACGTTTTGTTTCGGTGAGCGTTGTATCCTCGAGCAGGGAAAAGCCGAGCTGGTCGACATAGAAAGCGATGGCAGCGTCATAATCCGGGACGACGAGCGTCACATTGGCGATGGTCTGGCTCACGCCGCGACCTCAGCCACCTCGCCAGGATCATAATTCAAGATCGGCCCGAGCCAACGCTCCGCGGCGCGCAGCTCCATGCCTTTGCGGCGGGCATAATCCTCGACCTGATCGCGCTCGATCCGGCCAACCGCGAAATAGACGCTTTCGGGATGCCCAATATAGAGGCCAGAGACCGAAGCCGCCGGGGTCATGGCGAAACTTGACGTCAGTTCCATGCCGATGCGGTCGGCTTCTAAGAGCCGGAACAGGGTGTCTTTTTCAGTATGGTCGGGCTGGCACGGATAGCCCGGCGCCGGACGGATGCCGTCATAGCTCTCTTTGATCAGCTCCGCGGCGGAGAGCGCCTCGTCGCTGGCATAGCCCCACAGCTCTCTGCGGACGCGTTCGTGCATGTATTCAGCCATCGCTTCAGCGAACCGATCGGCGAGCGCTTTGACCATGATGGCGGAATAATCATCGCCTTCGGCTTCGAACTTTTTCGCGATTTGGTCAGCTTCTGGACCTGAGGTGACCGCAAAGCCGCCAATATGATCGTCTGTCTCAGCGACAAAATCAGACAGCGCGAAATTGGCGCGGCTATTGTCTTTGACCATTTGCTGGCGCAGCGTATGGAACGTATCGCCGGTCGCGAGCTTGATATCGTCGCCGTCGCGCTGTGCGGGCCAAAAGCCAATCACGGCTTTCGGTTTGAACCAATCCTGACCGAGGATTTGCTGCATCATGTTTTCCGTGTCGCGCCACAGATCGCGGGCCGCTTCGCCGACAATCTCATCATCTAAGATTTGCGGGTAGCGCCCGGCCAGGTTCCAGCTCGAAAAGTACGGCGTCCAATCAATGTAGCGGGCAAGCTCTGAGAGATCGAAATCCTCGAACACTTGCGTGCCGGTAAAGCTCGGCGCCTGTGGGGCCGGGGTTTCAAGCTTGTGGGCATGCGAGCGGGCAACATTGATCGGGTGACGCGGCTTTGGCGGTCCGCCCGCGCGGCTGTCGCGCATGCGTTGATATTTGGCCTGCGCCGTCTCGACAAAGAGCGGGCGGTCTTCATCTGAGAGCAGGGCCGAGACGACGCCCACGGCGCGGCTCGCATCGGTGACGTGAATGGTTGGGCCATTGTCGCGGGCTGGATCAATCTTGACGGCTGTATGCGCCGGCGAGGTCGTGGCGCCGCCGATCAGCAACGGTTGTTTCATGCCGGTGCGCTGCATCTCGCGCGCGACATAGACCATTTCATCCAAGCTTGGCGTGATCAGACCGGAGAGGCCGATAATATCGACATTCTCTTCTACCGCCTTGGCGAGGATCTCTTCGCACGGGACCATGACGCCCATATCGACAATCTCATAACCATTACAGGCAAGCACGACGCCGACAATATTCTTGCCGATATCGTGCACGTCGCCTTTGACCGTTGCCATCAGGACTTTGCCATTTGAGGCATCGACCGTGCCGAGCTCGACTTTCTCGGCTTCCATATAGGGGTCAAGATAGGCCACAGCCGCTTTCATGACGCGGGCCGATTTCACAACCTGGGGCAAGAACATCTTACCAGAGCCGAACAAGTCGCCGACGACGTTCATGCCGTCCATCAATGGGCCTTCGATCACGTGCAGCGGACGCGCGGCGGCGGCGCGCGCCTCTTCAGTGTCTTCTTCAATGAACTCGGTGATGCCATTGACCAGGGCATGTTCGAGACGTTTATTCACCCCAGCTTCGCGCCAGGACATATCCTTCTCAGCGCTTTTGCCTTTTTGGCCGCGGAACTGTTCGGCATAATCGACCAGCGCTTCAGTGCCCTCATCATTGCGATTGAGGATGACATCTTCGACCAAGTCGCGCAGCTTGGGTTCAATCTCGTCATAGATGTCCAGCTGGCCGGCATTAACGATGCCCATATCCATGCCGGCTGGGATCGCGTGGTAAAGAAACACAGAGTGCATGGCCCGGCGCACCGGCTCATTGCCGCGAAACGAGAAGCTGACATTTGAGAGCCCGCCCGAGATGTGACAGCCGGGGCAAGTCGCGCGAATGATTTTGGTCGCTTCGATGAAATCGACGGCGTAATTATTGTGCTCTTCAATCCCCGTTGCGACGGCGAATATATTTGGATCGAAGATGATGTCCTCGGCCGGGAAACCGACCTCTTCGGTAAGGATTTTAAAGGCGCGTTGGCAGATCTCAATCTTGCGCGACGCGGTGTCGGCTTGGCCGACCTCGTCAAACGCCATGACCACAACAGCAGCGCCATAAGACAAGCATTTGCGCGCCTGTTCGCGGAATTGATCCTCGCCCTCTTTCATCGAGATCGAGTTGACCACGGCCTTGCCCTGCACGCATTTCAGACCGGCCTCGATGACCTCCCATTTGGAGCTATCAATCATCACCGGGACGCGGGCAATATCCGGTTCAGCAGCGATCAGGTTGAGGAATGTGGTCATCGCCTCAGCGCCGTCCAGCATGCCCTCATCCATGTTCACATCAATGATCTGGGCGCCGTTCTCAACTTGCTGGCGCGCGACTTCAACGGCGGTCGCATAATCGCCATTGACGATCAGTTTGCGAAACCGCGCCGAGCCGGTGACATTGGTGCGTTCGCCAATATTGACGAAATTCTGGGAGGCTGTGGTCATCTATATTGGTGCTTTAATTGTTGGAATTCTCGAAAGACTTTTTCGTGTGGTTTTATCTCGCGAACAATTGCGCCCGCATTCTTCATTTCACCGGAAAAATTTGATGTGCCGCCTACTTTTTCAAAGACTCGTCCCTCATTAGTGATTTCAAGTCTTATCAGCCTATCGTCACATGTGCTGTCGAGGTCAACGTATTCAAATGTCGGGATTGAAACACTGCATCCAAATCGCAACCACACTCGAACAGCGATTTCGAGGTCAGCGACCTCAAAATTGTTTCGACAAATCCCATGTACCCAGTTATCTAAACCAATCCAATAACAAGGATTCTCAGCGAAACCAAATATCAAATTCGGCAATGGTTCAGGGTCAGGAATAGAGATTTCTCGCTCTTCGACGAGTACCGAATCGAATGTATTCTCGACGCTCACTCTGTAAATTTCGGCCAAACAGTTGATGATGGCTTCTTTCTTAATCGAACCACTATAGCCAAAATCTAAAAAGTGATTGTCCCACTCGGGATCGATGCCGCACATCAAACTTCCATAATCGTCTCGAAGCTGCCAATCAGCATGCGCTTGCCGTCAAACGGCATCGGCATGTCTTCATCGTTAAAGACCGGGTCAGCCATGCAGGCTTCCATGCCTTTCTCGCGGGCCTCCTTGGAGGGCCATTCGATCCAGGAAAAGACGATGACTTCGCCGGGCTTGGCTTGCACCGCCATCGGGAAGGAGGTGGTCTCGCCATCCGGCACTTCGTCGCCCCAATTGTCCATGATCCGCAGGGCGCCGTATTTCTTGAACACCGGTCCGGTGATGCGGGCATGTTCAAGATAGGCCTCTTTATTCTCCACCGGCACAGCCGCGATAAATCCATCAATATAAGTCATGATACTTCCTCCCTGACCAAGCCTTTCAGGCCATCAATACTCTCGGCATTTTTCGCGTAGCGGCTTTCGACCCATTCTTCGGGCGATTTATTATCGACATAGCGGGTCAGCTGATCGCGCTCGCCTTTGAACTCCATGAATGGCACACCCCAACCGCAACTGTCTTGGATGCGGTTGAGTTTGACTTTGAACACGCCGCGGGCGCGCTCAAAGCCGGGAAACAGACCGAGCATCTCGTCCCATTCAGGATGATGCGGATTAATCACTTCGCCGGTGCCGAACAGGCGCAAAATATTTGCCGGGCCTTCAAAGGCACAGAACATGATGGTGATCCGGCCATTCTCTTGAACATGGGCTTGGGTCTCGATGCCGGAGCCGCCTAGGTCGAGCCAGGCCACGGTTGTGTCATCGATCACTTTGAACGCGTCATAGCCTTTTGGGCTGAGATTGATATGGCCATCCGCCGAAAGCGGCGCCGAGGCGACGAAAAACATTTTCTGCTTCTCAATGAAACTGATGATCCGCTCATCGAGTGTGTCATAGACTTTCATTCCGACCTCCTAAGGCTGACCTGATGTAATGGCTTGCGAGAACGACCTTAATCTTAGAGGAGAGAAGGAGTGTTCACAAACGGTGATTGAAAAATGCTGACCCCTGGATTTGCCTCTCAAGAAAATGCTGCAGCCTTCAGGATCGACGACCGTGCGCGCTTGATCAACGCGCTCAATCCCGACACTGCGGACCGCGTCGCGAGCGCGTTGGAAGCCCAGCGCGACTATAACTGGATGATGGCGCGTGAGGGTCAGTCGGCGGAACTGTCCGAACAACAAATGAGCCAATTGAGCGAAGAGGCCCGAAAAGAACTGCAAGACAGTTTGTGGGCCGATGCGCGAATGGGGCGCGGGTTTTGTTATCGCGGCCACCGCCTGAGCGGGACCGCGGATCCCGTGTTGAGCGAGTTTAACGCAATGCTCAACAGCGAACCAGTTCTGTCGCAAATCAGAACGCTCACCGGCGACAATCGAATTGCGTGGGCAGATGCGCAAGCCACCCGATACGACCGCGGAAACTATTTGACCCGTCATTTGGATGACCCAGCGGATGAAAAGCGGCTCTACGCTTATGTCTTCAGCTTTTGCCGAAACTGGCATCCCGATTGGGGCGGCCTGCTGCAATTCTACCAGCAAGACGGCACGCCGCGCGAGGCGTGGAGCCCAGGGTTTAACGCGCTGTCTCTGTTCAGCGTTCGCCATATCCACTCGGTGACCTTCGTCACGCCCTTCGCAGGACAACCCAGATTCTCCATCACGGGCTGGTTTCATGCTCGCTAAGCGCGACATTGATCCCTCCTAATTGGCCAGTTCAAACGGTTCGAGACCCGCCAGGCGCATGGTGTCTTGCGTCGCGACGGGATCGCGCGGGGTGACGCCTTGGATGGCTTTATAGATTGCATTGATATGCTCAGGCGTGGTGCCGCAACAGCCGCCGAGAATGTTGACAATGCCATCCTGGGCCCAATTGCCAACCTCGCCCGCGGTCTGGTGCGGTTCTTCATCATACTGGCCCATTTCATTCGGCAGACCAGCATTCGGATACGCTGCGACCAGCGTGTCGGCGACACGTGACACAGCGGCGATGTGCGGCCGCATCAGGTCCGCCCCGAGGGCGCAATTAAAGCCAATCGCAAACGGCTTGGCATGGCGCACCGAATTCCAAAACGCTTCAACCGTTTGCCCAGACAGGGTGCGCCCGGAGCGATCCGTAATCGTTCCCGAAATCCAAATCGGGAGTTTCTCTAATCCCTCGGCCTCAAGATCCATAATCGCCTTGATCGCCGCCTTACAATTTAGCGTGTCAGTGATCGTTTCGATCAAGTATAAATGGACGCCGCCTTCGTTCAGGGCTTTGATTTGCTGGCGATAGGCCTGGTAGACCTGGTCGAAATTGACTTCCCGGGCGCCTGGATCATTCACATCCGAACTCATCGACAACATTTTGTTGAGCGGCCCGATCGAGCCCGCGGCGAAGCGGGGTTTGTGCGGCTCTTTTTCGGTCCAGGCATCGGCGGCGGCGCGGGCAAGTTTGGCGCCCTCGAAATTGATATCGGTCACTGATTGCTCATCGAGCGCATAATCATCTTGCGCGATGGTTGTCGCAGAGAAAGTATTGGTTTCTGAAATATCGGCGCCGGCGGCATAATAGGCATTGTGCAGCTCGGTCACGCGTTCCGGAAGGGTCAGGCAAAGAATATCATTATTGCCTTTCATTTGCCCGGGATAAGCCTCTGACGTGAAGCGGCTGCCGCGATAATCCTCTTCGTCCAGCCCCATGCGCTGGAACATCACGCCCCATGAGCCATCAAGCAGAAGAATGCGCTCTTTGGCGGCGGCGTGGAGCGCGGCGATGCGTTCAGTTCTGTCGGTCATGGTGAACACTTTTCTATATAGGCGAGAAGGGTGGATGTCGGAATTGGGTCGTCGCCGCAGTCTCGACGATAGGCGTATTCAAGCGCTTCGCGCGAGCTGGCAGAATCCCTGAGCGTGGAGGGAATACGGTTTGCATCCGGGTTATGTAGCTTCGCACAGTTCGAGGATGCGTGCATCGTCATCGCGACCTCACACATTTGGTAATACCTGTAAGCCTCTGCTGTTTTACGGCAGGGTCCATCCGTATCTGTATTAACGATGAAGCGCTGGGCACCTTCGGGAGATTGAAACTCCACTTGCTCCAACAAACACGTCAACAATTCGGCATTTGCCGTTTCCTCAGCCGAGCAAGCGCTTCCCGAGAGCGACAACGCCGCGGTTGTAAAAAGCAGCAGAGGTCGAGCGTCCAAGATGCGCCTCATCCCACCGCCGCCTTCGGTTTCAGGCCGAGCATCCGGCAGGTCGACAAGGCCAAACTGGCGCGATTGAGCGTATAGAAGTGAAAGTCATTCACGCCCTGTTCTGAAAGTTTGTGACAGAGCTCAACCGCAACATTCGCGGTGATCAGCTCCCGGGTTTCGGGATCATCATCTGTGCCCTCATAAAGCTTGTGCAACCAGTCGGGAACCGAGGCTTCGACGACTTTCGCCATCCGCGCCAAGCCGTTAAAGTTTGGCTGAAGCATGATCCCAGGGACAATCGGCATGGTCACACCGCCAGCCCGGGCACGCTCTAAGAATGACAAATAAACATCAGGCTCGAAGAAAAACTGCGTAATCGCGCGGTCGGCGCCGGCATCTTGTTTGGCTTTCAAGAAGGCGATGTCTTGGTCCCAGCCAAGGCTATCTGGGTGTTGTTCCGGATAGCAAGAGACGCTGATTTCAAACCGCGCGCCGGGCGCGATGTCATAATCGCGAATGCCCGCAATCAAATCGACACTGTCGCGAAATCCGCCGGGATGTTGCTCGAATTTTTCGCCCATGCCCGTCGGAGGATCGCCGCGAAGGGCGACCAAATGACGGACGCCTGCAGCCCAGAAATCCTTTGCCACATGAAGCACTTCGTCCTTGGTTGCGCCAACACAGGTCAAATGAGCGGCCGGCGCCAGCGGCGTGTCTTGAGCGATTTTCGCAACGGTCCTTTGCGTCCGGTCCCGCGTCGACCCGCCAGCGCCATAGGTGACCGAGACAAATTTAGGCGCCATCGGCGACAAGCGCGCCACAGATTCCCATAATTTGGCTTCCATCTTATCCGTCTTTGGCGGAAAGAATTCGAAAGACACATTGGGGGCGGGTGTCTCTTGTTGAGCAGCAACGGCGAGCGTGTTCATGCCGCGACCTCCTGTTGGTTTGCCGGCCGCGTCGCCGTCCAAATCAGAACGCTCAGGCCCTGAGCCAGTGATGCGGGGGGATCAAATCGGGTTGGCGCTTGCAAGTCGAGGCCAGCCTCCACGGCCCAAGCAGCGATATCGTCCTGGCGAATGCCAAGCCGGCGGTGCCCCTGGCCTTCGCGCAGAAATTCGAGATCGTGGGGGGCAAAATCGACAATCACCAATCGCCCACCCGGCTTCAAAATACGCGCCGCCTCGTGCAGCACGTCTTCTGGGCGTTCGAGATAGTGTAACACTTGATGAACCATGACCAAGTCGGCGCTATTGGCCTCGAACGGCGTTTCGGCGACATCGCCTTGGCGCACCCTTGCATTGCGAATCTCAGCGCGGTTCAGATTGGCGCGGGCGACCGTCAACATATGATGCGACAAGTCGAGTCCCTCTGCTTCGCGCGCAAAAGGCGCGAGCAGGGCGAGCATACGGCCTGTCCCCGTGCCGAGATCGATGACGCGGTCATATGTCTGCGTTTCGACCAAGGATATGATCGCCTGTTCAATCGCCGTTTCAGGGTAATGCAGCGCCCGTAGCCGGTCCCAATTTTCAGCGATTTCAGAGAAATAGGCTTCTGCTGACATCGCGCGCGTTTGTCGGACTTTCTCCAAAGCGTCGCGGTCCTCGATGAAAGGCGCTTTAGACATATCTAGCTCTGCGAACAGGGCTTGCAGGATCCGCCCGGCCCAGCCCTTGGTTTGTGCCCGATAGAAGACCCAAGAGCCTTCTGGCAGGCGCTCAACCAAGCCTGCGCTGGTCAGGGTCTTTAGATGGTGCGATAGGCGCGGCTGGCTTTGGTCAAGAATTTGAACCAGTTCACCAACCGCGAGATCTCCGCGCCGCAACAAGGCCAAAATGCGCGCTCGGGTCGGTTCCCCAGCGGCTTTCAATGCATCTACAAGCGTTTCAAGTGACGGCGCCATGGAAATCATATAAACGATCATTTATATGTATTGCAAGGCTTAATTTGAAGCCAAATTTGAGCCCGTTAACCGTGTTCGAAGCGCCACAGTCTATTAAGATGTCGGAATATTCACATTAGGTTTATTTGATTTCGTGCAAAGACACCCTCATATCGCATGCCGAGGCGAAAGGATGGGATCTATGCGCTTACCAAGTTTGATCGCAGGATCAGCAATTGTGTTGACGGCATGTGCATCCACAGGAGAGGCGTCTAACCCCTCGACCGTGTACGATCCTTTAGAGGGTTGGAACCGCGGGGTCTATGCCTTCAATGATGGCGTCGACAGGGTTGTCCTTGAGCCGGTGGCCAAGGGCTATCGCACCGTCACCAATGAGCCCATTCGCCAAGGCGTCTCCAATTTTTTATCGAATTTGAACCAGCCGGTCGTGTTCGCCAACACAGTCCTACAAGGCAAGCCGGGCGCCGCGATCGATACATTCGCACGATTCTCCGTTAATTCGACCTTCGGGATTGCCGGCTTGTTTGATGTTGCGTCTGAGTTTGATGTGCCGAAACACCGTGAGGATTTCGGCCAAACACTCGGTGTTTGGGGCGTGCCAAACGGACCGTACCTAGTGCTTCCGCTGCGCGGCTCGACGAATTTGCGTGACCTGGCTGGCGGCGGTGTCGATGTTGCGTTTAACCCCCTTAATTACGCCCAATTTGAAGGCGATGATGAATTTCGCATTTCGACAGGGGTAATTGGTGTGATCGCCGCACGTGAGAATTTGATCGAAGCTGTTGAGATCCTCCGCGATCAACCTGAACCCTATGTCGCCTTGCGACGGAATTATACACAACAAAGAGCGGCCGCAATTCGTGACGGCCGTGAGCAAGAAGACCCGTTCGAAGATTTGCCCGATTTCGATGATTATGATTTCGGGGATGAGGAAGAATTCGAGTCACAGGAATAAACGATATGTTCGCTCGTAAATTGATTTTGTCTTGTGCAATGCTGGCCGCCGCCGCTTTGCCATCTTTTGCAGACACAGATTCAGAAGAATATGTGCGCCAGAACGCCAATGACGTGCTGGCCTCATTGAACGCGCCCGACCTGACGCCAGACGAACGGCGGGAGCGTTTCCAAACCTATATGGATGAGTTCACCAATCTCGACGCGGTCGCGAAATTTGTGATTGGCAAATACTCAAAACGCTTCACGCCGGAAGAGATGGATACCTATCTGACCTCTTTCCGCGCCTATGCGCTTGCCGTTTACGAATTTTACTTCAACGAATTTCGCGGCCGTGATGTCGAAGTCACTGGCTCAACCGAGCGCACATCGCGCGACTCTATTGTCGACACGGACATTCTGAGCTCGGATGGACGCGAACTTGAGGTGAGATGGCGGGTGTTGAACCGCGGCGGCAAGTTCCAAGTGGTTGATGTCGCTTTGGAAGATGGCGGCAACGTGATTTGGCTGGCGATTGAACAGCGCGCCCAATTCTTGTCGATCCTCGATCAGAATTCAGGGTCTGTGGATGCTTTGGTCGCTAAAATTGATAGCATGACCGATGAATTGATCGCGCTGCGCCCAGCTGACGAGAGTTAACCCTTTGCGTCTTGCCCCGCATGTGTAACTGGCCATACTGGCGCGGTTGCAAGTGTGGACCAATCAACCGTGATGACCGGACCTTATCAAACGCCGCTCGCTTTAGGGCGCGATCCGTTAATGGCGTTTTTTTGGGTCATTCTTGCCCCGGTTCTGTTCATTTACGGGGCTTATGAGGTGACGCTCTCTGTGACCCCGGAATTCACGCCGGGGACTGACGACGAAATCGCCGCCTATCACCTCTGGTGGCGCTTTCATTGCATCGCGATTGCGCTCTGGTTCGGTGTCATGAGCCTCTGGTCAAATTGGATTGGCGCTGGCCCCTTTGCCGGCGAAATGCGGACCACGTCCTCTTGGTTGATTGCCGCGGGGTTTCTCGGTCCACTGGTCTTCGTTATCCCGGCCATCGTCATCGGCAGCTTGATGCCGGAAGAGCAATGGCAATATCGAACGGAAATCAACACCGCGATTTTTGCCCCGCAAAATTGGACCCTGGCCTATCTTTTCGCCCCTATCTTGATCGCGCCGATTGTCGAAGAAGTGGCCTTTCGCGGGGTCGGTATGGGCGCCCTTTTGGCCCGCGGTCTCTCACCAATTGGCGCCGTTGTGCTGACCAGTGCCGCCTTTGCCTTCATGCACATACAATATTCCATCCCGGCAATGGTGATTGTCTTCTTCGCGGGCGTCGGGTTCGCGGTATTGCGCTTGGTCAGTGGCACTGTCGCCGTCCCAATTGTCGCGCATATCGCGGCCAATACGTGCGTCTTTTACTTGAATTGGACCGCTGCCAATCCCGCAACGTGAGGGGTTGCCCGCACCGAGCAAAGCCGCCATGTGAGCGCTCATGAGCGACGATCTCACCAAAGAACAAACTTACCACATTCCAAACGGTTTCACGCAATTGCAGTGGCATCGCGGATTCGGCCGTCAAGTCGGACCCTTATTTGAGAAACGCGACGCCGACGGCCTGACCCGCGCCTTTCGGGTGGGCGAGCATCACACCAATGGCATGATGAACGCCCATGGCGGCATGTTGATGACGTTTGCCGACATGGCCTGGGGCAGCGCTGTCGAAAAAGACGAAGATACGTGGTGGGTGACCATTCGCCTGGTTTGCGATTTCCTGTCCGGCGCCAAGCACGGATCCTGGATCGAAGGGCGCGGCACCGTCCTCTCCGTGGTCGATAATATCTATACGGTCGAAGGCCGGATCTGGAGCGGCGAGAAAACGCTCATGACCGGAACCGGGATCTTCAAAATTATTGAGAGACGGACCTAACCATGGCCGATGATATTCACGAGATGAGCCCAGAACAGGCAAACCTCTTAGCACGCTATCGCGGCGCGAAGCCGGAGGCACCGGCGTGGTTCAATGAGGCCGTGGCATCGCCCTATGAAGAGCATTTCGTCGACGTGGGCGGCGTTAAAATCCGCTATCAAGCCTGGGGCGCTCCAGAGCGCCCCGGCTTGTTACTCTCGCATGGCAATGGCGCACACGCGCATTGGTATGATTTCATCGCGCCCGCTTTGGCCGATCAGTACCGCGTCATTGCCATGAGCTTTTCCGGCATGGGGGATAGCGATTGGCGCCAGCGCTACAGTTTTGAACGCTTCGCCGATGAGCAAATGGCGGTGTGCGAGCACGCTGGCCTGTTCCGAGACGGCCGCAAGCCTGTCATTGTCGCCCACTCATTTGGCGGCTTCATCACCTTGCATACGGCGCAACAGCACTCGGACAGGTTTGCAGGCGTTGTGATCGTCGATAGTGGCTTACGTCCGCCAGAGGATAAATTGGACGGGCCGCCGCGAAAGGCCCGCGGCAGTCGCGCTTATGCCAACTTGCAGGCAGCCTTAGCGCGCTTCCGCTTGGCGCCGCCGCAACCTTGCGAAAACCATTATATTGCCGACTATATCGCGCGCCACAGTCTCAAAGAAAAAACCAATGCAGCGGGCCAAACCGGCTGGGTCTGGAAATTCGATCCGGAAATCTTCTCAAATTTCGAGTTCCGCAAAATGTCGACCAATATGCTGTCTGAGATCACTTGCGAGGTGGCGATGATGCGCGGTCAGGACTCGGTTTTGGTGACCGATCGGATCTGGGACTATATGCGCTCGCTGCGTGAGGGAATGGATATGGTGTCGGTGCCAGACGCACAGCATCATGTCATGTTGGATCAACCGCTGGCCTTCATTGACGCCATCAAAGACCAACTCAATCGCTGGGAATATTGAACTTAGCCATTGCGTTTCAGGACCGCACAGGTAAACACCGCGCGCCATGATCGATATCCAGCCGGAAACCCCTGCCCTACATGCGGATGCCATTGAGGCGCTATATGATCGCACATTTGGACCTGGCCATTTTGCCAAAACCGCCGAGCGTTTGCGGGAGGGCAATGCCTCACTGCCGGATATCACTCGCGTCGCAATCGCCAATGAGCAAGTGATTGGTGTCTGCCGCGTGTGGCCGATTTTCGTCGGTGCGGCGCGCATTCAGGCGCTGTTTATCGGCCCCGTCGCGGTCTCCCCAGATTTTCAAGGTCAGCGCCTTGGTCTAACAATAACGGGTGAAGCGCTGGAGGCGGCAACCAAAGCAGGCTGGGGCGCTGCGATTATTATTGGCTCAACCAAATATTTCGGCGAGCTCGGCTTCCAAACAGTCGCGGCTGACCGTTTCATTTTCCCCGGGCCGCAAGATATGAGCCGGGTCATGGTGCGGGGTCTTGCTGGCGACGCCTCGGCTTTGTCGGGCGTGCTGCGCGCGCGTTAAGCAGCCTAATCCGCGCGGCTGCGCCCACCTTGCTGGGTCAATTGACCGACCCACGCTCTGGACGCACCTCTAACACTTTGTATCTTGGTGCTCATGACGTTAATCGCTTGGCTTATATTCATTCCTCTCCAAGTCGTTTGGCTGCCATTGTCGATCCTGGGCGCCCTCTGGGTCGCCTATAAGCAGCTCGCCCGCAGCAAGGCGCTCGGACTGTCTCAAACAGCCGTCGAAATCGTAAACGGGCGCTGGACCGGGCATGTATTTGGATTGCGAGCAGATGCCGCGTCTTACAAATTGGCCGGCGCCTTGCCGAACAATTCTGTGCTCGGGCTCTGGATCACTTTATTTCCATTATGGGTCGCCAAAAGCATTGCCGGCCGGCCCATTCTGTATCCACAATTGCCAGAGGATGACGTCAGCGGCCTCGCCAATATGGTCTTCTCCCGCTCGCGGCGGTTTGACGCCCTGATCGAGCACTATGCCAAAACCGCCGAACAATTGGTCATTCTCGGGGCCGGGCTCGATACCCGTGCCTATGGCCCGCTTGCACAATCAGATTTGGCAATGTTCGAGCTCGATAAAACGACGACACAAAAGGCCAAAAGGCGGGCCGTCGAACGCGCCGGGCTGCGGCATGATCACGTCCACTATGTTGAAGTCGATTTTGCTGATCCGACTTGGCTCGATGCCTTGACTGCGTCGCCTTATGACCCCGCTCAGAGGACGGTCTTCCTCTGGGAAGGTGTTACGCTCTATCTGAGTGAAGCGAATGTCGGCGCGACAATGACCGCGATAAAGACCCTCGCCGCACCTGGCAGTGTGGTCCTGGCCGATTTTTACGCGCACCGCATGCTGGACCTGGCGCGCAAAGGCGCAGTCGCAAAATCGCTAGAAGCGACGGGCGAAAGTATGGACTTTGGCTTCGATTTTACCGGTGACGCCGACACCGTCTTGTCGACCTTCGCCGCAGCTCAGGGCTTTGTGCTCGGGCCGCACTATTTCTTGGGGGCGGCCCATAAAAAAGGCGCCTATATGGTTGTCGCGGCGCTTGATATTTAGCGATCGCTCAACCGCTCCAAAACCGATCTAACCACGAAGCGAATCGCCATTTCGACGCGGAGAAATCGCCTTAAGGTCGGGATCTGCCCATATGCTTCCCTAACGCCCCTCGCGGCGCCAGGCGAAGAGTAACATGAGTAAAATCAAACCAATCGCCAAAAGCCCCGGCAATAGTGGTAAACTGGTCGAGTTGCGGACCGCATACGCGCCGCGTTCGCGCAAGCCGAGCCAATTATTGCCGCGGGTCTCCGCCCGTTGTCCGACCATGCGAGTATTTGGCCGTTGATCGGGGCGCTGCAGCGCATAAATGCCGCCGCCTGAGGCGTCTGTCAGCGGTCGGAGGACCTCGCCCGTCGTCTCCAGCGCTGCGAATTCGCGCGGATTGGCCGGGCCATTCAAAGCCACCGCTTCAAGCCCCCCGGACTGGGCCCGATAAAGGCCGAGCTGATCCACCGGGACATTGGCGCTGTAACTGCCAGGCCCATCACTCTGCCAGTCCGGCTCCAGGAAACTGCCATCCGGGGTTTCGATGATAAGCGGCGCAGCCCGGTCCGCCAGCGTGCGTAGACGGGCCCGCACCATGTCACCTTGGGCAATCAATTGCAGCTGACGTTCGTCCAGTTCCGGTTCTTTCATCAGCCAATGGACGGAACGGCGAATAAGGTCTGAAAACGGCCCGCCGCCATCATAGCCGCGCGCCCATAGCCAAATTTGATCTGATAGTAATTGTGCGACGCGGCCATCTCCGACGCGGTCGACCGCAAAGAGCGGCGCCCCCTCCGCGGTCCGCATCAGCACATCGCCGGTATCGGCTTGAGCTTGAATATAGCGCAGCCATTTGCCCCAGCTTAGACCTTCAAAATCTTCGGTAATCGTGTGCCGCAACCCTTCAGCAGAAAGCGTCGGCATGACGTCTTCGGAGACCACTTCGCCCGTCGGCAGCGCCGGCAAAATGCCCGCCAGCGGCGTCCGCGCCAGGCTCGCCGGCCCCGCGAAACTTTCACCCGCAATCACCAGCAAAGCGCCGCCTTCTTCGACATAGCGCGCTACGTCGGCAAGATATCCCATGGTGATGACGCCGCGGCGCTCATATTGATCGAAAATGATCAGATCAAAACCGTCGAGTTTTTCTTCGAACAATTCCTCGGTCGGAAAGGCAATCAGGGCCATTTCCTCCAGCGGTGTCATATCTCGCTTATAAGGCGGCCTGAGAATGGTGAAATGAACCAGGTCGACCGACGGATCAGATTTTAACAGGTCCCGCCAAACCCGGCCCGACGCATTCGGGCGACCAGTGACCAATAAGACCCGCAAGCCATCGCGAACGCCTGAAATGGTCGCTGCGGTGCGATTGTTTGCGAGCGTCAATTCCTGTTCGCCCGCCGGGGTTTCAAAGACGACAATATTGTCGCCGCGGCGTTCGACTTCGACCAGAATACTGGTGTCTTCCCCGGCCTCTATGGTCTGAACCTGGCTACGTCCGCCATTCATCGCATAGCTTAGCGGCACAGATCCGCCATTCGGGTCGTCAATCCGGATAATGAATTCGGCCTCGTCACCGACAATGTCGAAATTCGGGGCCTGCACCAGCGTGATGCGGCGATCGCTGGCGTCTGGGTCCCCGGTGATCAGGGCATGGACAGGGCCAAGCTCAGTGATCCGTGACAGGTTTCGCGGCAAATCATGGACTTGGCCATCTGTGACCAGGATCGCGCCGGCAATGCGATCGCGTGGGACATCTGCCATCAGCCCCTCTAGGGCACTGATGATGCGCGTACCATCACCCTGCGTTTCGGCTTCGACGACCCGCAAATCAATCGATGGATTGGCCTCCAGCTCGTCGCGAAGCGCGGTGTAAACCTCATTTGTAATCTGCTCCCGCGCCCCAAATTGCATACTGTCCGAGCGGTCGATGACAAGCGCCGCAACCGACGGCAAGGGATCGCGTTCTTCTTGCACAATGGCAGGATTGGCGAGAGCCAAAAGCCCAAACGCCCCGGCCAAAGAACGGGTCAGCCAAGCTTTGCGGAAGACCGCAATATAAAACAGCAAAGCAACCAATGTGATGCCGACCAGCGTCCAAAAATAAGGCCAGCTGATCCAAGGGTCGAAGGTCAAGCGGGAGACTTCAGTCATGGCGCGTCCTCGGCATCTTGCTCAAAGTCACCGACGCCTTCATCTTCGCCCAATCGCTCGAGCAAAGCCGGGATGTGAACCTGGTCCTCTTTATAGTTCCCGGTGAGGATATAAATCACCAGATTGACCCCAAACCGGATCGACATTTCACGTTGCAGATCGCCGCCATCGACAGAGTAAATCGGCCGGCCGCGTTCATCCACCGCCCAAGCGGCCAAATAGTCCGCATCGCCGACGAAGAGACGGCTGACGCCATCGCCGCGGCGATCTTTCTTGTCAGCCGCGCCGGTTGCTTCAATCCATAGATTCCGGTTCTCATAGCGGCCTGGGAAATCGTCGATCAAATAGTAAGACCGGGTCAAAACATGATCTTCGGGCACCGGCGCCAGGGGCGGTGTGTCGAGCCCGCTGAGGACGGTCTCAAGCCCATCAAAGCTATTCCCGCCGCCAATCGTTCCCCCCTGCCGGGTGTCGATAAACAGCGAGCCGCCATTGCGCATATAAGCGTTGATCCGCGCGACGGCGGTTTCGCTCAAAGGCTCCGGACTATCTGGCAGGGCCAAGAATAAAGCTGGATAAACATCAAGCGCGTCTGTCTCTGGATTCACGGCGTGCGGCGCAGCAGGCTCGACACTCGAGCGCCGGAACAAGATCAGTGATAGTCCTTCGAGCCCAGATCGCGTGGCGCGATCGACCCGCTCATCTCCGGTTTCAATATAGGCCAGACGCATATTCAACGCCGCGGCGGTCTCTTTGTCGAGAGACTCAGGTTCTGACACGCCAAACGAAATTTGCGCCATTGCCGGTTCAGGATTCAGGCCGGTGCCAACCAGAAGGCCGATCAGCAACGCACCAGTTGCCTTGCGCAGAAGCGGCAACCGCCCGGCCAAAGCGAGCGCGACAATCAAGTCGATACATAAGAGCAAAATTGCCAGCGCCAGAAGCACACCGCCAAGCCGGAACGTCCGTGCTTCGGTGTCCCCAAGCAGCGTGGCCCCGGCGGGCCAAGTCGTCATGGCAATCGGCGTGTATTCTTTGGCAACATTCAGGGCGCGCGTTCCGGCAGGCCCCTGATACAAGCCTGGCGGATGTGTTTCAGACGGGGATATGGCGCCAAAATCCGCGGCTCGAAGCGGGGTCGCCCCAGCGCTTGGTTGGGTCAATCGCCCATTGCCATTGAGCGTCAGCGCCGGCGTATACAGCCCGTCTTCATCGCTCACCGCCTCGCCGCGCCCGGCCGCGATCGACCGGCGCAACATGTCTACAAAAACCCCAGCATAAGGCAGGTCAGACCAATCTGGGCCGGCGGTGACATGGAACAGGATCAGCATGCCTTCGCCGCGTCGGTCCGCCGTCACCAAAGGGCTGCCATCGGCGAGCCGCGCCCAAGTTCGGCGGGCAAGATCAGGTCCAGGCCGGGCCAGCACTTGCTGGCGCACGCGAATGTCTTCTGGCGCCGAAAGACCCGCGAACGGGGACGTATCTGGGAATGTCCCGAGCGGCTGCGGCTCTTCCCAGGTCAAGGTTCCACCAATCGCCCGCGATGATCGGCGCAGCGGAGCCGGCACGAGATCATCACTGCGCGCGCCAGCCTGTGGACCGGCCAGCCGCGGCCCCGCGAACCGGATCAGCGCGCCGCCATCATTGATCCATTGGGTCAAGGCGGTGCGCGCCTCGGTATCGATTTGGCCGATATCAGTGAGAATAATGGCATCAGGATTCTCTTCGATCAGATCAACCAACTCTCCTTCTGAGATGGTTGCGAACGGTTCTAAAGCCTTGCGCACATAATGGATGTCAGAGAGCAAGGGTTGAGCCGTGCTGTCGCCGCTGACCAAACCGACACGACGTGAGCGATCGGCGCTATCCCAAAGCCAAACGCTGCCCGCTGCGGCTGACCCTGTGAGCTGAAAGCGGGAGATCCGTGACAAAGCCGCGGGCGGCAGCGAGAAATTCGCGGTCGCCGAAGCGGCCCCAGCAGCGAACTCCAAATCTGCGGTCGCCAAGGCCGCGCCATCGAGGGTCAAGGCAGAGACATAATGTGTTGCCGGGTCGCTTCGATCGACCCGGACGGCGGTCAATCCAACCCCTTGGGCGTCAGCCCGTAACCGCGTCATCGCCATTGGCCCGCGCGGCGGGATAGCATAGACGGAAAGCGGCGCCAGGGCGCTCAAGGCTCGCGAAAACGGCTCTGCAGTCTCTGGATCCAAACCATCGCTGAGCCAAAGGATTCGGCCAGGTCGGATCTGACTGGCCTCCAGCCGGGCCAGTGCGTCGACACGATCAACGGCCCATGGCTGCGGTTGCAGGGAGCGAATGCGCGCCTCATAGGCTTGGCGATCAAGCCGCTCTTGGGGCTCCCCCGGCAAGGCCCGCGGCGCCGTCAGCAAAAGATGAACCGGGGTATCTCGAGGGTCGCCGTTCAAGGCCGACACAGCCGCCGCCCGCAATTCACCCCAACGCGGCGCGCTCGTCCAGCCATCATCCATGATTACGAGAACCGGGCCTGCATCTGAATCGGTCGACACTTGATCGGGAGCATAAAGCGGTTGCGCAAGGCCGATAATCGCCAACGCCGCGGCGCCGAGCCGCAGCAATAAGATCCACCATGGCGTGCGCGCCGGGGTCTCTTCGTTCGCATCGACGCCTTCTAATAGCCTGAGGCTGGGCAATTGAACATTTTTAGGGCTTGGCGGTGTGGCGCGCAAAATGAACCAAATGATCGGCAACACCGCCAAGGCGATCAGCGTTAGCGGCGCCAGGAATAGCAAGGGCCCCAGGGTCACGCTTTGCTCCCAAATTGCTCAAGCGCAACTTGCATCGCCGCAGCGCCGCGCAAGGCCGTATCATCTGTGCGATGCTCAACCAGCGCCCAGCCCATTTGCGCCGCCAGCGCTGCCAACGCGGCTCTGTGAGCCTCAAACTTTTCAAGATAAGCGTCGCGCACCGTCTCGGCGCGGCCAAAGAGAAGGTCCAGACCGCCGCCGGGTCGATTAAATTTGGTCCGTCCGGAATATGGGAATGCGTGCTCAACCGGGTCCGTCACGGAGACGAGCACGCCTTGGTGACAGGTTTGCGCCAAAGGCGCTAGGCGGTGTCGCCAGGCCTCAACGCCTTCGTAAAAATCGCTCGCAATCAACGCGATTGCTTGCGCTTTTGGCGGCGCAAGCTCGGTGGCAGCAGCGCCGAGCAAGTCTTCGGCCAAGCGATCCGCGGCGGACCGCCCTAAACTCGCGGGCCGGGCGCCAGCGATCAATCCGATCCGCTCACCTTGTTTGGCGAGCAGAATGCCGAGCGCCAATGTCAGCGTGCGCGCGCGGTCTGCTTTGGTCTCGCGGCCAGGGTCACTGGACCAATCAAAACCTGGATGCGGGTCCACCCAACTCAATATTGTACGCGCGGTCTCAAGCTCGGTTTCGCGGACAAAATACTCATCCCCGCGCGCACTGCGGCGCCAATCAATGCGGTCCGCCGCATCGGTTTGGGTATAGCGGCGATACTGCCAGAATTGCTCGCCAGACCCAGCGCGTTTGCGGCCCGCCGCGCCGGGATGAATCACATCAGCCGCTGCCGCCTGCAAAGACAAACCTGGCAATTGCCTGGCAATAGCTTCGGCATCAGCGCGGAGCGTAGAAAGGGAAATCACGCGGTCTTTAGCTCCCGAATGTGCACGCAGCCGCACGTTCAAACGTGTCATTCATAACTTGCTGCGCCTGGGATTCTGGATTTCGGTTATTGATTGCATCCTGGATCATCTCAAGCCGATAATTGACGTCAGACTTAAGCAAGGTTGCATGCGCGTCTTCGATATATTTGGTTTGAAGCTGCTCGATCGCATTTGCGGTTTCGACTGCGGGGACATCTTGCAAGTCTGTGGGATCAACCCCGGCCGCGGCGCCGTCACGGATGGTTTCAGTGATTTTCGTAACCGTTTTCGCCGAGAGACATTCAATGTCGGTCTTGTCCGCCGCGGCGATCTTCGTATCAACCATAGGCGGCGCAACCTCCGTCTCGCTCGGCGAACACGCTGCGGCAAGTACCAAAGTCGAAACAAATAGCAGAATACGCATGGGTTAAGCAGCCTTTCTCACGAGCTCATCAATCAATCGGTCAAGTCCAGGCGCTTCGCCTGTCGGGTCATAGCGCATGCCCATCCGGTGCGCGAGACAAGGCTCGGCGAGCGCTTCGACATCTTCTAGACTTGGCGCTAGGCGGCCCCGCAACAGGGCGCGGGCACGGCAGGCCAGCATTAAAGCTTGGCCGGCGCGGGGGCTCGGGCCCCAGTCAACGAAGCGGCGCACGCGCTCATCTTCGCTTTGCTCGGGGCGGGCATCGCGCACCAGCGCCAAAATCGCATTGAGAACGCTTTCGCCGACCGGCATTTTGCGCACCAGCGCTTGTAGGCCGAGCAAAGTTTCAGAGGTCAGGGCACGCTCAACTGCGGCTTCTTCGCCGCCCGTCGTTTTGATCAAGATTTGCCGTTCTGTATCCAAGTCGGGATAAGTGACATCGATTTTGAGCAAGAACCGGTCAAGCTGTGCCTCTGGCAAAGGATAGGTGCCTTCTTGCTCAATCGGGTTTTGAGTTGCCAGAACATGAAAGGGCGCCGGCAAGTCATAACGGACGCCGGCGACGGTAACATGCTTTTCCTGCATCGCTTGCAGCAGCGCCGACTGGGTCCGCGGCGAGGCTCGGTTGATTTCGTCAGCCATCAGAAGCGAGGTAAAAATCGGGCCTTTGATGAATCGGAACGCGCGGCTGCCATCGGCGCCTTCGTCAAGGACTTCCGATCCTAGAATATCGCCGGGCATCAAGTCCGGCGTGAATTGGATGCGGGCATTGTTGAGCCCAAGTGCGGTGCCGATCGCTTCCACCAAACGGGTTTTTGCCAGGCCGGGGGCGCCGATCAGCAAGGCATGCCCGCCCGCCAATAAAGCGGCGAGCGCCAATTCAATCACACGCTCTTGCCCGAACACCGCCTTGCCAATTTCGGCTTTGACTTTTGCAAGGGTTTCACCGGCGGCTTCAGCTTCGGCAACAATGGCTGAATTGTCGTCTGCCATGAGCACTCCATCTTCACTATTCGTACTGGTCGCACTAGGTCTAGGCGAGAAGATGGCGGAGCACCACATGAAATCGGATGGAAAATCTGTCATTTCCCTGGAAGAGGTCCTCAAAGCGATTGCGCCAGAGGGCTTAGACGGCCCCTTGCCGCCCGTACATTTGTGGAATCCGCAAATTTGCGGTGACATCGACATGGAAATTCGGGCTGATGGCTCTTGGTGGCATGAGGGCTCAAAAATTAAGCGAGAGCGCTTGGTCAAGCTGTTTTCACGGATTTTGCGGAAAGACCCTGACGGACAAATTTACTTGGTCACACCGTATGAGAAAGTGATTGTCCATGTCGAAGACGCGCCATTCCTGGCCGTGCGAGTTGACCGCGTTGGCGCGCCCGGCATGGATCAAGTTCTGGTGTTTAAGACCAATCTCGGCGATATTGTCACCGCCGGTGCGGACTTACCGATCCGAGTTGAAACCGATCCCGAAACGCTGGAGCCGAGCCCATATGTGCTGGTGCGAGACAAATTAGAGGCAAAACTGACGCGCCCCGTCTTTTATGAACTCGCCGGGATGGCCGAGGCCTATGAAGGCTGCGCCGGACAACTTGGTGTCTGGTCGCAAAAAGAATTCTTTGCATTGGGGCCGGCCGCCTGATGAGTTTTACAACTTTAGATGACTTTCTCGCGCGGGCGAGCGATCGCTTGGATCCCATTCAAGGCGCTCAGAGCTTGGCTGAAGTCGGCGACTTAGATTTTGTTGACGAGGATCGCCGCTCCAATATTCGGGCCGCCGCCGTGCTGATTCCAGTGATCCCAAGAAAAGACGGTCCGACGGCTCTGCTGACGCAGCGTCCCGACACGATGGCGGCGCATCCAGGGCAAGTGGCCTTTCCAGGCGGGAAAATCGATCAAGTCGACAAAGATGCTGTCGCTGCAGCCTTGAGAGAAGCCGAAGAAGAAGTGGGCGTCATCCCAAGTTCGGTAGACCTAGTCGCCCGCGCCGCGCCATATGTGACGGGGACCGCGTTTCGCATCACCCCGGTCCTCGGCGTGCTCCCAGCCGATTTCGAAGCGCGCCCAGATCCGACTGAGGTGGCCGAAGTTTTTGAAGCGCCGCTGTCGTTTTTATTCAATACTGACAACCACCAAACCGGCACAGCTGTTTGGAAAGGTCAACAACGACAATATATAGAAATGCCATGGCAGGGCTTTCGCATCTGGGGTGTGACGGCCGGGATCATTCGTGATCTATATGCCAACCTATATGAGACCTAAGGAGAGCCCCACGTGGCACCACGAATTTTCATTCAACTGGTTCTGTTTACACTGCCTTTTATTTTGTTTGGCGTGTATCGCCTGGCGATTACTGAGGCTCAGCAAGAGGGCCGCAAACCGTGGCCCATCCGCGTTTTGTTTGGGCTTGGCTTAGTCATGGCGATCGGATCTTGGTTGGTCTTAATCCTGCTCGACCGGGGGGGGCGCGAGCTTTGTTATCGCCCGGCACAAATCGTCGATGGTGTGGTTGTCAAAGGCGAGCGATATCCGTGCGAGAAAGACCTTGGCGGCATTGGCTTGCCCTTAACCGATGACCCTGGCGGTCAGGCCGAAGGGGTCGGCGAACGCCCCAACTTTGACGGCACGCCAATTGAGATAGACGAAGACACGGCTGAAACGCTCAATGAACCTGAGCGCTGATTGGCTTGAAGCGGCATCGACCGGAAAAATCGTCGCCGCGCTCGAGGCGGCGCGTCAGGGCTGCGCGCGTTTTGTTGGCGG
The DNA here is from genome assembly GCA_039822145.1 of Pseudomonadota bacterium. Taxonomy (GTDB): domain Bacteria; phylum Pseudomonadota; class Alphaproteobacteria; order Caulobacterales; family Hyphomonadaceae; genus Henriciella. The sequence continues at coordinate 129,207 of JBCBMU010000001.1, read as the reverse complement.
ATGCGTTCGAAATACGCTGATGGGCCGGCCTGTCGATGATATTGATATCGCGACCCAGCTGCACCCCGAAGAGACGCTCGCAGCACTGCAAGCGCATGAGATCCGGGCAATCCCGACGGGCATTGAACATGGTACGGTGACGGCGATCGTGGCGGGTGAACCGTTTGAGATTACCAGCTTGCGCCGCGATGTCGAAACCGATGGCCGCCGCGCTGTCGTCGCCTTTACCGAGGATTGGGCCGAAGACGCACAGCGTCGCGACTTCCGAATGAATGCGCTTTATGCGGCGCCCGATGGCGAGGTTTTTGACCCGATTGGCGGCGGCTATGAAGACGCGCTCGCCGGACGGGTCATCTTCATCGGAGAGGCCGACGCACGACTGCGTGAGGACTATCTTCGGATCCTTCGGTTTTTTCGGTTCAATGCCTGGTACGGCGCCGGCATAGATGAAAACGGCCTCGCAGCCTGCGCCCGGCAGAAATCCGGATTGCAAAAAATTGCCCGTGAACGGATTTGGAAAGAGCTCAAGAAACTCCTCGCAGCGCCGATGCCGCGAGTGGCCGTGCAAGCCATGGCTGAGAGCGGTGTTTTGGATGAGATTCTGCCTGAACATCGCGGCTTAGACGTCCTGCACGACCTCGAATTGACAGAGCAATTGACCGGCGTACAGCCGGATCCGATGCTGCGATTAGAGGCGCTGCTGCCGCGCTCAGCCATGGCGGTTCAGCACACCCAAGCGGCGCTGCGTCTGTCGAACGATGAAGCCGCGCGGCTGATCATGTGGGCAGCGGAGAATTTGCCCAATCCCGTCGGCATGAGCGCCCGCGAGCTGCGCGCGACGCTGTATTGGCATGGCAAACAAGCTGTCCTCGATCGCGCTTTGCTGGCCGGGTCAGATATACGCGACTTGCTAGCGGCGATTCGGTCGTGGCGCCGCCCTGATTTCCCGATTGGCGGCGATGACGCGCTCGCCATTGGTCTTTCTGGGAAAGCCATTGGAGAGGCGCTCAGCCGGGTTGCTGAAGCCTGGGTCGAGAGTGATTTTTATTTGGAACGCGACGCGCTGTTGAAATTATTGGCCGCCGATCAGAGCTAATGCGGTAATGGCCCCAGGCCAGATCATCCATTCATGGCGAGGATCGCAGCGTTGAGATATCCAGCAAAGCTGACCCATAAAAGGTAGGGCACTTGTAAGATCGCGGCGGCCCGCGAATGGCGCCAGAATGCCCCAATCATCGCCGCTATAAGCACCCAGAGGCTGGCCAAAGTGATCATTGAGATCAACACTTGGTGGAAGCCAAAAAACAGCCAGCTCCAAGCCAAATTTGCGGTCAGCTGTGTGAAATAAAGGCCAAGCGCGGCGGAACAGGCCGCGAAACTCCCGGCTGTCATCCGCACCAAAACCGCGCCCAGCGCCATGAGCACAAAGAGAACCGGCCAAACGACCGCGAAAATGATGTCCGGCGGCGTCAGTCCCGGCTTTTCGAGTGCAAAGTACCAGACATCTTCGCTGCCGCCAGAGACGGCAGCGCCGAGCCCCGCTGTCGCCGCCGTCACCACGGCAATGACGAAAATGATCAATGTAGCGGAGCGGGGTTCAGACATGAATCACGCGTAACAGCTCGGCGCTGTTTCGTCACTTACAGATTACGGCCATTTTACCACGGGCGGCATGGACGACAGAATGCTGGTAACATTGCCCCCCGTTTTGAGCCCAAATGTTGTTCCGCGATCGTATAATAGGTTAAACTCAACATAGCGCCCGCGGCGGATGAGTTGCTCATCACGTTCAGCTTCGGTCCAGCCTTCATTCATGCGGCGCCTGACGATTTGCGGGTAAATATCAGCGAATTGGCGTCCGACCTCCTGGGTGAACGCAAAATCCTTCTCCCAATCGCCCGAATTGAAGCGATCATAGAAAATACCGCCTGTGCCACGGGGTTCGTCACGGTGGGCCAGATGGAAATAGTCATCACAGCGCTGTTTGAAGTCAGGATAATAAGCGCGGTCAAACGGATCACAGGCGGCTTTCATCGCGGCATGAAAGTCGACCGTATCCGGAAATTCTGCGTTACGTTGATAATCGAGCAAGGGAGTTAAATCGCCGCCGCCGCCAAACCAGCTCTCGCTGGTGACCAACATGCGCGTATTCATATGCACGGCTGGGACGCGAGGATTGTGTAAATGCGCGATCAGCGAAATGCCGGATGCCCAAAACTTACCATCCGATTGGTCGGCGCCGGGGATTTGCGCCTGAAAGGCTTCTGAGAACGTGCCAAAGACTTCGGAATAATGGACGCCGACTTTCTCAAAGAATTTGCCGCGCATAATCGCCATATGGCCGCCGCCAAGGTCTTCACTACCATCGCCGCGGCGCCATTCGGTTTTCGCAAAACGGCCCGGTGCGCCGCTATAAAGCGGTCGATCTGCTTCGTCCTCTAAGGCTTCAAACCGGGCGATAATATCAGCCTGCAGCGTTTGAAACCATTCCGACGCACGGCGTTTTTTTGTATCGAGATCCGTCATTTCTTCGTCCTGCTCTTTGAGTCGGCGAACCGATAATTCGCAGCCTGTACACGCCCTATCGGTAAATGTCCGTAGAGGGGATGGAAATTGTGTCGCACGCGATGCGGTTGCTTTGTCTTGAAATCAAGCGCGAGGCAGGCTAGGCGAGCACCGATATGGGGAGGTGACTTGCGGCGCTGCGCCGCAATGCTGTCTCTCTGTAATCTGTGTATTAGGCAACAATTAGAAATGCCGAAGGAAGACGAAACGTGAGCGACGCAAACACGATTGCCCCAGAGGATGTAGACGAAGAGCGCCGGGATTTTGTCCACGTCGCTGCGATCGCTGCGACTGTTGGTGGTGCAGGTCTTGTGGCCTATCCCTTCATCGATCAGATGAACGCGGCTGGAGACACTAAAGCGGCTTCAAGCCTCGAAGTTGATACCGGTAAAATCCCCCTCGGCGGTGAGATTCGCGTTCTGATTGGCGGTAAGCCATTCTTTTTGCGCCACCGGACACCGGAAGAGATCGCCGCGGCGGTGAATACAGACCTGGCTAAGATGCCGGATCCAGAGACCGACGAAGAACGTCTCGTGGCCCGGGCCGATGGGACGTATAATCCTGCCATCTTGGTAACCTCTGGCGCCTGTACCCATCTTGGCTGTGTGCCAGTTGGTCCAGCCCAAGGCAGCGTTGGCGATTATGGCGGTTGGTACTGCCCTTGCCATGGCTCACACTACGACACATCCGGCCGTATTCGAAAAGGCCCAGCGCCTTCGAACCTGCCCGTACCCGACTATGAGTGGGTCACCCCCACCCTGGTCAAGATTTCACTCTAAAGGAAGGACAAGAGACCGATGAGCGGACACGAGTCCACCTACAAGCCAGGTACTGGCATCGAAAAATGGCTTGATGATCGCTTGCCGATTATCCGCCTTGCGCACGACAGCTTTGTCGATTTCCCAACCCCTAAGAACCTCAATTATTGGTACACATTTGGCGGCATTCTCGCCATCTGTTTGATGATCCAGATCATCACCGGTGTGGTTCTGGCCATGCACTATACCGCCACCGTCGATCAGGCCTTCGGGTCAGTTGAACGGATCATGCGCGACGTGCCCTTCGGTTGGCTGATCCGCAACATTCATATGGTCGGCGCGTCAATGTTCTTCCTCGCCGTCTATGTCCACATGTTCCGCGGGCTTTATTACGGCTCCTACAAAGCCCCGCGCGAAGTGCTGTGGCTGCTCGGCTGTATTATCTTTCTGCTGATGATGGCGACGGCTTTCCTTGGCTATATGCTGCCATGGGGCCAAATGTCTCTGCACGGCGCCAATGTGATCATCAACCTGTTCGGCGCCATCCCGCTGGTCGGTGAAGGCATTCAAAGCTGGCTGATGGGCGGTCCTTCTGTCGGCAATCAGACGCTGCAACGCTTCTTCTCGCTGCACTATTTGCTGCCCTTCATGATTGCGGGTGTTGTGATCCTGCACATTTGGGCTTTGCACGTCCCCGGCAATAACAACCCGACCGGGAAAGAAGTTCAGGATGTCGAGAAAGACACCGTTCCATTCCACCCATATTATACAGTGAAAGACGGGTTCGCGATTGTCGTCTTCCTGATCATCTTCGCTGTTTTTGTCTTCTACGCACCGAACGTTCTGGGTCACGCAGACAACTATATCGAAGCCAACCCGCTGGTCACGCCGGCCCACATTGTGCCGGAATGGTATCTGTTGCCATTCTACGCAATCCTGCGAGCGATTACGTTTAACCTTGGTCCGATCGATGCGAAATTGCTCGGCGTGATCTTCATGTTCGGCTCGATTGCGGTGCTGTTCCTTTTGCCATGGCTCGACACCTCAAAAGTGAAGTCCATGCGTTATCGCCCCGTAGCGAAACAGTTCTTCTTCGGCTTTGTGGTCGCTTGCTTGCTGCTCAGCTGGTGCGGTGCGTCGAACCCAGATGATCCGCTGCCCTATATGACAATGGGGTCTGAGAAACTGGTCGTGAATTACACCGATGCGGCTGGCCTCGAGGGCGCTCGGACGTTTGAAGACTATGCTCCAGCGGCCCAGTTCCGGAACGAGCAAGTCACCGCCGGCGGCACCGCATCTATGGCGGTTCAAGCGCCGCCAGCCTTCCGCTTCCTGCACCTGTCGCAGCTCATGACGGCTTACTATTTCGCTTACTTCTTGCTCATCCTGCCTATTCTCGGCCTCAGAGAGCGCCCGAAAGGCGAGCCAGATTCTATCCATCAGTCCATTCTTGGACATGACGCGCCGGCAGCGGCGCCAGCCGAATAAGGACATCACGGATATGAAACTCTTCCGTCCTCTCCTCGTAGGTCTTGGCGCAGTTGCCTTAGGACTCACAGCCAGCGCGGCTGGCGGCGCTAAGCACGCCCATGCCCCAGAAAAAGGCTGGTCATTCACGAAAGTACCGGCTGGCAAAGTCGACCAGGAAAGCGTCCAACGCGGGTACCAAGTGTATCAAGAGGTTTGCGCCTCATGCCACAGCATGAAGCTCTTATCTTACCGCAATCTGGGTGAACCAGGCGGCCCGTTCTATGACGACGCCTATCCGAACGCGAATGACAATCCGCTTGTCAAAGCCCTCGCCGCCGAAGTTGAAATTCTTGACCCTGTTCCGGATGATGCCGGTGACCCTGTCTATCGACCTGCGATTCCGGCTGACACTTTCCGGTCGCCTTATCCAAACGATCAAGCCGCTATGGCAGCCAATGGCGGCGCCATGCCACCAGATCTTTCTGTCATCACCAAAGCCCGGGGCCACGGCGCTGAAGGCGATGGCGCCTCTTACGTTTATTCTTTGCTGTCAGGCTACAAAGCGCCTGAAAAGATCAAAACTAAAACCGGTGAAGACGGTCTCAACATCAACTATATGGAGTTCGAGGACGGCGACACGGTTGGCACATTGGTTCAGCCGACGGGGCTTTACTACAATCCTTATTTTGCGGGTGACACGACCCCGCAATGGGATGGTGACCCACGTCACGCGCCGTATGGCGGCTTCCTCGCCATGGCACCACAACTGCCAGATGGCCGGGTCGAATATATTGACGGGACAGAAGCGACGACGTCGCAAATGGCCTATGATGTCGCTCAATTCCTACACTGGGCCGGTGATCCAAAGCAAAGCCAGCGTAAGTCATTGGCGCTGCCTGTACTGCTCTATCTGGTCTTTTTGGCCATCCTGCTTTGGTTCTCGTACAAGCGTATTTGGCGCAATGTGAAGCATTAACATGAAGTCTTCCTCGACAACGGGGACTGCGTATATTTCGATTGGGGCCGGGATTATTCCGGCCCTTTTTGTTTCTAGCATCGCGACAGCTTGCGTAACCGCCGCGCTTTGTGCCGCGTGCGGCGCAGCTTTGGCTGTGAGCTTCCTAAGCATGCAAATTGGCCTGTCAGGCATCACATTCTAGAATTTCGGCACAGCCGATCTTCACATCATGGTGATCCTTGGTGCGCTGACCGCCCTGATCACCTATGCATTTCATGGCATTGTGCGCTACGGCGTAGAGCGAGCAATCGAGATCATGGAGCAGTGAAAGCATGACGAAATGGGTTATCGGCGTGATCGGCGGATCTGGCCTTTATGAGATGGATGGACTGGAAGGCGCCGAAGAGGTCCGCGTCGAAACCCCTTGGGGGGCGCCATCAGATACGCTCATCAAGGGCCATGTCGGCACGGTCGAATTCGTATTCCTCCCCCGCCACGGCAAAGGTCATCGCCTGACCCCAACGACGGTTCCGTACCGCGCCAATATTGATGCGCTTAAACGCCTCGGCTGCACCGATGTCTTATCCATCTCCGCATCCGGGTCTCTGCAAGAACAATATGCGCCGGGTGAGTTTGTCATGGTCGATCAATTCATTGATCGTACGTTTGCCCGCGAGAAGACGTTTTTTGGTCCCGGAATGGTGGCGCACGTGTCAGTTGCTGATCCCGTCTGCGCGCGGCTCTCTGGACTTGCCGGCGACGCCGCCGAGACCGCGGGCGCAACCGTACATCGCGGCGGGACTTATCTCGCTATGGAAGGTCCGCAATTCTCGTCGCGCGCCGAAAGTCATCTGTATCGCCAATGGGGCTGCGATGTGATTGGCATGACCAACATGCCGGAGGCCAAGCTCGCCCGCGAGGCTGAGCTGCCTTATGCCACACTGGCAATGGTCACTGATTATGATTGCTGGCGCACCGGCGAAGCGCATGTCGAAGTTACCAATGTCCTCGAAATTATGGCCGCAAATACCGCCAAGGCAAAATCCGCGATCAGGGAATTGGCGATATCCCTTCAAGGGGTCGCCCGCACCGCGTCGCCTCAAGCGATTGAGACTTGTTTGGATTACGCTCTGATCACCGCCCCCGAAGCGCGAGATCCGGCGATCCTTGCCAAGCTCGACGCGGTCGCGGGCCGCGTCTTGGGCGCTGCGAAATAAGATTTAGGGTCACACCCAGGGTAAAAAGCAGACGTCACAGAAGAGTCATCTTGCGACTCACGCCGCCATCGTCTTTAAGCCCAAGCAAGGTGCTATGGGCAAAGGCGGCGAACCTATGAAACTGATTTCTTGCAATGCAAATCGACCTCTATCCGAAGCGATTGCCGATCACTTAGACTGTCCGCTCACGGATGCCGAAGTGCAAAACTTTGCCGACAATGAAATTTTTGTCCGGATTAACGAGAATGTCCGCGGCGAAGACGTGTTTGTGATCCAGTCCACATCGCGCCCCGCGAATGACAATTTGATGGAATTGCTGATCTGTATCGATGCCCTGCGCCGCGCATCAGCGGCCCGGATCACAGCGGTCATTCCTTATTTTGGCTATGCCCGACAGGACCGCAAAACCGATGGTCGTACGCCGATCTCCGCCAAACTGGTCGCCAATCTGATCACCGCCGCCGGCACCGACCGCGTCCTAACGATGGATTTGCACGCGGGCCAGATCCAAGGCTTTTTTGATATCCCGACGGACAATATGATTGCTCTGCCGGTCATGGTCGACGACGTTCAACGCCGCATGGGCGACGACAAATTAATGGTCGTCTCGCCAGATGTTGGCGGCGTTGTTCGCGCCCGGTCTTTTGCCAAGCGGATTGGCGCTGATCTTGCCATTGTTGACAAACGACGCCCCGAAGCGGGCAAGTCCGAAGTGATGAATATTATCGGTGATGTTGATGGCCGAAAATGTATTCTGGTCGACGATATTTGCGACTCGGGTGGAACCCTGTGTAACGCCGCGGCGGCGCTGAAAGAGCAGGGCGCGACCGCGGTCAGCGCCTACATTACTCATGGCGTGCTCTCGAATAATGCCGTTGGGCGGATCGAGAAATCGGTTATGGATGAACTCGTGATTTGCAACACGATTCAACCCAATGACGCCGACCTGAAGTCAAAAAAACTACGTGTTCTCTCTGTCGCGCCTTTGCTCGGTGAAGCCATTCGCCGAATTGCGAATAATGAGAGCGTCTCGAAACTGTTCGACTAATCCCGGGCCAACTCGGTCTCGTACAATTCTAATTCGGTGAACAAGACCGGATCATACTGCTTATCGCCGTGCAAAGCTTCCAAATGGAGATGTGGCCCCGTGGCGCGGCCGGTGCTGCCAATTTGTCCGAGCACGTCACCCGCAGCGATTTCGTCGCCAAGCTCAACGCTCAGAGCACTCAAATGGGCAAAGCGAAGCACCCAATTGTCCGAGACTTTCAAGTCAATCATTTGGCCATATCCTGACTTTTGGCCTGCGTGCACCACTTTGCCCGTTGCCGGTGCGCGTATCGGCGCATCCCATGCGGCGTTAATATCGATGCCGCCATGCCAAGACGGCCGGTTCGTAAATGGATCTTCGCGGAGCCCGAACGGGACCACGAGGACGCCCTCTGCAAGCACCGGCACTTCAAACGAAATGTCGGTAAAAGACGGGGGGGCTTCGGCAGATCCGGACGGAGACAAAAGCACGCCTGCTAACGAAAATAGTAAGACCAATACGATGCGGGGCAAAGCCGAACCCTCCTCTGCTTGCGCAGACACAAGCATAGGCGGCGCTCATACCAAAATTAGAATAAGTTAAACTTGAAATTTAACCCTTAGGTAACCGATCTTTGGCGCCGGCCTGACCTAAGACTTATACAGCACCAAACCTCTGACGTTCTCAGGATCGACATGCTCACCATCCTGATAGACTTCCAGATGCAAGTGAGGGCCAGTCGAACCGGGGGCAGATTTGCCAACCTTTCCGATCAGGTCGCCGGCTTTTAGCTTCTGCCCCTTCTCGACCAGGATTTTGTGCAAGGATGCAAAGCGCATTTTGCGGCCATCTTCAAAGCCAATATCGACGGTATATCCATAATCGTCTTTTTTGCCCTTCCACAGCACTTTGGCGTTTGCGGGCGCGTATATGGGGGTTTCGTATTTGGCTGCGAGATCGACTCCATAATGCCACTTTTTCTTGTCTTCCCACTCATAATAAACTTCGCCGAATGGGGCTGAAATCTTAGAGCCAGTGGTCAGAATCGGATGCACGAAAATAGAGCCAGACGTGACGCTCGTCGCCTGCGCCAGTGACAGCGGCGCCAAGACTAAGCCTGCCGCTAAAGCCATGACTGCCATCCCTTGGCGTGGCTTGCGCCCATCGCGCTGCAATAACTGGGTGAGCCGTTTTTTAAGGGTCTCATGCCGTGGCAGAATAAAGGCCGCAACGGGCAGCGCTTGCTGCGGCATCGGCCGGGTCACACGCGCGGTATTCGCGAGCGCTCGCGCGTACGCAAAATTGTCACCGGTTAGCGCTGCAGTTTGCTCATCCGTGGCCGCTTCGCGCCAATAATCGAGCTCGCGTCGCATCATCCACGCAAAGGGCGAAAACCAGAAGACATCCGCGACCAAACGTTCGAACGGACGAGACACTAAGTCACCGCGCGCAATATGGGTGCATTCATGCGCGAGAATGATGTCCGCATCGGTTTGATTGGTAATCGCTTCCGGCAAATAAATCGTGCGTCGGCTCATGCCAGCTAGAAAGGGGGATCCTTGCGGGATGCTCGCGGTCTGCGGGACATGGCTGAGCCCAAGCGCTTTGGCCCAGCGATCGGCGCTGACGTCGGAATTTGGCGTCGCTAGGCGCTTCAGCGCTTGCAACCGAATTTGGCTCAGCAGATTGCACCCCAAACGTGCCGCCCATCCTGCGATCAACACAGCGAATAAGAGGAGGCCGACAAGCGGTGTCGCTGACCCGTCCGCGGCGGTTGGCACGGCGCCATAGGCCGAGAGCGCTTCGGCAGCCCCGCCAATATACGGCATATCCGGAATCGGCGTCGCCAGGGTCGTCGGCAGCACAGCATAAATGCCGGCAATCACCCACGGTAGAAATGCCAGGAAGGCTGCACCACGCCAGATTGTGTGCGCAAATCGAGCTGGAACGGGTTCACGACTCAGAAATTGAGCTCCCCCCGCTAACAGCCCGGTCCAAATCAGCGAAAACCCGATGAACCAGACGGCTGACATACTCTACTCCTTTTTTTCGCGCGCTTCGGCCGCGTTAATAATCGCATCCAACTCGTCGAGTTCGCCATCCGACAGGTGCGGGCTTTCGGCAAACATGGTGGCTGGAATGGGGCCATCCATGTCCAAGACTTTGCGAGCGAGATGGCGGACCAAGCTGCCAAGTGTCTCCACGCGGTCGAGCAAGGGTTCAAACGTCACCGGGTCGACATTGCCATTGCGCTGGACCCAGCCTTTGGCCTCCATCCGGCCGAGGACGGTTCGCGTCGTCGACAATTGCCAATCCTGGGAGGGCCCGACCGCCTCGTGCAATTGACGTGCGGTTTGGGCGCCGCTGGCCCAGAGATATTTCAAGATCACAAGTTCTGACGGGTTTGGATTAGCCATAAGCCTGCCTTTGTAGCGCTACAGATGTAAAACTACGCCTGTAAACCGCTAAGAGTCAAGTTACGTGTGACTTAGGTGTTGCCGCTGCGACGGCTTTCCCGTATAGGCAGCGCCTTAAAGAAAGGGCGGCGATAGGCCGTTCCTGTCAGGCTGTCACCTCGGACCGGGTTCGGGGCGGACTTCAGGGCGAAAGGAAAGAATATGTCTACAGATATTACATTTAACGTCACCGTGCGTGAGCGCACTGGAAAAGGCGGCTCTCGTGAAGCGCGTCGTATGGGCATGGTTCCAGGCGTTCTTTATGGCGGCGGCGAAGATCCGGTGGCGATCAGCCTGAAGCAGAATGAAGTGATCAAAGCGATCAATACGGGTCAATTCCTGTCTTCAACGGCAACTCTGGTTCATGATGGCCAAAAGCAGATGGTGATCCCGCAAGCCATCCAAATGCACCCGGTCACAGACCAGCCACAGCACGTCGATCTGTTCCGCGTCAAACGCGACCAGATCATCACAGTTGAAGTGGTTGTGAACTTCCTTAATGAGGAAGCCTCTCCTGGTCTTAAGAAAGGCGGCGCGTTGAACGTCGTTCGCTTCGCGGTAGAGCTCAACGTTCGCGCCGACAGCATTCCAGATTCACTGGACGCAGACCTGACCGGTCTCGACATTGGCGACAATGTCAAAATCTCAAACATCAATCTACCCGCAGGGGCCGAGCCAACCATTACAGATCGCGACTTCACCATCGCATCGATCGTTGGTCGCGGCATCGCTGCAGACGCTGAGACCGAAGAAGAAGGCGCTCCAGAGGCCGGCGAAGTCGAAGCCACCAAGCAGAGCGGCGACGAAGAATAAGAGTGATCAAATCGATCTTAAACAAAATGGCGGGGTGGCTTCGTGGCCGTCCCGCCATTATTGATTCAGAGCCCATAGAGACCGCGGAGCCGATCATGCAAATTCTGGTAGGACAAGGTAATCCGGACCCTAAATACCAGCGCAATCGGCACAATTTCGGTTTTATGGTCTTAGATGCCATTGCCGCAGATCACGGCTTTGGGCCATGGCGGGCGAAATTTCAAAGTCAGGTCTGCGAAGGCCACATCGGCAGTGAAAAAGTCCTGCTGATGAAGCCTGAGACCTATTACAATGAAACCGGGCGGGCCGCTCAAGCGGCGATCAAATTTTACAAACTCACGGCCGAAGATGTGACGATTTTCCACGATGAAATCGACCTTGCGCCGGGCCGTATGCGGGTCAAGCGCGGCGGTGGGCATTCCGGAAATAATGGCATTCGTTCAATGATTGCGCATGTCGGCGCAGACGTTCGGCGCGTGCGCATGGGCGTCGGTCACCCCGGCGATAAGTCGCGCGTTATGCCTTATGTCTTGGCCGATTTTTCAAAAGCCGATGAAGCTTGGCGCGACGCCCTGATCAATGCCTGTTCAAAAGCACTTCCGATGCTGATGGAGCAGAATGATGAGCGCTTTCAAACCGAAGTTATGCGCCTCGCACCTGCCCCAAAGCATGACCCCAAACAGCAAAAATAGCCGCGCCTAGTCGTCGCTCGTATCGTCGGTGATCGGGCCAGGCTCCAACGTTCCGCGCGACGCATCGTCTAAGAGATAATCAGGAATTTGGCCGGCCGGGCAGTCTTGCAATAAACCGCCGGCGCCCGCTGCCGCTGGCAACCCGGCTTGGGTTCGGAGGCTCGCACTCATCACCAGCATCGCCAGAATGACGAGGCCAACAGCCGCCAACATGATCCGTCCAATGTCCAACCCTTGCGGCTCAGGCGGAACCGGGGGATTGATCTTAAGCGGCGGCGCGCCAATTCGCATTGGCGTTTTCTCCGCCGCGGCGGACGCCGCTGGAGCAGCTTGTGTCGCCGCCGGCTTTTTCACGCCGGCCAGCGGATCCGTCGGGTGAGCCTCAAGCCATGCGGCTTTGCCATCTTTATCGCTCGGCTTTAGATCGAGCCACGCCCGGAGGTCTTTACGACCATCGCGGCGCCCTAGCTCATCGACAAGCTCAAAATAGCCGCCCACCAGTTTGCGCGGCCCCATGCCAGATAAGGCGTAACGCTTATCATCATTAAACGGTTCGTCGGGAACCGTCTTATCGAGACCGGACTGCAAAAGCACACCGGGCTTGGAGCGCGCATGGTGGGCAATGGCGTGCACCCAATCGCTATCGCTATTGCTGGTATCACAGGCGCTCTTCGACCATAGGACCAGAACCGATTGAGAATTGTCGGCATCGCGGTAATCGCGTGGGGTCGGCGTTGTATGTTCGCGTTTCTTGTCCAACCGGACTTTGAACTTTAGCGCCCGTAACCGGCGCGCAATCAGCTCGGCTTTCTCACGATCAGCGACTGTGCTGACCAAAAATACGTCATAGCGTGCCATCATTGACTCCCCAAAGCTTGTATCAGTTTTGCAAACCGGATCGGTCTTGACCAGGGGATTCCAGCATGAGGAGAGAAAACCCTCTGGTCTTCGCCGGAAAATACGGTAAGCCGCGCGCAACAGAGTTTTGGAGGCAAAGATGGGCTTCAAGTGCGGAATTGTTGGGCTGCCCAATGTTGGCAAGTCGACCTTGTTCAACGCGTTGACACAAACGGCGGCGGCGCAGGCGGCGAACTATCCGTTCTGCACGATCGAACCGAATGTCGGCGAAGTCGCCGTTCCAGAACCCCGCCTCGGCGCGCTGGCCGAGATTGCCGGCTCCAAAGAAGTGATCCCGGCGCGGATGAATTTTGTCGATATTGCCGGCCTGGTCGAAGGCGCGTCTAAGGGCGAAGGGCTGGGCAATCAATTCCTCGCCAATATTCGCGAAACCGACGCCATAATTTACGTTCTGCGCTGCTTTGAAGATGACGACATCACACATGTTTCTGGCAAAGTCGACCCGATTGCCGACCTCGCAATTGTCGAAACAGAGCTCATGCTCGCAGACTTGGAAAGCCTCGAAAAGCGCAAAGTGAATTGGGTCAAGAAAGCCAATTCCGGCGATAAAGAAGCCAAAGCCCAAGTGGCCCTGATCGACAAAGCGCTGGCCGAGTTGAACGAAGGACGCCCAGCCCGCCGCGCCGCTATTGATGAGGACGACCGCAAGGCTTGGAATATGCTCCAGCTCTTAACTGCTAAGCCGGTGCTTTATGTCGCCAATGTCGATGAGGACAGCGCCGAGGCCGGCAATGATTATTCGAAACGCGTCCTCGATTATGCGGCCAATGAAGGCGCCCAGGCGGTGGCGATTTCGGCGCAAATAGAAGCAGAAATTTCCCAGCTTGAGGATGAAGAGCAAACAGACTTCCTCGAAACCCTTGGTCTCGAAGAACCGGGCCTTAATCGCTTGATCCATGCCGGTTATGCACTGCTTGGCCTGCAGACCTATTTCACCGCAGGCCCGAAAGAATCACGAGCCTGGACCATTCGCCAAGGTTGGACCGCCCCGCAAGCGGCAGGTGTGATCCATGGCGATTTTGAAAAAGGCTTTATCCGCGCCGAAACGATCGCATTTGAAGACTATGTCGCCAATAATGGCGAAACAGGCGCCAAGGAAAATGGCAAGATGCGCGCCGAAGGCAAAGACTATGTCGTCCAAGATGGCGATGTCATGCTGTTCCGGTTTAACGTCTAAGGGTTTTCGCGTCAAAATCTAGACAAAGTTCTATATATGTTCTAATCCGAATCGGGTATAGGATAATATATGAAACCCATCATTTTCGTCGGCGAAACAGGCCTCGACCTTATTCACCTGATTGCCATTGTGATCGCATTGGCGCTGGCCGCTGCGGTGTATCGTTTGAACACCCAATATGGTCAGGAGCGCAAAACCCGCGAAGACGCGGAGGCTGACTTTGCGCACGCGGAACAAGAATTGAAAACACAGCGCGCCCAGGCCGAGACAGCTCGCCTCGAGCTGGCCGAATTGAAAGGCCAAACGGCAAAGCAACGCGAAGAGTTCAGCACCCTGGCCCAGCAAGTCATGAAACAAGCCCAAGCGCAATTTGTCGAAATGGCGGATGAGACGTTCAAGAAGCATCGCGAAGGCGCGAAAGGCGAATTGAATGAGCTGATGAAACCCATTGGCGAAAATTTCAGTGAGTTCAAAAAGCGCGTGGCAGACATTGAAAAAGTCCGCGCTGAAGACAAATCTGCGATCCAAGCGCAAGTCAAAGCGATTGGCGAAAGCCTGCATCGCAACACGACGGAAACGGGCAAATTGGTCAATGCTCTCACTGCGCCGAAAGGCGGTGGCCGATGGGGTGAAATGACGCTTCGCAATGTTATGGAACAAGCAGGATTGTCGGCCCATTGCGATTTCGATGAGCAAGTCAATGATCAAACCGAAGACGGACGCCAACGCCCGGACGCGGTCATTCATTTGCCAGGCGGACGGCAAATTGTCGTCGATTCCAAAGTCTCCCTCGAAGCGTATATGGCGGCTGCCGCTGCTGAAGACCCAACTCAGCGCGGGGTTCACTTAAAGACCCACGCCGCCAATGTTCAGCGCCATGTCGATACATTGGCGTCGAAACGCTATCAGGCCAATCTCGATGAGCGCGTCGATTTCGTTGCGATGTTTATTCCCGGGGAGAATTTCTTCGCCGCCGCCCTGGAATATGCCCCTGACCTGCTCGAACGCGCCTATTCGCGGAACGTGATTGTGACCACGCCCTCAACCCTGATTGGCCTCGCTAAAACTGTTGCTTATGTCTGGCGCCAAGAAAAAATGACTGAGAATGCCCGCGAAGCTGCGCAGCTTGGGCAACAATTATATGAGCGCATTGCGACTATGGCCGGACATATCGAAAAGCTCGGCCGATCGCTCAATGGCGCTGTCGACAATTACAATAAAATGAACGCGTCGCTCGACAAACGTGTCTTGCCGACGATGCGGAAGTTTGAAGAATTGTCCATCGCACCGCCCGATAAAACCATTCCAGAGACCAAGAGAATCGAAGTCAGCGCGGACGCAAGCCAGCAAAGCTTAGAGCTCGACCTGGCCGATTAAAATGGGCCATCGCGTCATTCCTTGGCCGCATAGATATTGACCTTAGGGTTTTGGCTGCATACTTGAGGCCTATGGCGATACGAGAGATCCTTACTGTTCCAGATGCCCGCTTGAAGCAGGTATCAAAGCCCGTTGAAGGCGGCGTCACGGATGACATCCGTGGGCTCATGGATGATATGCTTGAGACCATGTATGACGCCCCGGGAATTGGCCTTGCGGCGATCCAGATTGGCGAACCCTTGCGGGTCATCGTTATGGACCTGCAAGAGGATGACGAAAAGAACCCGCGCTATTTCGTCAATCCTGAAATCTTGCCGCTGACCGAGGAGTCGGCGCCATATGAAGAAGGCTGTCTTTCGGTTCCGGAGGTTTTCGAAGAAGTTGAACGGCCGGTCGAATGTCGCATTCGCTATCTCGATTATGACGGCAACCAGGTTGAGGAAGTTGCAACAGGCCTATTCGCGGTCTGCATCCAACATGAAATGGACCACCTCGAAGGCACGCTTTTCATCGATCATTTGTCGCGCTTGAAGCGCCAACGCGCGGTCGACAAGGTCAAGAAAGCCAAACGCCTCGCTGAAAAGAGCGTCGCTTAACTTAGAGGATGCGAAAACTCTTCACCAAAGCTTGGTTTCGATGGCTGGTGGCAGGATCGCTTTCGGGAGCCGCCGTCCTCTGGCTCGCATCAAACGGCGTGGTTATGATCCCAGGCTGGTCGTGGCTTTCAAATTAGAACGCGCTTCTCGAGGAATTGAATGACTGACCCCTTGCGCATCGCCTTTATGGGCAGTCCCGATTTCGCTGTACCCGTGCTCGCCGCTCTGGTTGATGCCGGTCATGAGGTCGCGTGCGTCTATTCGCAACCGCCTCGACCGGCGGGCCGCGGCAAGAAACTCCGCCCGACACCGGTGCATCAATGGGCCGAGGCGGCGGGCCTTCCGGTCCGCACGCCAAAATCGCTCAAAGACGAAGCAGAACAGGCTGAATTTGCCGCCCTTGATCTCGAAGCGGCCGTTGTGGTCGCTTATGGACTGATCTTGCCCCAGGCCATCCTCGACGCGCCGCGACTTGGCTGCATGAACATGCATGCCTCTTTGCTGCCGCGTTGGCGCGGTGCCGCGCCGATCCATCGGGCGATTATGGCAGGCGATCAAATGACCGGCGTGCAAGCGATGATCATGGAAGCTGGCCTCGATACAGGTCCTGTCCTCGCCACAGAAGAAACGCGGATCTTCCCGTTTGATACAACCGGGACGGTGCATGACCGCCTCGCCGGCTTAGGCGCAGAGCTCGCTGTGTCGGCACTGGCCGGGCTCGCCGATGGATCGCTTACGCCGCAAACGCAAATCGAAGACGGCGTCATTTATGCGCACAAAATCAAAGCTGAAGATCAACGCATCGATTGGACACAGCCTGCAGATCGTGTGGATTGCCAAATTCGCGGTCTCTCCCCGTTTCCAAGCGCTTGGTTCCAATATGCGCCCCCAGGAGAGACGGAGCCGTTGCGCATGAAAGCTCTGATGAGCCGATTAGAAGATGGGTCTGCAAGCGCGGCGCCCGGCGAGCTCTTGGATGAAAAGCTGCTGGTTCAATGCGGGGACGGCCGCGCCGTCCGCTTGCTGAGAGCGCAAAAGCCCGGCTCGAAAGCGATGGACACCGAAGACCTATTGCGCGGGCTCCCAATCGCCGCAGGAGAGCGCTTTTCGTGAAAAATGTATGGATCCGACAGGCACGCGAAGAGGATGCGAGTGCCATTCTCGATTTGAACACGGCAGCTTTCGGCACCCCGGACGAAGCGCGAATTGTCGCCGAGCTGGCGGCGAGTGGCGACAGCCTCGTATCGCTGGTTGCCCATAATGATCGGGAGGTTTTGGGGCATATCCAATTCTTCAAAATCGCCGTTGATGGCGCAGATGTCGCCGCGGGCCTAGGGCCGATGTCGGTGCTGCCGGAGGTTCAACACAAAGGCATTGGAAGCGGCCTGATCCGCTTAGGGTTGACCTTAATGGAAGGCCAAAACAGGTCTTTGGTCTTCGTCCTTGGGCATCCGGATTATTATCCAAAATTTGGGTTTTCGGCTGAGCTGGCAAAAGCCTTTTCCGCGCCCTGGTCCGGCCCGGCCTTCATGGCGCTTCGCTCGAGCGAGGTCGCCCCGGCAGCCGGTCAACTGACCTACCCCGCCGCGTTCGGAGCCTGAGGCATGCAGCGCTATAAGATCACCATCGAATATGATGGCCGACCCTATTTTGGCTGGCAGCGACAAGACGGGCAGCCATCCGTGCAGCAGGCGCTTGAAGAAGCGGCCGCCATACTCGATGATGCGCCCGTTTTGATGCAAGGCGCCGGACGCACAGATCGCGGCGTCCACGCGACTGGCCAAGTGGCGCATTTCGACTTGCAAAAACCCCGGCCCATTCGAAAAATTGCCGATGCGCTGAACTTTCATCTGCGGCCAGAAGCCGTCGCGGTTTTGCGGGCCGAAGAGGTTGATCCCGACTGGAGCGCGCGCTTCAACGCAACGCTGCGGGCCTATCGCTATATCATCATCAATCGCCGCGCCGACTTGACCATTGATCGCGGCTTGGCGTGGCGTGTGCCCTTCCAACTCGATGCCCCGGCAATGGACCGCGCCGCGAAAGCGCTGATTGGACAACATGATTTTTCGACCTTTCGCGACGCCGAATGCCAGGCCAAACATCCGATCCGCACGCTCGATAAGATTGACGTTGCCCGCTATGGCGACGGGATCGAAGTGACGGTTGAGGCAAAGAGTTTTCTGCATCGCCAAGTGCGCTCAATTGTGGGCTCTTTGGTCGAGGTTGGCCGCGGCGCCCAGGATGAAACCTGGGTCGAGGAGATTCTTGAGGCGCGCGAACGCCAAGCCTGCGGCCCAGTCGCGCCGCCAGACGGGCTGTTTCTTGAGCGCGTAGAATACAGCTGAGGCCATCGTGAATTGCCTTTGCCATTCAGCGCCGGACGCCTACACTTGTCAGCATAGTCAAACAGATACGGAGCCAAATATGTCAGACGAAACCAAAATCGATCGTCGCCAAGCCTTAGCCTTGGGCGTTGGTGTGGCTGCGATAGCCGGGCAAACCGCCTTTGCGCAAACCGGCGCCGCCGGTGAAACGGCGTTGGATCTGTCCGGCAAGTCTATCCTGGTCACCGGCGCATCCTCAGGCTTTGGCCGCCTTGGGGTTGAGTATTATGCGCGGCTCGGCGCGAAAGTGTTTGCGACGATGCGCAATGTGCCGCGCGCCGAAGCCGATGAGCTGAAAGACCTTGCGCAATCCGAAAACTTAGATCTCTCAGTGATTGAGATTGATGTCACATCAGACACGCAAGTCACCGCAGGCGCCGCAGAGGCGCTCGCCGCAACTGACGGCAAACTCGATGTGTTGGTCAATAATGCCGGCATTTCCGTCGGCGGCCCGGTGGAAGTCCAAGACTTGGCAGCGACCGAGCTGATTTTCGACACCAATGTCTATGGCTGCCATCGCATGGCGCGGGCGGTGCTGCCAGCTATGCGGGCGAGCGGCGGCGGTCAAATTTTTAACGTCTCCTCGCAACTTGGCCGCCTGATCATTCCAGGTTTCGGGCTGTACTCGGCCTCGAAATTCGCGCTGGAAGCGATGAGCGAGCAAATGGCGTATGAGCTGGTGCCCCACGGGGTCGATGTCACGATTATTCAACCAGGTGGATACCCGACCAATATCTGGGCCAATAATAATGCCAACTCGGCGCCTCTAAAAGCGCGCACTAGCGAGGAACTGCTCGGTGCCTATCCCGAATTGACCGCCGGCATGGGCGAGCGCACTGGCGGCGGCAGCACAGACCCAATGGATGTCCCGCGCGCCATCGCCGAGATCATTGCCATGCCAAAAGGGACGCGGCCCTTGCGCAAGCCCGTGCATCCCGTGGCGCGCCCACAAGAAGCAATCAATGATGTCTCCGCTCAAACGCAAGTGGCGATGCTCGGCCAGTCGCCGCTCGGCCCTTGGATTAAAGACGTGCTAGAGCGCTAAGGCGTTCCCTCGCCATAGACATTGATCGCGGGGCCATAGGGCAGATGGCCGTCTGCATTGTAATCAGACTGGGCGGCCGGCGCGTCCGACCATAACAGGCGGGCGGGCTCAAATGGCAGGATTTGCTGGACACGGGCTTGGTCATCATCGCGCAAGTCTGCATAGGCGCGGCGCAACGCTTCGAGGCAATAGACCCGGTAGCGCGAGACCGGCATGTCTGTGTAGGAACAGCCTTGGACCGTCATGTCAAAGGCTGAGGCTTGGCGCCCATAAGCTTCGGCATTGGCGGACAATTGCACCAGATGCGTCTCACAAATTTCACGCAGAAGGGGCTGCAAGCTGGCATCAATCACGTCAATGAACTGCGCCGATGGGTCCGGCTGCACCCGCCACATGCGCGCGACCCATTCATACACCAAAGGCGCTTGGTTGCGCATGATCTCTTCGGGTTCTGGGTCTTGGCTGAAATGTCGGAACATGGGCGCCATCATGCCGAAATCGGCCAGCGAGGGCTGATCGCCCAGCAAAAAGGGGCGGGTTTCGAGCCCTGCGCTCATCGCCCGCAGCGCCTGAACATAGCCTTGCTCAACATGCGCTTTGGTGCGCGCATTGACGCCGTCGCGTGTGGTGAAGAATTTGATCTGTCGCCGACGGATCATCCGCCGGACGATGAAGCGCGGCAGCGGCACCGGGGTGGTTAACTCATCGACCAGAATGTTTGAAATCAGCTCGCGGCCATACGGAAAACTCCAGCGATAATGCATGGCCGAGCGCCACAGCCACTCGTCGCCATAATCCTCGATCAGGCGCGCGATAAACGCAATGACAGGCCGGTCTGGCAAAATCGGCGCGCTCGGATGCTCTTTTTCAAGCTCGAACAAAATCGGCGTCGTATCCGACATCCAGCGGCCATCTTCGCGATCGACAATCGGCATCTGAATGGCGCCGACTTTTGATTTGAGCATTTTGGCCTTGTCATAAGGCATGCCGTGCAGCGTGTAAGGGAGGCCTTTATAGCGCAAATAGGCTTCTAATTTGCCTGTATAATAGGACACCCGAGAGCCATAGACTTTCATCACCTCTCTCCCTTTTGGCCTATGGTTTAGCGCGCGCTGTGTCCGCTGTCTAAGAATACCTATTTCACGCCATATCGGACGTCCTGTTACGGATCCGACCTTAGCCGCCACGAGATCACGACATCGCGCGCAACCCGCGTTGATATTGAATCACTTTTTCGGATGGTGTTTTTCTAGGAAATTCAAGGTTTCTTCTAAGACTTGAACGCGCGAATTCGTGCTTGAGAGAAAGTGATCATCGCCGTCGATTTCCGAATATTGAAAGTTCGCCCGATTTTTGAGCTTCCGATTCATAGCGCGAGATTGCGCAACTGGAACACGCGTGTCTTCCCGGCCATGCAGTAATAGTAACGCCGCGGTGAACTCCCCGGTACGTTCGACAGGTGTCATTGCGTTTCGCGCCGCGTCCGAAATCTTATATTGGTCCCCCATATATTGCTCCCAATAAGCGAACCCGATGCCATCTCGGTCATACGCTCCGACCAGGCTGCTCGGGTTTGAAACACCATTGATTGAGACCACGCACTTTACGCGTTCTGGGTCGAGTAGGTCAGTCATCATCGCGGCATAGCCGCCATAGCTCGCCCCAATCACACAATACTCATCAGCAGTAGCCAGCCCCGAACTCTGCGCCCAGTCGGCAGCGTCTATAATGTCCTCAATCATCTGGCCACCGAACTCGCCGAAGCCCGCATCTCGATAGGCTTGCCCATATCCGGAAGAGCCCCGAAAATTGGGCTGAAGCACGATATACCCTTGCGATGCGATCGCTTGCGCCAACCAATCAAAATGAGCTGAGTCGCGAGCTTCAGGTCCGCCATGCGGAAGCAGCACCAGAGGCAACGACCCCTCGGTCACCCCGGGAGGCATGGTTTTATATCCATATAGAGTCATGCCATCTCGCGCGGCATACTCAAAAGCCTCTACTTCGCCGAGCAGTTCCGCATCAAGCCAGGGCGCTTCGCCCCCGACTGGTGAGAGAGATGGTTCTTTTAAGTCATAAAGGAAGTACTGATCAGGACGTCCGTGGGTGATGGCTCGGATCGTGAAGAGCCGGCGATCTTTCGACCATGAGGTCAAGATGATACTGTCCGCTTGCAATGCTTTTTGAGCGTCTTTGGCGATTTGATCAAACGGAGACCTAATATACAAATCTCTGCGCAAATCGTCGATGTAGCGATATCCAATCACCTCATTGGTAAAAGGATCTGTGAAGGTCGCGACGTTTCCGAGATGATTTCCCTCATATGTGACTTCGGTGATTTGACCGTCTCTCAGAGATAATTCATGCAACCCAAAGCGCTCTTCGCTATCAAATCTGACAATCAGGCTGTCTTGGTTTGGACCCAGGCCATCCACATAGAATGGTAGCAGCTCTGCATCTCCTTCGTGGAAAACTGTGTTTCGTCCGTCAAGATTACTGACGACATCGAAATCCTTGGTCATTGGGTTCCACTCAAGCAGAGCCAAGCGTTCACCCCGAGCATCATAAACCGCCCCGAACGTATCGCCGGAGAAAGACTCTTTCACCTTCGCCCGGCCCGACTTTAAATCGACTTCATAGACGATGTAGCTCTTCGTGCTTGAGGCCTTATTAAGCCGCGAACCGGTCGTCTCGCTCTCTCCGGTGCCGAATGATATCGAAGATTGGATCTTGCCGGGGTCATTCACCAATCGTGATTCAACATAAGTAAGATCCGAGAATCCCCCTACGTTTTTCAGGAGAATGGTAGTTTTTTGAGTTTTCAAGCTATAGGAAACCATCCGGCGAATGCTGTAATCTTTTAAACCGCTTGATGTGTTCAAGCGTTCAAACGTCTCTAATTCATAGATTAGATATTCATCGCTTCCCCAAAAAACGCCTTGAAGACGTCCTTCTTCAGGTGGCAAAATTAAGCGAGGCTTTGCATCGCCATCTAGCTCATAAATACAAACCCCGCGGACCCCGGTCGGGCTACAACCGAGTGCTAAGTGTTTACCATCTGGCGAAACTTGGGCGCTCCATGTGGACGGCATCGTGCCAAACTTTTCAGAAATCGTCTGCGCATGCGCAATCAATTGCGACCCAAATACAAATGGGTTTAGCAACAGCACCAGCGCGAAGCAGATAATATTATTTGCCCAAGTCAATAATCTCGACATCACTTCAATTCCCCAAGTCTAAGCCTCGTAAATGCAGACCTTGAATACGTTTTGCATTTGACAAGGATATGATCAAGTTGCCGAGAAGACTCAAAAAAATCTGCCGCGAAAGACAGTTTAAGTGATCAGCTCAAGCTGTGTCACACGCTGCCGCACTCTGAAACAGCCGGCGCGTCTACTCGTCCAGAAACAAGCCGCCTTGCAAGCCGTCTTGGGGGGCGGGCAGGCCAAGTCTCTTATAGGCGAGCGGGGCAGCGACGCGGCCACGAGGAGTGCGAGCGACATAGCCTTTTTGCATCAAATAAGGTTCGATCACATCTTCGACAGCATCGCGCGCTTCAGACAGCGCTGCGGCCAGCGTGTCGGCCCCAACCGGACCGCCAGCATACGTCTTGACCAAGGCGTCAAGATAACGCCGGTCGAGCAAGTCTAAACCATCATCATCGATTTGCAGGCGGGCCAGCGCGCGCGAAGCCGCAGCGCGATCAATCTTGGTTCCATCCGCTTCGGCAAAGTCACGGACGCGGCGCAGCAGGCGCAGGGCGATTCGCGGGGTTCCGCGGGCCCGTTTCGCGATTTCCACAGCGCCGTCCTCCGTGATCGGAGCGCCAAGTTTGCGCGCCGCCGCCATAACAATGGTCGCCAAGGTTTCAGGGGTATAAAAGTCTAATCGCAAGGGGATGCCAA
This sequence comes from Pseudomonadota bacterium, assembly GCA_039822145.1. Lineage (GTDB taxonomy): Bacteria > Pseudomonadota > Alphaproteobacteria > Caulobacterales > Hyphomonadaceae > Henriciella. Next base: position 105,849 of record JBCBMU010000001.1, on the reverse strand, counting down.
AGCGATCTCTCAGCGGCGTGGCCAGCAGCCCGGCTCGCGTCGTCGCGCCCACCAGCGTGAACGGGCTGAGGTCAAGACGCACGGACCGCGCCGCCGGGCCTTCGCCGATGACGATGTCGACGGCATAATCTTCCATAGCCGGGTAGAGCACTTCCTCAACAGCTGCTGGCAAGCGGTGAATTTCATCGATGAAGAGGACGTCATTGGGCTCGAGATTGGTCAGAATCGCAACCAAATCTCCGGCTTTGGCGATAACTGGACCGGACGTCGCCCGAAACCCCACACCGAGCTCTTTGGCGAGGATTTGCGCCAGCGTGGTTTTGCCCAATCCTGGAGGGCCGAAGAGAAGCGTATGATCAAGCGCCTCACCGCGCCGCACCGCGGCTTCGACATAGACCCGCAAATTGGCCTTCAAATCATCTTGGCCGACATAGTCGTCAAAGCTTTGCGGACGGAGCGCCCGGTCCAGCGCTTCGCCGACTTGCATTTCGGGATCGGTCAGCGTGCCATCTCTCATGCTGGGCTCAGTTCTTTAAGTGCCGCTTTGATCAGCGCGCCAGTGTCTGCGTCGGGCACATTCCGCGCCGCACCCGCCACCGCGCGCGCCGCTTCGGAGTGAGAATATCCAAGGTTCGTCAAAGCCGAAACCGCTTCCCCACGGGCGCCCGTTTTAAGCTCCGCAGCAGCGCTTACACTGCCGCCAGGGTCGGCATTAAACTTTGCGAACCGTCCGAGCGGGGGCGGCTTTCCGGAGAGTTCTCCGATGATCCGTTCAGCCAGTTTCTTACCCACACCTTTGGCTCGGGTAATGGTTGCAGCATCGCCAAGCGCCAGGGCGTCCATGAGCTCGGCGGCGCTAATTGCGTCCATGATGGCCATGGCCGACTTGCCAGCCACGCCGGGGACGTCTTGCAGGCGCACAAACCAAGCGCGCTCTTCATCAGCGCCAAACGCAAATAGCGTGATCGAGCTTTCGGTGATGCGGGTTTCGATAAAGACCTCGGCCTCCGCGCCGACTGTCAGCTTTGATAAGAGCCGCGAGCCGGCGAGCGCGACATAACCGACGCCGCCAACATCGATCATGATGGAATCTGTTCCCAAGGCAGCCACTGTGCCACGTAAGCGTCCGATAATCATGCCGCCCCCTGAATCTGTTTGTGCGGCAAGTTATGCGCCGTGCATATCGCGCAGGCGAGCGCATCGGCTGAATCTGACTTCATTTCGCCGGCGCGCGGCAAAAGCCGTGCGACCATGAACTGGACCTGGTCCTTGTCGGCTTTGCCAGTGCCGACAATCGCGCGTTTGATTGCTGTCGGTGCAAATTCTGACACTTCAAGCCCATGAAAGGAGAGCGACGTCATAGCCGCCCCGCGCGCTTGGCCGAGTTTTAGCGCTGAGCGGGGATTGGCATTGACGATGGTCTCTTCGCAGCCCGCATAGTCTGGACGATGCGTGTCGACCAATTGTCCAATCTCATGGAAAATGCCAGCCAGCCGATCCGCCATCGGCAAATCGGGATCAATATTGATCACGCCATGACCGACATGGCTCAGCCGCGACCCAACAAGGTCAATCACGCCCCATCCCGTGTGACGCAAACCTGGGTCAATGCCGAGAATTCGAATCGCCTTGCTCATACGCCTTGTATTAGCGCGTATGGTTAAAAAGGTCTTGTTGTTTTCGTGGTTTGTTCCAAACGCCTGCTTTTGCCAGCATGGGTTAAGAGAGCAAGCCCGCGGACGAAGGCTCTTGGGCCAATTTTGAAGCCTCAATTGCCGCGACCGGATCTTTGAAGTCACGGTCAAACCATGGGTTCTCGATCGGATTGAAAATAGACAGCAGCCACTCAATCGCTGCTTTGCCCGCGGCATTGCGGCGAACACGCTCTGTATACGTCAGCCAGAACTCAATCGGAGCGGCAGCGGGCATAGGAATGGGAACCAGACTGGTCTCCAAGGCAGAGACATAGCTCGGCAAGACAGCAATGCCGCCACCATGCTCACACAGCGTCATCAAAGCGGTACTGGAATTGGTGATGGTCGAATAGTCCACGAATTCTTTAATTTCACGAACATGTTTAGACCATCGCTCAACTTGATGGACGTAATCGGTGTGCATTAGCAATTTGTGCTTGTGCAGATCAAAAAACGAGCGCGGCGGCGTCCTGCCAGCAAGATAGGCCTCTGAGGCGAAGCAAAGATAATGGAGCGTGCCAAGTGGCTGTGAAATCACTTCGCTATGCGTTGGCTTTTGAAAGACGATGGCGAGATCGGCTTCGCGCTCAACCACTGCTTCTTCTTGCGCCAGCCCGATCTCGAGATCGATTTGGACGTTTGGAACATTCTCGTGGAATTCTGGCAAATGGCGCGCAAGCCAATAGGGCCCGAGCCCATCACTGGCTTTGATCTTTATTGCGCCTGAGACTTGCGTATCGGTCTCTGCAACTTGCGATCCGACCGTGTCCACCAAGCCCTGCATTTGACCCGCAAGATCCATCAGGCGCTTACCCGCCGCCGTAAGCTCAACCCCACGCTTTGAGCGCTGGAAAAGCTTGGTGCCAAGCTCACGCTCTAAATCATTGATACGGCGGCTAATGGTCGGGGTCGATTCACCGAGTGTTCGCGCCGCAGCGGTCATGCTGCGCGCTTCAGCGACGAGGCGAAACACGCGTAAGCGATCCCAGTTAAATCGTTCGGACAACACGCCGAAACTCCCCTTCTTTGATCAAATACACTTAAGTGTTGCCCAGATTAAGCTTTTAATCCAGTCTTTGCCTGCATTTCATTTGTTTCAGTGTACATCAAGCAATTCTCTTAAATGTTTAGACACGCCTGTCTGCTTTCTAGTGGTTAATAAGAAAAATGAGTGAAGAGATGAAGAAACGGGTCAGCGAGGCGGATAAGCTGGATCGCATTATCGCGCTTATGCAACTATTGCAAAGTCACCTTGAAGAAGCTGACTTTGAAATAACTGAATTTGAGGAAGTTGAGATCTTTTTGGATCTCGCACTTGCCGCCGCGGTGCAACACAAAGTGCCAGAAACCACCAACACGCCTGATGGCTATCTAAGCTGATGGCTACTCGGCCGACTTTCCGAGGCCGATTTTTTTCGCGAAATCGGAGCGGCGTCGAGCATATTCTGGCGCAACCATAGGATAGTCCGCCGGCAGCCCCCAACGCTTGCGATACTCTTCAGGCGTGAGATTATAGCGCGTCCGCAAATAGCGCTTCAGCATTTTCAGTTTAGCGCCATCTTCCAAACAAATAATGTGATGGTCGGTGACCGATTTTTTAATCGGGACCGCAGGTTCTGGTCGCGGCGCTTCGGCATCGTCGAAGGCCAGCTCACCCAGCTTAGAGTGAACCGTTGTCAGAAGCTCCGGCAATTCACCAGCACTAATGGCGTTATTGCTAACATAAGCCGCGACAATCTCAGCGGCTTGACTTAGCAAGTCTAGTTTCGAAATATTTTCGTTAGCGTCCGTACTCATGAGCACGAACTACATAGTTTTTTTTGATTATGTCTATGTTTTTACTGTAATTACGCCTTTGATTTCATATTTTTTATATATTATAACTTGATCGTTTCACTCAGTTGACCAGAGAAGCCGGCATTGCTCGCCTAACGTGTACGATGTCGTGCAGCAAAGATGGCGAAGACCCTGTCGGTTCAACCAGAGCTAGTCATCCTTAATGACTGGGGATGTCCAGATTGCGGGTCTTTTCTGTAAAAAAGCCGCGATTGCTTCCTTATAATTGGGGTCCTTGACCATTTCGGCCAAAAGCACATTGGCCTCGCGGACGGAACTCCCGACGTCGCGATGAAAATCCAAATAGGTTTGACGCTTAGATTGATAGGCCGACGCCGGCGACACACGCGCGATAATGTCAGAGGCATAGTCGCGGGCTGCCTGGAGCAAGTCCTCACGCGCGACCAGGCGATGCACCAAGCCGATCTCATGCGCTTCTTCCGTCAGGAATTTGCGGCTTGAAATCAGCAATTCTAAGGCCCGCGCACCGCCAATCAAACGCGGCAGGAGCCACGACAAGCCATACTCGGCCGGCAGGTTTAAAGGACCATGCGCCGTGGTCAGCTTTGCCCCCGGAACCGCAAACCGAATATCGGCATAGCAAGCGAGCACCAATCCGACGCCCGCGGCAGCGCCGTTCATCGCGGCAATGACCGGCTTAGTCAGCGCAAAGTGATATGAAAAATCCTCGCGAAACGGCGCAAAATCAGTCGCCCCAGGGGTGACCAAATCAGGCGCTGTGCCGGCATCATAAGCGCCCGCTTCACGATGACCGTCGAGCGCTTTGGAATCGCCGCCAACACAGAACCACGTCTCCGCCCCCGTTACGATAATTACCCGCACCTGCGCATCACGCTCGGCCTGATCGAGCAAAAAGCGATACTCGGTATGCATCCGCCCTGTCCATGCATTGGCGCGATGTGGACGGCTCAAACAGATCGTCGCGATTTGCTCTGAAACGTCATAAGTGGTGGCTTTCAGATCCATAAAACTCCGACCTCCTCACTTAAGAGAAGACCAGCCCTTTAAAGTCACCGCTGTCCCGCCACTTGGCGATATGCGCGAAAAACGCCTTCGCGCCGCCCGGATGGCCAAGGCCATGGCGGTTCTTTTCGGTCAGACCCGCGCCTTCATTATTGTAATAGCCAGGCGTGCATTCGGTATTGCCAATCATCATGCCCTGCCCGCTCAAGACCAGGCTGACCCAGGCATCTTGCGCCTCATCTGTGGGCTCAAATGCTGCGTGGCCTTCAGTCTCAGCGTGCGCGACAATCGCGGCAATCGTATTGGCATGGTCAACGATATTGTGCGGGACATTGGAAATCAGGTTCGCCGCTTGGCTTGGCTGGACAATGAATGCGTTCGGGAAGCCGTTCACATTCAACCCGTGCAGCGTGCGCATGCCGTTTTGCCAGGCATCAGATAGCGCTTGGCCATCTCGGCCAATCGGGTCAAATCCGGCGCGTTCCGTATAGTCAGAGCCTACCTCGAAGCCCGACGCATAGACGATACAATCAACGTCATACGCCTCCCCATCGGCGATCAGTCCAGTTTCCGTAATTTCCTCGACGCCTTTGCCATCTGTGTGGATGAGGCGTGTGCCTGGCTCATTGAAGGCCTGCAAATATTGATCATGAAAGCACGGACGTTTGCAGAGTTGGCGATACCAAGCCTTCAAATTCGCGGCTGTGGCTTTGTCTTCGACAACTGAGTCACAGCGATCTCTGATCTCGCTCATCTTCTCAAAGTCGGCATCCTCAAACGCCTCTAGAACCGTTTCCGGCGTCCATTTGGCGGGCGGTAGCGCTTGAACTTTTTCACGAATACGACGCGACAGTTCGGTCCATCCATCCATGACATAGTCTTCTTCGGGAAACCCCTGGGACTGATTGTCGACGAAATTATCATACCATCGCTGCTGCCATCCCGGCGATGCAATCTCAGCGAACCAGTCGGGATCTATCGGCTCATTATTGCGCACATCAATCGAGGACGGTGTGCGCTGAAAGACTAGTAATTCTTTCGCTGCCTTGGCCAGATGCGGAACACATTGAACCGCCGTCGCGCCGGTGCCGATGATCGCAACTCGCTTGTCAGCAAGCTTGTCCATCGGCGCACCCTCGGGGCTGCCGCCAGTATAGTCATAATCCCAGCGGCTGGTGTGGAACGCTTTGCCAGTGAAGCGCTCGATGCCGGCAATGCCGGGCAGTTTTGCAACATGGAGCGGACCTGTTCCCATGCCTACATATTTGGCGGTAAAGGCATCCCCGCGCGAGGTCTTGATCAACCAATGCGCTTTGTCTTCCTGCCATTCGAGCGCAGTCACCTCGGTGTGAAACAGCGCTTGCTCATAGAGATCGAACTGCGTCCCGATGCGTCCGCAATGGTCTCTGATCTCAGGCGCGTGAACATATTTTTCCGACGGCATGTGCCCGGTTTCTTCGAGCAGGGGCAAATAGATCATTGAGGCTGTATCGCACTGCGCACCGGGATACCGGTTCCAATACCAAGTGCCGCCAAAGTCGCCGCCTTTTTCGATAATGCGGACACTGTCTATGCCAGCTTGTTTCAAACGGGCGCCGACAACCAAGCCGGCAAAGCCACCGCCAATGAAAGCGAACGTGACATGATCCGTCACCGGCGCACGGTCTTTTTTTGGCGTATAAGGGTCAGCGGCTAAATCGTCGAATGTGCCTTCCAGTCGAACATATTGTGCGTTGCCATCGCGGCGCAAACGTTTGTCCCGTTCTTCGGCGTATTTCTGCTTCAGGGCGTCTTTGTCGAGCGTCGTTTGGGTCATATCTGTCTCCCGTTCTAGGCCTATGTTCGCGCCCTTCCGGGACGGAAGACAAGGGGTGCCGCAAAGACTCCCTAAACGGGTTTTAGTTCCGCCATGTTCATCGCCCATGCCATCGCACGTATTGGGGGAAGGAGATTTTTAGATGCAACGACATACACTGATTTGCGCCGCGGCCTTGCTTTGGCTAGGGGCGTGTACGAGCTCGATCCAAACCACATCCGGCGCCGACTATTTGGCCCGCTATGATGCCAGCCACGAGGCAGCGAATGGCGTCCAGTCCGACGTCGATGCCGACATTCGCGAGATTGCTGCAATTGAGCCGAATTTGCTGTTTCCAGCACGGATTGGACTGGCGCGGTTCCAGCATGGCAAGCTGACCACGCTGCCTGAGGATGAGGCGAGGATCTGGCAAGACGCCATACAATCCGCCGGCGGCGAATTTGGCGAAATCGTCCCGGTCAGCCCACTGATTGCCGCTCTGGTCGAAGAGGCCCCGGCCCGCGGCACGAATCCAGCCGTGGCGGCGATTGGCAATATTCGCCGCGGCGCCGCGCGGCAGCATTTAGACTATGTGCTGGCTTATGAGGTTGGCTCCCATCGAACAAAGAAAGCCAATGCCTATGCGATTGCCGATCTGACGATTATTGGCATGTTCGTCCTCCCCAGCCGCACCATCCAAGTCGACGCCGTGGCCAGCGGGTTGATGCTCGATGTCCGGACCGGCTACCCCTATGCAACCCTCACCACTTATGCAGAAAAATCTGGCCTCAGCCGCGCGGTCTCACAGACCTCAACAGGCGGCGCTTACAAGCACTCCGCAGAAGCGCGCGCAGTCGACGAACTTGCCGGCGAATTTGTCCACGCTCTTAGCGCCCTCAAAGCGCATGCCGAGGCCAGTGAAACAACTCACTAATGTACAGGCTTGATTGGCCCACTTTAGCGCCATCTAGTTGAGCGCCTGTTCGAGCCTTTGGATGGCGTCAGGCATTTCTGCCCGGGTCAATGCGAACACAATTTTGTCGACCCAGACGCCATCCGCCGTACGTTCGAAATTTCGGAATACTGCTTCCTGTGTCGGCCCAATCACTGAGAGTTGCGAGAGTATATAGTCATTGTTGGTGTTCACTTGCCATTCGAGCCGTTTGGCCCGCCAGGCAAAGGCGCGCGTTATCATCGCGTGCTGGCCGGCAAGGTAGAGGCGTTCCGTCGCTAAGTCTGGCGGGTGCCACGCCAGCGCATTGCGGACACGGCGATGGATTTTATTGATATCATTAAACCCTGTCAGGCCGGCAAAGGCGCCGTCGGATTTTTGAAACAAGACGAATGTCGCGGCCGCACCTGCCGTTTGAGCCTTTAAGACGAAGTCAAAATAGTGCGCCAGACTGGTTCCGCCCGGCAAAGCCGGCATCCATTTCCAAATCGATGCTTCGACATCGGATGCAAAGATCAGGTCACGATGCTCTGATGAGATGGGCTCCAATCGAAGCAGATCGTTTTCCAATTCTGGCGCGGAGAGTTCCATAGTCGTCTCGTGATTTGCGGCTTATCCTTAAAGACGCATGAGGCTAGCAATATTATTGCGCTGCATGTCTGACGATCCGCCGACAATTGGCATTCCGAGCAAGTCGCGGACATGGCGCTCCATGTCATAGGCGTCTGACATCGCATAAGCGCCCATCACTTGTTGGCAGGTCGTCGCGATCTCGACCGCAGTGTCGGCAACGAAGAGTTTCGCCATTGAGGTTTCAACGCTGCAGGGCTGTCCGGTCTGAGCCAAATAGGCGCCGTGATACAGCATATGTTTGGCGGCCTGGAGTTTTGTGCGGGCCGAGACAAGCTTATGGCGAATGATCTGGTGTTGCGAAATCGGCTTGCCAAATTGTTCGCGTTCTTGCGCGTATTGCCAAGCTTCTTCGACTGCCGCACGCGCAATTCCATAAGCGACCGCGGTGATTTCAATCTTTTCGACATCGAGCGCACGTCCAGCAAGTAAGCTCCAGCCCTTATTCCAATTGTCTTCACCGCCCACGATCGCAGATTTCGGCAATCGCACATTGACGAAATAGACGTCCATCGATTTAGTATAGCGCAGATTTGAATGCTCGATCGCCTGCATCGAAACGCCCGGCGTATCGGTTGGAATGAGCAAAAAGGTCAAATTTTTATAGCGATCTTCCGGCGGGCCGGACCGCGTCAGACAGTAAATATAATCAGACCAGTCGGCGCCGGTGCACCATCTCTTGGCGCCATTGACGACAATCTCATCGCCCTCCATTGCGCTGCGCGTTTCGACGCTTGCGAGGTCACCGCCAACATTCGGCTCTGACAGGCCGTAACAGAGAAAAATCTCGCCGCGCGCGAGCTTTGGCAGCAGCGCCTCTTTTTGCGCCTCAGAGCCGTTTTCAGACAAGTTCATGCCACCATAAAAGGCCGCGTGAATATAAGGGCCGGCTAGAAACGCCCCGGCTTGACAGAGTTCATCAATCACCGCCGTCGCGCCGATAATATCCTGGCCCATGCCGCCATATTCTTCAGGAATGGTGAGACCGATCAGGCCCATTTCAGCAATCTGTTTGAACACGTCACGCGGCCAGGTCGCCGCCCGGTCCCATTCGATCCGTTTTTCCCGCGGCGAATGCTCTGCCACGAAACGCTGCAATTGGCGCCGAATTTCGGAAATATGGTCAGGTTCGTCAGCGAAATAACTCATCGTCTCAGCCTTTAGTCCTTTAGCACGCGGATCTCCGCCAGCCGGATCAAATACCCATCAGGGTCTTGCACCACAAACTGGGTTTGCGAAACCTTATCGTCGCGTCGCCGATAGGTCCGCGTTTCCAAAGGGGCAAGAATTTCAGCTTCTGCCGCCTGGCAACTGGCAAAAAGCGAGGCAACGTTGGCGACAGAAATTTGTAAATTCAGGCCGCGTCCAAATGGCCGCTGCAGAGCGGCTGCCAACCAAGTGCGACCGACCGGTTCCTCAAGCATCAGCGTCGCCTCTCCGCGGCAGAGGCAAGCGAATTTTTCCTCAGCGCGCAGATAAGCCACCTCAAAGCCGAGCGTATCGCAATAGAAGCTCAGGCTTATCTTGAGGTCAGAAACATAAAGTTCAGGAATGAGCGCAGGTGCCATGCCCAAGGCGCTTACCCGCTATTGCCCCGAAACACTATCGCCCAATCGCGTCGACGTCGTAGGGGACCGTTTGATAGACTTGATTGATCCAATTTCCAAACAGGAGATGGGCGTGGCTACGCCAGCGATTCTGCGGTGGAGCAGCGACATCATCATGCGGAAAATACCCATGCGGCGGACGGATTTGTTTGCCCGCCGCGACGTCGCGCTCATATTCCTCTTTAAGCGAGGTTGAATCGTACTCAATATGATTGAAGCAATAAAGACTTCTCGCCTCGGCGTCTGACAATAAGCAAGGCCCGGTGAAATCGCTGTCCATCAAGGTTTTCAGCGCGGGGACTTTGGCAAGGTCGTGCGGCCGTACCTCAGTCCAGCGGCTGACGGGAATTTGGAAATCATCGCTAAAGCCAGACAAGTAAGGCGAGGCAGGCGCCAAATTGCGGTGGCGATAGACCCCAAAGGCTTTCTCGCCGAGCAGATGCTTAGGCACGCCATGAAAGTGATAGGCCGCTGCCATCGCGCCCCAGCAAATGAAAAAGCTTGAATGGACGTGGGTGCGCGTCCACTCAAAAATGTCGGTCAATTCCTGCCAATAGGTCACGTCCTCAAAGGGCAGGGTTTCTATCGGTGCACCCGTAATGATGAAGCCGTCAAATTTGCGGTGCTTGATCGCGTCCCAGGTTTGATAAAAACTGATCAAATGCTCTTGGCTGGTATTTTTCGGCGTATGACCGCCAACTCTGACCAGGGTCATCTCGATTTGCAGCGGGCTCGCGCCGATCAAGCGCGCAATTTGCGTCTCGGTGCGGATCTTATTCGGCATCAAATTCAAAAGGCCGATGTGTAAAGGACGGATGTCCTGCCGGATCGCGTCTGAATCAGAGAGGACCGCAACGCCCTCTTGGATCAGCGTTTCGCGGGCAGGCAACGTATCTGGAATTTTGATCGGCATATGCCTCTCCTTCAGAAAACGTCGCTGTTCGGAAGGCGAAAGAAAAGCATGAAGCAGCTGTCTTTCCGCACGGCCTTTTAGCGACTTATTTAATGTGGCTGCAAGCCGACCGGCCAAATCACCACGATCGCGTCTTTAGAGCCCGCGGCCACGGGAATCAACCCAAAGCCACGCAATCCCCCGTCCAGACCGACTTCTCAGTTTCAAAAAAGGGCGCTCAGTTTCAAAATTACGTGCTCAATTTCGCGTTTGCAGAGATGTTCTGCCAGCATCGGTGTTTTCTGATCCTGCAGCCAAGCAGGTTGCGACAAAAAAAGGAAAACACCATGCGACCTCCCAGAACACTTCAAGCCGCACTCATTGGCCTCTCAGCGCTGGCGCTTAGCCCTGCCGCAATCGCCGATGAGCAAGTCGAAATTCAAATCGACATGACTGCACCGACCGCGGAGATTTACAATAGTATCCAGGAACAAGCTTGGGACTTGTGCGCGTCGGAGCAACAAAGCCACTTTGTATCGGCGCGTTTGAATGCGCGGCGGGCCTGTCAAAAAGCCCTGATCAAAGATGTCTTGGCGCAGCTCCCAGAAACTGAGCTGCCGCGTTTTGCAGGCTCAGAGCAATCGATCTCTAATCGCTAAGAGCGGTAAAATCGTCTCAATCGTCCATGGTCAGCGCGCCCCACCGAGCTTTGATCATGGATGATTAAATATCTCCAAAGTCGCCGCCGCGTCCCCTGCCCCCAGCAAAGCGCGCAGCGCCATTGCTCGCGCCTGCTCGTAACGAGTCACGACCGATCTCAGCTTCAAAGACTAAGGCCTCATTCATCGGCAAAGACCATTGTGTCATGGCGCTTTGGCGGTCATTGCGCATGCAGACTTGCGGGAATTGCGCGATTTGCCCCGCCAATTTCAAAGCTTCTTCGAGCGCCGTCCCGGCGGCCACAACCCGGTTTGCGAGCCCGAAACTCAAGGCTTCGGACGCGGAGACGCCACGCCCAGTCAGGATCATGTCCATCGCGCGCGACTGGCCAATCAAGCGCGGCAAGCGCACGGTCCCGCCATCAATCAAAGGCACCCCCCAGCGCCGGCAATAGACACCAAACACAGCGTCCTCAGCGGCGACGCGCAAGTCGCACATGATGGCGAGCTCCAACCCGCCCGCCACGGCATGCCCTTCAACGGCGGCTATGGACGGCTTTTTGAGCGACAACCAGCTGGGTCCCATCGGGGCCTCGCGCTCAAATTTCGCTTGGCTTGCGACCGCCTTTAAGTCGGCGCCTGCGCAAAAATGCCCGCCCGCCCCAGTGAGGATATGCACGGCAATGTCCGGGTCTGCTTCGCCCGCTTCAAACGCCGACAGGAGCAAAGTCGCCGTCTCCGGATTGACCGCATTTCGGGCTTCCGGACGGTTAATCGTGATGACCTGAGCCGCCCCGGCTTTCTCGACTTTGACAAGCTCGCTCATCGCCTAGTTGCCGGTCAGATTTGGCGCCCGCTTTTCGCGGAACGCGGCGACGGATTCTTTGCGATCATCCATATAATTGGAGACACTTTCCCAACCGACACTGGCATCCATGAGCTGCGCTGCGAGCGCGCGCAGCGGAATATTGGTCACGGTCTTGGTCCACCGTACGGCCCATTTTGGATTGGCTTGGACTTTGCCGACCAATTCATTGACTTTGGCATCCAATTGATCCGCCGGGACGGCATAATTGATCAGACCGAGAGCTTGTGCTTCGGAGGCGCTCAGCAGGTCACCCGTCATGAGGAGTTCCTTGGCTTTTGCAAAACCAACCAGTTGCGGCCAAATCACGGCGCCGCCATCGCCAGCGACCAAACCCACTTTGACATGGGGATCTCCAATCTTCGCGGTCTCATCGGCAACAATCATATCGCATAGCAAAGCAATCGTCGCTCCGAGACCTGCCGCAGCGCCATTCATCCGGCAAATCATTGGTTTTTCCATATCCAAAATAGACGTCACGATGCGCTTTGCTTCCCAAGCAATGTCGCGAAACTTGCTCGGATCAGAGATTTGCTCGTCGAACCAATCAAAGTCCCCGCCAGCACAGAAGGCGCGGCCTTTCGCGGTCAAGATGATGATGTCGCTGTCGTTGTCGCGCTGCAGATCTGTAAACACTCGCCCAAGCTCTTCGTGCATCGCGGCATCGACGCCATTGACCGGATGTTCGGACGTAATCGCCGCGGTCAGCACACGGCCATCGCGTTCAAACGTGAACCGGGAATAAGGCGTGGCGGTAATATCAAATGGTGTGGTCATGGCGGAGCCTCCTTTAGGCGCCACCATTGTTTGAATTTACGCGTTTGAACAGACCTGACCGCGCGGGACTAGGGGGTTGGAACGGGCGTCAAGTCGAGCTTTCGGCGCTGGACATCTGCGTTCAGTTGACCACATTCAATCGGCGAGATGCTGGCTTGCCCGGATGACAGCTCCATGTGGATGTCCTGCATCATGTCGCGGACGGCGCCATTGCCCTGCGTCAGCATATAGGCATTGGCCTCCAGGGCATTCATCTCACCCATTTTCGAAAGCGAGGTAGACGGATCCAGAACTTGAAACCAAGCTTTATAAGTTTGGAGATTGCGCTGATTATATTGCTGATAGACCGACATCATATGACGCTGCTTGCCAGCGCAAGATAGCAGCTTCGCCTGCGTCTCACGGAATTTCGTCATCTCCGCGCGCCGGGCCTTTTTAAGCTCGGATTTGCTGATTTTCACCGGGGTCGTTGTTTCAACTTGCGCCATCGGGGCGGCGCCGTCAGCGCGCGGCCACAGCCAATAACCGGCTGCACCGCCAATCGCAATCACGGCGATCAACATCATCACGAAAAACACGTTGCCCGAGTCTTGCTCAGCCGCATTTTCCTGCAATTCTCTGCGCACGTTTCTAAAATCTGACGCCATTGCCCCTAGCCTCCCTTAATATGGGAAGATCTAATCACAATTAGCTTAGGTCCGGCTTTGTGCTGTCGCGCAAATTCAGAGCGTGCGATTAACCTTTTAACAGGGCGTGTGCACCGTCATAGCGGACCGATGCCCAGCGACAGCAAGAAAACCAAACATCCAAAACTGGCTATGCTGACCAAGATCAAACCAAGCGATGTCCCGACTTGCGCGCGGCCAAACCCGCCACTCGAGATCGCGCGATAGAGGGCGTAGGCGCTAATCCCAAAACCAATAAGACCAAGCCAAACCGCAAGCCCCGTCGCCGGCAAGACGCCAAGCGGCAATGCCATTGGGTGCTGCGTCGCGGTCTTCAACACCTGGCTCACCGCCCAGACCACACCGCCAAGGGAGAAAACCGCGCCGAGCCAAGACAAAGGCCGCGCATAGGAGAGATTGCCGCCATCCCGCGCCTGGATCGTCCGCGCCGCCCAACCCAGCGGGAATAAGATCAACGCGACGAGCAAGCTTCCCGCGAGCATCATCAAGGGTATCGGATAGGTTCCGCCCTGGATCTTGCGTGCCAAATGATAGGGGCCTTTGGTCTCGATTAAGCGCGTCTGGAAGGCGGGCGGGTTAATCTCCGCGAGGCACGACGTATCCAACTTAGCCTCAGGGTCAGTGACAAAGGCGCGCCAAATGTCACCGCCGCATCCCGGATGATTGCTCAGCAATGCGCCGTGGCCAGTATGCGGAAACTCGACGTATTGCCCATTGGCGAGGCCAGACATGATGGATTGGCCAAAATTTGGCGGGGTGATCGGATCGGTCAAACCTGCAGCAACCAAAACGGGAATGTCCGTCACAAGTGCGGTGACGCTTGGATCGGGCCCCCGATCATAGACAGCCGCGCAGACCTCATCCCATTCAACCGTATCGGTCCATTGCGAGAGTTTGGGTTCGAATTGCCGCATGGCGCCGACTTGCGCATCTGTGACTTTCACTGCGCTGCGGCAATTGGCGACCAGTTCCAATCCGTTTCCAGCACTGTGATCGATCGGACGGCCGAGCACTTCGAAATAGGCGCTGATCGCCTCCTTGTCGCGAGTTTCCATGGCTTTCAGCAAACTCGGAAAGTCTGCATAGAGCGTCTTGGCATATAAGGCTTGGAACACTGCGCCGGCCGCCAGATCACCGTCTAAGACGGCCCGCCCCTCAAGGACGGCGCCGGGGTCGAGATCCTCCATCACAATTGGGTCGGCATCAAAGGCTTCGAACGCGGCGATGAAACGTTCGCGGAAGCTGCCAATATCCCGCGCGCAAACGGGGTTGGCGGCGCAATCTGCGTCAAGCGCGTCGAGGGCCGAACCGAAACCATAAGCAATCGCGCCCCAGCCGCCCGTGTCGAGCGGTACGGGCGGAACAACGCTGTCTAAGATCGCGGCGCGCACGCCGTCTGCATCAGTTTGTAAAATGGCCTGCCCGAGCGAGGTGCCATACGAAACGCCAAACAGGGTCCATTGGTCATAGCCAAGGGCAATGCGGATGTCTCGAACATCCAACGCGTTTTGCCAGGTTGTATAGCCATCGACTTCAATGCCGCGCGCCCGGGCTTCGCGCAGACATGTCTCAAACGCGATTTTGGATTGCTCAATGCCGTCTTCGACGGCGACGCCAAACTGAAAATTGCGCGGTACGGCGCGGCAAAAATGACCTTCGGAATAGCCAATCCCGCGTTGATCGAAGAAGATCAGGTCCGCCGCCTCGCGGAACGCTTGCGTCTCGGCGCGCTGATAGGCCGAGATCCGCCCAGCGCTCAAGGACGGCCCGCCGGGTCCGCCCGTCAACCGTATCACAGCCCGCCGGTCAGGATTGTCTGATGTGGATTTTATGTTCAGGACGGAGAGTTGGATCAGCCGGCTGTCTGGCTTGGTCCGATCTTCTGGGACCAGCACATAGCCGCACCTGAACTCTTCCGGGTCATATTTTGGGGCCTGGTTATGGAAGGGACAAACATAGGGCGTGAATTCTGGCTCGAAATTCAGCCAATTGGAATGAATTCGGTCTTCAGTCAGAGCTGGGATGGCGGGCAAGTCCGGAACATTTTGGGCCAATGCCAGCGGCGCCGCGACAATGACCAATAAAGCTAAGAGTGCCGCTTGTATTCGATCCTTCATGGCCTGCTCCCAGTGCGATTAGCGTCTCCGTTTCAAACCTTAGGCTTCAGCGCCGACTTGCACAACGCGGCGCCCAAAATTCTCACCTCTGAACAGGCCGCAAAAGGCTTCGGGCATTTTTTCGATACCTTCAAATCGTTCTTCTTTGAGCTTCAGCCCGCCAGTACCGATGAGGCCCGCCATTTCATTCAACGCAACCGGAAACTCGCGCGCGAAATCAAACACAACCAGACCCTGCATCAAAATACGGTGGGTAATAAAAGGTTTGGTGTTCACAATCCCAGGGGTCTCTTCTGGCGTTAAATTGTAGTCGGCGACCTGACCAGAGATACAAATACGACCGTTCAGGCGCATTTTGGGGAGAACCCGGTTGACCATTTCATTGCCAACATTGTCGAACAAGACATCGACCCTTTCCGGCATCGCCTCAGAGATTGCGGCGTTGAGATCTGGGCTGGTCTTATAATTAATTGCGGCATCGAAGCCGGCTTCCTTGACCAACCAGTCACATTTGGCGTCGCTGCCGGCAATTCCGACCACTCGCTCGGCGCCGCTCGCCTTGGCGAGCTGGCCGGCCGTGGCGCCAACCGGACCCGCCGCTGAGGTCACCAAAACACGGTCACCAGCCTGGAACTTGGCAACCGACTTTAATCCGAACCAGGCGGTGAGA
The DNA here is from genome assembly GCA_039822145.1 of Pseudomonadota bacterium. Classification (GTDB taxonomy): domain Bacteria; phylum Pseudomonadota; class Alphaproteobacteria; order Caulobacterales; family Hyphomonadaceae; genus Henriciella. Next base: position 89,685 of record JBCBMU010000001.1, on the reverse strand, counting down.
CCCGGAACCCCAAGTACACCGATCCACAGCGATAGAGGCAAAGGGACGGCATCAGGAATTTTGCCGATAAAGCCTTTTCCATTTTGGATTGTGTGGGTCCGCCATCCGCCCGCGCAAAAGACTTTTGTGCCGACCGGATATTCGGCATGCTCTGAAGCGTCGACCACGCCGGCACTAAAACCATCAATCGACTTTCCGAGCGGCAGAGCCGCGGCATAACTATCCCCGCCAGAGAGCCGCGAGCGGGTGCCAGGATCGACAGAATTCCAGATATGACGAACCCGGAACTGCCCTTCATTGGGCGTCGGGGCGTCTTTTTCGACCAGTTCAAAATCACTCAGCTTGGGCGGGCCATCGCAATACTGTTTGAGCGCGATGAATTGCATCTGTTCAGTCAAAGGGCAGTCTCCGAATTTTTACCTTTGGACCATTTTCCAACCCTGATGACCAGTGACAACGTTGCGGCAGGTAGAGCTATTATTTATCGTTGAGTGTAGCTAACGATTGCCCACAGTTGTCCGCAAGTCTTGGGGCTCCTACTTGAGGCGCTCGAACACAATGGACTGAAAAATAGGCTCTATCAGTGACTTCCCTGACACATCTCGACCGGCTTGAGGCCGAGTCTATTCATATTATCCGCGAAGTCGCTGCGGTGGCTGAAAACCCAGTTATGCTCTACTCGGTCGGCAAAGACAGCGCGGTGATGCTGCATCTGGCGATGAAAGCTTTCTACCCAAGCGTGCCGCCATTCCCTCTCATGCATGTCGACACGACTTGGAAATTCCGCGAAATGATCGCGTTTCGCGATCGCAAGGCCGCTGAGCTTGGCATGGAGCTGATCGTCCATTCCAACCAAGAGGGTATTGAGGCCGGCGTCGGGCCGTTCACGCATGGCTCGTCCAAACATACGGACATCATGAAAACGCAGGCGCTGAAACAGGCGCTGGATAAGTATAAGTATGATGTCGCTTTTGGCGGCGCCCGCCGCGACGAGGAAAAATCGCGCGCCAAAGAGCGGGTCTTCTCCTTCCGCACGGCAGAGCATCGCTGGGATCCTAAGAACCAACGTCCAGAGCTGTGGAACCTCTACAATGCGCGGATCAATCAGGGTGAGAGCATTCGCTGTTTCCCGATCTCGAATTGGACCGAGCTCGACATCTGGCAATATATCCGCCGCGAGCAGATTGAAATTGTGCCGCTTTACTACGCCGCCAAACGCCCCGTCGTGACCTGGGAAGGCAGCCAAATCATGCTCGATGATGACCGCGTCCCACCAGAGATTGCCAAGACGGCGGTTGAGAAATTTGTCCGCTTCCGCACGCTGGGCTGCTACCCGCTGACTGGCGCGGTTGAGAGCACCGCGGATACGCTGGAAGACATTATCCAGGAAATGCTCCTAACCACGTCCTCTGAGCGCCAAGGCCGGACGATTGACCGCGACCAAGCCGCCTCGATGGAGAAGAAGAAACAAGAGGGGTACTTCTAAATGTCCCACATTGACGCCCTGATTTCCGAAGATATCACCGCCTATCTCGAAGCGCATGAAAATAAGTCGCTGCTGCGCTTCATCACCTGCGGCAGCGTCGATGATGGCAAGTCAACTTTGATTGGCCGGCTGCTCTATGATTCCAAGATGATCTTTGAAGATCAGCTGGATGCTCTGGAAAGCGATTCCAAACGCCACGGCACGCAAGGCGAGAATATTGACTTTGCGCTTCTGGTCGACGGCCTTTCGGCGGAGCGCGAGCAAGGCATTACGATTGATGTCGCTTATCGCTTTTTCTCCACTGATAAGCGTAAATTCATTGTCGCCGACACGCCGGGCCATGAGCAATATACCCGCAATATGGCGACTGGCGCCTCGACCGCGGATCTTGCCATTCTGATGATTGATGCCCGTAAAGGCATTCTGACCCAGACCCGCCGTCATAGCTTTATTGCCAGCTCCCTAGGCATTCGCAAGCTGGTGCTGGCGATCAATAAGATGGACCTCGTCGACTATGATGAGGCGGTCTATAACCGGATTGAGCAAGACTTCCTGGAATTTGCCGAAGAATTGTCAGCTGGAATTGAGATCCAAGCCATTCCGATGTCGGCTTTGGCTGGCGACAATATTACCAGCAACTCAGCCAATATGCCTTGGTATGACGGCCCGCCTTTGATGGAATATTTGGAAACCGTGCCCGTCGATGATGACCGGGTCAAAGCGCCGTTCCGGATGCCGGTGCAATGGGTCAACCGCCCAAACTTGGATTTTCGCGGCTTCTCTGGCCAAATCGCCTCTGGCTCTGTGAAACCGGGCGACCGAGTTAAGACGCTGCCAAGTGCCAAAGAGACGACAATCGAACGCGTCGTTGTACATGGCGGCGATCTCGCCGAAGGCATTGCCGGACAATCGGTAACGCTGACTTTTGCGGATGAAGTCGACACCTCACGCGGCGATGTGATTTGCGCCGCCGGCGAACCAGCCGAGGTCGCCGACCAATTCCAAGCCCGTGTCCTGTGGATGGCCGATGCCGATATGCTGCCAGGCCGGCGCTATCTGCTCAAGATCGGCGCTAAGACAGTCACCGCAACCGTGCTCGATTTGAAATTCGGGATTGACGTCAACACGCTGCAAGACAAGCCGGCTAAGACGCTTGGACTGAATGATTTTGGCGTCATCACCATGGCGCTCGACCAACCAATCGCCTTTGATCCGTATGATCTCAATCGTGAGACTGGCGGCTTCATCCTGATAGATCGGATGAGCAATAATACGGTCGGTATGGGTCTGATCGATTTTGCCCTGCGCCGCGCTGGCAATATCCATTGGCAAGCACTTGAAGTCGACCGCCTAAAGCTCGCCGAACAGAAAGAGCAAAAGCCGGCTGTGCTATGGTTCACCGGCCTTTCTGGCTCTGGCAAATCGACCATTGCCAATGCGCTGCAACAGAAGCTGTTCTCAATGGGCAAGCATACTTTTGTGCTCGATGGCGACAATGTCCGCCATGGCCTCAACAAGGATTTGGGCTTCACCGATGCCGACCGCGTCGAGAATATCCGCCGGGTCTCCAACGTCGCCAAACTGATGAGCGATGCAGGCCTGATCACATTGGTTAGCTTCATCTCGCCGTTCCGGTCAGAGCGCCAAATGGCGCGCAACATGATGGCTGATGGGGAGTTCGTGGAGATCTTTGTTGACACGCCGCTTGATGTCGCTGAACAGCGCGATGTGAAGGGCCTCTACAAACGCGCCCGGGCCGGTGAGATTAAGAATTTTACCGGTCTCGACAGCCCATATGAAGCGCCAGAAGCTCCTGAGCTGACCATCGACACCGTCGATCAAAGCGCGGATCAAGCCGCCGACAAGATTGTCGCTTGGATGCGCGAACGGGGATGGTTTGAGACGTAAGTCGGGCGCGATGGCTTAACCGCGCAACGCAGTCCTATTCCGGCCTGTCAAATATGACAGATCGAGGAAATTAGATCGGCTGAGGCAAGACACCTGCAAGCATTTGCTGGCCCCATGGCTCGCAGAGGGGCGCTGATGTCGAAGGAGGCAGTCTTGCCCTCATCCTTAAAATTTCGCGCCATCCCCTTTTTTGCGATCGCAATAGGCAGCTGTTTGTCTGCGGGGATCGCCGCGGCGCAAAGCATGCCAATCGCGGCGAGCAAAACCTGTTATGTGAGTAAGTTCAAATTTGATAATCAAGGCGCTTACAAGCTCGATTTGTTTACAGCCGGCAACCATGAATTTCGCGGCTTGCTCACCCAGGGCCAATCGCGGACGTGGAGCCTTGATAAGGCCAATGTCAAAGCAGGCGATGAGGTTTTCCTGACCTATCGTTTGGACCAAGGGAGCAACAACACGCAACGGACTTGCGAAAAAGATGGCACGACCCTGCGCTATCATCCGGACGGAAACACTTGGAAATATTGGTCTAAGGGCACAGCGACCAACAACAATCGCTGCCGCTTCAAAAACAACACTTGCATCACTTCCGTGGATTAAACTCCAACAGCAATCCTCGAGTATTTCAGGCTTATCCGTTGCCGGTCATCAGGCGACGGATAAGTCGAGCCCATATGGGGCGTAGATAACAGCGCAATTGTGAGTACCGGCAGACGCCTAAAGTCTTAAGCTATAACGTCTATCATCTTATCTCACGCTTCGCGCTCAGCTTGTTAGGGCGTCTTTCTTTTCCTCAATTTCCATCCAATCGAGTTCGGCCTGTTCGAGCTCCGCGCGCGCCGCCTCTAATCGCGAATTGATGCGATGGAATTCCTCGGGCGCGGTATTGAACAAATTCGGATCGCCGAGCTTGCTTTCGAGCTCGGTGATTTCCGTTTCGAGACGCGGCATTTCCGCTTCAACTTGTTGCAGCCGATGCTGATCTTTAAAGCTTAACTTGGTCGGCTTTTTGGCCGCGATTGTTTTAGGCTTTGCCGCTTTGGCTTTCTTTTCGGCTTTCGCGGGCGCGCCTTTGATTTGCGATTGTGCATCTGTCCAACCGCCTGCCGTTTCCACCCATTTCCCGTCGCCGAGCGGAACCAAGCACGACGTCACGGTCGCATCCAAAAAGGCACGATCATGGCTGACCAGGATCAGCGTGCCTTCAAAGTTCAGCAACATGTCCTCGAGCAAATCCAAGGTTTGCATATCAAGATCATTGGTCGGTTCGTCGAGTACCAGGACGTCAGTGGACTGCGCCAGGGCGATGGCCAGCGTCAGCCGATTGCGCTCACCACCTGATAGCGCTGCAACCGCCTGGCGCAATTGATCCGGCTTAAACAAGAAATCCTTCGCATAGGCTGCAACATGACGCTGTTTGCCTTGCACCATGAGGCTGTCACCGCCTTGCGGCGCCAGGGCCTCCCAAAGCGTATCCTTGGGACGAAGCGTCTCGCGGGTCTGGTCTAAATAGGTGATCCGCAGCGCCGGGTTGAGCTTGATATTGCCGCTATCGCGTTCAAGCTCTCCAAGCAGGAGCTTTAACAGTGTCGTTTTGCCGACCCCATTTGGGCCAATAAAACCAACACGGTCGCCGCGCAGAATTTTGTAGTCTAAGCCTTCGACAATTTTCAAATCGCCATAGGCTTTGGTCAAGCCAAAAGCTTCGATCACTTTGCGAGATTGCGAGCCGGCTTCTTCGGCGCTGATCCCAGCTTTGGCTTTTTGCGCCACAATCGCCGCTTTTCGGCGCGACGCTTCTGCCCGCATGCCTTTGAGTCGGTGCAGCCGCCCCATATTGCGGGCGCGGCGCCCAGTAACGCCGCGCTGCAACCAATGCTCTTCGGCTTTAAGCTGAGTTTTAATCTTTTCCAGCTGCCGGATTTCCGCCTCTTCAATCTCCTCAGCCCAGCGCTCAAAGTCGCCATACCCTTTCGGGCTTTTCAATACGATGCCATCGCGAAGCCAAAGCGTGTTCGTCGTCACATTCTCCATGAAACGGCGATCGTGGCTGACCAGCAATACCGCGCCGTTAAAGCCCATGAGACGGCTCTCCAGCGTCTCAATCATCGGCACGTCGAGATGGTTGGTGGGCTCGTCCAAGAGGAGCACATCGGGGTCGAGGGCAAAAGCTTTCGCCAATGCCGCGCGCCGCACTTGCCCGCCAGAGAGAATGTTCGGGTTGGCGCTCGCATCAACCCCAAAATGGCCAAGCTCGGCCTCGGCGCGCCAGGCCTCGGCGCCGCTTGAAATGGCGTAGTCTAATGCGGTCTCGAATGCCGATAGGTCGGGCTCTTGCTCGACTGTCGTGATGACTGTGCCGGGATGGATCCAAAGCTCACCCTCATCAGCCTCGTAGCGCCCCGTGATCAGCCGCATTAGGGTCGACTTTCCCGCCCCGTTGCGGCCGACAAGCGCCGCCCGTTCGCCCTTGGCCAAGGTAAAGGTGACGCCTTCAAAAAGCGGTTTCCCGCCAAACGCCAGACGCACTTCAGACATCTTCAGGATGGGCAGGGACATGCCGTTAGGCCTTTAACTTATAGCCCGAGCGCAGCATGAACCAAACTCCGGTAGAGGCCAGAAAAGCCGAAACACCGCTGACCAACACACCGGTCATAACATTCGAATTGGCCGCATCGAGAAAGCCATAACGGAAGCCATCAATGAGAAAGAAGATTGGGTCAAAATAAGCCAGCGACTTAAACGGGTCGACCAGGACATTAATGTCGTAAAACGTCCCAGACAAAAAGGTCAGCGGCACGATGACGAAGTTTGAGACCGCTGCGAGGTGATCAAACTTATCCGCCCAAATGCCGCCCATTGCGCCAATCGCGGCGAGAAAAATCGTCGCCATCAGGCCAAACCACAGGACCGGCCAGATATGGACCACAGAAAGATCCGCGAGGCCGCTAAAGTGAATACCAACCGCCGCCACGGCGCCGACCAAGACACCGCGGGTGACCGCGCCAAAGATAAACCCAATGGTGAGTTCAAGCGGTGAAAGCGGGGGCATCAAGAAGTCGACTTGGCTGCCTTGAACCTTGGCGATGGTCAAAGAGCTCGACGAGTTTTGAAACGCGTTCTGCAACATCGCCATAACAATCAGGCCCGGCGCGAGGAAGCTATTATAGTCCAAGCCAGCAAAATCGCCGGTCAGTTCACCGCGATTGCCGAATGCGAGCTTAAACACCGTCATGAACAAAAGCGTCGAGACCACCGGCGCCAGCAGCGTTTGCATCCAGACTTTCATAAAACGGCCCACTTCCCGCTTATACAGTGTCCACAGGCCAAGCCAGTTCAAAGCGCCATAATGGCGTGGTTTCGGTGGTGACATAAGGGAGGAGGATGTATCGGGCATGACTGCACATCTAAACGCTGACTCGGGCTTTGGCGATAGCCCAAAACCCATCCACAAGCGCTACTATATGTTGATTGGCTGTGGACAGACTTCATCAGCATCTTGTGTTTCGTTTTGCTCCTGATACGATATATAGCGTTGGGGCGAGGCAAACAGCATCGCACACATCAATATCTAGGGGCTACCAAGGATCGGGGTTAATCGTATGGCTTGGACAGAAGATCGAGTAGAAGTGTTGAAAAAGCTCTGGGCGGAAGGTCACTCGGCCAGCCAGATTGCTAAAGAGCTGGGCGGAGTGACCCGCAATGCCGTTATTGGCAAGGTTCATCGGCTTGGCCTGTCAGGCCGCGCCACGCCGTCTCGTCCGGTCAAGCGTCCGCCGCGCCTGGCCCATCCAAAACCGCGTATTCGGCCAGAAGGCGACATCGCAGCGCCAAAGCCAACACGCGCTCCCGTGACCGAAACGGTCCTCAAGCCAAACGAAAAGACCGCAATGCTCTCAGCGCTGGCGCCGCAACCGCTCGCAGATGGCGAGGCGGCGACAATCCTGACGCTGCGCGACAGCATGTGCAAATGGCCCATCGGTGATCCCGCCGATCCAAAATTTGCCTTTTGCGGCCGCAAAGCCTCATGCGGACCCTACTGCGCTGAACACGCCCAGGTCGCGTTCCAGCCCGCTAAAAAGCGCGAGAAGAAAAAAGCAGAGTACGATTACGTCCGGAAAATTGCAGGCTAAGCCAGCGGACATACGGATCCTCAGACGTGTGTCGGGTGGATCTTAAACACTTCAAGGGTGGAGCGGATCAGTCCTCTCCACCCTTTTTAATTTGGCTCGGGCGACGCCTCACATCAAACAAACACGCCCCAATAAAAAAAGGGCGGCCTGTGATCCAGACCGCCCTTCTCATAAAACTCGAACTGAAACGAGCCCTATGTTTTTTTGAAGCGAAATCGCTTTTACGATGCAGGAACGCCCAGCGCTTCCACTGTTGACATAGTCAGGTAACCAATTGGCAGACCGTTGGCACGCTGGAAAGATTCCATTGCCGACAATGTCGCTGGCCCAAAACGGCCATCTGCTGGCGCTGGATAACCGGCTGAGGTCAATGCAGCCTGAATGCCGCGAATGGTTTGCGGCGTTGCATTGGTTTCGCAAAGCACTTGGCGCCACTCGAGACCACCTGGTGTGCGAACAACCCGCTTTTCAACGGTCTTGTAAGTCGCTGGAATCTCAATCCGCTCTTCATAAGCTGGGGTCACCAATTGTTGGCGAGTCACAGTATCATACTCAGCAGGAACAATTTCCTCGACCACGCGAGCAGGCTCAACAACCACTTGCTTGGTCACGGTTTCAGTCACCGCTGGGATGACCTGAACTTGAGTTGTTTCAGCCGAAATGAGACGCGTCTTCGTGACCGTTTCATATTCCGCTGGCACTTCAACGCGGCAAAGCAATTCGCCGGTCGTCAGAGCGATCGTGTCGCCGGTACCTGCAGAATCGCTATCACGACCGAACAGGCCGTCACCTTTTTTCCACGTCGTGTAAGCTTCGCGGACGAGTACTTGCTCAGTGTACGTTTCGTACTGTGCAGGCACAACGATGCTTTCTTCGCGCTCCGGCTCAACAATAATGGTTTCCGTAACTGTTTCATATACAGCTGGAACCATTGTGTAGACGGTCGACGCTTCTCTCACGAGACGTTGTTCTGTGACCGTTTCGTACGTCGCTGGAATAAGTTTCAGCTCGAACGATTCTTCACGGTCGACAACTTGTTCAGACATCACGTCGATGACGTCAGGCACGAGAACACGTGCAAAACACTCACCGGCATCTGCGCTTGGCGGCATATCAGCCGCTTGGCCGTGTGCCGTTACTGCGGTCGCCATCGCGGCAACCGATACACCAACATATTTCAACATTTTAAACCCCTTTGTTTCGCGGCTTTATCGGGTCGGTCTGGATAGGCGTCTTCTCGCAAGCATCTATTCAAAGCTCACAGCACCTTTAAGACCGGCACGTTTTGCCGTGTGTCGATATCTAGCCCGTAACATGAATGATTTATGAATATCTATTAAGGTTATGCAGTCGAGTGACAGTTGTAACCAATTAAGTATTTGATTTTTTGAGAATAACTTGAAGCAGCTTCTCTGTAAAATGGTTAACACTCCGAGTGATCCATGCTCTAAAAATCGCCATTTCGAGGGGTTTTTCTTGTCCTATGGCCGCAGCCCAAACCGAGTCACGCCCGTTGCCAGGGTGCGCCGGGCATGGTGGACAAAATCTACGAGCAAAGGCCGTGTATCGCGCGGATCAATAATTTCTTCCGCGAAGAAAGCTTCCGCAGTTCGAAACGGCGAGGCGATCGCATCAAAGCGGTTATAGAGGCTCTTCAAATACGCTTCTTTGTCTTCGGCCTCTAAAATTTCCTTGCGATAGGCGGCCTCAATACCGCCGGCCATTGGCAAGCTGCCCCAATCGCCGCTCGGCCAGCAATAGCGCCATTTCGCTTTCGATGGGTTGAACATCGCGCTGCCCGCAAGGCCATAGGCTTTTCGGATGACCACCGCGCAGACCGGTACGGTCGCCTGATAAACCGCCGCCATGGCCCGCACGCCTTTGCGCGTTACACCCGCGGTTTCGTGCTTCACCCCGCAGGCAAATCCAGGACAATCAACAAAGTGGATCACAGGCAAATGAAAGGTCGAACAAAGATCCATGTGCCGCGTGACTTTGTCACAAACATCCGCCGTCCAAGCCCCATCTAAGAAGAACGGATCACCGGCGAGAATACCAACCGGGTGTCCATCCACCCGCGCAAAGCCCGTAACAATGCCGCGCCCCCAATGCTCGCCAATCTCGAAAAAGGAATTTTGATCGACGGTCGCTTCGACAATCCTGCGCGGCTTATACGGCGTTTTGCCGTCAGTTGGGACGATCGAAATCAGCGCCTCTTCTTTGCGCTTCGGATCATCGGTAGGCGCTGTTATTGGCGGTAATTCGTGCACGGAGGACGGCAAATAAGACAGGAAGCGCCGGGCCGCATCAAAGGCGTCAGCCTCGGTTTCAACTGCCGCGTCCACAGTGCCGTTCTGCGCTTGAATTTGCCAGCCGCCGAGCTCTTCCTTGGTCACATCCTCGCCCAGCGCGCGGGTCACGGGCGGGCCAGCGACAAAGACTTGGCTGAGCTCTTTGACCAGAACCGAATAGTGACTGGCCGCCAATCGCCCGGCACCCATACCCGCACACGGGCCAAGCCCGAGCGACACATAGGGCACTTCCGACATGCCCGAGACAATATATTCCCATCCCGGCGTTTCCGGAATGTAGGTCCGCGGGTCTTGTTCGAACATTTTGATCGAGCCACCGCCGCCCGTGCCATCAATCAATTGAACCAACGGCATGCGGTATTCTTGGCTCTGCTTTAAAGCGATCAGCAACTTGCCGCGAATTGAGGCATCCGCAGCGCCGCCCCGCACTGTGAAATCATCGCCGAGAATGAAGACCGGGCGATCGTTCAAAGTCGCCCGCCCAACCACAGAGTTTGAGGCCATGAAGCTCTCGAGTTCTTCATCCGCTGAATAGGTGGCTCGACCCGCAATTTTGCCGATTTCGTGGAAGCTGCCAGGATCAGCGAGAAAGGCCACGCGCTCGCGCACGGTGAGTTTTCCACGGCCCTTTTGGCGCGCCACCGGCTCTTCGCCGCCCATTGTCTCTGCCAGGCGTTCCCGCCGGCGCAGCTCTTCAATTGATTTTTCCCAAGACATAGATCCTGTTTCGAAACCTTCCGCGGCGTTGGGTCAAGCGCAAATCCCGCCCGTGTTTTAGTAAAGCTTTTCAAGATGGTGCAGTTTACCCGCTCCGCCCCCTTGCAGGGACGGGTTTGGACTGCTTTACCAACGCCAGGAGCATTTTACAGGGAGGCTTCCTCATGGATCTCGCAGAACTCACATCCAAAGCGGCTGCAGCTGTTGCTGGCGGCGACAGCGGTTTCGCTAAAAAAGTTAAGTTCGATTTCGGCGACATTGGCAAACTCTTCATCGACGGCGCCGCTGGCGTTGCCAGCAATGACGATGCCGAAGCTGACGCAACTGTCAAAGTTGATTGGGAAGATTTCGCGAAACTCGCTGCCGGTCAAATGGACCCGACCATGGCCTTCATGCAAGGCAAGCTGAAAGTTCTCGGCGATATGTCTGTCGCAATGCAGCTGCAAAGCATTATGAGCAAGCTCTCTTAAGCTTGAGCAGGCTTTGAATTGATTGGGAGCCTCATCCGGCTTAGACGCTGGATGAGGCTCTTCGCATTCTGGAACTGATTATGTCCGACCACGCTCAAACTCGCATTGTTGATGTGCCGGGCAACCCGCGCCCGGATGGCGCTAGGATTATCTGGTTCGAGGGCGTTGGCGGGCGTAAGCTGAGAGCCTGCTTGGCCCCAGCAACGGCCGAGACGCCCCGCGGCACAGCCATTGTCTGTCCGGGACGTACGGAATTCATTGAGAAATATTTTGAGGTCGCTCGCGACCTGCAAGACCGTGGCTTCGCTGTGCTGATCATTGATTGGCCCGGCCAAGGCCTGTCAGAGCGGCTTCTGGATGATCCACAGAAAGGCCACGTTGACCGGTTTGAGACCTTTATGGGCGCGCTCCGCAACGGTTTGGACGCGATGGAAGAATTGCCGCGCCCTTATGTTTCTTTGGCCCATTCTATGGGCGGCGCCATTGCCTTAGCCGCGATTGGGCAAGGGCTTGTCAAAGTTGAAGCGGCGGCCTTTTGCGCGCCGATGTGGGGGCTGCCTTTGGGGCGCGTGCAGCGCTATTTCATCTGGGCCATGCGCGTCATGGGGCGAGCCGATGATTTTGCCCAAAAACCTGGGCCACCTGAGCGGTTTGTAGACAATGTTGTCACCTCGGACGAAGCTCATTGGCAGCTCAACCGCGATCTCACAGATGCTGCGCCAGAACTCTCGCTCGGACCCGTGACATGGGGTTGGCTCGGTGCGTCTTTGGATATTTTTTCCAGCATTTCCAAGCCGGACGTGTTGGCTAAAATCGATATCCCGGTCTTCGTCGCCAGCGCCGCGGATGAGAAGCTGGTCGACAATCGCGCGCACGCGCAAATTGCGGCGCAGCTGAGCGCCTGCGAGCACATCACAGTCGATGATGCGATGCACGAAATCCTGATGGAAAAACCAGAAAAGCGGGCTGAATTCTGGGCCGGTTTCGACCGTATGCTCGAGCGCGCCAGTATCTAGGCAACTAGTCCGCTTTGAACCCAGCATCCTTGTGGGCGCCGTCACAGAATGGCTTATTCGCAGACTGCCCGCAGCGGCATAGATAGGCCTTGCGACCGGACCAAGCGTCGCGGCCAGATCCGGCGCGCAGGGTGAAATTCCCCGACACTTCGAGCGGGCCATCCGGGATACGTTTGACGGTCAACGGACCGCCCGCTTCGATCTCAGGGAGCCCCGTATCGCCAATTGCTCCAGCATCTTGGAAGCCAATTTCACGGTGCGAGTTATCACAGAAGGGTTTGTTCTTCGACGCCCCGCACCGGCACAAAGCGGCGCGGCGCGTGACGCTGTGCATATCTGGCGCAGCGCCATCGACTTCGAGCTCACCGTGCGCATAGAGCGGGCCATCATTTGAAACCGTGACCGAGTTTGCGTCCGGGGCAGCTTCGACCAAAAGACCGTCCTTATCATGGACAGCAAGCGCACCGGTTGGACACCGGGAGACGACAGCAGCGGTATCGGCGCGGTCCGCAAAATTGGGGTCACACCAGGGGTCGCGGCCATTGACGAACAAGTCGCCTTTGGCCCGGCCACATTCGCCAACATGAATGCACAATCGTCGATCCCAACTGACCGTTTCCGAAGTTCCTGTATACTCGAAGATTGTGGTCTTGGGCATTGCGCGCTCCATGCTGCGATTGTGGTTTAGGGTTTAGTGGGCGTTGGCTTCCGACTGTAACTGGATATAGGACTGGATGCCGATCTGTTTGATCAATTCAAATTGCGTTTCGATATAATCGACATGCTCTTCTTCATTGGTCAGGATCTTGCCGAACAGATCGCGGCTGACATAGTCGCGGACCTTTTCACAATGTTCCATGGCATCGCGTAGAAGCGGAATCGCGTCGCCTTCCAAATCAAGATCGCATTTGAGGATCTCTTCGACACTCTCGCCAATGCGGAGCTTTCCGAGATCTTGCAGATTGGGCAGACCGCCAAGGAAGAGAATACGCTCAATCAACCAATCGGCGTGATTCATCTCTTCGATGGATTCTTTATACTCATAATCACCGAGCTTACTGACTCCCCAATCTTTCAGCATCCGAGAATGCAGGAAATATTGATTGATCGCTGTCAGCTCATTCTTGAGCGCCAGGTTGAGAAATTCAATAACTTTTGCGTCGCCTTTCATGGCATCACTCCGTAAAACTACTTATTGGTTACAGAGATAGCCCTGAATCGCAAAATATCAAGAAAAAATGTAATAAAAACAATTGATTATGATAGTGCGAAGCATTTGCAAGGCGACTGAAAATCAGTCTCATAGCGGGCCAGAGAAAAACCCAAACATTTCACCGCACTAAGATTTGGCCTCACTCCGCAATGGCGGCTTGGCGCATCGCGTAAATATCGGCGAGGTTCTCATCCATGACGATTGCCACCGCGACGACGACGTCAATCGACTTTAAAAACCAGTCTTGATCAATCCGTTCAAAATCATCGCTGGGCTTGTGATAATCCGGATGGTCTTCAACGCCAAAATACAGGTGCGGGATCCCGGCCCGGTAGAAAGCCGCATGATCTGACTGTTCCGTCCAGTCCTCGCCCCCATTGCCTTCGTCAAAGCCTTTTTTGAGCGTAACCGGCGCGGTTTCAGCCACATCATCGACAAGCGCAATCATGTCTGGCCAATGATAGGTGCCCGAAGCCCAGAGCGTGCCATTATCTCCGCGCGCCAGCATGTCGAAATTGATGTTTAAGGCGACAGTATCCAAGGACATTGGCGGGTCTGCAACAAAGGCGATGGACCCGCCGAGGCGATCTTCTTCGGCATCAAAAGCTAGCAGAATGACATCATGGCGCGGCGGATTAGCGACAAAATACTCCGCCGTCGCTAGCAGTCCGACAACCCCGGATGCATTATCATCCGCGCCATTGTAAATCTCACCCTCAATCACGCCGACATGATCATAATGCGCGGTGATGATCATTGAGAGATCGCGATTTTCAGTGCCGGCGATACGCCCAATAATATTGACCCCGCGCTTTGCCGGTTGGGTCGTCTCTCCGGTTTGGGGATCAGCAAATGTGCCATAGGTGAACGGGTGCTCGAAACGGTCGCCGTCAGGGATCACACCTAGCGCTTCGAACCGCTCAATAATCATCGCGCGGGCTGCAGCATTCTCTTCGGTGCCGACTTTGCGGCCCTTCATCTCATCCGCGCTCAGGGCTTCTAGCATGTCGATGGCTGGCGCCGCGGCAAAATGGGCTGGCTTATAGCCGTCATCGCTCGCGCAGGCGGTCAGGCCGGCCGCAATAACCGCCCCGATCATCAGATTTCTAAACTGCATGGTATGCCCTCGTTTTATATTGGTCTCTATCTCGTAAACTCGCTTTTCGGCCCACGGCAATGCTGAACGGGCAGAATCTCAAGATTCTTTGATCCATTCTGAGCCGGCCCGCGTAAAGCCTTTCAGAGAGCGATGTTTCTCTTCGTATTGGCGGGCGCGAGACGTTTCCTCCCTCCCCCCAGTTTCGGCTCTGCCAGTGCGACCTCACTTCTGGTCCATCGGAACAATATGCGCTTCGGCCATATATTCGATGGACCTCATTTCATGCAGTCTGCTGACCGTTCTCTGAAATTCAAAACTGCCATCGCCGCTCGGATAGAGCTGCTCAGGTTCTGTCTGCGCGCTAGCGATCAGTTTGACTTTGGCCTCATAAAAAGTGTCGATCAACGTCACAAAGCGTGCCGCTTCATTGCGTTTCGCCGGGCTCAACTCGGGAATATTGTCGAGCAAAACCGTGTGAAAGGTGGCCGCGATGGCGCGATAGTCTTCGGCCCAAAGCGGCTTCGCGCAAAGCTCTTCAAATGAAAACCGCGCAACCCCGGCCGCTTCACGCGTCACCTGGAGTTTGCGTCCTTTCACGGTCAGCGTGCAGCTTTGCGGCGCCGCGCCAAGTGTCAGGCGCTCAAAGGCCTTATCGAGCGCTTGCGCTGCGTCTGAGGACGTATACCAAACCGGCGCCTCGGTTAGACGTTCCAAGCGATAGTCGCGCTCAGAGGCCAATTCAAACACCTGCACTTGAGATTTCAGAAGCGCGATAAAGGGCGTGAACAGGTGGCGGTTGAGGCCATTCTTATACAGCTCATCCGGATGTCGGTTAGAGGTCGCGACGATCGTTACGCCGCGCTTGAACAAGTCTTCGAACAAGCCGGCTAAAATCATCGCATCGGCAATTTGGGTGACCTGAAACTCATCAAAACAGATGAGCTGCGCTTCGGACGCGAACTGTTTTGCGACGGGAAAAATCGGATTGGAAACGTCTTTTCGCTTGCGCGCGACATTGAGGCGGTTGTGCACGCGGCCCATGAATTCGTGAAAGTGGACCCGCATCGCTTTGACTGGCGCTTCAGCATAAAACAAATCCATCAACATGGATTTGCCGCGCCCAACGCCGCCCCATAGATAAAGCCCCCTGGCTGCTTTTGGCTTGCTGAACCAGCCGCCTTTGCCTGTCTTTTGCAGCCGGCCCAGGACCTCATCAAGGTGGCGCGCTGCATCGACTTGGGCGGGATCGCGGGTGAGCGTTCCCGAGGCAATGCGCTGCTCCAATATTTCCGTGACGACGCCCATTTAACTGCCGCCCAATGCCCGCGCGACTTCAGTTGTGAAGTTTGACAGCACGCTCGGCTTGATCAGAATTGTCGCCACGATTCCAGCCAACGCCCCACCCAAATGGGCCTCATGACCAATCGTCTTATTCTCACGCTGCGCCAGAATGGCCGAGCCAACGAGAAAAAATAGGCCAATCACAACTGCCGGCATGAAGAATGGAATGGGGAAAATCATAAGCCCGCGGAAGGGCTCGAAAAGGATAAAGCTCATCAAAATGCCAGAGGTCGCGCCAGAAGCGCCGAGGGCACGATAGGACGGCTTGGTCTTATTCTCTAACAAGGCCCAGGCGTTGCCGCCAAGCAGCGCCGCGAAATAGACGATCACAAATCCGACGGTGCCGAGCTGTTGCTCGACATCACTTCCGAACATGAAGAGCACATACATATTGACGAAGAGATGCAGAAAACCGCCATGCAGAAAGCCGCTTGTTACCAATCGATGCCATTCTTGATTCTGCAAAATCGGACCGACATGGAACAGGTTGCGCTCCATGAATTTGGTATTTGAGAGCGCATAAAAGCTGGCCAACACATTGCCCGCGATGAGCAGCACGATGACGGGCGATAAAACCGGTTCTTCCATGCTTTCGCCCTAGCTCATCCGGCGCTTTCGTGCACCCGGTTTTTGCGGCCTAGCCTAAACTCTCATACAAGTCGGGGCGGCGGTCTCGAAAAAAGCCCCAAGCGGCGCGATCTTGTTCAATCGCATCTAAGTCAAAGCGCGCCATAATCACGCCTTCAGTCTGGCGGTCCAAGTCAGCAACAATGTCGCCTGTGGCATCGGCAATGAAACTGGTGCCGTAAAAGACCTGTCCATCTTCATTGCCAATCCGGTTGGCGGCGACGACAGGGATGACATTGCTGACCGCGTGGCCTTGCATGGCCCGGCGCCAGCGCGCCGCGGTGTCGAGAGAGGCATCCTGCGGTTCGGCGCCAATAGCGGTCGGGTAGAGCAAGATGTCGGCCCCCATTAGGGTCATCGCCCGCGCCGCTTCCGGAAACCATTGGTCCCAGCAAATACCAACGCCAATGCGGCCTTTGCGTGTGTCCCAGACTTGGAAGCCTGTATTGCCGGGCCGGAAATAGTATTTCTCCTGATAGCCTGGCCCATCTGGAATATGGCTCTTGCGGTAGACGCCAAGGGCCGTGCCATCGGCATCAACCATGACCACAGAATTGAAATATTCTGGGCCATCCTTTTCAAAAATCGACACCGGCAGAACGACCTCGAGCTCCGCCGCTAAGTCTTGCATGGCCAAGACCGCAGGATGGTCTCGCCAGGGATAGGCCGTGGCGAAATGATGTTCTTCTTGCTGTTTGCAAAAATAGTGATCGCAAAACAGTTCCGGGGCCAGCACCACTTGCGCGCCATCGCCCGCCGCCATGCGCACGAGGTCTGACACATGGGCGATATTGCCGGCCATACCGTCCTTGGCGAACGCCGCCTGCAGGGCAGCTACTGTTACGTCTCGACTCATTTGACGAGGCCCTCCAAAGCCGGGATTTGTTGCGTCATACAATGAAATGCGCCGCCGCCAGAGAGAATATTTCGGGCCGGCAGCGCAACCCCCTTATATCCAGGCAATAGCGCCTCCAATTGCGCCAGCGCGGCGCGGCTCTGCGTCTCTTCATAGACCGGCAGATAGATATATTTGTTGCTGAGGACAAAATTCATATGGCTGGCTGGCAGTACCGCACCTGTTTCATCGAGGATTAGGCCTGGCGACGGCACGGTCTCAACCCGCAGACCAGCTTGGCGCAGGGTCGCTTCAATCGCCGCCAACGTCTCGGCATTTGGATCATCTTGGCCCGAGGCGGTCTGACAGACGACCCGGTCTGGCCCAATGAACCGCGCAATATTGTCGATATGGCCGTCAGTGTGGTCGTTTAGCAGGCCCTGATCGAGCCAAATGACGTGGTCGATATTGAAGGCTTGCTCAAGCGCCGTTTCGGCGTCTGTTTGCGTCCAGTCTGGGTTGCGATTTGGATTGAGCAAGCATTGGCGTGTGGTCATCACCCGGCGATCACCATCAAACTCCACAGCGCCGCCCTCAAGCACAAACGCGTGGCGCCGGCGCGGCAGCTCTTCAACGCTGGTAATGGCGCTGGCCGTCATGGTGTCGCCCGGCATCTCGTATTTGCCGCCCCAGCCGTTGAATTGAAAGTCGTGGGCAATGGCAGCCGACCCGTCGGTCGCAATGATCGGGCCAGTGTCCCGAAGCCAGACATCTCCCGCCGGCAAGGTGTGAAGCGATACGCCGCCCGCCGCGATTTCGTCCTGCAAGGCGGAATAAGCGCTGGCATAAGCCTCGCGCGAGCCACAGGCGATCTTGACCGGCGTCGCTTTACAGACCGCGCGGATGAAAGCCGCAATTTCCGACCGGGCGCGATCAAATGCAGATCCCCACTCACCGCGCAAATGCGGCCAGCCGACCCATAAAGCGGCTTGCGGGGCCCATTCAGGGGGCGGGGAAAAGATCGGATCTGACATCGCCGCGCCTTTGCCATAGCTGGCGTAAAATCACAAAGAAAAAGGGCGGCGCTTTCTGCGCCGCCCTCCTTAAGTCGTGGTCAAAGCCGAGCTTAGAACTCGTACTTAATCCCGAACTGAACTTGCCAGACAGACTGCGCGAGAACTTCAAGGTTCTCGATGCTGCTGGCGCTGTTCAGATCGTCATAGACGTACTGACCATTGTCGATGCTGGCTGAGACGACGTCACGCTCATACTCGTAACGGGTACGCTCAATACGGCCCCAATCAGAGTTCAAGAGGTTGCCGAGGTTCTCAATGTCGAGGAACACGAAGGTCCGGTGATCGGCGAGAACGCCTGGCAGCTCTTGCTGGAGACGCAAGTCAACAATCGTAGACCAGCGTGAATTGTCGCCGTTGCGCTCGGCAATGCCGCCGCGATACTGAGACAGCTCAGAGTTGCTGATATAGTCGAAGAAGGCTTGTTGCGCTGCTGCGTCACCGCCGAAGGACAGTGGCGAGAAGAGCGGGTCGGCTGCGCCGGTCGGCACGTAAAGCAAGTGACCTGCATCATCGTTCCGGCTCTCACGGCCACAACGACCATTGTCGACGTCCAGCACACAGGCGTTGTTTTCGCTAAATGTGTAGCTGTAAGGCTGACCTGGTCGACGTGTCGCAAACAAAGATGCCTTTGTGGCATAGCCATCAAAGAATTCTTTTTCCCAATTCGCACGGAGCTTGAACAAGTGCTCGACTTGGAAGTTAGAAGTCCCGGTACGTGGCTGCTGGCGATCATACGCCGCAAAGTCTGAATAGTTAGACGTTGCAGTTGATGATGTGCCGTAACCAATGTCTTCGACGTCAGCATAGGTGTAGCTGGTGAACAAGTCGAAGTCACCGAAAGCGGTTTCCCAATCTTTAGACGCAGAGACCGCGAACAAGAGGCTGTGGCCTTTGTCGACAGAACCGATCACAATCGCTTCTGGCTCATCGAACGTGTCACCACAATCATAGACGCCGCGACCATCTGGAGCGACGGCAACTGGATCCTCACAACGCTGGTCGAACCAGTAAGAAGAATTATCCAGCTTGTTGTAGAGGACGTCAGCAGAGAACAACCAGTCTTCACCGAGGTAAGGAACGTCAGTGGTATAGGCTGCGCCCAAGCTCAGTTTCCAAGTGGTTGGAATTTCGAACGATGGGTCAAGCGCATTGACCGAACCATCTGGGCTCTCAGTCGCAAGCGTGTTCAAGACATCCGCAGGGATGTACTGACCGGTTGCTGCGTCTGGCGCAGTCGGGACCAGAACGGTTCCGAACGCGTTTGAGCTATCTGAAATGACGCCGTCATTTGAGTAGCTGTTAGAGATCCAAACACCCGGCGAACCACCAGAGAAACGACCGAAGCCGCCGCGGACGACGAGATCATCGGTTGGTGTCCAGTTGAACGCGATGCGTGGCAAGATTACGTCTAGACCGTCAATATCACCGGCATTGGTATAGCCGTAACGGTTGAAGAAGTTCTGGTTGCTGCGAATTTCGCCTTCGGTCTCGTACCAGTCATAACGCACACCCGCGTCAATGGTCAGGTCAGACGTAATGTCCCAAGTGTCTTGCGCATAGAGTGAGTTAGAGGTGTAGCCCCAAATCGCGCGCAGGTCATTTTCGTCATTGGTGACGGCGTTATTGTAGAGAAGACCAGATGCGGTTGCGTTGGCCAGGTCTGTGACGCTGTCAAAGACGTAAGAGCCTTCAGAGTTCTGAGCGAAGAGGTTGTCGACGTCGACTTCTTCACGCTCAAAGCCGACCTTGAACACGTGGTCGCCGGCAGCGTATTCTGCAACCGCTTTGATTGTCAGGAAGTCTTGATCGAGTGAGTTACCGTGACGGAACCGGTCAGGACCGATAACGAGATAGTTCTCATCGCCATCAACTTCGCGCAAGAAGACCGCGAAAGACGGGAATTCAGCACCGTTCAGAGAATCCTGACCGGTGGCTTGTGTTGTGCTCGCGATTTTAAACTGTGTCGAGAAGTTCGGCGTCCAATCCGAGAACAGGTGACCGATGAAGCTCTCAACGGTTTCTGAACGGTCATACCAAGCCGAAGACGCGCCGAGGCGGTTGTCTGAAGCGAGGAAGTTGTTGCCGTTTTGCTCACGAATGGTGTTACCTTCAGTGCGCATGTAAGTGAATTTCGCACGATGGTCGTTGTTGATGTTCCAGTCGATATTGGCGAGGATCTTCTCATCTTCGGCTGGGCCTTTGTCGAAGCCGCCAATGTCGAAGCCCCAAACATCAGAAACAATTTGACGAACTTGGTCGACGTCAGCCTGCGTAATGTTGTCTTCAGTGTTCAGTGCACCAGAGCCAGCAGGTCCGTTAACCAGAGGCGCCACTTCTTCATATTTGTCGTAAGACACGAAGAAGAAGAGCTTGTCTTTAATGATCGGACCGCCAAGCGTGGCAACCAGAGTTTCTTCTTCAAACGTGAAGTCAAACTCGTCGTCCTGGTTTTTATCGCCGATATAAGAATCATCGGTGAAATAATAGCCCAGAGAACCGTGGAATTCGTTCGTACCCGACTTGGTCACGGCGTTGACTGTACCGCCGGTGAAGCCGTTAAACTCAACGTCATATGGCGCGGTTTGGATTGAAAGAGATTCAATCGCGTCAAACGAGATCGGCGAACGCTGGGTTGGGAAACCGTTTGCGTTGAGACCGAAGCGGTCATTCAATGCAACACCATCAATCGTGAGTGAGTTGAAGCGGTTATTCGCGCCCGCAATTGAGAGCTCTTTGGCACCGCCAGACTGGACGTTAACGCTGGCGAATGGGTCAAGCTGCGCCGCATCTGTGATGTCACGATCAATCGAAGCAATTTCGTTCAGAGCTTCGAGACCGAGGCTGGTGCTCAAGCCTTCGTTTGAAAAGCCAGCGAGCGCCCGTGTGCCGGTGACGACAACTGTGTCCATGGTGCGCGCACCAGACACTGTGATCGGCAGAGACAAAGTGTTGTCGAGTGCCAGGTACAGATCGTCGATTTGCTGTGGTGTAAATTCGCCACCGCTGACAGATACTGTGTAAGGACCACCAACGCGCAGACCGCGGGCAGAGAACACACCGCTGCTATTGGTCGTCGCAGTTGAGACCGTACCTGAAGGCGTGTGTGTGATGGTTACGGTCGCATCAGAAACGGCCGTGCCCGTCTCTGTCGTAACTTCACCACGAATGCTTGATGTTGTGACCTGAGCCTCGGCCGGAGCGACAATCGCTGCGGTCATAATGGAGGCGGCGGCCACACCGGATAAGAGTTTCCAGTTGGACATGAGTTTCCCCTCAAATTGCCACTAAAGCAGGTTGGGCAGGATCGCCGATAACACTACTGAGCGTGCCCATATGTGCAGCGCACAACAGAAATGTGACAGCTTGGTAAGACAAATATGGAACGCTGCGACTCTAGCGCGAAGCATTGCAAATAAGCCACACATGTGGCCTAGGGTTTATGTCCGATCTTAAGCCGCGTATGGGACAGGTCATGGCCGCTAAATCCTCTCCATTAGACCTCTATTCCCGCCTTGCATGGATTGTAATTGCAGGACTTTTAGTCCTGCGTATTGGTCTGGTCATCGCCTCGCCTCTCGAGCTCTACGCCGACGAAGCGCAATATTGGCGCTGGGGACAGAGTTTGGAATGGGGATATTATTCCAAACCCCCCATGATTGCCTGGGTCATTCATTTCGCGACGGCGGGGTTTGGCGATTCGGAATGGAGCATTCGGCTGCTCGCCCCGGTATTCCATGCCTTTGCCGCGGCCATGCTATTTTTGCTCTCAAGGCGTATGTTTGGCGCGCAAGCCGGGCTGTTCACAGTGATTACGTATTTGCTGATGCCTGGCATTATCTTGTCGTCGAGCGTGATCTCGACCGATGGTGTTCTTTTCCCATTCTGGGCCGTGGCTTTGTACCTGTTTTGGCGCCTGCGCGAGCAAGACTTAAATTGGCTCGGCGTGGCCGGCTTAGGCATCGCTCTTGGGGCCGGGTTTCTGTCCAAATATGCGATGCTTTATTTCACCATCGGCATCGCTCTCACCACAGTGTTTGATCCGGCCACGCGGCGCGCTGTGCTGAGCCTTAAAGGCTTGGCGTTTGGCGCCTTCGCCTTGGCCATCTTTGCACCGCATCTGATTTGGAACGCGGCCAATGAATTCCAAACGGTCAGCCACACAGTGGACAATGCCAATCTAGGGGGAGAGCTGTTTAATCTCGACCATTTGCCGCGCTTTCTAGGCGAGCAACTCGGCGTCTTTGGTCCGGTCTGTTTCATCGCGCTGCTAGCCGGCCTTACCTTTTTACGGCCGCCGCGCGCGCTTGCCGATCTTGGCGATGCCAGCGATGCACAGCGCAGCAAAGAAGTCTGGCTGGCCTGTTTCATTGTTCCGGTGCTGGTGATTATCGCGACTCAAGCCGTCTTATCGCGCGCCCACGCCAATTGGGCGGCAACAGCCTACCCAGCCGCAAGCGTGTTTATTGGCGGCTTTTTAATGCGCGCCGCCGGCTGGCGAATCCCGTTTTGGGGCGGCATCGGTCTGCAAATCGTCCTTGGGGTCCTGGCGACCACGCTGGCGCTAGCGCCGCCGAGCTGGAGCGCCGCGATCGGGCGTGACAATGACTTTAAGCGCGTGCGCGGCTGGCAAGATTTGACGGCGCAGCTTGAGCGCGAGATTGAACGACTTCAGCCGACCGCGATCGTCGTCGATGAGCGAGAGATCTGGCACGGAATCGATTACTATATGCGCGACCGCAAAGATCTGCCGCTCATCCTCTGGCGCTATAATCCAGGCCCAAAGAGCTTCGCCGAGCGCGTCGATCTTGCCGATCTTGATAGTTCGCGAGTCTTGATTGCCAGCTATCGCTCACACCTGCGGCCACGAATGCAGGCTGACTTTGCCACCTGGCAACCTGAAGGCTTTGTCGGTGTCGATCTTGGGCATCGCTCGAATGGCTGTCCTTTGCGCCGGGAATTACGGCTCTATTTAACCAGCGATTATCAGCCCCTGACGCGCGACGCTGATTGGCTGCGCCAGTTTAAGATTGAAGATGAGGGTGGAAATCTTATCGACACCCACATAGATCAAGCCGAACGCTGTCCACAGCGTTAACCTGCCCCCTAGCCTCGCCGCGAATCTGCGCCCACACGAACGTCCTCCATGGCCATCCTGAAAGCCATCCTCGGCCCGACCAATACCGGGAAAACGCATTATGCGCTGGAGCGTATGATGGGCCATACGACGGGTATGATCGGACTGCCGCTGCGGCTGCTCGCCCGGGAAGTCTATGATCGTGTCACCGCAGCAAAAGGCGAACAGGCTGTTGCGTTAGTCACCGGCGAAGAGCGCATCGTTCCGGACAAAGCGCGCTATTGGATCTGCACCGTTGAGTCGATGCCGACAGACATATCAGTTGAGTTCCTGGCGATTGATGAGATCCAACTCGCCGAGGATGATGATCGCGGACACGTATTCACCGACCGCATCCTCAATGCCCGCGGTACCCAGGAGACATTGCTGCTCGGCGCTGAAACCATGCGCGACGTATTGCGGGACTTAAATTTCGATCTGAGCACCGATGTGCGCGAGCGCTTTTCGACGTTGGCTTATGCCGGCCAGAAAAAGATCACCAAACTCCCTAAGCGCACCGCGATTGTCGGCTTCAGCGCCGATAAAGTTTACGCCATCGCCGAAGTGTTGCGGCGACAGAAAGGCGGCTGCGCGGTGGTTATGGGCGGGCTCAGCCCACGCACCCGCAATGCACAAGTCGCGCTCTACCAATCTGGAGAGGTTGATTACCTTGTCGCCACTGACGCGATTGGCATGGGCCTAAACCTCGATGTCGACCGAGTCGCTTTTGCCGGGCGATCAAAATTTGATGGCCGCCGTCATCGCTGGCTCAGCGCTGCCGAAATTGGGCAAATTGCCGGGCGCGCTGGCCGCTTCCGCGATGATGGCGAATTTGGCGAGACCAATGATTGCCCGCCCTTTGAAGACGAGGTCATCCGCTCCGTCGAAGATCATTATTATGACCCAGTTGCCGATCTGAATTGGCGCAATAGCGATTTGGATTACCGCTCGATCAAAACCTTGATTGCCAGCCTCTCACGCCCGAGCCCGCATCCGAGCCTACGCCAAAACCCGCATGGACTGGACGAGTGGGTGCTGCGCCGTATGGCTGAAGATAGCGCCGTCGGCCCAGAGGTGCGCGGGCAGCGGAATGTCAGACGGCTCTGGGACCTGGCGCGCCTGCCAGATTTCCGCAAAGCCGGGCATGAGGGACACGGGCGCCTGGTCTTGGGGCTGGCCGAAACGCTTGCCGACCCAGACGCGCGACTTGGCGATACGGCGATGAATGAGCGTCTCGTCGCGCTGGACCAAACCGTCGGGGATATCGGGCTACTGCAACAACGCTTGGCGATGATCCGAACTTGGACTTATGCAAGTTTTCGGTCCGACTGGCTTGAAAACCCGCCCTATTGGCGCGAAAGAACGCGGGACATTGAAGATCGCTTATCAGATGCGCTACACGACGCGCTGACGCAGCGATTCGTCGATCGTCGCACGACCGCACTGATTGCAGGGCTAAAAAGGGAAGAGCTCTTGACCACGGAAGTTTCTGAGACCGGAGAAGTCACGATTGAGGGGCATGCTGTCGGCAAGCTCGTCGGCTTAACCTTTGAACCTGATTCCAAGGCGTCCACTCTGGAGGGTAAAACTCTGCGCAGCGCGGCTTTGCAAGCGCTAGAGCCGATCATTGCAGAACGGCTTAAAAGCATAGCTGGCGCCGGTGAAACGGCGCTGACGCTGAATGCCGATGCCCAGATCGTTTGGAATGAAGCGCCGGTTGCGCAGCTCACCAAAGGGCCGCATTGGCTCGCACCGACCGCCAAACTCATGGGCGGGCAAGATGCTGAACCGCATCAACAAGACGCAGCTCAGACCCGCTTGAATGAATGGCTGGGCGCCGAGATTCAAAAACGCCTACCGACGCACTTCAAACTGAAATTCGCGCCCGACGACACGCAATTGGATGGCCTCGCGCGGGGTTTGGCCTTTCGCCTTCTTGAAGCTGGCGCGGCGTGTGATCTGCGCGGCGAAGACCGGGCCTTGCAGCCCGGCCCCGACGATCGTGCAAAGCTAAAAGAGGCTGGCATCCGCTCTGGCCGAATTGCCGCGCATATCCCGGACGCCCAAAAGCCCGCCGCGCAGAAACTTATCGCGCTGTTACA
Source organism: Pseudomonadota bacterium (assembly GCA_039822145.1). Taxonomy (GTDB): domain Bacteria; phylum Pseudomonadota; class Alphaproteobacteria; order Caulobacterales; family Hyphomonadaceae; genus Henriciella. Next base: position 64,237 of record JBCBMU010000001.1, on the reverse strand, counting down.
AACTCTGTTTGACGAGCGGCCGCGCCAGACCGCGCCGGAAGGCGCTGGAAGTTTTGAACTTGATGGCTCATGGCCCGATGAAGACCTCGCCGCTCAAGGTTATTTGAGGTTTGGCAAACGGGCCGTGCGCGCCGACCTGGCGGAACGTCTCGGCTGGGAACTCTCAAAGCGGCGCAAAGAAGCAGATCAAGCCAAGTTCGAAATCCCGCCAGAACTTGCCTCCATGGTGTCTTGCCCGTTGGAGGATTTCCACAATGTCTTGAAAGGGTTTCGGATTGCGCCAGCAGAGAAAGACCCCGAGACTGGCGCGGTGAAACTGTGGCGCTTCCAGTCTAAAGCGCACTTGGATGCTCAAGAACAGCGCCGCGAAGCCCGCAAAGAAAGCCGCCCGAAACAAAACCGCGGTCCAGGCAAAAGCGGACAAGGCGGCGGCCGCAGACGCCCCGATAAAGGCGGCGGCAAGCCAAAACCGTCTGGGCAAGGTCAGCGCCGCCCGGCGCGGCGTGAGCCCGATCCAGACAGTCCGTTTGCGGCGCTCGCGGCTTTGTTGCCAGACAAACCCGCGCCAAAGCCGAAGCCGAAAAAGCGCAAACCGAAAAAGCCGAAGCCTGAAGCTGCTGCGCCCGAGACCGCAGCACCAGAGGCACCGCCGAAGACTGACAATGAGTGATGCTGATATGGACGCCATTCGCGTCGATATCTGGCTTTGGCGGGCCCGCTTCTTCAAAACGCGCGCCCTCGCAACAGAGCATGTCACGCGGCGCGGTCTGCGGATCACACGGCACGGACAGACCCGCAAAACGACCAAGGCTGGACAACGCGTTTCGCCTGGGGATGTCCTCACCTTTTACAAAGCCAAATCGCTCGAAACGCTCGAAATTCTCGAGGTCGGGGAGCGCCGCGGTCCGGCGGCGGAAGCGCAAAGCCTTTACAGACGGCTCCCCGAAAGCGCATAAGGTTTGGTATGACAGGATTTTTCTCTCGTTTGTTTGGTGGGGATCGCCGAGAGGCGCCGATCCGGGATTTAGACCCTTATGAAGCGGCCGCGGCTTTGCTGGTCGAGGCGGCCTTGGTCGATGGCGTTTATGCCAATCTCGAAAGCGACATGATCGCCGAAATTCTGGTCACCAGCTTTAACATGGACGCAAGCCGAGCCGACCAAGTCCTGCTCAATGGCGAACAAATTGCTGAAGACGCGACCGACACGCACGCCCTCACCCGGCATGTGAAAACGCTGCCAACCTCAGAGCGCGCCAGCGTGATTGAAGGCCTGTACCGCGTGTCGCTCGCTGATGGCGAAGCTTGCAAATACGAAGAATCCTTCATTCGCCACGTTGCCAGCCTGTTGCACATTGATGACGTGACCCGCGCCCACGCCCGCAAAAGAGCAGAACTAAACGCACCGTGACAGTCAGATGCATTGACTTGCAGGCCGTCCGCCGCCATTTGCTGCGCTGCACTTAATATTACAGAGCTCACCCTATGACTTATATCGTGATGGATGCGTGCATCCGATGCAAATATATGGACTGTGTAGAAGTCTGCCCCGTAGATTGCTTCTACGAGGGTGAGAACATGCTGGTCATTCATCCCGACGAGTGCATTGATTGCGGCGTCTGCGAACCCGAATGTCCGGTTGAGGCGATTAAGCCCGACACTGAGGATGAGCCCGATGCGAAATGGCTCAAGCTCAACACCGATTATGCCAAAGTCTGGCCGAACATCACGCGGATGAAAGAACCACCCGCCGACCGTGAAGAGTTCGCGCAGAAAACCAATAAGCTCGCCGATTTCTTCAGCCCGAGCCCAGGCGAAGGCGATTAAGCGTAGACTTAAACCTTAATTGGCCCGCGCTCTCCAAGTAGCCAGCGCAGCGCATCAATCACATCGAGCAAGAGCGATGCGCCAATAATAAAGGCGCCGAGCAAGAGCCATTTCGAGAACAAGGTTTTCTCGTAATCACCGCGCCCGCGCACCGTGACCATATAAATCAGTGTCGGCGTCCAAAACACAATATGCCCCAAACCGGTGAGGCGTGTGAACCCAAACCAAGCGAACGCTGCAATGGTGCCGATCATGCCAAGCACAAGGCCGAGCAAGATCCATCTGGCCTCACGATAGGGGAAACTAAACGGCACGGCTAAAGTCAGTATAGCCGTCATGAAATACACCCAAACGACCACCCAAATTGGGCTATTGGTGGTGAATTCGGTGCTGAACTGGTTCAACAAGTCCATAAAAACCCCGACCGACACTGACGCCGTTTCGTGCGCCATCCGTCCCCTATTTAAACCTCAGTTGGGCCTCGGTAAAGCCCCGCCTCCAGGGCGCTATTTCGCGAACAATTGAGCCATATCGGAAAACGCTTTCAATTCTATCGCATTGCCCGACGGGTCGGCGAAGAACATTGTCGCTTGCTCCCCAGGCTCTCCGGCGAAGCGTTTATATGGCGCAATGATGAACTCGACGGCGCCGTCTAAGCGGGCGGCCAAATTAGTCCAAGTCGACATGTCCAGAACCAGGCCAAAATGGCGAACCGGAACCGCTTTGGCATCGACCGTAGACGCACCGCTGAGGGTACAGTCCTCGGGCGCTAAATGCGCGACAATCTGATGCCCAAAAAAGTTGAAATCCACCCAGTGCTCGCTGCTGCGACCTTCAGAACAGCCGAGCACCGAGCCGTAAAACGCCCGCGCCGCAGCCAAATCGTGGACCGGAAACGCTAAGTGAAAGGGCGGCCGACTCGGGCGCGCTGGCCCTGTATCGGCTTGCGGAAAATCGCTATCATCGGGAGCAATGCCGCGCTGTGGGTCGTCAAACACTTCCATACTAACCTCCCCGCTAGACCCTTGATCCTTAGGGCGAGAGACTGGCCCTCACAAGAGGATGCGCATGAACTTTAGGTCAGGCTTAGCGCAGCCGTATCGGCGCATAAAGTCTTACTGCGTATCAAACTTGGCCTATCGGCGCGAAACACTTGAGCCGATTGCATTTCGTCCCAGCTGTGAGAGACAGAACCATGACCCGAAAATATATCCCTGTCGCTTTGGCCGCTCTAGCCCTGCCCGCCGCCGCTGAAACCACGCCCGATGAGATGTTGGCGCCGGTCGATCTCTCCACCCCAGAAGCGGCCGTCCACTCGATGATGCGAGCGATGTATCAAGGCGACGCCGGCATGGTCGATCAGGTCTTTCATGACAGCGCCGTATTGCGACGCGTGACCTCCGAGGGGGAGCTGCGCCCGGATGGCTTGCAGCGTTGGCGCGATTGGGTCGGCACGCTCGCCGTCGGGCAAGCCTATGAAGAGCTGTTCGCGGTCGAGACCCAACAGCACGGCCCCCTCGCCACAGTCTGGGCGCCATTTGTGATCACCTATCAAGGCGAATTAACCGGCTGCGGCGTCAACACACTAACTTTGGCGCAAGTCGGCGCCGATTGGCAGGTCGTCTATGGCATGGATACCGGCGCGCCATCAGAAACCTGCGCGGGGTTTAAAGCGCGATATTCGCGGGAGTAGCGGCCAAATTAGCAAGTTGCTCAGCGGCGAGACAATCAACGAAACGGATGAAAGGCAGGCGACCAGTGTGGGCGAATTTAGGTCGCTGGCAAAAGAATTCTCGACCGGCACATCCGGCCTTGCCATCGACCTTTTTTCCGAAACGGAATCCAACGCCGGAATCGATCACTCGCTCAGCTAGTCTTGGACATCTTTCATTTGGATAGTCGTCTGCTGCCAAGGGGAGCTACCGTTAGATGCCACTGACTGACCGTTTTCATAGACATCAATATAGACATATCCATCCTCAGGGAACGATTTGCCATCTGACGTTGAAAATGCCTTTTCTTGGATCAGGCTGGAGTCAAATTCACCCACGTTCCACTGATGCAACTCTTGCGAAGGCTTGTGGAAATCAAGGAATACATTACTCCGCGGAGCGCCTGATAGCGGTAGTATTTCACCATCGATAATTACTTCATCCGCAAACACCTGTTTGGCTCCGGAAAAATATTCAATGCTTAGATTTTCAGGGTTCGCAAAGGCATGGGCATAGTCATATGTGAGCACGACTCTATCGATTCCAGCCGGCATGATGGATGCGGATTCAGTTTTCGTAAAAGTCGTTTGATAGGTTTGTACTTGGTTACAAGATGCCAGAGCCAAAATAGCAAATATCAGAAAGACCGAGTTCAACCGCATATTAAGCGCTCCAAACGTGCTGGAACGCTTAATGGCAAGCAACAATTAAAATCCCGTTCCGTGGACCTTTTGGATTTCCCCTCCTGATGAATGGAAGTTATTAGATGAATGACCGCATTAGGGCGTTTTCTGCCGCTGAGCGAATGTCTTCTGATGCGCGCCCCTTAGGCCCATGCGCCCCCTATTCCGGCACCGCAAAGATATGCGCGATCATATGCGTGCCTTCGAACACAGCCGTGTCTTCGACATTGATCCCATCTTCAACAAAGACAAAGTCGAGCACGCGGTCCTGGTCGACATCGCTGTGCAGCATGACCAGGAATTTACGGCCTGCATCGGCCGGCGTGTTGAGGTTGATGGTCACGTTCGGCGTCGTGCCCGCCTCTAAATAGGTGAACCCAGACACAACATCGCCATTCGGGCGGCCATCCATAACCGGATGCAGGACGATAAAGCCGGGCTTTTCAATCGTCACTTCGGCAAAGGTCAGCGCCACCGAATCGCCGCGGAAATTGGAAACGACGCCATTGACCGTGCGGCTCTCTGAGAAGGGCGTGACACCATCGGCGCGTGTCAGGCCGTCCATTTCAATGGCATTCGCCTGGCCATTGCCCATGGTGATTTGAGGCGCCTCAGTCGGGGCCTCTTCGGCAGTGGCGCAGGCCGTGGTCAACATGGCGGCGGAGACCAATGCAGCGGCGATTTTATGTAACATAGCGGTTGAGGCCCTTCCTGTTTTTCCGAGGACTATAGGGCGATAACGCGGCGCCAGGGAAGCTTTGCCCGTGCGCGCGCCATATCGCGCCAGCGCAAGGAAAGCGGCAATTGCGCAACCAAGCGCTAAACTACTGGCCCTAAAGTATATACTAAATCGTCGGGATAGAGGCGTCCTTTTGGCGTGCTTGGTCCAAACGGATCGACCTCTGACTCCTTTGGGCGTGGTAGGATATTGACCCAATCAAACAAAACGGTGCGATTTAAAATGCGCCACTCGCCATCTCGTTTGACGAACCAGTCGAGATACCGGCCCTTCATATCCCATTCTTGCCGCTGGCCTTTGTCTCCCAATTGCTTCTGGAACGCCGAGAAATAGGACTCAACCGCGGCGCCCTCAGCTCTGAATTCGATCAGAATATTATGCACTTGGTGAATGCCAGTTTCGATATAAGGAAGCGTCTTCATAGCCCAATCGACAAAGCCCATCGCGCCACCTTGATAGGGGCCGTGATGATCCGTCCCATCCGGCCAATATACCGATCTCAAGAGCGCTTCGTCGGCGCGGTCTATGCCGCGGCAATATCGATACAGACAATCCCGAATGGCGTCCTTGTCGATCAGTTGCTGCAGATCATCGCTTAAGGTTGCACCGCCCATCAATTCGCATCCAAATAAATCTGCGACCCTTTCCCTCGAAACTCAGCGCTCTTCTCCTCCATGCCTTTCCGGGCTTCGTCGGCTTGGCGTTGCAGGTCGGCTTTCTCATTGTCTGAGAGCCCATCGGCATAGTCGCGGACTTCGGCGGTGATCTTCATGGAACAGAATTTCGGTCCGCACATGGAGCAGAAATGCGCCACTTTGTGGGCCTCTTTGGGCAAGGTCTGGTCGTGATATTGGCGCGCCGTTTCAGGGTCGAGGGAGAGGTTGAACTGATCTTCCCAGCGAAATTCGAAGCGCGCCCGCGAGAGCGCATCATCGCGGATCTGGGCGGCGGGGTGACCTTTGGCGAGGTCGGCGGCATGGGCGGCGAGCTTATAGGTGATGACGCCGACTTTGACATCGTCGCGGTCGGGCAAGCCAAGATGCTCTTTCGGGGTGACATAGCAAAGCATGGCGGTGCCGAACCAGCCAATCATCGCGGCGCCAATGCCGGAGGTGATATGGTCATAGCCGGGTGCAATGTCCGTGGTCAGCGGCCCGAGCGTATAGAACGGCGCTTCGCCGCATTCTTTGAGCTGCTTGTCCATATTCACTTTGATCTTGTGCATCGGCACATGGCCGGGGCCTTCAATCATGACTTGGCAGCCGCGCGCATGGGCAATCTTGGTCAGCTCGCCGAGGGTCTCTAGCTCGGCAAATTGCGCCGCATCATTGGCGTCAGCGATTGAGCCAGGCCGCAAACCATCGCCGAGGCTGAAGGTCACATCATAGGCGCGCATGATGTCGCAAATCTCAGCGAAATGGGTGTAAAGGAAACTCTCTTGATGATGCGCCAGGCACCATTTCGCCATGATCGAGCCCCCGCGCGAGACAATGCCGGTGACCCGCTCTGCGGTCAGGTGGATATAGGCGAGGCGCACCCCGGCATGAATGGTGAAATAGTCGACGCCCTGCTCGCATTGTTCGATCAGCGTGTCGCGATAGACGTCCCAGGTGAGATCTTCGGCGACGCCGTCAACCTTTTCTAGCGCTTGATAGATTGGCACCGTGCCGATCGGTACGGGCGCATTGCGGATGATCCATTCGCGGGTATTGTGAATGTTGCGACCGGTGGAGAGGTCCATGACATTGTCGGCGCCCCAGCGGGTTGCCCAGACCATTTTCTCGACCTCTTCCTCAACGCTAGAGGCGACGGCGGAATTGCCGATATTGGCGTTGATCTTGACCAGGAAGTTGCGGCCAATGATTTGTGGCTCAAGCTCTGCGTGGTTGATATTTGACGGGATCACCGCACGGCCGCGAGCGATTTCGTCACGGACAAATTCGGGGGTGATGAATTCCGGGATTTCAGCGCCGAAGCTCTCGCCCTGTTCGATTTGGGCTTTGGCACTTGCCAGCGCTTCCTGACGGCCGAGATTCTCGCGCTCGGCGACATAGATCATCTCTTTGGTGATGATCCCGGCTTTAGCATATTCGAATTGCGTCAGCGGGCCTGTGCCGGTGCCGCGAAGGGGTTTGTGCTGGGTCGGGAATTCACGCGCCAGATATTTGCCTTTGGCCCCGCCATTGTCTTCCGGCTTAACATCCCGGCCGTCATAGGCCTCGACGTGCCCGCGCTCGAGCACCCATTCGGTCCGCGGACGGGCCAGGCCCTTTTCGACATCGATTGTGACGCTTGGGTCTGAATATGGACCCGATGTGTCATAGACCGGCACCGGCGGCTCATTCGCGGTCGGATGCAGGTCGATCAACCGGCGCGGCACGCTGAGCGATGGATCGGCTTTCGGGTGGGTATAGACTTTGCGGCTCGACGGCAGCGGACCCGTGGTCACTTCTGGGGTTTCGAACTCGGACTGGTCGACAGGTTTATTCATGAGGGGTCTCCAAAGGTATGTTGAAGACCCGGGGCGTTTAGCGTTTCGTTTTCCGTTCCTACGCCGGCGCGACCCGGATCAGGTTCTAAGGGTGCTGGAGCGGACCGGCTCCATCTCAGCGCTTCCAAACGCGCCCCTCGGATGTGATAACTCTAGCAGATCGGGCCGCTTTGGCCACTGTGAAATTGCCTCATAAAAAGCCCGGCGCTCCGAGAAGCGCTTTCCAGGCCACGACCACGCCCCAATGAAATAAAACTGCCGGCCAAAGCGAGCGCGAACGAAGGGTCATCAGCGTGGTGGCCACGCCAATCAGTGCCGCGAGCGTTAGAAACCGCCAATCGCGAAACGTATCAGCGGCTTGCGGCATGAACATGACGGTATTGATCGGATGCCAAGCAATAAAAGCGATAAGGGACAGTGCCATCGCCCATAAGGGCGCGTGTCCGTTGCGATTTTGAAGAACCAAAATCGGGCCGCGAAAGACCAATTCTTCCAACAGTGCCGGGAGGATGAAAGCGATTAAAGCAAACCGCAAAAGGGCGCTGCTAGCATGGCTTGGAGCCCAATTGTAAAAACCGGTGAGCATGCCGAACGGCACTGCCAACCCAATGAAGCCGAGGGCGATAAACCCGGCGTCAATCCAGGCCCGCGGCCTTGGAGTTCGAAACAAATTCATATCTGCGATTCTCCACGCCTTGCGGCGCTATCAGCAAAGTTGAAGCGGTGTGAAATAGACTTTAGCACAAACTTCAACCTTTCGGCTTCGGTCGGTGGGTACAGCCAATACGACCTCAACAAATAATGGCTCTGGATATCGCTTGACCAGTCTTCGTTTGAGACTTCAGATAGTTTACAGAGCACGGGAAAGGCTCAACGAATGGACATGAAGTTACGGGCAATTTGCGCGATTGCGGGATGGATATGTACGGCCTGCACATCAGCGCCCTTTCAGGTTCAAACAAGCGCCCATGATACGTGCGCTGCGAGTGAGACAATCGGGCGGTTCGACCCCGCAATAGATTTGTTCATCGCACAGTTCGATATCAAGACAGATACAGATGACCTGCACAGCGCCGCAGCCGTCGCCACCATGCTCGCGCATCCGCGTTTTGCTTGTGTCGACTATCTCGCAGTTTCGGGAACTTATGGCACGCAGGGCGGATCATATGTCGATCCGGACACCCTGTTCGAAAACGCTTTCGGCGACCGTTGGATTGAAGCCCATAATAATCGGGACACAGCGGCTCAGACGCTCGCTCTGCGGATCGCTCCTGTGATCGCCAATGGCGGTCACGTCTGGATCATGGAAGCCGGACAATCAGATGTCAGCGCTGCGACGCTCGCCGCTCTGCCAGACGGACTTCGCCCACCCGAGGTCAAGGCGCACCTTCATATTGTTCAACACAGCGACTGGAATGAGCGTGTGACATCCCCAGAGGCGCTAGAACGGGTCAAACGTGAGGTGGACTATATCAAAATCGCCGATGGCAATGCTGTCGGGAATGGCACGCCGGGCTTCAACACCGATGACCGATCAGCTTGGCCCGCTTTGCTGAACGCGGCATCCGTGGGTGCCATTTGGCACCAAGCCCAAGCCCTCGCTTTGAAATATAACGGATCAGGGCACGATGATCAAAGCATAGCCGTCGGGGGGTATGACAACCAAGCGATCGGCGCTGGTGGCCTGGATTTCTCGGACACCTCCGAAGCCGCTTATATATTCGGCTATGACGCCCTATACGATGTCGATGCCTTTGTGGCGGCATTCGTGCAATAGGGCGCGCGAGGTAGCCTTCGCCCGTGAGCGATTATTGCAGTCCTTAACAGCCTGCGCAGTTCCGTTAACCAAATGCTGACCTCTGTGATCGAGTCTGGTGGCTCTTGATTCTCGATTTTGCGGAGACCTAATATGGCGGACGCTACTGCCCTCGCCCCGACCAGAGCCGACATGGCGCGCACCAAGGTTGGACGGAAAACCAAAACCCGCAAAGTCAAAGTCGACTTCTGGGCCACTGATCTCAACACCGCTGAGATTGGCATCATGAAGCGGACTCAAAACGAAGCCGCATCCGATCAATTCACAAAGGACATGGAGCTTTACGGGCAAACCGTAATCGACGGAAAGCGCGAGGCGTTGATTGGCTATCGCCAAGAGCTTTGGGATGGCAGCGACGGCTTTGACCGGCGCCTGGTCATTCGACTGTTCTCTGAGACACTGGGATGGCGCGGCACTGCTGAAATGCTGCTCGGTCGCTCACTGCAACTGTCTTTGGCCGCTGGCGGACAGGCCGTGACCTCTTTCGCGATCAATTTGGCCCGGCACGAGCAATTGATTCAACTCGAGCGCTGCGCCGTCAAATGGCCCTTCATGCCCGAGAAATACAGCTTCTTCATCCAAGAGAAAAAGAGCGTGCAATTCTATACGCTACGTCGTCATTGGTTCAGCTTTGGCGCAGATTATAGCCTTTACGATCAAAAGGGCCGCAAAATAGGTGTGCTCGATCACCAAATTCTCAACCTGGGCGGCGCATGGATGTTGCGCATGGATCCGGCCGATCAAAACCGCAAACTCGAGGCCGTTATGGAACTCTTTTGCGCTGTTTTAAAGTTCAATCGCGCCGGCAAATCGCATGTTGGAAAATTGGCTGAGCAGGTGTTGCGCGGCAAAGTCCAACCCGACTTGGCGCATGATGAGGAAGACCTCTATCTCAACCCTCGGCGCCGGCGCTAAGTGGCTTCTGGATGACGATACAAGACTGTCTGTACGGCCAAATCATCCAATAGAATTTCTTCATGGAACGCTTCCATTTGGTCCATCCCAAGAAGGGAAAGGGCAGCCGGAGAATTTGCCGATAGATGATCCAAGGGCGCTTTTTGAGATTATCTCGATACGATCCCGTCTCAATAATTTCGGACGCCAAAATTTGATGCGGCTCAGCGATCAGCGCGCTGATCTCGTCAGGCGTCGGTCTGAACATCGTGTCGATCGGGTCGCGGTGATGCGGGTAGCTTTTTGGAACTGTGATCACCAAGCGTCCACCCGGCGGCAAAAGCTTGAAACACTTATTCGCGAAGACGCCAGGATCGAGCACATGTTCGAGAACATTATTGCAAAAGACCGTGCGCGGCGCGGTCGCCAGGATCTCAGCATAGCCGTCATCTTCGAGCAAATTCGCGGTGATATCGATACCGTCCCCTTGCTGTAAATCCGAGTGAATAATATCGATCCCGCGGGCCACAAGCGGGTCAAACAGATCGTTCTGAATGAACGGCTTTTCCGTGGTTCGGAAAGCCAGCGTTTGGCTCCCAATATCAAGAATTGGCGATAGCTCTTCGGCCGGATAGGCGCGCAGAGTCGTTTCGATCCACTTCGCTTCGGATGCTTGCATATCCTTCCCTCGCCGCCTGATCCAGCGCCTCTTGGACGCTGGCCTATCATTGAGGCTGTATTGCCCACAAGGGCAGGACTGGATTTCGCGCGATCAGGCAGATTCCGCTTACGACAACAACGCCGCTTGCTCCGTCGCAGTCCAACCGACGAATATTTCGTCGCCACGCACAATTACCGGCCTTTTGACCAAAGTTGGATTATCGACCAAAAGCGCGGCAGGGTCGCCGCCACGCGCCGCCTCGGAAAGCCCTCGCCAGGTGGTGGAGCGGCGATTGACCAGCTTCTCAGCACCTATTGCCGCCAGCCATTCCGGCACCCGTTGAGGCAAATCTGCGTCGGCGCGAATATCGACAAAATCGAAAGCTACGCCCTCCGCCGTGAGCGCTTTCATAGCCTTTTTGCAAGTGTCGCAGTTTTTCAGGCCGTACAGTGTTAAGGACATGATCTCTCCAAAGCGCGCTTATGTTTGGTCGTCGACATAGACTTCGCCATCCAAATCGTCGAGCTTGGATTGCAAATGCGCCCGGACATCTTGGACCGCTTGATTGTACACGCCGGGTCCCAATGTGGTCAGCATGAGGTCGAGGATTTGTTCGGCGCGAAACTCAGACAGGGTTTCGTCAAATTCGCTTTGGAACAAGGACTGCAACTGCCCCACTAAGCGCTGGCGTCGGTCATCGGTCAGCGTGATCGATGTCATGGTGTGTTGTCCTGCGTGAGCGTTCGGGTCTCGCCCGGCGTGTGGAAAAAATCAGCTCCCGACACAAACAAATCAGTTGGAAGCTCGATTGGTACATGCACCGCTGTTGCGCGAGCGGCGTTGATCGTCTCGGCAAGAATGCTGGGCCCATCGCCTGATACAAAGAACCAATATGGCGGATAGGCGGTGTGGGTCTGCCGCGCCTGCCAATGCGCCTCATGCGGCTCAAAATGCTGCTCATTAGGGTCCGCATCGCCCATGTGCATGACTGTGACACCGTCGGCCAGAGTGACCCGCCAGACCAGATTAGAAACCTCCGCGCGTCCGGGCCAGCCCGCATGAGGAATGCGCACAACATCAATCACCAGATCGCCATACTCAAACCGCAGCGGCGCCTCAAGCCGCTCCAGCGGGATCCCTGTAATGCGAGAAAAGAGTGCTTCATTCTCGGTTTCTTCGCGCATCCACTCAACGGCTTGGCTCGGGGCGAAGAGCTGCACATCCGAATGGGTCTCAAGATAAAGAACGATCTCATCGACGGAAAAATGGTCCGGATGCATGTGACTGATGAAAATCGCGTCAACATCTTCATAGGGTCCGCTCCCGTCCATTAGGGCTTGGCGCATTTCATTTGGAACCATCTGGTAAACACCAAATCCGTTCGGATAGAGCGGATCAAAGAGGATTTTCGTGTCTCCATCACTGACCATAATCCCTTCATTGCCGAGATAAGTCGTCTCAGCAGACGGGGCCGGATGGGCCAAAGCCAATCCAGAATTTATCAATATGAAACAGAGTGTTATAAAAACGCGCTGCAAAGTCATCGCCTCCCTCAGGTCGATTTTTAAGGGAGTGTAAACGCCGCCGCGCTATTGCCAAGCCATGAAGAGGGGATATCGCCAAGTCTTGGCCATTGCGGCCCTATGCTCTATCGGCATTCCGTCTGCGCACGCTGCGCCCGGGGACATTCTGCTGCAAGATGATTTTGACGATGGCGCCAGTTGCGCGACCTTGTCGCCGCTTTGGACCGTCTCCGATACTAATTTGTCAGGCACGTCTGCACAGACCGCGAATTCCGGCCTATGTTCCGCTTTTACACGCGGAGACGTTGTCACAATTACCGGTCCCGTGATCGATTTATCGTCGACTATAGGCGCGACTTTGACCGCTTGGCTTCGACAAGGATTGGATGCGTTCAGTGAAGACGTCGATGCCGGAGAAGACTTTGTCTTCGAATTTCTGGACGTCAGCTCAAACTGGGTGGCAATCGAAACGCTTGCTGGCGCCGACACAAATGGCGGCATCACCAATGTCAGCCTCGATTTACCGGCCGCGGCGTTTCATGCAGGGTTCCAATTGCGGTTCCGTCAAACCGGCGGCAGCGGCGGCCCGCCCGCCAATAGCGGCATTGGCTATGACTATTGGCATATTGACGACGTGCTTTTGGTCGAGACCGCGACTGCGCCGCCACCAGAGCTACCCTCAGGCATGGGCGTCGGTCTCTGTGAGCGATTTGAAAGTGGGTTTGGCAATTGGTCGACCACTAATTCAAGCCGCTCTGGCGTTAACAATGACACCTTCCAGTCCTCATCCAATTCAATGTTCCTGCGCCATAATACAGTGACCAGCACTTCGATTGCGTTTGACTCCAGCGAACTCGGTGAAGTTACAGTTTGGGTCCGCCGCGGCGCTGATAGTTTTAGCGAAAACCCGGACAATGGCGAGAACCTAACTTTGCAATATCTGAATGCCGCCAATGCCTGGGTCACACTTGAGACGTTCCCGGGGAGCGGAACACAAGGCGAGATATTTGATCGAACCTACGCCATGCCTGAATCGGCGTTGCATGCAGGATTTCGCGTCCGCGCCAGCCTCAATCGCGCCAGTGGTTCGGACTTTGACTATTGGCACATAGACGATTTTTGCTTCAATCGGGCGACGCCGGATTTTGCTGTCGCTAAGAGCGTGACGATAGAGCGTGATCCGATCAATGACACCACCAATCCATTAGGCATTCCTGGCGCTTGGGCGATTTACGAAATTAATGTCACCAATAATGGCCGCGGCTCGGCCGATGCCGGGACGGTTTCCATCGGCGACGCCATCGACACACAAATTAGTTTGTTCACCGGAGACTTTGACGGCCTCGGCTCACCGTTTGAATTTATCGATGGCGCTGGCAGCGATAGCAGCGGCTTAAGTTTAAATTTTGGATCGCTCGGTGACGCCAGCGATGGCGTAACGTTCCGCAATGGCGGCGGCGGCAGCCTTGTGCCTTCGGGCGGGTTCGATGCCAGTGTAGCCAGTTTCGAGTTGAGTTTTGATGGCGCGATGTCGGGCGCTGTCGGCGGCGCGACACCAAGTTTCACAGTGCGCTATCGTGTATTGGTCGAGTAACACTATTCAACCACGCCAACCATAGGCCCCATATCCGTGCCAATCTCATATCGATTGATATCTGGCGCATAGATACGGCTGACTTGCCCGTCGAGGAAAAGCGCATCGGTTGCCCCGAGCGCATCGCGAAACAGGGTCGCAAAGTCATGGAAGGTTACGGCGGTATCAGAAATCGCGAAATGGACGATCGTCCCGTCATCTGAAACGCCAACGCCATTGCGACGTCGATGCGATGTTCCATCCGGGTTCAAGCCCGGGTGAAGCGCGCCCTCGATCACTAACATAGGGCCAGACTGGGTCGCATAGCGGGGATCCATCTCAACATCGATGAAGGCTTGGCTTTCAGTGACGCCAGCTTGATCCCTCGACAGCCAAAAAACACCATTGGGTTTGAGATGGAAATTCCCTGGGCCATCATTGGTGTTGACGCTGGCCTGGTCGCCATATTGATCGCGATAGAAACCAACGGGTCGGCGATCTTCGTGATACATGCCGCCATTCATCGCAAAGACCAGCGTTTTCCCTGTCTCGTCTAATTCTCTCGCCAATGTATCAAACTGTTTGAAGGGCACGCCGTCAGCATCGCTATGAAACATGCGAAGATCCACCTCAGCGACCCGAAAAGTGCAGACTGTGTAAGCGTCGCCCTTATGCTCGAGCCCTTGGCAGGCGCGTGAGATCGCAGTCTCTGGCGGCGGCATATCCGCCGCCGGCGCGCAAGACACGAGCGTCGCCGCTGAAATTAAAACCATCGTCAAGTGTCGCACGCGGGCTCCTGAAAAACCGACCATTCCAAGCTTCTCTCAAAAAAGTGGCGAAATTTGTCGGCGCAATCAACGGACTGTTCACTGCATTGTGCCATTTTCGAACAAAAGATAATGATGGTGTAGAGTATGAATAAGGCGATTTCGGTGCCGATGCGGGCGGCGCGTGCATCTATTGGTCAGCTCGGCGCAAGTCCGTATGTCGCGGCTGTTTTCCTCTCCGCAGCCTTGGTGTTCCTGGTTCAACCAATGTTTGCCAAAATGGCCACGCCGCTTTTAGGCGGTGCCTCAAATGTCTGGAACGTCTCGCTGGTTTGCTTCCAAGCAGCGCTTCTTCTGGGCTATGCTTATGCGCATTACCTCAACCACGCGATTAAATCTCTACGCGTCCAGATCGGCATACATGCTGGCCTCTTAGCACTCGCAGCCTTGGTTCTGCCGTTTCAACTCTCCGGCCTACTCGGGGTTCCGGACCCAAACCAACCGACGCTCTGGTTGATTGGAGTGTTCGCGATTTCAATCGCGCCGCCATTCGCTGTGATCGCCGCCACCGCGCCGCTGATCCAATACTGGTATAGCCGCTCTGGTCGTGAAGATGCCCATGATCCCTACCACCTCTACAGCGCCAGCAATATCGGATCCCTGATTGGTTTAATCGCCTATCCGCTGGTCCTCGAGCCGCTTTTGCCCGTCGCGGCGCAAGCGTCGACCTGGAGCGTTGGATATGGCGTCCTTGCGATCTTGCTTTTAGCTGCAGGGCTGCTCGCCTATAGCACCGGGGGCGGCGCCCCACCGGCCATCCAATCGGCTGAAGAGACGGCGACAGCCCCGCCGACCCAAATTTGGAAACAACGCGCGTGGTGGCTGGCCTGCGCCTTCGTCCCCTCGAGCCTGCTCGTCGGCTGTACGACCTATCTCGCGACGGATGTGGCCAGCGCGCCCTTCCTATGGGCTCTGCCGCTTATTCTCTATATTGGCACATTCATCATCGTCTTTGCCAAAACTCCCGTTATCACGCTGGCGACGTCTTCGCGCCTCCTCCCAGCGGCCATTGCCATCGCGATTGTGGTTTTGAACGGATCAGCCGGAATCCCCCTGACGATTGGCCTCATCGGTAATTTGTTGGTCTTATTCCTGGCCGCTTTGGTGGGCCATGGCATGCTCGCTGAAGACCGCCCGGAAGCGTCGCGGCTGACGGAGTTTTACTTGGTCATGTCTTTAGGCGGTGTGCTTGGCGGCGCGTTCAATGCCCTGCTCGCACCAGTGCTGTTCAACTCCGTCTTGGAGTATCCATTGATGCTCCTGGCGATTTTGATGCTGCGCCCCGGCTTGGTCTGGATCGGTCAAGGCCGGACGCGGGTCTGGCCCGCCGCCGCGATCATCTCGCTTGTCGTTGCTTGGGGGCTGACCCAAACGCTGGGGTCGGAACAAGTCGGCAGCACATCCTACACGATCCTAGCAATGGTCGGCATGGCAGGTGTCGTGCTTGCTGCGCGTAGCCGAATAGCACCCGTCATTTGCGGCGCTTGCGCACTGCTCATCGGCGGCGCTCAATCAACGCTTTCAAATAGTGTCAGTGAGCGCAGCTTTTTCGGCGTCGTCAAAGTCGCGGAACTGGGCGACTTCCGACTTATGATGCATGGCACCACAGTTCACGGCGCCCAGTATTTAAACGCTAAAGACGCCCTGCGCCCGACGACCTATTACGCACCTGAAGCGCCGATCGGACAGACTTTCGTTGCCCATACGAAACCTGGTTACGTTGGGGTTCTCGGTCTCGGTACGGGGTCCGTCGCTTGCCACGCGCGTCCAGGCCAAACCTACACCTATTATGAAATTGACCCCTTGGTCGCAAAGATCGCCGCTGACCCCGCCCAATTCACCTATTTGTCTGAGTGCACGCCCAGCGCTGAGATCGTTCTCGGCGATGGCCGCTTGACGCTCGCCGACGCACCTCAGCAGCATTTCAACTTGCTGCTGATCGATGCCTTTAGCTCGGACTCGATTCCAACTCATCTGCTGACCGTTGAGGCGGTGGAGCTATACCTCTCGCGTCTATCGACGGACGGTATCCTGGTTCTACACGTCTCCAATCGTCACTTGGACCTGACCAAAGTGGTGGCGAGAATTAGTGGACATTTGGATGTTCCCGGTATGCACCAATTCTACCGGCCGGAAGGAGAGTCGGATGATGCCTTCCGCTCAACCCCAAGCGACGTCGTAGTTTTATCGCGCTCGCAGGCGGCGCTTGATCAGTTGAATGAGAGCGGCCTGTGGACTCCATTGGAACCCGTTGGCGGACGGCCATGGAGCGATGACTATTCAAACGTGATTGGCGCAATGCTCGACAAGCACCGTTAGTCTTCGATCAGGTCTTCGCCGCTTTTGCGAGACCGATCCAGGATTCGACTTCGTTTTGATCAACAGTATTGTCGCCGCCCCATAAAACGCGTGCGCCTTGTGGGGTATCTAAGAAACTGGTCGCGGCTTTCAGCACTTT
Source organism: Pseudomonadota bacterium (assembly GCA_039822145.1). Classification (GTDB taxonomy): domain Bacteria; phylum Pseudomonadota; class Alphaproteobacteria; order Caulobacterales; family Hyphomonadaceae; genus Henriciella. The sequence continues at coordinate 47,036 of JBCBMU010000001.1, read as the reverse complement.
CGTCGCCGAGGCTTTGGCCAAATCCTCAGCATTGCGAATTCCGGCGCCAACCAGGATCTGACTGTCCAAGACCCGCAAGCCCGGCGCTTCAACCATAAGCCGCGTTTGGTCCTGCCAATCGAGCAATGTGTCTTTTTTGATGTAACGCACATTCAGTGCTTGCGCCGTCGCTTCCGGATCGGCGTTTAGCAAATCACCAATTGTGAAGATGTCGACTTTCTCAAGCCGCGACGCCGTTTTTGGCCCGATAGAGGGCGCGTCTACGACAGGATCGTCGAGACTAATGCCGCGCGAACCGTCACGCCCGTTATCGCTTTGCGGCGCCTCAGGTTCTGTGGCTTTCGCATCGAGCTCAGCCAGCATCGCCGCCGCAGGTGTCGCAGCATCAGCGGCCGCCGTGTCTATCTCTGTCGTGTCTATCTCTGCCGGTTCCGGAGTAACGGATTCGACCTCGGCCTCAGGCGCTTCAGCAATCGCCTCCGGTTCTGAGGTCTCCACGGATTCTTCAACCTGGTTTATCTCAGATTCAACCTCGACCTTTGAGGCCTCCACCTCAACCTCGGTGAGCGGCGTTTCTTCAATAGGCTCAGGCGCTGTCGGCGCCAGTTGCGAAGCCGCGATTTCCGGCGCTGGCGGGTCAAAAACCTCTAAGTCTGGTGCGACTGTAGGCGTGCGCTCTGCGGCAACGTCGCCTGTCGCGACCGGTACCACTTTCAACTCATAACGCACCGGTGTCGGATGCTTTGGCAACGGCTTGTGCTTGGTTCCCAACGGGCGCAGCGGCATCGCGTCCAGCCACTCAATCGGTTTACGCAATATCTGTTTGCAGTGCAGAGCGCGGATTTTTCTATCATCTGCCGGCAGCGTTTTGATGACTTTGCCGGTCTCGACAAATTCCTCATACATTGCTTCGACTGTTTTACGGTCTTTGGCGTCCGACATTCGCTTGGTGATTTTACGGATCGGTATGTCCAGCGCCGCGAAATACCCTGGCAAATCAAGGTCGAACTTTTGCGGTTTCACACCTGCTTCTGCAAAGGCGCGCTCAAACAAAACCGCGACCCCGGATGTCGCATAGGCCACCAAGTCGGCAATGATATCCAATAAGGTCTGATCCAGCCCTTCGGGCGGATTGGCGACCCCTTTGTGGAGGTCATAATGATCGATGAAGGTTTGATAATGCGGGTTTGAATATTTCGCGCCAGCCAAAACCATGTCAGCGACGAAGCCAACTTCGGTTCCAGCTTGAACCTGCGGATAACCCCGCAAGTCAATCAAGCCTTTGATTGTGTCGCGTGATTTCGCAATCGACCATTCTAGAGCGCGATGGATGGCACCTTCTTCTTCAGTCTGAGCCGTGTGGAAAGGCTGGATCGGATCGGCATAATAATGGGTCAGAACGCCGAGCGCATAAGCCGCTTTCGACCATTTCTTTTCGCGCAACGCCTCAACCGCTTTGCCATACCATTCCATTGCCGCATCGCGGGCGCCGCCCCACTCGCCGTCTTCGACGTGAAGGACATGGTTCTTGAAATCCTTAAACTCAGCGTCGGGCGCTTTGGCGCCTTTGAGCAAGTCTGTGTGATACTTCAGCAGCAGATTTTTCCAGTCGCCTGCATCATCACCTTTGAGGATTTGCAAAGCGTCAAATGCGATAAAGTGGTGCGTCGAACGGCACCTGTGCGCAATAATGACAAGCTCAAGCAAATTCATAGTCAGCCCCCTGACGGCCTTTTTGGACGGCCAGCCTTAGGGTGATTTGCGATCGACACAAATGTCACGTCTGCGGTGACGGCTGGGGTCCAAGATAGTTAATGTTTTCCTGACATTTGACCCGGAACAGTTAACAGCGGCTTAAGGATTTCAGCCGCGGCTGCGCCAGCTTATTCAACAATGGCCCGGAACGACACCGAGAAGCTCGGGTCAGCAACGCCGTCTATGCGTTGTCGCATAGCGCCTTGGAGCTGAAAGCGGACATGGGTGATCGCCCCGTCGGTCGCGTCTGCGGCCGGACTTGGCGTATAGCCGAAATCAACCCCATCGCTTGAGAAGGAAACATCATCGACGCCGCTCGCCGCACCAATCCAATTGAGTGATAGATCCGAACGGGTTGCGCCATCGACAAATTGGAAGGCGTTGACGCCGTCAACCAGCACCCGAATGTCGGGAGGCAATTCGTCGGTGATGACGACGCTGCCATTATCCAGTCTTTGCCCGTCATTGGTCACCGTGATCGTATACTCAACCACAGAGCCTGGCAGCGCCCGCGGTGAGGCCGCGCCCATAGGGTCAGAAATTACTGCGACGGTTTTTACCGCGTTTGGCTGCGTGGCGCAGGACTCCGCTGGATTGGTAGACACAGATACCGTGGTTACAACGCAGCGTGTCGCGCGCATCGAAAAGTTTGCCGTCGACAGGTCTTGCCAAGCGCCGCCCGGCGCGCGCGCTTGCCACCCGACCGGTCCATCGCAGCACCCTTCAAAGCCGAGCGCTTCATAGCGATGCCAGCCCGCTTGCAAATAAATGTCCCCCTCCAGCGTTTCGGCCGTATTGTTATAGTTTCGCGCCCACCAGAGATCATCATTCCACTGCGCTTCAAGCTCGGTTTCACGCACATAGAGGTGGCCGCCCCGTCCGAAATCTGCGCCATAACGAAAGCCCCAAAGCCCTTCGGTGGTCGGGGTCACTTCAACCATGGCACTGATGCACCAGCCATAATTACCATTGGTCCCGCCGAGCGCGCGATTGGTTAGACCCGTCACAGATGTCCGTACTTGATCATCAACATCGACGGTCGCTGCGGCGAAGGCATTGCGCGCGCTGATTGCATCGGATGGATCAGCGGACGATACGCGCGATCTCAAGCGCAGGCCTGACACCGGAAATACCGCATCCACATCCCCTTGCGATGATAGGCTCGCATCACCGTAATATATAAACACAGCCGTCGAACTTGACGGCGCCAAAGCTGGCAGTTTGATGAAAACTGTGCCCGTCCGTGTGATCGCATTCCAACCGGTGACAATATGATCGACCGGGGTCGCATCATCGCTAGCGAGCACCACGCGGACGTCTGCTCCGTCGGGCGTGAATGTATAGGATGCGGGAAAATCGCCTGATGCCAGATCAATTCGAACTTCTTCGCTATGCCCCGCTGGGCCAGCCGTCACCGTAACCAGATTTCGATGGGCGTTGAGGCAATCCCAAGCAAATGCAGTTTGCCCGGCAAAGACGACCATCGCAAACACACTCGCGATTACACGACAGAGGAACCAATATCTCACCCGATCAAATTATCGGTGCGGATAGGATTCGCAACGCAAACACTCAGCCTTTGGGTTTTGGCTTGACCGGGCGCATCAAGCCTTCTTGCGCGACGCTGGCCACCAATTGCCCTTGGCGCGTGTAAATAGAGCCGCGATTGAAACTGCGCGCTCCGCCCGCGTATGGGCTGTCCATTGTATAAAGATGCCAATCGCTAAAATTGATCGGCGCATGGAACCACATAGCATGATCAAGACTGGCCGACATCAGCTCGCCAGTCATCCATGAGACGCCGTGCGGTCGATTGCCCGTGCCCAAGAGCGCCATGTCGGAAGCATAAGCCATCAAACAATGGTGCAGCCAAGGTTGTTCATCGATTTGGCGGCGCACACGGAACCATAAATGCTGCACATCACTGACTTTTTCGGGCTTTAAGGGGTCGAGCGGGTCAACTTCGCGGATTTCGATCGGGCGCGGACGCAAGAAATGACCGCGATGGCGCTCAGGTAGCTTTTCGGCGAATGCCTTGCGCCATTCAATCCGGTCATCGAGCGCTTCAGGTTCGTTGACCTCTGGTTTTGTATGTTGGTGATGCCAGCCCTCTTCCAATTTGTGGAAGGATGCCGCCATGTTGAAAATCTGCTTGCCGTGCTGGATCGCGACCACGCGGCGCGTGGTGAAGCTGCCGCCATCGCGCGACCGGTCAACTTCGTAAATAATCGGGATAGACGGATCGCCTGGCCGCAAGAAATAGGCATGCAGCGAGTGGCAGGTGCGGGTTTCTGTATCGACGGTCCGATAGGCCGCGACCAGAGACTGCGCAATCACTTGTCCGCCAAAGACGCGTTGATTGGTTTCATTTTCCGGGCTTTGCCCCCGAAACAAATCAATCTCGAGCCGTTCGAGGTCCATAAGATGAAGCAAATCGCCAACAGGATCAGACATTTCGGCGCGCCTTTCAGAATTAGTATTGCTGCGCAGCGTGTAACAGCTATCCCAGATACTGGAAACGACGACACACGCAACCTAGGTGTCGTATAGAAACTGTGGGTCGGCGACGAAAAGGCGGAAAAGGTATGGGCGTTATTCAAACGATTAAGCGCGAGGTTGGGACTGTCCTAACGCTGCAGCGATTGAAAAAGTGGACAGATGATATCGCCCCGGACTCGACCAATTTGGTCGCCGATGATTTTGAAGCTGTGGTGGATAAATATCCAAACAATGTCGCCTGGCGCTTTGAAGGAAAGTTGACCACGTATGCGGAAATGGACCGCCTCGCCAATCAAACGGCGAACTGGGCGCTTGGCCTGGGCCTCAAATCCGGCGACGCAGTGGCTTTGTTCATGGAGAACCGTCCAGAATATGTGTCGATTTGGTATGGCCTGGCCAAGATCGGCGTCATAGTCGGCCTGATCAATCATAATCTCACCGACAAAGCATTGGCCCATTGCGTCAACATTGCTGACGCCAAATTGATCATTACCGGGACCGACCAAGACGAAGCGATCCGCAGCGCCGATGGCTTGTTCGAAGGCAGCCCCAAAGTCTGGACCCTTGGCGGCCAAGAAGGCGAAGATTTGACCGCCGCTTTTGCCGGCACGTCCGACGCGCGGCCGAGCCGTGAGCACCGCGCCGACTTACTCGGCAAAGATATGTGTCTCTATGTCTATACATCGGGGACAACCGGCCTGCCAAAAGCGGCGCGCCTGACCCAAGCGCGAACGCAAGGCATGATGCGCTCTTTCATTGCGCCCTGCAAAATCACCTCGCGCGACCGGATTTACATCACACTCCCTCTTTATCATGGCACAGGCGGCCTGTGCGGCGTAGGTCAGGCCTTGATGACCGGCGCGAGCATCATTTTGCGCAAGAAATTCTCGGCCTCGCAATTTTGGGACGACGCCGCCGATCAGGGCGCCACATCGATCGTCTATATTGGCGAGCTCTGCCGCTATCTGGTCAATTCCCCGCCGCATCCAAAAGAACAGGCGCATAAAATACGCACCGGCTTCGGCAATGGCCTGCGCCCGGACATATGGGAAGAATTCCTAACCCGCTTCAACATCTCCTATGTCACCGAGTTTTACGGCTCAACCGAAGGCAATGTCAGCTTTATCGGCTTTGATGGTAAAGTCGGCGCGGTCGGCCGGATCCCGAGCTATCTAGAAAAAGGCGTGTTTGGTCATATCGCCTTTGTGAAGTTTGACGTGGTTGAAGAGAAACCCATTCGCAACAATGAGGGCTTCTGCATCAAAACACTCCCTGGCGAACCCGGCGAAGCGATTGGCAAAGTCGGCGATGATGCGCGCACCCGGTTCGAAGGCTATAATGACGAGGAAGCGACTAAGAAAAAAATCCTCACCGATGTTTTCGAAAAAGGCGATATGTGGTTCCGCACTGGCGACCTAATGTCGAAAGACGCAGAAGGTTATGTCTATTTCATTGACCGGATCGGCGATACGTTCCGCTGGAAAGGTGAGAATGTTTCGACCAATGAGGTCGCGGAATTCGTTGCCAAAGCCCCGAACATTTCCACCGCCAATGTTTACGGTGTCAGCGTCCCTGGCACAGATGGCCGCGCCGGCATGGCGGCGATCACAACAAAGGGCGACATTGATTTTGACGGCCTGTATGACTGGTTCGCCGAACATCTGCCAAAGTATGCGATCCCGCTTTTCTTGCGCATTCAAGCTGAAGCGGAAACTACGGGCACATTTAAATATCGCAAAGTCGAGCTGGTCAAAGAGGGTTTTGACCCCAACGCGGTCAGCGAACCGCTTTGGTACTTTGAACCGGATAGTGGGAAATATGAGCCCCTCACCCCGGACGCATATGAGACCATTCTTTCTGGCGCGGTGAAGTTTTAAATGATGTTACGTCTGAGTATTGGCCTGCTGGCCGTCACCGCTTGCGCTGCCCCGAGCAGCCCGGCGCCTGAGGCACGATTCTTTGAGCGTCTGAGCACGCTTTGCAATGGCGAAGCCTATGCTGGGCAGCTGGTCAGCACTGATGCCGTCGATGCCGATTTCAAATCGGCGGATATGCGGATGGGCCCAGCCCGCTGCGATGGGACGGTGATTTATATCCCCTTTGCCGTTGACGAAGATCGCTCTCGCACTTGGGTGATTACGCGCACGCCCGAAGGCGTCCGGCTAAAACATAACCATCGGCACAAGGATGGCGAAGCGGATACGCTGACGAATTATGGCGGCGATAGCAATGAGGTCGGCACAATGGCGGCCCAAGACTTCCCCGCCGATGACGAAACAAAAGCGCTATTCACGCAGGAGAATATCGAGGTTTCGAACGCCAATACGTGGCGGGTCGAAATTGATCCAGGCGCCGTTTTTACCTACCAAATGAGCCGGCCGGAACGCTTGTTCCGGGTGGAGTTTGATCTCAGCCAAGCTGTTGCAGCCCCGCCTCCAAGTTGGGCCCAAGCCCCGATCGAATGACGGCGCCTGACAAGACCGCTGGCCGCGTCCTCATCATTGCCGGCTCGGACAGTGGCGGCGGCGCCGGAATTCAGGCCGATATCAAAGCGGTCACGATGCTTGGCGGTTATGCTATGACCGCGATCACGGCGATCACCGCCCAAGATACAACCGGTGTGCATGGCGTTTGGCCGGTGGCGACGGACGCGGTCACCGCCCAAATGCGCGCCTGCCTCACGGACATTGGCGCAGACACTATAAAAACCGGCATGCTCGGAGAGGCGGCTCTCGTTGAACAGGTCGCCGAGACGCTTGATGCTTTGGCCGCCGATACCGATCGCATTATTGATCCGGTTATGGTCGCCACCTCAGGCGACCGCTTGGTCGACGAAAAAGCGGTGAGCGCGATTGCCTCGCTGCTGGTGCCAGGCGCCCGCCTGGTCACACCGAATGCGCCGGAGGCTGAAGTTCTGACCGGAAAAGCGGTTGAGAGTGTGGATGATCAGCGCCGCGCCGCCGAGGCACTTTTGGAGCGCGGCACCAAAGGCGCTTTGATCAAAGGCGGTCATATCAGCGGCTCGATTATATGTGATGTTTTGCAAACCGAGCATGGCGAATGGTTGTTCGAATGCCCGCGCATCGAAACCCGTTCAACCCACGGCACAGGCTGTACGCTTGCCAGCGCCTGCGCCGCGCTGATTGCGCAAGGTCAAGCCTTGAGTGACGCTGTCGACGGTGCGCGCACTTATTTGCATCAGGCGATCGCGCACGCCTCAAGGCTTGGACGCGGCCACGGTCCAGTCGCGCACAATTGGGCGCTTAAGCAAGACTGATCATTCGCTTAGAAATCATGGTTTGTCCTTGGGCGCCGCCTGTGAAAAGCTTCACTGCCCAAACCGGAGGCCGACATGATGACAATCCCATTTGCTCAAATTGATGCATTCGCAAGTCAGGCATTTGAAGGCAACCAAGCGTGCGTGATGCCGCTGGAGGCCTATTTGCCAGACGAGATGCTGCAAAAAATTGCCGCAGAGAATAATGTCGCTGAGACCGCCTTCATCGTTCCGGCCGGTGCCGGCGCTTGGGAATTGCGGTGGTTTACGCCCGCGGTCGAAGTGCCACTCTGCGGTCATGCAACATTGGCGTCGGGGCATTATCTCTACAATCACACGAATTTTGATGGCGACGAAATTCGCTTCAAAACGCGGCTGTCAGGTGACCTCTTAGTCTCGCGATTGGATGACGGCCGTTTGGAAATGGATTTCCCAGCCCATCGGGTAACCGACGTCGCGCCCGATGCGGAAATTGATGCAGCTTTAGGGAAGTCTCCCATTCGGTGCTTCGACGGTCCGTATTACGTCGCTCTATATGAAACCGCAGAGGACATCCGTACTTTGGATCCGGATCTTGATCGCTTGAAGACACTCGGGTCCAGCCATGCGGACTGGGGCAAAGGCAATTTCGGTTGCCTCGCGCTGGACGGTGACGGCGTCGAGGTCACGAGCCGGTTCTTTGCGCCAGGCAGCGGCATTCCAGAAGACCCGGCGACGGGGAGTTGGCATTGCATGGTCGCGCCTCTGGTTGAACAGCTAACCGGCAAAGAGGAAGCCAAGTGTTTCCAAGCCTATCCCGGGCGAGGCGCGTTTGTTGAAACCGCGCTGGTCGGCGACCGGGTCAAACTGCGCGGTCAAAGCGTCACAGTGATTGAAGGGCAGTTCAAGCTTTAGGGGCGCTCCGCTGGGCGGTCCAAACGCCGCCCAGAATGAGCGCAAATGCAACAAAGGCATTCCAGCTCTGCACTTCAGCGAAGGCGAAATAGCCAACCACGGCAGAGAAGACCGGGATCGTATATCCGGTCAGCGATAGGAATGTCGCGCTCGTTCGCTTGATCAACATCATATAAAGAACGGAGGCCATTGCGGTGGGGGCAATGGCCAAGCCAAACAGTCCCGCGATCGCGCTGCTCGATGGGGTGAGTGCAGCCGTCTCCACACTCAGCAAGAGCGGCCAAGACGCCACAGCACCAAAACTCAAAAATCCTGCGGCGAAGACAAATGGCGGGATTTCGCGGGCGAAACGCGCGGTGATGGTGGACAGCGCATAACAAAACGTCGCCATCAAACATAAAGCCTGCGCTACAACGCTCGCCGAACCGAACGAACTGATCGCCTCAGGCCCAAACAGGACCGCAACCCCGGCAAAGCCGACAATTATCCCAAGGGTTTTGTTGAGCGTCATTGCATCATCATTGAAGGCGAAATGCGCCATGACCGAAACAAATAAGGGCGCGGCCGCGACATAGAGCGCGGCCAAGCTTGAATCGACGGTTTGCTGCGCCGTTGTGATTAAGAAAAAAGGTGTCGCGGTGCCAGCAATGCCCATAACCGCCATTGCCGCCCACATTTTCCAATGGCTGAGGGGTGGCCACGCCTGACGGGTCGCTGCGGCCACAATCAGCAAGACGAACGCCCCGGCGGTCAATCGAACCGGAATGATGAATTCAGGCGGAAAGCCTAGACTCGGGTCGTTCTGGCTTACGGCCAGTCGCGTAAATGCGTAAGCCGACCCCCATAGAGCCGTTAGCGCGGCGAACAGGGCCCAATCTAAAGGTTCTCGTTTACTTGCCATGCCATCGCCCCGAGCTTGCGACCGAGGTATCGGCAGCAGAGCCAAGGTCAAGCCAATTCTGCTCACAACTTTACTTTGAAATGAGAAGTAGTATTTAATTATTGAATACTTATTATATGATATCTTTACTTCAATTCAAATGAAATAAAGACATATCTGTGACCTCATATGAATATATTATCATAGGATGCGGCTTAAAAGCCTTGGCATTCGCTGATGCCGTGTTGCGGCGAGGCAGCGCTCAAATCGCCATCATCGATCGGCATCCTTATCCGGGCGGGCATTGGTGCCAGACCTATTCCTATGCCGCGCTTACCCCCCCTTATGAGTCTTTGGGGGTCGAATCTTTGCCGATTTCGGCCTGGTTGAAACGGCGCGGGGCGTCGCCGACCAGCTCGCCCGATCGTCTGCATAGAGACGACGTGCTGTCCTATTGCGCGGACGTGATGAAGACCGTGTTACAGCCGACCGGCCGGTTACATTACTTCCCCAATTGCATTCATATGAGCGGGGGACGTCTGCATGATCTCGAGACGCACACTGTGCGCCCCATTCCTGAAGCCCGTAAAATGGTCGATGCAAGCGAAGATACACCGCCCATCCCGCATCAACACGTCCCCTGCTTTTCCAGCGAGCCGAATGTCAGCCTCGCCTCCCCTTTCTCGCTTCCGGCGGAGCTTGAGCATGCAGCGCAAAGACACGATAATTTCTGCATCCTCGGCGCCGGAAAAGCGGCGGTTGAGTCGATTTCACATTTGATTGGACGCGGCATATCCACGGATCAAATCATTTGGGTCGTTCCGCGCGACCCTTGGTTTATTCTAAGGGGATCCCTGCTCGGTGCGACTGATCCCATTTCACGCATTTATGAAGCCATGCTGGCCGTCGAGCACGCCTCGACGCCGCAAGATTTGATGCGACGTTTGGAAGCCTTGGGCTGTCTTGCCAGCTTGGACGGTGAAATTTGTCCGACCATGTTTCGCGCCATTACAATCTCTGACGCCGAGCTCGGACATTTGCGGCAGATTAACCGCATTATCCGCAAAGGACACGTTCATGGCATTTCACAACTCGGAATGGTGTTTGATGAAGGCGCCGTGCCCTTACCGCCCAATACACTCTACATCGATTGCACGGCGGGCCGAGTTGTGCGGGCGATTGAAACACCAATCTTTCAACACGCTGCCCTAATGCTGCAGTCGACTCTCATCCATCATACCAGCGTCAGCGCGTCCGTCATCGGCATGATTGACGGCCTCGATTTGTCGCCCAAAGAGAAGAATAGGGTATGCGAGCCGCTTTCGGCGCCTGATAGTCCGAACGATATTCTTCCGCTGATCTATGGCACCCTGCTGAATGTGCATCAGTGGCTACACCGCTCCGATCTGCGGCTTGAGATGCACGATTTTAGCCTCGACATCTTCATCCGCCAAGCCGTGGCTCAGTGGGACAAGACCGGCGCGATGCCCGGGGCTTTAACAGCGATCAGGGCCCTTTTTCCGCGCGTGACTGTGAATCTTGAACGCTTAATGGAACAAGTCTGACGCTAGTGCAGTGTGGTTGAGCCATTGGCGCTTAATACCCGCGCTTGGTCGACCCATTGCTCGCGCCCAACACGGCCCTTAAAAGCAAGATAGTCTTCAACCCAGCGGGTTTGGGGCTCCGACCAATTGGCGATCTGTTTGAAGTGAAAAACCCCGATCTCATTCAATCGCGAGGACAGTTTCGGCCCTATCCCTTTAATCCGCGTGAGGTCATCAGCAGATCCTTCAGGCGCGGTCAACATCACGGGCGGCGCCTCTTCTGCGGGCGAACTGGGCTCACCAGGCGCGAGATCCGCAATCGCCGACCGCTGCATTTGCCGGTGATATGTATCGAACCAATCCACTAAGGCTGAACCGGCCATATTGTTGGGCACGCGCATCCAGGCTGGCAAGCTCTCCAAATATCGGGCGGTGTTTTGCCAGTGGCGCAAGTTTACATCGGAAAGTGTTCGCAAAAATTCGGTTGTCAAAGTTTCCGCTTCCGCATCAGAAGCGCTCAGTTTTCCAGACCGCCCCTCAGCCACTTGCTTGACGAGAAGCTCTGTCGCTTGCCGCGAAAAATCAGCCCAGACTTGAACGCTCTCGCGCCAATATTCAAACGGCGTTAGAGGACGAGGTTCGGTGGGCAGTTTTGACTTTGGCATGCGTCGCTCTCATTATGCTGCACCGCACAATATCAAGCTCAGACAACAAGGGCAAGCGGACAAGCATTTCCCTTGTGATCAAAACAGTTTAGCGAGAGCGCATGAATACGATTAGTCGTGGAAAAGTCTTGGTTTTTGACTCCGGCATGGGCGGTTTAACCGTCGCTCGAGAGTTGCAGGCATTAGCCCCCGAACTCGCAGTCGACTATGCCGCCGATAGTGGATTTTTTCCCTATGGTGACAAATCGGATGAGCTATTGCGCATGCGCCTCCCACAAGTGGCTAAAGCCTTGTGCCAAGTGGTCCGCCCAGATGCGTTTGTGATCGCTTGCAACACTGCGAGCACGCTGGCGCTCGAAGAGGTCAGAGCGGTGCTCGACATTCCCGTCGTCGGCACGGTCCCGGCGATCAAACCCGCGGCAGCGATCACGCGCACAGGAACAATTGGGCTTCTGGCCACGCCGGGGACGATCCGACGCGCTTATACGAAACGGTTGATTGACGAATTTGCCAGCGATGTAAGAGTGATACTCCATGGCAGCGTCGCCCTGGTGAGGATGGCGGAGCAAATCGCCTCTGGCGAAGCAATTGCGCTCGAAGCCTTCAGAGAGGTCCATGCGCCGCTATTTGCAGCCGAAGGCGGCCGTGAGATTGACGTCATCGTCCTAGCTTGCACGCACTTTCCATTGGTCCGCGGCGAGCTAGCCGCGTCGATGCCGCATCCGGTAACTTTCGTCGATAGCGGTGAAGCGATTGCCCGGCAAACCTTGCGCGTGCTGCCAGCGCGTCCTCGTAACATGCAGATGGGGGGCAATGTGTGGTTGACCAGTCCGCCTCAAGAGCAACGCCGGCTGATCGAAGTTTGCCGCCGGTTTGCTTATACTGAGGTTGAACATATCGCTGTATAGTGCATTTAGATGTCGGCACATGCATCTGTCACACTTTTCGCTTAGAGCCGCCATCACATATCGCTTGGAGACTGCCGCGTGCGTATCGCAGTGCTAATTTTAATGATGCTCGGATTGGCGGCGTGCGGCGCCCCGGTCGATTTATCAAAAATTCCGGAACAAACCGATGCTCCGCCGGTTTATGATATAGGCGCTGCGGAGAAGATTAAGATTATCGGGTCGTCCACTGTCGCCCCTTTCTCAACCACGGTCGCGGAGCAATTTGGAGCGATTACCCCGCATCCTGCACCAGTGGTCGAAACGACAGGAACTGGCGGTGGTTTCAAAGCCTTTTGCCGCGCCATTGGCCCGCAAGAGCCCTCGATTGTAAATGCATCTCGTAAGATCAAACCCGGCGAACGCGCACTGTGCACCGCGGCCGGCATTGCTGACCCGCTCGAAATCAAGATTGGCTATGACGGGATCGTGCTCGCCAATGGCAAAGCTGGGCCCGATCTGAATCTCACCAAAGCTCAAATTTACCAAGCCCTTGCAGCGGAATTACCAGACGGCACAGGGGCGTGGATCGAAAACCCTTATGCTCGCTGGAATGAGATTTCTGTCGATTTGCCCGATATGCGCATTCTGGTATCTGGCCCTCCACCGACGTCCGGGACCCGCGATGCCTTTGTTGAAATTGCAATGGAAGCCGGGGCCTTGGCCTTTCCCGAAATGGTCGCCTTGCAAGCACAAGATTTACAGGCTTTCCAAGCTCGCGCCAGAGAGATCCGCAATGATGGCGCTTGGATCGATAGCGGCGAGAATGATAGTTCAATCATCAACGCGCTGTTGCGCAATGAGGATGCTGTCGGGGTACTTGGCTATTCCTTCCTTGAGCAGAATGCAGACCGCGTCAAAGGCGCTGATATTGGCGGCTTCGCACCAACATTCGAAAATATTACGAGCGGCGCATATGGTATTTCGCGCAGCATGTATTTTTACGTCAAACACGAAAACGTCGCCTTGGTGCCGGGGCTCGCGGACTTTGTCTCTGAGTTCACCGAAGAAGATGCCTGGGGCATGGAAGGGTATCTGATCGAGAAAGGCCTCATCCCGCTTGAACAAGACGAAAGACGCCGCATTCGCACCGAGGCTTTAACGGCGCTTACAATGCCGAAAAATCAACTTCCGTCAGAGCATGCCCCGTCGCCGCAACAAACCGCACCAGATCTTCCCGATTGATTGCGGTTGTGGCGGTATTGACCAGCGGGTGAAAATTCACCGTCTCAAACCGCATCAAGGCTTTGTCGAGCACGAACCGAACCCGCTGATCTGTATCATTGATCAATGAAAATGCGGTCACTGAGCCCGGAACCACACCCAAATGCTCCAGCATCAAGTCGGCGTCGGCAAAGGACAGGCGACGGGTTCCAATCAGCTTGTGCACTTGGTTCAATCGCAGCTGGCTTTCGGCCCACGCAGAGATCAGCACTAAAGTGCCGTCTTTGTCCTTCATGAACAGGTTTTTGCTATGCCCACCCGGCATCGAGGCCTTTAAGTGCCGCCCCTCTTCGACAGTAAATGTCGCCGCGTGCTCGACGGTTGTGTGAGCAATCTTATGCTGATCAAAATACGCGAACAGTTCGGTTGGGCTTGCAGGCATGACGGCCTTGGGGCAGGAATCCTGACACGCGTCAAGCCCGATATAGAGGAACGACTATGCAGCTGGAATGCTACAAGATTTACGATATCGCCCCCGAAATTGTCCCCGGGCGCAGCACCCGCGACTGGATGGACGCATTCCCTGATCGCCAGCCTTATCGCTGTCTCCCTTTGTCGATGGCCAATTCAACTGGCTGGGAAATCCTGTGCCCGATGGACATCAAAATTCAGTGGAATGGTGGCCCGGGTAAAAACGATATCACGCTCAAAACACGTGGCGACCCCCGCGCCATTGCGTCCTTCGCGGACAGCCACTTTCAACGCGGAATCGTCACGTTCCACACGGGTCACTTATTCCGGACACCACCGGGCTGGGGATTGATGACCATGGGCGCGCCGAATTTCTTCAAAGACGGCATCGCGCCGCTGACGGGATTGGTTGAAACGGATTGGTTGCCTTTCCCTTTCACGATGAATTGGCAAATGACCCGGCCCGGAGAAGTGGTGTTCGAAAAGGGCGAACCCTTCTGCTTCATTGTACCAATCGAGCATGGAAAACTTGAAGAGATCGAACCTCAACGAAAACTTCTCAGCACCAATCCAGACTTGGAAAAAGACTTCCATGGCTGGGCTGAAAGCCGCGGCAAGTTCAATCAAAAGCTCAACTCGGGCGATCCCGAAGCCGTCAAAGCCGGGTGGCAGCGCCATTATATGCGCGGCGAAAAACAGACGGGCGATAAGATTGACAGCCACGTCACCAAGCGTCGGCTCAAGCCTCCTGTGGATGTTTAGGGCGATCCTGCCTTGATCTTAGCCGCGGTTTAGCCCTGATTAGGGCACAGACTATTGGGGAATTGGAGGACGAGATGATGCTTCGTTTGGCGTTAATTGGGGTTTGCGGACTAGGTTTAGCAGCCTGCGGTGGCAGCAGCGGCGGCGATTATGACCAGTTTCAATCGGCACCCGAGCCTGTGATGAGCGAAGCGGCATTGGAGTATGACGCGGCGCCGCAGCTCAAGAGCCGATCAGGCGGCGCGCCTCGTCCGGACGCGGAGAGCCCCGGCGAAATCGGGGTCGAGCAATATATTGCTTACAGCCACAGTCTCGGACTGACCCTGCCTAAAGGCGGCGTTGAGCCGATGATGGCGACGCATACAGAAGCTTGCCGCGCGGCGGGCCCCGCGACCTGTATCATCATCAATTCAAACGTTTACAGTCAGGAAGAAGACTATGCCTCTGGAAACGTCTCGCTGCGCGCCAAGCCGGACTGGATTGAGACCTTCTTAAGCGGTGTCGATGCGCAAACCAAAGACGCCAATGGCGAAGTCACGCAGCGCTCGACACGAGCCGAAGATCTGACCCGAGAAATTATCGACACAGGCGCCCGTTTAGATGCTCAGAAAACGCTGCGCACACGCCTGCTTGATCTGCTTGAGCGCCGCGATGGCGAACTTGGAGAACTGCTCCAAATCGAACGTGAACTGGCACGCGTTACAGGCGACATTGAGAGCATCGAGGCGCAGCTCAAAACGCTGCGTTTGCGGGTCGCGATGTCGTCGCTGGACATTAGCTACCAAACTAAAGTGCCGGCCTTTAGCGGGTCCCGCGAAAACCCCCTCGGTGAGGCTTTTGGCGACTTTTTCTATAATCTGTCGGGCGCGATTGCCGCTGTGATCACCGCCTTTGCGGTTGGTCTGCCTTGGATCTTATTGCTGGCTCTATTCTTGTGGATCTGGCTGAAACTGATTTGGCCGCGCCTACGGGGTCGCAAAAAGCCGGCGAAATGACACGCACGCGAACCGGCGTCTAAGCCGACTGAACGTTGATCAATGCATGTCCGATGACAGCTTTCAAATAGTCGGGATCGAACGGCTTTGTGATGAGGTAAGACGGGCCCTGATTGGTCGTCGACAAATATTGTTCGGGATAGGCCGTGATATAGACGACTGGTATGTCATCCGGGAGCTTGAGCTCAGCGATCGCATCCGTGCCGAGTGATCCACCCTGTAAGTGGATGTCGCACAGGATAATGTCAGGCTCATGTTCGCGCCCAAGTGACACAGCGTCATTCGCTGTCATGGCAATGCCCACCACAGTATGTCCGAGGGATTGGGCAATCCGCTTTAACTGCGCCGCGATGAGCGGTTCGTCTTCAATGATCAGCATCCGAGTCGCTGTCATTTGGGCGAAATCGCGTTCCGCCAGTTCGAGCATCTCTGTCAGAACATTGGCGCGAACGCCGAGAATACGGCACGCCATGACCGCTGGGAGTCGCTCGACAGAGACCAGCAATAAAGCCCGCCGTGCTCTCGCCGCATCGGAGTCCGATAGCTGATTAAGCTCCTGGTCCAACAGCCGATAGAGCCCTTCCCGATCGTATTGCGAAGCCTCAAAGTCTGACTCGAGTGAGAGTGTGAGGACCGTTTCCAAGACCGCTTCGACGCAGGCGTCACCTGTTCGTGTGTCCCCAGTCACCGCACGCGCATAGCGGCGCAAATAGGGAACGAGTTTTTCAGTACGGTCTGCGAATGACATACTGAGAGGTCTCCAAGCCGCGATCGGCAAGTCTAACGTGGCGGGTGCGCGGCAAAAAAGGGTTAAGACCAAAGCTATTTCTAAGGTCGGTGAATAGGGCGCGCGTCTTATTCAGCGCGGCGCTGAAACTCAACCTTATTTGCGCAGCGCAACTGTAATGGGTATTTACAGCGCTCGACTCGCCTGCCACGCGAGCGCAGCTAGGAATTGATTCATTCATCCCCAAATGAAATCTCTCCTGTGGCCACGCTCAGTGTCACCGGGACACTGAAATGCAATTTCAGGCCGTCCGGCTCAAACACCGGATCGACGTCGATATTCGCCATCATATCAAACAGCTGAAAGCCAAAGCCGAACGCCTCGGGCGGGGTGACATCAACCAGACCAGACTCGCGCCATTCGGCATGCAATCGGTCGTTTTCAATCCACCAGCGGAGCGACAATTGCCCCTGATTTGAGCTCAAAAACCCATATTTGGCCGCATTGGTGATCAGTTCATGCACCATCATTGACGTAAATTTGCTTGCCCGCACCGTCAGCGTCATCGGCACGCCGTCTATCGTTACACGGTCAACCGCAGGGCCGGCATACGGTTCAAGCTCCGTGCGTAGGATGGTCTCAAAATCTAGGCCTTGCCAATGTGAATCGGTGAGCGCGGCAAAGTTGCGGCTCATTGCCGCCAAACGCGCTGAAAAACTCTTCAAATAGGTTGGCAAGTCTGGCGCGCTCAGCGCCGTGTGCTCGGCAATGGACTGGACAACGGCCATTGTATTGCGAACCCGGTGGTTGAGCTCCGCGGTCACCAAATCTCTCTGTTTGCGCAAGGCCTCTTTTTCCGTCACGTCCTCGCAGCGTTGCACCAAGAACTGAACCATTCCGGCATCATCAAAGATTGGAAACTGAGTGACTTGCCAGATCCGGTCTTCGATTGTCCCGTCCGCCAACTGGAGCTTGTAAGGTTGTGCGTCGAGCTGAACCACATCTCCTGCAAGGGTGCGCTGGAAGGCTGTTAAAACAGGCTCTACGCGCTCTGGCGTGTCTGGAAAGACATCGAATACGTAGCGCCCCATCATTGCGGATTTTTCGGTTTGTACCGCCTGGCAATAGGCTTCGTTCGCATCAACGAAGACAAGATCGCGGTCGAGTATCATCGCCGCATTTGGCATGCGATCGAAAATCGACTTGTGAATGTGGTTGCTCATCTGACCATGAAGCTAGCGCGAGTCTGATGCGCGTCGAGCGAAATTTTAGCTTAACCGGGCGCTTTGGTTTTGAGCGCAAGCGCGTGTAGCTCTCCGCCCATTTTACCCTTCAGCGCCGCATAAACCATTTGGTGCTGCGCGATGCGGGTTTTGCCGCGAAACTGTTCAGACACGATCTCGGCTTGCCAATGATCATTGTCGCCGGCCAAATCTGTCAGAACAATGTCTGCCTCTGGAAAGGCTTCAGTTAAGAAGCCCTCCAAGGTCTCACGGGTCATTGCCATGATTTACGCGGGCTCCGGTTCGCCGCCAAAGTCACCCCCAGTATCTTTGCGGCGTTTGCCAATTACCGGCACAGCAGCGCTTGGCCGTGGTGGCTCATCTGGCTCGTCTGGGCGTTCCGGCAGTTTGCCATCATTGATAAGCGCACGGATCTCATCGCCTGTAAGCGTCTCATATTCGAGCAAAGCTTCCGCCAATGCCGACCATTGATCGCGGAATTTCGTCATAATCTCGCGCGCATCATCCATGCCTTTTTGGATCAGCTTGCGCACTTCTTCTTCGATCCGCTTGCTGGTTTCCTCAGATACAGAAGACGATTGCACCAATTGTTGCCCAAGAAAGACTTGGCCTTGGTCTTCGCCATAGTCGACTGGGCCAATTTCATTCGAAAGTCCCCAACGGGTGACCATTGCTCGTGCCAGGCGGGTCGCTTGTTGAATGTCAGAAGCAGCGCCGGCGGTCACAGCGTCATCGCCAAACTTCTCTTCTTCAGCCACGCGTCCGCCCATGATGATCGCCAATCGAGACGTCATTTCGATCCGGCTCATGGACAGCTTATCGTCTTCGGGCAATTGCATCACCATGCCGAGGGCACGGCCACGCGGAATAATCGTGGCTTTGTGGACCGGGTCTGCTTTCGGCACTTTCATCGCGACAATGGCGTGTCCAGCCTCATGCCATGCAGTGAGTTCTTTTTCGTCTTGGCTCATCACCATAGACCGGCGCTCTGGGCCCATCAGGACCTTATCTTTGGCGTCCTCAAACTCCGACATTGCGACAACACGTTTGCCGCGGCGCGCCGCCAGCAGCGCTGCCTCATTAACAAGGTTTGCGAGATCTGCCCCTGAAAAGCCAGGTGTGCCCCGCGCGATGATTTTTGGCTCAACATCTTTGGCCAGCGGAACATTGCGCATGTGCACTTTCAGGATTTTCTCACGGCCAATGACATCCGGATTGCCAACGGTGACCTGGCGGTCAAACCGACCGGGACGCAGCAGCGCTGGGTCGAGCACGTCGGGGCGGTTGGTGGCCGCAACAATGATAATGCCATCATTGGCTTCAAAGCCGTCCATCTCGACCAATAATTGGTTCAAAGTCTGCTCGCGCTCATCATTGCCGCCGCCGAGGCCAGCGCCGCGTGAACGACCGACCGCGTCAATCTCGTCAATGAAGATGATGCATGGCGCATTGCGTTTCGCTTGCTCAAACATATCCCGGACCCGGCTGGCGCCGACACCGACAAACATCTCGACAAAGTCCGAGCCCGAAATCGTAAAGAAGGGCACACCGGCTTCGCCTGCAATGGCGCGCGCCAGCAGCGTTTTACCGGTTCCCGGTGGGCCGACGAGCAAAGCGCCTTTGGGGATCTTACCGCCGAGGCGCTGAAACTTGGCCGGATCTTTCAGAAAGTCGACAACTTCCTCGAGTTCTTCTTTGGCTTCATCGACGCCGGCAACATCGTCAAAAGTCACCCGGCCCTGCTTTTCTGTGAGCAGCCGGGCGCGCGACTTACCGAAACTCATAGCGCCGCGGCCACCGCCGCCCGATTGCATTTGACGCATGAAGAAAAACAAAATCGCGACGATCAATACGATTGGCAAGAAGCCGATCACAAAGTCGCCGAGATTGAAGCCCGTGTCTGGATCATCTACTACAGAAGGCACACCCAAAGCGATCATTTGATCTCGCAATGCGCCAAGGTCTTGGCTCTTTTGGGCGAAGATGCGCTCATCATTGATCGTCAGCGCGGTGATCCGAGTTGGGGTAATCACCACTTCTGCCAATTGATTGTTTTCGGCCAGGTCAACGACTTCAGAGATATCTTTTTGAGTCGCACCAGCCTGTGCCGGGCTGCTTTGCATGACGGCCAAGAGGCCCAGGAGCAGAACTGCAATCAGTCCCCAAACTGCGAGATTACGCATATTCATTGATCGTTCCAGACGTTAGAAAAGTCATTTGTGCACTATATAGGGGAAGCATTTCATGAAAACGACTCAAATCGTCTCAATCTATGCCATAAGCTTCACCTATGACTGTAGATTGAGCGCCTAGCGCGCCTGTTGAGGGACATTCTATGCAAGATGCGTTGAAGGTTTATGGCCCGATTGCGGCTGTCATTTTAATTCTTTTGATCGTCACGATGCGCTTAATCGCGCCGCCGCCGCCCATGGAGATCCGGTTCGCAGCGGGCGGTGCAGATGGCCAATACTATGCGCTGGCACAGCGCTATGCCGCGGCGCTAGAGGAGCATGGGATCTCAGTCGAGGTGCTCGAAACCGCGGGCTCAGTCGAGAATTTTGATCTTCTCGAAAGCGGCGACGCCGACGTCGCGCTGTTACAAGGCGGGATCGCATCTGAGGCGCAGCGGGCCCAAGTCGATTCCTTAGGCGGTGTTTTCGCAGAACCGTTTTGGATATTTGCGCGCGCTGATCTTGAAGTCGGCGATTTTGGCGACCTGCATGATTTGCGCTTGGCCGCTGGCCCGACAGGCTCAGGCACGCGGGCGATGACCGAGCGACTGCAATCTGAATGGGGCGGTGCTTGGACGCCGCTCTCAGATCTGTCCGGCAATGCGGCAGCAACCGCCTTGACCGCCGGTGACATTGACGCCGCTGTCTTCACCGCCTCCGTCGAAGCGCAATATGTGAGGCGTCTTCTAAGCACGCCCTCAATCGCCTTGATTGGCGTCCGCCGCGCGCAGGGTTTATCCATGCGCGACGCGGCCTTGGCCCCCGTGACTCTGTTCGAAGGGGTGGTTGATATGGATCGCAACATTCCCTCACAAGATGTCTCGCTGATTGCCGCGATTGCCCAACTCGGCGTGCGCAATGACTTGCATCCAGCCTTGCAAGCCGTTCTGCTCGAAGCAGCCGAGCCCATCCATAGCGGCGGCACGGAGATCACCCGCGGCGGTGCGTTTCCGGATGCAACACGAACGGACTTGCCTCTATCCGCAGAAGCGCGGCGATATTATCGCAAAGGACCGACCTTCTTGCGCCGGTATTTTTCCTTTGGCTGGGCCAATTTCCTTGAACGCGCCTGGGTCTTTCTCATCCCCTTGGTGACATTAATGATCCCGCTGGTTCAAATGGCGCCGCCCGTCTATCGCTGGCGCATCCGGCGCAAAATCTACGTCTGGTACAATGATCTGCACGAGCTTGAACGGCGTGGCTTTGACGCCGGCAATGACGCCGAGCGCCAAAATATTCTAGGCGAGATTCAAACGCTCCAGCATGAAGTTGGGCAAGTTGATGTGCCTGTATCCTATAATGACGAGCTCTATCACTTGCGCAGTCACATCAATTTCGTGGAGGCCTTAATCGCTCGCCAAGCTGCCAAAGCGGCGACGTCCTGATGGCTGAGTTGAGAATTTATACGTCGGCCATTTAGTCTCACGCATTGACGGATCTAAGATGGATCGACCATAGTTCCAAAAAGGAACTGTAGGAGATCGAACCATGAAACCAGTTTGTCTTGTTATTGGCGCGGGCGCTGGCATTGGCGGCACAGTGGGAACGAAATTCGCCAGCGAAGGCTATCACGCTGTGCTTTGCCGCCGCAGCGACAAAGACGGCCTCGATCGCCTGATTGACGGGATTAAGGCCGCCGGAGGCGAGGCGACAGGTCTGTTGCTCAATGCGATTGATGACAATGCCATTGAAGACGCGGTATCGCATGTCGAAGCGAATATTGGCCCAATTGAAGTGGTGATTTACAATCTCGGCGCGCAAATCGGCGACCGCCCTCTCGAAGATACAAGCTACAAAGCTTTCGAAATGGGCTGGCGGCTCGCAACCTTTGGGCTATTCCGACTCGCGAAAACGGTTTGCCCATTAATGGAAGAGCGCGGCAGCGGCAAGATCATCGTCACCTCGGCAACGGCGGCTGTGCGCGGCAATAAGGGACAACACTCACATGCGGCGGCGATGGGCGGCAGACGCATGTTGTGCCAGACGCTAAACGCGCAATATGCGCCCAAAGGGATCCATGTGACGCATATTCTGGTCGATGGCGCAGTTGATGCCCCTGACACGCTCGGCAAAATGCTTGGGCCTGACCTGTTTCAAAAGCTCAGAGAAACGCGCGGCGCTGCGGATGGTCTCTTGATCCCGGCGGAAATGGCGGAAACCTATTACCATGTCGCCACCCAGCACCGCTCGGCCTGGACCCATGAACTCGACTTGCGGGCCTATTCTGACGTCGCGTGGTGGAACCACGTTTGAAGCCGCCAGCGCCGCTGTCACATCCGACAATTGTTGCGCCATAGCGGCCTGCCTATGCTGTTCCTTTTAGAGGAGCGTAGCGATGGTATTCAGATATTTGACGGTGATCTCACTCGCCGCCGCGGCAAGCCTATTTCTCGGTTTAGAGGCGGAGGCCAATTCACGCTTCACCGTCCAAAACGATACTGACGAAACGATCAGAGTTAAGATTTATAGCGGCGGCGATACCGTGTGCACGGGTCTGGAGAAAGGCAAAAACGTCTCAGGGGGTAAGACCACATCCTATGGCTGCACAGGATCGGGCAAGCAACGCTGCAAAATTAAGCTCAGAATAGACGGCTCTAAGATCTGCACCCAGGACCTGAACACGTGCGATAAAACAGCCACAAAAATCGGCAATGGCGATACGGTTAAGATTTCTTATGACGAGGGTGGCGTCCATACTTGCTCGTTCGAAGACTAAACGGGTGAGCGGGCTGCGGGCCGGCCATCGAGACTGTCAGATCCGACAATTGTAGCGCGAATAAGCCGGTTCTACGAGATCCTTATAGAAAGGAACGCAACCATGCTTATCAAACACTTGACGGCGCTCACCCTCGCTTCTGCGGCGGGCTTGTTTTTCAGCCTTGAGGCCGAAGCCAATTCGCGCTTCACGGTTGAAAACCAGATGGATGTGAAGACGACCATTTATATCTTTAGTGGCGGCGATGGGGCGTGTAACACCGAAGAAAAAATCAAGACAGTATCCGCGGGTAAGACCGATTCCTTTGGCTGCACCGGCAATGGCAAAAATCGCTGCAAGATACAAATCTATGTCAACAGATCCAGCTCCAGCGGAATCAAGCAGATCTGCAAGAAGCAGATGAATGCGTGCCACGGTCAAACAAGGCGCATGCAGAATGGCGACAAAGTAACCCTCTCCAAGGATGAGGATGACGAGTTTGTATGCAGTTTTGATTAGCGCGTTTCAGCCTGTCACATCTGACAATAGCCGTGCCTGTGAGCCGCAATTAGGCCTTTTGTTCGAAAGGAATATCCGATGCTTATGAAACACTTGACGGCGCTCACCCTCGCCTCAGCGGCGAGCTTGTTTATCGGCCTTGAGGCCGAAGCCAATTCGCGCTTCACAGTTGAAAACCAGATGGATGTGCAGGCCACCGTCTATATTTATACTGGCGGCGATAATTTGTGCACCGTGAACGAGACCTACAAAAGAACATCTGCGGGTGAGACCGATTCCTATGGCTGCACCGGCAATGGCAAAAATCGCTGCAAGATCGCAATCTATATCGATGGAAAAAAGAAATGCAGGAAGCAGCATGATACGTGCAACGGTAGGGCGAAGAAAGTGGACAATCACGGCCACGTGACCCTCTCCAAGGATGAGGATGGCGCGTTTGTATGCACCTATGATGATTAGCGCGTTTCAGCGCGACTGAACCGCCACAACCCTGCCCCTCACGCTGGAGACCCCCTTATGCTGATCCGACCTTTAATGTCTTTCGCGCTCGCCGCTTCAATCGGCTGTCTGTTTGCCCCACAGGCCGACGCCAATTCGCGCTTCACAGTGGAGAACCAAACCGACCAGAAATTCTGGGTCTATATCTATAGGGGCGACGATAACTCATGCGTGTACACCGAAAAGACCAAAACGGTTTCAGGCGGTGAGACGGATTCCTATGGGTGCACGGGCGGCGGTAAGAATCGCTGCAAAGTCGGTATCGTCTTTAAGAAAGACTATACGGTCTGCAATTCCATGTACAATACCTGCAGTGGTTTTGCGGTGAAGGCCGACAATGGCGCCAAAATCACCATTGTCGACGATGTTTTCGAGGAGTATGCCTGCACCCTTGATTAGGCGTCCGACGGCTACTTGTTCGGTTGCGGCGTCGTGCGCAGATAGGGCCGGATTTCTTTATAGCCTTGCGGGAAAAGCTTATCAGCCTCTTCATTGCTGACGCTTGGCACGATGATCACATCTTCGCCGTCCTGCCAGTTCACAGGCGTCGCCACTTTGTGGTTGTCGGTGAGCTGCAAACTATCGATAAGGCGCAAGATCTCATCAAAGTTGCGTCCCGCGGATGGCGGATAAATGATCGAAGCACGAATTTTCTTATTCGGGTCAATAACATAGACCGCGCGAACAGTGACTTTTGCGTCGGCGTTCGGGTGGATCATATTGTACAGCGTCGCGACTTTCTTTTCCGGATCGCCAATGATCGGGAAATTGACGGTCGTGCTTTGCGTGTCTTCGATGTCCGAAATCCACTTTTTGTGCTGGTCGACCGTGTCGACTGAAATGACCAGGGCTTTCGCCTTGCGGTCCGCCAATCGGTCTTTGAGCTTTGCGGTATAACCGAGCTCTGTTGTGCATACTGGCGTGAAGTCAGCAGGATGGGAGAAAAAGACCACCCAATCCTCGCCAATCCAGTCATGGAATCGAATACGACCCGCAGTGGTTTCAGCTTCAAAATCGGGGGCTGTGTCGCCGAGCAATAGGCTCATCTGACGTCTCCTAGGGAATTGGCTTGATTTCTGTAGCGAAAGTGAGGCCTATGCAGAGGCGTTCCAACCGTGCAACTCTGACTCGCGGGTTTAGTTTTCCTGCACATTGCTGAAGGGGCTTTGATGAAGCGACTGATTTTGATGCGACATGCGAAGACCGAACCATGGTCTGAAGGCATCGATGATCATGCCCGCGCCCTCACGCCTATTGGCCATGAAGCCGCCGCTGCGATGGCCGCTGCGCTGAAAAGTGAAGGCTGGTCGCCGCAAAAGGCGATCGTTTCGACGGCGCGGCGGACACGCGAAACCTGGGCCCATCTGTCGAGTGTGTTCGGCACTTGCGATATGACGCTGGAAGACGATCTATATCTCGCCGGCGAGCGCGGCATTGCAGATATCATTGCAGAGAATGACGGTGCTCAGACGGTTATGATTATTGGCCACAATCCCGGCCTGCATGACCTCGCCCTGAGCATTATGCGCGACGCTGGAAGCCTCGACCACCAAGCCGCCATTCGATTGTCAGCAAAACTGCCAACGGGGTCAGTTGTGTTATTCGAAGCGGCAGAAGATGGCGCGTTCATTCCAGCGCAATTCCGTCTTCGCAATTTCATCAAACCAAAAGACTTGCTGGAGCTCTAGCTTAAAATCGCAAAACGCCCCGCCGGATTATCCTGACGGGGCGCTGATCGCAGAGCCGGGGACATTAACTATCGCGCGCGGCGGCGATTGCCGCGGCGGCGGCGGCCTTCGAGCGTTTGCGGACGCTCTTCAGGTTGGGCTACGGTCGCCTGCAGAGGCAGGATGACGACAGGGGTTGGCTGAACTGATGTGCGCGCCGCGATGTAACCATTTGGAAACGGGTGTGACGCGCTTGGGGTGACTTGGGAGGAAGTCGCTTGCATGAATCTAGTCCTTTTATCGTTATGGCCCGGGTCTGCCGGGATCAAAGGCCCCTATTGAGGTCTCTCTGATGGGACTATATCTATCACATCCTTATTGTTTTTCAATATGTAAATATCGTTTTTCGGAAACTTTTTGCGCGAAGGCTTCGCAAAGCAATTGGCTCAGGCGGCATTGGGAGATTGAAAGTCGAGCGACAATTGAGGCCCGTCCTGCGGTTGATCTTGCCGCGAAACGCTCCGTTCATCCCAGCACCCAAAGGCTTGTAAGGCGGTTAAAAAGCCCTCTACTTGCTCAACCCGGGACTCTAAGCGCGCCGCGACGTACTGATGCCGCGCACTTTGCGCGGCTTGCCAAGCTTCGCGCACAGATACAGCGCCAAGCTGCAAATAGGGCTCAATTTGGCGAAACATCCCGCCCCCTGACAGAGCTTGATCCGGCTCCCTCGGAGCGTGGGCTGGCTGCAAAAAAGAACGTAGCAGCGCGATCGCTTGCTTTCGCCCGCCGCGCGCCTCAATGGTGTCGGCGTGTGGCGCTGGATCCGCGGGCCAGGCGCCAATACCGACATTTGCAGTCGCCGGAATATCTGGCGCTTCAAATCGCGGCCGCGACACAAATGCCGTCCAACTGTCTTCACTCGCATATGGCGATGGCCGAAATTGCGGATAGGTGCGGAACGCAATGCCAGCGCGCAGGGTCCAGGCCTCCAGCCCGCGATCACGTTCGCTTGGAGTGTAGGGCTCGTGGCAATGCAAGCTAAGAATTCGGTGTTTTTGGTGCAGCTCTGACAAGATCGCAATGGCGTCGCCCGTCCGCACATGAAGCGGCAAAGCTCTCACTTCCAAGGCATCTCGAAGGTCGGCTAGGCCATCATAACGAAAGGCGGTCAAACGGCGTTCGCTCGGCAAGATTGCCAGCGCCAAAACTTCGCCGCCATCGCGCGCAGCGGACGCACACGCCCCACGCAACGCGGCGTGATCATGCACGCGCAAATCAGATTGAAACCAAATGATATGCAAGTCAGTCATGGAACATATATAGAACATTCTTGCTCATTTGTCCACACCTCACGAGAAATTCCTTCTCACCGAGAAGTTCAACCCAGGGATGATTGATTCGAACTATATTTTGTATAACCAATTTTTTACTTTGTTTTACGCACATTATTACTTCAAGAAAGACTATTCGTCTTGGTCGGGCACCGTCTCTGGCGCGATGAAGCGCATTTCTCCCATTATCGATAAAACACCTGTCGAGAGAGTGGTCGAACCGAGGCTCGGGAGCGATCTTTCCTACAGATCAGGACTTTGGCCCAGGCAACAAGCAACGCTGAACTGCCTTCTCGCCGGGCTCGGCCTATCTACAATCATGATCCCCGTGGCAACCGCGACGGTCTTTTCTGGTATTTTATTTGCGGCGTTTTCGATCCTGATCTTTTGGCGGCTTATTTTGATCTTCATGGGCGTTTTGCT
Source organism: Pseudomonadota bacterium (assembly GCA_039822145.1). Classification (GTDB taxonomy): domain Bacteria; phylum Pseudomonadota; class Alphaproteobacteria; order Caulobacterales; family Hyphomonadaceae; genus Henriciella. The sequence continues at coordinate 19,851 of JBCBMU010000001.1, read as the reverse complement.
CCGGTGCCTTTGCCGAGCGCGCGCCGCGAAACACAGGCGCGACAATGATCTGCCAATCTACTCAATCCTCGTCCCTGCCTATCAAGAAGCTGAAATTATGCCGCAATTGGCGCAGGCGCTTCGCGGCTTGGAGTGGCCGCATCACAAGCTCGATATCCAATTGCTTGTCGAAGCCGATGACCCTGAAACGATCGAAGCTGCACGCGCTTCGACCTTCCCGTTTGGAACCCGGATCATGTTGGTTCCGCCTGGCGGGCCTAGAACCAAACCGAACGCCCTCAATTATGGTCTAGCGCGCGCCCGCGGCGTGTTTGTAACCGTCTATGACGCAGAAGACATTCCGCACCCAGCGCAACTCACCGCGGCCCATGCGCGGTTCAGAGACGCGAACGAGACAGTCGTTTGTTTGCAAGCGCCCCTCATCGCTGACAATGCCCAAACCAGCTGGTTGGCGTCCCAATGGAACCTGGAATACGCAGTTCAATTTGGTCTCTTATTGCCGAGCCTTTCGCTTTACCAAATGCCGTTATTAATCGGTGGAACGAGCAATCATTTTCGCAAAGAGACATTGCTGGCTTTAGGCGGCTGGGACGCCTGGAACGTGACAGAGGATGCCGATCTCGGGATGCGGATTGCGCGAGCCGGATTACGCAGCGAGGTGATCGCAGCGCCGACTTATGAAGAAGCGCCGATATCTCTGAACGCCTGGTTTCATCAACGCAGCCGATGGATAAAAGGCTTTATGCAGACCTGGTTGGTTTTGATGCGCACGCCGAGAAAAACCCTCAAGCAAATGGGCGGGCCCGCCTTTTTTGCCATGCAAGCGTCGCTCGGCGGCGCTATATTAGCGCCGATTTTTCATGCACCATTTTTACTCGCCATCGCAGTCGCCGGGTTTTTGGATCCGCTTGAGATTGGCCGCTATGGCATGGCGCTCCTGTGCGCCGGACTTATGGTCAGTCTGCTCAGTGACATCGCCGCCCCTGGGTCATGGTCTTGGCAGCGGCTTATCGCGGTGGTCACACGGCCGTTTTATTGGCCTCTACTGTCTTTCGCAGCGTATCGCGCGATTTGGGAGCTTGCGAGCAATCCGTTTTTCTGGGCAAAGACCACGCATCACCCTCGCAAGACGGATGCGGACCGACAGTGCTCGACTGGATTATTAGCCTCAGCCTCGCCCTCGCCTTCATAGCGCTTGGGGTTTTCGCGCATGGCAAGATCGGCACCGTGCGCAAAAAAGATCAACGCCCGCATCAAGTGCCCTGGGGATTGGTCATGGTTGGCTGTGTCTTTGGCATCTTCCTCGTCGTCGTCCACATCCTCAATCTCATCGGCGTCGAAACCGGTCCGGAAAACAGCATGTTTGGCCGATTCTAAGCCGATCTGAGCACGGGTGCGCTTTGATCCGCACACAACCATTATGTCTAACCCGGCGTCAGACATAGCCAGATGCGCCGCTCCGGCTTATGTTGACGTTTACGCAAGCGAAACCCGTTTGATGGTTTCGCGACCAATGGGAGACTTATCATGGCTTTTGACGCCCCAGAGGAGCTTGACGACTTCCGCACCGAAGTTCGCACCTGGCTCGAAGAAAACTGTCCTGCAAGCATGCGCACGCCGCTCAAAGACGATGAAGTCGTTTGGGGCGGAACCCGTGAAAAATTCAAGAATCCGGACTCGAAGATCTGGCTGGAACGCATGGGCGAAAAAGGCTGGACCGCACCAGAATGGCCTGCCGTATATGGCGGCGGCGGCCTCGACAAAGCCCAAGCCCGCGTGCTGCAGCAAGAGCTGCGCCGGATCAAGGCCCGCCCTGCCCTCTTCTCTTTCGGTCTCTGGATGTTCGGACCGGCTTTGCTCGAGTTTGGCAATGACGAACAGAAAAAGCGCTTCATTCCTGACATTGTCAAAGGCAAGACACGCTGGTGCCAAGGCTATTCTGAGCCAGGTGCCGGCTCGGATCTCGCCGGCCTTCAAACCAAATGCGAAGACCAAGGCGACCATTGGTTGATCAATGGCCAGAAAGTCTGGACCTCGTATGCTGACCAAGCCGATTGGATTTTCTGCCTGGTCCGCACCGACAAGACGGTCAAGCATGAAGGCATTAGCTTCCTGGTCTTTGATATGGCAACCGAAGGCGTTGAAGCCCGTCCGATCAAATTGATCTCCGGCTCGTCGCCTTTCTGTGAGACTTTCTTCACAGACGTCAAAGTGCCAAAAGACCAGCTGGTTGGAAAACTCAATGCCGGCTGGACGATCGCCAAACGCTTGCTACAATTTGAGCGGTCATCGATCTCAGCAGGCGGCTTCGGCGGCACCGGGGGATCAGGCATCTTGCCACCGCAAGACTATGCCAAACAACATGTTGGCGTCGATGAAACCGGCCGCGTCGCTGATGGCGATTTGCGGGCCCGCATCACCGATCACTTGATGTATACGAAAGCCTTCAGCCTAACCGTACAACGCTCAACTGAAGAAGCGAAAGCCGGTCAAGAAGTCGGCCATACGGCGTCGATCATGAAATATGCGGCGGCGAAAATGAACCAAGACAAGTGCGAGCTTCTCGTCGAAGCGCTTGGCACAGATGGCCTCGGCTGGGACGGCGACGGCTTTGCCGATGATGCCAAGAAGGCGACACGCGGCTGGCTCCGCTCAAAAGGCAATTCGATCGAAGGCGGCACCAGTGAGATTAATCTGAACGTTGTTGCCAAACGCGTTCTGGGCCTGAGAGATCATCAGTAGAGCATGGCAATCGCTGCCACCATCGCGCTCTTTGTCTGGCCCGCATTGGTTGGGATAGGCTTCGCGTTTCGCCAATCTCTGGCGGACCGAATCTCCCTAGGATTTGTGATGGCAATGCTTCCCACAGCGATTATTTTGCTTGGCGCACCGATGCTGCTTCGGTCTGCGCTTCCACAGCTCTCCGATCTCTTTATAATTTTAGCAATAAGCCTGCTGACCAGTCTCGTCTTTTATACTTGCTTGCGTGTGGCAAAACCATTCGCTGAAACGTGGCACGAGCACAAACAAAAGCAGGTCGAGGAAACATTCAAATGAGTTTTATTCTTTCTGAAGACCAACAAATGTTGCGCGATACAGCGATGGCGTTCGCGCGCGATGAGATGCCGGTGACGCGCTTGCGTGAGCTCCGTGATGGCGGCGCCAATGGCGTCGACGCAGAGACCCGCGGCAAACTGGCTGAGCTCGGATTTTTCGGCGTGCTCGTGCCCGAAGAATATGACGGCGTCGGCCTCGGCATGGTCGCCATGGGCCAAATCATGGAAGCCCAAGGCCGGACGATTGCGGCGACACCGCTTCTGCAATCCGCGGTATTGAGCGCCAGCGCGCTGATCCTCGGCGGCTCTGAAGCGCAAAAGGCCGCATGGCTGCCAAAAATTGCAAGCGGCGCGACGACCATGGCGCTCGCCGTCGATGAGGGCACCCACCACGCGCCGCTCAACATCGCGACCGAAGCCGAGCGCAATGGCCAAGGCTATACCCTGAATGGCGCCAAACGCTATGTCATTGATGGGCATCACGCCGATGCGTTTATTATTGCCGCACGAACCTTTGGTGAAGCCGGCCAGGCACACGGCGTAAGCCTGTTCTTAGTGCCAAGCGACGCCAATGGTTTGACCGTCCAAGCGCTGAATACCGTTGATTCCCACGGCGCCGCGCATTTGCACCTTGAAGATGTCGCGGTTGGCGAAGATCAAGTGATCGGCGCGGTTGATGCCGGTTGGGACATTTTAGAGCCAACCCTTGATCGCGGCCGCATCGCGCTCGCCGCCGAAGCGCTTGGCAGTGCGCAAGCGGCGTTTGATATGACGCTAGACTATTTGCAAACCCGCAAACAGTTCGGCCAGCTGATTGGGTCCTTCCAAAGCCTGCAGCACCGCGCCGCGAAAATGTTTACAGAGCTAGAGCTGACCCGGTCCTGCATCGCGGCAGCGCTATCGGGCGTTGATGACAGCCGTAACGATATTGCCGAACTCGCCAGCCTGGCGAAAGCCAAAGCATCTGAGCTGATCCATCTTGTGTCGAACGAGACGGTACAATTCCATGGCGGGATCGGCATGACTGACGCGCATGATAGTGGTCTCTATATGAAGCGCGCTCGCGTCCAAGAAGCTTTGCTTGGCGGCGCCAGCTATCACCGGGATCGCTATGCGAAATTGAACGGCTTCTAACAGCCGAGCATTGACCGCAAAACCCGGACCCGAATAGGCTCTCCTCAAAGATCTGAGGGGAGCCTTTTTTGATCCGCTTTATTCCACTTTTGGGTGTTATCGCCTTGCTCGGCTTGGCACTTTGGGGCGCGCAATCTGCGACGTGGCTTTATGGTTTGGTTGGCCTGCTGACTGTCGCTGTGCTCGTCGGCCTTTATGACTTGGTGCAAACCCGGCACACTTTGCTGCGAAACTTCCCCTTGCTCGGACGGCTGCGCGGCGTCGCAGAACAGCTGCGTCCATTCTTCCGATCATATATTGTCGAGAGCCAGACCGAAGGCCGCCCGTTCAATCATGAAGAACGCGCCATGGTCTATAATCGCGCCCGCAATGTCTCTTCCGTGGAGCCGTTTGGCAGCCATCTCGATGTCGATAAGCTGCCTTATGAATGGCTCGCCCATTCCGTCACCGCGGGTCATCCAGAGGATAGAGACCCGCGCGTCCGCGTCGGCGCGCCGGGCACCGCCAAACCCTATTCGGCAAGCGTGCTCAACATTTCGGCGATGAGCTTCGGCTCGCTTGGCGCGCACGCGATTGAAGCGCTTAATCGCGGCGCGGCGAAAGGCGGCTTTTATCATGATAGCGGTGAAGGCGGGGTCTCCCGCTACCACAAAGCTGGCGGCGGCGATTTGGTCTGGGAACTGGGTTCAGGCTATTTTGGTTGCCGCGCGAAAGATGGCGGCTTTGACCCGGTTCAGTTCGAAGAGACCGCGAAACTGGATCAGGTCAAAATGATCGAGATCAAGCTCAGCCAAGGCGCCAAACCTGGCCATGGCGGCGTTCTGCCCGGCGCTAAGGTAACTCCAGAAATTGCTGAAGCGCGCGGCATTCCGATAGGTCAAACCTGTTATTCCCCGGCCCACCATACCGCTTTCGAGACGCCGAAAGGCTTGCTCGACTATATTGATCAGCTGCGTGACCTCAGCGGCGGTAAGCCAGTTGGGTTCAAACTCTGTATCGGCAATCGCTGGGAATTTCTCGCCATCTGCAAAGCGATGGTCGAGACCGGACAGCGCGCCGACTTTATCGTTGTTGATGGCGCTGAAGGGGGCACTGGCGCGGCGCCGGCTGAATTCCTCGACCATGTCGGTACGCCTCTGCGACAGGGGCTCATATTCGCGCGCAATGCGTTGGTCGGGTGCGGGCTGAAAGACGACATCAAGCTCGCCGCCAGCGGCAAACAGCTCTCAGCCTTTAATATGGCCGCCTCCCTGGCGCTCGGGGCTGATTGGATCAATTCAGCCCGCGGCTTCATGTTCGCGCTCGGCTGTGTGCAATCGCTGAAGTGTCACAAGAATACCTGCCCGACAGGGATTGCAACGTCTGACCTCGGTCGCCAGCGCGGCCTTGTCGTGCCTGACAAAGCCGAGCGGGTCTTTCACTTCCACAAGAATACTGTGGCGGCGCTGATGGAAGTGGTCGGCGCCGCGGGCTGTCAGCACCCGTCTGAGCTGGCGCCGCATCACATCATCCACCGAGTCTCCGCCGACGAGGCACTGCCTGCCCACCGGGCTTATGAATTGCTTACAAAAGGGCAGCTCTTAGACGCGGCGGACGAGACCGAACTCGCTGAGGTTTGGGCCATGGCCCAGTCAAGCAGCTTCGCGCCGGTCTAAACCGCGGAGGATTGTGCGGGGAGATCTTCGTACGGATCTGTGATCCCAGCATTTTCGCGGCGTCTAATCATCTCAGATACAACAAAAGCGCCGATCATTTTGCCGATGACGAAGACGATCCAATTGGCCAGGGTCAGGGTGTTTCCAGGGTCCATGCCGAGCTGCATCTGTTTGGCCAGATCGGCGCCATAAAGAAAGATCGTTGTGTCTATCGGCGTCGCCACAGCGCTTGAATAAAGGATCCGCTTGGACAGTTTCATCTTCGTGAATGTGAACAGCAGCCAGTCGAAAAATTCCGAGACAAAGAAAGCCAGGCCCGAGGCGATAACAATCACAATCCAGGCATAATACATCGACCAGGCCAGCGCCATAATCATCGCCAATAACACCCATTGCCGCATTTCCCGCTGCACGAAGTCGCGCACGACGAATACCAGGCCCGTCACCAAGGTGAGCGGGTGAAGCATAAGCCCTTTCGGGTCCGGCGTGTCGGCAGGAAAAATGAGCGAGAACATCGCACTTGCCGAATCCACCCAAGGTCCGACGAATTGGATATTCGGCACGACGCCGAAGGACCAATTTAGAAATGGGATCATCATCACGTAAATGATCGCCCATAGCCGGCCGCCGAGCCGCCAAAGAATTCCGACGGAGGCCGCGAGCCCCAAAATCACTGGGAGTAAATAGCCCGGCCGATTATTGGTCAGGATGGCGACAAAGGTTTCCCACAAGGCTGCGACCATGGCTCTGCTTTCATGACTCAGAATGACAGTTGCTCATAAGGGGCAAACCGCCTTAAGGCCAACACCTAGCGCGTATCGCTGTTGGGAGAAGGCCTTGAACGCATCGGTAAAGCTCTGTCTGATCGTCGCGCGGGCGCGGAATGGCGTCATCGGCAGAGACAATGATCTGCCATGGCGCCTGTCAGATGATCTAAAACATTTCAAAGCAACCACAAAAGGATGCCCGGTCATAATGGGCCGCAAAACTTGGGAAAGCCTGCCCCGTCGCCCTTTGCCGGGTCGCGACAATATCGTGCTGAGCCGTGACGGTCAGTATGCCGCGCCCGGGGCGAGAGTGTTTACCTCGATCGACACCGCAATAGAAACAGGCAAAGCGCTCGCGGCGGTCAAAGGAAAATCCGAGATTTTCATCACAGGCGGCAGTGCCATTTATGCCGCCGCCCTGCCTTTAGCCGACCGTCTCTACATTACCGAAGTCGACGCAGAGATTGACGGTGATGCCACTTTCCCAGACTTCGACGAAGCCGACTTTGTTGAAACGCAGCAAGACTGCGTTTCCGCGAATGAGAAGAACGAGTTTGATTTCACCATTCGTCGATTAGACCGACACTCTTAAACCTTGCGCCACATGTCTCGGCTCGCCAGAATGAGGGCGAAGCTGAGGGAGCCCGCCGCATGGATTATGACATTATCGCCGAAGGTCTCGCCTTTCCCGAAGGCCCAGTCTGGATGGAAGACGGTTCGATCATCTTGGTCGAAATTGCCAAAGGCTGCATCACGCACATTTGGGGCGATGGCAAAACCGAACTGATCGCAACCCCGGGCGGCGGTCCAAATGGCGCCGCGATTGGACCAGATGGCGCGCTCTGGATCTGCAATAATGGCGGCTTCAAATATCACCAGAGAGACGGCTTGCTGATCCCTGGAAATTGCCCTGACGACTATTCAGGTGGCCGAATTGAACGCGTGGATCTGAGCACGGGCAAAGTTGAGCGCGTTTTAGACACCGTTGCGGGCCATCCGCTAAAAGGTCCGAATGATTTAGTCTTTGACCGGGCCGGCAATCTCTATTTCACCGATCACGGCAAGACTTATTCCCGCCATCGCGACTTTGGCGGGCTCTTCTTCCTGGCCAATGGCGCAAACGAAGCGGTGGAGCTGGATCATCATCATACGTCGCCAAATGGCGTCGGGCTCTCGCCGGATGAGAGCACCGTCTATATGGCGGACACGATGACCGCGCGCCTATGGGCGTTTGACCTCACCGCGCCCGGAGACATCACCCCCGCCAGTCCGTTCAATAAAGGCCGGGTCGTCGCGGCAATGCCGAGCTTGCAATATTTCGACAGTCTCGCAGTGGCCGCATCGGGAAATATCTGCGTCGCGACGATTCTGAACGGCGGCATCACTACGATCACTCCGGAAGGAGCTCATTCGCATCATGCTTTCCCGGACCCCTTCGTGACCAATATTTGTTTTGGCGACGCCGATATGAGGCACGCTTGGGTGACCCTATCCGGCACCGGAAAACTGGCCAAATGCACCTGGCCGGAGGCCGGGTTGAAGCTCAACTATTACGCTTGAGCGGCAAATGAATAAGCCCCAGCCTGATGACCAGGCTGGGGCTTACGCGATTGGAAATACCCGAAAGTTTAATTCAGCACGGCATTATAGCGCACAGCGCCGGTTGCAGCGGGCGCGATCGGCTCTGCGAAATCCCATTTGATATGTGTGATTTCAGCCGAAGTGGCGAGGCGGACATTTAGGCCGTCATCAATCGTTACTTCATCGCGCGGGGCAAAGGTTTGTCCTTCGTCGGCAGAGAAGAAGACATTGCTCGATGCGCCATCCGCTGACGCTTCAACATACGTCACTTCGCTCGGCACTGGCATGACCAGGCTGACATTCTCCGCCGCATCTGCGCCTTGATTGGCGTAAACCAGGGAGTACCGGATTTGCTCGCCCGGCTCGACATCTGTGGCCGGGGAGTAAGTGATGGATTCAGTACCATCAGCGGCCAGTTCGACATTTGCCAGTTCGACAATTTGGTTGGCCTTGAGGTTCGCGGCATGTGCCGGAACCGAAAACACGCCGAGCATAGTCAGCGCAAACGCAGTTGCACGCAGCATTAGTAATCTCCAAAACAAGCTCTTATATTTTCTTCAAAATGCGCGGTTTCGATTAAGCAGAGCTTAACATCGCAGCAATTGGCGATCCCGACTGGATTTGAACCAGTGACCTACAGATTAGGAATGACTTAGACTGCGTGTTTCTTGATGTTTCGCGATGCTCCTCCCCGTTCCATAAATGCATTTAATACAATGTTTTAGATGTTGCCTTTGGTCTCTCAGTGTTTCAATATGTCGGAGGCAGTTACATATAAACACCACCTATTTTCCACCTAAGTGGTTTCGGAGCTCACACTTGCCAAGGTTGAAACTTACCGATGCTTTTGTTCAGGGCGCGGCCTGCCCTGATGACAAAACGCAGGAAGACTATCGAGATATTGCCTCTCGTGGCCTGGCGCTGCGTGTATCAAAGACCGGCCGCAAGGTGTGGACGTTTATCTACTCGATCGACGGTAGAGAGCGAAGGCTCACGCTCGGTCGATATGGGCGCAAGGCCGATGAGCTCACACTGAGCAAAGCGCGAAATGAAGCCGAAGCGCTCAGGGTGAAGATTAGAGAGGGCTCAGACCCCGCGCGCGATCGTGATGAGCACAAGGCCAGTCGAAAAGCAGAAGCTGCTGATAGCGTTCGCTCGGTGTTGGAACGTCGAATCCGCAAGCTGGAGCGTGACGGACGCCGCGAGCTCTATATCAAAGATATGCGGGGTCGGTTTAACACGCATGTACTCCCAAAGATTGGTGACAAGCCGATTGCGCATGTGACTGAGAACGATGTCCGAGCAATTCTGGATCCACTGGAGATCAAAGGACAAGCCAGTACACATAATCGAGTGCTCGTCATGCTGCGCCCTCTGTTCAAGTTCGCTGGCGTTGCTGACCCCACCAGCGAAATCGAGCATATGCCAGAATCCGCCAAGGATGCGCGGTTCACATTAGAGGAATTGGTCAAACTGTGGAGAGCGATCGAGGACCCTGAATCAAAGATTCATCCGCTGTCTCAATTGGCCTTGAAGTTGGCAATGCTGACGTTGAAACGGAGCGGTGAATGTGCGGCGGCGGCGTTCAATGAACTGGATCGCGAAAACAAGATCTGGAACATTCCTGCAGACAAAATGAAGGGTAACCGGCCGGAAGCGGTTCCCCTTTCTGATCTCGCGCTTGAACAATTGGATCTGGCGCTGGCATCGCCGTTTCGACCCGTTGCTGAGGAACACCCTGCGTTCTTTTTCCCGTCACCGAGGGACCATACCAAAGCGATCCTGCAGCCCTCATTATCGAAAGCATTCGTGCGCGCCAAATATGTTGCCAGCTTAGAAGATCACCCGGGCACGCTGCATAGTTTAAGACACTCTGGCGCCACCCTGTTAGCAGCGTCAGGCGTATCGCCTTATGTCGTGCAGGCCTTGTTGTCGCATTCGCCGTCGGCTTCCGGCGTGGCTGCTGTTTCGGGCAGATACAACGCATATGACTTGCTAAATGAACGCTGCACCGCTCTTAACACGCATTCCGGATGGCTCGCCAGCAAATTACGAGCGTGATCTAATGCGCTAGCATTGTATCGATACAATTTAGCTCATTCCGAGAGAATCTGGATACAGGACGAGTAAGCTCCGACAAGCTTTTGAGCGCCGGTGTCAAACATCAGTTCGGCAGCTTTCAAGCTACCTTCGGCTCCTTTGAGACCACCCATTATGAGAGCTCTGCTGAGCCCATGGTAGGCATGACGCTTCAACTTCATGTTCAAATGCAAGAGATGAAAAAACGCCCATCGTTGCAACAAGATGGCGGCATTATCGAGCCTCGCAAGAACGCGCTTATATATTGCCTTATGACCAACAACCTTCGACATCGCTAATACATCAGAGCTCGCCGCTGAGAATTTTTCGGAGATAATCTCAAAGATAGACAGATCATCGAGCGAGAAGTCGTCCAGCAAGTCGGTCTGGTTCATTTTTTCGAGAATGTTATCGTCAAACTCCAAATCGGTTTTGATGATCATCTCTTCGATGGTATCCGATATAAGCTTTCCAATAGAATCGACTCCGTTGGGATCCATCTCTCCAACCTCTGTTGGCACAGGTGCATCCGCAATCGCATAATCTTGGTCCATGTGATCAAACAAACGTTTGCGGTAGGCTTCATACTCGCCAAACGCCTCCAAGGGATCCTCGGCAGACTTTGCGCGATCGACGAAATCAATTTCGTCACTTAACGCGAGCGTATACGCTAGACGACCATGGACCTCACTTCCAAGCGAACGCCCCCACTTTTCCTTTGAAGCCTCCAACGCTGCTTTCTCACTAGGTGTAATGAGAACAGTGATTTGAACCGTTCGGGACTCTGAATCTGAGGTCATCGTCATTCCTAAAAAATTTCAGCGACCGCCCTAACAGTTGAGAGCAGAGGACACAAGTCGAACCAAGGTGAAACAAATCAACACCAACCAATGTTATTGTCAACACCTTAAACCAATGTGGTTGATGTTGACACAGCCAATGTGGTTTTGTATGCCTGTCATCATCGCAACCTCAAAAAGGCGCAAACCATGAGCGAACTTAGCAGAATCAACATGAGCAAAGACGCCCTGCGCATTCGGCAGGTCGTGGACCTACTCCCCTTCAGCAGAACAACTTTTTATCGCATGCGGGCCGCTGGAGAATTTCCAAAACCGTTTTTGATTAGAGGAATCGAGTTCTGGCTGCGTGAGGACATCGAGCAGTGGAAAGCCGAAGTCCTCGAAACCCGAAAGGAACATGCCGCCTAAAAGAATGAACCCTCGACGAGCCGCCGTGGGGAGGCGCTCTGCCGAGGGGAAAAGGGGAAGGCGCTCATAAGTCGCTGACCCTTTAATTTTGTCCTTTAGTGATGAGCAGGACGAGGAAATGGATACACAATTCGCACTCGACAATCAAGTTCAACGCCATCGCGCGAGGCAAAAAATCGCGGCGAGAGCAATCCTGAAACCCATTGAACCAGGCCCGCACATTCTGCGACAACCTGCAACGCCAGCATTCTTAGTTTCGTCTCGATCCAAGCACGGGCATGTGCGCTCACTGGTGATGTTCAATCACGACGCAGCGGTGATGTTAGCTCGCAAGCACAAAGACGATGCCTTCTCTGTTATGGCCAAGCTGAAAAAAGCGCGTCGGTGGCAACGTCACGCAATATTTCTTCGAGCAGGCCCGCTTCATCGGTCAGTAAACGAAGCAAGCACCTTTTTGAGAAATCATGGCGACGTTTGGAAAACAGCTAAAGATGGGAGCGAGCGACTGGCCTCCGATGGCGCTATTGGGGTTTTGGACAGATCTCAGATCGCGGTTCCTGAAACCTGCACCGCCAACCTCTGCACAGCACTAATACTAGCTGGCCAGTTTGCGCGGACATTCGATGCTACGTTTGGCGACCGTCCGTGGATCAATGGCCGCGAAGCTCGCGAGATCTCCTATGAGGAGCTGCAGAACTCACAATGACCGAGCAGACACCCTCAATTGAACCCGACGAAATCGCTTCATGGCGCTTATTTGCGTCGGACGCTTTGGATGACCTGCAACAGCTCTCGGATCATGCCCGGCGCCTATGTCCCGATATTGCGGAACAATTCGACGCCGCCCATTCCATTTGCAATCGCGCGCTAAATGATTTGGACGTTGCACTGGGCATAGCGAAAGCGAGGGACTTCGCTCCCGAGCTCAATGTCTCCAACAATTCGCCGTCCGTCCCGTCTAAGCTGGCCCTCTGGATTGCCAAGAGTGAACTTGGGCGCCTGTCCACGTTGAGATCAAAATCTCGACCACCCGAGACAGTGCTATCAGACGTTTGTTACACCTTGGCGCGTCTAAGCGCAGGCGGTGAGCTCGATGACACAGAGTGCCGTTCCGCAATCCAAATTGCTGCCAGCAAGTCTGGGATAATCAAGCAGTTGGGCGTCGCGGCGTTCCAAGAAACCGCCCGCAAGCATTGGGAACGTGGTCTTAGCAAACCTCGCAACCTTCACAAAAGGAGTGCGTGAACATGCCGGACCCTACTTCATTGATTGACCTCGCCAATCGACTGCCTGAACGCACGAGTGCTTGGCCAAATCCAGAGCCCTTGGCAGGCCCCGACAGTGCTCCAATGCCTTTTCCAATGGAGGCGCTGGGCCCGATGGAAGCGGTCGCTCGTGACATACAGAAAAGCGTGAAGTGTCCGCCAGCGCTCGCGGGCGCCTCAGTGCTGTCTGTAGCAAGCCTCGCTGCACAAGGCTGCTATGATGTGGCTTTCAGGGGTCAGGATAGACGGCCTCTATCGCTCTTCATTCTCACTATTGGTCGAAGTGGCGAGCGCAAATCCACGGCTGATCAATACGCGATGATTGGTGTGAATCGATTTATCGAAGAGCTACGAGGCAAAGCTGCTCGTGACCGTCAAGCGAACGAGCTCAGCGAGAGCGAGCCCTTTCCGGTGCTTTCGCCCGAGATTGTCGCTAACAATGGCACCATGGAAGGTCTGACCCAAGGCTTTCTTGAGGGCCATCCATCGCAAGCACTTATGAGCGACGAAGCCGGCCAGTTCTTGGCGGGATACTCTATGAAGTCTGAGAATAAGCTGAGCGGGTTATCGTCTCTGTCAAAGTTTTGGGACGGCAGCGCCGTCACTAAGAAAATCAAAGGCACCGGGCAAAACTCTGAAACCCGAACGATTCGAGATTGCCGCCTGGCGGTTCACATGCTTGGGCAGCGCGTAGCCATCGTGCCATTTCTGCGAGACCCCATGGCACGCGGGCAAGGAAGCCTCGCGCGCTTCCTGGTGCATGAGCCGCCAACCACAATGGGCACTCGTCAAATGTCTGTAGATGAGTGGCGCGAGGACGCTGTGACGTCAAACGTCATGGCATTTGCAGAGCGGATCGAAGAGATTCTAGATCGAGCAAGTGCTCGCAGCATTGAAGGCGATGTTGATCGACCAATGCTGCAAATGGAGCCTGATGCTGTTCAGCTGCTTGTTGGTTTCTACAATTCCATCAAGCGCAAGCTTGCGCCAACCGGGGATTTGTCAGGGTACTCGGACCTGGCAAACAAATCTCATGAAAATGCCGCACGAATTGCCGGTGTATTAGCCGTTTTGAAAGACGAGCAAGTTGTCTCAGAAGCTTCGATGCGGAGCGGAATCGGTCTGGCTAATTACTTCCTTGCGGAGCTGATCAGATTGTCTGACCTGCTGCCCGCCAATGAAGACATCGATAAAGCCCAAGCGATTGTAGATTGGCTTAAGAAAGTTGGCGGTCAGGCTGAGCTGCGAGAGCTCGCTAGGCGTGGCCCCAAGTCTTGCCGAAAGAAAGAAGCGCGTTCGGATGCGATGAAGGTTTTGAGTGAAGCCAATTGGGTGCGCGAGATCGACTCCAAGGTGACGCTGAACCCAAAGCTGGGCGACAGAGGCGATTGGGGCGACAATGCATCCAACCCCTTGAAACGGCGAGACAATCCTGTCGCCTCTCAAAGGGCGACGTTAGGGGCGACAAATGCAATTTAGGATTGTCGCCCCGTGTGTCGCCATCGACAAGGCGACAGTTTATGTCAATAAATTCAGATATTTATCTGGGTTGTCGCCTGTGTCGCCCCTGTCGCCCTACATTTATGGAAACCCAACAAGATCTTTGATGAAATCTACTCGATTCCAGAGCTGCTTAGACACCGGCTGTTGCGACGAGGTCTTGTCCATTTAATTGAAGAACTGGTTGATGGAGATTGGATGGATGCCGGAACATTGATGGCGAAAGATCTTCAGCAGGCGCAAACTGTCGCTACAAAACATGATGTCGAGCTTCGTATTTTGGGCCGCGTTGCGGAAATACTGGATGCGCCAACGGTTGGGCCTCGGCTTGTATCTCCTCGCGACTGCGATTCAGAGAACGCGGCAGCATACCTTTGTGCCGCCAAAACACCTGAAATGGTACGCGAGCTATGCCGCTTGGCTGGAAGATCACCTCCGACTGAATAACGGAACATTGGTTACTCAGGTACTATGCAATGCGCTGGATGCGCCGGTTAGCCGGGAGTTTGCAGGGTATTGACAGAGATGATGTGACATTTTGGCTATTTTATTTGCAAATCGTTAGCAAATAACCATCTATCATATTGACAGGTCGCGGCCTATCATATTGATATGCGGAATGGCTGATGACTCAAATGAAAACAAAGTTGTGCGTTTTCGCCCGCGGCCAGACCAGCTGCAGGCGAGAATTAGGGAGTTAGCGGCAGATTCGTATAATGTGCTCATACCGACAGACCATTCATTAGAACGTCAGGATGAGCGAGATATAACGGATGAAATGATCTATGATACACTTAGGACTGGTTACATCGACAACGATATACGCCCTGGCGAAAACGCTGGCGAATGGGTTTGCAAGATGACAAAACGTATAAAACACAAGAGAGAAGTTGGAGTTGTCACCGTACTGATTGAAAATCAGAATATACTGATAGTTACGGTTGAATGGGAGGATATGCGATGACTGAGCCAAGAGTATACAAATGTGGCGATCACGAGAGCGATGATTGCCTGCACTATACTCAGTGTGGGCTGAAAAACATTTATCTCGCTAGCGGCTTCAAGCGGGAAACTGTTGGGGAAAAAGAATACGTCCGAATCCGCAACATTGATTCACTCTGGAAAACTATTGGTATTTCCATTGTGAAAGACAATCATGCTTTGAGCCCCGCAGAGATAAATTTCCTGCGCAGGCATATGAAGCTGACACAAGCAGAGCTTGCCAAAAAACTGGGTGTAGACACCCAAACATATGCGCGGTGGGAGAAAGAAAAAACAGAACTCCCCGGACCAGCCGCGTTGGCGATAAGAACTCTCTTCTTAACCTCACCTGCTGCCCAGCCAGAGGGGAGCGAAATCATTGTGAAATTGTACGAGATTATTCAGGAGCATGAGTCAGAATCTAATCCTGCGTTCAGCGCTGCTGGTTTTGTTCGCACAATGAACAATGATGATGGAAGCTGGAAGTATGCAGTCGATACTCCACAAATGGCCCTTAATGGGGTTTAAGGAAAAGTCTCCCAGATCAAAGCCCGCCAGCTATTCTGGCGGGCTTTTTTAACACTAGCTCTCAACCCAATCGAACGCGTTAAAGTCCCTTAAATCAAACAAGCCTGAAGCAAAGCCTATCCAAGCGGATCTGTTTTAACTCGAATCCGGGTTGCCCACGAATACACGGTCTGCTTCATAGATTGAAAGCGCAGAAAGCGCCCTTGAAGTTTAGTATTGGTGCTGGGTGGAGTGCTTTGGAGCATATTGTTAAGTTAATTCGAGATCACGCGCCTTCAGCGCGCTTCAGACCTATTCAGGATGTTGCTGACGCTTGCGCAATTGCCAATAGACAAGCAATACCACAATCGGATTTCTCCGAAGCTCTAAAATCCTTGCAGCAAGCTGGCTTAATCTCGGTTCAGGGCAGCCAAATGAAGCTTGTCGAGTATGATGCGCCTGAGAAAGACTTGTACGACCCGCTCGAAGACCGGCTGCACCAAGAGAGCTTCCTCGAGCAAATCCGCGTTGCTCACAATCAAACTGTTTTTCATAGAACTGCGTTCGGAGGTGCTGTTGGCAGTGGGCAGTTCTCTCGCCCAGACTTCACCTTGGCTACAATTCGACAGTTCACTTTCGATCCAGTTCGGCACTTGGACGTCCTTACCTTTGAAGTGAAAAACCTCGCTGGAACCAACTTGCTTGCGGTCCACGAAGCGCTCGCTCACACCCGGTTCGGACACTACTCGTTTGTGGTGATTCCAACGTCGACATTAGACCCTTCAATCACCGAGATGACAAAACAGCACTGCACTGAACACGGTCTTGGTCTAATCACTTTCAGGATAACTGCCGTCGAACCAGAGGTTCGAATCTCCGATCTCGAAGTCGAATTGCAGGCGGTACGCAATCACCCTGATCCGCATAGGGTCGAGCGGTTCTTAACTGAACGGCTACCCCAGGATAAGCAAGATCAACTCAAACAGCTGGCACACGCCTCATGAAGCCCTGCATCATTAGCATCGTGAACCGTAAGGGTGGGGTAGGAAAAACGACGCTCGCAATTGCGCTGGCGGACACGATCGTCTCCGAAGCAGAACAAGAAGTCGCGATTGTTGATCTGGATCCGCAGTCGAGCGCCAGCCGTGCATTGCTGACGGATGATGACTTCATAGGCCAAACACAGGCAGAGATCACGCTGCACACGCTGATTGATGACAGAATCCATAAACGCGGTAATGATGAGGAGCTATTTCGAAAGGGAATGGTTCATCGGATTTCAGGTCGGTCCCACGTGAATTGCGACCTCTATCCGAACAGCGATAAGTACTGGGATTTAGAAGCTCAACAGCAATCGTCGGATGGTGGCGAAGAACTTCTCCGCGTGATCGGCGAATTTCTTAGAGAGTTAAAAGCAGACGGTAAGGTCGTGATCGTTGATTGCCCACCCGGTCAGTCTATCAGTGCGCTTGGAGCCATAAGAGCTTCTGACTTAGTTCTATGCCCGATTACGCCCGACAGATTTGCGCTATGGGGTAAAGAATTACTATCTGACTATATTCAAAGAAACGCTAAGGGACAGTCACCCAATTTCATTGTGAGCCGCGCGAAACTCAACGGGGGTGCTGACGTAGTCAACGCCATCGAAACCCTAGCACAGCAGCCTGAAATGTTAAAAACGGAAACGGGAAACGCAGAAAATGGGGTATTTGGCCGCCTGGCGCCTTTCAGCGATCGAGCTCGCGTTAGGAGTCGCATCCAAATGGACACGCCAAAGACGTTGAATCAGATTTATAGCGATGCTGGCGCGCTAGAACTACGCAACATAATGAACGCATTATCCAGAAAGATTGAGGAAGCAAATGGTTGATAGGGTTGAACTCATTACCGCGGTCGCACCACGAGTTTCGTTATCTGCGGTCAACAGCGCCAAGTATCTCAAGGCCCTGAAGGCTGCGCTCATAGTGCTGCTTGCCGAATACGATTTGGAAGACGCGCGCGCTCTTTCCCACTCTCAGAAACAAGAGCTCGCGACCGCCTTGGATCAATTATTCACCATCTCGGAACTGAAAAAGATCTCGAAAAAGTGGGAACCGAAGCGATCGGTCTCGTCCGGGTTCACTCAGACGGAAATCGTCTCAGCTTTGCATGACTTACTTTTTGAAAGGCGAGATCCCTATACGCGGCCAACGCTTTCGCTCTCGACAGCGAGAACAATGCAGCGAGCTGAAATCGATCGTATGCTAATCCTAATCAATCGGCTCATGCCAAAAGCTGAACTCAAAGCGGTGCTTAAAAAGTGGGACAAGAAGTTTAAGCCACCGACTAGCTTCACGGCTCCGCAGTTTCGTCAAAGACTATCGGAACTTCTGAAAGCAGAACTTGAACCGCAGACTTCTTAATCAGCGATGTCGTCAGGATGCCGAAGGGCCTTCTTTATGTCTTTGTGCTCTTTCGGCGGGGCTTCCATAGGCCGACCAAGGGTTTTATTGAAGTCTCTGTTTGTGGTCTCTGTCATGTCCGTAACGTTCTCAGTTTGCGTATTTTTTTGCGCCAACGACCGTCAGTTCATCGTCGATGGAGCTGAGCAACTCGCCCAAATCACTGATACCAAGCTCCATCACCAACCCTGCAATTCTGTTGTTGAGGTCGGAGTCCGATAGCTCGCTTAATTCTTTGGATTCCAAGTTCAGATGCTTGGGCAAGATCGATGCGATGATTTTCAAATATACTTCGGGCTTGTCTTTTCGGACCCTCGCGATCGCCTCGACTCCATTCTCTTCAAAATCGTCATGGAGCGCCGCCAAGAATTTCTCACCGAGCTTGGATCGAGAGCCTCTTGGACGCCCTTTAGGATTACCTGATTGCCCTGGCTTGAAGTAGGTATCGGCGCGTTTACGCTGCGTAGCATCGAAGGAAGTCATACAGTCGCTCCCAGCGTGGTTTTCTGTTCGACACACCGCTCGAACCCTTCTGAGGATTCACCTGCTCGGGTCGCCACATGAGAATTGGCATTTGAACCGTTGCAAATGCGCGCCACAGAAAGGCCTGTCTCGACAGGTCCATTGGGACCAGGACGCATGAAGCGCCTAATAATCACACTAATACTCGGAGCCCCTTTGCCAGCTTCGCACTCTAGAGATTGCAATCGACGCTTCAAACTACTCATTGCAAGGGTCCTTCCTTTGATGCTCCTAGGCGTACGCGATCAACGCGTGCTTCGAATGCTTCACGGCTCTCATGCTCGAGTCTCTCCAATTGAGTATTCTTGTTTGGGCCATCCATAATCCAAGCCACGTGAGGGATTTTGTCCTCAGGTGAGGATAGCATCAGAACACTTACTTTGATCCGGTCCAGCGGAGTGGTGCTTTCCAGTGCTTTCAGGCGGCTTTCAAGATTGCTCATTTTCGAACCTCTTCCAATGCAACGATGCGAGCTTCGAGCTCCATCGTCTCAAGTGCTTTGCGATAACCTTCGACCAGTCCCGAAAGGGTAGCAGCTTCTGAGGGCGTGAGGTCACCATTGGATACGCCCTCCAACAATGCCCCCATGGCATGCACCGCGCTTTCGGCCCCGGTCATCTCGGGCAGATCAAACGCAACCGGCATATCCTTGCGGGCAGGATAAACCCGTTCGAGACAGAGCCGCATAGCAGCGCTATCGCCGTTCAATGCCATCTCGACAGCCTTGCGGGTAAGCGCTTCACCCTCACCCTCTAGTAATGCCTGGACCGCCAGAGTGGTCTTATTGAGAGCACCTTTAGGCCTACCCTTGGGGTTGCCTGATGTGCCTGCTTTGAAGCTGTTAGCGCCGATGTAAAAGTCCCCCAGTTTGCCAGTTAAAAAGGGACCCACCTGTTACGCTCTCTGAAGTTGATTTCGGGGAGCCCATGATAACAGGAGACGAAGTAATGGAGATCCGGGTATTGCACCGGCGCGGTATGAGCATCCGCGCGATTTCCCGAGAGTTGAAGATGAGCCGTAAGACGGTTCGCAAATATTTGCGTGATCCAGATTTGGAGCCAGCTTACCGACCGCGGGCGCAGCGAGGTTCGAAGCTGGATCCGTACAAGGATTACCTATTGATGCGGATCGGCGAAGCGGCACCGCGTCGGTTGC